>NZ_FUXJ01000011.1:0-55788 GCF_900167045.1 Legionella maceachernii | reverse complement strand
GGAACTGTAACTGATCTAAGCTAAAAGGATGCTTTTTCCTTTCTTCGAGCATTTTTAATCGGCCGCGTTCATAGCGCTCCTCATCGTCATCACGCGGTGCGTTGATTGCTTTAAAAAAATCTTCTTTTTCCTGCGGGGTCAGTGGCTTACCAACATCTAACGTGTGGTAAATTAAATCATTCCTTGCCAAACTATAAACAGTATCTCCTTCATCCGTTTTTCGATAAAAATTCGGTTTATAAGTAATAAGCAATTCCACCATTTGAAGGCTATTGTTTTTAACCGCGATCATAATGGCCGTATAGCCGCCTTTACCCTGAAAATTGATCTCAGCCCCTTTTGCCAAAGCATCTTTTACTTTCTCACTGTCTTCCCGTTGCGTAGCCAATAAAAGCTCATAATTTTTGATGAGTTTATAAATTGGGGGATTTTCTTCCGCCAAATCACTGGCTGTTTGGTCCAAATCATTTTTCAAAAAAGGATCCGCACCCTGTTGAAGTAAAAAGGTTATCAGTGGAATATCTTGTTTTTTCACCGCAAGCATTAAAGGGGTATAGCCGTCCTTCTCTGATTGATAATTTAGATCAGCCCCTTTTGCGATGGATTGGTTAATTTTTTCAATGTCTGGAGAATCCTTACAAATTTCGGTGTATAACTCTTTGCTAGCAGAGAAGGGTAGATTGGCCATAAAATCTTTTCCTCATTAAATTATTTATCATTTTGAATTGTCGCAAAGCGATTTGTTTGCTTTTTAAGCTAAATTGCATTTCCTCAATCCAATATTTCCATTTTGGAGTTCACAACTCTACGATTATGCTCAATATCACGCAAATTTTGACGAGATTTGCCAGAGCTTGCTCTTCCCCTTGTCAAATTGCCAGAAGGAGACTCCAACACTAGGTTTTTTATTAGTACTCTATTACCTTGTGTGGGTACATCATTCTTCGACTGCATATAAAGTCTCCAGAAAAGCCTCAAAGGATTCATTGATTAATACATGCACATATTTAGGCTTGTAATTGTCATCGTCTTCATCATCATCGTCATCATAGGGATCTACTGCATAGGCTAATGCACCATAGAAAAGGCGCCAAACTTGTACGTTTTCACCCACCCATTTGAGGTAAAAAATACTTTGCGTTAAGCTATCGCTAGCAAACGGTAATTCATCTTTTTTTAACGCAGCACTAAAATTTTTCATTACATCCCAAATGGTATAACCTTCTTCTCCTTTTTTGGTAACTTGCTCAAAATAACCAATTTGGTCTACATCGCCGTCTATGTCATTAAAATAATTAATTTTCGGCTGTCCACCATTAAAACGACGGCAAATTTCTTTATATAATTTCGGTAAAGGGTGACCAATATAATCTTGTAAGGCGTCTATCTCCTCTTCAGTGGCAGGGGGGTCAAAACGTTGGAACTGTAACTGATCTAAGCTAAAAGGATGCTTTTTCCTTTCTTCGAGCATTTTTAATCGGCCGCGTTCATAGCGCTCCTCATCGTCATCACGCGGTGCGTTGATTGCTTTAAAAAAATCTTCTTTTTCCTGCGGGGTCAGTGGCTTACCAACATCTAACGTGTGGTAAATTAAATCATTCCTTGCCAAACTATAAACAGTATCTCCTTCATCCGTTTTTCGATAAAAATTCGGTTTATAAGTAATAAGCAATTCCACCATTTGAAGGCTATTGTTTTTAACCGCGATCATAATGGCCGTATAGCCGCCTTTACCCTGAAAATTGATCTCAGCCCCTTTTGCCAAAGCATCTTTTACTTTCTCACTGTCTTCCCGTTGCGTAGCCAATAAAAGCTCATAATTTTTGATGAGTTTATAAATTGGGGGATTTTCTTCCGCCAAATCACTGGCTGTTTGGTCCAAATCATTTTTCAAAAAAGGATCCGCACCCTGTTGAAGTAAAAAGGTTATCAGCGGAATCTCTTGTTTTTTTACCGCAAGCATTAAAGGGGTATAGCCATTTTCTTGCGACTGGTCGTTAATATTTGCTCCTTTTATTGAGTGAGCTTCTATTTTGAGGAGGTTAGGTTCTGCTTTGCGGATTTCCTCGAACAAAGCTTTTGATTCTAGATTGTTATCCATCACCATTTCTTATTCTCTACTGTTCTGTTTATCGATTGCTCCCGTGTGCTCAGTGATGAGTGATCTTATAGCCCCTAAAATTCTAGCATTCCCTGCCAATTCAAATATCCCCATACCATCGTCCCGCTTAAGGGATAAATCAGCTCTATGACAAAGTAGCAATTGGAACAGCTCTAAACAATTCTGTTCAGCGGCAATCAGTAAAGCACAATACCCTTCCTGCCCTTGAAAATTAATATTCGCGCCCTCAGCGAGTACTGATTTAACGCTTACAACATCGTCATCTGCTGCTAAAAATACAAGTTCGTAATTTTTAAGTAACTGATAGATGGGGGAATGGCGTAAAGCCAATTGACTGGCTATTTCTTGATGGTAATTTTTGACTAAAGGATTAGCGCCTGCTTCCAGTAAATATTTGACTAAGGTCTCGTCATCTTTATCAACAGCAAGCATTAAAGGCGTATAACCGTCCTCCTCTGCTTGATAATTTAGATCAGCTCCTGCTGCGATGTATTGCTCAACTTTTGCAATATCTGGAAAATCATTACAAATTTCGGTGTATAACTCTTTGGTAGCAGAGGAGAGTAGATTGGCCATAAAATGTTTTCTCATTAAATTTATTTATCCCTTTGAGCTGTAAAAAAGCGGTTCGTTGGCTTTTTAATGTTAACTTGCATTTCCTCACCCCAATGTTTGGCCTCTTCCAACAAGTCAAGAATAAGGGGATTACAGGTTAAATCCGTCAGATATTGCCCATTGGCTAAAGTGAGGGAGGGAGTGGCACCTTGTAGTAGTAAAAATTCGACCATTTCCTCCTGATTTTGTTCAACAGCAATCATCAATGGGGTGTAACTCCGCCTATTACGACAATTAATTAGTGCGCCCCCAGCAAGAGCATTTTCTGCAGCAGAAAATTCGTTATCCAACACTGCAAATAACAACTCAAAGTCTTTGAGCATAGGGAAGACAGTATCGATTGGAGAAATTAATTCACTTGCTAATTTACTCTCGTAATTTTTTATTAAAGGATTCGCTCCTTGATACAATAAATATTCTGCAATTCGGTCATGGTGATTGACAACTAAAAACATCAATGGAGTATAACCCGCTGCACTATCTTGGTAATTTATATCTGCCCCTTCAAGAAGAATTTTTTTTAAAGGGCGAACTTGAGGATATATCCCAGTAACTATTTCGATTAATTTGTGATTTTCCCTATTGTATTTCATCTTAATTCGCCATCATGCTGCAAACCGATAGTCGGTGGCTTATCTGTCGGAGCTGCTTCTCCGTCTGGATTACTAAAAAAATAGCTCCGATGGGTACGGGAGTCAGCAGAGGAACTAATCGCTGCTTCTTGCTTAACTTCACCTTTAAGTAGCATTTTGATTTCAGGATCACTAGCAAGCTCCAGAGCACCAAGACCGTCATCTCGGATTACAGTGCGATCTGCTCCATATTCTAAAAAATATTGGACAAGCTCTTTTATATTTTGTTCAACTGCGACGAGGAGCGGTGTGTAACCCTCCTTACCTTGAAAGTCGATTAAAGATTTATCGCTGGTTAATAACCTCTCAACGGTTTCCAAATCACCTGCTGCTGTAGCAAATAACAACTCATATCCTTTAATAAGCTGGAAAATACTAGAATATCGGCTAACTAAATCTCTAGCAGTTTTACCGTATTTATTTTTTAGAAATGGATTTGCTCCGTTTCTTAATAGGTATTCAACGACCCGTTCGTTTTGATCATCTGCAGCAATAATTAAGGCCGTAGAGCCGTCTAGCCTCTGATAATTAACATCAGCGCCTAAGGCAAGGAATTCATCAATTTTCTGCATTTTTACTATAGGTTCACAAATATACTCTTGTAATAAAAGACTGTATTTGTCTTTTTTAGGAAGAAATTCAAACCTGCATTCTTTTTCTCTTTTCTTAAGTCGCGCGTAAATTGATGAGTTAGAAGGAATTAAATCGCTTGCTATTTCACCCCAGAAATTAGTCACTAAAGGATTGGCCCCTTGTTTTAACAAACAATCAACAATACGCTCGTTTTGTAACTCCGTTGCGAACATTAAAGCAGTACTACCATCTTCAGGGCACGGATAGTCAATTTCAGCCCCCTCCCATAACAACTCTTTAATCTTCGATGTAGACGCATCATATTTTTTGACTTCTTCAATTAGCTCTTTATTTAAATGGTCTAATTCCATTTTCTTATAGACTTCGCGTTTCTCAGCTTCTATCCTCGTATCATATATTGACGATTCATTGGTTGGATTCGGACGCTTAAGTATTCCTTTGGAATAATCATCAATTTGTTTCTCTTCTTTTTCCTTCGCCAAGATCAGATCATAAATCGCTGAGTTTTTTACAGCCATATCAATTGCTTTTAGACCTTTTTTATTTTGCAACAAAGGATTAGCCCCTTGGTTTAATAGGTATTCAGCAATTGCATCGTATTGTCGAGACAGGGCATAAATTAAAGCGGTATTTCCTTCTCCATCTTGATAATCAATATAAGCGCCATTTTGGAGGGAATTTGCAACATTTAGAATACTGGGAGTATATTCATGGTTTTTAAAAAATCCCAAAAAAACTTCATTTTGGGGTTTGTTAGACGCTTTTTTTGCTTCTTCTTGTTTTTTTTCACTTTTTCTCTTAGTTTGTTCATATTGCTGAATGATTTCCTGCCATGCTCGCCTATTTGCTTCGCCACTCTGCTCATCTCTCAGTTTAATGTCTGCCGTGTGTTCTAAATGATTACCTTTTTCCTTGTATTTTTCACTTCGTTTTTTAATTTTTTCTCGCCGGAGATCAACGAGAATTTCATCTGGAATCCCTACCTCTCTCAGCGCTTTAGTCTCAAGTTTTCTAGCTTTTTCTAACTTTTTAGCTTCCTCCAATTTTTTTGCTTCTGCGCGTCTTCTAGCTTCTTCCTGTCTTTGTCTCTCATGATAATCGTCCCATGATTCACCTACTCTCAATTGTTTTGTTTCTTCGGATTTTTCAACTACTTCCAAATTTTCAGCTTCTTCGCGCTTTATAGCTTTTTCAAGCTTTCTAGCCTCTTCCCCTCTTTTGAGAAAATCTGTCAGGCTTTCACCCTCCTTCCACCTTTTAGCTTCTTCTAATAACCTTTCAACTTCCTCTCGCTTTCTAGCTCTTTCCTGTTTTTTGGCCTCTTCTTGTTCTTGTCTTCTAGCCTCTTCCTGCCTTCTAGCCTCTTCCTGCCTTCTAGCCTCTTCTTGCCTTCTAGCCTCTTCCTGCCTTCTAGCTTCTTCCTGTCTTCTAGCTTCTTCCTGTCTTCTAGCTTCTTCCTGCCTTCTAGCTTCTTCCTGTCTTCTAGCTTCTTCCTGCCTTCTAGCTTCTTCTTGTCTTCTAGCTTCTTCTTGTCTTCTAGCTTCTTCCTGTCTTCTAGCTTCTTCCTGTCTTCTAGCTTCTTCCTGCCCTCTAGCTTCTTCCTGCCCTCTAGCTTCTTCCTGCCCTCTAGCTTCTTCCTGCCCTCTAGCTTCTACTTCTCTTCTTTGCCGTTTCTTAGCTTCTATTTGTTGCTCAACCGTTTTGTAAGTTTTATTTGAGATGTCAGAAAATACCTGAGGATTATCAGAAATGATTAACATCTCTTTGGTTAAATATTTTTTAAACTCTGTTTCAAAGAGTGAATTTCTTGAAAAAGTAGAAAAATAACCTAGCTCATCCTCCTCCTTAAATTTTGGCCATGGGTGCATTACAATAGCCGTGTGATCGAATGATACGGAAGAATTTTTTCCAAAATAAACTAATGCAGTCCATATGTATCTATCAGCAGGCTCAGGGAGATTGTTGAATACGATACAATTATGTTCCTCTTTAGAAGGGGGATTGTTTACCCTGTCTGCTAAAATAATGCTTGCTACAGCCATTGAAAATTTTACTCGCGCACTTGGAGTTTGGGGAAAACCAATATCATTAAAAAGCTGGGCTACTAACTGTTCGTGTCTAGGCATCACTATTTCTCCCAAATAATTTCTATGTGCTGCTGACCAAAGTAGAAAACATGCGTAATTTCGATAAAAGAGAGCAATTTGAAGAGTAAGCTGCGGGGAAATGAGCCTTAAGATACAAGTGAAAAACTTCCATTTACTACTTCCTGATTTTCCCTCATTGGACTGGCGTGAATTTTATTAAAAATAAAATTCAATGGCAAGACTTCGTATAAGGCACGTCTTACCCAATACTCCGCCCTCCATCCACATTCAAAATTTGGCCAGTGATAAAAGGATTTTCTGCCAATGCTAATACTGCCTGAGCGATAAAAAGGGGATCGCCATGGCGTTTTAAAAGGGTTTTGCCCACAATTTCATGCTGTAGTTCAAAAGAAAGCGCATTGTCTTCTTCAGGCCATACGATTGCGCCTGGTGCAATCCCATTAACGCGTACCTGCGGTGCAAATTCGCGTGCCAACGCTTTGGTTTGCATGACAAGTGCTGCTTTGGTTTGACAGTAAATCGCATAATCTTTTAGAGGCCTCTCGGCATGAATGTCCGTGAGATTAATGATTGCTCCTTGCTGTTTGGTAAGGAAAGGGCGAGCCGCAAGGCTTAATAAAAAAGGGGCTTTCACGTTGCTATCAAATAAATCATCCCACGCATTGTCATCGAATTCCGTCAGGCCAGTACGCCTAAAAATAGAAGCATTATTGACGAGCAAATCCAAACGTCCCGCCCAAGCGATAGCTGAAGAAAGCAATTCTTTCACCGCATGTTGCTCACAAAGATCAGCTTGCAACACGAAAGCCGAATTCGGACGTTGTTGATTTAAGTGCTCGGCTAACTGTTGTGCTTCAACTAAGGCACTGCGGCAATGTATAATGACTTTATAACCTGCTTGATGGAGGTGTTTTGCGATAGCAGCACCAATGCGTCTGGCCGCACCCGTGATTAATGCCACTTTTAGCGCTTGTGTGTTGAATGGATTCAAGGTATGTTCCCCATTTTATCAATTTTTACCTAGAAAAGACCACGACAGTCGAGGATGCCTATCTACTTTTTCTAGGGATTTAAGGCAATGATGAGTTTACTAACATTAATTCGCACTCAAATAGAACAGCAAGGGGATATCCCTTTTGTGGAATTTATGCAGCAAGCCCTTTATGCACCGTATTTTGGCTATTATAGTGCGGGATTGCAAAAATTTGGTACTCATGGAGACTTCGTAACCGCACCTGAGTTAACTCCTCTGTTTGGGCAAACGCTTGCTCGACAATGCAAAGAGGTGCTCGAAGGCTTAAGCTCACCTGCATTATTTGAATTTGGTGCAGGTTCCGGACGGTTATGCGTTGATCTTTTGACCACACTCGAAGGGTTAAATTGCTTGCCTGAAATTTATTATATCCTTGAGGTCAGTCCAAATTTACGTCAACGGCAATCCGAGCTCATCCAACAAACAATCCCCCATCTTTTTACACGGATAAAATGGCTCGACCGCTGGCCTGAACGGGCTTTCAATGGAGTTATTATTGCGAACGAAGTGCTTGATGCCATGCCTGTGCACCGCTTTTTACACACCGCAGAAGGCATCCAAGAAAGTTTTGTCAGCCTTAATTCCCAGGGTGAATTGATCGAAGTATTTAAGCCCTGCACTAACCCGCGTTTGCTCGCTTATGTCACACAAATTCTACCTAAAGAGCAAGTACCTTATCTTTCTGAAGTTAATTTGTTCATTGATGATTGGATTCAACAATGCTACCACTCATTAAATGAGGGGGTAGCCCTTCTCATTGATTATGGATTCCCACGGCATGAATATTATCATCCTGATCGCAATACTGGCACGTTAATGTGCCATTACCGCCACCACGCGCACACGAATCCCCTTATTCATGTGGGTGAGCAGGATATCACGGCCCATGTTGATTTTACCCATGTTGCCGAAGCCGCCCAGGACGCTGGATTCCATGTTGCAGGCTACTGTAATCAAGCCTCTTTTTTGCTGGCGAACGGTTTGTTAAGCTTACTAGAACAGGTCAACAGTGAACGGGAACGATTAAAGATTCACCAGGCAGTCAAACAGCTTATTCAGCCCAGTGAAATGGGCGAGCTGTTTAAAGTCATTGCCTTAACCAAAAACATGCAAACTTCGTTAACGGGTTTTCAACTGCACGATAAACGAGCGAGTTTATGATGAAAAAATATTTAACTACCGTGGAATTACAAAAAGAGTCGATGAAATTTTCAGCGGGCCATACCACGATTTTTTCAGCCACTGAGCGAGAACCTTTGCACGGCCATATGTATGCTGTTTATTTAGCATTAACGACCTGGGTAGAAGAAAATGGGATGACGTTTGACTATCGTTATTATAAAGAGCGTATCCATAACCTGTGCCGATCGTTAAATCAAACTTTCTTAATGCCGCAATTTTCACCTTTCCTAGAATTCGCAGAAGATGAAGCGTATTACTATTTTACTTTTAACCATAAAAAAATACCCTTTTTAAAAGAAGACGTGACATTAATGCCCCTAACAAACATCACAGTTGAAGAATTATCACGCTGGTTTGTGAATGAATTAATTAAGAATAAAACGGAACTCGAGCGTCACCGTATTGAAAAAGTGGTTGTTAAAGTCTTTTCCGCCCCAGGTCAATCGGCAAGCCACGAATGGCAACGCAGTTGAAAACGTGCTATCAAATTTGTATTCCGCACACCAATCGCGATTATTTTGATTATCTGGCTGATGATCGGCAACCATGCATTGGTTCGCGGGTATGGGTGCCTTTTCGCAACACGACTCGCTTAGGTTTAGTGATTGGTTCTAACACTTTGGAAAAAGAAACGAGCGGACTTAAATCAATTACTTCTGTTATTGATGAAGACCCTTTATTAAATGACGATTTACTTCACTTGTGTCAATGGGTCAGTAGCTATTATCAGTCGCCCTTATCGGAAGTGATTCCACTTGCTTTGCCGAAAAAATATCGTCTAGGCAAAAATAAAGAATTACCTACTTGCGATTATTATCAGCTCATTGTTCCAGGTGATTCAGCGCAGTCCTGTTTATCGGCAAAAGCCCGAAAGCAGCGTGCTCTTGTTGATTTTTTAAGCCAACAGAAAGATCCGGTGGGCAAATCGGTATTACTAAAAGAGGGATTTACTCAAACCCAAATCGATGCGCTTTTAGCACTCCACCTGATTTCCGTGACACAAAAATTCGCGCTTCCCACTCCACCTAACCCAATCACTGATCACCCACTCCTGTTGAATGAGGAGCAAACTGCTGCCTTAAATAAGCTCACTGAGCATTTAAACCGCTATCACTGCTTCTTGTTGCAAGGAGTCACAGGCAGTGGCAAAACCGAAGTGTATTTGCAGCTGATTGCTAAAGTCTTAGAGCAGGGTCAGCAAGTACTGGTTTTAGTCCCTGAAATCGGTCTTACTCCGCAATTGCTGGCACGGTTTAGTGCGCGTTTTGACCAGCCAATGGCGGTCATTCACTCCAATCTCAATGAAACAGAAAGACAAGTCGCATGGCAGCTAGCTCAGGATAACATCATTCAATTAGTCATTGGTACACGCACTGCTGTGTTCACACCGATGCCATCATTGGGTTTAATCATTATTGATGAAGAACATGATGCCTCGTTAAAACAAATGGAGGGTGTGCGTTATTCTGCACGGGATACCGCATTAATGCGGGCTTATTCAACTAACATTCCGATTATTTTAGGCTCAGCGACACCTAGTCTCGAAAGTTTATATAATTGTGTATTAAACAAATACACTCTCTTACGCCTTAATCAAAGGGCACTTGCCACCTCGCCCCTTCGCTTTCAACTTCTCGATATTCGCAATACCCCACTGCAACAGGGACTGGCACCTGGTAGTTTAACTCTGATTAGTGAACATTTAAGCCAAGGGAATCAAGTGCTTGTCTTCATTAATCGACGAGGTTTTGCTCCTGTGTTGCTTTGCCACCAATGTGGCTGGATGGCCGATTGCCATGCCTGCGACAGCCATCTTACCTTGCATCGCCAATTAGGCCGGCTCATTTGTCATCACTGCGGGGTGACAAAAAAAATACCCACTCATTGCAGCGCATGTAACAGTTCCGAATTGCTGCCTATCGGTGCAGGAACACAACGAATCCACGAGTTTCTGCAAACACAGTTTCCCCATACCAATCTCTTACGCATTGATCGTGATGAAGTAAGGAAAAAAAATGAATTAAACACCCAACTTGAACGGATCAATAAGGGTGAGGCCCAATTGATTGTGGGTACGCAAATGCTAGCCAAAGGTCATCATTTCCCACGGCTAACTTTAGTAGTCGTTCTTGATACTGATGCTGGTTTTTATAATCAAGATTTTCGTGCCTTAGAGCGGCTAGGGCAACTTGTCACTCAAGTTTCAGGCCGAGCTGGCCGTGCTCAATACGCCGGGCAAGTAGTTATTCAAACCCATATTCCCCAACATCCATTGCTTAACTTGCTTGTTCAGCAAGGCTATGATGCTTTTGCTAAAGCACTACTCGCTATGCGCCAACACGCTGAATTGCCTCCCTACCATTACCTAGCGGTTATTCGCGCTCAAGATAAAGCCCCTTCCAAAGTACTCCAGTTTTTACACACCACAAAAGAACAGTTAGAGGCAGCAGGCATCAGAGTTCTTGGCCCAGCACCCGCCCCTTTAGCACGTAAGGCTAAACAACATCGCATGCAGTTACTTATCAAATCGTCCTCACGTAAAATACTGCATCATGCATTGACGAAGCTTCGAGCCTGGTTAACAATGAATAAATTAAGCAATATGGTTCGCTGGAATGTGGACATCGACCCCATGGATTTATCATGACAAATCAAAAAATAGTTATTCATCAAAAAGTCTTTTCTATCGAATGGGGCGACATGGATGCCTTAGGGCATGTTAACAATGGGCGCTACTTCGATTATTTTCAACAAGCACGCATCGAATGGTTAGAGAATATCCAATTAGATATGAAGCAAGAAACAGGACCTGTTGTTATCCATGTCGCCTGCACTTTCTTAAAACCCATTGTCTATCCAGCGACACTCACCCTAAACAGCAGCTTGCATAGCCCTGGCCGTTCAAGCATCGTCATTGATCATGACATTTATCAAGGTGAGGAATTGATGACTCAAGGAACCAGTAAAATAGTCTGGGTCGATTATCGAAAGAATTGCTCTATTCCTCTGCCAGAGCGCATCACAAAGTTATTTGCCGGCGCTTAAAGAACTTGCCATTCCCGCAAAGACAGTTCATGTAAATCCCTTCTTCTTATTTCTACGTCCGCGGATTTTCGCCGCGGAAGTAGAGCATGAGCCCTTCCTCCCTGGGAGGCTGGAAAGGATTCAATTGACCTTCTACTCCATGTTTTCCTTTTCAACCTCAGTCTTGCGCGATAAACCTAATTTCTCTTTCAACCGTGCAACTGCGTTAGGATCAAATTGCCGAGCACTCTTATGTTTTACAATCACTGGCGCAGGACGTTGTGTTTGCGCAGCCGCATTTTGCATGCTGTAAGCAGGAGCGCGTTCGGGATAGGGAGGAATCGTCTCTTGATTGATTGGAGAACTTGAGTGGCTTAGCCTGATAGATTGATTTGGCGATTTACTGAGCAGGCTTTTGCGTGCATTGCGCGCACTCTTCTCGACCCTTTTTTTAATTTTACTCGCTGCTCTTTCGGCTTCTTCTTCAGTGACTGGATTCACAGGGTTCCCTTCTAAATCCACTCGCATTTCACGCGCCTTGAGGCAAGTTAAATAATCAATGCGGCGAGTAAATAGCACCACTGCCTCCCGAAGCTTACTCTTGGATATGCCTGCTTCTTGCGCTTTATCAGCGTAAGCTAAGATATCATTCATAATGCCTGTTTTGAGTGGTCGAATTCGCAAACTATTATCGAACACTTGTGGAAAAGTGGCTGCAAGCCAGGATAAAGCTTCATTACGAGCTTTTTTAGATTTATTTTTTTGCGCTTTATTAATTACAGCTGTTCGCGGATGAAGCTCTTGTCTTCTCATTCTTCTACTACCCTTAATTAGCTAACCCTCTATCAAATGTCTATAGCAAAGACAACACCGCTTAAAGGATTATTTAGGAATGGGCGGGGATGTAGATTGCTATATTGGAAAAAATTTCCATTTGAAATGCGCATACAATGTACAGCGTTTGTCCTTAATTTGCAAGCCCTTAACCCCTCGTGATTGCGCGTCATAATAGCCCTTTATTAGCAAAGAAAAAGTTAAGTCTTTTTTAAGGTTCGCCAATTTAAAATTAATCAGTGTATACTTTATTTAGGTTAATCTGAGAGGTAAGTAGCAGATGATCAAGAGTTTTTTCATGGGCTTTCTGGCAATCTTTTTCCCGTGGCTTGCTTTATTAATAGAAGATAATCCCGGGGGCGCATTGGTCGCTTTGATTTTGCAAGCGTCGGTTATTGGTTGGCTTCCAGCAACCATTTGGGCATGGCGTACTGTTCGTGAGGCTCGTAAAATCGAATTAGCCGAACAAAGAAAAATTAAACAGACTAAAAAAGAAGCTCGTGCTCAGGAAAAAGCAAAAGCTAAGGCTGAGGCGGAAGCACAAAAAGAAGCCGAATCAGAAGAGACCACGACAGAAATTACAAAAGAAGCAGAATAGGTCTATTTTCATTTTGCTTACTTCAATCAAAATGGGCTTGATTTCGAGCATCGGCGCTCAGAAAAGTCTAAAATATCGGGCTAAACGAGTAGAAAGGTAAATAGCCCTAAGGTGTTACTGGGCCATCAATTTGGAGATAACATGCCAACGCGAGTAATAGTCAATGGGGCGAAAGGTAAGATGGGAGTGCTTGCTTGTCAGACAATTCAAAATCATCCCGATTTTGCACTCGTGGGAAGTTTAGGTCGACAAGACGATTTACGTCGGTCCATCATCGAGACGAACGCTGAAATTGTAATCGACCTTACTCGTGCAGACTGCGTTTTTGACAATAGCTTAGTGATCATCGAAAGTGGTGCACATCCTGTCATAGGAACCAGTGGTCTGATTGATGAACAAATTCAAATCCTTAAAGATAAATGCGCTGAAAAGAAATTAGGGGGAATTATTGCACCCAATTTTTCGATCAGTGCAGTATTAATGATGAGTTTTGCTGCTGAAGCGGCACGCCTTTTACCCGAAGTGGAAATCATTGAAATTCATCATCAACAAAAATTAGATGCCCCTTCAGGCACTGCTATGAAAACAGCAGAGATGATTGCAAAGGCAAGGACATCCAAAAAAAATGAGCTCGCTTTACATGAGCTTGTGCAGGGAGCCAGAGGAGGTACCCATCATGGCATTCCCATTCATTCGCTTCGCCTACCTGGTGTTGTAGCTAACCAACAAGTTATTTTTGGCGCTCATGGCGAAACGCTGACCATTACCCATAACAGCATTGATCGCGCTTCATTTATGCCCGGGATTGTTCTTGCCTGCCAGCGAGTATTAACACTCAATAAGCTTTATTACGGGTTAGAAAATGTATTGGACTTATCTCGAGCAATATAACGACGGACTCATCATCGTCATAGACTCATTTATTATTCAATAAATCTTTTGAAACAATTCCATTTGATATTAATCCATTTTTAAGAACCTCGTGCTACACTAATAATTCTCAAGTCTCTATGGATGGTATAAGGATGGCAACAACAAAAAAGGGAGATTTTATCGGATACTCCGAGGTTGGCATTGACCAAGCAATTCAAAACGCTTTACAAAAAGCAGGCGAACATAGCCATTTTGAAGTCATTGAAACGCGCGGCTCTCAGATAGGAGAAGATAAAAGGCAATACGAAGCCACAATTATCGCCTTTCTAGACTAACAATTAATTAGGGACAGGAGTAGAGAATGGGTTATGTAGTTCCACATTACATTGGCGGTGAAAAACTAACCACAACCACTGCAAATCCTCATACGATATACAATCCAGCACTTGGCGAAGCAATCGGACAAGTGTTTTTTGCCGATAAAGCCACTTGTGATAAAGCCGTTGCAACCGCTAAAGCGGCCTTCCCTTCCTGGGCAGAAACAGCGCCCATTAAGCGAGCTCGTATTTTATTTCGCTTTAGAGCGCTTTTGGAAAAATACCAATCTGATCTGGCGCAACTGGTCACTAAAGAGCACGGTAAAACGCTGGAAGATGCCAAAGGCTCTGTCGCACGTGCAATCGAAGTGGTTGAATTTCATTGCGGGCTCGTTAATCAACTGCAAGGAACCTTTTCTGCTGATGTGACTACTCATATTGATTGCCATACTATCCGTCAGCCTTTAGGAGTATGCGCCGGTGTATCCCCTTTTAACTTTCCAGTCATGGTGCCTGTGTGGATGATTATTCCCGCTGTGGCTTGCGGCAATACCTTTATTTTAAAACCTTCTGAACAAGATCCTTCAGCACCTGTACGCTTGCTTGAATTATTGGCTGATGCAGGATTACCTCCTGGGGTTGCGAATTGCGTGCAAGGGGATAAGGCATGCGTGGAATATTTATTAGCTCATCCCGATATCAGCGCTTTTACTGCTGTAGCATCAACCCCGGTTGCGAAAGCAATTTACACCACTGCCACAGCGCATGGAAAACGAGCCCACACCTTTGGGGGGGCTAAAAATCATTGTGTTGTCATGCCTGATGCGGATTTAGATCAAGCCGCCAATGCCATCGTTGGAGCCGCTTTTGGTTCAGCAGGTGAACGCTGCATGGCCATTTCCGCTGTGGTTGCAGTGGGTGACGAGACCGCTGATAAGCTCTTAGAAAAATTAATCCCTCTAGTCAAAGCGATTCGAGTTGATGCTGGGGATGTACCAAGCAGCGATATGGGTCCTTTAATTAGCCGACCACATCGAGAACGCGTGCTGGCGGCAATCGATAAAGGAGAGGCCGAAGGCGCAAAATTATTGGTGGATGGCCGCTCCTTTAAACATGCAAAATACCCTCAAGGTTATTTTGTGGGTCCAACATTATTTGATGAGGTCACTGAGTCCATGTCGATCTATCAAAACGAGATTTTTGGTCCGGTGCTAGTCGTCCTGCGCGTTAACCATTTTGATGAAGCATTAAATTTAGTGAATCGCCATCAATACGGTAACGGCACCGCTATTTTTACGCGTGATGGTTACAGTGCGCGGGAATACACTCAGCGAGTCCAAGTAGGGATGGTCGGTGTTAATATTCCTATTCCCGTTCCCATTGCGAATCATCCTTTTGGTGGTTGGAAAAATTCCTCTTTTGGGGATACCAACATGCATGGTGAAGAAAGTATTAATTTTTACACAAAACGCAAAACGGTAACCAGCAAATGGCCTGCGACTGATTTAAGTAAAGGCACGTTTGCTATGCCAACCCATGAATAAATAGGCTTTTCTCCGCGGTAGAGTTCGGAAAGAAGTCAATAAGGAGACAAGGATGGCACGCATAGGATTTGTAGGCCTCGGGCACATGGGCTTGCCTATGGCTATGAATTTAGTGAAAGCAGGACATCAAGTCACTGGTTTCGATTTACAAAAAGAAGCGGTCAGCGCATTGACCAACGCCGGGGGGTTGACAGCGTCCAGCTTGGTGGAAGCCGCAAAAAACCAAGACGTGATCATCACGATGCTGCAAACCGGAGAACAAGTCAGTCAAGTTTGTTTAAAAAACGATGGCTTGTTTGCCAATGCCGCAGCGAATAGCTTATACATCGATTGTTCTTCCATCGATGTGGTAACCAGTAGAAAATTGCATCAACAAGCCACCATGAAATCGCTGTTGGTTGTCGATGCGCCTGTTTCTGGAGGAGTTGCTGGTGCATCAGCAGCCACACTGACTTTTATGGTCGGCGGAGAAGAACACGCATATACTCAAGCCAAACCTTTCCTTTCGGTAATGGGCAAAACAATCATTCATACGGGTGCGGCGGGAAGCGGACAAGCAGCAAAAATTTGCAATAACATGATTTTGGGAATATCAATGATTGCTATTTCAGAAGCTTTTGTTCTCGCAAACCATCTTGGATTATCAGCAAAAAATCTGTTTGAGGTGGTTAATAACTCATCAGGGCAGTGCTGGGCTATAAGCAAGTATGTCCCCGTACCGGGAATTCTCCCTAATGTTCCCGCTAACAATAATTATCAACCCGGATTTACCGCAGCCATGATGCTAAAAGATTTAAATTTAAGCCAAAGCTCCGCTGCCGCAGAGGGTGTTGAAACGCCAATGGGTGCACTGGCAACAGCCATCTATCGTCAATTTAACGAAGCAGGCCAAAGCCAATTGGATTTTTCAGCCATTATTAAAGCAATTGCTAACGAATAGGTATGCTATGAACAAGGAACGACTTCCTCAAGACATTAATCCTCAAGCAATAGAGCAATTTTGGGCTAAGACTGCGGCTCAATATGTCCATTGGATTAAACCGTGGAAAACCGTTTTGCAGGGCAGTTTGGCCACCGCTGACGTGCGATGGTTTAGCGAGGGAAAACTCAATGTGAGTGCCAATTGCCTTGATAAACATCTTCCTCATAAAGCAAATCACCCCGCTATTCTTTGGGAGGGCGACGAAGAAAATCAGCAGGTGAAGCTGACTTTTGCTGAGCTATACCAAGAGGTTTGCCGTATTGCCAATGGATTAAAATCCCTCGGCATTCATAAGGGTGATCGAGTGGGCATTTACCTTCCTATGATTCCCGAAGCTGCCATTGCCATGTTGGCTTGCGCCCGCATTGGCGCTGTCCACACAGTGGTGTTTGCGGGCTTTTCTGCCAAAGCATTGCGGCAGCGTCTTGAAGCAGCTGACTGCAAATTGCTGATCACCGCAGAGGGTTATCAGCGTGGTGGCAAATTTTTTTCCCTGAAGCCACAAGCTGATGAAGCAAGCAAGAATTTGAATATTCAGACACTGGTGGTGAAAAATAGCGACACATTCACCCCTTTCGAGCCCAACTCCAATCATTGGTGGCATGAATTAAAAGAGCGAGCCAGCACCGATTGTCCGCCGGAGCCCATGGAAGCAGAAGACCCTCTTTTCATACTCTACACTTCAGGCAGTACAGGTCAGCCAAAAGGCGTTGTCCACACCACGGGCGGTTATTTAGTTCAAGTGGCTTACAGCCATGATTATATTTTTCGCTGTACTGGAAATGAGGTGTTTTGGTGTACTGCCGATATTGGCTGGATAACTGGGCATAGCTATGTGGTGTATGGTCCTTTATGTAATGGCATTACTACGCTAATGTTTGCGGGCATACCCACTTGGCCCAATCCCTCTCGCTGTTGGAAAATTATCGATAAAAATGAGGTCAGTGTTTTTTATACTGCGCCGACGGCAATTCGTGCACTTAAACGCGAGGGAGATGATTGGTTAGCCACCACATCGCGCAAATCGCTGCGTTTACTCGGCACGGTGGGGGAACCCATTAATCCTGAAGTGTGGCAATGGTATCATGATCAAGTTGGCTTAAATCAAAGCCCCATTGTCGACACTTGGTGGCAAACTGAAACCGGTGCCATCATGATTTGCCCACAAGAACCTTTAGAATCCGCTAAACCAGGTGCTGCCAGTAAACCTTTACCTGGCATTTACCCGGTGCTTCTTGATGAGCACGGCAATGAGATACAAGGTGCTGGTGAAGGCGCATTAGCCATTAAATACCCTTGGCCCTCCATGGCTAGAACCATTGCAGGTGATCATCAACGTTACCGTGCAACTTACCTCATTAATGGCTACTATATCACTGGCGATGGTGCACGACGCGATCAAGAGGGAGATTACTGGATTACTGGGCGCATTGATGATGTCATTAATGTTTCAGGGCATCGCTTAGGCACAGCAGAAATTGAAAGCGCCCTTATTCTTCATCCGCAGGTTGCTGAAGCAGCAGTTGTAGGAATTCCACATTCGCTAAAAGGACAAGGTATACATGCGTTTGTGAGTTTAAAGGCCGATAGTAATCCAAACCCCCGATTGGAAGAAGAATTACTCGATATTGTTAAAACAACCATTGGTAGTATTGCCAAACCTGATGTCATTCAACGCGTAACTGATTTACCCAAAACACGCTCAGGCAAAATCATGCGCCGTGTTTTGCGCAAAATTGCTGAAAATGAAGAGATACAGCTTAGTGAACTGGGTGATTTGTCAACCCTCGCGAATCCGCAAGCAGTTGATAAGTTAATTGCAGCGAATAAAATGACGCCATCTAAATTAGAGGATTAAAACTCAGTGGCCACTCAGAGAAAACCGCGAATTATCATTGGCATTAGTGGTGCCTCTGGCATCATCTACGGCATTCGCCTACTCGAATGTCTCAAGGAATACGAGGTTGAAACGCATTTAATTGTCTCCAAAGCAGCTCAACAAACTCGCGCTCTTGAAACGACTCTATCCGCGGCACAACTTAATCATTTGGCGGATAAACATTACAATATTAATGATATTGCCGCTTGCCTCTCCAGTGGCTCTTTTCAAACCTTAGGCATGATCATTGCTCCCTGTTCAATGCGCACTTTAGCCAATATCGCTTCGGGTAATTCCGACACCTTGTTAACGCGTGCAGCCGATGTGGTATTAAAAGAAAGGCGTCGCTTGATTTTAATGGTTAGAGAATCTCCTCTTCACCTCGGCCATTTGAAAAACATGGTTGCTGTGACTGAAATGGGAGCAATTATTGCACCCCCTGTACCGGCATTTTATAACCAACCTCAAACAATTAATGATATAATCGACCACTCTGTTGGTAGAATTTTAGACTTATTGGATATTGATCTGGGTCTTGTGCGCCGCTGGGGTGCCTAAATTCTTAGTATTTTTTAGCCGCTATGAACCTAATAAATCCCCCTAATTTAGTTATTAATAATCGATTTAACACACAACAAGCCATTCATTATCAAAACGAATGGTCGAGCTTAATTCGCACCGAAGACATAAAAACAAAAATTAAGACCATTGCCGGGCTTGATATCGCTTATAACGTGAAAAACAATCAAGCCTTTGCGATTGCAGTGGTCATCGACGCGGAATCGTTCGCTGTCCTTGAGGTAACAAAAGCCACGTGTCCAGTCGAAATTCCTTATCGCTCCGGCTTTCTGTCATTTAGAGAGCTTCCTTCGCTTGCTCAAGCAATCGATAAGTTAACCATTAAACCTGATCTCATTGTGTGTGATGGGCAAGGCATGGCGCATCCTCGACGTTTCGGTCTGGCTTGCCATTTAGGCTTAGCTTACGACATTCCAACCATCGGATGCGGGAAATCGAAACTTTACGGTAGTCATGAGCATCCCGGAAAAAATCGAGGCGACTTTTCCTACTTGTATGATAATAAAGAGAATATCATTGGCTGCGTCTTAAGGACACGCGCGCAAGTGAATCCCGTTTATATTTCTATTGGCCACAAAATCACTTTGACAGCGGCGCGAGAATGGATTTTAAAATTATCCCCTAAGTATCGTATCCCTGAAACCACACGTTTAGCGGATCGATTGGCCGATGAATATAAATTAGCGTCTGTCGTCAGTTAAGGCAAACCACTCATTTAATTTATTAATTAACGCTTCGATACCCTCTTTTTTCAAGGAAGAAAAACTTTGCACGGTAATCAAACCAGCCATCGATTGATAAAACCGCTGTACTTTGAGTACCGTGCTTTTTGTCTCGCCTCGGCTCAGCTTGTCCGCCTTCGTTAGAAGAATATGGACTGGCAATTGCCGGTTAATTGACCAATCAACCATCATTTGATCGAGCTCTTTCAAAGGATGGCGACAATCCATCAATAAGATTAAACCTCGTAGGCATTGCCTTACTTCTAGGTAATGCGCTAAATTTTGCTGCCAATCTTCCTTAATACGCTGTGCAACTTTCGCGTAGCCGTAACCAGGCAAGTCCACAAGGCGCCGAGACTCGTCAATATTAAATAGATTAATGAGCTGTGTTCGACCAGGTGTTTTGCTGGTACGGGCCAATTGCTTAATACCCGTTAAGCAATTCAATGCACTTGATTTGCCAGCATTCGAACGCCCGGCAAAAGCAACTTCAAACCCTTCATCCGGAGGGAGCTGATCAACGCGCGCCGCACTTTTTAAGAAAACAGCTTGAGCATAAGGATTCATTAGCATTTATTTTAAATTCCTGTAGTGTCCCTTATTCTTGCATAACCATTGTAGGTTGAGCCTTTAACCCGCCGATGATTACTGTGTCGTTATACAATGAACTATGCACGTTTGGCCAAGGCTAACCTACGAAAAGGGTACTTCCGCTAAAATTCATTTTGGGATTTTTACACAAACAGTGTACCATTAAACCAGCTGAAACCACGGGAAAAGAATGAAAAAAATCTTTTGTGCCATTTTTTTGCTCGGCACAGTGACGACTTGTATCGCTGAAACACCAGAAGCAGAAGCACTAAAATCCGCCGTATGTGCAGCCTGTCACGGCGCACAAGGAGTGAGTAGTAATCCACAATGGCCTAATCTTGCAGGGCAACATGCTAGCTATCTTATCAAGCAGCTGCATGATTTTAAAAAAGGTGTTACGCGTAATGCTGCAACAATGACGGCCGTATTAGCCAATTTAAATGATCAGGATATGACAGAGTTGGCAAATTTTTATTCTAATCAGCCCATTGCAGAAGGAGAAACACCCGAAAAATTTTTAAAACGAGGCGAACTCCTGTATCGTGGTGGTGATTTTTCGAAACACATTACAGCCTGTATCGCATGCCACGGCCCTAAAGGCACTGGAAATGCACAAGCTGGATTTCCTGTGTTAACAGGACAACATGAAGAGTATACCATCCAGCAATTGCAGGCATTTAAAGACAAGAAACGAACAAACGACTTGAATTCCATTATGCGTGATATTAGTGCACGCATGAGCCAGGAAGACATGGAGGCAGTGGCCTATTACATTCAAGGCTTACATTAAGCTATCCTAGTTGACGAAAAAACGCCAAGCAGGCTGCATGCGGCACTAGTTTAAATTTAAAAGAGAGACTAATGATGTTAAAACGTTTTATACCCATTGTTTTTTTATTTCTCCCTTTGCTAGGCTTTGCTGAAGAATTTATCGCGGGCAAAGATTATGAGCTTGTCAGTGGTCTCACTGAGCCAAAGGCGCCTAATAATAAAATTCCTGTCACCGAGTTTTTTAGTTACGGTTGTCCCTGGTGTTACCGAATTGAACCGGCGCTTGAGAATTGGGTAAAACAGCAAGGTAATACCATTCAATTTTCACGTGTACCCGTGATATTTCATAAAGAATGGGCCTATTACGCCAAGGCATACTACACCGCTCATCTCTTAAATTTAGAAAGCAAGCTTAATCCACTGTTATTCAAAACGATTCAAGCGAAAGATAACGCCATGAATTCCAATCAAGCGATGGTCGATTTTTTCACCGCTCAAGGAGTCGACCCGGCTACGGCAAAAAGTGCCTTTGAGAATTCAACAACCATCGATATGCAAATCAATGAAGCCACGACTTTAATGGCCCGCTATCATGTAAATGGTGTGCCCGCTTTTGTCATAGCGAATCAGTATAAGACCGATTTGCAAATGGCTAAAGGAGAAGAGAGACTACTGAAAGTTCTTGATTTTTTAATTAGTAAAGCAAACAAAAAAGAGATAAAAACCGGAGCTAATCATTCATGAGTCAACGCAATATGGACTGGCTTAAACTGATTTCAGAAATTCAAGCCCTTGCTCAAAACGGGCTTGCTTATTCCGATAATGAATTTGATACCCAAAGGTATTCACGATTTCGTGAAATTGCTGCTGAGTTTGCCAGCCATTTTTCACCTCATTCCGCAGAGGAAATTCATCATTTGTTTTCATTAGAAGAAAGTTATGCAACGCCTAAGCTTGATGTGCGTTCATTTGTTCTTAATGATGACAATTTGCTACTGGTAAAAGAACGCTCTGACGGTTTATGGACTTTACCCGGTGGCTTTGCTGATGTGAATGAATCGCCCTCAGAGGCCGTCATTAGAGAAACTAAGGAGGAAACGGGCTTCGAAGTTTCGCCCTTTAGGTTACTTGCATTATGGGATAAACAGAAACATGATCATCCGCCTCAATGGCCACACGTGTATAAGTGCTTTTTCCATTGCGAAATTATTTCTGGTGAGAAAATGGAAAATCTAGAAATAGCTGAAATTGATTTTTTTAGCATCCATGCATTACCCCCTTTATCGACCCATCGAGTAACAAAAAAACAATTACTGCGTTTGTATGAGAGGGTATTTAATGAGAATGAAACCCTATTTGATTAATCATGTGACCTATTTTACGGTTATCGTTCTTCACACACGGTATAATAACCATGCAGATAAGGGTTGCTTCGTGCTCTAAAAATATAATCACGACAGTCTTGTCCGCGCTCATCCACATACCGCTTCTCTAATCGGAAAGAAAGATCAGCAAAATTCATGTCCTGTTGCCACTCCTGTTGTTGGCGAACCCTATTTTCTTCTTCCATTTTATGCAGGAATTTACTTAGTTTACTCGCTTGCCCAGTTGTCACAGCGAGGGAAATTAAAACAAAGAAGATCAATTTTTTCATAATTGGCTATTAAACAAATCTTAGTGCGCAATATTAAATCATATTTTCTGCGAAAAACAAATATTCAGTCGAGAATAAGCGGTGTATACTCAATGCTTTCAGTGGGTAATAGCTCTCCCTTTACGGCATCGAAAGGAAGACCTGAACTATTATCTAAGTGATGAACAGGAATACAATGTCAGGCCAATATTCAAAAATAACTTTGACGCTTGCTGTATTAAGTATGCTCATTTACCTTCTCGCTTCATCTTATATCGACTATCCCATCACCACTATCCTAAAACCGACGCCTATTATTTTTCTTATTTTATTTAGTCTACGTAATCACGAACCTGCCACAAAAGGTCTATTGTTTGCGGCCCTTAGCTTCTCATTTCTGGGGGATGCTGTTCTTACTTTGCCTTTTCAGCTCTCATTACAAATCACCATTTTGTCATTTATTTTGGCACAATGTGCTTATATCCTGTTATTTTTAAAAATTGCTAGCTTCCAAAAAAAGCGCCTATCCATTTTTATAGTAATCTTAGCCACTCTCGCGTTCGGTTTTTATATTCTCTATCCCTATTTAGGCGAAATGAAAGTGCCCGTAATGATCTATACGTGTTGGCTTATTCCAATGATTTTTTGCGCATTGCATGTGAAGCAACATACACCCATAGTGACTCTCGGTGCCTTGTTATTTCTTTTTTCTGATCTGACCTTTGCCTTGAATCGGTTTATTTTTGACAATGACCGCTTGATTTCTATTTTAGAGATGTATCTTTATTATTCCGCTCAATTTTTATTGGTTCTCGGTACATCCCAACACACAACCTATCATCCTAAGCATAGCGAAGAACCTTCTGAATCAAGTTTCGACCAAGAATCAAGAGAACCATCCCTACACACAGGATGAATTAAACTGCAATCGGTGCCTTAATGGTTGGGTGGGATTGGTAATTGATAAACTCAAAATCCTCATACCGATATTCAAACAGTGAAGCAGGCTTGCGGCCTATAATCAGCTGTGGCAGCGGAAATGGGGTACGCTGTAATTGTGTACGCGCTTGTTCTAAATGATTTAAGTACAGATGGCAATCCCCACCCGTCCAAATAAAATCACCAACCTCCAGATCGCATTGCTGCGCCACCAAATGGGTCAGCAAAGCATAGGAAGCAATATTAAACGGTACACCTAAAAAAACATCCGCAGAACGTTGATATAATTGGCAAGAAAGGCGATTTTTAGCGACATAGAATTGAAATAAAGCATGGCACGGCATTAAGGCCATCTTATCGAGTTCCCCCACATTCCAAGCACTCACGAGCAACCGTCTTGAATCAGGATTGGTTTTAATTTGCTGCAACACTTCTGATAATTGATCAATAACTCGCCCATCCGCAGCAGGCCAAGCCCGCCATTGTTGTCCGTAGACAGGACCTAAGTCGCCTTTGCTATCAGCCCACTCGTCCCAGATGGTTACTCCATTCTCGTTTAAGTAGGCAATATTTGTATCGCCTCTTAGAAACCATAACAACTCGTGAATAATGCTGCGCGTATGGAGCTTCTTCGTGGTAACCAACGGGAAACCTTCGGCGAGATTAAAGCGCATTTGATAGCCAAAAATGGAAAGGGTGCCTGTTCCAGTTCGATCGGTTTTTTCCACACCGTGTTCTAAAATATGTTCGAGAAGCTGTAGATACGTTTTCATCGTTTATTACCCCAATTTAATCCCCATAAGCCAATTAATAGCATTGGGATAGACAGCAGTTGCCCCATGGTAAGCCAATCAAATGCAATATAGCCCAATTGTACATCGGGTTCCCGGAAGCATTCAGCAATTAAGCGGCAAATCGCATACCCCACTAAGAACATCGCCGAAACTCGACCAACCGGACGTGGTTTCGATGCATACCACCACAAGAAAACAAATAAAATGATCCCTTCCAAACCCAATTCATACAATTGCGAAGGGTGACGTGGTTGGCCATCGGAATGAGGAAAAACAATTGCCCAAGGCACATCAGTAACTCGCCCCCACAACTCGCCATTAATAAAGTTACCCAGCCTTCCTGCTCCTAATCCTAAAGGGACAAGTGGTGCTAAAAAATCAGTGACTTGCAAAAACGGTTTTTTAACTTTGCGCGAGAATAGCCACATCGCAACGGCCACGCCGAGTAATCCGCCATGAAAGGACATCCCGCCTTCCCATAATTTAAATACGGTCCAAGGTTGAGTAAAAAATTGATAGGTATTATAAAACAGCATGTAGCCTAATCGCCCACCAATAATAACCCCTAAAGCCCCATAAAAAATCAAATCGCCAATCTGCTCAGAAGTCCAATTCAATTGATAATGTTTAGCTCGCCATTGTGCTAAACCCCAACCGCCAATAAAGCCCACCAAATACATAAGCCCATACCAATGGACTTTAATGGGCCCAAGTGAAAAAGCAACCGGATCAATTTGCGGAAATGCTAACATGGATATATCCTAAAAAAGTCCTCTTAAAATGAGTAGGTCAATCGCCGTTGCAATCAATAATGCAATAAAACCATACTTCAATTGCTTAACCGGAATAATATAAGTTAATTTTGCACCGAGAGGAGCAAAAAAACTACTGGGAATTGCAATGCCCAAAACCGCTGGCCAGTAAACAAACCCACTACTGTACATCGGGAGTCCAGGCTCGTTGGCTCCTGTAATGATAAAAACAACCGTTCCTACTGCCGCCACAGTCAGTGTCGATAAGGCAGAAATAGGCGCAATTTTTTTTATATCTAAATTGCAATAGCTCAGATAGGGCACGGTTAAAGCCCCACCGCCTACCCCCAGTAAACCGGCAATCCCGCCTATTACAAAATTAATTAACCCATTTATCCAAGCAGGAGGAAAATGGTAGGGCTTAATTTCTTTCTTATTCATATCAGCAAGCATTTTAATGGATACAAACAGCAAGAAAAAACCAAATAGCATTCTAAGCCAAAACGTCGATAACTTATGGGAAATTAAAGCACCACTGATGGCCCCCATGACGATTCCTGGCCACAAACGCCTATACACACTCCACAAAATGACACCTTGCTTATAATGCGTGCGTATAGAAGATTGCGAAGTAAAAAGCATCACCGCTAAAGAAGTACCGGCAGCCATTTGCATGACCAATTCATGAGGAAAATTAGCCTTATGATTAAAAATAAAAGCCAATGCAGGGACCACAACAATGCCCCCGCCTATTCCCATAACACCCGAGACTAGGCCTGCTATAATGCCTGCTACAATATAGAGGCTACCATGCAATAGCATTTCAACAATGTTCACGCTTGTAATAAACGGATCTCCTAATATTATGAGGAAAAACCCTTTGTCATCTCTTGGCAATAACTCCCACAATGAGATCCTTCGCTTCGCTCAGGACGACAACACCACCGTCATCCTGAGCGAAGCGAAGGACCTCCCGACTCTTGGCAGTAGCCCCATCCAGGAGATCCCTCACTACGTTCGGGACGACAATAACACTGTCATCCTGAGCGAAGCGAAGGACCTCCCCACTCTTGGCAGTAATTTCATCAAGGAGATCCCTCACTACGTTCGGGACGACAATAACACTGTCATCCTGAGCAACGCGAGGAACCTACCCGCGGCCAGCGCGAATTAAGCTGCCTAGGCCTTCCTCTTCCAATGCTTTTTGCAAAAGCATTCTGATTTCAGCAGGGTGCTCAAGTTCAAGGACATCGGCAAGCACTTTGCGCGCATGCGCCAAGGTGATATTACGAATAACCCATTTAATACGAGGCAAACTAGTGGAGTTCATGCTTAATGTATCAAAACCCATCGCGAGCAATAACATCACTGCTAAAGGATCAGATGCCATTTCGCCGCAAATACTGACCTCCACACCTGCCGCATGCCCACCTTCAACCACTTTCATGAGCGTACGCAGCATAGCAGGGTGGAATGAATCATAAATACCAGCAACACGCGCATTGTTTCGATCAACAGCAAGCAAATATTGGGTCAAATCGTTGCTTCCTACGGACAAAAAATCAACCCGTTTTGCCAACTCTTTTGCGAGGTACACCGCTGCAGGCACTTCGACCATAACACCTAATTTGGGTTTTTCAATCAAGCAACCCTCTTCTAATAATTCTTCAAATGCTTGCTCTACTAAAAATACGGCTTCTTCCACTTCACTTAAATTAGTAACCATAGGCAACATGATGCGCAAATTATTTAATTCTTCACTCGCACGCATCATTGCCCGAACTTGCATTAAAAATACATCGGGATGATCCAGCGTAACCCGGATACCACGCCAACCTAAATAAGGGTTATCTTCTGAAACAGGGAAATAAGGAAGAATCTTATCCCCACCGATATCCAGCGTGCGCATAGTGACGTATCGGGGCGCGAATGCCTTGAGAATTTGACGATAAATAATGTATTGCTCATCTTCTGAAGGAAAACGATCTCGACTCATGAAAGGCACTTCCGAGCGGTATAAACCCACGCCCTCAGCGCCGACGCTCATTGACAACCCAGCATCCATTGCGAGTCCTGTGTTGACTTGCAAAGAAACGCGGTAGTTATCCAGTGTTTCAGCCGGCTTATCGCGTAAACTCACTAAGCTTTGAGTCAGCTCCTGTTCTTCCCGGGCTAATTTTTTGAACTCCGAAAAGATAGCTCGGGATGGAGAAACATACACATGGCCAAAATAACCATCAACGACAACAGCACGTCGCGACAAATGCTCAACCTTAAGCCCTCGAACTCCCATCACAGTAGGTACGCCCAGGGCACGTGCTAAAATGGCCACATGCGAATTATTCGCCCCCTTTGCCGACACCACACCCACTAATTGACCCTCGGGGACTTCAGCTAATGCAGAGGCAGTGATCTCTTCCCCTATCAAGACCGTACGACGAGGGTAAGCAATTTCCTCACGTTGTGCGCGCTGTAATTCAGCAAGTACTCTGCGACCGAGATCGCGAAAATCACTCGCTCGCTCACGTAGATAATCATCTTCCATGCTTTCGAATTGCTGCACGTGTTTTTTAATGACTGCCGATAGCGCCGCTTGGGCACTGATTTGTTCTTCACGGATAACCTGTTCGACCTCAGCACCCAAACTGTCTTTATCTAAAATACGCAAATAAACATCAAATAAAGCATGCTCATCTTCAGCAACAGTCGCTTTCATACGCCTGCTTAAGCGTTGCATATCCTCGCGCGCCGCTTGTAACGCTTCGTAAAATGTTACAACCTCCTCTTCAACGCCATCCACAGAATGACGAGGAACAGAATCAATATCCGCGGCTGGATAAACCACCACCGCGGTTCCAATACCAATGCCCGGCACTGAACCAACGCCTGTTAATGCAACAGAGGCGGCCTCGCCTTTAGCAGTGCCGGTGAGAACCGGTTGAGTTAACTGTGCTAACTCGCCGGTCGCTTCGGCATGCGCAATAACACCACCCAATTGTGCGGCCAAAGTAATCAGAAACGCTTCTTCTGCATCATCAAAGCAGCGGTTTTCTGCACGTTGAACAGTCAAAACCCCATAGAGCTTCCGGTGTTGAATAATCGGTACGCCTAAAAAGGAGAGCAGGTGTTCTTCGCCAAGCAAGGGATTGTGATGAAAATCAGGGTGAGAAGGCGCGTCTTCGATATTAATGGGCTCTTCGCGTCGCCCTACTAAGCCAATAAGACCGCTATCTAACCCCACACGCACTCTGGACTCAGCCTGCTGATTCAAACCATCGGTTGCAATCAATACATATTCAGCATGTTTATTGTCGATAAGAAAAACAGAAACGGCGTCAGCATCAACTGCTTTGCGAACACGCTGCACCAAAATAGAGAGTGCTTCAGTTAAATGACTTGCTGTAGTGACATCCTGGACGATTCGTTTCAGTATTTTTAACATTATCGACTATGATTACCTCGCCTACGTCGTGCACCAAAAGGAGTGCGGCGTTTCTTTAACAGATACTCTAATTCTTTCATCGCTTGCGCATAAACTTGACGTTTGAAAAAAATTACTTGCTCGGGAGGCTCGTGATAATCGATCCAGCGCCAGCTGTCGAACTCTGGCGAATCGCTTAAGTCCAAACGTACTTTTTGCTCACAAGTGATTAATTTTAGTAAATACCATTTTTGTTTTTGACCAATCACTAAGGGTTCACTACCATGACGAAGATACTGCTTAGGCAAACGATATTTCAACCAGCGTTTTGTAACACCGAGCACCTCTACATCTTCCCTATCTAAACCGACTTCTTCACGTAGCTCTCGATACATCGCTTCTAGCGCTGTTTCACCAGTGGCCAAGCCACCCTGGGGAAATTGCCAAGCATCATGGCCATTACGTCTTCCCCAAAACACTCGACCGGATGAGTTGGTAAGAATTATACCAACGTTCAACCGGTATCCGGCACGATCAATCACCATTTTTCACTGCTTACACTAAACCGTTAATACCTTGATTTTTCCATAAAGTGGAAGAGGTTGGCAAATAAATCTGTGCTTTTTAGTCGTTTTATCTTGAAAAATTGACATAAACCTGCACTCCAACTTATTTTGCTTCTCTTTTCCTAGAATAACCACAAAATTAAATCCGATTTATACCCGTAACTCTTTTATCATTTATGCGAAAAATCATCATGTTAAATAATTATATTCTAAATTGCTAACAAACATTCTTGCTCAATGCGTAAAGGGACTGCAAAAGATTGCTTTCACAGCGTATAATCGTCGCAAAAATTGAAATTTTTTTATGAAAAAACGCATCCTCATTCTTAACACTGGCGGCACAATCAGTTCTATCAAAACCAGTCACGGCTATGAACCCGCATTAGGGTACGTCCAAACCGCGCTCGCACAAATTCCTGCGTTAAAACACTCGGAAATGCCCAATTACGTGATCAAAGAATATCAACCGTTACTTGATTCTTCGAATATGACAGTCAGTGACTGGAATCGCATTGCCAGTGACATTAACGCGGAATACAACCATTTTGACGGCTTCGTGATTTTTCATGGCACAGATACTATGGCCTATACCGCCTCCGCTTTATCATTCATGCTGGAAAACCTATCTAAACCCGTCATTGTCACCGGCTCGCAAATTCCCTTATCTGAAGTGCGAAACGATGCGATGGACAATGTGATCACGTCATTATGGCTTTGCGCGCATCAACCTATTAATGAAGTCTGCATTTACTTCAATCAGCAATTGTTACGCGGGAACAGGACACAAAAAATCAGCTCTGAGCGCTTCAATGCGTTTGACTCCCCGAATTTTCCTCATTTAGCGACAGTTGGCATTAGTATTGAGCTTCATAAAGAGCTTTTACTACCGTCACCTCAACAACCGTTTCATTTACAGATGATTAGTCCACAATTCATCGCGAACTTTCGCTTGTTTCCTGGGTTCGCAACTAAAGTATTAGATTACATCCTACAGCAACCACTGCGCGGATTAGTGCTTGAAACCTATGGTAGTGGGAATGCACAAAATAATGATCCACACTTTTTAAATATTCTGCAGGATGCTTGTGAGCGCGGTGTTGTGATTGTCAATTGCAGCCAATGTCAGCAAGGAAAGGTCGAAATGGGTCAATATGCTACTGGTTATACGCTGAAACGAGCTGGTTTAATCAGTGGCCATGACATGACACCTGAGGCTGCCCATTGCAAATTGCTGTATTTATTCAGTAAAAACTTAGATAGTGAGCAGGTTAAGCTGCTGATGGAAAAAAACTTATGTGGTGAGTTAAGCCCGTCATCCTGAGCATAAGGAATATGGTCAATCAAAAAATATTGGGTTATATCAAGAAAAATCGTTATTGCACTACTCCTTTTGTCGCAATTTTTTTATCATATCTATTCATGATTTGATTAGCAACCTACATACAATTTGTTTATTTCAGCATCTATTAATTAAAAAGATGCGCTAACTTTAGGAAATAATAACACTCATGTCACTGCAAATAGTTATTTTAGCTGCCGGTCAAGGCAAACGAATGTATTCCGATACCCCCAAGGTACTGCATTGTTTAGCAGGCAAACCCATGCTGCAATGGGTCATCGAGACGGCGCAACAGTTAAATCCAGACGCGATTCATGTGGTTTATGGTCATGGGGGAGAAGCGATCAAATCAGCCCTCGCTAATTCATCCGTGAATTGGGTTTTGCAAACGGAACAATTGGGGACTGGCCACGCCGTAAAACAAGCACTCACGCATATTCCTGACCAATCTCAAGTTTTAGTGCTTTCAGGCGATGTGCCATTAATCCGCTCTGAAACCTTGCGCGCGCTTGTCAAAGCCAGTCTTTCCCATGAGAAAAAACCGATTCCGCTCAGTTTACTCGTCGCGATGCTCGATAATCCGACTGGGCTTGGACGCATTGTACGTGATGGCTCCGGGGCCATTCGCGCGATTGTTGAAGAAAAAGATGCAACAGTTGATCAGAAGCGCATCAACGAAATTTACAGCGGCATTTGCTGCGTATCAGCAGCAGACTTAGCACGATGGTTACCTCAATTGAATGCTCATAATGCTCAAGGTGAATATTATCTCACCGATATTATTGCGATGGCAGTGGCTGAGAATTTGCCGATCACCTCAATGCAAGCCACGGATCTCTTAGAAATCCAAGGGGTCAACAATCGACTGCAGCTCCAACAGCTCGAGCGCGTCTGGCAAAAGCGAGTTGCAGAGCAATTGATGCTCTCTGGGGTAAGTATCAGTGATGCAAACCGCCTGGACGTGCGTGGCGAACTTCAATGCGGTCCAGATGTATTCATTGACGTCAATGTGATATGCAATGGCCATGTACGTCTAGGAAAAGGCTGTCGAATTGGTCCACATTGCGTCCTAACAAATGTCACCTTAGGTGAAAATTGTGAAATTTTTGCTAACTCAGTGTTAGAAGATTGCGTACTGGATAACAATTGTCATGTGGGTCCTTTTGCACGCTTAAGACCCGGTACTCAACTTGCCGCCGATTGTAAAATTGGTAATTTCGTGGAAACCAAAAACGCTGTGCTGGCGGAAGGGACTAAGGCGAGTCATTTAAGCTATCTTGGCGATGTCACGATAGGAAAAGAAGTCAATATCGGTGCAGGAACAATTACCTGTAACTACGACGGCGCAAATAAACATCAAACCGTCATCGAAGATGGTGTATTTGTCGGTTCGGATACGCAATTTGTGGCGCCTGTACGCATCGGTGCTAATGCAACCATTGGTGCTGGAAGCACAATCCGTAAAGATGTTCCTCCAGGGGAACTCACCTTGACAGTCAGCAAGCAAAAAACAATTTTTGGCTGGAAAAGACCTGTTAAAAAGGAGAAAAAAGAATAACCGCTGAACAAGAGCAGGAACGTTGGGTCGAGGCCCAACTAGTTGTTCACTCAATAAGTTACGTTATCTTTAAGCGTCGACTGTAATATTTTTTGTTCACTACAACGCTTACACAACCATACCACAAGGGGTAAACTGACTACTGTTGCAATGATTTTGTAAGTCCAGGAGCTCATTGCCAAACTAAAAATTTGATCGTAGGAGTAAACCCCACCGTATAAAAGCGTGTAGTTAACCAAGCACAGAAGAGAAGAGGCGATCACGTTAGCAATCAAGATCCGTGTGCTTCGGTTAAGGTTAAGGCCAGTGTACTTCAAATTTTCAAGCAACATGGCATTGCCAACAAAGGTAACAAATAGAGCCAAGGTTCCTGCAGGGATCCGGCGCGGCAGGATATAAGAGTAAAAAGGGTTTAAATTAAAAAATTCCGGTGCAGGTAACGCTACGGCGCCCATTAACAGCAAATCAAACGTTAATTCAGTTAGCATAAGGACGACTGCTAACCGTAAATTTGCTCTGTAACCAAACAATTCGCCAATTAGATTACTTGCTACAATGGTTAAAGGGAATAATAGCCCACTTGCCCCTAAGGTATATCCTTCCGGTAAGGAAACTAAACGATACTCGCAAGCAAGGCAAATCAATAAGATAGTGACTGAAAAACTGACAAGATAATGGTACATAGGCACTGATAAATAGGCAGGCAACGCATTTTTTTTCAACACGATTTTGACAGGTTTTAATATGAACTGCGCGGATAAATGCACCACCCCAAAACCTAATAAGATCCCACCACTGATGATTAAGGAATCAATGTAAATCTGTTGAAACTGTTGAATCAGAGGATGAGAAAAAAGCAACAAAAAATTAAAGCTAAAAAAAGCATACCCTCCTAGTACCGCCAATAGAAGGCGTCCTTTGGGTGAGATCAATATGACTGTTTTGCGGGCACAACAAAATAAATGCGGCAGATAAAAACTGATTGCAAAAGCAATCGTCGATGCAAAAAATTTTTTAGGAATGGCTTCAAAAACAATCTGATAAGTAGGATTGTCGTGCATATTTTCAGCAGCAGGTAAATTGACCAGTAGGTAAATACCTATCGAAAAAAGGTATAACGCAAGTAAGCACTGGTTAAGTATATGCCGCTGTTGCACGATGCTGCATTCTCTTAAAACCATTAAATAAAGGATAGCAACTAATGGGCAGAGCACACTGCTTGCAGTGAACATAAGTCCATGCAGTTCAATAATTTTAAATGAAACATTAATCAACAAGATAAGGCATGTCATCATACTCACTGTAAGTGACAAATAACTTCGTTTCGATAATCCAATTGAAAAGGCAGCCATTTTAAGTTGTACTCGTCTTGCAACCCAAAGATTACCCCTTGGCAGAATTTGAAAAAATGACCAGGAATATAGCATTTTTATTTTTATTTTGGCAAATATTCTTCACTAAACTAGCCTATCTTTACACTGGAGATTATAATTTGAATAAAAATAGGACAAGGACTGTTTATGACTCCGTTTAAAAAAAAATCTTCAGCCAAAGCCGGATTGCTGCCAGGTACTGCCGTTTACGTGGGCGAAAACCCTCCTGTAGCCACTCAAGTATCGGTTCACATTTATGACGCTAAAAGTTATAAAAAGCTTAAAACTTTTCAGCCTGAGCTTGTTCGTCAGGCTTTAGCGAACAAGCAACACGTTTGGATTGATGTTTACGGCCTTGCTAATACCGAACAAATTACTCGCCTGTGTGCCGAATTTGCTATTCACCCCTTAATCATTGAAGACATCTTAAACACTCGTCAACGATCTAAATTAGATGATCTTGAGGATTGTCTCTTTATTATTTTCAAAATGCTTGATACGCCAACACACAATCTTACCTATAATATCGAGCAATTTAGTATGGTATTGAAAGAAAATCTTTTGCTTAGCTTTCGCGAATCCAATCGATGTGATTTTACGCCGCTTGAGAAACGCCTAAAAGCAAAAGAACCCATTATTAGAGAACAAAGTAGCGAATACCTTGGTTATATGATTATGGATTGCATCATTGATAATTATTTTAATTTTGTTGAAGAATGCGAACAAATCCTTGAAAAGATGGAAAACCTATTAATAAAAAATCCCGCAGCGATTAATTTGACAAACTTATACACCATGAAAAGGCGAACCATGACATTGCGCAAAGTGATAGCACCTCTCAATGATATTGTTCATATTCTTGTTATCGAGCAAAAGCATTTACTTGATGTGAAGTACATTCTTTATTATCGCGATTTATTTGACCATACTGCCCGTTTACTCGAATCCATTGATCTGCAACGTGAAACAATCAACGGCATTCTAGAAATGTATCTCTCTACCCTCAACACACGGATGAACGAAACAATGAAAATTCTGACCGTCTTCGCCAGTCTTTTTATTCCCTTAACGTTCATTGCTGGCATTTACGGGATGAATTTCGTCTACATGCCAGAACTAAAATGGCGCTATTCTTACCCTGCTATTCTTTTTATTATGTTAATTCTAGCCATGCTTATGTTTTATTACTTTAAGCGTAAGCGCTTATTGTAATAGTGGTTTCATCAAAGTCCATTTGATTAATCGAGTAACTCCCAGGGATATCCCAGCAGGGCTCTTTATGCTAAAACAAATCATGAAATAAGATGAGCTCTTTCATCTTAGCAACTTTCCATTGCTCAATGCGCCTTTTCATGTCAAAATGCGATCTATTTGCAATTTAGATTACCGATATGATAAAAAATATAACGTTTGCTGCTTTAATTTCCCTTTATTCAACGAGCTGGGCAGCAACTTATGTCAATTTGCACCAAGCGCCTATAAGTCAACTGAAGCCATTCTCTTTTTCGCATCAAGCAACGATGTCCGTTGGCTCCTCCGTGAGTATGAATAAGTTAAAACCTATGAGTCGCACACGGCAAGATAAGGTTGTCATAACACGCTATCAGCAACTCTATAAAGGGATTCCTATTGTTGGCGCCCAGGTTACCGTGAGCGCAAATCCAAATCGTCGCGGGTTAATGGGTGAGCAAGTGAACGGCCATTTATTTGATGACATTCAGCTCAATACCAATCCGGCATTTAGTTCGCAACACGCTATTCAATTAGCGAAAAACCACTATTTTAATCAAGCTAACCCAACCAATTCTAGTAATGAAAAAAGCGAGCTGCAGATTAGGGTAACTCAAGATAATCAATTGCAATTAACTTATTTGGTTTCTTTTAAAAGCTTATCGAATGATAAACCTGTTTGGCCTTTCTTCATCATTAATGCACAAACAGGTGAGGTCATGAAGCAATGGAACAATATCCAATACTATTCTGACATCGGTCCTGGAGGGAATGAAAAAGTTCATGAGTACTGGTATGGAAAGGATGATTTACCTAGTCTAGAAGTCACTCAACAAGATCAAACTTGTATTCTTGCTGATGAGAAAGTGACACTAGTTAATCTCAATTCTGAGTGGGATTGGCCAGGGTTTATTCGCACCCCTTATCGATATTCTTGCAATAATAATATCGAAGATTTTGTCAATGGGGCGTATTCGGCGGGTAATGACGCCTATTTTTTTGGTCATATGATTGTTGGTTTATTTAAAGAGTGGTATGGACTTAATGCCTTGCAAGACGATGATGGAAACCCTCAAAAACTCATTATGCGCGTGCATTTTGGCTCTGCTTTTGACAATGCTTTCTGGGATGGTGCCACCATGTCTTTTGGGGATGGCTCCTATTTTTACCCCTTAGTATCCTTGGATGTTGCAGGCCATGAAGTAGCACACGGGTTTACTCAGCAACACGCGAATCTTGAATACCATGATGAGCCTGGCGCTCTGAATGAATCATTTTCCGATATGGCTGCTCAAGCTTCTCGTGCGTATCTCTTAGAAAAATTCCCCAAATTATACAATAAGGTTTATCTCATTCCGAATGAAGTCACTTGGGCCATTGGTGAAACATTAATCCCCCCCTCATTGCCCATCAAAGCGATTCGCTTTTTAGATTTGCCCTCGTTAGATGGGAATTCAGCGGATTGTGTGGATAAAACAATGGCCCGAACCCAACGTAGCATTTGCACGGTCAGCTATCCTGAGCTTTTAGGCTTGGCCGAATCAAAATATCCGGACAATGAACTCGAAAAACAAAGCTTTTTGGTGCATACCGCCAGTGGTGTATTTAATAGGGCTTTCTACCTTATGTCCAGACAACTGGGGATTAAAACCGCTTTCCACGTCATGGTGGTCGCTAACTCCAAATATTGGACACCTACAACCGGTTTTACTGACGGTGCTTGCGGCGTCACTTATGCAGCTAAAGATTTAAATGTAAACCCTGAGCCTATTGAAACTGCCTTTAAAAAAGTGGGTATCGATACCACTCATTGTATTTAACAAACGGATAATTTCATGAAAAAACAATTGATTTTAATTCACTTAAGTTTAGCGTTAGCTTCGTCGAGCTTTGCTGCAATTCCGTTATTTCCTAAATTGTTTCAAGAGAAACAGCCAAATCGTCAGCAAAGTCTGCGCTCACACGATGGATATGCTGATTTTTCAGGTCATTGGACCGGTGTGTGTGATAATGACCCTGAGGAAAAAATCTCCCTCACCATTGAGCAAAGTTCAGATTTTTCATCAATCACCTTTGATAATGAACAAATGCCTATTGATACTATTTCAGCTTACAGTACTCAAGGCAACTTTGTTGTGGATAAAAATATTGCCCATCTCCATTGGAGCGGCGATGGCCAGCAACTTTTGGGCTCTCTGCTTGCTTACCGTAAAGAAGGCAATTTGGCCCTTGATGGCATCGAAGTGGGTGTGGGCAAATTCAGCTGGTCTCTCGAAAATGATCAATTACACTACAGTATCGCTCTTTCCTTCTTCAAAGATGGCACATTAACGAATACTACATCTTACCATTGCGTTTACAATAAAGCATCGATAGACACGTAACCTTTGTCATCCAGACATGGTGAGGGATCTTCTTAATGGGATTATTGCCAACGGTGGATTGTCATCCTGAGCGAAGCGAAGGACCTCCTTGGTGGGGTTACTAATGCCAAGAGTCGGGAGGTCCTTCGCTTTGCTCAGGATGACAGTGGTATTGTCGTCCCGAACGTAGTGAGGGATCTCCTTGGTGGGGTTATTACCAAGAGTCGGGAGGTCCTTCGCTTTGCTCAGGATGATAGTGGTATTGTCGTCCCGAACGTAGTGAGGGATCTCCTGGATGGAGTTACTGCCAAGAGTTGGGAGGTCCTTCGCTTTGCTCAGGATGACACTCAGCCGTTTTATCCGGGTACTCACACAAATCACGAATCAAGCACTCAGGGCAGCGTGGTTTACGAGCGGTGCACACATAACGGCCATGTAGAATCAACCAGTGATGCGCATCGTCGATAAACTCATTATCGATGTTTTTAAGCAGTGCCTGCTCCACGGCTAAAGGAGTCTTCCCTTTGGCAATACCGATTCGGTTCGCTACACGAAAAAGATGGGTATCCACAGCAATAGTAGGCTCCCCAAAAGCGGTATTGAGCACCACATTCGCTGTTTTGCGTCCAACACCAGGTAAAGCTTCCAGCGCCTCCCGGTAGTGAGGAACTTCTCCGCCGTGCTGCATGATCAACATTTGGCATGTCTTTATCACATTGTGCGCTTTACTGTTAAAAAGCCCGATGGTTTTGATGTATTTCTTAAGCTGCTCTTCACCTAAATCCAATATCGCTTGCGGTGTATTGGCTACAGGAAAAAGTTTAGCGGTCGCTTTATTGACACTAACATCGGTCGCTTGCGCCGATAACATCACCGCAATCAATAACTCAAAAGGAGTGCTGTAATTCAATTCGGTGGTGGGTTTGGGATTACGTGCTTTAAAGCGTTCAAAAATGGCCCGGCGTTTTTGTTTATTCATGGTTATTGGTCTTTTTCGCTTGCACGCGTGCAAGCGCTTGCAAAATATAATCCTGCTTGGCTTTCGCGTCCAACATTTCGTCGGTCGTCTTCAGAGCCAATTGTCGCTTTTCTCGATAAGCGTGTTGTTTTTCTTGCTCTTCGCGTAATAAGCGGGCTTGTCTTGCATTAAAACGTTGTCTGGCAAGATCTTTATCGTAATGAAATTCAGGAATAGGCACTAACTCGATGCAATCGACAGGGCAAGGTTCGACACAAAGCCCACACCCGGTACACTCGGTGGTGATGACAGCGTGCATAAGCTTACCACTGCCAACGATGGCATCGACTGGACAGGCTTGAATGCATTTAGTGCAACCAATACACTCCGCTTCACGGATGTGTGCCAACGCAGGAGGACGTGTGTTTGCTTGTGCGACTGGGAGATAAGGTTCAGCGTCTATGCCTAATAGCTCGGCAAGTGCTTTCACAGTTTTGACCCCACCAGGAGGACATCGATCGATAGGCGCTTTATCTTGCGCGATGGCCTCCGCATAAGGCAAACACCCCGCGTAACCACATTCTGTGCATTGCGTCTGAGGAAGCAGTGCATCGATGGCTTTAACGGACTTCATTGTTCACTCTCCACGGCTTGTCCTCTCCATTCCGCGGACAAGCCGTTTGAAATAGGAAAAGAGGACGTAAGGCATTGACTCACTAAAATCATTATTTAACCTTCATCCCCGGCTGAGCACCACTGTCCGGTTGCAGCAGAAAAATACCTTTGCCATCACCCGCCGCTAAGACCATGCCTTCCGATACCCCAAAACGCATGGTTCTTGGCTCTAAATTAGCCACCATTACGGTTAAACGGCCTACTAACTCCGCAGGCTGATAAGCGGATTTAATGCCTGCAAAAACCTGTTTTTGTTTTTCACCTAAATCCAGTTGTAACCGCAATAATTTATCAGCACCCTCTACGGCCTCAGCAGCAACAATGCGGGCAACGCGTAAATCAATTTTACTGAACTCTTCGATGCTAATGGTATTTTCAGTAGCAGCTACTGCTTTTTTATCGTCGGTTGTACTCATTAATGATTCCTTCGTGTGCAAAAGCATCGCGTCGATTTTTTCTCGTTCAACGCGTGTCATTAAGGGGGTAAATGGGTTGATATCATGATTAAGCAAAGGCTTATCAATACTGTCCCAAGTTAAAGGAGTACAATTTAAAAACTGCTCCGCAGAAGCAGCCATCGTAGGGACTACTGGTTTTAAGTAGGTGATTAATATGCGGAATAGATTTAACCCCATTGTACAAATCGCCTGTACTTCAGCTAATCGTGATTCTTCTTTTGCCAACACCCAAGGCTTATTGGCGTCGATGTACTGATTCACTCGATCAGCACAATCCATGATTTGACGAATAGCTCGTGCGTAATCGCGTTGGACAAAAGCTTCGATAATTTCACTGCGTGCAGCCACTAATTCCTGGTATAACTGAGGTTCTGCAAGCTCTCCACTCAATTGATTAGCAAAACGCTTATTGATAAATCCAGCACAACGACTGGCAATGTTGACCACTTTGCCGACTAAATCGGCATTCACGCGATTGATAAAATCATCGAAATTTAAATCGAGATCATCCACTCGGCCATTTAATTTCGCAGCGAAATAATAGCGTAAATACTCAGGGTCTAAATAGTTAAGGTAGGTACGTGCTTCAATAAATGTCCCACGTGATTTTGACATCTTCTGCCCATCAACCGTGAGAAACCCGTGAGTAAACACAGCAGTAGGCAGCCGATGACCACTCCCTGCTAAAATAGCGGGCCAAAATAACGCGTGGAAATACACAATGTCTTTGCCGACAAAATGATAAAGTTCAGTTTTTGCGTCTTTACCCCAAAACTCATCAAACGACAGCCCTTGCTCATTACAATACTTTTTAAAGCTTGCCATGTAACCGATAGGCGCATCGAGCCACACATAAAAATATTTGTTCTCCGTGCCAGGTATTTTAAAACCAAAATAGGGGGCATCACGCGAAATATCCCATTGTTTTAAACCCGCAGCGAACCACTCATCCAACTTGTTCGCCACCTCCGTTTGCAGATGGCCTTTGCGCGTCCATTCTTTTAATAAGGACTCATAATGGGGGAGATCAAAGAAATAATGCTCTGAATCCTTTTCAATGGGCTTCGCACCAGAGATAGCAGAGACCGCATCAATTAAATCAGTAGGAGAATACGTGGCTCCGCACGACTCACAGTTATCGCCATATTGATCCGCTGCCCCGCATTTCGGACAAGTTCCTTTCACATAACGATCAGGCAAAAACATTTCTTTTACCGGGTCGTAGGCTTGGCGAATCGTTTTTTTAACAATGACCCCAGCGCTTTGTAGGTGTTCGTAAATCATTGTAGCCAAGCTTTGGTTTTCAGGCGAATGTGTGGTGTGATAACAATCATAATGAATCGCAAACGCGTTAAAATCGTGTTCATGACTTTGCTGCATCTTTTTGGTTAGCGCTTCTGGACTCAATCCGAGTTGCTCTGCCTTCAACATAATTGGCGTGCCATGCGCATCATCCCCACACACACTGATGCATTGGTGCCCCAGCATAGTATGGGTACGCACCCAAATGTCGGTTTGCACGTGTTCAACCAAATGCCCCAAATGCAAATGGCCATTCGCATACGGGAGCGCGCTAGTTACCAGCATTTTACGTACTTTTGTCATACCATTTTGCTCATTGCAATAAAAGGAAGATTATAACGTATAGGAAATAGGAATGCTTGTTTTGATGTACAGAAAAGAGCAAAACGCCCCCTTTTAAAATGGGCATAAAAAACGCGGCAGAAGCCGCGTTAAAAAGAGTTCAAACACATTAGTGTAGTTGAGGTTGATCACTAGTACTAGCAGTATCCAATAAATCCTGATTGCCATGAGATACAGTAGCACCTGGTTGTCCAGATTGGTGTGGATTACTAAAAGTTCCGAACATAGTGTCCACAGTTGATCCGTCACGACGGTCAAATTGCTCCTGCTCCCCGCGCGTTGGCATGGAAAAAACTCTAGCAGTAGGCTCTTGCGAACGAGGTGCTCCCTGCATTAAAGCACGCACTACAAAGCCGGCAGCATGATCAACACGGACGCCTAGTCTTTGCTCTTCTTCGTTGATGTGCTGGTGAACAACTTCCATAGCTCCATCAAGTTTCTTTTGAACTTGGTGCTTAACTATCTCTTTGACTTCCTCTTTAACTATCTGCTTAAGCTCCTCTTTGGTAGCGGGCTCAGTAGAAGGTGTTGGACCACGGAAGAAGTTAGCTGAGTGCTTTAAGAAGTTCCAAGTACCTTGTAAAAGGTTAGCCGTACCGTAAAGAACTCCACCAGCAATCATTGTTCCAACAGCAGCAAAGGCACCAAGCACAGCAGCAGCGGCTGGAAGGCTTAATGTGCTAAGCCATGCTAAAGGAGCAACCGTACCAATAGTAGGTAAAGCGACAGTGAAAGCAGCCGCACTAGCTACGATAGCAGGCCAGAAGAAGATGATACCAGCAGTAAGAGCAGCACCACCAACAATTGCAAGCGCAGTTATAGCAATAGCGTATTTGTGGTCTTTGATGAACTGACCAATGGCTTGAGCTGCACCAACGATTGCGCCCCCGACTTTGCCAGCGGCTGAAGCGATAATACCCTTATTGCTTCTTTTTGGCTTCTTCGTTTCTCCGGAAAGCAAATCGGGAGTATCAAAGTCCACAAATTCGTTTGAGCTTCCCATTTTACTTGTTGAATCAACAACAGTCTTATCTCTAGGTCTTGATTGCATGTTTACTCCTAAGGTTAAAAATCGAAACGGATCATAACAAGCCTTTCACAAAATGTGAATCAAAAATGCTCAATATGTTGTAACATAATTGTAAAGTGCATGTTTTTTAACAATAAAATTTATGCTCAAAAAGAATAAATTTTGCCCATATTAAACATAAATTGTTGGATCCTTGAAGCCAGCAGCCCTAAAACCTTGTTTACGAATGCAACAACTGTCGCATCGACCACAGGCTTTCCCGCTTTCAGTGGCCTGATAGCAGGAGACCGTTAAAGCATAATCTACATTTAATCGATTGCCAATACGAACAGCTTCTGCTTTCGATAAATGCAAAAGGGGGGCATGAAGACGAAAAGCATCCCCCTCCACGCCAGCTTTGGTAGCCAAATTAGCAAGGGTTTGAAATGCAGCGATAAATTCGGGCCGACAATCAGGGTAATGAGAGTAGTCAACAGCGCTCACGCCAATGAAAATATCTCGTGCACCAATAGTCTCCGCATACCCTAATGCATAAGATAAAAAAATCGTGTTGCGTGCGGGCACATAAGTGACAGGGATTTCTGAGCTTCCCGTGTAATCTGGAACCTGGATGGATTCATCGGTCAACGCCGAACCGCCAAGTTGACCTATATCCAAAGCAATAATGCGATGATCGGCCACAGCAAAATGTTGAGCCACGCGCCGAGCGGCAGCCAGTTCGGCTGAATGTCGCTGCCCGTAGGCAAAGCTAAGTGCGTAACAAGCAAAGCCTTCTTTGTGCGCTATCGCTAAACAAGTGGTGGAATCTAAGCCCCCAGATAGTAAGACAACTGCTTTTTTCATTTCATTTCGACAAATTGAATCCAGTTGCTTAGTTTAACCCTTTTATCTTGAACCACCAAATTGAAAAATCGAATAGTACTCATTTAGATGCGCCTCCTCTACGACATCGCCTTAGCCGAGACGCCACTGAGAAGAAGTGAGTTCGTCTTATTGGGCAAACATAGAGAAATTATTCGAAAAAATTTAATTTCCTGCTTCTCGGACTATCCTTTGATTTTTAACCCTAATTTTCAGTAAATAAGTTAACAATTCCGTAAATTCTTGCCCTGGCAACTTGTCCAATGAATAACTAATATGGTATAAAAGAGAACATATTGAACTTTCTGTGCATTTTTCTTTCAGATCTAGCAGTAAGAATCGCGGGGTGATGTCATGAGTGGTGGTATCAGCATAGCAATCAAAACTTCATTTGAGGTGCATACCAAAGAAGAACAAGAGTCAATTTATTTACTCTATGCTGAAGCTCACCATGCACAAGATGCCCTATTGCGCTTAAACACTAAGAAATTAGCAAAACAGCGAGCGGCTTTACTCGCTTTGCATACATTCTACAAAGAAGAACTCGGTACAACGAATCCAGCAAGTTTCGGTTTTTTAACGCCTGAACAAAAAATCAGATTAAAAAATAAGCTTATTTATACTTATTATTTACTCTATGCTCAATATCAGCTCGACTCCACAGAAAAAAGAGGATATACCTTAAAAGACCATGGAGACGCTTTAGCGCTTTGTGTGCAACGTATTAAAGAGTTAGATACGACAGGAGTGTGCGGTCAAGCCACTCCTTTTGAAGACGATCTTGAAGCCAACATCGCACTTGCCACTCAATGCCTAAAATTTATTGGCTTAACGCAAATCGCGTCATGGTTTGTTGAAAAATTTGAGCAGTTCATGGATAACCACACAGGCACTCTCGTCAAATGGATGACTGAAGTGAATAACAGCCGCCTATATTGGGTATGGGGCGGTGGAATGCTCGATACCATTTTTACGATGTTGCCTGATGATTTCTACAACAAACTGGAAGCACAAGCCAATTTGACAGCACCATCCCCTATCACTGGTTACATGAGCTGGGTACTCTATTACACTCGTTTTGGCATTAATCTTTTTCTATTATGGAAACACACTTTTCACCCCTCGAAAGAAGAATGCCATATTCCGCGCTGGGAGCGATTCCTTACGCAATGGAATCAACGAAAATTCGCTTTATTGAATGACTCCATTTGGGGGGTTGCCAACATGGTGTGCTTTTTCTGGCTTAATGGTGGCGGCATGCTGGGTTATGCTGGCAATGTGGTAACGGTTGCCCTGCTCCTTATGGATCTTGCGCTCGCCACATGGCGTTTCTGCGAGGAAGCCACAAAACACAACACAAAAATGGAAGCCATTAGACGAGACAAAGAAAAATTGGCCTCAGAAATAGCGTCGCTGGCTTTTGCGCTTGAAAACGAACTTAATGTGTTTAAAAAACAAGAGCTAGCAGCAAAGCTTGCGCGTATGGAAAACGAATTAACGACTCTTAACAAAATGGAAACCAAAGCCAATTTTGAATGGAAGTATAAAAAATACAGTCTGATGAATGACTGGGCCTATGCTTTAGGCCTTATGGTGGCGTTCAGCATCATGTGCTGTTTCTTCTTCCCACCGGCTGCAATCGTACCCGCAACCGCAATGATCATCGGGGTTGTGGGGGCTGCACTGTGTTTTGTCCTCACGGTTGCCACGGCAGCAGTGACTGGCGCTCTCGAAGTGGCCAAATCAAGAGAATCCAGCAAGCTTGAGAGGGAGACTTGTGAGCGCCTTTTAGGGGCTTTCAAAAAAGAAACAGATCCCAATCTTAAAAAACAGCTCTACTTGGATATGAAATTGGCGCTGGCTGAATCCGACTATCAGCAACGCGCAGCACAGTTTCAGATGGCCAAACTAGTGCGTTCGGTATTAATTGATGCATTAATTCCACCGCTGGTGTTCGTGTCGCTGATATTCATGCCATTAGGAATAGGGTTGGCTGTCCTAGCCGCGGGATTTGCCTTGGCAGTTATTACCAACGCAATCATTAACCGTTTTGAACCGAAGCATGAGAAATTGCCTTATTTTAATGAAGCAGACTATGCGGCTTTTGCAAGCAATCCTGATCTTAAACAGCTTGAAAACACCGCGGCAAAAGAAGCGAAAAAAGGACGTAATTTATTTGGTTTGATGAAACCCTCAGAGGATTACACCAAATTAGCGGAGGAGCCATCCAATGCTGATCTCGCCGTTATAAACACTCATGATCTTGGCTTTTGCTAGGGCAATAAACAAGTAGATTGGCCTCGGTCCGACCTTGGAGTCGGCTTAGCCCATTAGCTTTTCTTGGGCCGAGGCTAGTCTACAGAAATTTAGCGCTTTGCTATAGCGGCAAGAGTGTCGCGCAGGTTGCCAAAAAAGTGTATAATTGCGCTTTTTATTGTCTAGTACGTTTCTTTCCATGAATCTTGAAAAACACTATGATGTCATTGTTGTCGGCGGCGGACACGCAGGCACTGAGGCAGCGCTTGCTGCTGCCCGGATAGGTGCACAAACACTGCTGCTCACCCATAACATGGACATGCTTGGACAAATGTCTTGCAATCCTGCTATTGGCGGCATTGGCAAAGGCCATCTCGTCAAAGAGATTGATGCGTTGGATGGGGCGATGGCATTGGCAGCCGATCAAGCGGGCATTCAATTTCGTATCCTCAATGCATCCAAGGGACCTGCCGTGCGTGCAACTCGCGCTCAAGCCGATCGGGTGCTTTATCGCCAGGCCATTCGCCAAATCTTGCAAAAACAACCCAACCTCACTTTATTTCAACAGGCCGTTGATGATTTGCTTATCGAAGGCGGGCGAGTCACAGGAGTAGTGACACAGATGGGTTTGACATTGCGCGCCCACGCGGTGGTTTTAACAGTAGGGACTTTTTTAGGTGGAAAAATTCATATTGGGATGAGCCAATATGCCGGCGGCCGTGCTGGCGATCCCCCAGCGATTGCGCTTGCAAAGCGCCTGCGTGAATTAGACCTTCCTGTGGGCCGATTAAAAACGGGAACACCACCGCGAATTGACGGGCGCACATTGGATTACAGCCAAATGACGGTACAACCCGGCGATAGCCCTGTTCCTGTGTTTTCCTACTTGGGTAGCGTCAAAGATCACCCACAACAATTGCCTTGCCATATCACGCATACAACAGAAAAAACCCATGAAATTATTCAAGCCAATTTACATCAATCGCCCATGTATGCGGGGGTTATCGAGGGAGTCGGCCCGCGTTATTGTCCCTCCATTGAAGACAAGATTGTACGCTTTGCGGATAAATTATCGCATCAGATCTTCGTGGAACCTGAGGGCTTGACTACCGACGAGATTTACCCTAATGGTATCTCAACCAGCTTACCTTTCGAGGTGCAAGTGCAATTTGTGCGCACTATCCGCGGCTTTGAAAACGCCCATATCACTCGACCTGGTTACGCCATCGAATACGATTATTTTGATCCCCGCGGCCTTACCCCTTTTTTGCAAACTAAGCCGCTGAGCAACCTTTTTTTCGCTGGGCAAATCAATGGAACCACAGGCTACGAAGAAGCAGCCGCGCAAGGGTTAATTGCAGGAATGAATGCTGCCTTACAGATAAAAGAGCTACCGCTTTGGTGTCCACGTCGTGATGAAGCCTATATGGGAGTGCTGATTGATGATCTGATCACTTGCGGCACTCAAGAACCTTATCGCATGTTCACTTCACGCGCCGAGTATCGTCTTTTGTTGCGAGAGGACAATGCTGATTTGCGCCTGACCGAAAAAGGAAGAGAATTGGGCTTGGTGGGTGAACAACGCTGGCAAATTTTCTGCGAAAAACGTGAAGCCATAGAACGTGCTCAAGCCCATTTAAAAAGCACTGTTGTGCGCGTTACTCATAATGAGGCTTTAGGTTCTTTGCTCGAAAACCCCTTGCAACAGGATTGCCGCGCGGCAGATTTACTCAAGCGGCCAGAGATCAATTACCTTCATTTGCAAGCGATTACTGAGCTTGGGTTACCTAAGCTCCCTGAAGCAGTTGCTGAGCAAGTGGAAATTCAATGCAAATATGCCGGCTATATTGAACGCCAATTGCTTGAAATTGAGCGCTTGCGTAAACATGAAAATACTCGACTACCGTTAACATTAGATTACAATCAAGTGGCCGGTTTATCCAGTGAAGTCATCCAAAAACTCAATCGCATTAAACCCACCACCATCGCCCAGGCTGGTCGCATTTCAGGAGTAACTCCGGCTGCTTTATCGTTACTATTAGTTCACTTAAAAAAACATCGAGCATCTGCATGAGCCTCCCTGAAACGAGCATTCAAAAATTAGTTAGTGGAATAGACGAATTAGGGCTGTCTGCCGCAGCAAATCCCTTTATGCAATATTTACTTTTATTGCAAAAGTGGAATCAAACCTATAACTTAACTGCGGTCAGGGATTTAGACACTATGGTCAGCCGTCATGTATTAGACAGTTTGGCTATTATGTCCTGGATTAAGGGCCATCGAGTACTTGATGTGGGCACGGGTGCAGGTCTCCCTGGTATACCTTTGGCACTAGCCAATCCTGATTTGCACATCACACTATTAGACAGTAGCGGCAAAAAAATCCGCTTTCTGCAAGAGATAAAGCGCAAGTTACAATTGAATAATGTCGAAGTAATACAAAGTCGCGTGGAAAACTACCACCCTTCCGTCGATTTTGGTACAGTAACCAGTCGAGCCTTTAGTGATTTAGCACAAATGATCAAGTGGACGCAGCATCTTGTTGGCAGGAATGGGATCTGGCTTGCCATGAAAGGCCGCCACCCTGAAACTGAACTAGCGAGTATCAATCTGCCCTATCAGGTTCATTCTTACAAAGTGCCCGGTATGGATGTAGAACGTTGCTGCGTTATTATTGAAAAAGCAACTAAGGAATAACTATGGCGAAAGTCATTGCAATTGCCAATCAAAAAGGAGGCGTGGGTAAAACCACAACCGCGATTAATTTAACAGCTTCCCTTGCTGCCAATCGCCAATCTGTCTTGCTTGTTGACCTTGACCCTCAGGGTAATGCAACAATGGGCTCAGGTATCGATAAAAATAATTTAGTTCATACCACAAACGATGTTTTACTGCGCGATTGCTTAGCTGAACAAGCTTGCCTCGCAACCACCTGCGGATTTGATTTAATACCCGCTAATGGTGATTTAACCGTTGCTGAAGTCAGTCTCATGGAAAGAGACCATCGTGAAACATTTCTGTTTAAAGCCTTGCAGCCCATTCAATCGGCTTATGATTTTATTTTGATTGATTGCCCTCCTGCGTTAAATACACTTACTATTAATGCGTTAGTTGCTGCTGACTCCGTATTAATTCCCATGCAATGCGAATATTACGCACTGGAAGGCTTAGCGGCTTTAATGACCACCATCGATCAAATAAGAGCCTCAGTAAATTCTCGCTTACACATCGAGGGCGTATTGCGAACGATGTATGATGCACGCAACCGGCTTTGTGCCGAGGTTTCCAAACAGTTGCTCGAGCATTTCCATTCCAAAGTCTATCGAACGGTAGTGCCTCGTAATGTGCGATTAGCTGAGGCGCCTAGTCACGGTATGCCGGCTTTACAGTATGACAAATCATCCCCAGGAGCTGCCGCCTACATGGTATTGGCTGCTGAGGTTATGAGCAAACAGACAGTAACCGCTTAAAATTGAGGTAGATATGACAGCAAAACGTGGCGGTTTAGGACGAAATTTATCCGCATTATTGGGTAGTAACGCAACCACTCATTTACTGGCTGAAAAACAGCCTCAAGATTATTTTAAATTAGCTATTCATTGCCTGCAGCCAGGTAAATATCAACCACGTACAGAAATCGAAGAAACTTCTCTTATCGAATTAGCAGAGTCCATTAAGCAGCAAGGCTTAATGCAACCCATAGTCGTTCGGGAAATATCGGACGGCCATTTTGAAATTATTGCGGGCGAGCGGCGCTGGCGTGCCTGCCAATTGGCAGAACTGACTGAAGTTCCTGTCATACTCCGTCAGGTTGATGATGAAACAGCCATGGCCATGGCTTTAATCGAAAATTTGCAGCGGGAAGATCTCAACGCCATGGATCAAGCAAGGGCAATGCATCGTCTAACCAGCGAATTTAATCTCACACATCAGCAAGTTGCTGATTTACTCAGCAAATCCCGCGCTGCGGTAAGCAATTACCTACGCTTGCTTAGTTTAAATACCGAAGTGAAGCGTTTTTTAGAGCATGGTGATTTGGATATGGGACATGCTCGGGCTTTACTTATCCTTGAGGAAGAGCAGCAAGCACAAGTCGCTCGACTGATTGTTGCCAGAAATTTGTCGGTGCGTGAAACGGAGAAATTGGTTGCGCGAGTTAAGGAAGGCAAAAAGGAGCAGCAGGTTAATACTCCCGAGATTTGCCCTACGGTGAAAGCAAAACTTGAAACACTAGCGGAGCAACTGAATACAAAAATTCGCATCAAACCTGGAAAGTCAGGTAAGGGCGCGCTGATTATCCACTACGATAGTCTGCAAAATTTACAAAGTGTTGTTGATTTGATTTCATCTCAAACCTAGAATTCTGCACGCCTCGTTAGCAACCCTCTTTTGCTGTGAAGACGTTGCTTTACACCCTAATAGAGCGTTCCCCTCTTCTAATCCCACGGACAAGCCGCGGGACCTAGGGGAAGGGAGAGAATAGGGTCTGCTCTCCGTTTTCCTTTCTATAACCAATACACAAAAATGAATAAGAACAACCAGACCACATCCACAAAGTGCCAATACCAAGCTACCCCTTCAAAAGCAAAATGTCGTTCTGGTGTAAAGTGTCCTTTGATGCAGCGAATGAGGATAACAATGAGCATGATTGTTCCTATGGTCACATGCAGGCCGTGAAAACCGGTTAACATGAAAAAGGTAGTGCCATAAATACCCGCGTCAAGCGTGAGTCCCATTTTCGTATAAGCTTCGTGGTATTCATACGATTGTAAAATCAAGAACAGGATACCGAGAGCTATGGTGCATACCATACCCACGATCAATTGCCGGCGATTGTTTAATTTTAAAGCCCAATGCGCCCAAGTGATGGTGACACCTGAAGTTAATAAAATGAGGGTATTCACAGCAGCCAATCCCCAAGCTTCCATGCCTTCATGCGCACCAAAAAACACTTGGTTATTGGGGTTTTTGAGCAATGGCCATGTCGCAGTAAAATTCGGCCAAAGCGTAATATGGGTAATTGGGTTGAGTTCTCCACCTAATTCGGGGACAGAAGATAGACGGGCATAAAATAACGCACCGAAAAAAGCACCGAAAAAACAAACCTCGGAAAAAATAAACCAGCACATGCCCCAGCGAAATGAGCGATCGACCTGTAAATCGTATACTCCCTTTTGATTCTCATAAATAACTTGTCCAAACCAGCCAAACATCATGAAAATTAAAATACCGAGGCCTAACGTGAAAATATAGGGACCGTACCAATCAGAGTGCAGCCAAGAACCCGCTCCAACCAATGTTGTGGTTAAACCGATTGAACCAACGAGTGGCCAATGGCTGGGTTTAGGGATGTAATAAGTACCATGCGCTCCCATTATGTGCTTTTCTCCTGTTATTAGTTGCTACTTCATTTACCCGCAGCAACACTTTGATTAGAAATTACTCTACCAGTGACATCGAACAAGGTATAAGACAATGTTATTGTCCTCACATTCGCCGGTAAATCAATATCCAGGTGGAACAACAAAGGCATGTTCATCGCCTCATGGCCATTCAGTGTTTGTTGGGTAAAACAAAAGCATTCTGTTTTTTTCAAATATTTAGCTGCTATACCTGGTGTCACACTTGGAATCGCTTGCACCGTCATGGGGTGATCTGTTTTATTCTCAGCATAAAAGGCAAGCTTGGCAATCTCTCCTGGATGAACCTTAATCTTTTGCACCTTTGGATAAAATGCCCAAGGCACCCCTCCATTATTGGTCGCAACAAATTCTACGGTTATCTCTCGATCCCAAAGAATTTTTGCCGACTTTGCATCATAGACTACTGGCTTATCATTCACTTTCCCATTGATGCCTAGGGTTTTACACAAACTGTTGTAAATCGGCACCAATGCAAAGCCAAAACCAAACATAGCAAGCACAGTTACAGCTAAAATAATCACTAATTTTTTATGACTTTTTACAGCCATTCTACCTCACATTACTTATCTACTCGGCTATAAGCCGAGTTCCCGCATGGATAGGCTCAACCATTACTCAATAGTGGAGAAGGTGTTCCGACTCGACATGAGGTGGCGTTACAAAGCTATGGTAAGGGGGTGGAGAAGGTAAAGTCCACTCTAAGCCATGGGCGCCTTCCCACACTCTTGCCTCTACTTTCGGGCCGTGCTTGCGTACGGTTCTCACCACATTGTATAAGAATAACAATTGTGAGAATCCAAAAACGAAAGCACCTATGGTTGATACCATATTAAAATTGGCAAATTGCAATGCATAATCTGGAATTCGCCGCGGCATACCAGCAAGACCCAAGAAATGCATGGGGAAAAAGGCCACATTCACTGAAATGACTGACAGCCAAAAATGCCATTTACCCAGGCACTCATTGTACATATGCCCTGTCCACTTCGGCAGCCAGTAATAGGTAGCACCTAATAGGGCAAAAATAACGCCGGGAACGAGTACATAATGGAAATGGCCAACAACGAAGTAAGTGTCTTGATATTGGTAATCAGCGGGCACCAACGCAAGCATCAGCCCAGTGAATCCTCCGATTGTAAATAAAAACACAAATGCCACTGCAAAAAGCATCGGGGTTTCAAAAGTCATTGCCCCTTTAAACATTGTACTGACCCAGTTAAAGACTTTAACTCCTGTGGGGACAGCAATCAGCATCGTCGTGTACATGAAAAACAATTCACTGGTTAGTGGTATTCCTGTGGTGAACATGTGATGTGCCCAAACAATAAACGACAAAAAGGCAATACTCAAGGTCGCATATACCATGAAGTGGTAACCGAATAAGGGTTTGCGGCTGAATGTGGGGATAATTTCAGAGACAACTCCAAAAGCAGGTAACACAAGAACATACACTTCAGGGTGGCCAAAGAACCAGAACACGTGTTGGAATAAAATGGGGTCACCACCACCCGCTGCTTCAAAGAAGCTGGTGCCAAAATGCCGATCAGCAAGCATCATCGTCACTGCACCTGCAAGGACTGGCATGATCGCGATAAGTAGAAATGCGGTGATAAGCCAAGTCCAAACGAACATGGGCATTTTCATTAATGTCATTCCTGGCGCACGCATATTTAAGATGGTTGCAATGATGTTAATTGACCCCATGATGGAAGAAAGCCCCATCATGTGCACTGAGAAAATCATAAAATCGGTACTCGGCGGAGCAAATTTTGTCGACAAGGGAGCATACATTGTCCAGCCGAAGTTGGGTCCACCACCATTATGAAATAGGGTTGAAGCAAGCAAAGTGAATGCAAAAGGGAGGATCCAGAAGCTCCAGTTGTTTAAACGAGGTAAAGCCATGTCGGGTGCGCCAATCATCATGGGAATTTGCCAGTTAGCCATTCCCGTAAACGCAGGCATCACTACTCCAAAAAGCATGATCAAGCCATGTAACGTGGTCATTTGGTTAAAAAAATTCGGATCAACGAAGCGATGACCTGGTTGAAAAAGTTCGGCTCGAATGACTAAAGCCATAGCACCCGCCACAAAGAAGCTGGTCATTGCTAACCATAAGTACAATGTTCCAATGTCTTTATGGTTTGTGGTAAAGAGCCATCGCTTGACAAACCCCGTGAACCCTTTCCCTTGTTCTGGACCATGCTCTTCGTGTTCTGCATCATGTGCTAGCACTTGACTCATCGTAAACCTCCGACCTTTGCTTTTTCCACCATTTTAGGTTGTTTTATTTCGCCTTGACGCACTTTCGCAACGTCAGCAGGTTGAACCACATCACCTGTATTATTTTCCCAAGCGTTTCGCTCGTAAGTCACAATTGCGGCTATATCTTTATCACTCAATTGATCCCGATAAGGTTGCATCGCTGAGCCTGGAATACCGTTTAGGATAAGCGAGATATGTCGAGAAATTGGTTTACCTACTGCCACTGAACTTCCTTTTAGTGCAGGGTACATGGGTGGCAACCCTTTACCATCGACTCTATGGCAGGCAGCACAGTTCTGATCGTACATTTGCTTACCTCGACTCATCAGTTCATCAAGGGCAACTTCTGGCTGCTCAGAAGGTGCGTTTGCTGCCTGCGCGTATTGATCCTTCACTTTGACTTGGCTTGCAACCCACTGATTGTATTCTTCCTCACCTACTGCTTGCACGACAATCGGCATAAATCCATGATTTATGCCGCATAGTTCAGCGCATTGGCCACGGTAGGTTCCTGGTTCTTCAATTCTTGCCCAGGCTTCATGCATAAATCCCGGGATTGCATCGCGTTTGACGCCTATATCCGGAACCCACCAAGAATGGACGACATCATTAGAAGTCACAAGAAAACGAACCTTTTTATTGACAGGTAGAACTAAAGGTTTGTCCACTTCCAATAAGTACCAATCTCCTTTAGGTTCCTGATTATAAATTTGTGCCACAGGAGTCGACAAATTGGAAAAAAAGCTGATTCCTTCGTTAAGGTATTGATACTGCCACTTCCATTGGTAACCTACTATTTTAACCGTCACCTCTGACTCACTGGCGTCATTTTGGCGGATTAACACTTTGGTTGCAGGTATAGCAAGCCCTATTAAAATTAAAAATGGAATAATGGACCAAACAATCTCTAACCGGAAATTATCGTGGAACGTGGCGGGGGTAAAGCCCTTGGATTTGCGGTGGTGAATCAGGGAATAAATCATCACTCCGAATACCACTATGCCAATGATTGCGCAGATGACGATAGCAATCATGTGCAAATCGTACATATCTCGACTAAGCGGGGTAACCCCTTTTGGCATATTCAATTGCCACTTATCGACTTCGGCCATTGCTGACTGCCCAGTCAACATCCCAATCAAGACAGCAAGCTGTTTGCTTACCTTCGACCTATTTAGCATCCCCGTTTTCACCTCTTCATTTTGCCAAGATTTTGAGTTAAAAGACTATCAGAATGATATGCATAGGCTTTTCTCATAGTCATGACCTACTGATTAAATTTGTTAGAGCCTCGAATTAGCATCATCACCAAAGTGAGAAATTACCCTCTGTTTTAGATTGGCTCACCATGTATTTGATTGCCTCAATCACCTCTCCTGTCGTGCAGTGTTTGCAACCTCCATTTGCAGGATGATCTGGACCTTTCATCGTGTTTTGGATAAGTACATCCATATTTTGTGCGATTAAAGGCGCCCATATCTTTTTATCTCCAATCTTCGGTGCACCGTGTAGCCCTTGATTGTGACAAACGCCACAGTTTTCTTCATATATTTCGCTACCGCTTGAGGGGTATTTTGCTGCTCCACCGGTAGTCAAGTCACTCCACTGTGAGCGTGTTAGGGAGTTATTAAGAATGTAATCAACTGCGGCAATGATGTCATTATCAGAGCAAGTAACGCACGCGCCTTTAACGGGCATACTGTTATAACCCTCAATGGCATGTCGATAAAGGCCTGTCAAACCACTGTGCTTTAAACGAAAATACCAGTTGGAAGAATCACCGATTAGGGGTGCACCCATTTCTCCATTTTGGTGACAAATTACACAGGCATTGACATAGACTTGTTTCCCACGCTTTAAAGTAGGCTGTGCTTCTGAACCCTGAAGCCCTAACGGTTCTTCACTTATGACTGTTTTCAAGTAAGTGGCCATTGCTAGCCGATCTTCCTCAGTCAGATGGGTCAGGCTATTATGAACAACTTCTGCCATAGGACCTGCAACAGTACCTGCTCGATTAATTAATTCACCCTTTGAAAACACATTTGAAACCTCAGCGTGGGTAGCAGTTGCTAAACCGTATTTGGTAATGTTTGGTGCCCAATAACCGTCAACAAAAGCACCAGTTAAATAGAACCGGTTTTTGGGAGCACCAAAAACATTTAAAGGTGTGTGGCACATACTGCAGTGTCCCAAGCTATCAACAATGTACCTTCCACGATTCCATTCAGCTGACCGAGTGGGATCATACTTAATAGGATTATCTTCTGGAAAAAAGAATAAAAGATTCCAACCCCATAGACCGAAGCGGGCCCCTGGAACATTAAACGGGAAAGGCAAACTTTTATTCTTCTGCTTTACTGGGGGGATACTCATGAAGTAAGCATAAAGCGCTCGGGCATCTTCATCTGTTATTTTAGAGAAATAGATATAAGGAAACACGGGGAAGTAATTTCTACCTTGCGGATCCCGGCCTTGTTTCATAGCGCGAATGAAATCTTTCTCAGACCAATTGCCAATACCTGTTTCTTTATCAGGTGTAATATTGGGGCTATAGAAGGTGCCGAATGGCGTATTGATCGGTAACCCACCTGCGAAAGCGGGTGTTTTTGCCTTGACATCGGTATGGCAGGCAATGCAATCTCCCATTCTCGCCAAATACTCTCCGCGCTTAATCAATTCTGCTTGATCTCCCGTTGCCGGAGCGGTTGGAGGGTATGCAGGGTAATAACCACTGAGTAGCGGTTCAACTGGACCAGTTTGCGATAAAGGAGCGGGGCTGCTGGCTGGTGGAGACGGGGGATTAACTTGGCTAGTAGCTGGTGCATTGCCACCGGCATTTTGAGCCGCCGCATGCAAAAGACCTGGCATAAGTAGAAGCATCGCTAAAAAAGATACAGCATTTGCGTTTTTTTTCAACAAAGAGCCCACGCCCCCTCCTTAATTTGTGTACCTTCGGGTAAACACTCAGGAAAATTAATCCCGGCATTTTATACTCGTAGACAGGCAACTTCAATGCTTATTGAAGAACTAATAAGGGGCGAATCGTTACTCTAACCACGTGTCATCCCGAGCAAAGCGAAGGACCTCCCAAATCTTGGCAACAACCCCACCAAGGAGATCCCTCACTACGTTCCGTCATCCTGAGCAACGCGAAGGACCTCCCAACTCTTGGCAGTAACTCCAACAAGGAGATCCCTCACTACGTTCGGGACGACAACACCACTGTCATCCTGAGCAACGCGAAGGACCTCCC
>NZ_FUXJ01000004.1:179775-305735 GCF_900167045.1 Legionella maceachernii | reverse complement strand
GCGGCCGCCTTTTTTAAGAATGCATTCTCTTCCGCAAGTCTTGCATTTTCGCGCTTTAAACGCGAAAGCTCTGCCTGTTGAAGTTTTTGATTTTCAAGTGTGTCGCCACCTCGTTTCCTCTGTGCTTTCCATGAATACAATAACGATTCGGCTAAACCAAGATCTTTGGCAACCTGAGGTATGCCCTCTTTATCTGCCCGCTCCATCACTTGATCTTTAAATTGAGGGCTGTATTTCTTTTTAACTCTTTTTAGCTCTGCTTTATTCTTGTTCATTTTCTCACCTCTGCTTTTGATTTTACTCTCTTAGCAGGGTGTCCGACAAATCAGGGCAGGATCAAACATAGAAGGATCCCAGAAATTCTATTTAGTGGAAAAGATTATAATAAACTACTTCAAGTGAATGTGTTAAATTTTGTTTATGAGCTCAATTATTTTACTATTTGCCTCAGGGAAAGAGTAATTTGTGAGTTGGTTTACTGCAACCCAGCGCAAATCCAGTTGTGATTCACACTTAACTGCTTCTCCGCAAAATCTTTTGACATTGAAGACTAACAAATGAACTATTTTGTGGCCATAATCGTGGGTGATTTCCTCTAAGAAAGAATAGTCAAGGATATCAATACTTACCTCTTCTTTTACTTCCCTGATCAATGCGGATGAAGGAAGTTCTTCTGCTTCCAATTTTCCACCGGGAAATTCCCACATGCCGCCATGGGCGGCATGCAATGGTCGTTGGGTAATGAGAACGCGATGTTGATCATCGTAAATAACGGCAACAGCTACCTTCACACTAAACTTCCGTGACATAGTTTGTATTTTTTGCCTGAGCCGCAGGGGCAGGGGTCATTGCGACCTACTTTTCGCTCCGAACGCTTAAAAGTCAATTCAACATTCGCTTCATCGACTTCATCAACCCCATCCTGATGAAGGAATGTCATTTTTTGCACTTGTTCAGCACGTCGTTGTTGTTCGACGGCATTAACGTCTTCCTCTGTTTGCACTTCGATTGCGGTTAATAATCGAATAACATCGTATTTAAGGTTATCAAGCATTGATTTAAATAAAGAAAAGGCTTCTCGTTTATATTCCTGTTTTGGATCTTTTTGTGCATAACCCCGTAAATGAATGCCCTGGCGCAAATAATCCATGGAAGCAAGATGCTCGCGCCAGTGGTTATCCAATGTTTGCAAAATGACTGATTTTTCGAATTGGGCAAGCACTTCTCTTCCAGCCGTTTTTTCTTTCTCTCGATACCGATTGACACAAAGCTCAAAAACACGCTCTTTGATTTGCTCAGGTTGAATGCTGTGATCTTCTTCAGCCCATTGTTTAATATTGACCTTAATTTGAAACTCTTCAGATAAAACCTGAGATAATCCATCTAAATCCCATTGGTCTTCTAAACTTTGTGGCGGTATAAAATTATCCACAAGATTATCAATCACCTCTTCACGCATTGCTTCTACCACCTCTTGTGGATCTGTCATTGCCATAATGGCTGCGCGCTGTGTGTAAATGACCTTTCGTTGATCATTGGCCACGTTATCATAATCCAGGAGCTGTTTACGCACATCAAAATGATGACCTTCCAATTTACGTTGCGCGTTTTCAATGGCTTTCGTGACGAGAGTATGTTCAATAGGCTCTCCAGGCTTCATACCTAAACGGCGCATCATAGATGCAACACGCTCTGAAGCAAAAATTCGCATTAAATTGTCTTCCAGAGACAAATAAAAACGGCTGCTTCCAGGATCGCCTTGACGTCCAGCACGACCGCGAAGCTGATTGTCAATACGCCTTGATTCATGGCGCTCTGAACCAATAATTCGCAAGCCACCTGCAGCAAGAACTGCCTCATGCCGTGTTTGCCAATCTTTTTTAATGGCCTCACATTCAGCATCGCTGGCTTCCTCAGGTAATGCAGCCAATTCGGCGGATAAACTTCCACCTAGAACGATGTCGGTACCGCGTCCAGCCATGTTGGTCGCAATAGTCACAACCCCTGGTCTACCCGCTTCGGCAATAATTTGTGCTTCTTTTTCATGAAATTTAGCATTTAATACTTGGTGCTTCACTCCTGCTTTTTTCAATAATCGGCTTACTAATTCTGAAGCCTCTATTGACGTGGTACCTACTAGCACAGGTTGTTTGCGTGCAAGACAATCCTTCACATCTTCAATAATGGCTAAGTATTTATCTTCTTGTGTTAGGTAAACTAAATCGGGCTCATCTCTACGACACATCGTCTTATTTGTCGGAATAACAACCACTTCAAGATTATAAATTTGTTGAAATTCATAAGCCTCTGTATCGGCAGTACCAGTCATACCGGCTAATTTGTTGTAAAGCCTGAAGTAGTTTTGGAACGTAATCGAAGCAAGAGTTTGGTTTTCCTGCTGAATGGGAACCCCTTCTTTGGCTTCGATCGCTTGGTGTAATCCCTCAGACCAACGACGGCCTGCCATTGTACGGCCAGTATGTTCATCCACGATGATGACTTGATTGTCCTTAACAATATAATCAATATCACGATGAAACATCGCATGCGCTTTAAGGGCGGCATTCACATGGTGCATCAACATAATATTGCTAGCATGATACAAGCTTTCACCGGGATCAAGCAGGTTTTCTTTTACTAGAAGCTCTTCGATGTGTTGATGTCCTATTTCGGTTAAATGGGCCTGTTTTTGCTTTTCATCAATAGTGTAATCCCCACTGTCCCCTTCTTCTTCTTGCTTAACTAAGTGAGGAATTAATCGATTTACTTTAACGTACAGATCAGAACTACCTTCCGCTGCGCCCGATATAATCAATGGAGTTCTTGCTTCATCAATTAAAATGGAGTCGACCTCGTCAACAATGGCAAAATTCAGTTGGCGTTGCACTTTATCAGAAATGCTAAAAGCCATGTTATCGCGTAAATAATCGAAGCCAAATTCGTTATTCGTTCCATAGACAATATCGCAGTTGTAGGCGAGTTGTTTATCATGATGCGGCATATCAGGAAAAATGACCCCGACGGTTAACCCTAGAAACTCATAGATAGGACTCATCCACTGACTATCCCGTTTGGCAAGATAATCGTTTACTGTCACAATGTGAACACCATGCCCGCTAATGGCATTAAGATAGGCAGGTAGGGTAGCTACCAGCGTTTTACCTTCACCAGTGCGCATTTCAGCAATATTCCCTTCATGCAGCACCATACCACCGATTAATTGCACATCAAAGTGCCGTAAACCCAGGGCACGTACAGAGACTTCTCGCACCACAGCAAAGGCTTCAGCAAGCATTTCATCGAGACTTTCACCTTCGGCATACCGCTTTTTAAACTCCGTAGTCTTCGCAGCTAACTCTTCATTAGAGAGTACTTGCATTTGAGCTTCAAAGGCATTAATGGCCATTACTGTTTTTTCCATGCGCCGCAAAGTACGTTCATTGCGACTACCAAACATTTTTTTCATTAACGTATTCAGCATAGCCTTGGGTAATCCTCTTGAGAATTTTCAGCTTTAAAAGCGCCTAATTTACTAGAATTTTGGTAAAAATGCCACGCAAACGAAGGCAAATCCGCATGATTATTCTCGCTCAGGGGGGTTGCTCGCTCTTTTTACAAATGTGAAGCAGTTTAATGTTTTGTTTTATCATTAGAAGCGTTTTGCTCCAAAAACGGTTCTTCTCTATTGCTTTGCTTAGCTGAACATGCCCCCCTAGTAGGGATCTTTTCACTCGTTTACCCTGCCCATTCATTCCCTATCTGCTTGTTCTTCTAACTCAGCAAGCATCGCAATGGCCTGCGCTAGTTTTTTTATTTCCTGCTGTCGCTGGGCTTGTAAAAGTAACTCCTTCCAATGTTTTGCACCAGGTAAACCATAGGCTAAATTAAAAACAGGTTTTAATAGTAAACCTAAAGCAATACCTTGTTTCCATTGTGTGTGGATATAATTGACATAGTCATGGAAAATGACTGTGCGTGAGCGAAGGGTTGTTTCAGGGTAAAAATAATGCTGAACAGCCATTAACGCATAGGGATTTTGGCAAGCCAAACGCCCTAGCATGACTCCATCAACGTAGCTCATATGGTTATTGATTTCCTGTACGCTGTTGATATTCCCGTTAATGACGACTGGAATTTTCGGCACTTCATCTTTAATTCGGTAAACAAAATCATAATGAACCGGTGGGATAGTTCGATTCTGTTTTGGGTTTAAACCACGGAGCCATGCTTTGCGGGCATGTACGATGAGTTTATCGCATCCAGCTGCAATAAGTTTATGGACAAAAGAAGAGAAAAATTCATAACTGTCTTGCTTATCAATACCAATGCGCGTTTTTGCGGTTACCGGAATGGAAACCGCTTGCTTTAAACTGGCAATGCAATCCGCCACTAACTCTGGTTCAGCCATCAAGCAAGCACCAAAACGTCCGGCCTGCACTCGATCACTGGGACAACCTAAATTTAAATTGATCTCAGCAAATCCTTTTTCTTCGGCAATTTTTGCGCAATCTGATAATTTTTGTTTATCAGCACCGCCAAGTTGCAAAGCAAGCGGATGCTCCATAGACTGAAAGTCAAGAGCCCGACCCGGATTATTTACAATGGCACCTACCGTTTGCATTTCAGTGTATAAAAGCGCATTGGGGGCTATAAGGCGCATGAACACGCGAAAATGCGTGTAGGTCCAATCAATCATTGGTGCAATGGACAGCGGTGAAATTAAAGCTGGCTTTAGCGAATTCACAACATCGTACTACGGCTTAAAAAGGTAATTATACCTGATTTGACCCGCTTAAACCACTTGTAGGGCTTCCACCAATAATTGCAAGCGTGTTCGTCCTTGGTAAACATTAATGTCTAATCGATAAGCAATGTGCGCCTGTCTTGCGCGGTAATTGGGCCATTGGCTAAGATCAACGTTAAAGGCGATGGCATCGATTGGGTCACCTCCCTCCGCATGAACCAAGCTTAATTTGAGGTGATGTTGGCCGACTAACCGCTGATCGAGTATTTCAAAGACATTATCAAAGCACGGCTCAGGGAATTGCTGCCCCCATGGCCCTGCTTGCTGGAGTATAGTGGCCGTTTCTAGAGTGAGCTCGGTGAGCTGTAAAGATCCATCGGTCCATAACTCCCCTTCGCATTGTGAAATATCCAAGTGCTTAGCCACTTCAGCAATGAAGGCATGTTGAAAATCACTTAATGCTTGTGGATGAATACTTAACCCCGCAGCCATTGCGTGGCCACCAAACTTAATGATTAAGCCTGGATAATCTCGATCTACCGCAGCGAGTACATCCCGTATATTTAAAACAGAGACCGAGCGCGCTGACCCTTTTAGTTCATCCTCACTGACTTTAGCAAATGCGATGACTGGCCGATGGTAGCGTTCTTTTAAACGCCCTGCGAGAATACCGATAACCCCTTGATGCCAACCAGGATCCATCATGCATAAGGCGACAGGCAACTGGTGCGCATTTTCAATTTTTTTGGTAAGTTTATCGATTGCCAACAAGGCCTGTTCTTTCATTTCGGCTTCAATAAGGCGCCGTTCTTGATTTAACTCATCCAAACTTTTGGCAAGCATGAGCGCTTTGTCATAATTTTCGCAAAGTAAACATTCAATTCCCAGTGACATGTCATCCAATCGTCCTGCGGCATTTAATCGCGGCGCAATGGCAAAACCCAGATCGCTTTCACGCAAGCGTGCGCAATTTCTTCCTGAAATTTCAATTAATGCTTTGATGCCTGGACGGCATTGCCCCTGCCGTATACGTGCAAGCCCCTGATTGACTAAAATACGATTATTTTGATCGAGTGCGACAACATCAGCAACTGTTCCAAGCGCCACTAAATCGAGCAACTGTGCCATATTCGGCTCTGCCATTCCCTGTGAACTAAACCAACTCACATGGCTTAAATGCCGTCTTAGTGCAAGCATCACATAAAAAATGACTCCCACTCCAGCAATCGATTTGCTCTTAAATAAATCGCCCGGCTGATTAGGATTAACAATCGCGCAGGCTTTAGGCAGTTGCTCACCCGGCAAATGGTGATCCGTAATGATCACGTCAATTCCTGCTTCTCCAGCTGCATTAACGCCCTCTATGCTGGCGATGCCATTATCCACGGTGATGATCAGATTGGGTTTCCATTTTTTAGCCACTTCAATGATCGCGGGGGTTAATCCATAACCGAACTCAAAACGGTTGGGAACAAGAAATTCAACATACTGAGCACCCATTGCGCGTAAGCCTGAGATAGCCAGCGCTGTGGAGGTTGCTCCGTCAGCGTCAAAATCACCAACGATAAGAATACGTTGCTGTTCTCTTAATGCTTGCTCCAGACGTACGCATGCCTTATCGATGTCAGTTAACGTATTAAATGGCAACAACGCTTGCAAACTTTTATCTAATTGGCATTCGTCTTTTAAGCCGCGTAGTGCATAAATTCGTTGTAAAACAGAGGGGTAGTTAGAAAACGAGGGCAGTGACTGTGGAAGTTCTCGTTGTTTAATGCGCATGTTCTTATTATCTCCATAGTCTAGACCACCAATGGCCCACAGGCATAGAATAAGCCATGTTATTCCAGTACCAGTGAATTTTATTTTTACGCATTTTATCGTCTAAATGGCAAAACTCAATTTGTTTCACATCATTGATCACCAATATATGGTCCTTTTGTAAAGTGATTGATGGGGTTAAAGGGCTGATGTATGATCCCAGTTTAAGCAACGTTTCGTCATCGGTTGCAAAAGGTCTTTGATGAGGAATCGTTAATTCACCTTCTCCCCAAAACCAGACCCCATTGATGGCTAATTTGCTTTCTCGTTCTTTATTCAATGGATGTGTACTCAAGTACATTTGCAACTCAGTGATTAAGCGTTGCCAGTAAAGTGTCTTATCTAATGCGTTTAAGAGGGGCATTATTGATTGATGTAAAACACTTTGAATCGAATGGCTGGTAATTTTTGGCTTATTATCGAGATTAAATAACCACGTTTGTGCATCATGAAAAACAGGTTGGAAATGATCAGCGTGGAGAAATTGCGCCACCTCAGTAAACCAACGACGCGATTCGCTTTCCGTTAATTCAAGAGCTTGCCCTGCCGCAACGATCATGGCGTCATTATGCGTTGCTTCCCAATGAATAGGCGTAGCAATTAACCAATGCCCTGGTTGCTGATGATAAAGCGCCAATAACGCTGCCAACGGTAAATGGTCAGACTTATAACCTAAACCAACTAGGATATTGGCGTAATAATCCCCTAGACCATGCAAGGGCTCACTACCCACAGGAACATCATCCTTTATGGCATTAACAATGACATCCATCCTCACACAGCCTGAAGGTAACCGTCGCGGCGAAATAATGACTTTAAGTTACGCAAAGCTTGGCGCGTTCGTTGCTGATTTTCAATTAACCCAAAACGGACAAAATCATCACCTTGAGGGCCAAATCCGATGCCAGGAGAGACCGCAACACAAGCCTCTTTCAATAAATATTTTGAAAATTCCAGTGATCCCATAGATCTATAGTGAGCAGGAATTGGCGCCCAAACAAACATTGTAGCTTTTGGTCGTTCGACATACCAACCAATGTCCTGTAAGCCATCGCATAATACATTGCGCCGTTGCTCATACATAGCTCTTATCTCATGCACGCAATCATCCGGACCTTCTAGAGCGGCAATCGCAGCAACTTGAATCGGGGTAAATGTTCCGTAATCTAAATAGGATTTAAGTCGAGTGAGCGCGCCGACAAGCTCTTCGTTACCACATGCAAAACCAACCCGCCAACCCGGCATGTTATATGATTTAGACATGGAATAGGTCTCAATGGCAATATCCGTAGCCCCAGGTACTTGCAGAATAGAAGGTGCTTTATACCCATCAAAAACAATATCAGCATAAGCTAAATCATGAATAATCCATAGGCCATGCCGTTTACCCAAAGCAACTACATGCTCAAAAAAGTCATAATCGACACAGTGAGTACTCGGATTCGCAGGGAAGCTAATGACCAATGCTTTAGGTCTAGGCCAAGTTTGCTCGATGGCGGCTTCCACCGCGCCTAAAAATTGCCGCTCATCAATTAAGGGGATTTGTTTGACATTTGCACCGGCAATAATAAAACCATAGGTATGAATAGGGTAAGCAGGATCAGGAACTAATACCGTATCCCCCGGCCCGCTGATCGCTAAGGCTAAATGGGCCAATCCTTCTTTTGAACCGATGGTTGTGAGCACTTGGGTTTCACTGTCGAGAGTAACTTGGTAATTTCGCTCATACCACGCTGCCATCGCCCGTCGTAATCGAGGGATCCCTTTCGACATTGAATAGCGATGCGTGTCTGGGCGCTGCACCGTTTCAATTAATTTGTCAACAATATGAGGAGGTGTGGGTTGGTCAGGATTTCCCATACCGAAATCAATAATGTCTTCTCCACGCGCTCGCGCCTCTGACTTTAGCTGATTCAAGGTATTGAATACATAAGGGGGCAAGCGTTTTATGCGTGGAAATTGACTCATGTTTTTAACCTCTGTGATATACTGTGGATATAGCCCGCTGCGAATAGAACTTAATTCATTTGTAAAGGGTATAACATAAAATTATAAATTATTACCTGTCTAAACACCATGCATATTAATCTAGAAACAGCCGATAAACACAGTGTTCAATCTTATAGCGATCATGAAATAAAGGTTGACTCCATCGTTTACCAAACCAACCTCATTGTCAGCAGTCATGAAATCATTACTGATTGGCCTATTAATAACATCCTGCAACTTAATGAAGAATCAATAGCACCACTGCTTCAATATAATCCAAACATTGTGGTGATTGGCCATAAACAACAAGGGCAATTCCCACCACCTGCCATTTTTGCGGCACTTTCCAAACAACGCATTGCGCTGGAGTGCATGTCGATTGGTGCGGCTTGTCGAACGTTTAACATCTTGCTGAGTGAATTTCGGGAGGTAGTAATGGGGATTATTTTTTGATGGCGAGTGTGTTGGGCTAAGATCCCAACCTACCCTCTTTCGGCTCAATTGCTTAATTTGATGGCAACAAGTGGCATTAATGAATAACGATTTCGCTGCATAAAAGAAGGGGGTCGTTAACGCTTCCCCTGCTTTTTGAAAAATCGCTGTTTAATATGAGTTATTTCATTGTCATTTTTCAAAATAGCTCCCATCTCTAACTATCCATCTGAATATGAATATCACGGGCATCTGATCGCCCGTGATCGTCCACAACTCTTACGACAAATTTTCCGGGCTTTGCTTTCCACAAGAACGGCTCATCTGGGCGTGTTTTTGCTACATAAGTCTCATTAATAAACCAATAAATTGCACCCACATCAGCATCAGTGACTGCACTTAAAGGAACCTGCATGTTTTGAGTTGCATTGGCGCGTACGATATAGCTTAGCTCAGTTTGAGGCGAGGTAATTTGCGGATTTAATCCCATAGAGCTCTGCGTTAAGCTGCAATTGGATTCAAAAGGCGGAGGAATGCGTCGCTGAATGCCTGCTTGTTTAAAAATAGTAAGCAAATCAGAAGGCCAAAATTCATAAACTTCAAAACGGGTATTTTCGTTAAAATGACACGTTCGCAGACCCGTGGTTTTATTAATGGCTACCTCGCGATAAATAGTATCGGTCTTGATAGGTGATTTTCCAGGAATAAACCACGTCATTTCTCTGTCTTGACAATAACGAGTAGGAAGCATTCCTGATGCTTTGCACACCTCCACGCGAGTTAAATGCATTGCTTCTGGTCGTTGTTGAATAACAGGTAACGGCCCACGCTCATGGCGAATCGCGTCCACGAGTTCAAAAAACAAAGGGGCAGCGAGATTTTTGCCGACGAATGCTGGATTGGCTTTATTATCAAAATTACCAAACCAAACGGTTAATACATACGGTCCGAATACGCCTACTGCCCAAGCATCTCGATAGCCGGATGAAGTTCCTGTTTTCCATGACACCGATAGATTAGCTGTTGAACCTTGCGCTTCGGGACGCGGTGTGCTTTTGAGCATCTCTAAAACTAAGAAGCTAGCCTCTGGGCTAAGAAGCTTCTTGCTTGCACCTATGGGCTCATCTTTGCGAGTGCGCAGTGGGTACCAAAGCCCTTCATTCACTAAGATGGCATATAAGCTTGCCAGTTCTTTCATGGTTAACTCAGCCCCACCTAAACTCAGTGCTAAGCCATAATAAGACTCGGATTTTAATTGACTGACTTGCGCGTCTTCAAGCAATTGATGGAGATTGGGCTTAGTCAACTGGCTCTCTAAGTAAATCGCCGGAATATTCCGACTTAAAACCAAAGCATCTTTTGCTTTAATGGGGCCCATAAAGTCATAATCAAAGTTCTCTGGGTTATAGCTACCAAAGCTGTGGGGTACATCCTTTAAAACTGTATTTGGATGAATCAATCCTTGATCGAGAGCCAACCCATAAATAAAAGGCTTCAATGTGGAACCTGGGGATCGCTTAATGTCCGTCCCATTGATTTGTCCGCCGATTGCTCGATTAAAAAAATCTGCCGAACCAACTGCCCCTTTTACCGACATATCACGCGTATCAACGAGTAAGACTGCCGCATTGTAAACACCGATTACTTTTTTTCGTGCTAAATAATGGGTCATAACCCGTTTTAAGATGGCTTGCAAACGAGAGTCCAAAGTGGTTGTAATCGCTTGCGATTTGGGTGAATCATGTAGCACTGCATTCACAAAGTGAGGCGCAATAAAGGGTAAAGAACGTAGGGTTTGCATTTCTACAGGCAAATTTATAATGGAAGCCTTATTTTTATCCTCGGGATGCTGAGCTAACCAACGACTAAATAACTGATTGCGAATTGCCTTTAGGTTTGTATTTGAAGGAATTCGCTGCGTTGGATTTTGCGGAATGATGCTTAAGGTGAGTGCCTCAGGTAGACTTATTTTACTAATCGATTTACTAAAATAGACCAAGCTAGCTGCCCCTACGCCTTCAATATTATTGCCATAAGGAGCAAGATTTAAATAAGCCTCTAAAATTTCATCCTTGCTATAATGCATTTCGAGCTGTATTGCACGAAGAATTTGCTGTAGTTTGCCTGATATTTTTTTGGAATTAATTTTAAATCGGATGCGGGCTAATTGCATTGTAATCGTAGAAGCGCCAACCCGTCGTGATTGAACAAAATAAGTTTGCCAACCTGCTTTCAACATGGCCAGGGGATTTATTCCATAATGCCAATAAAAATAGCGATCTTCTTGTAATAAAGTGGCCTCTTTTAATTGAGGAGAAATTTGCGACAGCGGTGTAAATAGGCGGTATTTTTCATCTTGGCTAAGGGTCAATCGTAATAAGTTGTGTTGCTCATCGTATACAGCTGTTGAAAAGCTAAAATCGGTTAATAACGGGGGTTTAGGTAGAAAAAAGAATATCCCAAAGAGAATGATAAAAAGGAAAATAAAAACTAAGCTAGAATATTTTAGAAAGCGTGCCATATGAAGTGGTTTATTGACTTATTTTGGTTGAGGCAGGTTGTTCGCTATTTTAACAAAATAAAAACGGTATGTCGTCTTTGAGCGTAGCGAAGGCTTGATAAAGCTACTGCCAAGAGTGGGGAGGTCCCTCGCTTTTGCTCGGGATGACAGAGGTTTTGTCGTCCTGAGCGAAAGCGAAGGACCTTCCCCTTAGTAGAGTTGGCTTATTTTAATTCATTAAAAAAGATTAAAACTTATCCAAATTCATGTAGAATCCGTAAGGCAGTCGTAACCCACTTAAATTGAACCAAAAATGAACAATTCTTTCTTTTGTAGAACAAAAAACAAACTCGGTAAGCTCTTTTCCCTCGTATTCGGTCGACTGAATTGGAATAGCCCACCATGGTTCAATTATTTACATCGTCAAGCCTCTGCTTATCCAAAACGATTTTTAGCGCTCACGACAGCCATCGTGCTCCTCTTTGTCGCACTGGGTTATGGTTATCATTGGTATAGCAATCTGCCGCGGCCACAATTAATCGAAGCATTAATAACGGCGCCCAAAGCGACCCCTCTTGCTGAGCAACTGATCCCAGATCCACTTCTTATTCATTTTGGCCATGGCCCTGCCAATGATTTTGTTAATCAATCAGTTGCCCCACTTCATTTAATCGGTAAGGAAGTCACACGCGGTATTGAATTGTCGCCTGCAATGCCAGGAAAATGGGTCTGGACAAGCGATAGCAGTTTAGTTTTTACACCCGAACAAGATTGGCCGGCAGGACAAACTTATTCCATTCATTTCACTAAAGAGATCTTCTCCACTGCAACAAAAATGGAAAGCTATGATTATCGCTTTTCAACTGAACCCTTTCAGGCAAAAATTAACGAATTAAAGTTCTATCAAGATCCAGTTAATCCGAAAATTAGACAAGCTGTTGCAACCGTTTCGTTTAATTTCCCCGTCGATACGGCGAGTTTTGAAGCGAAAACGACCTTGATGCTGCAAGCATTAAAAAACAATAAACGCGATTTAAAAGCTCAGCAGTATCAATTCACTGTCACTTATGATGAGTATAAACGCACAGCCTACTTACGCTCAGAAAATTTATCACTTCCCGAAGTATCCCGTTATTTAGTGTTAACGCTTGGGAAAGGCATCAAATCTAGCACGGGTTTAGGTGAATTAAGTGGGCCTGTCAGCCAAACGCTTTTAATTCCAGACACCAGTAATTACCTAAAAATTGATAAAACACAAGCGTCGATTATCCGAAATGAACAAGATAGGCCTGAGCAAGTGCTTACGATTGAATCCAGCTTAGGCGTTACAGAAACGGAAATAAACAAAGCTCTGCATGTCTATTTATTACCACGAAATTACCCAGCGACAGCCTCTGAGCCCGAAAAAGTGGATTACGAATGGCAAAATCCGGGTGAAGTTACAGCAAGCATCTTAGCACTCGCCAAACCGCTTGCGACTCAAGCACTTCCGACTGACCGTAACTATGCCACATTGCATAGTTATCAATTTACAGCGCAAACCCCGCAGTACCTTTACCTCAAAATCGATAAAGGTATGCGGGGCTTTGGTGATTTTGTGCTGACTCATGATTATGTGGCCGTCATTAAAGTCCCTGAATTCCCTCGCGAAATCAATTTCCTTCATAAAGGCGCTTTGCTTGCTCTTAGCGGTGAGAAAAAACTCTCCGTGCTTATCCGTGGAGTGCCTGCAGTGAAATTTAATTTCGCACGCGTACTGCCTGAAAATGTCAATCACTTGATGACCCAAACTGAGGGCGATTTTAATAACCCTTATTTTATTAATCAGAGCTTTAATCAACAAAACATCAGCGAAATTTTTTCTGAAATTCAACAATTCGATACGTCTCTTCTCGCAAAACAACAATACACTGCGCTGAATTTTTCGAAATACCTTGCTGCCGCAACCAACACCGGCGGCCCGCAAGGCTTATTTTTATTGCAAGCAACCGGTTGGGACATCACAAATAACCAAGCTCTCGATGTGACCGCAAATCGCTTAGTTTTGATTACCGACTTAGGATTGATCGTTAAAGATAACAGCGATGGTTCTCACGATGTTTTTGTTCAATCCATTACTCAAGGAACACCGGTTACCAATGCAACAGTGACTATTTTGGGCAAAAATGGCTTACCTGTTTTAACACGTATGACCGACGATCAGGGCCGCGCCAACTTCCCTACTCTTCGTGATTTTGTGGATGATCGTGAACCCACCGTGTATTTAGCTAGTCTTGGCTCCGATGTTTCTTTCATTCCGTATAATAAAGCCGGGCGGCAGCTGAATTTCTCGCGCTTTGATACTGGCGGACTCTATAGCACACCAGAGCTTAACAGTCTAAACGCTTATTTGTTTTCTGATAGAGGCATTTATCGTCCAGGCGATACGGTGCATGTAGGAATGATTGTCAAGCAAGCCTATGCTCAACCCCAACCTGCCGGACTTCCATTACAAGTCACGGTTATTGATCCACGCGGGACCACCATTCATGATCAAAAATTCACCCTTGATTCGACGGGGTATTTGAGTTTTGATTTTCCAACGAATGCAACCTCCGCAACAGGACAATACACGGTCAATCTCTATATTGTTAAAGATTCGCGCCCTGATAGCCTTTTAGGCTCAACGACGATTCGTGTCGCGGAATTCCAACCTGACCGGATGCGGATTACCTCCAGTTTTTCTCAAGAGCACACACCAGGATGGGTTTCACCCGCTGACCTAAAAGCGAAAATAAGTTTATGGAATTTGTATGGCGCACCTGCCGCTGATCGTAAAGTGAGTGCCAAAATGCTCTTAGCGCCAAAACGCGTACAATTTGCCAAATTCCCTGATTATGTTTTCGTTGATCCCTTGCTTGATTCCAACAAACAATCGAAAGTCTTCACCGACACATTGAGTGATACAACTACTAATGACCAAGGCCAAGCCGAATTTAATTTGCATCTTGAACGTTTTGATAAAGCAACTTACCAGCTCACCTTTTTTGCCGAAGGCTTTGAAGCGGAGGGAGGACGAAGTGTGGCAACGCAGTCGACTGCGTTGGTAAGCCCCCTGCGCTATTTCATCGGTTACAAACCGGACGGTGATCTCGCTTACATTAAGCAGAACAGTCAGCGCTCAATCCATTTTATTGCAGTGAACCCTCAATTAAAGGAACAAAAGGTCAGCGACCTTAAACTGCAGCGTATTGCTTTACATCCTATCACCACACTCGTTAAGAAACCCGATGGAACCTATCAATACCAGTCCATTATCCAATCTACCGTATTAGATACTCAACCTTTCTCCATTGATGAGCAAGGAACGAACTACACACCACCAACACAACAAATAGGTGATTTCGCACTGAAAGTATTGGATAAAAATAACACCGAATTAAGCCAACTTAAATTTAGCGTAGTGGGCACTAGCCAAGCACCGTTACCTAGAAATGCCGAACTCAATGTGAAACTGAATAAAACAGAATACAAAGCAGGCGAAGACATTGAATTGCAAATAACAGCCCCTTATACCGGAGCAGGGTTAATTACCATCGAACGGGACAAAGTGTATGCCACCCAATGGTTTAATACGAACACCACCAGTTCGGTGCAGACCATTCCTATTCCCAATAATCTTCAGGGCAATGCTTATGTCAATGTTAGCTTCGTGCGTAATTGGGATTCACCTGACATTTTTATCAGCCCACTGAGTTACAGTGTCGTGCCTTTTGCGCTGAATCATGACAATCAGACAGTGCATATTGATTTGGATACTTCTTCTTTGGCGCGTCCAGGAGAGCCTTTTACTATCCAGTACAAAAGTGATAAGCCCGGAAAAATTATTCTTTTTGCAGTCGATGAAGGGATTTTGCAAGTTACTCGCTTTGCAACCCCTAATCCACTTGCCTTCTTTTTCCAAAAACATGCGCTGGAAGTGATTACTCAACAGACGGTAGACCAAATCCTTCCCAAATTTATTCAAGATCGAGAGCTTTCTGCTGTCGGTGGTGATGGCGGCGAAGAACTACTGAATAGCCATCTTAACCCGTTTAAACGTAAGACAGATTTGCCAGTCGTCTATTGGTCAGGCATTATGGACACTGATTCAACGCCACGCCAAGTGAGTTATCCAATTCCGGATTATTTTAACGGTACACTGCGAATAATGGCGGTGGCGGTAGCGAGCGATGCTGTAGGTTCAGCAGAGAAAAAATCCGAAATCCGTGGCCATTTTGTGATTAACCCCAATACCCCTACTTTTGTGGCGCCAGGAGATGAATTCGTCATTACAGCCAGTATTGCCAATAATGTCCAAAGCTCCGGCGCTAATGCTCCGGTTTCAGTGCAGTTAACAACCACGCCTGGCTTGGAAATTCTTGGTTCTCATCAAGAGACATTGGCTATCGATGAAGGTAAAGAAAAAACCATAGGCTTTAAATTACGCGCGAATTCACTGCTTGGCTCTGCGCAAATGACCTTGGAAGCACACACAGCAGATAAATCCTCAAAAATGGATGCCACAGTAAGCATTCGTCCTGCGAATGCATTTACCACGTCAGTCGTGAGCGGTAGTTCGAAAAAAACCCATACTCTGGTCAATCTCGATCGCACGCTTTACCCTGCGCATCGAAACGTTCAAGCCGCAGTCTCATCGAACCCACTCATTTTAGTGGCCGGCTTGCAACGTTACCTTGAAGGCTATCCTTATGGCTGCACTGAGCAATTAACCAGCGAAGCGCTACCTTTACTGGCAATGGCAGATCAAACCTGGTTTGCTAAGGATACGCAAACCATTACTGATAAAATCAACACAACAATTCAAATGCTCGGACAACGACAAATGTCGAACGGTGGGTTCAGTTATTGGCCTGGTTTGAGTGATAACGCGAGTAACTCATTTGCCTCGATTTACGCCATGCAATTTTTAACTGAAGCCAGAGCACAAGGTTATAACGTACCTGCAGATCTATTCAGTGCCGGTCTAAGCTTTTTAAGGGACTTAGCAACACAACCCCCTAAAAATTTAAACCAAGCCAGGGTACAAGCCTATGCTGTTTATATTCTAACGCGCAATGAAATTGTCACCACGAACTATTTGACCCACTTACAACTTTATTTGGATCAAAATCAAACGCATTGGCAAGAAGACATTACTGGCGCGTATATTGCGGCCACTTACCAACTACTGAAGAGTATTCCTGAAGCCAATCAATTGATTGGTCAATATAAACTGCAATCGCAAACTGCCACTAGCGATTTTTACGACAGCAACATTGCCGATGCGCAATACCTTTATTTAATTGCCCATCATTTCCCTGAGCGCTTAGCCAAGGTAGGTAATGCGCTGGTGATGAGTTTAGTCAAAGCAATCAACAGTAGCGAGATCAATACAGTGCTCTCAGGATATATCAGCTTGGCATTAAGCGCTTATGCGCAGGCTAATCCAATCCCCAGCAATGAAGCACTTTCTATTCAAGAAATCTTTGCTGATAAAAGCGAAAAGACCTTAACTGCGCTGAATAATAATTACGAGAAAGTCAATATTGAAGAGAATGTAAAGCAGGTTCGCTTTAATAACCCGACTCAGCAAACTTATTTTTATCAATTAACTCAAGCCGGATTTGATAAAACCCTGCCTACTCAAGAAGTCAAACAAGGGATTGAAGTGTATCGTGAATTTCGCGACCAGAAAGGCAATGTCATTAATAACACAACACTTGGAACCGAAATTGAAGTGCATATCCAAATACGCTCCATGGATAACCCGTATTTAAGCAATGTGGCTATTGTGGATCTGTTGCCAGGCGGTTTCGAGGTGATTCGTGATTCAGTGAGCAGTGAAACAGTGGAGTATGCGGATGTGCGTGAAGATCGCGTCGTTTTCTTTACCGGAGTAGATACCCGTGCTAAAGAAATTGTTTATCGGATTAAAGCGAACAATACAGGAAAATTTACCGTACCCGCAATCCTCGCTGAAGCGATGTATGATCCCAATACCAGGGCTCATGGAACGGCAGGCCAGTTTGAAGTAACCAGTGGCTCAAAATAAAGACACAGTCGGTGTTTACCCGCTCGGCTAATAGCTTAAGCGAGCAGGTAACTCCACTGTATTCTCATCATTAGGATTAGAACAAGCGTTAGTGAGATACACTACTCCTACAACGAGCATCACTAAACCCAATGCGATTAAAGAAAGACCCAGTGATAGACTAATCGACAAAGGTGCTCCTATAACAATAGCACCAATAATCACAGTAACTCCCCCAGAGGTTAATAAACCTATTCCGTTTAAGTTTGCACATCCAGCGCTATCATTTTCACATTCTGCTTCTTTATAACTCATTATTTCATTGGTATTAACAATAGTTGCTTTCCCTTCAATTTCACTAAGGATTTTAGTCATGACCATTAAAAGAGCATTTTCTGCATGATTTTGAACATTCTTCACTAGCAAAGGTGCAAAATTTTGATTCGATATGATTAATTGGCAGGCTAATTTAGTTGCAACGTAACGACGATCTACCTCTTCTTCCTTTAGGTTTTCTACAACGATTTGGGCTAATTCTTGTAATTGTGTTTCATTTAATTTTGGCAGCAAATCAATGAGCTCTTCTAAAGCATGAGCAATATAGGTACCCGCTTGATTTTTATCTTTTAATTTTGCAAAAACAAGTGAAATTAGGCTTCCAAATTGATCGTTTGCTAAGCGAGGCAGCAAATTTTTTATGCAGGGGATTGTATTAACAGTTGAGCCTAGACCATTCAGACCATTTATTTCTCGTGAAAGAGTTGAAATGATTTCAATTAATTCTGTTTCCGTTAACATTGATGCAAAAATTGTTTTTTGATAGAGACTCAGCGCTCCATAAAATGAATCCCATTTTTCTCTGATTTTTATAAACAAAAGGGAATTAGGTTGCAATGGATTGAATTCTCTCACATATTGAATTAAACAGTTTTTTGCTGCATTAGCAGTACGAGAACCGCTTATCCTGTCACAAATTAACAAACCGAATTTCAATTTCTGGGCTTTAGTTAATCTTGGCCCAATTTGTAGCAACCAAAATAATGCATTTAATTGAATGACTTCGTTTTGACTGGTTAGTTTTTCAGGAATTTCTGCGACTAACTCCTGTAGTTTCTTTTCACTAAGCTGACTCTCAATAGACGTGGGTATTTGTACCCAATCTTGAACATGAGTGAAAGAAAGGGTGAGCTCGAACAATTTAGCTTCATTAAATGCAGGAGCAAAAATAGTCACCCATTTAAATTCAGCGAGACTCGAAGGATTGTAATAGCGTTTGAAGATCGACAAAACCGGTAAACTAAGTTCAGTTAATTTTTTTTCATTTATTCTAAGCGCAAAAGCCGCCAAACAGCGTTCTGCAGAAAATTGAATCGGACTATTATCTAAACATTCACAAACAACAGGAAACAATTCTATTAGCCTTATTTCACCTAATTTAGGTGCAAAAGCAGTTAAACAAAGCAAAACTGCTCTTCGCATTGTCTCTGAATTTATCCTCTCTCTCAGTAACGGGATAAATGCCTCTATCCCTGATTCATTTAACTGAGGGGCAAAGGCGGCTAAACACTCCAGTGAAGCAGCCACTTCATTCTCGTCCGTGCTATTGAGTTTCTCAAAAAGAATGGGAATTAATTTTGCCAATTGGTCCTTACCTAATCGAGGGACAAAAAGGGCTAAGGATTGCAACATTACTTTATTTGAAACCTCATGATTTAAATTCGCCAAAATAAAACGGATAAATCTTATTACTTGCGTGGAAGTTAAATGAGGCACGAGAACCCGTAAATGTTGTTTCACAGCACTATCATCATCAAGATCTTGACGAAGCATCATCTCTCTTTGTAGAAGCGTCATTATTTTATCTACCTGGCGTTCGCTTAAAGCGAGGATCAATGCACTAAAGCATTTTGCTGACTGCCAACTACTAAGACTACCCCTTTTTAGATTAGCTGTAATTTTCGGGATCATGCTGTCAGCGAGCGTGAAATTAAAACCTTTAATCGCTCCGATTACCATCAATCCATGCAATCGATATTTAGGCGTTGCTTGTGGTGTTTTAATCGATTTGAAAATTTCTTGAGCTAATGTCATTAAGCTAGCTTCATCACGCCCTTTCATAAAGCCAATCAGGTCAGCCGCCCAGGCTTCAAGCAAGGCTTCTTGATACCGAATTGATTCGTCATCCCGTTTTGCAAATAAAGCCAGTTCAGCTATTTTTCTTTGTCTTCGATTAATTAATCTGCACTTTTTGTATAAGTCTTCTGATGAAAGTTCCGCATAAATTTTTAATAATATTTCTACGGGGGCTTGGTTAAAAAAATAGTCTCCCGACATAGTATTTGTCCCACATAAACACAAAAAATCTAATAATTACACTGTTAGTCATATACTTGACAGACAGTATCTCTAAAGCTAATCATAAAAAAGCCGCTAACTAAATTATTGCAGTATAATTCAAGGGAAGCTACTATGACTGCTCAAAAATTTGATGTCATTATCATTGGAACAGGACAATCAGGTCCGTCTCTTGCTGTGCGCCTTGCAAGTACTGGATTTAAAGTTGCTATTATTGAACGGAAAAACTTCGGTGGTACTTGCGTAAACACCGGATGTATTCCGACCAAAACATTGGTTGCAAGTGCGGAAATTGCTCATCTGATACAACGAGCCAATGATTTCGGCATTGATATCAGCGGAACGATTAAAACCAATTGGAAAAACGTCAAAGCACGCAAAGATGCCATTGTCCATAAAGCCTCCCACGGTGTAGAACAATGGCTAAAAAACACGCCTAATGTGACCGTTTTTCATGACCATGCACGATTTGTTGATAATTATACTGTCGCGGTGAATGATCACCACCTTACTGCAAATAAAATTTTCATCAATGTCGGCGCACGTGCTTTTGTTCCCCCAATGAAAGGCGTGGATGAAATCAATTACCTTACTAATTCATCTATTCTTGATTTGGAAACGCTTCCTGAACACTTGATAGTGATTGGGGGCAGCTATATTGGCCTCGAATTTGCTCAAGCTTTTCGTTTTTTTGGTTCCAAAGTAACCGTCATTGAAAAAGCTCCTCGTTTAATTCCCCGCGAGGATGAGGATGTTTCTGAAACAGTGCTTAGCATTATGAAAGAGGCAAATGTTGATGTGCATTTAAACACAAACTGCCTTGAATTTAGTAAATCAGGCCATGATATTGTGGCTCATGTGGGTTGTGACAGCGGTAAAAAGGCAATTAACGGATCCCATGTGCTAATCGCCATTGGTCGAAAACCGAACACTGATGATTTAGGGATAGAAAATACGGATATTCAATTAGATAGCCGAGGCATGATCCAAGTCGATGAATACCTTGCCACCTCAGTTAAAAATATTTGGGCTATCGGTGAATGCAATGGCAGAGGAGCATTTACCCATACGTCCTATAACGATTACCAAATAGTAGCCGATAACTTACTCAACCACACTAAGCGCAAAGTCACTGACAGAATCATGGCTTATGCTCTTTATATCGATCCCCCCTTGGGACGCTGCGGCATGACTGAAGCCGAAATTCGTCAAGCCGGTTTTAAAGCATTGGTTGCTAAAAGACCCATGACTCAGGTAAAACGCGCGGTGATTAAAGGAGAACCCAGAGGATTTATTAAAATTTTAGTGGATGCAAACTCTCAAAAAATATTAGGAGCAACTATTTTAGGGGTCGGTGGAGATGAGATTATTCATTCGATTCTTGATGTCATGTACGCGGATAAGCCCTATACCCTTATTAGAGACGCAGTGCATATTCACCCGACGGTCTCTGAGCTTATTCCTACCACATTGGAGCAGTTAGAACCTTTAAAATAAAAAACACTCAATGAGCAGCTAGTGGTAGTCAATGCTGATCGTCGTCATTCATACCCATTACCCGTGAATGTCGCGGCATGTAGGTCTTGGAGAACTCCCAGCTATGGACATTTAGAGACTAGCGACACATTAAGCATTGAAAACCAATTGCCAACACAGCTTAATTTTTTGCTAAGATAGAGAAAGCGGATTTATGGAAGCATGTATGACAACCACTCAGCAAACCCTTTTAAGTAAGCAAGAAAAAAACTGGATCTTAGATCGACGAGTAACTCGACTCTCTGATAACAAGGAAGTACAGATATACCCTATGGGCGCTGAAAGGTATCTGTCTTCTGCGTTATTTGAGCAAAATAAAAGCCAATATGCCCTACGCGCTGATATCGAAGGTAAACATATTCTGCTGATTCCTGGTTATGGCAACAGCTGCTTTTTATTCGCCCAAGCAGGAGCCAAATCGATTACGGTCTACGATAAAGACCCCGTTACTATTGCCTGGATCAAAGCGTTTAAAAAATATTTTCATTACCGGGAACACTTTGATTCAAAGTCGTACCCTTCAGTGGGAGAGCTATTAACAGCACTAACACGCTGGTATCCTCCTTTAATCACCCTGCCTTCAGGAAAATTCATCAATACCCTATTTTGGGCAATTCATCCTAACTCATTAAGGCGGGTATACATTCATTATATGGTGTCTTTGGTTCGTGAAGCGATTCAGGCCAAACAGCAAGATGATTTTGAATTAGATAAAAATATTGAATTTCATGCTGGCACGCTGAATAAGCTGCTCATGAGCAAGGAAAAACAAGTCTTTGATACTGCCTTTGTTCCTTACCTTTTGGGTGTAAAAAATGGGATAGAGAAAGAAAAAGAAATAGTGGATTTCATTGGGCAGTTGGCTACGCTGGTTCCTAAAGGGCACATTCTTGTAACCCCCTCCCGCAATACCAAAGATTTCTATGTGACGGGTAGTCGTTACTTTGTCACCACACCGTATGAAAACCTACAAAATATTCCCGAGTTATCTCGCTATGTCATCAGAGAGGATAAAAATTGGTTTCGTCACCAAGGTCTAGCCGTATTTGGTTTGCCCTCAACGCCAACCTAAGCCAGTTACAATAGCGCAAAATAAGACAATAATCCAAACGGGTATTTGCCAAAATTCCAATAATAAAAACGCCGTCATCGCCACTAAATAATCATTGATAGACAATATGGCTGTCGACCATATCGGTTTGTAAAAAGCCGATAGCAATAAACCGACCACGGCGGCGTTGACCCCGAGAATGATGCGCTGCATGAACACATAATTACGGATAGTTTGCCACAGCGGCAATACCCCCATGATCAGTAAAAACGACGGTAAAAAAATAGCGATTAATGCAATCAATCCGCCTGCCCAGCCGTTTGGTGCTAAATTGGATACTGCACCCAAATAAGCCGCAAAAGTAAACATTGGTCCTGGAATCGCTTGTGCAGCACCATAACCCGCAAGAAATAAGGGATTATTGACCCAGCCACTGGAAACCACTTCTGCCTGCAGTAAGGGTAAAACAACATGCCCCCCACCAAAAACGAGTGATCCTACCTTGTAAAATGACTCAAATAAATGAACCGAATAATTAGGTAGATAAAAACTAATCAGGGGTAATCCAAATAACAGAGCAAAGAAAATAATCAATGAAATTAGTCCAGTATGCCGCTTAAGAGGAACAGTAAGCTCACTTTCAGGCAATTTTTTATTTGGAGAGAGGAAAGCTAGCCCTAATAATCCTCCCAATAAAATCATCGCAACTTGTCCAAATGCGCTCGGAAAAAGGCTTGCGCCTATGCACGCTAATACAGCTAGACTCGCCCGTTTTTTATCGGGACATAAATTTTTCCCCATTCCCCAGAGGGCTTGAGCAACCACGGCCACAGCCACTATTTTTAACCCATGAATCCAGGGTTGATTGACATTAACGCTGGTTTTGGTTAATACCATTCCGAATCCAATCATCATCAACGCTGAAGGCATCGTAAATCCAAGCCAAGCAGCGATTGCTCCACGGACACCGCCTTTTGATAGCCCGATGGCTATACCGACTTGACTGCTTGCAGGACCCGGTAAAAATTGACATAAAGCGACTAAATCCCCGTAAGCGTGATCACTAACCCATTTTAATTTTTTCACGAATTCATCATGAAAATAGCCAAGATGAGCAATGGGACCACCAAAACTAATTAGCCCTAGTTTGAGAAAAATGAGAAACAGTTTAGATGAAGCAATCATTTTCTTTTCAGCCAACAGAACTACTCCTTGCAGTTATTAGAGCATTCTCCCTAGCCACTTGTTCGCGGAACGAAAAATGAGAAAGACATAAGCTATGACGTATCCATTAATTTCCTAAATCACAATCCCCCAATCCATTTGAACTCCAATGTGCATTGATCGAACGCACATTTAAACAGCTCTCATCCGTACAGATTCGAGTTGCCGGATTAATTTGACACACATTCGCAAAATCATCATTCACCATTGAAATCGCAATGGCTTTAGTGCCTCGGGGCAATTGCGTAAAACTTTGCCGTTCGTCCGTAATTGCTGCAGTGATCCAATTGGTTTGTGAACCATCCAGATTGTAGCGTAAGGCCAATCGTTTTATAGACCCTAGTTCTCCTGCAGAAAAATTAATGGTCACTTCGATAGGTAAAGCGCCACTTGGCGTTTCAATGGTTTTATCCAAGATATCTCTTTTTTGCGGTACGGTGTAATTTTCCCCTGCTAATTTGCCTGCATACTGGAAAGGATTAAAATCAAAATTATTCATGACAACCCAGGCATTGGCATTAATACTGGCAATAGTATTCGCATTCCAATCAAACGGAATCGGAAATCGTTTGCTGGCATAAAGATAAGCCTGTCCCATGGATGGAGGGACAATAATAAAAAATTCCCTTGGCGTTGCGTCGACAAAATTGGAATTTAAATAAAGATCATTTCGCAAATGAGAGAAATTAAGTTTTAGACTTGCCCTATCAGTCTCCAAATCAGTGACATCAATTTCAGAGCCTCGATAAAAATCAATGAGCATATTAAGCGCATTAATCGCTGCCCCCGTTTGCGCTGCTGCCATGATACTTTCAGGCTGTGAGCCCACGTTATTATTAAGACTGTACCCTAGGCCCCATAATTCACCATTGTTAAAATATCCTCCATTATTGCGTACAGTTTGCCATAGTTTTAATGCCGTTTCTCTGCCAAACCAGCGATCAATTGTTTCCGCACCTAAAACTGAAATCGCCCATAAATTCGTACTCACTGCCGTAAAACTTGCACGAGAAGAAGTACCAGGCTGCCAATTGTCAGTTGATGATGCGATTAAAGCCGTGCCGCGAGTAAGAAAAATACCGTTGTCTGGGTCGTAAGCGCCATTATAGAGAAAACTGAGCAAGCCAAGGGTGTTAAACCCTCTTATTGTTTTCCCTCCATTCAGCATGACATGAATACGGGATAACGCTTGCTTGACTTCAACCGTTTGCACTGTATTCTGCAAACTGCTTTTTAGCACTTGTAAACCGGCTAATACCGCTAAATTGTCTTCTATTGAAATTTCACCTGAAGGCAGAGACGCCTGGCTACCTTGGGTACCCAAAGGAGCCAAATAAAAAGCGCCAATTCCTGTTTGCATTAATTCAAAAGGCGTTAAGCTATTAATGGCATTTTGCAGCGCCAACGAATAAAGAGGGATTTTACCGTTGTTGAGGATAAATTCAGCTTGCAAAGGACCAATCAGCTGAGCCCAAGCGTTTTTCCCCGTGAGCGGCCTGTAGTCAGACCAGGTTGTGATGAATTTGAAAAAACCAGGCAAATGGTGCGCAGGGTCGGCAATGGATGCTTCTCCTAAAGTAAAATCTTGAGTTATAAAATCTTGGTATCGGCTATTAAAAAAAGGATCTTTATTATAAAAACTAGTCGCTAACCAACGAAAAGTATAAGCAAAATTTGGATTAAACACTGAAATGTCATTGCCATACTTAAACGTCAATCCTACTGCACGATTAATTGGATTTGTAATATAAAATAACTCGTTGAGGACTAAAAGTTTTGCTCTAAAGGGGTCTAAAAATCCATTTTTTGCAGCTAAGGCCAGCGCAATCTGCCAAGTCGCACCATGATAAATATCCGTCACATTGACAATGTTAGTTCGTTCAATCTGTGCTTGGGCTTCAAGCCATTCAAGCTCTGTTCCCTCCCTGGGTGGTAAACCACGACCTAAAATGGCGAAAGGATGATACAGACTATCCACCACTGTACACGTATTATTCGCCGCGCAAATAAAATCCCCGAAATAAGCCGCAATATCTTCGGTTGTACCCGTGTAAAAACTCAAAGGAACCAGTTTCAGATCGGCAGTAAGCGTGACTATTTTGTCTGAAACCAGAAAATTAACAAGTTGTTTAATTTCGCCACTGTTATCTGTCTCTGCGCAGCTAAGGATAGGCGGATTGATTAATAAGCAGCTGGCGATAATAAAAATTTTCCATTTTTTCATGGCATGGCCTAGTTTTTATTTTGTAGGTTGAGCCTTGGCTCAGCATGAATTAACATTCAAGAAATAGACCTACTTGCTTCGGTATCCCCCGCCACCTGGAGTTTCAAATCACAAACACATCGCCGATGTTCATTTCCACTTGCGCACAGTCACCCTAACTCATTCATTTTCCCGTTTTAATATTTAACGAAATTCCCTATCACTTATACTTATATTTATCTCCTCGATAGCATGGCTTAATGGATGTTCCTATGAACAGATTTAGACTGTAAGGAAGGAGTGCTTAGCATCTCGTTATAGGCTTAAGTTGATTTTCTTTTAAGATCTACCTTCATCCAATTAATTAACCCCCCTTTCATAAGCACTTCTTTTTGTCGTTCGGAAAGAGCATGACGCACTTCAATTTCTCTGCCATTGATCTTAATTTTAAACTCATTCCTATCTAATTGATTTGCTACCTCGTTAAGTTCTACGGTATCGTTTAATTGAATGGCATCATAATCCGCTGGATTGTTAAAAACCAACGGAAGGACACCAAAATTCACTAAATTTTGCCAATGAATGCGTGCAAAACTTTTAGCAATTACCACCCGTAAACCTAAATAACGAGGCGCTAATGCCGCGTGCTCGCGACTTGAGCCTTGTCCATAGTTTTCTCCCCCTATAATCACATGACCTGCTTTTTGCTTTGTAGTCCGTTTAACGTAATCAGGATCAACGTGAGTATAAGTAAATTCACTGATTTTGGGGATATTGGAACGATAAGGGAGTACTTTAGCACCCGCAGGAGAGATTTCATCCGTTGAAATGTTATCGCCCACTTTAAGCAAAACAGGTAATTTAAAATCTTGCGGCAAAGAGTCGAGTTCAGGCAAAGAAATAATATTTGCTCCCTTAATTAATTTAACCTTCTTGGCATCCTCGAGAGGTACAAGGTCTTCAATACACGCTTTGTTGATAATTCGTTTTTCGGGTAATTTAACCTTGGGGTAAGGCATCTCCAAAGCTCGGGGATCCGTGATTACACCAGTCAGTGCGGATGCAGTGGCTGTTTCAGGGCTACACAAAAACACTTTGTCATCTTTTGTCCCCGAACGATCAGGGAAATTGCGTGGCACTGTACGCAAACTATTTTTATCCGTCGCAGGCGCTTGCCCCATACCAATACACCCATTACATCCTGCCTGGTGGACGCGTGCGCCGGCGTGAATTAAGCTACCTAGATGACCATCGCGTACGAGTTCTTCAAGAATTGTCCTTGAAGTAGGATTGATATCAAACGAGATGTGATTTTTTATGGTGCGGCCTTTTACCATTTCCGCAGCGATGGCAAAATCACGATATCCCGGATTCGCTGAGGAGCCAATATAAGCCTGATAGATTTCTTCTCCAGCAATATCAGTCACTGGTACAACATTGCCTGGGCTGGATGGTTTTGCGATGAGGGGCACCAGATTTGATAAATCAATTTCATCGTTTTTATCATAGACGGACCCTTTATCAGCTTTTAGTTCCATCCAATCTTCTTCGCGCCCTTGGCTTCGGAGAAATTCGCGAGTGATTTCATCGGAAGGGAAGACGGTCGTCGTCGCCCCTAATTCCGCGCCCATATTAGCAATCACGTGACGATCCATCGCCGTTAGATGTTTTAATCCCTCACCGTAATATTCAATCACATAGCCCACTCCACCTTTCACATCATAACGGCGCAACATTTCTAAAATAACGTCTTTGGCACTCACCCACTCAGGCAGTTTTCCGATCAATTTAACCCCAAGCACTTTCGGCATTTTGATATAAAGGGGGTGACCTGCAATCGCCATGGCCACCTCTAGGCCACCCGAACCAATAGCAAGCATCCCTAATGATCCCGCAGCACAAGTATGGCTGTCAGAGCCCGCAAGTGTTTTACCTGGCTTACCAAAATTTTGCATGTGCACAGCATGGCTAATCCCATTACCAGGACGACTAAAATAGATGCCGAATCGTTTCGCAGCACTTGCAAGAAACAGATGGTCATCAGGATTTCGGTTATCCTCCTGAATTAAATTATGATCGACGTATTGAACGGAAACTTCAGCTTGAGTGCGTTCTAGTCCCATTGCTTCTAATTCCAGCATGACTAAAGTACCCGTTGCGTCTTGGCAGAGTGTTTGATCGATTTTTAAAGCGATTTCTTGGCCTGGCTCCATTTTGCCTTCAAGAAGGTGAGATTGAATGATTTTTTCGGTGACATTCATGCCCATTTATCTCTTTTGTCATCCACATGAGGATAAATATAGCATATTGATAAGGAGCGCCCTTGCGACCAGTTTCATGATCGCTCACGTCTTGCGCCTTAATGCCCTACACTTGTCGTCTTGCCTCTAGCACATTCGGAATCTGCTGCAGTTTATTTAACAAACGCGACAGGCTATTTAAGCCATCAATTTCCACGGTTAAGGTAATAAATGCGGAATTCTCTTGCTTATTAATCTGCGTTTGTAGCGCATAAACATGCGCTTTTTCATTGGAGAGCAAGGACGTGATATCTTTTAAGAGTCCGGGGCGATCAAACGCATTTATCAGTATATCAACAACGTAGTGATCTCGAGTCGCACTTCCCCAACTCACTTGTAAAAATCGCTGTCGTTGTTTTTCACTGGCATGAATAATGTTGGGGCAATCTTGTCGATGCACGGATACCCCACGCCCCATAGTAATATAACCGACCACCGCATCGCCTGGAACAGGTTGGCAACACCGAGCCATATGCGTCAAAAGATTGCCTACCCCTTCTATGCGTAAATCACTACCGCTCACTTCTGGTTTGGCTTGCGGTTTCACTAAAGTTTGGATAGCTGGATGACTTTCTGTTGGCGACAAGCGATTTAAAATTTGCCCTAGTTTAATATCACCTCGACCTAAGGCTGCAAGCAAATCATCTAAGCGTTTAAAGTTAAACGACGTGGCAACTTCATTCAACCGCTCGGCTTTCATTCCTAGTGTCTTTAATTCCTTTTCAAGAATCTCATGGCCTTCTGCTCGATTTTTATCGTAGTCTTGCATTTTAAACCAGTGCAAAACTTTGGCTTTAGCCCGGGAGGTTTTCAGATAATTTAAATGGGGATTAATCCAATCTCTTGATGGCCGTTCCTCTTTACCGGTTAGAACCTCAACACTATCCCCTGTTTTTAAGGCATAAGTTAATGGGACAATGGTACCATTGACTTTAGCACCCCGACATCGATGTCCAACTTGGCTATGCACATGATAGGCAAAATCTAACGGCGTGACACCCTGAGGCAAATCAAGTACGTCGCCATCAGGAGTAAAAACATAGACCCTGTCTTCAAGAAATTCCGTTTCAATCGCTTCAGAGACACCTCTTGAAGTAGCCATTTCTTTATGCCAGGCCAATACATCGCGTAACCATTCAATTTTACGTTCATGGCTTTCTTTTTCGAGCTTTCCACCTTCTTTATACTTCCAATGCGCTGCAACTCCCATTTCAGCCAAATCATGCATTTGGAAAGTACGAATCTGGACTTCAAACACTCGACCTTCAGGTCCCTCAACTGCAGTATGGAGGGATTGATAACCATTCGGTTTAGGATTGCTAATGTAGTCGTCAAATTCAGCAGGGATTTGCTTCCATAAGGCGTGAACCATGCTAAGCACGTCGTAACATTGTTCTTTCGTTTCCATCAAGACACGAACCGCAGTAGCATCATAGATTTCATCCAAAGACACGTTTTTGCGTTTCATTTTTCGATAAATGCTGTGGATGTGCTTGGAGCGACCATACACTTTGAACTGTTTAATGCCAAGCGCACCAATTTGTTTATTTAATTCTTGAACGATTAAATTAACATAACGATCTCGCTCTAAACGCTTTGCTTTTAACCCTTTAGCGATGGATTTGTACTCTTCGGGATGTAAATAGCGAAAAGCCAAATCCTCCATTTCCCACTTAATAGCCCCAATCCCTAAACGATTAGCTAAAGGGGCATAAATTTCCATCGCTTCCGTAGCAATTTGCTTTCGCATTCCCTCGGGTAATGGTGAGGACGTACGCAAAACACAAAGTCGCTCCGCTAATTTGATAAGAACTACTCTCGCATCATCAACCATAGCGAGAAGCATTTTGCGGACATTGTCGAGTTGGTGTTTGTTTTGAGGGTATTTGTTAAGTGCTTGTAAGTTATGTATAGCACTCATTTTTTCAATGCCTTTGACCAATTTGGCAATTGGTGAACCTAATTGCTCCTCAACCACATCCAGAGATAACTCAGCATAATGCACGCTTTCAAAGATAATTGCTGCACTGATGGTTTCTTGATCAGCTTCTAAATCAGCCAAAATATCAGCTATTGCCAATCCTTGCTGTAAGCAGGAAATTCCGGTTTCAGTGGCATGATCTTGGCCCGCCAGTTGACTTAGGGTACAAGCATTGCGAATTAATTCTAAGTCGTGAAAATACCCTTTTTCACCTAACTGATGTAACCATTGCTCAACATCGATGCCACCTTCAGTTAGCCAGGGAGTATCTTCTTTAACTTTAACCATTGCTGTTATCCTTTTTCAAATAAGGCGATGGACTCCACATGGGCTGTATGTGGAAACATATCCATTACACCAGCGGCTCGTAACTGGTATCCTTTTTGATTCACTAAAATGTTACTGTCTCTTGCCAAGGTTGCTGGATTACAAGAAACATAAACAAGCCGCTGAGGATTAAGCTTATCGATTTGTTTTATGATTTCCAGCGCACCAGATCGTGGCGGATCAATTAAAAGTTTAGTAAATTGCTGCTTAAATAGCACTGATAAAGCGTCAGATTGTTCTAAATCGTAACAAAAAAATTCAGTATTAGTTATCCCATTTAATTGGGCATTCATTTTAGCGCGCGAAACCATGGTTTCACTGCCTTCCACACCGACTACCTTAGTGCAATGTTTAGCAAGTGGAAGAGAAAAGTTGCCTAAACCACAAAATAAATCGAGTACCACATCGTCTTTCGTTAGCGCCATCAACTCAAGGGTATGAGAAACCATTAGCCGATTTAACCCTGCGTTTACTTGAGTGAAATCTGTCGGATGAAACCGGAAATGAATCTTTTCCTGCGGCAAAGTATAGGTCAAAAAATCATTGCCATCGTCAGGGTAAAATAAAGTAACCGTGTCCGCTCCACCCGATTGCAGAAAGAGTCGGAATTGAGATTCATGACCAAAATGGCGTAATTTTTCTTTATCCGTTTCACTCAAAGGCTCTAAATGACGAAAAATTAATGCAATGTCCTCATCCCCTGCTGCAACTTCAACCTGAGCGATTATGCTGGGGTTATCGAGAGAGTTAATCAACTGACGTAAATGAACAATTTCTTCATCGATTCGTGCATTCAACACCGGACATTGATTAATTTCAGTAATATATCGCGGGTTATTTTTTTCTCTAAAGCCAACCAATACCGTTTGCTTTTTTTCCACATAACGCGCACTCAAGCGTGCTTTATTGCGATAATGCCAATGCGCACTTGCCAAAGGCTCTAGCAACCTTTCTGGCTGACAATGACCAACACGTAGCAGTAAATCAAGCAGTAAAGTTTGTTTTTCATGAATTTGTGCTTGTTCATCAAGATGCTGAAGCGAGCAGCCGCCACACATCGTGTAGTGAGGACAGCGCGGTTCTACTCGTGAAGAAGAAGGTGAAAGGATAGCTATAGTCTTCCCTTCATCAAAATCGGCTTTTATTCGCGTGTATTGAAAAGAAACCTGTTCACCGGGTAGTGCACCTTGAATAAAGGTGGCTTTGCCGCCAATTCGCGCGATACCCCGACCATCATGACTAAATTTTTCTATCTCAGCAGTTTGAATCGTTGCAGGTATTCGTTGGCGTCTTTTACTCATTAAACTTAATCTCTTAATGGATGCAATACTTAGCTAGTAAATTCCAGGCGGGAAGAATACCATAGGCTCTTGCTTCATGTCATGTTATAGGCCCCTGTAAAAGGACTAAACTAATAGTAAGTTAATACTCCATTCAAACCATGACAATTGCACTTATTTCACATCCAGATTGTCTCTTACATAACATGGGAGCTGCTCATCCTGAGCAACCTGCTCGCATTAAAGTAATCAATGATCAATTGATGCAAAGCAATTTACTTCCTCTTTTAACCTTTTATCAAGCGCCTTTAGCAAAAGAACAGGATTTGTTACGGGTGCACAGCAAGGATTACATTGATAGCTTATTTCAATCCTCACCGGAACATGGATTCATTATTTATGGCCCAGACGTTTATATGAATCCCTATTCGTTAACGGCCGCACAAAATGCAGCAGGAGCCGCACTTTTGGGGGTTGATTTAGTGTTGAATAACGAAGTCGATCAAGCGTTTTGCAATGTTCGCCCTCCAGGGCACCATGCAGGATGGAACTATGCGATGGGATTTTGCTTCTTTAATAATGTGGCCGCAGCAGCGGCTTATGCCCTTGAACACTATAAGCTTAAACGGGTCGCCATTATTGATTTTGATGTGCATCATGGCAATGGAATAGAAGATATTTTTCGAAACGAGTCGCGCGTTTTATATTGCTCCTCATTCCAACACCCTTTTTATCCTTTCAGTGGTGCTGATACAAAAAGCGCACATATTCTTAATATCCCTCTACCTGCGGGAGCTACAGGCGAATTATTCAGGCAAAAAACCAGCCAATTGTGGTTCTATAAAATAAGGGAATTTCGACCCGAGATCATTTTTTTCTCGGCTGGGTTTGATGCTTACATTAATGATGACATGGCTAATTTATTACTGACTGAAAGTGATTATTTATGGGTAACTGAAAAAATTAAAGCCATTGCGGATGAATGTTGCCAGGGACGCATTGTATCCGTTTTAGAAGGCGGGTATTCATTAGAGGGTTTAGGTTCATGCGTTGTGGCACATCTCACGGGTTTCCTTCCTGCCGTCAAGTAATGACTGGCATTTAAGCACAATGAAGGACCTCCCGACTCTTGGTGATAGCTTTTTTAAGAGATCGCTACGCTCAGGACGACAGAAGAAGAGGCTCAGGACCACAGGAGAAGAGGCTCAGGACCACAGGAGAAGAGGCTCAGGACCACAGGAGAAGAGGCTCAGGACGGCATGAGAGGAGGCCCATGAGGGCTCACGACACGGTGAGAAAAAATTCTCACCGTGTTCGAATAATAGTTTCAAATCGCCTCAAAAATAGCTGCTGCGCCCATTCCAGTACCAATGCACATTGTGACCATACCATAGCGCCCTTTTATGCGGCGAAGCCCATGCAGTAATGTTGCTGTACGAATTGTTCCCGTAGCGCCTAACGGATGTCCCAAAGCAATAGCTCCCCCTAAAGGATTAACCTTATCTCTTGGTAATTCCAGCGTTTTGATCACAGCAAGTGCTTGCGCTGCAAAAGCCTCATTTAATTCTATCCAATCCAACTGTTCTAACGTTAACCCTGCTCTTTTTAATGCAATAGGAATCGCTTCAATGGGGCCAATGCCCATGATTTCGGGTGGTACACCCGCAACGGCATAGCTAAGCAAGCGGCCCATAGGCTGCAAATCGTATTGCTTAAGCGCTTGTTCTGAAGCCAATAAAGCGATGCCAGCTCCATCACTTGTTTGTGAACTATTACCAGCTGTAACAGTTCCTTTTGCTGCAAATACCGGACGCAAACGAGAAATGACTTCATAGGAGGTGTCTGCCCGCGGTCCCTCATCTTCAGAAATCACTCGCTTTTTACTTACAACTTCTGACGTTTCGAGATTTGCATGGCGGATGGTGATTTCGATTGGGCTGATTTCGTCTTTAAAATCACCACGTTGCTGTGCAGCAACTGCTCGTCGATGGCTTTCCGCAGCAAATTCATCTTGTTGTTCGCGTGAAATTTCCCACCGCTTAGCAACATTCTCCGCGGTAATCCCCATTCCATAAGCAATGGCAACCTGTTCGTCATTGAAAATTTCGGGATTAGCCGTGTATTTGTTACCTCCTAAAGGCACCATCGACATTGACTCCACCCCACCTGCCAAAGCAAGTCCCCTATTCCCTTGACTGATTTCAGCAGCGGCCGTGGCAATACTCTGCACACCGGACGAACAAAAACGATTAATCGTCATGGCGGGTACAGATTGCGGCAAACCCGCAAGAAGCGAAGCAATCCGCGCCACATTCATCCCTTGCTCTGCTTCTGGCATCGCACAACCAATCACGACATCCTCGATGGCCTGCCATTTCACTTGCTGGTTTCGCTTGATCAATGTTTTTATCGCGTGTGCCAATAAATCATCCGGCATTGTATGCTTAAATACACCTTTTGGCGCTTTACCAACAGGAGTACGCATTACATCCACCACGTATACATTTGTCATAGCTAGTCTCCTATCTCAGTTGCGCAACGGTTTGCCGGTTTCTAAAAGATGAACAATACGTGCTTGCGATAAAGGGGTTGCAGCTAAAGTCAAGAAAGCCTCCTTTTCCAAATGAAGCATCCATTTTTCATCCACTATTTCGCCCTGATTCACTTCGCCACCACAGATGATCCTCGCAACGTGATTAGCAAGAAAATAATCATGCTGAGAAATAAATCCTCCCTCTAGCCAATTGACCAACCCTGCTTGTAAACGCGCATGACCCTCGCGTCCTGCTACCTTGAAACGGGCTTTAAGCGGCGGTTGATAATTGGCAGCATGCAATCGCTCAATTTCAGCTAAAGCAGCAAAAAGAACTTCATTGGCATTCATAACCCAGAGATCGCGGGTGCACAAATAACCCCATTGCCGTGCCTCTGGTGCTGACGAAGCAACTGCAGCGGTCGCAATATGTTGGAAATAGGGTTGAACGAAAACCATTAAATCCGCATTTTTTGCTTCACCTGCTGCACGTCTTGCTGCCTCCTTACATCCACCACCGGCCGGCAGAAGTCCTACACCAATTTCGACTAATCCTGGATAAGATTCAAAAGCTGCGACAACCGAATCGCAATGCATCATTAATTCGCATCCCCCGCCCAAAGCCCGGCCGCGAAGTGCAGCGACAACCGGAATCGTTGAGTATTTTATACGCATAACCATGCGCTGGAATTGGCTGATCATTTCATCAACAGCACTCATTCTTTTCGCTTTTAACAACTCAGCTATCCTGCGTAAATCGGCTCCTGAACTGAAATTCCCAGCATCCGATTGATAAATGATCATGCCTTTGCAGGCATTTTCCACTTTTTCAATGGCAGCCTCAACGCCATCTAATACGGCTTGACCGATGGTGTTTGCTTTTGATTTGAAGCTAAGCACTGCGACATCCTCTTTAAGATGCCATAAATGAACACCTTCATTTTCATAAAGTGTAGCTTTAGCACGACATACCTCGTTTAAAACCGTATCAGGGAAAAATTGCCGTTGATAAACGGGTAAATGGCTACGGGATTTATACGCTTTTTCTTGCGGCGAATAGGCCCCCTCTTTGTGGTAAAAACCGTCTATATCATTAAGCCAATCAGGCAGCAGGGCTATGCTTAGGCTTTCTTTAGATGAGATTGCTTTTTTTATGTACCCAAGCATCTCAGTAAACCCAGCACTCTGCCATGTTTCAAAAGGCCCTTGATGCCAACCGAATCCCCAACGAATGGCTAAATCAACATCACGAACATTATTGGCAATGGTTTGCAGATGATAGGCACAATAATGGAAAAGGTCACGATAACAAGCGCTGATGAATTTAGCTTGTTTGTCATTTGAAGCCATCAGTAGTTGCATGCGTTGAACAGGGTCCGTTATTTTCATAATGCCTGCTAACTCTTGGCTAATTTCACCTTTGGCTGGACGATAATTGCCTAACTCCAAGTCGTAAACTTCGATGGTTTTACCCGCTTTACGATAAATCCCTTGACCTGATTTTTGCCCTAAGTGCCCTGCTTTAATAAGTTGGGTTAGCCAGTTGGGCAATTTAAACAATGCGTGCCAAGGATCATCTCCTAACTGCTCTTCCATGGTATGCACCACGTGTTGCATCGTGTCTAATCCGACTACGTCCATTGTTCTGAATGTAGCTGACTTCGGCCGTCCCAGTAAAGGACCAGTCAGTGCATCGACTTCATCCAAACCAAGTTTCATGGCTTCTGCATGATGTACGGTCGCTAATAAAGAAAACACACCAATGCGATTCGCAATGAAATTAGGCGTATCTTTAGCCCGAATAACCCCTTTACCAAGATAACTGGTTAACCAAGCTTCTAAATTGTCCAATAAATACGGGACGGTTGTCTCTGCAGGAATTAATTCGGCTAGATGCATGTAACGCGGTGGATTAAAGAAATGGACACCGCAAAAATGCTCGCGTAGAGCTTCAGGGAGTACGGTACTCAATCGATTCACACTTAGCCCAGAAGTATTGCTTACTAAAATACAATGTTTGTTCAAATAAGGAGCAATACGGCGATATAAATCCTCTTTCCAATCCAATCGCTCAGCAATTGCTTCAATGACCAGATCACAATCAGCTAAATCTGCTAAATTTTGCTCATAATTTTTAGCGTGCAAAAAAGTTGCGGTTTCTGAAGTAGCCAAAGGTGCAGGTTTTAACTGAGTAAGATGAGTAATTGCTTTATTGACTAGCCCATTAGCTGGTCCTTCTTTAAGTGCTAAATCGAACAACAAGGTTTCAATTCCTGCATTCACGCAGTGCGCTGCAATTTGCGCTCCCATTACTCCGGCACCCAGCACAGCGACTTTTTTAATGTGAAATGGTTCCTGCATGGTTTATGTCCTTTGTTGAGAATAGTGTTGTCTTCTTATGTCATCCCGAGCAAAGCGAGGGGTCTCCCGATTCTTGGCAATAACTCCATCCAGGAGATCCCTCACTACGTTAGGGACGACATACCAACTGTCATCCCGAGCAAAGCGAGGGACCTCCCGGCTCTTGGCAATAACCCAATCCAGGAGATCCCTCACTGCGTTCGGGACGACATACCAATTGTCATCCCGAGCAAAGCGAAGGACCTCACACCTCTTGGCAGTAACCCCATCCAGGAGGTTCCTCACTGCGTTCGGGACGCATACCACTGTCATCCCAAGCAAAGCGAGGGACCTCCCGGCTCTTGGCAATAACCCAATCCAGGAGATCCCTCACTACGTTTGGGACGACATACCAACTGTCATCCAGAGCAAAGCGAGGGACCTCCCGCCTCTTGGCAATACTTCATCCAGGAAATCCCTACTACGTTCGGGATGACAACAACCCGCTCTAAGACAAATGAAAGCGTATTCCTTGCGCAAGCGGTAATTCATTTCCCCAATTGATGGTATTTGTCTGACGACGCATGTAGGCTTTCCACGAATCGGATCCTGATTCACGTCCTCCACCTGTCTCTTTTTCACCCCCAAAAGCTCCGCCAATTTCTGCTCCGGAAGTGCCGATATTGATGTTGGCAATCCCGCAATCACTCCCTAAAGCACTTAGATAATATTCGGCATGTTTAAGATTTTGCGTGAACAGAGCTGACGACAACCCCTGGGGCACACCGTTTTGTAAGGCGACCGCTTCGTCAAGTGTGCGGTAAGGCATGACATAGAGAATAGGTGCGAATGTTTCTTCTTGCACAATTTCCCATTCATTTTTTATTTCCGTTACTAACGTAGGCTGGACAAAGTATCCTGGTCGATTGATTGCCTCTCCACCAAACACCACTTGTCCGCCTGCTTGTTTAATGCGAGCCATCGCTTTTTTAAACTCATCAACGGCCTGCTGATCAATCAAAGGCCCCATTAAATTTTTACTGTCCAACGGATCACCAATGGTGATTTGCTCATAAGCATGTTGCAATCGCTTAATCACATCGCGGTGCATGGATTCATGCACAAATAATCGCCGTGTAGTGGTACAACGTTGCCCTGCCGTTCCGACAGCACCAAACACAATTGCTGGAATTGCCAGATTCAAATCAGCGGATTCATCCAAAATGATGGCGTTATTCCCGCCTAGTTCAAGAATGGTCTTGCCAAGTCGGGCAGCCACTTTAGTGGCGACTTGTCTTCCTACAGAGGTAGATCCTGTAAATGAAATCAGGGGAATACGGGAATCATTAACCATCTCGTTAGCAATCTCATGTGAACAGGGAATGATAAGAGAAAAAATTTCCGGACTTTTGTTTTTTTGTAACACCTTATTGCAAATATGCTGCACGGCAATTGCACAAAGTGGCGTTTTTGCTGAGGGCTTCCATAAGGTTACATTGCCACAAATCGCTGCAATAAAGGCATTCCATGCCCACACTGCGACTGGGAAATTAAATGCAGAGATAACACCCACAATTCCATAAGGGTGCCATTGCTCATACATGCGATGGTTAGGTCGCTCTGAATGCATTGTATTGCCATAGAGCATTCGTGATTGCCCCACTGCAAAATCAGCAATGTCGATCATTTCCTGGACTTCACCGTCCCCTTCTTGCTTCGATTTCCCCATTTCTAAAGAAACCAAACTACCCAATACGTCTTTATGCTCACGCAACGCATCGCCTATTTGACGAATAATTTCACCTCGTTTTGGCGCTGGCACTTGTCTCCAGGCCAAAGCAGCTTGCTCAGCTCTTTCTAAAATATGTTGATAGTCCCTCATTGAACAAGTAGCAATTTCGGCGAGTTTTTCTTCGTTTGCTGGATTGACTGAAACAAGGCGGTTTGTACCCATTTCACTGTGCCAGCCATACCCACTAAAGGCACCCGGATTAATTTCATTAATATTAAGACGTTTTAACAAATCCATCGGTTTCTCCTAAGCATAATGGCGACCAAACCGGTTAGCCAAAACATCAGCCAAGCGGAAATTTTCTTGTAAAATGAGACCATGGTATTCGTTCGCTTGCCCCATGACCAAATCCACCACTGCACAAACACCAGCAGCGGTACTTACTTGAATCGCTGACCATTCAAGACCGCGAATTTCTTCAGGATATATTTTTTTAACATAGCTCTTTTCAGTGAGCTCGCCTTGTTTGATCCCTTCGACAGTAACATAAACAATGACAATATCTTGATAGGTTTTAGGAATAGCACGTTCGAGAATACGCTTTAGTGTCTCACGATCCTCATTTAATTTTAGATCATTCATTAAAAGGCGCATTTTTTCACAGTGTCCTGGGTAGCGCATGGTTTTATAATTTAATGTTTGCACTTTTCCTGTGTAAAGCTCAGCCAAACTCCCTAATCCCCCCGATGTGTTAAACGCTTCATATTCACACCCGTCAATTTGAATGGCTTCCCGGCCTTCCAGAGGCTTAAGAACGGTAGGTTTGCCCTTCTCGATACCATAGCAAGGATTACCGTATTCATTAATGACCCCATCAGTTGACCAAGTCAAAGAGTATTGCAGCGCATTGTTAGCACGCTGAGGTAATGCGCCTACACGAAGCTTGGCGTGGTAACATTGTTCGAATTCTTTCATTAAACTATTTGCCGCAATGCTAATAAACCCAGGAGCAAGGCCGCATTGGGGCACAAAAGCGGTTTCAGCATTTTTTGCAATCGTTTTAACTGCTTCAGTGACAGAGGTGTCTTCAGTTAAATCAAAGTAATGTGCTTTACTCGCTTTTGCCGCTTCGGCAACATATGTATTGAGGTAGTAAGGAAGACTGGAAATGACGGCAACAATTTTGTTTTCCCGCATGTAGGTTTGTGTCGATTCTTTATCTTTCACATCCAACGCAACAGTCTTAATTTCTGGCATTGCTTGCAGTAACCGCTTAACATCTGTTCCCGCAAATTCGAAGTCTGCTAAATGGACTTCGTAATCACCACTATCCGCTAACAAACAGGCAATTAAACTTCCGATTTTTCCCGCGCCCGTAATCATCACGTTGTACATACATTCCCTCTCCATTGTAAAACGAACCGTCATCGTACACTAAAAAAGGAGCATTTGAATATACTCGGGCCTTAGGTTTTTTGTTGCTTTCAACGGTTTTATTTGTAAGAATCTTGACCTTTTTGGATTAGTCCTTTATCGTCCATTCATTTAAGCCTAAAAATAATAATGACTCGGATAAGTACAGTTAGCAAGTTGGCTTTCCTCTCAACAAAAGCCATAAAATACAACCACCTTTTACGTACTTTTCTATCCGGTTCGCTTTTGCCTTTCGGTTTTGCTCCTTTCCATTTTCCTGGTGCTGCAATTCTTGGTTTAGCACTATTTTATGCGCAATTAAGTCGAAGCCAAAGTCGTCATGCTTTTTTAAACGGGCTTTTTTTTGGTTTAGGCTATTTTGGGCTAGGGACTTCTTGGGTATATGTGAGCATTCATGAATATGGCCACTTAAACAGCGTTGTCTCTGCGTTTATCACACTGATGTTTCTGCTTTATCTTTCATTATTTCCAGCCACAATGGCTTGGATTTATAGAAAACTTGTCAATGGACAAACGACCCTTTTTTCTTGCCTGTTGTTTAGTGCCCTTTGGATTTTTTTTGAATTTTTCCGCTCGACTTTCTTCAGCGGGTTTCCTTGGTTACTATTAGGATTTGGTCAGTTTGATGCCCCAAGCAAATATTTATTGCCGTTAATTGGTGTGTTGGGGGTGGGATTTTTGACCTGTTTCGCTGCAACACTATTGACTGCCAGCACTCAGCAAATGGGTATTAAGCGTTATACTTATCTGGCTGCTTTTGTCTTATTACTGTTATGTCCACTGATGTTAAAACCGCTTAATTGGGCTAAAGAAACCCCTAAACCCATCTCTGTAGGAATAATTCAAGCCAATTTGTCCATGCGCGATAAATGGGATGAACACTTATTTTGGCAATTGTTAGAACGTTACAAGCAAGACACTGAAAAATTACTCGGCACAAAATTGATTGTGATGCCTGAATCGGCCATTCCCCTACCCCCCAGTTATATTGAAGATTTTCTTAATACTCTCCATGAGCGCGCAAAACAAGCTGGGAGTGCTGTTATGTTGGGTATTCCACAACCGACAAACGTTGAGGAAAATTATTTTTTTAATGCCTTGATTACCTTAGGCCAAGCAAAAGGTTCCTATTTAAAACAACACCTTGTTCCCTTTGGTGAATACATTCCAGGACCTTTGCAGTCGATAAGCAATTGGTTAGCCATTCCTGACGCGGATTTGAAAGCAGGGCAAAAAAATCAAACCCTCGTCAAAGTGCAAAAACACACGGTGGCCACCTTGATTTGCTATGAATTAGCTTTTGGCGATTTACTGCGCTCTCAATTGCCCAAAGCGGAGTGGATTGTTTCAATCAGTGATGATGGGTGGTTTGGTCATTCGCTAGCCCTGTATCAACATTTGCAAATGGCTCAGGTGCGTTCTTTGGAGACAGCCCGTTATCAAGTTGTTGCTAACAATGACGGTTTGTCGTCAGTCATTAATACCAAAGGAGAAATTGTCTCTTCACTGCCTCCTTTTAGTGCAGGAATTCTCAAAGCTGAGCTTTTCCCTAGCACTGGCTTGACTCCATGGGTTTATTTTGGCAACTTACCTGTATTACTGTTTTGCGCATTAATTATACTTACTTATATTGGTTATCGCATTACGAATTCAAAACTAACTACTTAAACTATTGCTGCAGAGCACAAGAGGCGTTATTCTTACCGCCTTACTGAGATTTACATTATGACTATGGATAACACCTATATACCACGAGAAGTTGAAGAACAAGCACAGCAATATTGGCTTAAAAAACAAACATTTAATGTCTCTGAAGACTTAAATAGAGAAAAATTTTATTGCTTATCGATGTTCCCTTACCCAAGCGGAACCTTACATATGGGACATGTCCGTAACTACACTTTAGGGGATGTGATTGCGCGTTATCATCGTGCTTTAGGTAAAAATGTCTTACAACCTATTGGCTGGGATGCTTTTGGCTTACCTGCTGAAAATGCGGCGATTAAACATGGGATTCATCCTGCGGAATGGACTAAAAAGAACATTGCCTCCATGAAAGAGCAGTTTTTAAGGTTAGGGAATGCCTATGATTGGAAACGCGAATTTGCTACCTGCGATTCCGATTATTATCGCTGGGAACAGTGGTTTTTCATTAAACTTTATGAAAAAGGTTTAGTCTATAAAAAAAATGCGGTGGTTAATTGGGATCCTGTTGACCAAACGGTACTGGCAAACGAACAAGTCGTTGATGGTCGAGGCTGGCGTTCTGGCGCTTTAGTGGAACGACGCGAGATTTCACAATGGTTTATCAAAATCACAGCCTATGCTGATGAACTTTTAGATGATCTTGAGACGCTTGATGAATGGCCTGCTCAAGTGAAGCAGATGCAAAGAAACTGGATTGGCCGCTCTGAGGGTTGTGAAATTAGCTTCAAAGTGGTTGGCTTTCCCAAACGCCTGAAAATCTATACCACCCGGGCTGACACATTCATGGGGGCAACCTATCTCGCAGTAGCACCTGATCATCCCTTAGCTAAAGAAGCAGCAAGCCATCAGCCTGAAATACAAACTTTCCTCGATAGCTGCCAGGGTGTGCGCATGGCTGAAGCCGATATTGCCACAATGGAAAAGCGCGGCATCGATACAGGCATGAAAGCAATCCATCCCATCACGGGCGAAGAATTACCCATTTGGGTAGCTAATTTTGTTTTAATGCAATACGGTTCAGGTGCTGTAATGTCAGTGCCTGCACACGATCAGCGGGATTGGGAGTTTGCTCATAAATATAACTTACCTTTAAAAGAAGTCATAAAACCCGTTGACGAAGCCATTCATGATTATTCAACAGCTGCATTTACTGCTCAAGGGATCTTAATTAATTCTGGTCAATTTGATGGTTTGTCTTCGGCGGACGCAATGAAAGAAATTGCCAGTTATCTTGAAGTGAATGATGCAGGAAAGCTCACAATTAATTATCGGCTACGCGATTGGGGCGTTTCACGTCAACGCTATTGGGGTGCGCCTATACCGATGATTCATTGCGAAGAATGTGGAATTGTTCCTGTTCCTGAGGAAGATTTACCGGTAACTTTACCTGACAACATTCAATTTACAGGAAGCGGTTCTCCTTTGGCTCAATGCAGTGAATTTGTGCAAACAAAATGCCCCAAATGCAATCAAGAAGCCACGCGCGAGACAGATACCTTTGATACTTTCGTTGAGTCTTCTTGGTACTATGCTCGTTTTGCTTGTAAGGGCCAAGATAATGCTATGCTGGATGATCGCGCCAAGTATTGGACTCCTGTGGATCAATACATTGGCGGTATAGAGCACGCGGTCATGCACCTCCTTTATGCTCGCTTCTTCCACAAATTAATGCGCGACGAAGGCTTAGTGAATTCAGATGAACCTTTTAAGGCCTTGTTGACTCAAGGGATGGTGCTCAAAGATGGACATAAAATGTCTAAATCGTTGGGAAATGTCGTTGATCCTAATCACTTAATTGACACCTATGGTGCGGACACTGCACGTTTGTTCGTTATGTTCGCAGCCCCTCCCGACCAATCGCTGGAATGGTCTGATGCCGGAGTTGAAGGCGCACATCGTTTCTTAAAGCGCATCTGGGCATTTGCTTATCAACATCGGCAAACGATTATCGATATTAATGATGCAATTATTGGTGGAAATGGCCATATTGATTGGCAAAACACAGAAAGCCGTCTTAAGAAATCCCGTTTGCTCACTCATCAAATTTTAGCGCAAGCCAATGCTGATTATGAGCGACACCAGTTTAATACAGTCGTTTCTGGCTGCATGAAATTATTTAATGAATTGTCAACCTATGAGTTTATAACAGAAGAAGATAACTATTTCCTGCATTCTGGAATGAGTATCCTGCTTCGCCTTTTAGCCCCCATTACACCGCACATTTGCCACTATTTATGGCTGCAGCTGGGCTTTGATAAAGTAATCATCGACGCAGGCTGGCCTAAGATTGATAAAAGTGCGTTAAAAACAGATGAATTAACTTTCGTTGTACAAGTCAATGGCAAATTGAGAGCGCAATTTACTACAAGCAGCGACACACCTGAAGAGACACTTATTGAATTAGCCAAACAGCATGCACACGCTTTCATTGCAGACAAAGCGGTTAAAAAAGCAGTGGTTGTCGGACACCGTCAATTAATTAATTTGGTAGTCGCTTAATGTTGAAACATTATTTCATTATTGCCATCACCGCCTTATTAATTGGGTGCGGTTTTCATTTACGCGGTTTGAATGACATGCCAGCATGGCTTAATGGCCATAGTATGGCAATTGTCATTGAGAATGCCCATCGCGATTTAGGACCCATGCTAAAAGACCAGTTAGAATCCTATAAAGTTCGCGTGATGCCTAATCCAACGCAAGCCGATTATGTACTTATCATTGAAGCTGATGGGATTCAGCAGCAAATTACAAGCGTCGCAGCCAGCACAGCGCCTCGACAATATCAGCTTATTTACGATGTGCAGTTTACGGTCGTTAAAGCCAAAGGCGGCGTTATTATTCCATCCACTCGTGTTTTTGTAACTCGACAATTAACAGTAAACAGCAACCGCATCTTAGGATCTAATTTAGAAGAAGCTCAAATCAGTTATGAAATGCGTCGAGAAGCAGCAATGCAGATTATGAATCGCGTCGGACGTGGAAGTAAAAATTTAGGCGTAGCTCCTACAACGACATCACCGGTGGGTTGATAAAGTTTATTTGTCGTCCTTCGCGACGCTGAGCATGCCAAATACCCCCTTGAAAAGACCGAGGCATTTATGCTTATTAAGCAGCAAGCACTAGAATCTTTCTTGCAAAAAAAAATGGCCGCCCTGTATGTTCTATTTGGCCAAGATTTGTTTCTATTAGATAAAGCAGCACAATCCATTAAGTCAGCTTGGCAAGCTGCGAATAATCATGAAGCAGAAGAAAAAATTTTATACATGGACAATCCTTCTGATTGGGCCTTGTTAGAAACCGAGGCAAATAGCTATTCCTTGTTTTCCAATAGCGTTTTAATTGATATCCGCTATGAGAAAAAAACAATAGAGGCCAACGCTAAAGCGGTTTTAATTCGTTATTTGCAAGCCGTTAATCCCTCGTGTTTACTTCTTTTAAGAGTGCCTCATTTATCGAATAAACAACTGCAGTGGCTAATTGATTATGATTGCGTGCATGGGGTCCAAGCTACCTCGCTCAACGCCACTGCAATGCAAACTTGGATTAGTGAGCAGCTGCGAAAAAAAGCATTACAATTTGAACCTCAAATTCCCGCTTTAATTCACCAGCATACACAAGGCAATATGTATGCTTGTGCGCAAGCAATAGAAAAGCTTGAATTAATTGCCGAACCAGGCACTGTTTTTACGACAAAACTTGTGCAAGAACAACTGATTGATCAATGTGATTATCAGCTCTTTGAATTAGCTGAGGCTTGTTTATCACACAATGCAGATAAAGTGATTCAATTGTTACGACACGCAGTAAACAGCAAAGTAGAACCCACTCTTATCTTATGGATACTTACCCAGGAAATTAGACATTTAATTCAGTTAATTGAATTAACAAACATTCAATCAATGCCCTTTAATGCTGCTTGCAACCAATTAAAAATATGGCCGCAAAAGGCCAAGTTATACCAACTCGCTTTAAAAAAAATGCAATTATCCGACTTATATCATTTACTGCAATTTTGTAAACTCATTGATGAACGTATAAAATCAAGTCAAAATAATCAAATTTGGCATGCGCTGGAGCAAATAGCTCTTTCGCTTTGCCTAGCTAAACAGGTAGGTCGTTTTGCGTAATCTTGTTATTTATGGTGGTACGTTTGATCCGCCGCACAATGGTCATATCAACACCGCGATTAATGTACAAAACTATTTTCATTTTGATCGTTTTCTTTTTTTACCTTGCAAAACCCCTGTATTAAAAAATCAAGCCTTTGCGACCCCTGAACAACGGATTGCGATGCTAAAACTTGCTTTAACTTCCCAGAATAGAGATAAAAATTTTGAGATTGACTTATCTGAAATCAACCGCGATTCCCCTTCTTACATGGTGGATACTTTACGGCATTTTCGTACAATTTGGGGTAATACTATGCCTATCACTCTTTTAATGGGTGCTGATGCATTTAGTCAGCTACCTCGCTGGCATGCATGGGAAAAGCTGTTACCACTCGCAAATTTGCTGGTAATTAAACGTGCGGGATTTATAGAAGAAATGAATAATGACGCCATCAACGAATTATTAATCAAACATGAAACAGATGATGAGAAAGCAATTACTACTCAAACCCATGGTCTTATCTGCCGCTTTAATGCCGGTAATTTTAATTTTTCTTCCACTTGGATTCGCGAACAGCTCCGGGAGCATCATGATCTGACTGATTATTTACCTACGGCAGTGATCCACTATATTAAAGAAAAGGGTTTATATACCAAGCCAGAATGAAGGTAATAAACTAAGCATCCGAAAGTTCATAGTCATTCAAATCAATTAAACTTGTCTTCTCTTCCTTATTGGGTAAATTTTCTATTGGTTTCCTAATCTCAGGTTGCCTTTCAAAAAAATGCACCTTTTTAATAAAGTCAGGCATTACGGAATAAAGCCAACTGACTAAAGGATCGAATTTTGCGTAGAGTTTTGACTCACGAGAATACTGATCATAAGGGAGTGATGTCATTTTTATAACGACCATAATGAGTGCGACGATAAACACGCCTCGAGCGAACCCAAAAGCCATACCAAGAATACGATCGGTACCACTTAATCCTGAGCGTTTTAAAATAAAACTCAGCATGCCATTCACAATACCACCAACAATCAATGTAGCAAGTAATATTAAAATGAAGGCGGTAACCGTTCTTGCGGTTTTATCTTGAATGTATTTTTGTAACCAAGGATCAAGGCTTTGAGAATGGTGGTAGGCTAACCAGAATGCTAAAATCCAAACACAAAGTGCAATAAGTTCCTTTACAAAACCTCTGATTAACCCCGTCAACACTGACAAGCCAATAATGACAATAATGGCTAAGTCCACCCAATACAACATCTCATTTATCCCTGATTTGTAGTAACAATAAAGCCCCTAATTTGTACTGCGCTGGCTAATTGTTTTTGCAGCAATTTGGCTTGCTCGCGTTTCCTTACTTGGCCTACGATAACTTTGTAAACAATACCTTCAGAAGTTTTAACTTTTTTATAAGACGCTTGATACCCTTTTCCCTTCAACCGAGAGATAAGCGAATCAGCATTCTTTTGTCGCGTAAAAGTAGCTAATTGAATGGCATAGCCTCCCTTTAATTCCTGTTTAGCAATTCGTTTAACAACGGGCTTTGCAATCGGCTTAGGTTTAACTAAAGAAAGTTTGGGTTTCACTTTTGCTACAGGCTTTATCAGTTTATTGTTTTTAACAACTACTTTAGATTTTGGTTTAGGTAGAAAAGCGTCTGCTTTAGCAATTTTATGAACAACAGCAACATTCGTTGTGCTCACTGTAGGAGAAGCTGTTACTTTTTCTTGGGTAAATGCCTGGTCTTCTCTAGCAAAACTCTCTGACTCAAGATTTGGTGCATCTCGATTCTGTGCGAGTGTCTGTTCATCGATAGGTTCGACTGTGCGAGAATTGAGTTCTGGTCGACTCAGTGGTTCGGCTTTAGCAAGTGCAGGAAGCGGTTGCTCCTCATTGGCGACCTCTGGTAATTCAACATGCGCTACTTTAGCATTCTCAAACAGGGTATTTTTTTCGGCTATAGCAACATCAGGTTGAAGTGGCTTTGGCGGTAGTTCTACTGAAACGTTTACATTACCATCAATTCGCTGATTGGACTTCTTCATAATAGCCGGTGCGAAAATAGCACCAATGGATAAGATAACAGCAAGACCTATAAGCCGGTGCTTAACCCGTTCATCAATCACTAGTTTCATCATCTCTCCTCAGATCTCTGGGGCCATATTGACTTATGCCTCTGTTCAGGCGAAAGCTGGAATTACGAGCTTAGGCTTTTATCCAACTGCTTGTCAACAGAGCCTTGTTTCTCATAAATAGCCTGCATCACTTTGCCGACTGTAATAAATGAACCATAAACTACAATTAAATCACCTACATTGGCGTTATCACATGCAGCTTGGTAAGCAGAAAGCGGATCATTATGACAGATAGAGACATGGGAACACAAACTAAAAGCCTCTTCTAACTGCTGACGCGACGCTGCGCGCTTATTCGTTAATAATGCAGGATACCAATAATCAACACAGTCTTTTAACGGAGCAACCATTCCTGGAATATCTTTATCTTTAAGCGCTGAAAACACAGCATGAACGCTTCGCTTAGGATGAAAACTTCTTATAAACGCTGCTAGATGCTCTGCTGCCTGTGGATTATGAGACACATCCAGGATGGTAGCAGTTTTATCTTTGATAAGTTGTAGTCGGCCTGGCAAAAAAACATTTGCTACTGCTTGCTGTAAATGAGAATAACGAATAGGCAGTTCTGCTTTCAGCAATAAGCTTCCAATGATAGCCGCGACAACTGAATTACTGTGCAATTTAGGCTGTGGGAAAACAAGATACTCACCTTGAAATTTTAATTCAATGGTTTGATTGATAAGCCGGAAGTCATAATCACGACCGCATAAGTACATCGGTGCATTCAGCGCCAATCCTTGCTCAATTATACAATTGGGTGGGTTTTTATCAGCAAAAATGAAAGGCCTATTCGCTCTTAAAATCCCCGCCTTTTCAAAGCCAATGGCTTCTGTTGAGTGGCCTAAATAGTCCTGATGGTCAAAATCAATTGTCGTAATAATTGCCAAATCGGCTGAAATGATGTTTGTGGCATCAAACCGACCGCCAAGTCCTACTTCAAGAATGATCAGATCCAACCGACGCTGTTTAAAATACCATAAGGCAGCTAAGGTGGTCATTTCAAAATAGGTAAGAGGAATCTCGCCTCTTCCCGCTTCAATCGCTGTAAATGCTAAACACAATTGTTCATCATTGATGTGTTTTCGATTGATACGAATGCGCTCGTTAAAACTTAATAGGTGCGGAGAAGTGTAACTTGCAACTTGAAATCCTGCCTCAGAATAAATTGCTTCGAGTGTAGCAACGGTTGAACCTTTTCCATTTGTTCCAGCGACCGTAATAACCTTGGCCTTGGGTTGCAGCAAATCAAGGGCCTCAGCAACTTGTCGAATGCGAGCAAGACCAAGTTGAATTTCCTGCTGATGGCGATTTTCGAGAAAATCTAACCATTCAGCGAGAGTAAAATTTTTATACTGCTTCATTGCTCAAATCACGATGAGATAGTTTTGCAATTATCTCGGCAATGGTTGTTCGTAACGCTTTACGTTCAATAATCATATCAATATGCCCATGTTCCAAGAGAAATTCACTGCGTTGAAACCCTTCTGGTAATGTCTGCCTTACTGTTTGCTCGATAACACGAGGACCAGCAAAACCAATGAGCGCGTTAGGCTCCGCAATAATAATATCCCCAAGACTAGCAAAGCTGGCAGAAACACCACCCATCGTGGGATCAGTTAATACCACTATAAAAGGTAACCCTGTTTCTCCAAATCTTGCAAGAGATGCTGAAGTTTTGGCCATTTGCATTAATGAGAATAATCCCTCTTGCATGCGTGCACCGCCACTGGCGGTAAAGCAAACATAAGGCCTTCTTTCAGCAGTGGCAGCGTCAACCGCTCGAACAAATTTTTCTCCAACGGTTGCGCCCATTGAACCGCCCATGAAGTTAAACTCAAAAGCACTTACAACAATGGGTTGGCGCTTTAAGCTCCCTTTCATTACCACGAGAGCTTCTTTCTCTCCAGTTGATTTTTGCGCTTGGCTAATGCGATCTTTATATTTCTTCGAATCTTTAAATCGCAATCGGTCTACAGGCTCTAACTCTGCAGCAATTTCTTCTTGTCCATTTTCATCAAGGAATTGCGCTATCCGTTCGCGTGCAGACAAGCGATGATGGTGGTTGCAATTAGGACATACGGATAGATTTTTTACAAGTTCAGTGCGATATAATACGGAATTACATCCTAAGCACTTAACCCAGAGCCCTTCAGGAACCCCTTTTTTTTGAGAAGTAGCCGTTCTAATTCTTGAAGGCAATAATTTTTTTAACCAACTCATAAATTAATGATCCATTAATCTTGATGGCGCATAGTATAACCCGAAATTTCGTTTAGAGCTTGTTTTATTAATTAATCAAAGCGGATTTTATTCAAAAATACAATGCACCAGTGAGTTATCACGACAATGGACTACTTACACCAAGCTTGGCAAGCCATTAAAGTGGAAACCCCATAAGAATAAACAGTGCGGTCTGGTCTTGTCATACTGAAGTTCATTACTCGTACCCATTTAAATAGTATGGATAACGAAAAAATACGTCAGCCTAATTAAGATTTTAGTTTTTTTATCGTTATAAAGTTTTCTCTTTTTATGCCGTTAACAAAAATAGAAAATGCTAGAAAGAGGGCATCATGAAGCGGTCTCATAAGGCTATACCATTCATAATTATGGTCTTATTTGCCTCAGCATCTTGGTCTTATACAAGGTATGGAGAAACATTGTGCAGCGATCCTGACTATTACTGCATTAACATTAAGAGTGGTCAAACGTGGAGCAATTTATTCATTGATAGTGAAACAAGAGACATTGTAAGGCGTGTCAACCGCATGAATGTGAAATTACGCGCTGGGATGATTATCGCTGTGCCCCGAAACCTGGATCGGATTACTATCTATGATGTCTCTCCTTTTCCACGCTATATTGAATCCGACGGCGAAAAAACAATTTACATTAGTCAAGAAAAATTAGCTTGGGGAGCTTATGATGAAGATGGCGAACTCTTATGGTGGGGACCCATTTCATCTGGCTCTGATGCTTGCAAAGGAGTCATCGGTGGCTGTACCACGCCAACGGGTTCCTATCGCATTATTCGTAAACAGGATATTGATTGCATTTCGACCGCTTTCCCCAGACGCGCAGATGGTAATAATGGGGGCGCCGAAATGCCGTTTTGCATGCATTTTTTCCGCGGTTATGCGCTGCATGGTAGTGAAGATGTACCCGGTTATCGTGCCAGCCATGGTTGCATAAGAATGTTCACAGAAGATGCACGATGGTTAAATGAAGAATTTGTTGATTTACCTGGTGGAGACCAAAAGGGAACACGGGTGATCATTGATGCTGTACATAAGGACTATGCTGGAGACTAGCACTTAAAGCAAGTCATCCTGAGCAAAGCGAAGGACCTGCTTGCTCTTGGCCGCAACCTCCCCAAAGAAATTGCTAACTGCGTTCAGGACAAAAGCTTACTGAGTAACCTACTGCAGCAAAGAAAATGTTCCCTTAACGCCATTATGTGCTAATTTAGTTTGTAAATTATCCGATATTCGTTTATCTGCAAAAGGACCTACCTTAACAATATAACGTTGCCTATATTTTTCTATCGTTACTGGAGAAGGAGTCAATTTTGCCAACTTCTTTTTTAATGAATCAGCTAACTGCTGTGAACTGAAGGCACCTGCTTGAATGTAATAATGCGCTACTTGGTTCCCTGTGGAAAGTGCTTCAATTTCGACCGGCGCAGTCCCTTTGGGAAATATGCCCAATTTAGCTGCTGCGGCATACGATAAATCAATGACTCTATCGCTATGAAAAGGACCACGATCATTAACTTTAACAATTGCCTCACGACCATTGCTTAAATTTCTTACCCTAACATAAGTTGGCAAAGGTAATGTTTTATGGGCAGCCGTCATTGCATACATATCATATTTATCGCCGCTGGATGTTCGCTTACTGTGAAATTTAGTTCCATACCATGAAGCGATGCCCCGCATCCTATATCCACCAGAGCTTTGCATCACTTTATAGGTTCGACCTGCTATAGCATAAGAATCAGGATTACCGTAGCGGCTGAAAGGTTCTCTTTTAGGCTTAGCTTCTTTAAAAAAACGAGGTATCGGCCCAGTAGGAGCACCATCTTTTTGCGAGGTTGCATAAGCATTCTTTGCCCGATAAGCATTTGTTCGGTGAGCATTGGACTGAGAAACGAGTCCTTTGGTGGAGGGGTTATGACTGTACTCTTGTTGAGCACAACCAGCGAGTAATCCTAACAAAAAGAAGATATAAAAAAACCGCATTATTTCACTCTAATCATTTTTTCTTCCTAATATATACAAACCTGCTCTTCATGGAAATACTTTCTACATTACCACCCAGAGTAAAAAATAGACTTTTAATACCAGTTCTATACAAATTATCCTTATTAAATACGAGCTGACATTCCCTGAATGTGGCTTCACAAAATGCTCTGAAAAAAATTAACGCGATGGCATTTGGTTGCTGGATTGAGGCTGTGGTAAGATGGGGAATTTTTGTAATAATGAGCATAGAAACCATGAAGTTATCCTCTTGCAACAGATTATTTTTAATAACCTTTTTAGTCTTTAAATCCAGCGTCTTTTACGCCTCGGCGGGTGTTTTGCCCTCAGCAAATCTCTCAGGCAGCGTCCCTCCTACTCCGGTTTCCAACAAACCACTCATTACCCCTTCCCCTCCAGTTCTAAACGCAAAGTCATATATTCTCATTGATGTTAACAGCGGAAAAATCATTGCAGAAAAAAACAGCGATGAGAAATTACCTCCTGCAAGTTTAACGAAAATGATGACACTGTATGTGATCTCGAATGCCCTAAATAGCGGGCAAATTCACCTGACAGATAATGTCCATATCAGCCGTGAAGCTTGGAAAACAGGGGGGTCACGGATGTTTGTAAAAGAAGGCCAACAAGTGCCTATCGAAGATTTGCTAAAAGGAATCATTGTTGACTCCGGAAACGATGCTTGCGTGGCAATGGCTGAGCATTTAGGAGGCAGTGAACCGGGTTTTGCCGAAATTATGAATCAACAAGCGCAGACTTTAGGAATGGTCAATAGCCATTTTACCGACAGCACTGGTTTACCCGACAGTAATTTGTACACTACCGCAAAAGATCTCGCTATTCTCGGGCGTGCTTTAGTAAATAATTTCCCGCAATATTATCATTGGTATAAGCAAAAATGGTTTACCTATAACGGAATACGGCAACCAAACCGAAATCGCTTATTATGGCGTGATAGTCAAGTTGATGGCATAAAAACTGGACACACTAATGATGCAGGTTATTGCTTAGTCTCCTCAGCTAAACGCGATAATATGCGATTATTAGCAGTGGTGATGGGATCACCCAGTGAAGCGGCACGCGCTGATGATAGTGAGCGCCTGCTCAATTATGGTTTCCGCTTTTTTGAAACCCATGAGCTATATAAAGCAGGTCAAACGATTTCAGAAATGCCTATCTATAAGGGACAAAAAGACAAATTGCCGATAGGCGTGCGTGAAAACCAATTCGTGACTATTCCTAATGGTCAATATCAACGGCTGAGCATCAAAACTCAGGTACCTAAAATTCTACAAGCGCCCATTGTCAAAGGCGACAAGGTCGGTGAGCTCGTTATCCAGTTTGATAACAATATCATAGGAAATTATCCCATCTATGCACTCGCCGATGTTCCTCAAGGCGGTATGTTCACGCGCATGAAAGACGCGGTTCGCTTATCGTTTCGTAGCTGGTTTGGCTCTTAATGGATAGTGGAATGGCTGGAATCGTCTATTTAAACGGAAATTATTGTAACGCCTCTGATGCGAAAATATCCATTTTTGATCGAGGGTTGTTGTTTGCTGATTCCGTTTATGAGGTTATTCCAGTTTATAAAGGCCGTCTTTTTTATTTCACCAAGCACATTGAGCGATTGGCCTATAGTTTAAAACATGCCAGGATTGCCGCACCTCATTGTGATTGGCAATCTATTTTGGATACACTTATTGCGAAAAATGGTGGAGGTGATATGCAAGTTTATTTGCAGATTACCCGCGGGAATCAGGGAGTACGCAAACATGATATCCCTTCTTTTCTTGAACCCACCATAATTGCCTTTACAATTCATACACCTTACCCCACACTGGAAGAAAAACAGCATGGATTACATGCTAAACTTATTGATGATATTCGCTGGTTACGTTGTGATATAAAAACGACGGCATTATTGGGCAATATATTATTGAACGATGATGCCGTCTCAAGCGGCGCAGATACAGCTATATTGGCGCGGGACGGTTTCTTGACTGAGGGCGGTGCTGCTAACCTTTTTTTGGTCGATGCAAAAGGAGTCATTCGCACTCCGCCAGTCAATCATCTTTGCTTATCTGGAATTACGCGCCAGATTGCCATTGAGCTGATTAATCAATTATCCTGGCCGCTACGGGAAGAACCTGTTCCTGCATCCACTCTTTTTGATGCACAAGAAGTCTGGATAACCAGTACTACTAAAGAAATCTATCCCGTAACTCGTATCAACGGTACACCCATTGGGACCGGATATGGTGGCCCCTATTGGAGCCAAATTAACGCACAATACCAACAATTGATTAAAGCACTCTATGACTGATAAAAAATCATTACTACAATTTCCTTGTCATTTTCCTATTAAAATAATCGGTAAAAAAACGGATTTATTTGCTGCTGAGATTAAACAAATTACTCAGAAACATTTTCCTGATATGCTCGATGAGAGCATTATTTATCAAGAGAGCCAGCAAGGTAACTATTTATCGATTACAGTCGTTGTTTTTGCGCATGACCAGCAGTCACTCGATGCCCTTTACCTGGAATTAACCAGGCATCCAGATACTAAATGGGTATTATAATGATTAATGTCCGTAATCTAGGCACTCAGCCTTATCTCAAAATTTGGGAGCAAATGAAGGAATTCACTTCCACAAGAAATGAGCATACCGTTGATGAATTATGGTTACTTGAGCACCCAGCAGTTTATACTCAAGGACAAGCAGGCAAAGCCGAACATGTGCTTAACCCCAATTCTATTCCGGTGATTCAATCCGATCGAGGAGGCCAGGTAACCTATCATGGTCCAGGACAGTTAGTGGCTTATGTTTTGATGGATATACGAAGAAAGCATCTCGGTATAAGAACTCTAGTTAGCCATTTAGAACAAATACTGATGGCTGTTTTAGACAATTACCACATTAAAGCCTCAATTCGTTGTGGCGCACCAGGAGTGTATGTTGATGACAAAAAAATTGCTTCTATTGGTTTGCGGGTCAGAAATGGCTGCACCTATCACGGCATCGCCTTAAATGTTGCCATGGATCTGGCCCCTTTTGCTGGGATCAATCCTTGTGGTTTTGCTAAACTTGAGATGACGCAAATAAGTGACTACGTGCCAACAGCGAAGCTTACCGATGTTGCTAACTTGTTCACTGACGCGTTTCTTTCTCATTTTCATCGTTAAGCCATGCATTTATTTACTGATTACATTCAACCCCTCACTATTTGGCTGCACAATCATCCGCAGTGGGCCTTATTAATTACCTTCATTGTTGCACTTGCTGAATCGTTGGCCATTGTTGGCAGTATTATCCCTGGCTCAGTCACCATGACCGCAATTGGCATTCTTGCTGGATCGGGAGTCATGCGTATTGATTTAACCCTTATTGCTGCTGCTTTAGGTGCAATCGCCGGTGATGGTGCCAGCTACCTTCTAGGCTATGTGTTTAGCGATCGCCTTACTAATATTTGGCCCTTTAGTCGCTATCCTAGCTGGCTATCTTATGGTAAAGATTATTTTGCTCGTCATGGCGGAAAAAGTGTAGTGATTGGTCGTTTCGTAGGTCCATTACGCTCCATTATCCCCGTTATTGCCGGTATGATGCATATGAATCACTGGCGTTTTTTTGTTGCCAATTCAATTTCCGCAATAGGCTGGTCAGTACTGTATGTTTTACCCGGTGTATTAATTGGTACAGCAAGCAGTGAATTATCCCCTGAGAGTGCTACTCGCTTATTTATGCTGATCTTGATTTTACTTGCTGGTATTTGGTTGCTCAGCGTGGGATTAAAATGGCTATTTGTCCGTATTAACAATATATTGCGGGTTTATTTACACCGTGTCTGGTCATGGGCTATCCGTAGTCATTCTTTCGGAAAACTAGCCCGCTTTTTGACGCCAAAAGAGGAAACCAATCACTATCCAACAGCAGCCCTATTGCTATTATTTATTTTGCTTAGCGTATCCTTTTGCCTACTTACGATGCTCGTGTTCCAAGGCAGCGCAATCACCACAGTAAATCAGCCAATCCAATTTCTTTTACAAACCTTACGCACCCATCCCTTTGATATCTTTTTTACGATCATTGCGCAAATTGGCAGTACTATCACATTAATCACTTTATTGCTCTCTTTTATTGCTCTGGCACTCTATTATCACGATCGGCGAACCTTACTTTATTGGATTAGCTTAAGTATTTGGTGTACAGTTCTTTTAGCCGTGGCCTATGCTTTGGGTTCTCACATGCTTGCTAATAGTGAGAATAACGGTGCCTATCCTATTACGAACCTTACTTTTGCCACAGCATTATTCGTTAGTTTTATTTTATACCTCAATGCGTTTTGGCAAACACGCTATCGACATTTATTTACTGTCGTTTTAGCGTCTAGCCTCGTCTTGATTGGTTTTACTTCGCTTTATTTCGGTGATTATTCGTTTACCGATTGTCTAGGTGCCTACCTAGGTGGACTCAGTATTTGCCTGGGGCACTGGCTATTTTATCGACGCCATAAACCGCAGATTGCTCATTACCCCAGCATCCCTTTAATCATTCTATTTTTAATCTTTTTAGCTACTGTTTTATCTTGTTTGTTTAATTACAATAATTGGATGCGTAGCCATCAGCCTTATTTTGCTCAATATGTGCTGACTGACGAGCTCTGGTGGAATCAAACCAAACCTCTCCTTCCTGTTTACCGCACAAATCGAATAGGTCACCGGATTAGTTTATTTAATATTCAATTCGCCGGATCGATTGATGATTTTGAAAAAGCCTTGACCACCTACGGTTGGCAAAAACAAAATGACTCTTTCTTTAATTCGATCATCACGAAAGTAAGTGGACAATCCTCACCTGAACTCACACTCATGGCACAACTGTACCTTAATCGAAAACCCGTACTCGTCATGACATTTGAGCCGACTGATGGTAACCCCGTTCAAGTGTTAAGAATTTGGCGTTCGAACTATCACTTACAACATTTCCGTCAACCCATTTGGATTGGCTCTGTACAAGCACGTGCTTTATCGAGTAAAAATGCTGTAAAAAACCCCTCAGTAAATTCAACGAAACCCAAATCAATAGTCTATGTAAGCTCCGCCTTAGCCGCTTTTGAATTACGTAGCGTGCCTCTGCCCGCACGAGTTTCTAAACAACCTTTGCCTGTAGAAGTTGAGCCCATCTTGCTTTTAATAAGAGAATCTCCCAAAATTGACTCCGACTTTATATTACCAGACTAAACGAGACATCTTTGCTACTCTGAGTTAAACTAGTTTCTTATCATGCTTATGAAAGGGATTAACCGATGCTCAATTTATTGGAAGCAATACATATTTTGTTCCCTGTTTTAGGAATCATTATTCTGGTTCTAGGCATAAAACAACGTCGAAAAAATTATCTTGTGGTCGCACTTTGGTTAAGCCTTATTGCGCTAATCTTGCATTATCGCGCTTCTGGTGGAGAAATATTAGGAAGTTACTTTAATTATTCTCACGCAGCAATTTATTCTTTGAACTTAGTGGTGCTCATCGCAGCGATCATTTGCTTATTAGTTGCATCTATGGAAGAGATGAATAGCAAATTTTTACGCTACAGTGGGGGTCTGCTTTCAGCCGGACTTATAACCGGAGGGGCTTTACTCATTACCAATTTATGGATAAATGCATTCTTTGTGGAAGATAGACTTGCCGGAACGCCAATCTTACAGGTCGCTACTTTTAGCAAGCAACCTTATTGCAGTTACCGATATGTCTTTTACAAAATTGGTTCAGACAGTATTGTCCGTTTCATGTGTCCTAACCACTACGGCTTATTGCCTTCTGTAGGACCACTGAATACCGCACCTAGCTTTGTGATAAAGCAATTACCTCCGCAATTACAAGCTAAATTCCAAAAAGGGTCAGAATCAATCTGATCCAAATTAAGGATTATCGCGGTTATTTGATTATGCCTAATAACGATAAGAGTCAGCTAATTATTTTGTAAAGAATTAAGTCATTATCCTCATTGCTCACCTCTAGCGCATTTGTTCTGGAACTGATCCCACTACTCACCATAAAATTCTTCGACTAAGCTGCTAACGACGAATCCAATTGGTGGTCTTTCTAATACAAAGAATACAATTGAAATTGACAACCTATGACGCTTTTTTTATTGTAAGAAAGAGGTTAAATTTTATTTTGATGATATTTGTTCCATTGGTTGTTTTTTGTTAACATACCGGAAATTTTTTTACCAATATGATAATGCGTAATCTGCTTTTAAGCCTATTGATAGTATTTTTTACTCCATCATTTGGTATGGCGCCCAAACTAAATTGGGACGAAGCAGTTGATCACGCCATAATTAAATATGGCTTACGCACTGAACCTGAATTAAGACGTTTTTTTGCCAATGCACAGGTTGCTTATCCCCCTAAAGAAGTCGCTCTTTTAGCATTTAAAAAGGAAAAAAAAATTGAATTGTGGGCCAAAAACGAAAATCAATCCTGGCGTTATATTCATAAGTACCCTCTCACCGCTTTTAGCGGGCGCTTAGGGCCAAAATTAAAAGAAAGAGATGGGCAAATTCCTGAAGGTATATACCGATTAACTACTTTCAATCCTTTTAGCAGTTGGCATCTCTCCATGATGATTAACTACCCAAACAGCTTTGACCGCATGCAAGCCAGCCGAGATGGGCGCAGGAGACTGGGTAATAATATTTTTCTACACGGCAAATCAGTATCCGTTGGCTGCTTAGCCGTGGGAGATCGAGCCATTGATCAGCTCTTTCTGCTTGCACGTCGCGTGGGTTTAAGCCATATCAAGGTCATTATTGCACCGAACGATCTACGCAAAGAGAAACCTGCCACTTCCACCTTCGCCCAACCTCGTTGGTTACCCGATCTGTACAGACAGATCACATCCGCATTAAGTCCTTTCTCTCACAATCGGTTTGGTTAATCAGTTATTCATGCTCGGGAGAAACAACAAATATTCCCGGTGCATTTCGCAAGTACTCGTTGTAATCCATGCCATAACCAAAAATATAATGATCATCCACTTGTAGACCAACGAAATCAGCATTTTTTAGTCCGTTGGGAACACGTTTGTGATGTTTATCAACTAAAACGGCACTGTACACTTCACGAGCACCCATGGCTTTAATTTCGCTGATAATAGCGGCCAAAGTGACTCCACCATCTAAAATATCATCGATAACGAGAACGATTCTGCCTGCTAAATCAAGACTAGGTTTCACCTTCCAATGTAACTCTCCTCCTTTAATTTCACCGCGATAACGAGTGGCATGAACATAGTCAACCTCTAAGGGGAAATCGAGGCGCGGGAGCAGGTTTCCCATAGGAACTAATCCCCCAATCATGACGCAAAGTAATACTGGATTTTTATCATGAAGTGCTTCATGAATATTAATCGCCAATCGATCTAAAGCGGCCTCCACCTCTTTGGTGGTGAATAAGCAGCTTGATTTCTCATACACTTCTTTAATCTTAGCAGGAATAGACATCAGACATCCTAAATTGTTTATAAATCAATCTTTACGTTTATTGGGAACGGGAAACACCGTTATTTTACCCTCTTCTGTTGCTCGATCTCGAACCTTAGCTACGCCTTGCTTATCAACCTCATCGATACGAAAAACCGAATGCATAGGAATATAAGTGCGTTTGATACTATTAAATTCTACTTTTAGACGCTCTTCTGAAGGGTCAACCACCAATGAAGTATTTTCACCAAAAACAAAGTCCTCGACCTCAAGAAAACCAAAAATTTCACTTTCACAAACCTTGCGAGCATAAATTTCATAAACTGCTTCTTGATTTGCGAAGGTGATGCGATATAGTGACTCTTTTGCCATAACCATATAATCCAAAAATAAATCAACGGGTATTATACCCAAGATACTTTAAAATGCTATTTTTAGCATTGAAACGAAGTAGGTGGGCCTTCGCCCGACACTGATTAATTTGAGTTTGACTCAAAATTAATCAGCGATCATGCCTATTTTGGGTTAGGTCATGTTCAAATTGGCAGACTGGCAACAAATCTCTTTTTCTCTCCCATAACTCTTTCTCAATCGGAGCATGAAGCAAGTCAGTATGAGCTGTTTCATGTTTTTGTACCACAAGACAATAAAATCCAGCAGGACAAGGTGAAATCATTTTCCCCAATTCATTAAAAATTTCTAACTTATGTAACCACTTTTGGGTAGAAACCGGAGGTATATAATAAAAAGAAGAAATATTACACAAGATATACCCTCGATGAAGCATTGCTCGTTTCACTGACAGCACAGATACAGGCTTTCCCGCTAACGGACCAAAGATAGAAAATCGTTTTAATCTTATATACAGTCCCCACAAACTGAAGGGGTTTATACCAAAAAAAATGGCATACCCCATTGGCTTTAAGACCCGATCAATTTCATCAATGGGATTTTTCTGATGACTGAAAGCCTCCATAGCGAAAGGGACAATCACACAGTCAATGCTATTTCTATCGAGGGGTAACTGAGTATAGGAAGTAATAATGGTGCTTGAAGGTTCCATAAATGGCGATGCGCACCACTTATGGCAATAATGCAATTTCTGTAGCCAAGGATTTTTACCATAATTGCCAAGCTGGAGTAAGGTTTCACCGTGAAGTATTTCGTCCAGATGCGTCAATTCGGATACAAAAAAATCACCTATATCGAGTCCCTGAGGCGAACAAAACCATTGCTCAAGGGCGCGAAATCGAGTTTTTTGGGCATCAAAAGACAAAGTACACGTCCCGTATTTAAATTAATCTTTTTTGTACCATAGAGTAGGGGCTGTTGACAATTGGCGCCACGAATTATGAAACCGATAAATTTAACGTGCACTCCATACTTTTTTTATTTATAGTTAGCACAGGAATATCGGACAACTATGGATATGGCAACAATAGCAGACCAGCGCTTACACGGAATTGCTCAGTTAATTGCTGATAAAAGGCTTATTTCTAAGAGTAAAATTCTCGAGTATCAACATCTTGCTTTAACTAATCAACAAACTCTTCTTGAGTACTTAACCACGCATGATGTAATTGAAATTTCTGCATTTGCGCAAATCGTGGCTGAGTATTTTGATTTGCCTTTTATGGATCTTGATTGCATTGATTTTAACGCTATTCCCCTACACCTGATTAATGAACCATTAATTCGCTCTCATGCAGTACTGCCAATTTTCATTCGCACTGAGTACTTATTTTTAGCGACTGACGATCCCAGTAAGCAGTCTGTGTTTAAAGAGATTCAATTTCAAACGGGCTTACCCACTAAGGTCGTCGTCGTTGAAACAAATAAACTGCATAAGCTCATTGATAGAGTGCTCAATAAAAAAGAGAATCAGTATTTATTGGATTATTTAGGTCATTCCATTGAACTGGAAAACTCTCTCCCAGCAAACAGCAATTTGGATTTCTCAACCCATGATTGCGAGGCGCCAGTTGTCAAATTCATCAATCAGATTTTTCTGGCAGCGATTAAAAAAGGAGCATCGGACATTCATTTTGAACCTTACGAACAAACTTATCGCATTCGTTACCGTCAAGATGGGTTATTAATTGAAGTCACTGCCCCACCGATTCATTTAGCGAATCAAATCAGTACTCGCATTAAAGCGCTGGCAAATCTTGATATTTCAGAGCGTCGCATGCCTCAAGATGGTCAATTTCAAATAAACTTCACTCCCCATGATCCGGTTGATTGCCGGGTAAGTACTTGCCCTACTCTCTATGGCGAGAAACTTGTTGTGCGTATTCTCAACACTGATTTAACACGTCTTAAGATTGATTCACTCGGATTAAATCCTTTACAAAAGGAATGTTTCTTGAGTGCGTTAAGAAAACCACAAGGGTTAATTTTAGTAACTGGTCCAACGGGAAGTGGTAAAACCCTATCTCTCTATACTGCACTTCACTTCTTAAATTCTAAAGAAAAAAATATCTCTACCATTGAAGATCCAGTTGAAATTAAAATACCAGGCATCAATCAAGTCAATATCAATCCGAAATCAGGCTTAACTTTCTCCACAATTTTACGTGCTTTTCTAAGGCAAGATCCTGACATCATCATGGTGGGTGAGATTCGTGATGTAGAAACGGCTGAAATTGCAACCAAAGCAGCCCAAACGGGTCATCTTGTCCTGTCCACTCTGCATGCGAATAATGCCGCGGAAATATTGACTCGTCTCATTAATCTTGGTGTTCCCGCGTTTAATATCGCCCACTCAGCTCTCTTATTCATTGCGCAGCGACTCGTCAGACGCTTGTGCAATCGATGCAAAACAAGACCGACTAACCCAACCCAACAGGATTTATCACAGCTTAGTTTACACTCAGAGGAGATTGTGAATCTATATCAAGCCAACGGATGTGAGTATTGTATGAATGGCTATTGGGGTCGATTGGGTTTATTTGAAGTGATGCCAATATCCCCAAAACTCAGGCAGCAGATTGCAGCTGGCGCAAACTCCTTTGAAATTCAGAAGCAGGCTCAGATCGAAGGCATGCTTTCTATTTACCAATCAGGTCTTGAAAAAGTAAAACAGGGATTAACCACGATTGAAGAAATAAATCGTGTTATTGGAGACTAATGCGAATGAGTAAAACCAAATATCGTTATTACTGGAAAGGCCTCAATACATTGGGTGAGAAAGTGCAAGGCGTCATAGAGGCAAGTAGTGTTGCTTTCGTTAAAGTTGAGCTTCATAAACAGGGTATCCGTAGTCAAAAAATAACCCCAAAATACATGCTCCTCTTTAATAGAAAAAAAATTACCCAAACTGAAATCGCTGTTTTTTGCCGCCAAACTGCAACCTTACTTAAAGCCGGAATTTCTTTGCTTCAGGCTTTTGACATCGTTGCAAAAAGCCAAAATCGCTTAAGCTCGAAATGGTTAGTTGAAGACATAAAAAAGCACGTTATGAATGGGTTTTCATTGTCTGAAGCTTTACATCACTACCCTACTCTATTTAATGAATTGTCCCGTCATTTAATTTCTGTGGGTGAAAAAACAGGTAATCTCGATGTCATGCTTGAAAGCCTTGCGAATTACAAGGAAAAATTAGAGGTCATCAAACGAAAACTAAAAAAAGCCTTAATCTATCCTACGAGCGTTTTATTCGTGGCTTGCTCAGTCAGTTTTGTACTTTTAAACTTTGTTGTCCCTCAATTCGAATCGTTATTTAAAAACTTTGGTGCTACCCTTCCTTTACTTACTCAGGTGGTCATCCAATGCTCGACTTGGAATAGAACTTATGGATTACCGCTTTTTTTTGTTGCTCTAACACTAAGCTATGGCCTTTTTAAATTTAAAAAACACCAGCCCTCTTTCAACCAATTTTTGGATCAACTGCTCTTAAAATTTCCTATTTTCGGCGCCCTTATTACCAAAGCAATCATTGCACGATTATGTCAAACCCTAGCGATCAGTTTTGCGGCTGGACTTCCTCTTTTTAATGCATTAAATGCTGCTGAAGGAGTAACAGCGAATGGGGTCTATGTTAATGCGATTCACCAGATTAAAAACGAGGTTTATTCAGGGCAATCTCTGCATCTTGCCATGAAAAACACATTCCTCTTTCCTCATTTAGTCGTACAAATGATTGCCATTGGTGAGGAATCCGGCTCATTGGAATCGATGCTCAGCAAAGTAGCTCATTATTATGAAGAGGAGATCAACAACGCAGTCGATCTCTTAAATACCTTGCTAGAGCCGACAATTATGGCAATACTAGGATTAATTGTCGGCACACTGGTAATTGCCATGTATCTCCCTATTTTTAAACTCGGTTCGGTGATGTAGCGTATGTTCAGCCCATTTGAAATAACTCATTTACCTGCAGCGTTTACCTTATTGGCAATTTTAGCTCTTGCTATTGGTAGCCTTTTGAATGTTATTATTTATCGTTTGCCATTGATGTTACAAGCCGAGCGGGAAAATGAGTGCCGCCAAGGAACACCATTTAAACCCCAAAGTAAACTCAATCTATTTCTTCCACGCTCTTTTTGTCCTGCTTGCAAAACGCCTATCCCCGCTCGATTTAATGTTCCTCTGCTCAGCTATTGTTTACTCCGTGGTCGGTGTCGAACATGCAAACAACCTATTCCCCTCCGCTACCCGATGGTTGAGCTATTAAGTTGCTTATTTTCGCTATTAGCCGCTTGGTATTTTGGTTTTGGCATTACATTGCTATTTGTCTTGCTTTTTATTTGGATTCTCATTGTCCTTTTCTTTATCGATTTGGAACATCAATTACTTCCTGATAGCCTTACCTTAAGCTTACTTTGGCTTGGTCTTATTGCAAATACGCAATCTTTATTCACCACGCTGCCTGATGCTGTGCTTAGTGCTGCATTGGCCTATCTTGCCTTATGGCTTTTTATACAACTATTTTATTTATTCACGCATAAAATAGGTATGGGTAATGGCGATTTTAAGTTATTTGCTGCCTTTGGAGCCTGGTTTGGTTGGGTTCAACTGCCATTAATTCTATTATTTGCATCGCTCACAGGAGCAATAGTAGGCTTCGCTTATCTAAAATACCGAGGTAAAACCAAAGATACTCCTATTCCTTTTGGACCTTTCCTTTGCTTGGCGGGAATGTTTTCTCTTTTTTTGGGTAAGGCAATTATGCATTGGTATTTGTCTACCTGGTTTTAATCTCTGCTAAACTCCTAACAAGAAGATTATCCAAGAGCAGCTAATGAAATGAATGGTATAGCACGCATTTTCCTGTTAATTTTCTTTTCTGCTTCAATTTCGGTTGCCAATGCTGCCCTCTACCCCGGAGAAATACTTATGGAGGCTGCGGGAGCGGAAACGTTAGTTTACTTTTCAAAAGGCGCCCCATCTAAACCCTTAGTTATTTTTGTTCCTGGAGATTCTCACTTAGCAAGAATTGCGTACGGCTATCCAGGTGGCAAAAAACAAGATTTTTTAAGCTACTGGTTAAATAAAAAAGGCTATTCTTTTTTAGGAATTTCTTATCCCCTAGAAAATCCTGTTTACTCCAAAGTTTATCCTCATTTTTCCATAACTGATTGGGGTGAACAAATTGCCGAGATCGCTAGAAAAATAATTGATGAAAACAAATTGAGCAATAAAATTATCCTTTTAGGATGGAGCATGGGCGGCTCAACTGAACAAACTGTAAGTGCAGCAGCAAAAAAACAGGGACTTAATGTGGAATTATTTATTGGCTTAGCAGCTGTACCTCCACTCCCTTATGTCATGCAATCAGGCCCCTATGAGACTAAGACCATGCGATCTAACCATTTAGTTGATCGTACTGTCCTCTATCCTATGTTTACTCAGATGCTTGATGAACAAAACCGCTATAATAATCATGTCATTATCCCACAGTCCGTTTATTTATCTCAATTTGTGGGCCATATACCTGTTGCAATTGCTGCTGAAGGTTATATTCATCAAAATGGGCAATTGATAAAAAATGTTCAGCAAACCTTAAACGATGGCGGGGTATTTAATTTCGCTACCACCCCCTGGATTGGCCTAATAGAAGATGATGCCCCAGCAACAGCTAAGATCTCCCTGATTGACCCCTCTGCTTGGGACTTTTTAAGAAGTGAAATGATTTACAACCGTTATCTTAAGGGAAATGATTTAAACAAACTCACAGCCGAACAATGGTCAAAATTAGCACATCTGATTGATGAGACACCTGATTATTTAAAACTGAGCGTTCATGGTAATCATTTTTTCTTTGTGGGTGAAAAGGGGGCCTCAGCAAGTGCTAATCAAATTGAAGAGCTGGAGTCGAGAGTTAAAAGTATCAATGAACAATTGCAAAAAATTGTTCCGGAGCATTTTGTCACGAAGATAACTAATTGAGGCGACAACAAACTGTCGTACTGAGCAAAAGCGAAGGACCTCCCGACTCTTGGCAGTAACTCCATCTAGGAGATCCTTCGCTTCGCTCAGGACGACAATCTCGCCGTCATCCCGAGCAAAGCGAGGGACCTCCCGACTCTTGGCAGTAACTCCATCTAGGAGATCTTTCGCTTCGCTCAGGACGACAATCTCGCCGTCATCCCGAGCAAAGCGAGGGACCTTCCGACTCTTGGCAGTAACCCCACCAAGGGGATCTCTCACTACATTCAAGATGACATACTTTATTTTCTATGCTTCATTAAAGCTGAAAAGAACTCAGGCTTATTCAATCCAATGGAGGCAAAAATTTGCGGTACCTTATCCCAACTGTTTTCTTGCTCTATGCTTTGGACCACTAATTCAAAACCTTTGTCTTTGTCAGGGATTACTCCCCATCCATTAATATAACAAAGACCGTGTAGACGTCTCGCTTCAGCATGCCCCAGTTTTTCAGCCGATTGCAAATAGGCTAACGCCTCTTCAAAGAGCAGTTTTGCTTGGTGCTCATTACTTGGGCTTGCGAAAATCCCTTCTTTTTGTAATTCGGTACGAAATTTTGCTTCATCCAGTAATTTTTTGCCCACCTCATATTGCGCTTTGGAATCATCTAAGGTTGAAGCAGTACGAAGACAAGCTCTAACCATTTCTGCTGCATAAGGATAAGATTTATGCCCGATTAAAGACTGGTAAAGGCCAGCCAGCTCATGATAAATAGCCATTTCTTTTGCTAACACTTCATCTTTGGGCTGATTATGGACACGGTGCTGCTGCATTGACTTTATTTTTTTAGTCATTTTTCTAATTTTAAAACGTTTAAGAAACATATACGCTCCTTTAGACAGTTGGAGGTGCAACCAACCATTCAACCAGAGTAACAGCCACTAAGACCAGAATGATAAGAAGAAACACTTTCAATCCAAAACTCAGTGTTTCTTGCATATCCCTTTTAATTTCTGAACGCTTTTCTAATTTCTCTTCATTCAAATGGTAAATTTCATTGTCGATATAGTTTGATGAGAATTGAGAGATGAGTCCAGTAATGATAGCTGGAATAATAAACGTGAAAAAAACCATCCATGCAGAACCAGACTCGGTAAATTCATACGATTCTTTATACCACTCTCGCAAGTTAAGAACGAATTCGGGTACCCCATAACTCCAGTTCCATAAAAGGTATGGCAGAACATAAAAGCCAAATGCAAATAGACTTAAACTCGCTAGCATGCAGACAAGACCTACAACAAAGAGCATGCCATGATGTTGAAACCGATCTCGTTCCATACTCATTTATCCTGGAATTAAACACAGCAAAAAAGCGCTTGATGCGCATTTATCTTATTGATTACAGATACTAATTCATATTTTATTATATACTCACCATAGCAGAAGCTTAGGGACTTGCCAAGGTTTAATAAAATTAGGGCAGGCTAATTTATTAAGGTCGCCTAGCAGCCTAAGAATTAATCCTTTAGAATTCCTCTAGGAGTGTATTTTTGCTTAACGAACGAGGCACATGAATGAAGCGAAATGTTTTCATGATTTCAGATGGTACGGGTATTACTGCTGAAACGCTTGGTAATAGTTTAATTACTCAATTTGAAAGCATTCAATTTGATAAACTTACCATTCCGTATATTGACACGGTGGAGAAAGCTCAGGCAACCGTCGAACGCATTAATGCTTGCTGGGATGAAACTGGAGTAAGACCCATTGTCTTTATGACTTTGATTAATCCCGAAATCGCTCATACCATTGGCAAAGCAAAAGCCCATGTTTTTGATCTTTTTAACACGTTTTTAGGTCCCCTTGAAACTGAGCTTAATGCAAAATCATCGTACACTGTGGGGAAAACCCATGGTGTGGTAAATCAAAAAATATACACCCATCGCATTGAAGCGGTCGATTACGCCATGTCTCATGATGACGGCATAAAAGTGCGGGGTTATGAAAAAGCAGACATCATTTTAATCGGCGTCTCAAGGTGTGGAAAAACCCCAAGCTGCTTATACATGGCGCTGCATTTTGGTGTCCTTGCCGCAAACTATCCCTTCACGGAAGAAGACCTGACCAATTTCCAACTGCCAGAAATACTTAAACCTTACAGGCATAAATTATTTGGTTTAACCATCGACCCAGAGCGATTACGGCAGATTCGCACAGAGCGACGACCCAATAGCACTTATTCCTCCATGGAACAATGCCGTCGTGAAGTGGCCGAAGTGGAAGCCATGTATAAACGCGAAACGATTCCTTATCTTAATTCAACCCGATTTTCTATCGAGGAAATCGCTACCAAAATATTGGCAATAGCAGGTATTAAAAGAAAATTTTAGAGAGGGACTTCTTTGGCACAATTGGAGACAAGGATGAATGAAACGAATGCCTATGAACAAACAAGAGACTACCTCAACCACTGGAATCAGCAGCTTAAGGACCTCATTTTAACCGAAGACTCCAATCTCCTGCATACTTATCAATGCTATTACATCGAATACCCCGAATTCATGCGGCAATTGCGCAATTTCGCTCATCGTGTAGCTTATCAACTGGAACCGCTCGTCATGGAAAATAACCTTGATGCGAATCTACCCAAAGTTGAACATTACAATAGCATTGGTGAGCGAGAGGATCGGGTGATTCATCACCCTGCTTATGAGACTGCTGGAAATATTATTTACGGCTCTGATCTGATGCATTATCTACTCCAACCAGGTCAAATGCATAAGTCCTTGAGTTTGTTTTTTCTTTCCTCTCACGCAGGGGAAGCAGGACATAATTGCCCTATTGCATGTTCGGCGGGTGTCATTCGTGTTTTAAAAAATTATTGCAAATTGGCAGAGACTTCATTTTATTTGGATAAATTAACTCAACCTTCATATAGCCAAAATTACACAGGCGCCCAATTTTTGACCGAGATTCAAGGCGGTTCCGATGTGGGTGTGAACGCTACACAAGCTTATCAGGACGATCTTAAGGCGTGGCGAATAACAGGAGAAAAATGGTTTTGTTCGAATGCAAATGCGGACTTAATTTTAGCAACAGCACGCTATGATCAAAATATAAGCGGCACTAAGGGATTAGGACTTTTCTTAATACCGAGCCGGTTACCAGACGGCAAACCAAATCAGTATAAGCTGCGTCGTTTAAAGCAAAAAATTGGTACCCGATCCATGGCAACCGCTGAAATTGAATTTGAAGACGCACTCGCCTACCCTATGGGAGAGCTTTATCAAGGAATTCACTTAGCGTTAGAAAATGTATTACATGTGTCGCGTCTATTTAATGCTTTTTCTGTGTTAGGTATGGCTCGGCGAGCCTTTCAAACTGCCTATTATTACGCACTCAATCGGCGAGCCTTTAATCATAAAATTATTGATTACCCTCTGGTCAAAGAAACACTTGCCCACATTAAAGCGGAAAACACTGCTTTAATCGCCAGTATTTTCTATATGGCCAACTGCCAAGATGAGCTTGATACTATCCCCTATGAAGAACAACCTAAAGAAAAACAACTGCTCATGAGAACGCTTGCGAACTTAAACAAATACTTTACTGCAAAGCGCTCTGTAGAAAACATTCACCATTGCATTGATATTTTGGCTGGCAACGGAACAATAGAAAGTTTTTCTTCACTACCTCGCCTGCTAAGGGATTGCATTGTTTGTGAAAACTGGGAAGGCACTCATTTCACTTTATGGATGCAAACATTAAGAGATATTGAGAAGTTTAAAGTTGACGAACTATTTCTTGACTATTTGCACCAGCTATTTAATCAGCTAACAAATCATTCAGAACATAAGGCATTCATTAAAGAAAAAATGAACGATTTAAGCAATGCCATTAACACTATGAAAACAATGCCCTCTGCCACGCAAAGTTTGCACATTCAAACTATTGTGGAACAAATGGCCATCCTCCACGCAGCACTAGCCCTGGCATTAGAGATTGAAACGGTTAAACCGCCTAAATCAAAAGAAGCTTCCTTGACTTTATTTATTAATCACTATTTCCGCAAGGATTACCGGCAAGATAGTCATTATTTAGCGTTATTAAACGCCGTTTTAGGAAAAAGCCCGAGTTAACTATCATCATCCTGAGCGTAGCGAAGGATCTGCTATTGCAAATTAAGAGTGGGGAAGCTCCTTCGCTATGCTCAAGATGGCAGTTGAGTTAATTTACAACACCCAAAGTGCCATGAAATCCACTACTGACAGAGCAGTCAATGAATTCGTATCATTCATGACCTCCAAAATGGCGTCAATACGCTCTGGTTTGTAGCGCGTCGCTAAATTGCGTTTGAATTTTTCAAGCAGCACAGGTATACCTTCCTCACGACGTCGCTGATGGCCGATTGGATATTCCACTGTGATTAAATTCGATTGGGTTCCATCTTTAAAAATGAGTTTAATGCTGTTGGCAATGGAGCGCTTTTCTGGATCATGATAATCGCGAGAAAATTGCAAGTTCTCGCTCACGTACATTTTTTCACGCAGTTGATCAATACGCGGATCTGAAGCTATTTCATCCTCATAGTGTTCCGCACGTAAATCGCCATACAATAGCGCCACTGCCACCATGTATTGCAGACAATGATCACGATCAGCAGGATTATGTAAAGCCCCTTGTTTACTAATGATACGGATCGCTGACTCATGGGTTATCAGTTCGATTCGCGCAATCTCATCTAAGCGCTCTTTCACTTGCTCATGTAAGATCACGGCACATTCAACGGCGGTTTGCGCATGAAATTCAGCGGGATAGGACAACTTAAATAACACATTTTCAATGACATAGCTGCCGTAAGGCCTTTGGAATTTGAATGGTTCACCACCAAAAAGAACGTCATAAAAGCCCCATTTGGGCGCACTCAATGCACTCGGATACCCCATTTCGCCGGTCGCTGAAATGAATGCCAGTCGCACCGCTCGAGCAGTCGCATCACCTGCTGCCCAGGATTTACGTGAACCCGCATTCGGTGCATGGCGATAAGTTCTTAAGCTTTGTCCATCCACGAACACTTGCGATAAAGTACGATGCATCATGTCATGATCAGCACCTAATAAAGAGGCGGCTGCCGCCGCACTCGCAACTTTCACTAAAATTACATGATCTAAACCGACTCGATTAAAACTATTCTCCAGTGCCAAGCACCCTTGAATCTCATGCGCCTTAATCATTGCTGTGAGCACGTCTTGCATGGTAATTGCTGGCTTGTCTTCTTTAAGATTTTGCCGGCTAACATAATCAGCCACAGCTAATATCGCACCTAAATTATCTGAGGGATGTCCCCATTCTGCAGCCAACCAGGTGTCGTTGAAATCAAGCCATCTGATCATTGTACCTATGTTAAATGCCGCTTGAACAGGATCGAGCTCATAACTTGTGCCTGGTACGCGAGCGCCACCCGGTAGAACCGCATCGGGCACTACGGGACCCAGCAGTTTAGTGCACTCGGGGAAATTTAACGCTAAAATGCCGCATCCAAGCGTGTCCATTAAGCAGAGCCTAGCAGTTTCATACGCTTGTGCACTTGTGATTTCTTTGTTGAACATATAATCCGTAATACCAGTGATTACGGGGTCATAATCAGGTTTAACGTTATCTTCTACATAAGAGTGCATATTAACCTCTCGCTTCAATAGGAACGTATTTTCTGGGTGCTGGCCCAGTGTACTCAGAACTTGGTCTAATTAAGCGGTTGTCTGCACGCTGCTCAAAGATATGAGCAGACCAACCGGTAATTCTTGACATGACAAAGATAGGAGTAAACAAATGAGTGGGGATACCCGCATAGTGGTAAGCCGAAGCGCTATAAAAATCAAGATTGGGAAATAATTTTTTCTCCCGACGCATGACCGCTTCCACGCGTTCAGAAACTTGGAATAGCAATAGGTTTTGCTGAGCTTGAGCAAGCTTATGAGACCAGGCTTTAATGATGTCAGAACGAGGATCGCATTCTTTATACACACGATGACCAAATCCCATGATTTTATCTTTTTTGGCCAGCATATTCATTAATTCACGCTCGGCTTCATCAGGGCTTTTAAACCGTTCAAGTAACTCCATTGCTGCTTCATTCGCTCCACCGTGTAAAGGCCCTCGCAGAGTACCTATCGCCGTGGTTACAGCAGAATAAAAATCAGCCAAAGTTGCTGCAGTAACACGGGCTGCAAAAGTAGAAGCATTAAATTCATGCTCTGCGTAAAGGATAAGCGAGACATTCATCATGTGGCGCTCAATCTCAGTCGGTTGTCTGTTATGTAAGAGCGTTAGAAAATGCCCGCCCACCGTCGGCTCATTACTCTCAGCGCTAATTTCCCTGTCTTGATAATGGTAGGCATACCAATAACACATCATACTGGGAAACACAGCGAGTAATCGGTCAGCAATATCGTATTGTTGTGAGAAACTTTCTTCTGGTTCTAAAGTCCCTAGCATGGAACAGCCGGTGCGTAACACATCCATTGGATGAGTATTCTTTGGTATTAGCTTGAGTACGGTTTTTAGCGTACTTGGTAAATGCCGTAAGCTGACCAGTTTATCAACGTATGCGTTCAGTTCATTGCGGGTAGGTAAATGACCATAATGCAATAAATAGGCAACCTCTTCAAACGTGGCATACTCAGCTAAATCATCGATCGAATAACCTCGATAGTTTAACCCTTCTCCTTCTTGGCCTACAGTAGCTATGGCTGATTGCCCAGCAATTACTCCAGCCAAACCTGCTGCTGATTTATTGACCATCCTTTCCCTCCATTAATTGGTCTAGTTTCTTTTCATAATCGTTATAACCAAGCACAGCATATAACTCATTGCGCGTTTGCATTTGATCCAACAGACTTTTTTGTGTGCCTTCCCCGTTAATGGCTTTATACACAGACAAAGCGGCATACGACATCGCTCTAAAGGCGCTAAGAGGATATAAAATAAGCTGTACGCCTGCCTCTGCAAGCTCCGTACGACTAAATAAAGGAGTTTTGCCAAACTCTGTAATGTTTGCCAGGATGGGAACGTTAAGATGTCGACTGAATTCTCTGTATTCATCCAGTGTAGTCATTGCTTCAGGGAAGACCATGTCTGCGCCCAGCTCAACGCAAAGTTGAGCGCGCTCAATGGCCGCATTCATCCCATCCACAGCATAAGCATCTGTACGTGCCATGATAACGAAATGCTCATCTTTTCGCGCGTCCACCGCTGTTTTTATTCGATCACCCATTTCTTGCATGGATACGATCGCTTTGTTAGGCCGATGGCCGCAACGTTTTGCTAAAACCTGATCTTCGATATGAATTGCAGCAACCCCAGTGCTCTCCATTAATTGCACTGTTCTGGCAATATTAAAGGCATGCCCCCATCCGGTATCCACATCCACCAACAAGGGAAGCTCACACGCTTGAGTAATTCGTCTTGCATCTTCTAACACTTCAGCCAAACTCGTCATCCCTAAGTCAGGTAACCCATAAGAGGCATTGGCCACGCCTGCGCCGGAAAGATAGATTGCTTTACATCCTACGGATTCAGCCAGCATTGCAGAATAGGCGTTAATTGTTCCTACAACCTGCAAGGGGGGATTCTCTTTGATTAAAGTCCGAAAGTGCTTACCTGCAGAATATGACATCGACGCTCGCTCCTTGATCGGGTGAAAGGCATTTTTATCATGCTACTTACTTGATAGCAACTTTTTTAGGTTATGGCAGGACAGTGTTACAGGAGCCATCCCATGTTAGATCCAAGCCTAACACCCATTAAAGCACTAAATGGCCTTTGGAGTACCATTTGCAATGCCCTGAGAGATAGACTCTGTCATCAAGTACGTCACAATACACTTCACCTTTTCGATAAGAACCTTGAATGGCGTGCAAGGATTTTTTATTAAGACGTTCGGACCAAAAAGGAGCAAGTACACAATGAGCTGAACCTGTCACTGGATCTTCAGCAATATTATGCCTTGGATAAAAACAGCGAGAATAAAAATCTGCCTCAGAACAGCCGGAAGTGAGTATAAGCCCGCGTTTTGGTAATTTTGACAACGCCTTGAGATCGACCTGCGTTTGCATGACTTTATTTTCGTCTGCGAGCAAAATTAAATAATCCAAGTCACTCTCGTAGATACCAATGCAGGGTTTATCAATTAAACCTGCAATCAGTTCAGGTGTTGCACTTGTCATGTACGTTAATCGAGGAAAATCTAATGTATAACGATCACCCTTTTTCTTAACCGAAAGCAAGCCGCTTAAGCTAGAAAAATTCACTGTATCGCCTTTAATTTTACCTAGATCATGCAAAGCAAATCCAGCCGCCAAAGTAGCATGTCCACATAAACTAATTTCTCCCTTAGGCGTAAACCAGCGGATATGAAAGCCATGCTCGTCCTCGATAACAAAAGCGGTCTCGGATAAATTATTTTCAACTGCAATGGCTTGCATGAGTTCATCGTTGAGCCATTCACTGAGCAAACAAACTGCTGCAGGATTACCGTAAAACACTTTGTCAGAGAAAGCATCGATTTGAAAAATTTCAATGTTGTGCATAGCTGCTCCTCATTAGGTGAACTAATGGTTCGCAAGAGTAACGATCTCGGCTTGGATAAGCAAGACTTTCTTAAAGAATCGATGCCACATGAAGCCCCATTGCATCATGCGGCTTATTCTTATACTCGGATAAAATGGAGGGAAGGCTGTTGAGTGGATATTTTCACTTCAGGCCAGTCAAATGTCACTTCGTCAACCTCTAGCAACTCGATCGATAAGGGAAAAAAATTATTTCTATGGCTTTGCAACAAAAGAGAAAGATCTCTTAAAATAACTAAAATATCAGTCATTAATTGAGTCGCATCCATTCTGTTAGTTTCATGCATGATCGTTGAGCAGTTCTTGAGTACGAGCTCTAAGCTTGCCTCGGTATGTATTTTTTCCATAATAACTCCATTTATAGGCTCAGGTTTAAAGTATAGAACAAGAAAACAAAAGCATTTTTTTAAGTCGCAGAAAGCGATGACACACTGTCTTATCTTCCACGAAATTTAACTTAAATTTTTGATAATTGCTTTAAGCAAGAAGCGAGCCGGGGATAACGATTGCACCATCGCCTGCGGTAGAAAACTCGGTTCATTGTTAATAAGCGCCGCTAACCATTCAGCAGACAGAGGAACAGTCGTCAATCCTCTGGAGCCAAACCCAGTGCAAAGAAATAAACCGGGCAAAAAAGCCCCTGCTTCAGGGATCCATCTTTTGGCATTCGTCGCCAACGCGGCAAAACGTGATGGGAAAATTGTGGGATCAGGAACTGGCCCAACCATAGGTAAGTAATCCGTTGTCGTTGCCCTCACGCCTACCCAATTGTCTTTGATTTCTAAAGACCAGGCAATGGATGCAGGTAACTGGCTCAGTTTATTTAGATTACTTACGTCGTCCGCAGAATAACTTGCTCTATCCGTAGAATCCAAGTGATAGCTAGCCCCAATAGCATGTCCCCCTCCATAAGCTGGCAGGACATGTCCATTTCCACACAAGGGAATTTTTAGTGCTGTACTCGCTTTATTACTTGCAATCCTAGTCATTTGCCCGCGGATTGCTTTTAACGGTAAATGGGCTGTCTGAATGAATTGCTTTGCTTGATAACCATTGGCAATCACCAATACCTCTGCTAAATGCTCCCCTACGTGCCATTTTTTCTCTTCAAAATGCAATTCCGAAATGAGAGTATTTGGATACCAATCGATTCCTGGGGTCTGACAGAGTTGCTCACATAATGCTTGAGAATCCATCCAGCCGGAATAGGGAATGTATAAACCACCCATTGTCAATTCGATGCCTGCTATCGTTGAAGCTTGTTGTGCATCGACGAGCCGACCCAGCTCGGGGTAAGAAGACAGCCATGAGCCTAAACTTTGCTGTGCGGCAGACTCTCGCTCATTGAAAGCAAATTGCAAGATACCGGATAATTCACCTATGGATTTTTTGTTTAATAATCGCCGGTATGTACGGCAAGCAAATAAAAAAGCCGTTAGCATAAATTGCGTCAGGGGCGAACGATAGGCAGATAACTTTGGGTATAAAACCGCCTGCTTATTGCCCGAAGCACCTTGCCCTACTTCATTATGCGCATCGATTAGACTCACTTGCCACCCCCGCTTTGCCAAGGCGTGAGCGGTATAGCATCCTGCAAGACCAGCCCCGAGGACAATAGCCTTTTTAGCCATTGCTGGTTGTGTTGGATTAACATGCCAGGGTGTGCAACGAAGTTTTTTATTACTCGGACTTGACTCAACAAACTGAGCAGTAATCATTTCTCGCTTGGATCCAAACCCTCTTACCTTATCCACATTAAATCCGGCTGCTTGCAAATTATTTTTAACCGAAGCTGCGGCAGAAAAAGTAGCCAATGTTGTGCCTGGTTTGGATAAAAGTCCAATGATTTGCAGCAAATCGTCAGACCACATTGCTGGATTTTTAGCGGGTGAAAACCCGTCTAAAAACCAAGCATCAACACTATTTGTTCTTAACTCCCTCTCCAATTTTGCATCGCCGCAAACAAGGAGTTGTTTGTAACACGCTGTCGCATCGCCTAGCATAAGGATGAGATTAATTCTTCCTGCCTCAAAAGATAACCAATGAAACCCAGGCGTTAAAATAGGATAATTGTCAATTAAAGCACTGGCTTGTCTTTTCAGCGCAGGCCACTGTTTTAAACAACGTTGCAAATCATTTTTTGTCAATGGGAATTTTTCACAGCTGAAAAAATGAAGCCGGGCCGATTGGGGTGCTTGTTCGAGCCATAATGACCAAGTGAGTAAAAAATTAAGTCCTGAACCAAAACCTGTTTCTGCAATGACAAACGTTTCCTGTGTTAAATTTTGCCACCGTTCTATGAGGTTATTGCCCTCGATAAAGACATGTCGAGTTTCTGCCAACCCATTTTCCTTCGAAAAATAAATGTCATCAAAGGCGAGTGAAAACGGTAACTCATCACACCATGATATTTTTGCCGCTTCAATAGGAACAAAAGAACTACTCACGAATATTACTCTCTCTTAACTTAAGTATATGACAATACCATATCCATCCGTATTTTATTCTCATTTTTCCTGGTATTCATTTTGCACGTTTCAGGTTTAAGCTGTATAGTTATGGATCATGAAAATTTAAATTTATGCAGCTTGGGAGCCAATAATGCATAATAAAATCTATTTAACCGGCGTTGAGAAACGTCCAGGTAAATCGTTCGTTTCCCTCGGATTCCTATCCATTATAAAGGAACAACAAAAATCCCTACGCTGTTTTAAATTATTTTCTGAATCAGATGAATCTCAAATTCCCTTGTTAGAAGACATCGCACAGCAAAAGATAACTCCTCTTATGAAGGTCAATCAAGCCATTTCCATGATGCGGACTCAACCTGACGATTTAGTTGCAACAGTCCTTGAAGCAACCAAAACACAAGGAAATGATACGTTCACCTATTTTGAAGGCACCGATTTTGAAAGCGATAATGATGTCTTTGAGTATCAATTTAATTTAACTTTGGCTTATCAATTAAATTGTGAAGTGGTGCTCATGGTTTCTGCCAAAAATAGAACGTTGGAACACACGCTTTCCGTGTTAAATACTGCCATTGAAGTGAGTAAAAAAAATCACGCTCAGGTGATAGGAATTATTATTAATCAAGTTGATAGTCTTTATGAAAATGAAGCAAGCAAACTTTTTCACAATCATTTTCCCAATCTTCCTTTTATTGCGATCATTCCTGAGTTCGAACAATTAGCGAATCCCTCAGTGCGGGATATCGCACAAAAATTACAAGCCGAAGTTCTTTTGGGAAAATCTGAACTGGATCGGTCTGTCAGGCAATTTTCTATTGCTGCCAAAACAGTGGCTAATTTCTTAGAATCACGTCTTGATCGAAGCGGAATGCTCATCATTACGCCTGATGATCGCATTGATATTTTACTCGGCTCCTTACTCGCTGACCAATCTGCTTATTATCCTAAAATTGCAGGGCTTGTCTTGACCAATGGGGAACGACCAGGACCCGTTATTCTTGAAATCATTGCTGGACTTGAAAATCCTTTCCCGGTACTGCTAACACAACTTAAAACCTATGAGACAGCAACTACTTTGTTTTCAGCCAAATATAGTTTATGCAAAGCCGATCCGAAACGAGTAAAACAAGCAATAGAGGCGATGCGCCCTTACTTTACTGAACCCTTGAAGAGATTACTTAGCGACACCTCCTACAAACCTCAACTGAGTCCAGCGGTATTTTTATACGAATTAATTCATAAAGCGAAACAAGCAAAGCAGCATATTGTTCTTCCAGAAGGCGCAGACCCTCGCATATTGACCGCCGCGGATTACCTATTAAAACGAGAAGCTGTGCGCATTACTTTATTAGGAAAGCCCGCGAAAATTCACCTTCAAGCAAAACGGTTGGAGTTAGATTTGCCGGGCATTCATATCATCGATATCGAAACCTCAGAGAAAAAAGAGAGCTATGCAAAGCAATACCATCTTTTGCGACAACATAAAAATGTTAATTTTCCTATCGCGTTAGAACGCATGACGGATGTGAATTATTTTGCAGCAATGATGGTCTACAATGGCGATGCCGATGGCATGGTATCCGGTGCAACTCATACAACAGCCGATACCGTTCGCCCTGCTTTGGAAATCATCAAAACAAAGCCAGGCGTCGCCAAAGTGTCTTCCATTTTCATTATGTGCATGCCCGCTCGAGTATTAATTTATGGGGATTGTGCGATTAATCCAGAGCCTGACAGTAAAACCCTTGCAGAAATTACGCTCCAAGCCGCTCTGATTGCTAAAAATTTAGGGCTGGAACCAAGAGTTGCTTTGCTGTCTTATTCCTCCGGTGATTCCGGCAAAGGAGAAAGTGTCGAAAAAGTGGCAAAAGCAATGGAAATAATCAAACAATTACAACCCGACTTGTTGGCCGAAGGGCCTATCCAATACGATGCAGCAGTGGATTCTCAAGTGGCAGCAAAAAAATTACCCCACTCTAAGCTCGCAGGAAATGCGAACGTCCTGATTTTCCCTGACCTAAACACAGGAAATAATACTTACAAAGCAGTACAACGGGAAAGCGGTGCCCTTGCTATTGGCCCAGTTTTATTGGGTTTAAATAAACCCGTTAATGATTTAAGCCGCGGGTGTACACCGGAGGATATTATTAATACCATTTTAGTAACCGCTATTCAGGCACAAGGAGACCAATGAAATGAACATACTCACCCTTAATGCCGGTAGCTCTTCAATCAAATACAAAGCATATCAAGTGAACAACGAACAACTTTCTCCATTAGTTTCAGGATTAATTGAGGGGATTGGGGAGTCTTCAGGGGAGTGGCATCACACAAAAGAAACTAAATCTTCGGAGAATCACCATTTTAAAACTCATGAGCAAGCTTTTGCTGCTTTAGCACATAAACTTTACCAGGATTTAGCTGATCATCCTATCCAAGGGGTGGGGCACCGAGTGGTTCATGGAGGAAAACAGTATTTTGAACCCACTATCATAACCAGCGAAGTGCTCACGGAAATTCGTGCCCTCGCAAAACTGGCGCCAATCCATAATCCTGTTAATGCCGAAGGCATTGAGTTTGCAATGCAATATTATCCTGAAGCGGTGCACGTGGCTATTTTTGACAGTGGCTTTCATCACACGATGCCATCTTATGTCCGTCAGTACGCGATTAACTCTGACATTGCAACCCGTTATCAAATTCAGCGTTATGGATTTCATGGAATTAATCATGAATACGTCGCTCAACAAGCGGCTTTCTTTTTAAACAAACCGCTCTCATCGTGTCATTTTATCACGCTTCATTTGGGAAACGGGGCCAGTGCTTGCTTAATTAAAAACGGTCAATCAATCGATACCTCCATGGGCATGACTCCCTTAGCGGGTCTTATTATGGGTACCCGTTGTGGTGATATTGATCCGGCCATTGTTTTATACCTGCAACACCAGGGTATGAGTAGAGCAGAAGTGGATACGTTATTGAATAAGCGCAGTGGCTTAAAAGGTATTGCTGATGAAAACGACATGCGCAAACTTGTAAGCCGAGCCTTAGCACGCGATGAGTCTGCCAAACTCGCCATCGACATGTACGTTTATGCGATCCAAAAAATGATTGGTGCTTATTATAGCCAGCTAAGTAAGCTAGACGCCTTAATTTTTACGGGCGGCGTGGGTGAAAACGCTTCGCTGATACGAGAAAAAATTATTACACCGCTTCAGCATTTAGGCTTGGAATTAGACGTTGAATTAAACACAACCAACACTCCTGAATCTTGCCGTAAAATCTCTAAATCACACAGTCCGATTTTAGTAATTCGCGGCGATGAGGAAGCACTTATTGCACAAAAGGTGGCACTTTTATGCAGCTAATCGTTGAAAACCGATGTTTGCCCAATGCACTCCAACCTATCAGCAGTCAGTTTTCGTCTTCGTCATGCCCCTAACCTATTAGCAGCGTCTCAAGCTCCCTACTCGCCTTCTGATAAAGCTGCCGTGCAAAATTATAGTTGACAGCGGTAAACTGTTCTTTGATTGCCAACACTTTTTCAATAGCAAGTCGAGCACCGTATTGACTCACCACTTCCGCTGCAGCCTTGTTTGCCAACTCCACAGCCAATTGAGGAGCATAGCCATGAGTAATTGCATAAAGATAAGCCCCAGCAAAAAGATCACCTGCACCCACGGTATCGATGGCTATAGCTGGTGTCGTCGGAATAGCCACCGTTTCCCCATCAATGGATAACATAGCACCTCGACTGCCACAAGTGACCACTAAATGCTTCGTAAACGACTGCAATAATCCAATAGCGATCTCTAAATTATCCGTTTGGCTGAATAATAGCGCTTCTTCTTCATTGCAAAACAGGAGATCTACTTTTCCGTCAATGATAGTGAGTAATTCGGGTTTAAAATAGCGAACCATATTAGGATCTGAAAGCGTCAAAGCCACTTTTGTGTTCGTTGTTCGCGCATGTTGTCTTGCGGCTAGCAGCGCCTTTCTCGCCGTGGGAGAGGTCACCAAATACCCTTCAAGGTAAATAAACTCTGAGTCAGCAATTGCCTCTAAGTTAAGTACTTCGGGGCATAGTGTTTCAGAAATACCTAAGTGCGTATTCATGGTTCTTTGCGCATCCTGAGTTACTAAAACCAAACACTGCCCTGTTACCCCAGGGGTCAAGGTGTCTAAAGTTAAATTGCAATCCAGACCTAAGGTGGTTAATTCTTGCAAAAATAACCTGCCGGCTTCGTCATCAGCTACCTTACAACTGTAAAAGCCTCGCCCGCCAAATTGGCTTAAGGCAATCATGGTATTGGCGGCGGAACCACCACATCCACTGTGACAAAAGGATCCCGCTAATGCACTCAGCAAACGCTGATGCGTTGCTTCATCAGTAAGCGTCATCACATTTTTTTCTATACTCAACGCCTGTAGAAACTCCTCATCCACAAGTGCATCCCGGTCTAATAAAGCATTACCTATTCCGTACACATGATATTTCTTCATTAGGCCCTGACTCCAACGAGGCTACCTAATACTGCTTCGGCAGCAAGGTGCGTTAGTCGGATTTCCTCGCTTTGATGAGCAGAAGATACAAATCCCGCCTCGTACATCGAAGGAGCAAAATACACCCCTTTTTGCAACATGCCATGGAAAAACTGTTTAAACAATACTTCGTCAGATGATGCAATGTCCGCATAATCAAACACCTGCTGTTTATCATTAAACCAAAATCCAAACATGCCTCCCAAAGAAGCACAATGAAAAGGAATATTAAATGATTCGGCAATTTCAGTGAGACCATCGATCATCGCTTGGGTATTCGCAGAAAGTTGCTCATAAAAACCAGGCTTCTCCACTTCATTTAAAGTCGCTAAGCCAGCTGCCATTGCCAATGGATTACCTGATAGCGTTCCAGCCTGATACACCGATCCTTCTGGAGCAAGATGGGACATGATTGTTGCTTTTCCTCCAACCGCACCCACAGGCATTCCACCGCCAATGACCTTGCCTAAGGTTGTTAGATCAGGCTTAATGTTAAACACTTGTTGCGCGCCGCCCAGTGCTACTCGAAAACCAGTCATTACTTCATCAAAAATAAGTAAGCTATGATGCGCATCACAAAGTTCACGCAGACCGTCCAAAAAGCCCGATTTAGGTAACACAAATCCCATATTCCCTGCGATGGGCTCCAAAATAATGGCTGCAATATCATCCGGATATTGTTCGAATAAACGTGCAACTTGTTCAAGACTATTGAAGTCCGCGGTAAGCGTATGCTCGGTGATGCTTGCAGGAATCCCTGGCGTCGAAGGGATTCCTAGAGTTAACAAGCCAGAACCTGCTTTAACAAGTAAACTGTCGTTATGCCCATGATAGCAACCATTGAATTTAATGATTTTATTTTTTCCCGTATATCCGCGAGCCAATCGGATTGCGGTCATTGTGGCTTCAGTCCCTGAATTAACCATGCGCACTTTTTCAATATTGGGCATAATTTCGACGATTTTTTGCGCAAGTTTGACTTCCAGTTCCGTCGGTGCACCAAAACTCATGCCGCTATGTAACACTTCGGTAACCGCAGCAACAACTGATTGGTGGCAATGGCCAAGAATAAGGGGGCCCCAAGAACCCACATAATCGATGTAAGACCGGTTATCTACGTCGGTCAGGTAAGCCCCCTTTCCTTGTTTAAAAAAAACAGGCTCCCCACCTACTCCCTTGAACGCGCGTACAGGCGAATTGACTCCTCCAGGAATAATAGCTTGAGCTTGGGCAAATAATTGATGGGAATTGGTCATGACTACTCCGTTGCCTAAAATTGAGAACTATTTTACTCTATTTCTTGTCACTGACAAAATTTAGAACTTAAGCTTTACAACAGGGCTAGCAATAGCTAAATTAGCCCTCTTTCAATTCAGAGCAAAAGCAATGCAAGAATACAAAAAATATATTTGTGTCATATGTGGATTTATTTATGACGAAGCCGAAGGTTGGCCAGAAGATGGCATTGAAGCCGGAACCCGATGGGAAGACGTCCCAGAAAACTGGTTTTGTCCTGACTGTGGTGCGGCAAAAGAAGATTTTGAGATGGTAGAGATAGAGTAATCATTGTCATCCTGCAAAGCATGTCATCGTGAGTAAAGCAATGTCATCCCGAGCAAGGCATGTCATCCCGAGCGAAGCGAGGGACCTCCCGACTCTTGGCACTAATTGAACGAAAGGAGATCCTTCGCTATGCTCAGGACGACAGGAAGGAAGCTCAACTCAGAATGAAGGGAGATCCTTCGCTACGCTCAGGACGACAGGAAGGAAGCTTAGAACAAATAACCTACGGTTTAACAACCACCAACAACACAATCCCCATTAACAGCACTGTGGGTAGCTCATTAAATATCCGATAAAATCTAGCCCTTTTACGGTTTTTATCTTGGGCAAACTGCTTCAAAAAATGACCACATGTCAAATGGTATACCCATACTAAGATAACTAAACTTAATTTGGCATGAAACCAAGGTGCTTTTAAATAATATTGCCAATTATAGCTTGTTAACCAAACGCCAAGAAAAGTGGTTATCAATGCTGCTGGCCAGGTTATACCGTAGTAAAGGCGTCGTTCCATTATTTTAAAACGTCCAATACTTAATTGATCCATCGCATCGGCATGATAAACAAACAGTCTCGGTAGATAAAAAAGCCCAGCGAACCAAGCCACCATTGCAATAATATGAAACGCTTTGATAACTAACATGCTATTCTCTTCTTTTCCTATTTTTTCGACGGGAATGCCTTAAAAGATTAAGGGATTCGACGCCTAAAGAAAATCCCATAGCAAAATAGAGGTAAGCCCTCGGTATATGAAAACCGAAACTGTCTGCAATCAAGAAAGTACCAATTAAAATTAAAAAGCTTAACGCTAACATTTTAACCGTGGGGTATTTTTCAATGAAGCGACTCACTGGTTCGCTTGCGTAGATCATGACCAAAATCGCGCAAGTGATTGCCGCCGCCATTATCGTAAAACGGGACGTCAATCCGATTGCAGTGAGTACGCTGTCCAAGGAGAAAATAATATCCATCAAGGCCACTTGAACCACGACGCCTTTAAATGACACAGAATGCACATGCTCTTTTTTATATTCGACTAGATCTTCCTCTAATTCATCATGAATTTCTTGTGTTGCCTTAACGATTAAAAAAATTCCTCCCGCAAATAAAAACAAATCACGCGCGGAGAAAGAAAATTCAGCAATACTAAACAGAGGACGGGTTAATTTGGATAAACCCACTGCAGTCGCCAACAGCATTAATCGTGTAATCCACGCAAAAGTTAAACCCCAGCGTCTCGCTTTTTTCCGTTGTTCTTTCGGTAATTTTTCCGTCAGAATCGACAAAAAGACCAAATTATCTATGCCGAGGACTATTTCAAGGATGATTAGGGCAAAAAGGCTAACAATAATGTCTAAAAATTCCATTTGAATGCATAGCAATAATTTTAAAGGCCATATTGTCTACTTAACTAAGAAAAAGGTAAATCCTTTCTCACCGATTCTTTGAGCAGGATAATATTCGATTAAATGCGACCGCCCTTTGGAATTTGTGATTGTATTTCACTTTTGCAGGTATTTTAGCTATAATGTTGACGCGATTTACAAGCCAGATAGGTGACAACAATAATTAAACTAATCAAAAAGCTGTTACGCAAAACCAGAACTAGTCAACCACCAGTTGATTTTAGCTATATTATTCCGCGCAGCCATCACAACTTATCAAAAACAGACATCAGTGCTAATGCCTTAAAAGTGTTGAATCGCCTTAATAGCGCAGGATTTCAAGCTTATCTGGTTGGCGGCAGCGTACGCGACCTTTTATTAGGTAAAGCTCCTAAAGACTTTGATATTGCAACGAATGCCACGCCAAATCAAATTCGAAAACTATTTCGTAACGCCCGAATTATTGGTCGCCGGTTTAAGTTAGTTCATATTATTTTTCATCGTGAAATTATCGAGGTCGCTACTTTTAGAGGAACTGATAGCCAAGAAGTTGATGAAAATCAACAAACGAATGAGAAAGGGATGCTTGTTCGTGACAACGTTTACGGTACTCTAGATCAAGACGCATGGCGACGCGATTTCACTATCAATTCGCTTTATTACAACATTGACGATTTTTCCATAGTGGATTTTACTGGGGGGGTGAATGACGTCCATCAGCGCACCATTCGATTAATTGGAAATCCAATAACTCGCTACCAAGAAGATCCAGTCAGAATGTTACGTGCCATTCGTTTCAGCGCCAAATTGCACTTTGAAATCGCAGAGGAAACAGCAGCACCTTTATTTGAATTAAACCATTTAATTAGGCATGTCTCTGGCTCCCGTTTATTTGATGAAACTACCAAACTTTATCAATGCGGTGAGTCAGAATCGGTGCAATGTTTATTGGTAAAATATGGTTTGTTTGCGCAGTTATTCGAACAAACTCATCAATTATTATCAAGCGAATACCCCGTTAATGCACTGCTAGGCATTGCCTTAGAGAGCACTGATACCCGCATTCGCGATAATAAACCTGTGACGCCCGCTTTTTTACTCGCCGTACTGCTTTGGTTTCCACTCAAGGATAAAGCCTTATATTTACAAAAGAAGGAAGGTCTCGATCCCCTTCCTGCGTTAGAGAAAGCAATGTCCTTGGTTATCAGCGAACAAAATCAAGTGATCACCATACCTAAACGGTTTAGCCAAGTTATACGAGAGATTTGGTTACTTCAATTTCGTTTTCCAAAACGTTTGGGTGGTCGAGCTTATAATCTCTTACAACATCCCAGATTCCGGGCAGCATACGACTTCTTAGCTTTACGCGCGCTTGCCGGCGATGAATCGATGGAGTTGGCACAATGGTGGACTACCTTTCAAGAAGTAACAGACACCGACAAAGCAAACATGATTGCTGCTTTACCTGCCTCACAAGCCTCTGCAAAGCAGCGACGACGCCGTAAGCGCAAAGGGGTTACTTCATGACCCTTTGCTATCTAGGCCTAGGTAGTAATTTAAATTCACCAGAGCGTCAATTGCGACGCGCAGTTAATGTCTTGCGCAAGCTCCCAAAATCATGCATCACCCAAATAGCCAGCTTTTATCGGAGCGAGGCGTGGGGAAGAAAAACTCAACCTAAATTTTGCAATACTGTCATCGCGTTGCAAACCCAGCTGTCCCCGCAACAACTACTTTGTTATTGCCATAAGATCGAGCACCAACAGCAGCGCGTTCGCCGACTGCAATGGGGATCAAGAACACTGGATATTGATATTCTTTTATATGGTACACAAAAAATCGCTACGGTTGACCTAAAAATACCGCACCCGCGAATTACGGAACGTGATTTTGTATTTCTTCCGTTATTAGAAATCGCCCCTTCTCTTACGATCAACGGCTTAAAACTTAAGGATCTCATTGCAAATAAGCCTTGTTCAGCTCAAAAAATGAGAATTTAGATCAATCTTGACGAGAACCTCTACCAACCCTCCCTCGACTCACGACAGTAAGTGCTATCCTGCGCATAAACGAAAGTCCATCCCTATTTCGAATGGGGGATAAAAATCTCTCATTTTCTTTGTTCTTACACTACACTTATGCTAACTGGATAGCTTTTTAAGCGAGGGAATCGTGTACACCACAATCTTACATCCCACCGACTTACGCGAAAATCATTTTGATATGTGCAAGCAAGCCTTGCAAATTGCCACGTCCTTTAATGCCAAACTGCATTTACTGTACGTCATCGAACCCCCTTCAACCTACCAATTAGCTCAAGGCTTGGGTTTTGCAGAAATAGGAGTGCCAGCGAAAGAGGATGCGCAAACGGTAATGAACTATCTTGGCGATGCGCTTAATATCCCGGCTGGACAATTGCATGTGGAAGTTGGTTCAGCGAAGAAACAGATTATCGATATGATTACGAATTTAAGTTGCGACTTGGTGATTATTGGTAGCCACACGCCCGGTGCTGTCCCTGCTTTTCTCGGCAGTACTGCATACGCAGTATTTCATCAGGCCCCTTGTGATGTACTCACTTTGCGGGCGAGGGAAGAATAAGAGTATACTTTTTGTCATCCTGGGCAGACCGATTGGACAAATGTCGTCCTGAGCGTAGCGAAGGATCTCCTAAAGCAAGGTACTGCCAAGAGTCAGGAGGTCCTTCGCTTTGCTCAGGATGATTTTTACAAAAACTGCTTTTTATGGTGAATCGCCTATCTCAGGATTATTTGCTGGATAGCTGTTGATTACTGAAGGAAATCCGGTTGTTAAACCGGGTATATCAATTCTAGATGGATCCCAGCCCTTGCTTTGCAACTCCCCAGGTAACCAGAATCCGACCGTGTTAGACAACATTTCACGAGAATCTTGTAGCGAATGTTTAAGCCGAACCATAAAATCGTTAATGTCATTGGCCGTAGAATAATGATAATCACCTGGAAGTGCTGGCCGATTAGGAAGGTAAATGGTCTCCAAATCCGTAAACACTTCATCAGCAATTCGCGTGCGGTTATAAATGCTGCCCCATACCATTGCTACATAGTATTGATAAGCTTCAGTGGGAAGAGGATTTTGTCCGACTTCACTCATGACCTTCGCATAAGGTGCGATAATGATTCGGTTAGTGGGAATTTTGCCATTTGATAAGGCACTAACAAAAGTGAGCATCCAATTCGTTCCACTTGTTAAACCAGCGGAAACATTGTTGCCGGCAACATTTCGCACAATCACCATGGCTTTGGGCCAATCCAAATTTAAATGAATAACCTCTTCATAAACCTCCATCATGCTCTGAAGCGCAGTCAGCATAAAAGTCCCAACCATGACCGAATTATAGGGAATAGGGTATTCTTTATTACCATTTAAAAATTGCTCTTGAACGGAATTCAAATCAAAATTGCCTGTTTTTTGCACAGACACGATGTAATTTCCAGCCATCGACATGGCGTAATCAATCATTGCTTGAATTTCTTTTTTATGCGGTTGCCAAGGTTTTATATTGACTTGATCTAGCCAATTATTTGATTGTTGAGCATTTAAGCGCTTTACCCTTTTAATATCCGCTAATAATGTAGCCATTGCGAGTTTCCAAGAGGGATCCCCATTTTGTTTAATCTTTGCCAAATAAGAGAGCGCAGGACCCACATGAGAAATTGCAGTTAATTCAAAAAAGCCAGTCGATCGATTGGTGCGCAGTAATTTAGAATACAGTAATTGCTTATCCTGGTCATAAATATAAATTGAGGAATTAAGAATGAGAATTAAAGGACCATTGAAAAGGGGCTTGTCGGCTTGCGTTTTTTCTGACTGAATCAAGTACTGAGGAATAGTTTTTTTATCTTTAGGAAAATCAGGCTCATTTGTTCCCGTAAAATCAAAGTATAAATTCATAAATTCTTGCGGAGTGGTATAGGATGCCGCGTGAATTTGTGTCGTCACTATTAGCAATAAATTGATTAAAAAAAACCATCCCTGTCGCTTCATTTTTCCTATCGCTTCTTTACCCTTTTCATTAGTCGTTTTCTCTTTTTTACTTGCCTATCGGTCAGCTTATTCTTTTTATCTTTAAAGGGATTTTCTGAGCCTTTAAATTCTAATTTTAAGGGGGTTCCCACCAAGCCAAGATGCGATACAAATGCCTTAATCAGATAGCGCTTATAGCTGTCCGGTAACGCATCAAGCTGATTACCATGGATCACGATAATGGGTGGATTATGACCACCTGCATGGGCATACCTTAACTTAATTCGCCGGCCACTCACCATCGGTGGCGTATGTTGAGTGACAATGTCTTGCAACAATCGTGTCAGTTGTGGCGTTGAAAAGGCTTGGGTTGCCGAACCATAAGCTTGTTCAATGTCTTTAAATAACAACCCTACTCCACTGCCATGCAATGCTGAAATAAAACGAATTTTTGCGAATTGAGCAAACTGCAGGCGGCGGGTCAATTCAGCTCGAACATGTTCTTTATGCTCTTCATCCAGGCCATCCCATTTATTAACCACAATCACTAAAGCCTTACCTGCTTCAATAATAAAACTTAATAGATGCATATCCTGTTCAGTCAATCCCTCTCGGGCATCGAGAAGCATCATGCACACATGGGATTCTTTAATGGCTTGAAGTGTCTTAATGACTGAGAATTTTTCAATCTTCTCTTCGACACGCGAACGTCTGCGTACCCCTGCCGTATCAATGAGAATATAGGATTTTTCATCACGCTCAAAAGGAATAGCGATGCTATCGCGTGTCGTACCAGGCATATCATAAACAACAACCCGTTCCTCTCCCAAAATACGATTTATTAAGGTGGATTTTCCAACATTGGGACGTCCTGCAAAAGCAATTTTTATGGCTTTACTCGACTCCTCCTCTTCCTCCATTACATTGGATTCTAGAGGTAAAGCACGGAGTAATGAATGCATGCCGCGCCCATGCGCTGCAGAGATAGGGTGAACTTCGTTCAAACCCAAAGATTGAAATTCAGCGCAAGCGATTTCCTCATTCAGGCCATCCGTTTTATTGACCACAAGAAAAACGGGTTTATTTATTTTGCGCAAACGTTGAGCAATATTTTCATCGATACCTGTTAAACCTGCTCGACCATCAACTAAAAACAAAACAATAGTAGCCTCATCAAGCGCCAAACTGGATTGTTTTGACATTAATGCATCAACGGCTAAATCATCAACACCAATACCACCTGTATCCACAACAATAAAAGACTTGTCTTCAAAGTAGGCTTGGCCGTACTGTCTGTCGCGAGTTAATCCAGGAAAATCGGCCACCAAAGCATCTTGGGTCTTTGTAAGCCGATTAAAAAGCGTCGATTTTCCTACATTAGGACGGCCAACTAAGGCAATAACTGGAATCATTAATTAACCCACTGAATAACGACTTAATTTGCCATCAGCCGACATGACATAAATAGTATTCCCCGCAGCTGAAGGCGCAGTCGTAATCGCACCGCCTACTTCCGTACGTGAAATTAACTCCCCATTTTGGGTTGCTAAAACATGAAGTAATCCTGTTTTATCACCAACGACTAAACGGTCTCCTACCAGGACTGGTTCCGTTAAGCCTCTCGCCTTCAAGGCGACCTGCTTCCAATTAACCTGCCCATTTTGACGATTAATTGCCCAAACAATATCATCACTGTCCGTTAAATAAATAGTTTTACTGTCAATGGTCATGTTTCTATAAACAGAGGCTGGCTTACGCCATATAAATTGACCATCCGTTAACGATAATGCACCAATATAGCCTTGATAACTCGCCAAGTAGGCCACGTTACCCCGCACAATGGGATCAGCATCAATGTCGACTAAGCGTTCAACATCACTTGCTCCACTGGCATAAGCGATACTGCGTCGCCAAACTAAACGGCCTGTCTGGATATCCACTGCATCCATCTTACCATCGGAATAACCCACCAAAACTAAATTACCAACGACTACTGGCGATGAGCTGGCTTTTAGAATTAAGCTGGGGGCTCCATGATCAGATAACCATAGTTTCTCACCATTCGCTAAGTTAAAAGCGTATAAATTGCCATCAATTGTTTTGGCAATTATTTTGTTCGCTGTTATCACTGGTTTAGCAAGAACCTCTCCAGAAAGTTTTTGCTGCCAAAGTTGACTACCATCAGCTTGTTTTAATAAGACGATAGCAGAAGCATCCGTACCCACTGCAATGACACCAGCGGCTACGGTTGGGCCACTGACCAAACCATGATCTAGGTTTTTAGACCAAAGTAATTTACCATTGCTTCGATTGATCGCCTGTACTAACCCACTCGCGTCAGCAGTATAGACCACATTACCTACAATCTCAGGTATTAATTTGAGATGGGCATTATTTTTTTGTGAACCACCTATCGGTACAGACCATTTTTCAACTACTTTTGCTTTAGGAGTAATCGGTTCCAAAGCCGCTGGTGCCGGCGTATTGTCTTTACCCAGCATATAATCATCTACTTTAGAACAAGCTTGCAATAAAACACATACCGTCAAAATGACCAATTTTTTGTTAATGCGCAACATATTTCCTCTTACTTAAACTGATTGAATACCTATTTTCTCGCAATCCCAGCGAAATCTAACCGTTCGATCACCCCATCAAGCGAGCGACTTCCTTAAGGATTACGATTGTAGCGTGCTCTCATTTGCATTCACTGATTGAGCAAGAGCAGCCAACTCATTTGTTTTCATTTCAAGAAAAAGATTGCCCATTCCATTAGTTCTCACTTCCGTTATCGCTTCCTTATACGATTGAATTGCTTGCTGATAATTTCCTGTTGCAGCATAAATATCGCCTTTTAATTCATTAATGACAGGCATATAAACAGAATCATCCACTACAGCCAGTTCGGCTAATGCTTTGTCATAGGCTTTTTGGGCTGCAAATAAACGAGCAATGCGTAATTTAGCCACTTGCTTTAGTGACTGCATTTTTGAATGTTCAGCAACGTATTCTAGATTTTCGCGTGCCTTATCATACTGATCATTGGTGACTAACATTTTGGCTAAGGTCAAGCGAGCAGCATCCGCATAAACTGTCTTTCCATAATCTTTAATTAATTGGTTTGCATAAGATTGGATATTGTTTTCATCTTGATTTGAAAAAGCAACCATAAGCCGCTCATACGCTGTCGATGCTTGCGTGCTTATTTTTTCCTGATGCCAATTCCAATATTTAAATCCGGCAGTAACCAGCAATACCAGGGATAAAATAACAGTAATCACATTACTGTATTTATTCCACCAATTTTTTATTGCTGCTAACTGTTCTTCCTCTGTCATATAAACAGACATTCTACTCTCCCCTGCACGTAAGTGCTCAACCCCTACTAAGCTTTTTATAACCACCTTGAGCCTAACGATGGATCTCTTGACTCCTGGCAATAGCCTCTTTAGAGCTCCTTCGCTATGTTTAAGACGAAATTAAGCCGACGTTAACTCATTCTGCAAATAACCAATCAACTCTTGCTGCAAGAGAGTGACCTGCTCTTCTTGCTGACGCAAATTTTTGATACTAATTGTCCCCTGTGCAACTTCTTCCTCTCCTAAGATTAAAGCAAACGCTGCCCCGCTTTTGTCCGCTTTACGAAACTGGCTTTTAAAGCCACCGCCTACTGTGTTTGTAATGATCTGCCAATTTTGATTCGCATTACGCAATTTTTCAGCAATTATTAAAGCGTTTTGCATTGCCTCGTTGCCATTCGCAATGATAAATACAGCAGGAGCTTGGACGTTATTTTGCGCTATCGCTAGCGTTTCTAATAATAGGAGCAATCGCTCAGCTCCCATCGCAAAACCAACAGCGGGGGTTGGATTACCCCCCAAATGCTCGACCAGCGCATCGTAGCGCCCTCCTGCGCAAACCGTTGCTTGACTGCCTAATTTCTCAGTGACCCATTCAAAAACAGTGTGCCCATAATAATCTAAACCACGCACTAAAACAGGATTAATGGAATAGGAAATCCCTAATTGAGTGAGTCCCTCACATAAGTCAGAAAAACGCTGCCTACTCTCCTTACCCAGTGAATCGATCAGTCGCGGCGCTTCATTGATTAAGGATTGCATTTCGGGATTTTTACTATCGAGAATCCTCATCGGATTTCGATCTAAACGCCGCTTGCTATCATCATCCAGTTGATCAAAATGAAGTTTGAAATAAGCGATTAATTTCTCTCTATATAACTGGCGCTCACTTAACTCACCTAATGTGTTAATTTGCAACTGAACGTCGTTCTCAATACCTAATAAAGCCCATAACCGCTTGCAGATCGCTATCAATTCGAGCTCTATCGCTGCACCGTCGATGCCCAAAGCTTCTACGCCAAATTGATAGAATTGCCTATACCGACCTTTTTGTGGCTTTTCATGTCGAAACATAGGACCGATATACCACAATTTTTGCTGCTGATTATGCAATAAGCCATGCTCCAAACACGCACGTAAACAACCCGCTGTGCCCTCAGGCCTTAAGGTTAAGCTATCGCCATTTAAGTCGTTAAAAGTGTACATTTCTTTTTCAACGATATCAGTGACTTCACCAATTGTCCGTTTAAACAGTTGAGTGCTTTCTAGCAAAGGGAAACGAATTTCTTCATAACCGTACTGCAAAAGACAGCGGGTGAATAGTTCTTCAAGTCTACGCCATGAGGGAGTTTGCTGAGGTAAAATATCATTCATACCTCTTATTGCTTGGATTCTCTCAGCCACCTTTTGTCTCCAACGGTGTTATCTGACTATTATTAGGAGTAAGCATGGAACGCATTTTAGAAAGATCTGTTAACCTAATTTCGGCTTCTGTCTTCGACGCTTGTTCGGCAACCACCGGGGCATTTTTAGCAGAAAAAATTTGGGTGCTGTCTTTATTTTTCTGCCACCAAATGCCAACAGCAACCACTGCAGCCACCGCTATTAAACCGGTTAATATGCGAACTGTTCGCTCTCCTTTGTTTGATTCTCGCTTGCTTTGCCACAATGCCTTTTCCAATTTTCGCTCCGTGGAGTGCATGCTGTTAAATATTTCCAATAAGGGATCAACCGGAACGCCCAATAATTTGGCGTAGGCGCGAATATAGCCTTTGATAAAAACAGGCTCAGGCATTTGATCATAGTCGTCCGCCTCAAGAAGCTCAATAATTCTAACGCGTAAATGAAGCTTACCGGCGACGTACTCCTGGCTATATCCTTTTTTTTCGCGCACGCGCGCTAATTGCATGCCGGGTTTTTCTGAAGTACCGTTATGAATTTCATCCATTATTACTGTTGTCATTCTTTTCTCCGGTAGAGTCCGTAAAATGATTTAGCCTGGTCAGCCGTTGTTTATAAACTACCTCAAGTTTTGTTTTTCCCGCTTTATGCGCTGCTTCTATTGCTATGCCCAGCAACTTAGAATCATTCATAGTCATTTCAGCGTAATTTTGCAAGTCCATTACGGCTTTTTCTGCATGCCCCTGTTTTAGCTCTATTTTGACTAACTCATAAAGCGATTGTTTCCGCTGTGGATCCTGTTTTAGTGCTTTCACAAAATAACTTCTGGCTTTAGTGTAATCCGGAATAGCCGCCAAACATAATCCTGCGTTTTCATAGGCTCCAGCGGAGTTAACATAATACACATCTTTGACTGCGTTTAAGAAATACCCTTCGGCTTGCTTATATCGGCCTAATCGGCACAAAAAAGTACCATAGTTGTTGAGTTGTGCTCCGCTATTAGAGGCTAAAGATAATGCTTTTTTGTAAAAAATACGAGCTTGTTTTGTATTTCCTGTCATCTCAAAATAATAAGCCATTGCTGCGTTTACCTCAGATGACTTGGGCGCTAATTTTAAAGCAGCAAGCAACTTACGCTTAGCCCTTGGCCTATCTCCCTGTTTGAGATAAATCATGCCCAATTGAGTATTGTATGATGCCGCGTCTTTTTGCTTTTGGGCCTGCATAGCTTGCTCTGCATTCACTGTCATTTTTGATTGACACGCCTGCAGTAATACTAAGCCAAAAATGAGTAACAGCCGGAATAAATTTAACACAATTATTCGTATTGCATTTTAAAGATTGGCCATTATAACCATTAAAGAAAAGTTACGCACTCTTTTCGCAAGGCAAAACGCATCTAATTTTTGAATGTAATGACCTCTCTTTTTTCAGTAAATCTCAAGCTATTCTGCTCTTTCGATTTGCTTTTTAGGCACAAAATGCAATTTTTGCCAGCGTCGTGAACGACTTGTTCTATCTTTTACTTCACCAGCAAGTTGCCCGCATGCAGCATCAATATCATCGCCCCTTGTTTTACGCGTGATCGTATTAATCCCTTTCGCCAGCAATCGTTCACGGAAAGTATCAATGGCTTGCTGGGAAGAGCGTTCATATTCAGTCATAGGGAAAGGATTAAAAGGGATCAAATTAACCTTGGCAGGCACGTCGCGTAATAATTTAATGAGCTGATCTGCATGCTCTGGTTGATCATTAACCCCTTTTAGCATCACGTATTCAAAAGTGACTCTTCGCTTGGATTCGTTTTTAAAGTACCTTTTACACAGCGCCATGAGCTCAGCTAATGGGTATTTTTTATTGATCGGTACTAATTGATTACGTAACTCATCGTTTGGCGCATGCAAGGAAACCGCTAAAGCGACAGGACTAACTTCCCGTAAGCGCTCAAGCTCAGGTAAAACGCCAGAAGTACTTAAAGTGACCCGCCGCTTCGATAAACCATAAGCGAAATCATCCATCATGATATCCATGGCCGCTACGACATTATCAAAATTAAGTAAAGGCTCACCCATGCCCATCATGACTACATTTGTTATTTTTTTATCATGGAAACCGTTTTGTTGAGACAATTCGCGTACAGCTAACCAAACCTGGCCAATAATTTCTGCAATGGATAAATTTCGATTGAATCCTTGCTTTGCTGTTGAACAGAAGCTGCAATTCAATGCGCAACCTACTTGCGAGGACACACAAAGCGTCCCACGGTTGGTTTCAGGTATAAAAACCGTTTCAATGCAATTCCCGCAATCGAGTTTTAGTAACCATTTGCATGTTCCATCGCTTGATTTTTGGCAAGTAATGATCTCGGGAAGCCGAATCTCTGCTATCTGATTAAGACGCTCGCGTAACGCCTTACCTAAATTACTCATCTGTGAGAAGTCATGAAATCCGTATTGATGAATCCACTGCATGACCTGCTGGGCACGGTAGGGTTTTTCTCCCAATTCGCTGAAAAAATCACGCATTTGTTGATGATTGAAATTCAATAAATTAATTTTCTGATTCATCACTTACTCCACTGAATTTCATAACACTCACAACCTGCCATTAAGTGAAGGTAGTGAATCTTATCGCTACGTCCCGCGGACAGGCCGCGGCACGTGGAGCGATGGCTATGTCCCGTCCAGACCACTTACATCGAAGATGCCTATAAATGAATTATCGCTCACAAACTTCATGCGGCTCAAAAAAGAAAGCAACTTCTTGAGCAGCCGTTTCAGCACTGTCAGAACCATGAACGGCGTTAGCATCGATGCTGTCTGCAAAATCCGCGCGAATAGTACCGGGAGCAGCTTCCTTAGGATTAGTAGCGCCCATCAGTTCACGATTTTTAGCAATTGCATTTGGGCCTTGTAATACTTGAATCATGACAGGACCAGAAATCATAAAGCTCACTAAATCATTAAAAAAGGGTCTTGCTTTATGAACAGCATAAAAACCTTCCGCTTGCGCTCGGGTGAGGTGGGCCATTTTTGCAGCAACGATTTTGAGCCCAGCTTTTTCAAATCGGGAATAAATTTGGCCAATGACGTTCTTAGCGACAGCATCGGGTTTAATAATGGAAAGGGTTAATTCATTTGTCATAAAGACGCTCCGATTAATGATAGATTAAAAGCGCGATATTATACACGAAGTGTCTGCTTAATGGATAGTAATCTCTCAGTGCGATTCGCTCAATCCGCTTCATGAATGTCATCCCGAGAAAAGCAAGGGACCTCCCGACCTTGGCTGTAACTCTCAGGGAGATCCTTCGCTTCGCTCAGGACGACAATACAACTTCATCCCGAGCAAAGCGAGGGACCTCCCAACCCTGACTGTAACTCTCGGGGAGATCCTTCGCTTCGCTCAGGACGACAATACAACTTCATCCCGAGCAAAGCGAGGGACCTCCCGACCTTGGCTGTAACTCTCGGGGAGATCCTTCGCTTCGCTCAGGACGACAACACAACTGTCATCCCGAGCAAAAGCGAGGGACCTCCGACTCTTGGCAGTAACCCCATCCAAGGAGGTCCTTCGCTTCACTCAGGACGACAACACAACTGTCATCCCGAGCAAAAGCGAGGGACCTCCGACTCTTGGCAGTAACCCCATCCAAGGAGGTCCTTCGCTTCACTCAGGACGACAACACAACTGTCATCCCGAGCAAAAGCGAGGGACCTCCTGACTCTTGGCAGTAACCTCCGAGGTGCTCCCTCACGACGTTGCGACAACAGCATGATGCCTCCTGAGCAGGTTACCCTTTTTGCTCCTCCTCCCCAAGAGCTGAATCAAAATAAAGTGTTTCACGATTTTCCTCAGTCTGGGTAGAATCCGTATGGTATTCAGGGAGTAATTGAATCAATTCGTTCACACGCAGGATTAACTTATAAAAATCGGAGCGCCATTGACGTACTCTTGCTCCCATTTCATTCGCTTTGTTCGAAAAATTGGCGAGGGAAGACTCTATTTCTGATGAGAAATCAACCAATTTGGCGATTTGTTCAATAAAAATTTGTCTTGCCTCTTCGGATAACTTTCCTCCGATAATCTTTTCCGCACGAAGCCATGAATTATCTTTACTATTAATTTTATTTCCCTTAGACGAATCCGATTGAATTATCAATGCATTGACTGCTTGGATAATGACATTGTTCTCTTTATCCACGCCCTGTAGCCTTAACTCATCACGAATCCTTTTGGCTGCAGTCGCTAAATTTTTTTTCCATTCTGCTGCATACTCAATAAGATTCCTCTGGCATTCGGCAATGAGTTTATTATGATCGAGTTCGCATTGATGAAAATCATCCCCCATACTGACTAGTGTTCTGCGTTCATTTTCTAAATCTTCACGTGTAAGGGCACCTGGTGAATCTTCTGATTTACTGGTCTCACCCGACATTAAGTAATCAATGAATATTTTTTGCGCATAAACTTGATAATCATTTGCTTGTTGCAAAATAATCCCATTAAATACATTTCTTAATGGCACTTTTAACAAACGATGATAAAACGTGTTTGGATTTTTTATTGCAGCGATGAACTCTTCATGCTGTAGTCGAATTTTGTAATGCTCTAGAATTCGTTCAGCGGTTATCAAGCCATAAGTTGATAACCAGATTGATAACTCGTTACTTGTTTCTGCTGCACTCATTATTTGATCCAATTTGATTTTTCATTATCTGTAAGATATAAGGGCATTATTTTACAAAGTATAGTGTAAATTTGTTATGCTAAGCTCAGATTCAAATGATTTGCAAACGTTAATTGATTTTCTTCGCTTACCCACCCCAGAAGGTTGGCTCGATGCGGCTGTTGCCAATATACCCACTTTATTAATTGATCATGCGCATTGCGAACGAAAAGCAGCGGCGACAGCCGTTAATTTTATTTCTAAATACCCCGAAAAACCAGAGTTAGTTGAGGTCATGTCTCCTTTGGCAAGAGAAGAATTATTGCATTTTGAAAAAGTAACTCGCTTGATGGTTAATCGAAATATTCGTTTTGGTCCACTTCCCCCAGCTGATTATGCACAAAAAATGCATCGACTTGTCACTAAAGGGGGGTGTATAGAGCGATTACGCGATCAGCTCATTGTCGGTGCCATTATCGAAGCCCGCTCTTGCGAACGATTTAATGCGCTTATTCCGCGAATGAATGATAACGGTTTAAGTAAATTTTATGCTTCTTTGGTTAAATCGGAAGCGCGTCATTTTCTAGATTATCTTCGGCTGGCTAAGCGGTATGGTGGGGATATTGATGACCGCTTGAACGCTTTCTTAAAAATAGAAAATGCTTTAATTGGCTCAAAGGATAAGGTATTTCGCTTTCATAGCGGAATACCTGGATGAAAAAACTGTCTTTCTTTTTTCTACAACCTCAATTCATTCTTGGAGCAGGAGGATTATTCTCTTCTTCGTCGGCGGCTTGCTGAGTGGGACCACTGTAATTTATCTTCATACCCATGCGACTGGAGAGAAATTTCTCCAAACTGGTATCCACGTTATCATTTAACTCTTTGAATTTTTGAGGAGTCATCTTCACGCCATTTTTATCTTGTAAGACGAGTTGACCATTTTGCTGAAGAGCTTGGTAACCTTGAACTTTTGCCCAATCACAGATCCCTTGATTGAATAACCCCCCCATTTCGGGCCAAGTTTTATTATTTTTAGTTACAGAACTGGATAAAATGCCATTCTCATCAACGCCAGCACCAAAATTTATTTTCGCCAGTTCCTCATCTTTTACAAAGCGACGACTAATCTTATCCGATATAGCTTCTGCCCCTGCCACAACGGTTCTTTGCCAAAGGGCTTTTCCAACTCCTTTAACTGTATCTTCAAAAGGAAGTTTAAGAGGGTCATAATACAGGGCTTTATTTAATTCAAGTGAGGCAGATAAAAGGTTGTACATTTCCACAGCCCAGTCACTCGCAGCCCCCACCCCTTTACCAATCAAATGATCAGCTTTTCGTTCTATTTTTCCGACGATTTTCTTCCCGTTAGCGTCCACTTGAGTAAAAAATGGCTGATCATCGAAATCGTATTTATCTTTATTGGCTTCTTGTAAGCTTGCTTCTTCTTTTATCGCCTTATTCTTTTGCTTCATCTCTCTTGTCTTAGCGACAACCTCTTCTTTTAGTGCATCCTTGACCTGAGTATCTTTTTTGCTTTCAATTTCGCGTTTCTGGGCTTCAGTTAAATCGGCCATGCTACTGTTCCTCTAAAAATCCAAATGAGAGAATTCAAACCTGTTTGACTTATAATAACACAATACTTTCGGGCTTTCATCCCAATCGCTTAAGACATAGCGATCGTACACACTTCCATTATAGACATAATTGCTTAAGCCAACCTTATGCGTATGACCATGGATTAATACAGTGACTTTTTTTTTTCGCATATGATCAATCATGGGCTGCAAAACAACATCCATTTGCGCCATTGTTTTGCTGCGATTTGTTTGGCTTCTTTGTCGCACACTGGCAACCATTTTATTACGTACTCGAAAAGGGATCCGCAAAAAAAGCTTAGGAAACCAACGATTCCTGGTTATGCGTCTAAACCATTGATGTCCCTTATCATGAATACAATACCGATCCCCATGAACAAGTAACACTTGATGTGATCCTAATTGAATCACAGTGGGATCAGGAAGAATGGTCATGCCTGCGGATTGAGCAAATCGAGGACCCAGTAGAAAATCACGATTCCCGTGCATGAAATAAAGGGAAACTTTCTGCTCAGATAACCATCTAAGCCGATGAGCGATAGTCTGACTCCAAGAATCCCCTCCATCATCACCCGGCCAGGCGTGAAAAAAATCCCCCAAAATATAAACAGATTGCGTGTTTATCGCTGCCCAATCAATGAAGTGATTAAAGCGAGCCATAATCATTGGCTCTTCGGGATGAAGGTGCAAATCAGAAATAAAAACTGCTTCAAAAGGCTTATTTGGCACCATTAACATAAAGGCTCAATGTGAATGTGTTCATCTTGCAAATAAATTTGACAAGGACCTTGATGCGGTTCGATTGCATCGCTTAAACGGTAATAACCAGCGATGGATACCAATTCTGCTTCTAAGGATTGGCAAAAAATTCTCGCTTGTTTATCACCCGAGATCCCCGCGAGTGCCCTACCTCGCAATGCGCCATACACATGGATATTGCCGTCTGCTAATAATTCTGCACCATGGCTAACAGAAGCAGTGATGACTAAATCCCCTCCTTTACTTACTACTTGTTGACCAGAGCGTACAGGAGTGGTGAGCAATTTGGATTTAATTTCGACAGGAGTGGTGGTTTGCTCTTCTACTTCGTTTTCGATTAAATCTTTATCTTGCGTTGAAGAAGTGTGTAAAACACCCAATCCTTGACATTGTGCGACTGTTTCAAGGAAAGGGCTAGCCCCCTGAACAGCCACAGGAATTAAATTATGCTCGCGCATCGATTGACAAAACGCTTGCAAATCAAAATCAACCTCTTGCAATGCACTACAATCTAAAATAATAGGTGTTTTATCGAAAAACCGAGGTGCTTTTAGGATCATTTCATCCAATTGCTGAGCAAATAAAACACGATCATGATTCAGTAATTGCAAAACTGTAAAAGTATATAATCGACCTTTAAGCTTAAAAGCCTGTGATTTCAATACATTATCGGTCATAACTAAGATATCCATCACCCCATTTTTTGTTTATACTAACATGAGGGGAGCAATAACAGAAGGACATTGATGTGGAGAAGGTGTGGTTAAAATATTATCAAGATGGCGTACCTCATGAAATTGATATCAATGAGCACTCCTCGCTTGTTTCATTATTCGAAGATTCTTGTCATAAATATTCTAAAAAGGTTGCGTATGTTAACTTAGGATGTGAAATCACTTACCATGAGCTTGAAGAAAAAAGCCGCCAATTCGCCGTTTATCTGCAGCAACAACTTGAGTTAAAACAAGGCACGCGTGTAGCACTGATGATGCCTAATCTCCTGCAATACCCCATTGCTTTATTTGGCATTCTGCGCGCTGGCTGTATTGCAGTGAACACTAATCCACTTTATACCATTAACGAATTTGTCCATCAGATGAATGATTCTGGTGCTGAAGTTTTAATTGTTCTCGCTAATTTTGCCCACACTGTTGAAAAAGCACTGCCTCAAGTTAAGACAGTTAAACACATTATTGTAACCCAAATGGGTGACGTCTTCCCATTAATGAAACGATTCATTGTTAATGCAGTGGTTAAATATGTAAAAAAATTGGTCCCTCCCTATACCCTTCCGCATGCGACTCACTTTAATGATACACTTAGCTTTGGACGCAAAGGCCATTTAACCCCAGTTAAATTAGATCATCACGATATTGCTTTCCTTCAATACACTGGTGGAACTACGGGTATCGCAAAGGGGGCTATTCTTACTCATGGCAATATGGTAGCCAATGTATTGCAAGCTTCTGCTTGGATTTCTCCATTAAAAATAGACGGGGAAGACATCATCATTACTGCCTTGCCTCTTTATCATATTTTTTCCCTCACGGCGAATTGCCTGACTTTCCTTAAAGCAGGAGCGAAAAATATTCTCATTACCAATCCGCGTGATATTCCTCATTTTATCAATCAAATTAAAAACACAGGCTTTACAGCCATTACCGGTGTAAACACCCTATTCAATGCCCTTATGCATAACCCCAAATTTCAACAAGTTGATTTTTCAAAATTAAAATGCGCCCTATCAGGTGGAATGGCTTTGCAAAAAAGTGTGGCACTTAAATGGCGAGAAATCACCAAATTCCGCATCTTAGAAGCCTATGGATTAACGGAAACCAGTCCAGCAGCAACCATCAATCCCATGTACCTGGATGAATATAATGGCAGCATTGGATTGCCCATCCCTTCCACAACCATTTCTATCCGCAATGATTCCGATGTTGAGGTACCTATTGGTGAAGCGGGGGAATTATGCATTAAAGGTCCTCAAGTGATGCAAGGTTATTGGCAACGACCAGAAGAAACTGCTTTAGTTTTTACTAACGATGGTTTTTTAAAAACAGGGGATATCGCCTGTGTGGATGAGAAAGGCTTTGTGTATTTAGTTGATCGCAAAAAAGATATGATTGTCGTTTCTGGCTTTAATGTCTACCCTAATGAAGTGGAACAAGTGATTGGCATGATCCCTGGCGTGCTAGAGGTAGGAGTGGTGGGTATCCAAGATGAAGAGTCTGGTGAGCGAGTGAAAGCTTGCATCGTAAAAAAAGATCCTACCCTTACCGCTGAACAAGTCATAGCCCACTGCCGTGAGCACTTAACGGGTTATAAGATACCGAAAGTGGTCGAGTTTTATAAAGAATTACCTAAAACCAATGTGGGTAAAATTTTACGTCGAGCATTAAAAACCAATGATGAAAAAATGAAAGAAGCGAGTATGGCATAAAATTCATAGGTTAGGGTCTTACCGAGTCGTCTTCGACAATCAACTGCATCATGATCCGAGCGGTCGCACCCCAGACATAATGACTGCTCGCAACAAACCGGTAGGTTGTAAAATTCAGACCAAAACGACTTATTTGGATTTTCTCATAGTTGGACGCCTTAATGATCTCGCTCATGTGTAAATAGTAGACTTCCGCAACTTCATTTCGGTCCGCGTGATAAGGCGATAAATTTTCAATCGTGGCAAACCAGGGATGAATGAGGTATCCGCTTAAAGTGCGCTCCGTTCGCAATGCTTTTTGTAAGACGATTCTTGCGGGTGAAATTCCAAGCTCTTCTTGCAATTCGCGTAAGGCCGTATCGCATAAAGTTCTATCACCCACTTGCCAACGGCCTCCAGGAAAACAAATTTCTCCCGGGTGGTTGCGCAAAGTGTGACTTCTTTGTGTCAGCACTAAAGAATCACTTGCTAACTCATGCAGCACGACAACTGCCGCATCGATAGGCGTTATCTTTTCAGTTAAGTCCATTAATTATTGCCGCTATTTTGGTAAAACATTCAAGGTATTCATCTTCCCAATTGGAGTCAATCACTATTCCACCTCCAGCAGCCATATGCAAGATCTTCTCGCGAGCTACTACGGTACGTATGGCAATATTACTATCAAAGCGACCATGCCTGGAAAAATAACCGATAGAACCGCAATACACTCCACGCGCATAAGCCTCTTGTTCAGCAATGATGCGCATTGCTTCCAATTTGGGTGCACCCGTAATTGAGCCTCCAGGAAAGCACGCGCTAAATACATCCATCATTGATTGATCTTCTAAAGCAATGGCTTCAATGTTACTGACCAAATGATGCACAGCCTGATAACTTTCAACTGCGCATAAATCACGGACATGCACCGAACCGGGCTTAGCAATTTTCCCCAAATCATTGCGGAGTAAATCCACAATCATGACATTTTCAGCTTGATTTTTGCTGGAAGCCAATAGACTGTTGCGCAACAGCTCATCCCGTTGAGGATCCGATGAGCGCTTCTCTGTTCCCTTGATGGGTGAGGTGAGAAGTTTGTCTTTATCCATTACCAGAAAACGTTCGGGTGAAAAACTTAAAATGTCTGCATCAGAAAAGTGTAAATAAGCTGAATAAGGAACTGGATTTTTCGTTCTTATTTTCTTGTACATCACCCAAGAATCACCTTGGTATTCAGCATTAAACGGTTGGGTAAAATTGACTTGGTAAGTGCGCCCTTTTTTTAAATCCTGATGGATTGCATGAAATGCGTCTTGGTACTCTGCTTTAGTGATTAGGGGTGTAAATGGCTTTGTTAACCCAAAAGGACGGTTGTAATCGCCAACTTGATGCCAAACAGAAAGTACCTCTTTAACTATCAAAGGCGTTTCAGAGCGTGTGTTCGCTGCAAAGACATACACTTTTTTTAAGTGATGGTCACTGATGATCGCCCAATCGTACAGACCAACATGAACCACAGGCATGTTTTCGAGACTGGGCTGTGCGACCGAATGTGCTCCTGTTAAATTAGCTGCAAAATCGTAGGAAAAATAACCAATCGCTCCTCCCTGAAAAGGAAGATCAATCGCTGACACGGTCTGGGGGAGTCGTTTTTGCAGTGCAGCAAAAACGTGATGAAATCCAGAAACATTTCGCTCTATTTTGAGCTCTTCATAAGGCAATGCACTGACGATATCGTAACGCCCCCTTAAACGATCATTACTCTCTAAGAGTACGAAGCCCGATAAGGTTGCTAATTTTTGATAGTGTTCTATCAAATCCTCTGAATAAGTTAAGTTAAAAATCTGAATTTCAGCCACTCTTTATCCAATTAGTACGAAATTAAAAAAAAACACTTTACGTGCACAGGGAATAAATTGTACATTTCGGTTTCATTTTCTCAAAATATAAACAATCATGCGTATTTTTATCTCTACCCTCGCTTATCATGGAGCTCCTCTTCTTTGGGAATATGATGAAACCCAAGACAAAGCCACTTGCCTTTTCGAAGTGATGCCTAACTCTGCGGGATCCTCTTCAGCAAGCGCAGGCCAGAGTTTAAGGAAATTCCTTGTCATTGATCACTTACAAAAACGAAAAATTGCAGGAGTGGAAATCAATAGTGAAAAAGCTTCCATCACGATTTCCCATGTTAAATCCTATTTTGGAAAAGAGATACAGTTTATCGACGCCCCATCACCCATTTCACCCCTTGATATTAAAAGCATAGCTCCTGCACCTTCACCTCGCTCAATACCCTTTCCTCGACGCTTAACTGGGGCAAGCGCACACGCTGGTAGCCATATAACGCCAAGTGCTTCTCACGATGCTTCTCGTGTGAAAACACCAAGATCAAGAACCAACTCGAAAGCGTTTTTTGAGATCTCCACTATCAACACCTCTCCTGTCCCAACAAAACGAGCCCAAGACGCTGCTACGCCATCGACGCAAACAACCAAAACCAGTTCTGGCGAAGTAATGGGGCTGCAACTTGAAGCAATACTTCCTGAATCCATTGATTCAAATCTTCGAGGAGATACCCTGCGCTATCTACCCGACGGAGAAACAGACCACTGTTATTTTCTAAAAAAATTCATTTCAGATTTAGAAACGCGACGAACGGTTTTTGATTCACCCTCAACGTTTACAAGAAAAATGAGCTACCTAGAAGTAGGTGAACTCATTCCTGTCAAAGAATTACAGATGATTTTAATAAAAGAATTGTTCAATAAAATCCTAGCACCGCTCTACAAAAAACAACCGGTTGATTCTTCACTGGTCGATTTTTTCCAGAAAGCCATCAAAGAGGTCATGCGTAATGAACCTGAATTTTATGCTGGATTTAAATCACACAACTTAGGTCCAACTTTCTACGAGGAACGATCCAGAAAAGAGTTAGAAGAAGAGTTTGGACAAGATCCGCATCGCATGAACGATGCCATTCATCAAGTTTTATTCGCCCGAGCAAGAGGCTTAATCCGTAATTTTCGTTTTTTTATCACCAGTGATATTAAAAGCTATCAATTAACCCCGGATACGAGCGTACAAGCTGAACTAGATAGTTTAAAAACAGCTCTACAAGGAAACAGAGCGTTGCTTGCTGAAGCGTGTTTATTATTGGAGCAATTAACCGAGTTAACTGCAAAGTCAGGTCGAATAGCAACGAAACACCTATTCATTGATCAAACAATAAAAGAGCAAATAAAAGCAAAAACCGATCTTTCGTTAAGCGCCTTAATGCTTCAATACGCGCATTTTGACACCATTGAAGTAGGCCTTTTAGAACAGGCAAAAGCCAGTCCAGAATTACAAAAGCTAAGCGAAAATTTAGAACATCTCAAAATCGACGGAAAATCATGCTTTAGTTTCCTACTCAATTTCCTTCAACTAAAATACCCTCATGGCAAAGATGAAAATTTGCAAAAATTAACAGGGGAAGTAATTGAAGAAACCGCTAAGCTTTTAAGAGAAGTTTTCTTGATGGATATCCAGGCTCCTCCTATTCGATATCCTGATGAGGCCGATTTTTATCTTCCGCAAGAGATGATAGAACAACTTAAAACAAATCCACCCAATCTTGAGAAACATCATGACCGAAAAAAGCATAGAGAAGAATTGGTGACCCTTTGTTCACAATGGATTTACACAGCAATTGCCTCCAAACTACTGAAGAGCAGCCAAGCCACACCAGAAGAAAGTGCTCCTCCCCTCCTTCGACGCCGGTCCAACACAGACTCTTCTAGCAAAATAAAATTTAAAGAGAATGGGGATAGCGGGTTGTCATCGGATGAAAAACCGCTCACCTCCCCACGAAAAGCGGGGTTGTTTTCTATCACTAAAAGCAAATCATTAAGGGATGTGTCGTCGGATAAAATTACCCGAACGCCAACAATCGAACAGCCATCCACAGATGCGCCAGCTAGCTCTCAATTCAGTTGAGGTAAGTTGCACTCGACCTAATAATGCAGCCTTGAGCTTTTTTTAACTACTCCGACGTCTCCTGAGCTTATCCATGGGATGTCGGAATGGGTTTTAATCTTGAAAGCAGTGCCATAATGATAACCCAGCGAGAGAATTGCCTGCAGCTCCCTAGTTTTTACGAAAAATTCTGAGTATCCTAATAACCACGCGTGTTAACAAGGAGATCGACCTTGACAATAGTCGCCCGTTTTGAAATACCTTTCGCTCAGATTCTTAACGAGAAAAGCGAAATTTGTGACGCTTTACCTGAGTTTGCTCATGATGAGGCTACACTGAAAACACTCTATCGTGTGATGGTACGCACCAGAGCTTTTGATAAAAAAGCGATTGCGTTACAGCGGACGGGTAGAATGGGTACTTATGCCCCGATTAATGGCCAAGAAGCCATTTCAACTGCCATCGGGCATGCGATGCGGCCTGAAGACGTGTTTATCCCTTACTATCGCGATTATGCAGCCCAATTTCAACGCGGTGTTAAGATGTCAGAGATTCTCGCTTATTGGGGCGGAGACGAACGAGGCAGTCAATTCGCATGCAACTCGGAAGACCTGCCTATTTGTGTGCCTATTGCTTCTCAATGCTTACATGCTGCGGGCGTTGCTTTTGCGTTCAAATATCGCAATCAGCCGCGTGTTGCTGTGGTCTGCTTAGGCGAAGGAGGCACTTCCGAAGGCGATTTTTACGAAGCCATGAATGTGGCCGGCACTTGGAATTTACCAGTGGTTTTTGTGGTTAACAACAATCAGTGGGCTATTTCCGTTCCTCTTTCTAAACAAACAGCAAGCCAAACGGTTGCTCAAAAAGCGATTGCTGCTGGCTTTACAGGGATTCAAATCGATGGAAATGACGTATTAGTTTGCCGTCAGGTGATTGGTGAAGCCCTCGAAAAAGCACGTCGAGGGGAAGGACCTACGTTGGTTGAAGCGTTGACCTATCGACTTTGCGATCACACCACAGCTGATGATGCGACACGTTATCAACCTTGTGAAGAAGTAGAAAAGGCCAAATTAAAAGAACCCATCGCCCGTTTTAAATATTATTTGGAACAGCAAAAAATATGGGATAAAACCCAAGAAGATCAGCTGATGAAGGAAAGCAACGAAGCGGTGGAAGAAGCGGTTAATGAATACCTAGGCCAAAAAAAACAGCCAATCACAAGTATTTTTGATTATCACTATGCTGAATTGCCCGATTATTTAGTTGAGCAACGCGCAATAGCCATGGAGGATGTGTCTCGTGCCTGATATCACTCTAGTCGAAGCAGTCACTCAAGCTTTAGCTTACGAATTAGCTCATGATGAGAATGTTGTCGTTTTTGGTGAAGACGTTGGTAAAAACGGCGGCGTTTTCCGAGCTACCGTTGGATTACAAGAGCGCTTTGGTGAACGCCGCGTCTTTGATTCGCCTCTTGCAGAATCGATGATTGGCGGCCTTGCTATTGGTATGTCTCTTCAAGGTTTAAAACCCGTGGCAGAATTTCAGTTTATGGGTTTTATTTATCCAGCTATGAACCAAATTATTGCTCATGCAGCGCGGATGAGAAACCGTACTCGAGGACGCTTGCATTGCCCCCTCGTGTTTCGCGCTCCCTTTGGCGGCGGCATTAGAGCGCCTGAGCATCATTCTGAAAGTACTGAAGCTTTATTCGCCCACATTCCTGGCCTTCAGGTGGTCATTCCCTCTTCACCGAAAAGGGCTTATGGCTTACTTCTCGCAGCCATCAGGAATCCTGATCCCGTTATTTTCCTTGAACCCAAACGAATTTACCGCTTAGTCAAGCAACCGGTTGACGATAATGGGGAAGCCCTACCCTTAGGAAAATGCTTTACGTTACAAGAAGGTGACGATGTAACTCTCATTAGTTGGGGCGCGAGCATGCATGAAACATTACAAGCTGCTAAGCAACTTGCAGAGGAAGGGATCTCCTGCGAAGTGATCGACGTAGCAACCATTAAACCCTTGGATATTGAAACTATACTGGCTTCTGTTGAGAAAACAGGACGATGTGTTATCGTGCATGAAGCGGCTAAAACAGGCGGCGTGGGTGCCGAAATTTCCGCATTAATCATGGAAAATGCGCTGGCTGATTTACTCGCACCGGTACAACGCGTCACAGGTTACGATGTGGTTATGCCCTATTTCCAACTCGAAAAGCACTATATTCCCAGTGTTTCCCGAATCAAAGACAGTGTCTTGAGCATAATGGAGTGATGATGAATATTTTCAATTTACCTGATTTAGGCGAAGGGTTGCCCGATGCAGAAATTCATGAATGGTTTGTTAAAGAAGGCGATACAGTGACGGCCGACCAACCGCTTGTTTCCATGGAAACAGCGAAAGCAGTCGTTGATGTGCCCTGTCCTCAAAATGGCAAAATCATTAAGCTGTTCGGTAAACCTGGCGATGTCATCAAAACGGGTGAACCGTTAGTTGGCTTTGAAGCAGGGGTTGAAAGTGCTAAGAAAGTCGACAAAGGGACAGTGGTGGGTAATCTTGAAGAGAGCACGGATATGAGTGAAGACAACTTCATCATTGGCTCTGGCAGCAAAAGCTCACAACGAATCAAAACGACCCCTGCAGTGCGCTTAATGGCAAAAAAATTAGGTGTCGAGCTTAGCTCGCTAAAAGGCAGTGGTGAGCACGGCATGATTACTCGTGAAGATGTGCAAGCTGCTGCAGAGAAAAAAGCCCAACTGCCAGAAGGTTATGAAGCGTTACGCGGCGTACGCCGAGCCATGCTCAACAGTATGGTGCAATCACATCAAGAAATAGTTCCTGTTAGTATTTTTGATGAAGCGGACATCGAGGGCTGGTCAACAGGAACCGATATTACCGTGCGTTTAGTTCGCGCTATTATTCATGCTTGTGAACAAGAGCCTGCTCTTAACGCCTGGTTCGATACGGCGCACAGTGCAAGAAAATGTTTTAGTGAAGTCAACTTAGGCATAGCTATGGACAGCAGTGAAGGATTGTTTGTTCCTGTCATCCATAATGCCGCGACTCATTCTGACGAGCAATTACGGAAAATGATTGATGACTATAAAAAGGCGGTATTCGAACGAGTTGTCGCACCAGAAAAACTAAAAGGAGCAACAATCACTTTATCCAATTTCGGTAAGTTTGCTGGTCGTTTCGCAAGCCCCATCATCGTTCCTCCTATGGTGGCTATTCTTGCAGTAGGCCGCTTGTACCAAGGAGTAGTCGCCTCTCATGGCAAAGTGGAAACGCATCGCCTACTACCCTTATCGCTAAGCTTTGATCATCGAGCAGTGACAGGTGGTGAAGCGACACGATTTTTAGGCGCAGTGATTGAGGCTTTGCAAAAGCCTTGATGTTTAAATCGGTCAACTATATCTCTGCTTTTTACTGTTTTAATGAAATAAGTTCAGTGGATACGTACCGCACGAAGCGCGGTACGTAGGGGCTTTAGATATACTGCTGTTTTTACGCTATCGCCGCGATCAAATTTTCTGCTCTTTTTTCAATCGCATCCACATGCGAGAGTCCATCTGTCCGGCAGAAAAATCTCGCCTCTCCCGTCGTTACTTCAGTAATGTACTGTTTTGCAGGGATCGCTAATCCTAAAGTAAATACAGCCAGCGAAGCAAGAGCAATATTTGCCAGTAAAGGTAGCCATGCAGTGTGTTGACTCATGATCTCATCCCTGCTGTGAATATGACAAATAAAGTCCATATGGAACTTTGTAAAGAATTTTTTATCACTGAGTGAAGCCGCTTTATCGGTAAATTTATGTTGATTATCCAGGAGAAATTGATCCACTTTTCCCTGCAGAGCTTCGGCTAATTTTTTAGCAACATTCGCGTTTTCTTTATAATTGTCCGCAATCGAATCACCAAATTTTTCAAGCTCTCCAATTTCAACATAAAGTTTTTTAATCTGGGTAACTAATTCGGGGTCACTTGAATTCAATGTATTAAGAATTGCCTCTGCTTGCTCATGCAGGTCAGCATTTGCTTCTTTTAAATCTTCACTTGAATTCAATTCATAATTATCAGGAATTTGCTTATTGAGTTCATTAATTTTTACAACAAAACGATTAAGCAATGATCGTAAACTGAAACCATGAAATGTTTCTTTTTCGTTGCAGATAGAGGTTAATAGCGCCTCACTGTTACCCGTGTCTTTATAGCATTCCAAAGCCTTTATGATTTTCTCTATAAAGGACAATCTACGCTGTTGGTCTTGGGGAAACAATCGATCTTTATAACGGTATTTTTTTCGACGTTCATCTTCATAACGAGTAAGTTGCGCTATAAAATCAGCAACAACCTCTTCCCTCTCTTCAATGCGCTTCCCTAATCGGGAATTAATTGTACTTTTAATTCCAATTTTTTCGTTTAATTGAGTAAATTCCTCAACTAAACGAGCAATTTTTTGCATCGACTCGGTAGGTGGTGACGACAGCGTTTCTAACGTGGCTTTTAAGAGGGTTAATCCGACCATTGGAAATGCATTTAAATAGCGACTCACTTTCTCAACTACAGCAACATTCGTCTCCCAGCTCGCTTTAGATTCTGCAAACAGTAGATTTGCACACATTTGATTTTGCTGAAGTTCAGCATCAATTTTACAAAGAAGAGAGTCAACTTGTGCTAATGATTCTGTGTACAACGTTTTAACACGTTTGTCTAATTCATTAAATTGATCAAGTTTGCTGGTAATTTCTGCTTTTCGTTTTTCATCAGCAACATGGGATAAATCTCTCTGCAAAAATTCAATTTTAAGAAAATAAAGTTTCATTTTTTCCGATAATACTGAACATTGAGTTAGCCGATTATTCCATGTTGTTAATTGACCAGCTAGATTGCTATCGTCAGAATTTTCATCAGAAAAAATCTCCTTTACCTCATTTTCAATTTTAATTAAAAAAGCATCTAAATCATTTTGCTTTTTATGACAAATAGTATTGAAAAGCAGTTCAAGTTTTTCCTTTGAATGGGCAAGAATTTTTTGGATTTGATTAAAATTATCTTCATACACAGGATTATTAGCCGCTTCGATTTTTGCGGTTTTTAATAAGTTTTCAAGTTTTGATAACTCTTCTCGCGCAGCGGTTAAAGAACTAAGCAGTTTTTCTTGATGTTGATTAAGCAACTTAATGGTATTGAATTCGAGAATTAAGTTGTCCAACTCAGCAATTTGTCTTCCTATTTCTTGATTGCCGACTAATAAAAGGACCATTTTATCAAGAACAGCTATCTCCTTAGTTAAATCTTTCAGCTCATCCTGCTTCACCTGTGTATTTATGCTTAATTGTTTAATGTCTTCAACGAGCAATTGCACCTCTTTAGCATACTGCTTACGCTGATTTTTAAAGTGTTCGATATCTTGACTAAGTGTTCTTAATGTTTTTGCCAAATTACAAAAAGGGAGTAGCTCACTTTTTAGTTTGAAAGGGACAGAAGGTTCTGTTCTACTGTTGCTTTCCTCCGCTGTAATTTCTCCTAGCCAGGTTACGAGAGTATTGATCCCCTCAGACGTTTTTAAATTTTCATCACTTAGAATAAATTCAGGATCGTGTGTTGTTTGATACTCTTTTCTGTGCGCTAATAATAGTTTAATTTTTTGCAACGCTTCCGCGCACTGACTGGTGAATCGATTTTTCTTTTTGAAAAACTCTTCTTCGAGTGTCGATAATGGATCAGGATTGGCTAAAGGATCACTATTTAAATGAAGCAGTGCTACTTTATCTCGATGCCGCTCTTTTTTGGATTTTTCTTCAACCAATTGGATTGCTAATTCACTTTCCATAAATGCAAGCTGTCTTTTTTTACTCTCCCTTAATGAAAGGATCACTGAGGGATCAGAAGACTTCATCGTTTCCGCCAACTCCTGTGCAGCCTTAGCTTTATTCCGCTTAATCTCCAATTTCTCATGCCATTGCTCTAAATTTGCAGCAGCCTCTTGTAGCCTATTTCTATAATGCTCAACGTGCATTTTACTTTGCTCATAGCAAGCATTAAGCTCTTTGTTGGTCACGGGCGCAACCGTTAGAAGAAGTTCAAAGGATTGGATGGAACCGGCTAGGTTTTGCTCAATGCTTTTCACTGTTTCGAGACCGTGCTGAGCTTTTTTCTGTCGAGCGCTCACATCAAGCAATAATTCATTAATCACAACAAGTCGTTTATCAATAGGTATATTCTCAACATCACCACTATCGCTTGGCATGTCCAGCTCTTCAAGAATTAATCCATTAAGCTCACTTATCCATCCATCATTCTCCATTTTCCAGCGAATAACTGCCTGTTCTTGCCAGACTTTTACCTCTTGCTGTAGCTGATCAGCAAGTTTTGCTTTCTCACTTCTAAAATAAGACAGCAATGAAATTATCTCTTCATATTCAGGATTTTTTAATTTAAGTTTGTCTTTAACAGGAACAACATCAAGCTCAGTTTGCTCATTAAATGCGATAATCACTTCCGGCAATTGCTCTGTGCTGTATGAAACATCCAACTGTTGCACTTTAGCCCTTTGCAAATCATTAAGTAATGTTGGATAAGTCGCTATCAAGCCATTCAATTTTTTTAGTTCATAATCCTTATTTCTTTCTAATAAATAAGCTAATTGTGCAATAGTTTGATCCAAGCTACTCATTCTTTCATGCAATAACTTGACTTTTACCGAAGGAGCCCGTTCATTAGCCAGGAGGGTGTGAAACTCATCAAACGCCCCATGAAGCTGCCTCGCTTCTTCTAAATGGCTTGACGCTAATCGAGCTTCTTGTTCAACAAATTCTTGAAGCAAGCTCATTTTTGCTAGCTCACTTTTTACGTGAGGGGTTTGCGCATAATTCTCTAAATAAGTTTGAAGTGAATAAGAAAGGAAATTTTTGGTCGATACTAAAAAATCATTATAATAATCTTGAAAATTATGATAGATTTCACTTCCGCTATTGTTAGTAACTTTATAACGCAACTCTTTTAATCCCTGACAACCTTGTCCGCCTTGTGTCTGTTGCGGGTTGCTTGGCGCATGCTCAACTGAAATTTTTAGGTCACTAAATCGATCGGGAATGAATGCGGATAAGGCACTATTTCTTATGTCCAGCGTAAATGCTTTGGGATTTAGAAAAGTAACTAAATCTTCTAACTCATCAGGAAGTTGACTAAGCAAATCAAGCAATTCAATGACCAGATGGTACATGGAAGGATGACTAATGATTAATGCTTGAGGTGCGTATCCTTTGTCATCAAATAACGCATACTTGATTTCTTTAATAAAACGTTTCTCTAAATCCTTGACGTCAAAGGGCTCCTGTTCCACTAAATCAAATGCGTCGATCACCTCTTCAATAATCGAGAAGTAGTGCTCTAAATTACAACCGGGAATTTGCAGTGCTTCTGCATAGCATTTTTCAGTTTCTTTTCTTAATTCTTTTTTTAATCGATTTTTAAATTCGGGGATATTAGTAGCGGTAAGACGTGGGGTGTTTGGCCGGCTATTTTTTATTGCATTATGCAACCGCTCCAGCGTAATTCTATAGAATACATTAACCGGAGTGTCGAATTCTTTGGCATCCTCTAACCGGCTGAAGAGCGAAATACCATCTTTTACAAGGGAAAGTTTACTGGGCTGGTTTCCATTATCAAAGGACAAAAATAATTCAATAACCTTATCAAGAATGATCTTTATATCTTTGAGGCGTTGCGTTGCATACTTTTTTTCGAGAGTAGATTGCTCTTTGCGCTGCTTATTTTTCTGAATAAGCTCTTGTAGCCTATTCTGCAAGTGCATCATAATTTGCCCTAAGGGGCTTACAGCTAAAGAAGTAAACGCATTACTTTTCGTTGGTATTCTAAGCTTTTTCCTACCCATGAAAGGTTTCCGGATTAGGATGAATGGGCATAAGATATATGAGAAAGCTTAAGTTAACCTTAAGAACTTTAAATTTTTGGTAATTCTTTGCATTGAACTTTGTTCGTGCTTTTTAAAATAACGACAAAATGAATTATAATCATTAATCAAGAGGTTATTTGTTTTTAAAACGGGTTTTAAATCCATAAAAACTTATGATGGACATAATACAAACAGATTACATGTTTCTCAATCACTCTTTTTGATTAAATTTTTGACATAAAACTATAAAAAATGGTACTCTTCTACGATTTCATCCACAAACTAAATTCGGCCATATTGGATAGGAGTTACAATGGGTAAGCATGATGTAAGAGATCAACAAAAAGTTCTATTAGCCCGTACAAAGAACCGCCCCTTTTCCTATGAATATAGCTTTCGAGAATTTTTGCAGGAGCGATTTAATTTTTTTGGAAATACTCAATCCCTCATTGTATCGGGAAGCACCTATTCTAATGCGACCAGCGAGAATACCTACGGTGTACTGGATGCCAGTGTCACTGATTACCTTTATGATGAGCATGGTGTAAGAATCGGCTTAACTATGGCGACTGCTGATGGATTGGACCATTCTGCTGATAAGCAAGAAAATCTTAGCACTGCTTTGGTCAGCTCGAGTGCTTGTGAATCATTTGTCAATAAAAGCAAACAATTGACAACATTTGATACAGATACTGTGCAGCAACTCATGCTAGAAGCCGGTGAAGAGTCGAAAAAAAGCAAATTATCGCCTACCTATAATTCTAAATCTTCTTTAGCAGCAACTGTTATTTATCGTCAACCCAATGGTGCCATGAAAGCAATCATAGGAAACGTGGGTGATGGAATGATTGTCGTTATTGACGGAAAAACAGGAGACATAAAACAGGTAGTGGCTGCACGCGATTATCAGCGTCATCAAATGGGTGGCTTCTCTCAGTATATCCCTAACTCTGTCCAAGATTTAACAGAGGATAATGTGGCAGTCGCTGCTGAGTTCATCGAGCTCGACACCATTAAGGAAGACGATATCATTATCCAAATGACTGACGGTATTTGGGGTGAATTCGAATGCACGAAAGAGCAACATGAAGTCGATGGACAAACTTATCGTGCACATCAACTTACCTCTAAGGCTCTATTTTATTTTGACAAGTTAATTAGAGAACTCGAGACAATCGTTCAACTCGGTGAAAATCTTCTTACAGGGCTCAGCCTACTTGCTTGCACGAAAAGAAATAAGTTCCAAGAGCTAATTCAGGCACTACAACCCTTTAGTGAAACGCTTTTAAAAAAATCGTTTTTGAGTAGAGTAGACTATGAAGCTTATACCATTTCAGTGTGGTTAGAGGAGATTCGTCAAAGTGGTGATAGCGGACCCGGTATAGCGGATGATTTACAACGGTATTTACAAGAATCGCAAGAGGATATCCATTACAATATCAATACATGCCCGGCTAAACTATTAGCCCAGGATTTACAACGAAAAGGATTGGGTGATTGTGCAACCATCGCTATTATGCAAGTGCCCAATCATAAAAAAGAATTGGTTCGCGCGCTCATCAGTAATCCTCAACATAGATCAGCTCTTTTAGCCCGCATTGAAAAGGAAGTTTCAGAAAAAGAGTTGGATGATATTATAACCTCTCTTTCGCAAGAGAAATCTCTTCCTCCTCTTACCTCTGACGAGAATGGAAATAGCATTGGCTGCGCCAGTACTGATTTAGCCACTCGGTCTAGCTTAACTTATCCACCGCAGACATGGTGTTTATTGGTCCAATCAATGGATTATGTGAGAAAACTCATTGCTGAAAGCCCTAGCTTGGAGAAACCCGTTTTATTACGTGAACTTACAACTAAATTGACTTCAACCGATACAAATGAATTAAATGTCGCTCAATTGAGCATGATATTCGATATTTGCAGTGCCAAAGAAAATCTATTTAATACCCATAGAAACCCTAACTGGGACCAGTTTTTTGGGATTAAAAATACGCGGACTTGGGGTGATACGGTTAAAGAAATCCGGGATTTTGCATTAACAAAATTATTTAAAGAAGCCGATTTGATCGAGGATATCCAAGAAAAAATAGCATTGTTAGAATGGGCAAAAAAACAACCACTGTTTAATCAGCATCGTAGTAATTTCGTGATTACAGGAGCTTGGGGTAATACCGCTGCTGTCAGTAAAATTAATGGTATATTAGATGAAATTGAGACAGTCAATTATCCTCAATTGAACTAATTAATATTCAACGATCTGGCTTGACTAGCAAGAAGAATCGGGCTCCCTCCCTGCACTTCGTCGTCCTGAGCAAAGCGAAGGACTTCACGACTCTTGGCAGGAGCTCCATCAAGGAGATCCTTCGCTTCGCTCAGGACGACACCTCCCTTGTCATCCCGAGCAAAAGCGAGGGACCTCCAAACTCTTGGCAGTGATCTCTGAAGCAAGGTACTACCAAGTCTTGACATTAGTCTTTTTCTGCCAATGCATTAAGCAAGGCTGCCAAACGACAACCAGCGAGAGCTATTCTTTGCTCAGTTACACGCTTGACCATGTGCTGATATTTTTTATCCGGCTTCTGCCCAGGTTTTACTAGGTAAGCTTTTTGAATTGCAATCTGGTAAGATTCTTTTGCCCAACTCTTTGGTTCTAAATTCATCTTTTCTAACTGGCAGGGCCATACTTCTTCAATACGATAGGCTATTTTAATCAGTTGCTTATAGGACTGTTTCTTGTAGAGGGATCCTCCTCCCCTATCCCAATAAGCATGCAAATTGGCTGCGACCGAATTTTTTCCTAAATGGACAAGATTGCCTCCCTTATCCCCTCTTGGATATTGGACACTAAATTGATTGATTGCGTGCAAAGGTTGATGAAGATCACCCACTACATGCAATAGGACCCTTAAGCTAAATCCTTTGTCGAAATCACTTGAATGGCCTCGTAAAACCGTCTTTGCTTCTTCAATTGCTGACACCGCATTAACCTTAGCAGGAAGAATGACCTTGGTGCCATCCGCAGAAAAAGGCTGGTCAATATAATGCTTTTCCTGTAGCCATACTTCTTTACGAAAGCGTAGGCTGTCCATCCAGGCAGCTGAGTTCACCAAATTTTGCTTTCGATAAACTTTGTCTAAAGCATGGTTATAACGGTTATAAGTTTGCTTAGCATGATCAGTCAAATGATGATAAGCAATTTGGGCTACCAAACGGTGACCTAGGGCATTCCAACAATAACCGTTATTGACGACCAACATAAGGAGGAAACACAACCAGCGGTTTCTCACTTTACTTAACCAAGATAAGGTGACCAAGCTGGCTCTTGAACATCCCCATTCCTTGCCGGTAACCGCATTGTGGTGCGGCCATCAATCGATACCACCGCTAATACACCTTTATCATTAATCCGAGTGGCATAGAGCACTAACCGACCGTTTGGAGCTACAGAAGGCGACTCGTCTGCTGGAGAAGAGGTTAATGGGCTGATTTGGCTATTATTATCTGTATTTTGTATTCCTATATTAAACGATCGATCTTCGCCGCGATGCATCATCACAATGTGCTTTTGATCCGGCGTAAAAGAAGCACGTGCATTGTAGTTTCCATCATAGGTCATACGCTCGATCCTTCCATCAACCAAAGACAATCGGTAAATTTGCGGCGAACCGCCTCGTCCCGAAGTAAAGAGCATTGATTTTCCATCTGGCGAATAGCGAGGCTCGGTATCAATGGCATCCCCGAAGGTTAATTGCTTCATGTAACCGCTACTTAAGTCGACACTGTAAATTTTAGGAGAGCCTCCCTTCGATAAAACCACTGCAAGATTGCGACCATCAGGTGACCAAGCTGGAGCATTATTGATGCCCACAAAATCAGTTAATAAACGCCGCTTACCTGATTCAACTGACACGGTAAAAATTTGTGCTTTCTTTTTTTCAAATGACACATAAGCAATTTGTCGACCATCAGGCGACCAAACAGGCGACATGATTGGCTCTGTTGAAACAAGCAAACTTTGTGGGTTATAACCATCAAAATCAGCGACCTCAAGAAAATATTTTGCCTTCTCAGCGTTAGTCCGCTGCACAAGAATATAGGCAATACGTGTAGAGAAAACACCACGCTCACCTGTCAGTTTTTCATACACCTCATCGCTGATATGATGCGCGAGCGCGCGAGCATCATGTGCACTAATTTGATAGTTTTTTGCCAGTAACACTTTACCTTGAGCTACCGCATCGAATAATTTATAACTCACATCATAACGATTATAACCAATTCGGGTTATTTGCCCGGATAGCACACTGTCAGCACCCGCCTCGCGCCACACACTAACTGCAAGGGGGCGCCCTTGAGGTGCTGGAATAATTTTAAACTGGCCTGAAAATCGGAAATCAGCGTTGATTACATCGGTTAATTGCTGTCCGATTTCGTCATAACCAAAGGGTTCAATGCCAATAGGTAGTGCTGAGTTAATACCTTGAGTCACTTCTAAATCAACTGCGAACAGTAGAACTGGAAAAAATAGGAATGCTGCTGCAATCAAACGTCTAATTAACACGTTACCCCCTAACATTTTCTGGCCGTACAGTTAAACTGATATCACGGAATAAATTAAAAGTCTCAGGATCACTCGGTACTGGTAGTGGCGACGCCTTATAAATAGCAGTTTGTGCGGAGCGATCTAAAACCGAATCACCGCTGCTACGCATTAAGCTTACTTCCAGAACAGCACCATCCGGTGCGAGACGAATTCTAAATTGACTTGACAAACTACTGTCCACATTTTCAGGCAAAATCCATTGTCGGCTTATCGCATTAACAATCATGGCCTTGTATTTATCCACTTCACCTGCGAGATGCGCTTTTTTTGCTGCATCAGCTGCTGCTTGCTGTTGAAGAGCAGCTTGACGTTGTTGCTCGGCTTCTGCTTTCGCTTTTTCAGCTCGAGCAAGCTCTTCTTTAGCTTTTTCTTCGTTAACCTTATCGAGTCTCGCTTTCTCTTCAGCTTGTTTTTGCTTTAATAAAGCGAGCTTTTCGGTCTCTTCTTGTTGTTTCTTTAATTGTTGTTGCTTAGCTTTAAGTTCCTCAATCCGTTTTGCTTCTTGTGCTTTTTGCTCAGCTAGCTGCTTTAATCGGCGTTTTTCTTCTTCAATTTGCTTTTTTCGAGCAATAGCAACTTTCTCAGCTTCCTCTTTTAATTTCGCTAAGCGTTGCTGCTCTTGTAAGCGTGCTTTACGTGCCATTTCAGCCTGTTTAAGCAAAGCGTTTTGTCTTGCTTGCTCCGCCTTTAATTGATTGGTGCGCTCTTGTTTTAAACGCTGCACTGTCTCCATCACTTCGCGATTATCCACACTCACCGCTTTTACAACCTCGTCTTTCGGTTGAGCAGATTGCTCGATGGGCAATGCCTGGCTAGGCTCGTTTTTCGCTTCCGGTGTTAACACTGGGCGCTGATGAGTCGTGGTGTCTACTAATAAGGCTAGACCCAGAAAAAGATGAAATAAAACGGCCGCAATAAACGACTTGCGATAACTTTGATCCACAATCACCCCCGATTCTCCTGCCCCATCTCAGACGAATCCGTTATTAAACCCACTTGCTCAGCTCCTGCTTGTTTTAATAAGCTCATTGCCATAACCACTTTTCCATAGGGAACGCCTTGGTCACCTTTCACCAACACATTTAATACCTGTTTAGATTGTCGCGCTAACTCTAATTCAGCTGCTACTCGGACTTTCAAAGCTTGCGGTGCAATTGGGCTAGCAGGATCACTATGAATATTAAGAAAATAATCACCCTGCTGATTAACTGAAACGATAATGGGTTCTCTGTCAGTTGATTTCAAGGTTTCGCTTGCTGCCTTAGGTAAATCCACAGTAACACCCTGCGTTAACATAGGTGCTGTGATCATAAAAATGACGAGCAATACCAACATGACATCGATATAAGGAACCACATTGATTTCAGCGATTGGGCGAGCACTCGTCTTTTTTCTTCTTAACATGACTTATCCTCTCATCGGCGCAGCAGTTTGTTGCTCAATCAGCGAGACGAGTTCATCCTGAAATAAATCGTAGCGTTCGAGTAAGTTAGATGCACGAGTACTGTAGCGGTTATAAGCGATAACTGCAGGAATTGCAGTAAACAGTCCCAGTGCGGTGGCTACCAAAGCTTCTGAAATACCGGGAGCTACCATTGCGATAGTGGCTTGTTGAGCTTGTCCTAAGGCTTGGAAAGAAGTCATAATCCCCCACACTGTCCCAAACAGACCCACATAAGGTGCGATAGAGCCTACAGAAGCGAAAAAGGGCAGATGTTGTTCCAATTGCATGGCTTCTTTAGTGTGGCTGATTTGCATGACGCGCTGGATGGGTTCTAAGGTTACGTGCCCTAATTTACGGGAGCGCACGTATTCTTTAAACCCCGCATGAAAAATAGCGGCTAATCCTTGTCTGTCGTCCACATTACTATCGATATCTGCATAGAGTTTGCTCAAATCACTACTGTCCCAAAAACGCCTTACAAATCCTTCACATTGTTGTTTCTTACGCTTGAAATACCACGCTCTTTGCAGGATAAGCGTCCATGAGATTATGGATGCGATCAGCAGAATCATCATCACTGTCTTAACGACTAGGCCAGCTTGCATAAAATAACCTAGTACACTTGCATGGTTTACCACGTTTTTTTCCTCCAACCAACACTATTTTTAGCTATCAGATTTAAATAAATTCTCAGGTAAGCGCCTTGGTTTCATCTTATTATTTACACACACCACGCTGATTTGCGCTTCGCAGATTAGCTTATTATCCTGATTATGCATAACCTGATCAAATACCATGCTGCATGATTTTATATTGCTTGTTTTTGTTATCACGCTCAATAAATCATCCAAATAAGCGGGATAGCGATAACGAAGTAGAACCTCGTTGATTGCAAAATGGCAATCATACTTTGCAAGCATGGTTAAAGACAAGCCAGAACTGCGAATCATTTCTGTCCTGGCACGCTCAAAAAAACAAAGGTAATTGGCATGATACACGATTCCCATCATATCGGTGTGCTCTGCATACACTCTAAAATTAATCTGGTGAGAATTCCTAGTTTCCATTAATTATTTTCTTCAACGGCAGTTAATCCAAAATGCTGGTAAGCAAGTTGAGAGGCCACTCTCCCCCTGGGCGTTCTTATCAAAAAACCTTGCTGGATTAAGTAAGGCTCAAGCACATCTTCTATCGTTCCTTTTTCTTCGCCAATGGCTGCGGCCATACTATCGATACCGACTGGGCCTCCAGCGAAGCGCTCTATAATCGCCTGAAGCAATTTTCTATCCATCATGTCAAAACCATACTGGTCAATATTTAACATTTCTAGCGCTTGACCAGCAATGTTTAAGGTAATAATCCCTTTTCCTTTGACTTCGGCGTAATCGCGGACCCGTCGTAATAAACGGTTAGCAATTCGGGGTGTACCACGAGAACGTCTGGCAATTTCACGAGCGCCTTCAATTTCAGTGGTTACTCCTAATAATCGTGCTGAACGAGACACAATATAAGTCAACGCATCCACTGAATAAAATTCAAGGCGTTGTACGATACCAAAACGATCACGTAGAGGAGAAGTGAGCAAGCCTGCTCGCGTCGTGGCTCCAACGAGCGTAAATGGGGGTAGTTCCAATTTAATGGAACGTGCAGCAGGCCCTTCGCCAATCATGATATCGAGCTTATAATCCTCCATCGCTGGGTAGAGAATTTCTTCAATCACTGGACTTAAGCGATGAATCTCATCAATGAACAACACATCGTTCTCTTGCAGATTCGTTAAAAGGGCAGCGATATCCCCTGCCCGTTCTAATACCGGACCAGAGGTTTGCCGTAAATTAACTCCCATCTCATGGGCAATGATATTGGCAAGCGTTGTTTTGCCTAAACCAGGAGGTCCAAAAATGAGCACGTGGTCGAGCGCATCGTTTCGATTTTTTGCCGCGTCGATAAAAATACGCATCTGTGAGCGCACTTCATCTTGCCCGATGTATTCGTCGAGACTAAAAGGACGAATGGCTCGATCCAATGCTTCCTCAGAAGCCGCCGGATTAGCACTGACTAGACGATCACTTTCCAACATAAAGGGCTATAGTTTTGCCATGATTCGTGCATTCTATACCCAAGCTACTTCAAAATGCTAGGTTTAGGCGAATTGATTTTTGCACAGAAAAGCTTGAGAATCTCAAACGACATGACTTTTATTAATCCAGCAGCTTAGGTTGAATTTTTTCGATGATGCCTAATAGCCGATAAGAATGCTCTTCAATTTGGTCTCGAAATATCACTATCAATTTTTTTTTATTCTTGCCGCTTAACTCGAAGAGAAAAAAAAGCCCTATGCTAACCACTACCCTTCCCTTCTCATAAATTCGTTCCTGATGATCTTGACCATGAAGCACCCAGCGCTCGTGATAAGTGAGCATGACATAATTTGGGTAAGGCAGCGGATTGTTAAAAATGCGAATGAGCTGCCACAAAAGAAAGGCAGTGATCGCAATTTTTAAAAGCAGAATAAAGGAAGAATAAGCAAGAAGTAGAATTGCGCTCAAATGAATTAACAAAGCGAGTTTGGCGTAATGAGTCGACCTACCTAATGTAATCCTGCATTCGGATAAATTCAACAATATTGTTCAATTCCTTGTCCACGGGCTCGGCGTGCCCCATTAACCAACTGAATAATTCCGGATCCGTACAATCAAGTAATTTTTCGAAAGAAGCGATCTGTGCTGAGTTCATCGTATCGAACTGACGCTCCACAAACGGTATGAGAATTAAATCCAGCTCGAGCATGCCTCGTCGACTGTGCCACAAGAGTTTGGCTTTTTTTAATGAATTACTCATTGAATTACCTAATTGCCAGAATGGGCGATGTTACACTAAACTTCATACCATTCGCAATCTAGCATTGGTGTAAATGCTAAAATATCATTTTCGCGAAAGCAGCAAATATTAAGAGTAACTAAAATGAACTTTTCTGAATACCGAGTTAATGGCAGACCGTTGAGTGTTTTTACTTCATTAGCCAGTGAATTGAATTTTGAAAAAAATAAAAATTACTTGTTTGATCTTTCTTATCTTGGATCATTGCGTTTCATCGGTGAACGAGCAGCAGAATTTTTGCAAGGTCAAGTAAGTTGTGACATACGCAAAGTGACTGACAAGATGATGCAACAAGGAGCAATATGTAATTTAAAAGGACGTGTATTGGCCTTGTTTGATGTGATCCATTGGCATGGTTTGCAATGCATTTTAGCGAACGATTTGCTCGCTGCAACACAATTTTCACTCAGCAAGACGGCAATGCTCAGTCGGGTTAAAGTTGAACAAACGACCGCTTATCAGCTTTATGGCTTTTATTTGGCTAATCCACACGATCAATTGCCTGAGAATATGACGCTACCTGAAACGCGTTTTGCACTAAGCGGTACAGCGGAGTGCTGTTGTTACTATTTAGGCAATCAATGCTATCTCATCTTAATGACTAAAGGACAAGCATCTGCATTCGCCCAGCCTTTTATAAATAGTCAACAAATCCGTGGCTCGCTTGCCTGGCATCAATTGCAATTGCGTCATAAGCGCGTTGAAATTTACCCTGAAACAAGAGGCTTATTCTTACCTCATCGAATTGATTTGCACTTATCAGGACATCTAAGCTTCGATAAGGGCTGCTATAAAGGGCAAGAAATTGTCGCACGCACTCACTATCGAGCCAAACTTAAGCACGAGGTAGCTCTGTTTCTCATCGAAACAAACGAACCACTGACCGCAGGGAAGAAATTATTTCTTCCCAACAGTAACACCGAAATCGGTGAGCTCATTGATTATTCTCCGCTTGCAGATGAGCAATATTTAGTGGCAATAAGTATTCTCCATGAACACCCCAATGAAGCGCTTATTGAATCTCATAGCAAAACAGTGCTTCTTAAGCCTTTCGCTTCATTCCCTTAGCCTCAATATCCGATTTTTTTGCATGATGCTTTGTTGAAATATAGGACGTTCTTGTTTCCCCGTGACGGTAATTGCTACAGGATTAAAAGTTAGTAAATACTGAGGTAAGTGAGAACGAAATTTTCTCATTCCCATTTTCAATACATTTTCTGTTTTTATAAGCAAAGCTTTTTGAGTACCCATGTGTACACAATAGCAATAATTAGGGTAAATTGGCAAAGTTTTAAGCTTGACAAGTCAACTCAATTTTTAATTAACTTAATGAGATCTCTGTCAACTCCTTGGTAACATACGCTGCAGTACTCTATCTTTATCAATAAAATAATGTTTGAATGCGCCAGCGATATGTAAAGCAAGTAAAATCATGATAATCCATGCAACCGTATTATGAGTCTGCTTCATTAAGTGAGCTAATTCTTTATTAGGCTCTATTCCAGGTAAGGTTAAATGAATCAAGCTGAAAAAATAAGGCGGTTTATTCGCAGCGGCCGACATGATCCAACCACTTAATGGCATTAAAATCAAAAAGAAATATAAAGCATACTGAACAAAATTTGAAAGAAATCGCTCCCACACGGGCACCGATTCAGGCAACATCGGTTTCCCATTTCGCCAAATCCACCCTACCCTAACGAGCATCAAAAAGAGAACGGTAATGCCAAAGGATTTATGCAACATGAATGCAAATCCTATGTATCGCTCAGGGAGATCTTCAAGAAAATAGCTACCAAGCAGCATAGCGATTACGATGACTGCAATGAGCCAATGAAGGTATTTAAATCCAACAGGATAATTTACTTCTTGCCTATTCATTACTATTCCTTGTGATACTGCCTTGTCATGAAAATGTAGGATTTCTAAGTGTAGCGAATGATCGTTCTCTGCACCAGGAGATCCCTCACTACGTTCGGGACAACATGAAGATGTTTGCGCCATGTCGTCTATGCATCAGGAGATCCCTCACTACGTTCGGGACGACGTGAAGGTGTTTGCGCCATGTCGTCTACGCATCAGGAGATCCTTCACTACGTTCGGGACGACGTGAAGATGTTTGTGGCATGTCGTCCTGAGCGAAGCGAAGGATCTCCCAACTCTTGGCAGCAACTCCCCTAAAGTTGCTCACCTCATTTAGAGCGCAACATGTCATACCCAGCGCAGAATATCGTTATGAGCATAGACCACATCTCTTTCACCATATCGTCTCTGCACCAGGAGATCCCTCACTATGTTCGGGACGACATGAAGATGTTTGCACCATATCGTCTACGCATCAGGAGATCCCTCACTATGTTCGGGACGACATGAAGATGTTTGCACCATGTCGTCTACGCATCAGGAGATCCCTCACTACGTTCGGGACGACATGA
>NZ_FUXJ01000004.1:110098-179675 GCF_900167045.1 Legionella maceachernii | reverse complement strand
CGTCTACGCACCAGGCGATCCCTCACTACGTTCGGGACGACATGAAGGTGTTTGCGCCATGTCGTCTACGCACCAGGCGATCCCTCACTACGTTCAGGACGGTGTGAAGGTGTTTGCACCATGTCGTCCTGAGCGAAGCGAAGGATCTCCCGACTCTTGGCAGCAACTCCTAAAGTTGCTCATCTCATTTAGAGCTAGCTGTCATCGTGGATTTAAGCCACCATTTCTTTTTTTGACGTCTGCACAGTAGTTTGAGTCAAATCAAGAAGCTCTCGAATGGCGACAAAAAACATAGTGTAGTTCAGCGTGCTGCTTGACCGTAAATCAGATAAAATTTCGCGCCATCGATCAATGAGCGCGGCATGCTTCTCTGACCAACCCTCGAACGCTTTTTTGAAGTCCTTTCTCTTTTCATCAAATCGGATGATACCGGCTGTTAACTGTCTTTGTTGCCAATCTAAATCGTCTCGCAGGGCTTCTCTGGATAAAGACTCCCAGTGATTTTCTGTTGGATGCGCAATGACTTGTGAACGTATCCAAGTGATGTCTAATAGCTCGCCAATATCAAAATAAACTTCAGCGACCTTACCTACTTCCAGATTCACTTGATGCGATACTTCAATAATGTCCATCGCTGAAAATAGCGCGCGAGTTATCGTCAATTCATGAGCCAAATGAGGAGGAATACCCAATTCAAGGTATTGATTATAATGATGCTCGTATTGCGATAGATTTCCCCCACTAAATTTTTCTGGCAACGCTTTCTTTAACTCACGCATGCCTGGTGAATAGAGCTTAACCGCTTTAGTAATATCCAGTTGCATCCGTTGACTGCGTAGGAACCAGCGAGTCACTCGTCTGAGTAGACGCAGATAAAGCATAGTTAATTCAACTTGCTTTTCAGCCGTAATTGTCGTACCGAGTGCATCAATGTCTTTCCAGATGGTCTCTAAACCCAGCACAGCTCTGGCAATCATGTAAGCACGAACAATAGCGGAAATGGGAGCGCCTGTTTCATCTTGTTGACGATAAATAAAGGTAAAGCCCATTTCATTAATGATGATGTTGCTTAACCGCGTTGCAATGATCTCACGTTTAAGTGGATGCTTTTGCATTTGCTTTTCATAACGTTCAGCCAATGGCGTTGGGAAAGAGTTAGCCAAAATCTCTTTAAAAAACGGATCTTCTGGAACATTCGAATTTAAGATCTCTTCTTTTAAAATGGTTTTACTGTAACACAGTAACACTGAAAGGCTCGGACGACTTAACCCTTTGCCGAGTAATTTTCGCTCCATTAACGCTTTCTCATCAGGCAAAAACTCTAAACTTCTGTCCAACTTACCTGTGCGTTCGAGCTCATTAATATAACGCGCATGCAACTCGATCAAACGCGGCGCTTGGGCTGCTGCAACACTGATTGCACGGGGCTGGCTAAAGTTATCACGCAAGACAAGTTTAGCAACTTCATCAGTCATTTCACCCAAGAGCTCATTTCGTTGTTTTTCGGTCAAATCACCTGCAGCAACGATGCTATTAAGGAGAATTTTGATATTCACTTCTTTATCGGAACAATTCACCCCTGCTGAATTGTCAATAAAGTCGGTAAAAATAAGACCACCATTGAGTGCGTATTCAACTCGAGCCAGTTGAGTTAATCCAAGATTACCTCCTTCACCAACTACTTTACATCGAAGCTGTTTACCGTTGATACGAATTGCGTCATTGGTTCTATCACCCACATCAATATGTGATTCTGCCTGCGCCTTAACAAAGGTTCCAATTCCTGCGCTCCACAATAAGTCCACTTTAGCTTTGAGGATTACGCGAATTAATTCATTGGGTTCAATGGCAGATTGTTTAATTCCAAAAACGTCTTTCATTTCTTTGCTAACGCTAATGGATTTCGCATTGCGATTAAAAACACCACCGCCTTTGGAAATAAGTTTTTTATCGTAGTCAGACCAGTTTGAACGCGGCAAATTGAATAATCGCTCACGCTCTTGATAGCTGATTTCGGGATCAGGATCTGGATCAATGAAAATATGCACATGGTTAAAAGCAGCAAGCAGCTTAATGTGCCGGGACAGCAACATACCATTACCAAAAACATCCCCAGCCATATCACCAATACCGACAACAGTGAAATCACTCGTTTGCGGATCTCTTCCCATTTCGTAGAAATGGCGTTTTACCGACTCCCAAGCACCTTTAGCAGTAATACCCATCTTTTTATGGTCATACCCCACTGAGCCACCTGAGGCAAAAGCATCACCTAACCAAAAACTATACTCAGCGGAAATGGCATTAGCGATGTCTGAGAATGTTGCGGTTCCTTTATCCGCTGCAACGACAAGATAAGGATCATCCTCATCATAACAAACAACACTTTCTGGCTTAACAATACCACCGTTTTTCAGGTTATCAGTAATATCCAGTAAGCCGCGAATAAACAACTGATAGCAGCTTATTCCCTCAGCCAAAATTTCTTCTCGTGTACCGTTCACAGGCAAATGCTTCGGTACAAAACCACCCTTGGCACCGCTTGGAACAATAACGGCATTTTTTACTTGCTGAGCCTTCATTAGCCCTAAAATTTCGGTTCGAAAATCTTCTTTACGATCGGACCAACGTAGACCCCCACGCGCTACTTTTCCGCGACGAAGATGGACAGCTTCAAATTTCGGTGAATAAACAAAGATTTCAAACATAGGATAAGGTTTGGGTACGCCTGGAATATCCTTACTGCTTAATTTAATGGAGATATAATTCTTTGGCTCACCGTGCTTATCAACTTGATAATAATTTGTTCGGATAGTGGATGAAATGGCTTGAACATATTGTCTAATAATTTTGTCTTCATCAAGGTTAGCCACTTCATCAAGATCAACAAAAATCTCATTGACCAAACTTGTAAAATCCACATCCCTATTCGCTTTGATCGTGGGGTTAAATCGTATATCAAATAATCGCACCAACTTACTGGCAATATGCGCATTATTGCTTAAAGCTGTTTCAATATATTCTTGACTGAAAGTAAACCCAATTTGCTTAAAATATTTCGCATAAGTGCGTAACACAGAAACTTGGCGCCAATCTAAACTCGCCGCCAGGATAAGCTGATTAAATCCATCATTTTCAGCTTGGCCAAACCAGACACTAGCAAACGCATTTTGAAATAAGTCTTTTATTTGGTCGATGTCAAAATCATTTTTATGCGTATATTGCAGCGCAAAATCATTAATCCAAGTTTGCTTATTATCCTCAAATTTTAAGACATAAGGCCTTTCACTGATTGCCTTCATGCCAAGCCGTTCTAGGATAGGCAATACCTCTGATAAAGCAATCGTCGTATCATGTTGATAAATTTTTAGGCGAAAATTCTCTTCGGGTTCATCCAAAGGCTTATAAAAATTCATGACCAAGGGATCGCTATTGGATAACGTCTCCACGTGCTTGATGTCCGCAACTGCTGTCCTCGGAGGGAAGTTCGCAGTGTACTCTACTGGAAAAGCCCCTTTATAACGCGCATAAAGACGGTTTGCTTTCTCTTCACCAAAGGTATCAAATAAGTAATGCTGAAAGTCATCAGTCCAAGTACGTCCGATATCAATGAGTTTTTGCTCGATTTCTTTAAAATCCCATTGCGTTTCATCATGCGGATTTGTTCTGATAATGAAATGAATACGAGCGAGAACGGATTCAGAGAACCAAGTTGAAAAATTCACTTCCTGAGAATTAAAACTCTCTTTCAGTATCTTTTCCATGGCCAATCTTAGTTCCGTGTTCCAGCGATCTTTAGGCACATAAACTAAACAAGACACAAAACGACGATACACATCTGTTCGAGCAAACAAACGAATTCGTCGACGCTCTTGCATATAGAATATGCCCATTGCAATTTCAAGCAACTCATCTTCCGAGGCTTGAATTAAATCATCACGAGGCAGCGTTTCAAGGATGTTAAGCAACACTTTGCCCGCATGACCGCGAGGATTCAAATTGGAATTCTTCATGATCTGTGCGACTTTGTGTCGCAAGAAAGGAATATGCCTCGGGCTGGTGTTATAAGCAGCAGAAGTGTATAAACCAATGATGCGCAGCTCACCAATCACCTGGCCTTTTTTATTAAAACGCTTTATTCCAATATAGTCGGTATAAGCACGACGATGTACAGTGGCTTCAGTGTTTGTCTTTGACATGACTAAAGCGCGATTGGATAAAGTCAGCTCTCTGGCTTCTGGGGTCATGGCTGAAATGCTGCGTGCACTCGATTTACTCATACTTTGCCGCAAAACGCCTAAACCTGTTTCAGGTAGGGGTTGTAGAATCGTTTCTTGCCCCTTTCGAATTAATTCGTATTCACGCATTCCTAAGAAAGTAAAATGATGATCTTCAATCCACTTTAAAAAAGCAATGGTTTCTGAAGCTTCATTGGGTTCTAGTACGGAAGAAACCGTTTCAAGCTCAGCAATAGCTGCTCTCACTTTTTCCCTCATGAGCATCCAATCACTCACCACTGCTCGGTTGTCATCTAAAACTCGTTCAAAATTGCGATGTAAATCTTCAAGCACCGACGCGTCCGTTTGTCGATCGATTTCAATAAAAATCGCTGCTTCAACAATCACATCTTTGTCATTGCTTTCACCATTTCTTGGTAAAACATCGATGATTTCATTGTCTTTGCCGCGTCTCACCCGCAAATTTCCCATATGCATAATAAGGTGAGACACTAAACCTAGGCGATTGATGACCATTCTTAAAGAGTCAACCAAGAATGGCATGTCGTCGGTAATAATCTCAACCACAGTATGAGTTGTTTGCCAACCGTGTCTTTCGTAATCAGGGTTATAAATACGAATTTTAGTCTCGTTAGGAGCACGATGCTGAATAAGTGACCAAAAATTAATTGCAGCACCGTAAAGATCATCAGTGTCCCATTCCCTTAGATCCTCCAAGGCCACAGTGCCGTAAAATTGACGGACAAATTCGATGCAAAATGGAGCTTGTCCTCCACTCATTTTTTGCTGTAGCTTTTCGATTACGGCATCAATAATTAGACCTTTGCCTTCTTCAAACTTATAAGACATTCAACTCACCTCTTTAGGCATGGGAAATAAATTGCCGCGCATTATATACTGCTGTGAAGACAACTTACACCGCCAATTTTATTTTTTATTTATTCGATACAGACTTTAGTATCTAGAGCGACCCAATTCACTAACTCAATTAAGTCCGCATTCCGCATTCGAATACAACCGCGCGATCCAGGCTTACCCAAATCGGTGGTGTCAGGAGTTCCATGGATATAGATACAACGTCGTAAACTATCGACCTCTCCTCCTTTATTACGTCCTTCCTCTAAACCGTCCAATTGTAAGATACGTGTTAGAATCCAATCGCGTTCCGGAAATTGAGCAGCCAATTCGGGAGTATAGATTTCTCCAGTCCATTGACGCGCAATGAATACACTATTCACTGGAGCATTTAATCCTATTTTCGAATAGATACAATGCCAGCCACGAGGAGTACACTCACTACCGTATCGCTCACCTAAGCCATTTTTACCGGTTGAGATTGGGTAGGACTTATAAGGTTTATCATTTTCAAAACAATGCATCATTTGCTGATTTGCTGAAATGAAAATAAATTGAGCATTGAAAGTCTGCATTATCATTTATTGTATTGCAACCGTTTTAGTGTTTACAAACTCTAAAATCCCTTCTCTCGACAATTCTCTGCCGAAACCCGAACGTTTGATTCCTCCAAACGGAACCCGAGGATCAGAAGCCACAAACGCATTGACGAAACAAGCACCGGCCTCAATTTCATATTGAGCGATGTGTTCACCGCGTTTTTCATCACGAGTGAAAACAGCAGCGCCCAAACCATAACGGCTTTCATTTGCTAATTGAATCGCCTCTGCTTCGTCACTGGCTGAAATGACAGCGATCACCGGACCAAAGAGTTCATCATCAAAAGCAGGCATACCTTTGTGCACATCGACTAATAAGGTAGGCGGGTAATAAAATCCTTGATGATTGGGGATTTGGCCACCAAAAATTAATTTGGCGCCTAGTTTTATGCTTTTTTCCACTTGTTCATGAAGTGCACTGCGCAAAGCTTCACTCGCCATTGGTCCCAAATTCGTGCTAGGGTCTAGAGGATCACCCATCTTGTATTCTCCTACAAGGGATTTAATTTTTTCCACTAACTCATCCCGAATGGGGGGCAGCGCAATGATGCGTTTTGCAGCTATACACACTTGACCACAATTATTAAGCCGAGATTTAACAATGCATTTTGCAGCAAGATCCAGGTCAGCATCGGCAAGAATTAAATAAGGGTCATTTCCACCTAACTCTAACACCGCTTTCTTTAAATGGTTAGCCGCATTTGAAGCCACCGCTGCACCTGCTCTCTCACTACCCGTGAGAGTGACAGCAATGATTTTGTTATTAGCAATCACTTTTGCAGCCAAATCATTGTCTAAGATGAAATGCTGAAATAAATGTTCTGGAAATCCGGCTTCTAGAAATAAATCGGCAATCGTATTGCCCGTTCCCGTTGAAATGGGTGCGTGCTTTAATATTGCTGCATTTCCGGCCATTATGGTAGGTACAGCAAAACGAAATACCTGCCAAAATGGAAAATTCCAAGGCATGATCGCGAATACAACACCGAGAGGTTGATAACACACCATGGTCTTTTTCATTTCAGTTTTGATTGTTCTCGGTTGTAAGTACGCTTCCGCATTTTCAGCATAGTGCTCACATAACCAAATGCATTTCTCGATTTCCGCATGCCCTAGTGCAATGGGTTTGCCCATCTCATTGGCCATTAATTCTGCCAATTCCTCTTTTTTTTGAGCGAGTTGCTTTGCCAGATTTAACATTAACTGTTTACGTTGGGAAAAAGGGGTTTTCCGCCACACAGAAAAGGTTAAATGACCCGCCTCAATCAAAGAAGATATTTGATTTTCTTTTAACGTCGTGTATTCGTTTAACACGGCTTCTGTAGCAGGATTGACAGTGCGAATAATCATTTTACCATCCATTTATTTCTATTTTTTAAGTTTATCTTATCATTGTCGGGAAGCAAGCTCATTAAAATCCTACTCGCAACATTTTGGTCTGCAAAAGGTATCAGTAATGAATAATTCACTCACAGTATTCTTGCACAGGAGTTTTGATTGTTGTTACTATTTCGCTAATCCGTCTTATTAGGTTAAAAATCTTAGGAAATTTATGACAAAGAAAAAACTAGGCTACCCTCCTGCTCACTACCTGGTTGCCTGGGCTGTGCACGCTTTTACAGCAAGTGCGGCTTGTTTTGGGGTATTAACCCTCATTGAGATTTATCAACATAACTATGTCCAGGCCCTTTGGTTTATGGGAATAGCGGTATTTATTGATGCAGTGGATGGCTCTCTCGCAAGATTAGTGGGGGTCAAATCTGTTTTACCTAATATCGATGGGACATTACTTGATAATATTGTCGATTATCTAAACTATGTCATTACTCCTTGTTTTTTCCTGTTCGTTAAACCGGATATGTTACCTCCTGGTTATTTGTTATTCATTATTGTCGCCATCGTCATTACTTCGGCATATCAATTTTGTCAGGCAGATGCAAAAACCGCTGATCATTTTTTTAAGGGCTTCCCCTGCTATTGGAATATCGCAGTATTCTACATGTTCATCTTTGACACCGCGATGACAACCAATGCTTGGATTCTTTCCATCTTATGTGTATTGATTTTTGTACCGGTAAAATATGTCTACCCATCAAGATTGGATTACCTAACTGACTCTAAATTTTTAAAAGTTGTGATGCATAGCCTTTCCGCAATTTATGGGATTAGCTCTGCGATTATCCTTTGGAGTTATCCCAATATTGAATCACTTTGGCTCGCGTTATCCGTGGGGTATGTAGTGATTTATCTAACCCTCAGTGTGTATAGAACTTATTCTCCCATGATTAAATCAAGAATTGCTGCCAATAAAGACTAATTTTAGCTAAAACTGGGATTTCAACGCGATGCAAAAAAGTCGTCCCGAGAAAACGCTTCATTCTGAGCACAGCGAAGCAATGATAGTTGATTGTCGTCCTGAACAGTGAGGATCTCCTTACTACCAAGAGGCGGGAGATCCTTCGCTTCGCGAAGCGATGGCCCTACTACGAAATGAAATCATCACGGATTCGCGTAATTTTATTCACTTTTAATGCGGTTATCATTAGAATACGCGCTTTAGTATCGATAGAGGATTCGCATGTCGCTTTATAAAACAATCATGTCAGTGTTTACAATGACTGTTTTTTTTAGCAGCATGGCTGCTGCCAATACATTTCCACATGGCTGTGAGGTCACCGGTTTTGGTTTTAATGAAAATTACTTAGTCCTTAATGAAAATGGGGAACAGTCGTTTTATTTAATTCAGAACCGTGGCAATGTTCCAATTGAATTACAACGTTATGAAACACGTGAAGTTTTCATGAGTCCCCCTCTTACGGCAAAATTAGATCCTGCTAATTGGGCAGCTTTTGCCTCTGATGTTGACCACTTGCATTTTCAATGCTTTGTCAAAGAGAACGAGGGCAATGCTCCCGTTGATTGTCGCAATGTTTTAGAAGTGTGCCAGTACCCTCGGGTTAAATTTGCATTAAGCAATATGGGTAACTATTGGGTTTCGACAAATAAATCGCAATCCCAAGTTATTAACGAGGCAGCAAACAAAGGGATCTACTTACGTTGGTAACTTCTAAAGCACAAGACAGCCTGTTTTTATTGAGTGGGATTGTGGGTGCCGGTATCTTGCTTTTCGGCCTCACACAAACACCCGCCCAGGTTTACTACGTCATTGGCTCAGTTTTACTGCTATTCACATCGCTTCATTTTAGGTTATTGTATTTTATAGCCCTTGAAATGATCCTCATTGCTGGACATGGCGCCATTCTTCTTCACATAAGCAACACCTTGCAAATTGCTTTGCCTGTGCTCTTATCGGTGCAGCTTCTCGTTTTTTATTTTTTAAGCGGCCAGCTTAATAATGTTTTTCTGTTAATAGGCATTTCTGGCATTGCTTTTCTTTCTGTCGGCTTTGCCTATGAAAATCAATGGATTTTCTTTTTTGGAGGCTTATCCATTGCCATTTATGCTTTTCATTGCGCTTATCGAGGAAGATTAATTACCTTATTGTGGGCTATCCTTAATACATTATTTGCGTTAATTGCTATCTATAAATTATTTTTTTCTTAAGTCCTTAAATAGAATTCTAATACAGGAGTTTTTATGGCTAAAACCGCTTCAACCATGCTACCGCTGGGTACTCAGGCTCCACAATTTTCTTTATTGGATGTAATCAGTGGTGAAAAAGTCAGCTTAAACAATTCAAATAAGAGCAAGGCCACGGTGGTTATGTTTATTTGTAATCATTGCCCCTATGTAAAACATGTTAGCAAAGAACTTGCTCGCTTAGCTAATGACTATATGCCCGAAGGAGTTAATTTTTTCGCCATTAATTCTAATGATGTTGAAAGTTATCCTGATGATTCCCCAGAGAACATGAAAAAAATTGCTGTTCAAGAGGGCTATCCCTTCCCTTATCTCTTTGACGAAACTCAAGAGGTTGCGAAAGCCTATCAAGCAGCATGTACCCCCGATTTTTATGTCTTTGACTCAAATCTGGTATTAGCCTATCGTGGGCAATTAGATGACTCTCGCCCGGGCAATCACATTGAAGTAACAGGTAGTTCGATCCGTCAAGCCTTAGATTGTCTACTCGCCAATCAATCATTGAATTTCGAACAAAAACCGAGTTTAGGCTGTAATATTAAATGGAAAGATTAACTCACTACACCGGGGCAAGCAGGCACTTATGAGGGATAGGTGGGCCGAAAGACCCAACCTACTTCTCTCAGCAATTACTTAGCTGGTACCACTTGAACTTGTAAGTTTGCTATCACATCGCTATGCAAGTGGATTTCAACTGTGAAATCACCTACAGAGTGAATAGGCCCGTTGGGCATAACAATTTCACGTTTGCTCACCTCAATGGATTTTGCGAGCAATGCATCTTTGATTTCACTAGCACTCACTGAACCGTAAAGCTTGCCTTCATCACTAGCCATTGCTGAGATGATAACGGTAGTATCGTTTAACTTAGCTGCACGTTGCTCTGCTGCTGCGAAAGCCTGCTTAGCCTTTTTCTCAAGTTCCGCGCGCCGCGCTTCAAAAAGCTTAGTATTTTCTTCAGTAGCAAACACTGCTTTATTTTGTGGAATTAGAAAATTGCGGCCGTAACCGGCTTTCACTTCGACTTTATCACCTAAATCACCTAATCTTCTGATTTTCTCTAATAAAATAACTTCCATCTTATTACCCCTTATTCTATTGACCACCTGCATTAGAAGACAGGTGTAACCTAAAATTAAACAAACTATCTAAAGCACCCAAAATGACATATACAGGTAACATGACAAATGGTAGCAAAATTAATGGAGCCAATAGCAAAGCTAAAGCACCCACACCCTTATCTTTGACCAAAACATTAAAGCTTAGGCTTAGGCCCGCAAATACATAATAAACAGCAAGCACTGGTAAACAGCTTAAAGCCAAAGGATTATGCTGATAAGCGCCAACGATAGCAATAACCAGCAAAATGACCCCAAAGCCACTCGCACGAAAGGCTATCATTTCGCGCTTAAATCCCCCAGGATAAAATAACCTGGATTGCACTGAGCGGGCTAACAATAAGGAGACGATAGCTGACAAGAGCACGCTTACAGCCTGAACTCCTACTAAATAATTAGTAATAACCACTTTATTAACGGCTTCATTATTGCTTAATAAGCTTGTCACTGCGCCGTCAGAACTTTCTCGTTCTAACTCTTTAATTACCGCCTGGACATAAAGATATTGGTTGCTGATAAATTCAGGAGCTAACCAATGGATTAACGCGATAATCAACAAGGCTTGTAAGACAATAAAAAAACCGGCTATTTTTATGCTTGTCGTGGCATGCAAAATCGCTGCAGTCAGATAACAAGGCAAAAAAGCCAATAAAGCCGTAATAACCGCAGCAGATAAGGGCATAGATGCTAATGACAGGATAAGTAGTGTTATTGTAGCCACCACGAAGCCTTTAAAACCATCGAGCCAACCCTTACGCAACGTTATCAATGCCACAGCTGCTGCCGATAACCAAGCTGCAAAAGGTATTAAAGCTAAAACCGCAATGTACACCAAAGCAATTTGGTCGTTTTCTATTAGAAGACGACCCTGTTTACCTAAAAATTCGCCTAAGCGAGCCATTATTATCGATGGCTATCACAGTAAGGTAATAAACCCAAGAATCGAGCATGCTTAATGGCTTTTGCCAATTGACGCTGAAAACGGGTTTGAGTACCAGTAATACGACTGGGTACGATTTTTCCTGTTTCAGTAATATAGTTTTTTAATAAATTTAAATCTTTATAATCAATCTCGCCAGAACTATCAGAACTAAAACGAGATAGTTTTTTGCGTCGAAAATACGTTCCTGACATAGTTATTCCCCCTTAGGCTGCTCGCTCATCTTTTTCTTTTTTCATCAACGCGGATGGGCCTGTAATCGCATGCTTTTGATTAATAATCAAATGCCTTAAAATTGCATCGTTAAATTTGAATGCATTTTTCAATTCTTCAAGGGCACTTTGATTACATTCGATATTCATTAAGATATAGTGCGCTTTGTGCACGTCTTTAATTGAATAAGCCAGTTGCCTGCGTCCCCAATCCTCTTTACGATGAATCAGACCGTCATGCTTTGTGATGATACCTTCATAGCGTTCGACCATCGCTGGTACTTGCTCGCTCTGATCAGGGTGAACTAGAAACACAACTTCGTAATGTCTCATCATTTCTCCTTATGGATAAAAGCCTTCCTCGTAAAAAACGAAGTAAGGCAAGGGTTTAAAAAACGCACAATAGTAACTGATTTTCTTTTATCTAGCAAATGTTCATGGTTGCAGATGCGATTTGTAGGTTGGGCCTTGGCGCCAAAGGGGTTGAATTTCAGTAGCAGAACTCAAATCTGTTTGCTCAAAATTTATCTTGAATTTTGTGGTAAAGCGATGTGGGCCAAGGTCAAATTATATCCATAGGAAGCCGGCTGCATTGTTTCCCTGATAAATTTCTTTTATTATCAAGTAATAAAAAATAACCATCCGTCTTATGAATCGATAATGTTCTTCGTAAAAACATTGCTTTTAGAATGCCCATAAGATATAACGTACTAAAAAAAAAAGAGGTTTTTAAATGAATATTGTGACCATCCCATTTGAAGTACCATTGACAGTTTGCATTAAAGGGGAACTTGTTCAGATAGTTGCGTTTAAAACCTTAGAGCATGGTAATGTGAAATTTGGTGTTCAAGCCCCAAGATCAATCGAAGTTCACCGTGAAGAAATCTACCATGCAATCAGACAGAAACAGCAAAGCAGTGAAATGGACTAATTACCTTAACGATGCCTTTTCATGCTAGATATTTTAATTTAACCATAGCAGTTATCATTGGTATCTTGTCCACTGCAGCATTAGCTATCAACTGTTTTGCTTATCACTTCCCGGGTAATAATTACTTTCCCCATGAGATGCCAATGATGGGTATCATTTTAACGCTGGCATTGATGGGGACTTATTTACTGTTTGGTGCAAAAAGCTCTTTTTTTAAAATCGCTCGCGAACTTGTCTACTTCTTTTTAGTCATATCAGTGATTACAATTGCCACTATCGCTGCTCAATTTACTCCCTTTGATCCCATTGATAAAAAATTAATTGCGACCGATCAAACGTTATTTATTCATTTGCAAGCCCTCATGAAGTGGGTAGCCAATATCGCTTGGTTTAGAACTCTACTGGCATTGGGTTATAATAGCTTGCCTTTTCAAATGATCTATCTACCCATTATTATTATTTTTGCATGCAAATTTAACTACATCCGTGAATATTATTCGATGCTCCTTCTCACTACATTGTTTGGTTTTACTTTTTATTATTTTTTTCCTACCATGGGCCCAGCAAGTTTTATTAGCAGTCCTTATTTTATGACAGAACAATATGCAACCGGAGTAAAATTCACTGAGCTGCATCATTATATCCCTCCCTCTACCCTGGATGGAGGAATGATTGCCATGCCTTCTTTTCATGTCATTTGGGCTTGGCTTTGTCTTGCTCTCGTGCGCTGCTGGCCTATTCTTTTCGCTCTTCTTGTCCCGATTAATGTCTTATTGATTGCTTCTTGTGTTTTATTAGGCTGGCATTATTTTGTTGACTTGATTGGCAGCACAGTCCTTCTGCTATTGGCTTATGCTATTTATTTTTCGTTTGTAAAAAAATATCAATCTAACTAATTTTTTGAGGAATGCCTGTGGGATAATTCTCTTCTCCTTGCACCACCTTAGCATTAATTTTTGTTACCTCCATTTTTGTCAACTGTTGCTCAATGAGTTGGTGCAAATTACTGTTTTTTTGCTCGATCAGTGGCGGATGAACTTGCATATAAATTGCTCCTTTATGGCGACCCAATTTAATGGGTTCATTCAGGACACGCACTGGCGTGCCCACTGTTACAAGATCAAACAAATATTCGATATCCTCGGGCATCATTCGGATACACCCTGCACTAACACGCGAACCCACGCCATCACGGCGATTAGTTCCGTGAATGAGGTAAGTAGGCCAGCCTAGTCTTAAGATGTGCCTGCCAAGTGGATTTCCTTCCCCCGGAGGAAAAGTATCAGGAATAGGAATCCCATTTTTTGCTGCTTCCGCACGAACATTGGCAGTGGGTCTCCAAACGGGATCTCTTTCCTTGGCTATTACTTTGGTCATTCCCACTGGTGTAGTCCAACCCTCTCGACCAATTCCAACGGGCATTGTAATCACAACATTATCATTGGGAGGATAATAATAAAGACGGTATTCGGCTAAATTAATGACTAAACCCTCACGCGGCCCTGGCGGCAAAATAAAATGGGATGGAATAATCAAACGAACTTCTGGTGAAAGTGGTCTTACTGGGTCGACTCTAGGATTTGCCCTCATCATTTCGTAATAACCAATATCATAACGTATCGCAACATCACTTAAAGTTTCTCCTATTTCGGGACGAGTAGATTGAATCTCACCCACTAAATCACCTTTTTCCGGTAAAACCAGCGAAATAGACCATGAGGAAGAGAAAATAATCATCAAGAAACAGAACAGTAACCTTTGCAATAATTGTTCATTTGTTTCTGAAAAATGCCTTGTTCTCATTAGGAAAAACTTAGTTTGCAACATTCAGGATGCTCTAATTCTTGTGAGTTAACGTCTATTCAAACTAAACGATCAGAGGCATCACGTCAAAAACACCGAGATGATCTGACGTGATTTCTAAACGCGCTTATAAACTAACATTAGCCTTAAAACGTTCGCCATACTGAGCTTCTAATTTAGCAAAAAGCTCATTGAGTTTATCATGACCGAAATGCTTGGCATAATTCATCGGGCCACCTCGGAAAGGCGCGAAGCCCGTGGCAAAAATCATACCTCCATCTAGCAAATCGCTATCGGCTACCACGCCTTCACGTAAGCATGAAGCGGCTTCATTAACCATACGAAGAATTAAGCGATTGGCAATGTCCTTATTGGGTTTAGTGCTTCTGATTTTTTGTTTAATGGGTTTACCATTCTTATATCGATAAAAACCTTGCCCTGACTTGCGCCCTAATTTCCCTTCTTTAACCATTTCCCGCAACCGAACTGGGACTGTTCCCCCAAAATGCGAAGTGAGGTTTTCAGCAACAGCCAAGCAAACATCCATACCTACCGTGTCTGCCAACTCGACAGGTCCCATTATCATGCCAAACGATTTGGCTGCTTCATCGATTTCTTCACCACTATAACCTTCTTCAAGTAATTGCACGCATTCCATGAGGTAAGGCATCAGTACACGATTGATTAAAAATCCTGGACTCGATTTAACGGGCAATGGTAAACGACCAATTTGATTGACGAAAGCACAAGCCTGTTGAACCATTGTTTTTGCTGTTTTTGTTCCGCTTACTACTTCCACTAATTCCATCTTAGCAACGGGATTGAAAAAATGAATTCCTACTAAACGCGTAGGATCTTTCATGACTTCACTGATTTCATCAAGGGGTATGCTTGAAGTGTTTGTGGCGATAATAGCCTCTTTTTTCGCCTTTGCTTCAATGCCTTGCATGATTGCACGCTTTACTTCAAGATCTTCAAATACAGCTTCAATGATCACGTCAGCGCGAGCAACACCATGCCCCTCGGGGTCAGGGATCAATCTATCCATGGCTGCTTGGATTAGTCGGGGTTGGCGAAGTTTCTTTTTAAAGAGGGCATGAGCACGTCCAATAGCCGGTGCTATTTGAGCGTAGCTTTTATCTTGTAGTGTGACTTTAATTCGACGCAAAGCACACCAAGCCGCAATATCCCCCCCCATTACACCTGCACCGATCACATGAACATGTTCTGCTTTAAAATCGCTGTCTTTCGCAAACCCTTTCATTCGCTCGCGGAGCAGGAAAGCACGAATAAGGTTAGCGGCAGTATCTCCTTGGCTTACCAACTGCTCAACAGAATCGACTTCTTTAAGGTAAGCACGCTCAACCTCCCCTCCTTCGTTTTCCCATAAATCGATTACTGCATAAGGAGCGGGATAATGTTTTTTTATGACTCGTTTAGCAACATTGTAGCGAAGAATTGGCGATAAGATGGATCGTACCCACGAATAATTAGTGAGCGCTTGCAACAATCTGGGTTTATGCTTTCGTGGCTTATTTTTTATAAAATAGGTTGCAGCACGTTTTAATTGCCTGAGCGGAACCACATCGTCAACTATGCCCAACTGCTTTGCTTTTACTGCAGCAATCGGAGCACCAGCCAAAATGACTTTAGCAAGTGCATCAAATCCTCCAATTAATCGAGGCAACCGCACAGTACCACCCCAACCCGGGTGTATACCCAGCATGATTTCCGGTAAGCCCAAACGGGTATTTTGATCATCTGTCGCCACACGGTAATCACAAGCGAGAGCAAGCTCTAATCCCCCACCCATGCAAAAACCGTGAATCATGGCAACCGTGGGTATAGCCAAAGCTTCTAAACGAGCAAAAACAGCTTGTCCTTTTCTTAAAAAATCGACAGCTTCTGCTGGAGTTTTAAATTGAGAAAAAGCCCGGACATCAGCTCCAGCAATAAATCCTTTATCTTTTGCAGAATAAATAACTAATCCCTTGGCATCAGGAATTTGCGATACTTCTTGTAAAATACCATTTAATTCGTCTAGAACTTCATCATTAATGACATTAACAGAGACATCCTTTCGATCAATCCCTAACCAGACAATGTGATCGGCGTCTAGCTGCATTTCCCAATGTTTGTAGTTGCTCATTGTTCTTTCACCTCTGTCACTCGTTCCAAGTACATTGCTCCACCTTGTCCTCCACCAATACAGATAGCAGCCATACCTCGAGTTCCGTTATGTTGTTTAAGTGATTGCAAAACATGTAAAACAATGCGAGCACCACTTGCTCCAATCGGATGGCCTGCAGCAATTGCACCCCCATCTTTATTAAGCTGTGAAAGCGAAGGGGCTCCCATTGCTTGTTTTAATCCTAATTGTGTACGGCAGTAATCGGCATCATCCCAGGCAGCTAAGCAACCCAGTACCTGAGCTGCAAATGCTTCGTTAATTTCCCAGCAATCCATATCCGCTGGTTTTAAATGATGGCGCAGCAAAATGGGTGTTGCAGCATGAACAGGGCCTAACCCCATTTGTGCAGGATCAAGAGCAGCCCACTGTGAATCAACAATGCGGCCAATAACCGGTAATCGGTATTTTTTAATGGCTTCAGCACTGGCTAACAGCAATAAACAAGCTCCATCCGTAATTTGTGAACTATTACCCGCAGTAACCATGCCGTATTTTTTATCGAAAAATGGCTTTAGCTTTCCTAGTTTTTCTACGGTACTATCTGGTCGAATGCCATCATCCTGCTGATAAATATGCCCTTTGCTGTCGATTATAGGGACAACTTCATCCATTTTTCCTTCAGCATAAGCCTTAGCCAAACGGTGATGACTTTCACTCGCAAACTCATCCATTTGTTCACGAGTAATATTAAATCGATAGGCTACTTTCTCTGCAGTTTGCCCCATATTCATACCCACAATGGGATCCGTTAAACCGCGCAATAAAGCAATAACAGGAGCAAGGTAGGAAGGTCTAAATTGGGTGACAAGACCAAAACGCTGACTGGCCGTTTTTGCATTAAACCATCGCGCTAACCATGCTGCCATTTTTTCATTAAACAATAGAGGTGCACGGCTCATTGCATCAGTGCCCCCGGCCAAGACCAAATCGCTTCGACCGCTGGCAATTTGCAACGCGGCATTATCAAGCGCTTGCATGCCTGAAGCACAATTTCTCATGACAGTAAAAGCCGGAACTTTTTCGCCACAGCCTAGGCGTAAAGCGACCACTCTGGCAATGTTTGCTTCATCAGGGCCTGGCATAGCAGAACCAATAATGACTTCATCGATTTGCGTAGGGGAGATTGGCTGACGATTTAATAGCAACATGCCTGCCGCCACAGCCAAATCGGATCCGGTAAAAGGGCCGACTCCTTTCGCTTTGAGGAAAGGGGTTCGACTACCATCCACTACGTACACCTCTCTGCCGCTTAAGTTCGACTTCTGCTTCATTACTCCTCCTGGTACCCGTCAAGATCATTGACTATCGGCAATATCTCATTAAAAGATAACAGTAAACCTAAGTTTTGGAAATTATTTCAAGAAATCATTTTGATTAAATCAATTTTCATTAGATTCGGAAAGCACTATTACGGATTTACGTGGAAAGAACAGCAATGAGTAGCAAAATGGATTGCCGGAAATTCTTTTACTTCAAAAGTGTTGCGAGTTGTCTTTTAAATCGGTAACGTCTATCTATGAGCGAATTAACGTTAAAGGAATAACTATGAAACATCTAGTAGCATTTTTACTCATTAATTGCTTTAGTCTACCGCTGGCACTAGCGGATACGAGCGCCCCTCCACTATTAGGTAAAACCATTTCCCAAGCCAGGCAACAAGAAATTAGTCCAGAGGATGCCCTCAATAAGCTAATTGCTGGGAATAAACGATTCGTTGCTAATCAAGGGATTCAACGTGATTATTTAGCTCAAGCAAAGCAATCCTCTTACGGTCAATTCCCTTTCGCAATTATATTAAATTGCATGGACTCAAGAAGTGTACCCGAAATGATTTTTGATCAAGGAATAGCAGATATTTTCACGTTGAGAGTTGCTGGCAATGTACTCAATGACGATATCCTAGGCTCGATGGAGTTTGGCGCAGAAGCAGCCGGAGCAAAGTTAATTGTGGTCATGGGTCACACTTCTTGCGGCGCTGTTGCGGGGGCCTGCAAGCACGTTCAGTTAGGAAATCTTGACCATGTTTTAAACAAAATTCAACCTGTAATACCTGGTATAGAAAAATCAATGCCTGGAAAAACGTGTACTGATATGGAATTAGTGGATGCGATCGCAAAAGCAAACGCATCGGCAGTTGCCCAGCAAATCCCTCAGCGCAGTCCCATTATAAAATCGCTAATGGACCAGGGAAAACTTACCATCGTTGTAGCGATGCATAACATCAAAACTGGACAAGTTGATTTTTTTAAAACATAAAGCTCCTGAGCAAAGCATGTCATCCCGAGCAAAAGCGAGGGACCTCCCGACTCTTGGCAGTAATCCTCTAAGGAGATCCTTCGCTTCGCTCAGGACGACAACCTAGATATTTATTTAAAAACTCTGTCGATTATCGTTAATGTTTCCAGCAACAGTTTCTTTATTTAAACAGCAGTAAGCCAATGCATTAACCTTAACTCAGACAATTTAACAACACACTGTCTTTTAAAAAAGCGTTAACTCAGATAAAGATTGAATCTAAAATAATAAAGTTGACGCCGTATAAATACCTGCTATACTTCGCCTCCATCATGGAGAGATGGCCGAGAGGCCGAAGGCGCTCCCCTGCTAAGGGAGTATGGGACAAAATCCCATCGAGGGTTCGAATCCCTCTCTCTCCGCCAAAACACGCGCCCGTAGCTCAGTTGGATAGAGTATCTGGCTACGAACCAGGGGGTCGGAGGTTCGAATCCTTCCGGGCGCGCCATTTTAATCAGGTCTATTCCGCAAACATAGGTTACAAATTATATTGACTCTTCCCCAAATTCTGGGGAAGTTCACTCATCCACATAGCCCTCTAACTCTCAAAAATTTCTGAAACGTAAGCTCTTCTCTGAATCAACTTGATCTTTCGATGGAAACCTTCAGTAACTCCATTGTTCTTAGTGAAACGAAGCATTCTAACGATTTGGAGTTTCTACTCCAATTTAGGAAAATAAGGTGATCAATGTTAGCTTTGAGTGATAATTGACGATGCTCAAGATAGTTCCAGCATGCTCGTCTTAAAAGAAAATACTCATCTACATTCAACTCGCTAATATTCCCGTCTGTTCGTTATCTTTCATAGAAATCAATTGAATACTGCCGTAGGTTTTATCCTGCAATTCAACATAGTGCAAGGAGAAAATAATCGAAATGCACTTCAATAGCTATTTTAAAAGCATTGTCGCATTTGATTAGAGTATCGAATAAATATTGTGGCATAGTATTTAGAAGATAATAATTTCTTTATATTATAATCGGTTGAATCATATCCACCCCCTTCGTATCACGAGCTGTTATTTACATAATCGAGCAATTAGTTGTCAGCTTCACTTTAGCACCCAGAAAATTGATCAATATACAATCTCAATGTATAATTTAAATCCAAGTAAATGGAAGATACTATAACATGCCTTCTCTTAGTGAAATTATTGGTGGTACTGATATAACCTCCCACTATTTAGATATCAATCAACAGGAATTTAAAATTATTCGTTATGAAAACATTGTATATGCTATTCGCTATGCTCAAACTTCGAGTCAATGGCAAGCGCAAGATTTCGTTCGTATGTGGGTTAGCCAGCGAAAAAAAGTAAAAACTGCTTCGCAATTGTCAGATAATAATACATCAAATTTGTTAGGTGATGGTACTGAGGGTGAAGTTTATAAAAAGACTGAAGATAAAGCCTATAAAATCATTTTTTCTAAACAATATCAAAAAGTTGATTACCAAGAATTTAATGTTCACATTATGAAACAAAAATTTTTTCTAAAAGATAACAACATCGATACTCAATACTTTGTCTTAGGGCTATGGAATATTAAAAATATTGATAATGATTGGCCTCGTTTTTATATGCCTAAAATAAAGGAGAAAAACCCGAGAGAATTACCGTCTGATAAACGGTTCATGTTCTTAAACGAATTCATTCTAACTTTAAGAAAACTAAATCAATTTGGCTATGCTCATCCTGATCTTGCAACATATGTTGGTCAGGAGAGTTTTTGCAATATGCTTTTTACTGAAGACGGTGTAAGACTTATTGATATAGATAAAGGCTTTGCTAAGAAAGATTATTTTAGCTTTTTTAAAATTAAAGGCTCGGAAGACGGTCATATTAATGTAAATGACCAGTGGCTATATGTGTATAATACACATCCAAGTAACAAAAATCGTAAACCATACAACACTTGGACAAGTTCAGTCTCGAATTGGTATGCTCATAATCCAAACCAATCCCTATCGAACAATCCAGAGGCTTTATTAGATATGTACCAAAATGGCACTATTTCGTTACCAGAGACAATAGTTAACGAATTAATTGATCACACTCAAGAAAGCACAGCTGATCTTGTGACGCAAACAGACATCAGGATTGTCTAATTATTCCTCAACCTTTACCTGGACAAGAAAACAGATTGGAATGATGTGCATCGAGCAGAAGGACTTGTAAGAACGCAGCACGAGCTCGGCTTTAGACTTAACAATCAGCTTATTGACGAAATGGCTAAGCAGTTAAAAATAGCACAAGAAAAGGTGTTAAGGTGTTAGAGAATTATTCTAAGCATTTTAATACACTGCAGCACCAATGCCAGGAAAAAATGACTGCTTTAAAGCAGAGAAACGATGCGCTAAAATCGATTGCTAATGCTCCAAAACACTTGGAAAAAGAAAGGCTGCTTGAATGTAATCAAAGGGAGCTTGACTTGGAACTTTAGAATCAGGGTAATAATCTACACATCCATTTTACTAATGAATAGGTTGAGAAAATTTATTTTGAAAAAGAAAGCTATCATTTGAACTAGGCTTAACAGTTATATTAAACTGCGATGATTTACAGTTTATTTTTACAAGGATGTCGTTTTGTTACGAGAACTCACTGTTAATTTTAGATTTACAGAACAAGAAAAGGAAAGCATAACCCAGCAATTTTTGTTGTTATCGATAAACCCTTATAAATTCTATCCTGCTTTTAAACAGCAAGTCCGTTGGATGGTTTCCCATGTGCCGGAGCTATGTCGGTTTATCGCGTTTATGGATGAGCAACGCAGCCTATCCACTTACGAATCCCCTTTTGTTTTTATTGAAAATTGTCCTATCGATCCCACCCTTCCTGAATTTGATAATACCGATCCGGTACAAGATAAACATCTTAAGAAGAAAACATTCGTTGCGGAAAGCTTTTTACAAATGTACAGTGATTTGGCAGCCCAGCATCCAATTGCCTATTTAAATGTCAATGACGGGGATGTCTTTCAAGACATTTTCCCCAAAGACTCTTTAAAATACAGCCAATCGCAAAAAGCGTCAGGTTCGATCTATTTTCATAAAGATTTTCCTAATCATTTTGTTCGTCCTGATTTTGTGAATATTTTATCGTTAAGAAGTCATGAAGATAATAAAATATATACCACTTTTTCTTCAAACAAAGCCATTTTAGAGAATCTATCTACTGCTATTAAAGAAAAACTTCGCTGTTGTGAATATCATACGCCTTATGATGACATTACAATGAACTCCACCCGAGTAAAATTAGAAGAAGCGGCTAATCATCCCATCTTGTCAGGAAATAATCATTTGCGTCTTTTTGAAAAAAGAACCCTTGGTCTAAATCCTGAAGCACAAGCGGCTTTAGATGAATTAATTGCAGTTACTCACCAGGTTAAAAAACGGGTTTTGATGAAACCAGGGGATTTTGTGAGTATCTCTAATAACCTATCCTTACATGGTAAAGAGGTTGTTAAAGTGGCTAATGAAGCAGAGCAGCTTAAACGCTGGAGCTTAAAAACAGTGAATGTGCACAGCTGCGCACCCCATATGAAACATTTTATTATAGGAACCGATTATTTGGTAAACGGCTAATGGCACAAGAAACTCAATTGACCCGCTGGCATTTTTTTATGCCGCTTATTTTTATTACGTTGTACGGCTCAGGTTTCGTGGGGGCTAAATTAGGTCTTCCTTATTCAGAACCACTTACTTTTTTAACATGGCGTTTTGCTTGCACGACTGTTTTGCTTTTCTTTATTGCCCTTTTATTACGGGTACCTTGGCCACGTAGCTTAGAGGAAGTGGCTCATATCATGGTTGCTGGACTATTGATGCTCGGTGTATTCTCCACTGGCGTATTTGTTGCCATTTATCTTGGTATTTCTCCTGCTATTTCTGCTTTGATTATTGCCCTACAACCCATTTTAGTTGCTTTGGGAGCAGCGTTCATTTTAAAAGAACGAATACAATTACAGCAGTCGATTGGGTTTTTATTAGGCTTTTTAGGCGTATTTCTCGTTATTAGCCACCAATTGACTTTGAACCATGCCAATGTAGTCGGCATAGCCATGAGCTTTTTAGGTCTGTTTGGGTTAGCTGCAGGAAATTTATATCAAAAGCGTTTTTGTGCTCATATGAACCTATTGAGTGGCGGCTTACTTCAGTCATTAGCTGCCGGTATCAGCACTTTGATAGGGGCAATCCTTTTTGAATCGATGCAAATCGATTGGACTAATCAATTTATTTTTGCGCTTGGCTGGATGTCTGTTGTGGTATCGATTGGTGCATTAAGTATACTGTATTTATTAATCCGACACGGTGCAATTCTTAAAGTGGCAAGTTTATTTTACTTAGTTCCTGTTTCGACTGCGGTGATTGCTTTTTTCGTTTATAAAGAAGCGATAGATGGGTTTGGACTAGTGGGAATTGTAGTCATTGCTTTTGGTATTATGTTAGTACAAAAATAAGAAGCCCTAATCACCCAAAAACAGGAAATATTATCATGATTCATTACCATTATAATCAACTCAAAGCAGCCAAGCTACTTAGTTTATTTTACCTATTGCATCATAATTTGCGTATTCCGGAACACTTGATCAGTCATTCCAGTTTAGATTTGATCGTTGATTCCGGAGCATATCGTTACCCATAAGTTCTTTTAGCTAAATTAATTGTGTTAATTGAATGATATAACTGTATTCTTCCTTGCCATATTGCTTTTGGTCCTGGTGGAGTTTTCTGATAAACAATAATCCATGCTGTTTTCCATTATATCTCTTCTAAAAGATAGCTACATGAAATTTTTTAAGATGATTTCCAAATCGACGTTAGAAACACTTTTTAAAGGGCTTAAAAATGAAGACAAAAGAATAATTGCTGAAAGTTATAAACTACATCCAAAAACTTTAGCCAATTGGCTATATTTTCTAACTTATGTAAGAAATATTTGCGCTCATCATAGCCGTCTTTGGAATAAAGATTTGGCCATTAAGCCAAAAATTGATGGGATTAATAAACTTTGGCTACCACCTATTACACCAAGAAATGATCGCTCATATATTATTTGCTAATCACCAAAAAATTATTAACCACAGCTGGTAATGGCGTAGATTGGGCAATGTCATCTGAGAAACTTATTTAGCCTACAGCTATTGAAGTAAAACTTCACCCCAAAGCCAAGGAATTTCTCTTTGAACATTTTGTCACTATGCGCAAAATATTCTCTGATGTACTCGGTCAAGTAGAAACAGACTATGTCTCTATTGCCCTCATCAATCAAGCAGGTCAAATCTTTTTCCTATCTTCAAAACCCTCAATAGAACATAATTTAATTGAAAAAAATCTCTGGTCTTTTGATGGTTGCTATCAACCAGGTTTTATTAACCAAGATCAACCAAAATTATGGAGTGTACTCCCTCATTTAGACTGTATAGAAACAATTAAAAAGTACAAACAGATAAAACCTGGATTCGTTACGGGGACTCCATCCCCACTAAAATATGATTCTTATAAAGCAATCTTTTCATTTGGATTAAAACGGATAAATCCCTATATCCAGAACAAAAGCTCAACCCATTGCCAAAAACTGTTAGCTATGGGCAAGTTTGCGTTAAGGCGAATTCAAGAGTATTTAACTTTCCCAGACAAACCACCCTGCATAACAACTAAGCCTAAACTGACATTAATCATCAATAATCAGGTGACCTATAAACACACTTCTGGATAAAAACGATCCTATTTTAAGGCAGACCGCTGATCCAATTACCCAATCAGAATTTGGTAGCGACTGGCTAAAAAAATTTATAAAAATCATGTTGGACATTATTGCTGACAAGGGTGCCGTAGGCGTAGCTGCTCCTCAAATTGGTATCAGCAAACGAGTTATTGTATTTGTAATACGTCTTATGCTTCATGATAACTTAGGTTTTGGGGATCAAGCTTATAAAAGACCTGATGACCAAATTGTTGAAATGGAACAAGATTTAAAAATAATGACGCCCGTCAAAAAAGCGAGAGGGCAAGAGAAAATCCAGAACAGCAAGCATTTTCTAAAGCTGTTTCACGCATGAGACAACCATTGAGGCTCTATTTAGTTGGGTTAACCGGATAACTGCTATTCAAAATACAGGGCTTGTGCGATCTTCTGCTGGATTCTTTTCTCATATCTTTGGCAAGTTTGCTGCTGCTTTGTTATTAAGAGTCTATCCTCTAGCCGACTTTTGATTCACATATCTCTACGAGATAACGATATCTCTTCCGCTTTTGCTCCAACGCTGCGCAACCATCACATCTTTCCACCACCGAAATAGACCTAGTACTAACTTGATGGTGCCCCGCCGCCATGTTGACTATTGTTTAGGCAGCATGATAAGATATTATCAATTTTTAAAATCATTTGTTGCAAAGAGCCGCGATCTGTCTTCTTCTCAAGGTTTACAGAGGAGCACTGATACTCATTCAAGTTAGGAAACAGGCGCGTCGCTGTCATAAAAGCATCAGGCTTTGTCAAAACAATTAACTTTCAAATGATACCTTGTTTTCTGAAGCTTAATTCATAGATTTAGCAACAGAGGATTAATTTTATGCATAAAGGAAAAATCAATAATAGCTCTTACGTCACTGGAAATAAAGAAAACGATTCGTCGGCAATGGCAGATATCACCAATAATGAAGTTGCAGCAGAGACCACAGGCATTAACCCCCCAACAAACAAACATAAGCTCACGGAAACAGAGAAGTCGTTAAGCGTGCAACCGCAATTATCCAATAATACTCTTACTGATTTTTTTTCGCCATTACCTCAAGAAATTTTAGTACGCATCTATTCCAATCTAGGCCTTAAAGACCTTTTAAGCGCCTGGCACACTGGTAGGAAAGCGCAGCAACGAGCGGTAGAGACTGTCTTATTTGACAATAATAGTATCGAGTTTTACCCAAGCCAAATCAAGATACTCACCCTACTCGCCAAAGCGCGCTCGATTTGCAATAGCGATAACAACTATTTGCATGCCTTAGCAAAACAATTTTCTGAGAAGATAAAAAACCCTCAACTAAGCTTATCCCAGCGATTACGAGGATTGAAACTGCTTGGCACTATTTGGCACGTTCCTCCTCCAGATATTACACCGATAGTCTCCAAACTTACTAATCAAGATCCCGAAGTTTGCCAAGCAGTATTCAAGTGTCTAACAGCTATGGCACCTGCTTTAGAGAAAGAAACACTAGCTACCCTTGTTGAACTTGTTAGAAATAAAATCAATGACCGATATCCGGAGCTTCGCCAAGCAGCACTAAGTTGTTTAGCTGCTATGGCACCTGCTTTAGAAAAAGAAACACTAGCAACGTTTGTTGAACCTGTTAGAAATAAAATCAATGACCAAGATTTCAACGTTCGCCAAGCAGTTCCAACTTGTTTAGCTGCTATGGCACCTGCTTTAGAGAAAAAAACGCTAGCAACTTTTGTTAACCTTGTTAAAAATAATCAGTATGACCAAGACCAATTTTTTTGCAAAGACGTATTAAATTGCTTAGCCGCGATAATACCAGCTTTAGAAAAAGAAACGATAACAACACTTGTAAGCCCTGTTATAAACAAACTCTATCACCGAAATCTAGATATTCATGAAGCAGTATTAGCTTGTTTAGCCGCTATGGCCCCCATTTTAGAGGAAAAAACGCGAGCAACGCTTGCTGAATTTTTTGCAGAAAAACTGAATGATCAAGATTGGTATATTGTCTATGGGGCATTAAGAGGTTTAGCCACTATAGCATCTGTTTTAGAGAAAAAAACCTTAATAACACTTTTTAGACCTGTTGCAAATTATCTCAATAGCCGCGGTTGCCAGGAGCGCAGAGCATCATTAAATTGCTTGAGAGCAATAGTACTCGCTTTAGGGATAAAAACACCGGCATCGCTCTTTGAAATTATTACCAATAAACTCAATGACACAGAGATGATAGTTCGCCAAGCAGCATCAACTTGCTTAACTACTATGGCACTGACTTTAGAGAAAGAAACGCTTACAACGTTTGTTGAATTTATTAAAAATAATCTCAATAGCCAACAGTGGACAAAGCGGGACACAGCATTAAAGGGCTTAGCGGCAATAGCCCCGGCTTTAGAGAAAGAAACGCTAATATCTCTTGTTGAGTCTGTTAAAAATACTCTGAATGACCAAAATCGAAGTTTTTGCGAATTAGAATTAAATTGCTTAGCCGCGATAATACCTGCTTTAGAAAAAGAAACGCTAGCAACACTTGTTGCTCCTGTTACCAACAAACTCAATGACCTAAGTTCACCTGTTTTTGAAGCAGCATTAAATTGCTTAGCCTCGATAGCATCTGTGTTAGGGACGAAAACGCTAGCAACACTTGTTGCTCCTGTTATCAACAAACTCAATGACGAAAAGCAGTATGAGAATGCTCGCCGAGCTGCATGTCATTTTCTTGTGTTTTTATTAGCTAATCCTGAGAACAATCTAATAATAGAAACCGATAGTGCCTCACTGAATACATGTGAGTCATTATTTATTCATATTGTTTGTCAGTGGATCAGTCAAATACATACAGTTTCAATTCAGGCAGAAATAGCAATGCAATCAGAAAAGGAGCTCCAAATGAATAGGTTTTGAGATTTTAGCCGTTTCCCGCTCTTTTATCTTTGTTTTTGAGAAACTTTAACTTCCTCGACAAAAGCTGCTCTATAGACACCATAACCCATTTGCCTGCTAACAGTCATTCCCCACCCTGCACCTGCAACCCCCAATGCAGGAAAACCTAATTTTCCAAAAATTAAAATATAACTAAAAAAAATTTCTAAAGGGATGGAGGCGAGGTTAAATATCATACTAACACGAGTGTGACCCAGACCAATTAAAAATTCAAATGACAGTATTAAAATAAATTTAGGTAATAATCCCCACACTAACGCATGCACATAGAGTGTGGCTAATGCTATCAATTCGGGTTTTTGACCAAGGAGAGAAAAGATAAAAGAGATATTCCAGAATAATAAAAAAGTGGGAATAATAAGTAAAAAAACAAGTATAAGACCATCTCTTAACACTAATGAAATACCCTAATGATCATTTTGACCAAATTTATGAGCAACGAGAATATTGATAGCATTAAATATCCCCAATAATAAATTAATTAAAATGAAAAAAAGCCAGCTTACTAATGCACCTGCAGCAAATGCTTGTTCATTTAAACGGGCGAGAAACACATTTACGAAAAAATTAACAGAGGATTGAACAACAGCTGGAATGATTAACGGAATGGCCAATTTCAATAAAGGATTGAAATCATTTTTTATGAGTGAATGATTTTAAAATTTTTATACTATTCATTGCAAGTGCGTCTATGTATAAAAAACAATGATGTTCTCTTCTCTCACAATATGGGCCTGCAATCTCCGCGGTTACAGTACATATCTTACCGCCTGCCGCATTATTTGTTTTATTAAACTCCTCCGAACCAACCGGGTGTTGATTTTCTATCCAGCCCTGCTGACAAAGACAAAATCGCGCAGGATATATAATCCATGACTGCTCTGATCCATCCAATGCTGTAAAGATTCCTTGTTCACCATGACCTCTCCACCGACTATTTTCTTGATCGTAATGTATTCTTTCCACTGCCACAGAACCACCATCGCTGCTTTCACGTAAAAGCCAGAGGACTTGCTTATCTTTCGGTTGACCATGTTCCCTAACCCATTCCACGATTCGTCCCCTAAGGATCTGTGTAGACTCCTTGGCACTCATCTTTTTATAAATAAAAATAAGGGCTAATTTTTTTGCCGGATTAACGTTGATTTTTTTTGACTGCATTAATCCATGAGAAAAATGACTCATTGTATTTGTTTCTACTATCGTATTATTAAATTTTTCTTTCATTCCTAGGCCTTTAGAAGTGGGATATTTGGAAAATTATAAGCTCAGTTTTTTAACCAATCTTTAGACCAATCGTTAAAAATGGAATCAGCGTTATCACTGATTGGACTAGCTAGACATGTGAACAAAAACTTGCTCGGCGCAGTGAATGCGAGAGATAGGTCGTCCTATGTTACATGGTATCCTTGCAAGCGATATAAGAGCTCGACTGAAAATTTCAGGAACTAAAGAGGATGTAAGCGGTGAAGAAAAGCAAATTTCCTGAGTGTGTGGATTCTATATTTCCTTTTCATACAAGGATCAAAATGACAATTACTTCTATATCTAAACCTAGATCTTCTCGGAAGACAGTGATATCAATATCTTTAGAAATTCTTGAAATTAATGAATAAGCTTTTGAAAGTGATGTTCCTCCTCAAGAAGCCCTTTATGCAGTTTTATCTTGAAAAAAACAAATCGCCTATTGAGAATGGCCAAGTTGTGTTTGGCGACTGTTATCATGTGATGCAGTGCTTAAACCACTGATTGTGGCCTGTGATCCCACCGGATAAGTTGCCTGGTGAAAAAAAGCAGCTAACTTGTTTGCTCTATTCACAGTAACTGGATTTAACTGATCAAGAACCGGTATCTGATCGGTTCCGGTCACCAGAAAATGTTTACTCCCCTCATTACAGCCAGTTCCGACTATTTTGTCTATTATCTCAGGATCTTGCTGCGTCTGTTTATGTATCATTCGATACATTTTATTTGCGGCAAAAAACTTTAAGCTAACATGCTTGTTTATTTTGGGGATGACTATTATAACAATGGTATTCAATCCTGCTTAATTCAGCTCTTTCAGCCTCGGTAAACGCTTTGGTAATTAAAAACTGACATTTCCAATAGGTTATGAGGATAAATTGTAGTTCTGTACTGGTTGTTTTTTTGCCTCTAGATAAGCCGTTATTAACTTACCTAATTCGCCTTGTTCCGCTGCTTCCTCTAATGGCTGAGTTTCATCCTCTAAAAATTTTGTCACAGCATGCAATTTTTCTTGAGCAGTAAAAGAACCAAATAGGCCAAATATTCCAAGGTAATTGATTCCTTGTTCTGTTCGAAGAGTATAAATTTCTTTGAAGCGAAGGAGTTCTCTCCTTAAATATTTAGACTCAGAAATGTCTTTTAACGCAGTTTCTTGTGTAATTTGTAGGATTCTTATTAAGTCATTATCAGACTTGACTACTTGTTGAATACGCTCCAAAGTAACAGGTCTCTCAAAGCTTTCCAATTTTTTTAAATCTGCCTTAGCCTGTTTATCTAAAACCTTTGCAAAATCTTCGTAATGTTGACCGTTTATTTCTGATTTGGGTGATCTTGAGAATACGTTATATTCTCCACACAAGTATTCTAAATAGCGAAAGATTCTCATGAAGACACTTAGTGAATATGGCTCTAAGCGGGTTGAAGAATTCCAGCTCCATACTTCTTCGTAATAGTCTGCATCACTATTTAAGGCAAATTCAGAAAAATGCCAAAAAGTAGCTCTAGGACCGTATTTTATGTTGGTTCCAGGGAAGTTATCATCTTCTCCTAAAGCACATAAAACAACTTGAGGGCATTTTTTGGGTAGTACTTTCTTTTTTATTAAAAATTCAATCACAGTGTCCATATCTTTTTGGCCTGCATAATAAACGGGAGGCTGAATAAGCATTAATCGTTCTGTTTTTTCGTTATAAAAATATAGCCACGGATTAACTTTCTCCTCGCTACTAACCTTTAATCCAGAATTTTCTAATAAATAAGTAAAAGACTTTAATTTAGGAAAAAGTGTTGGGGATGAATTAGATGTAGGCCGCAACATCTTAAACAAGTCATATGCGGTGTATTCAAGCATAATTATTTAAAACCAAAAAAATGTATAATATTTTACCATAAAAACTCTTTTTTTCAATTTCCTCTTTAACCTATTGTGTATATTTCAGGGAAATTGAAATTACTACCGCCCTATTGCCTAAGTTAGCAAGCATAGCTGACCTACTCATTTTCTGAAAAGAACACGAATAAGCTAAATCTAAACAATAGATTATTTTTTAAAACAAATAGATATAACCTAAGCAGAAATAAACTGATTGTGTAGATTCGATATTTCTCTTTTCTACAAGAGATCAATAGTTTGAATACCATAAACTTCCCCCCGAGTAATTTTTCAATCCAACGCCGGGGCAGTAAATTCATCTAAAGGAATTATTGTTTTTTTCACATCAGAAAAAGCATTTTTCTGCTCAATAAATCTCGCCAATTTTTTGATAATACAATTAGGCTCATTCTGCTCCATTTGATTAAATAGGAATTAAAGATTCAAATTTTATTAATTCGACAATATAATGCGCACAATCAATGAAAATGAGGGTTAATATATGCACCAACAACGTCAATATCAACACCAGAGGGCTTCAGTAGCCAATCTCAAGATTAACAGCCTTAACGACATTCCAAAAGCTGAAAAAATATTATTGTCAGGCATTTCTGGCGGTTTTCTATTGATGTGTCTAGCCTCTCCAGGATTAGGTTTCACATGCATTGCAGGGACATTGGCTAGCTATTTAATAAAATTTAAACCTGAACAAGATGCTAAAGTAAGGGACTATATTTCTATTTTAAATCGCAATCCAAGTGCTTTCTTTTTTGAGGGTCCAGCTAAAGAGCAAATTCAAAAGCTAGCTGAAGAAATGGGAGCTGGACCAAATGGTGCTAGTCAAAATTATGTTCTGCATAATGCTTGTTGTTTAAGTTTAGAATAAGATTAATATAACCAAAGGAGTCAAGCTTTTTTTGCTTCCTAATTTCAATAGTAAAAAGCAAGGCTTGACCCTGATTGCATGCATTAATTTTTTAATTTCCTTGGCCATATTACGTTTTACGCAAGAACAATTTGAACGCGCAGCGAACTGGATTTCACAATATGTTTCTGTCATAAAACCCTCTAATTTAGGCCCTGTTCGCCTTATTTAATGAAGAGGATACTATTAATGCCTTTAAAAAAGCTTTTATCGAATACTTCCAGAACGAGCAAGCAAATCACAAGCTGACGAAATAGGCGTTAGTGTTGATTATGGAAATGCTACCCCGGGACTTCAACCTGTTTTAAACGCTTCAAATGTTACTATCAGTGGTTTTCTTTCGCTTTCACTTTTAAGTAATGGCCAGGTTCTATATAGGATAGGTAAATATGGAAAAGCCCAAGAGGTTCCATCCATTACTCATCTAGATTTTAAATCATAGATATAGAATCTAATAATAAGATTGGGTTTAAATTTTCCCATGGTCTACTTATGGCCAGGTTTTCATTTATTGCCCGTCAAATGCGTATAAGCACGAAAACTTCACATTTTTGCGTTGACTTAGTTTTCTACATTTTTATTTTAATGATTTAAACCTGAAAAACTTACACATTAGGTTTTAATAGGGATGCGACATACTCACCTACTCAATCGCAAGGCTAGTATTAGTAAGGGAAACTCGCATCATTATCGGATTCACTATCATCGAGCAACGCCTGTCCCAGCACATGATAGGCCTCTCTCAATCTACGGCTTACTAAATCGCCTTGCTGCAACATGCGGCTTTCTCCGGCAGGATGCCCAACAGGGTTTGCGTGTTGATTTTGTGGTGGAAAGAGCGTGTGCGCAAAATAGCTCAGTGAACTAGACTGCGTAACTTCTTTTGTCAATCGCGTTTGCCGAGTTTTCGTCAGGTTCTCAGTGGTTTGGGTGGTGCAAAATTCTTTTAACTCAGCAAGATGATCATAGTATGCACTCTTCTGCCCAATGGTTTGCAGGTAAATGTGGTTAACAGCTCCATTAAACGGCGCAACTTCTTGTGTCAATTGTGTTTCCCAAACTTCCGGTAGGCCATCAATGTTTTGGGGGGCGCTAAGGCCCTCTAATTCAGCAAGAATTTGGTTATAGGAGTCTGTTAATGCCCTATGGGGTCCTGAGGTTTGCAAGCACGCGCGTTTAACACCCCTCTCTTCTTCCGGTTGTTGCGATGCAGGTTGCCGCCGTTTTAATTGCTTTTTGTTGAACACTTCTGTCTTGATGCCATTGATGACAACAAAATGTTTGCTGTAACGCCCTTTACCTTCCTTACTGTGGGTGGCAAGAATGGCCGCATCAGTGATTTCTTTACCCTGATAAAATAAACGGTGAAGGGATCGCTGTTGAGCTGTTATAACCTCAGTTTTAACCCATCAATGAGCACAAAATGTTTGATGCTTCCCCCTTTGCCTTCCTTGCTGTGAGTGGCAAGGATTGCCGTATCAGTGATTTCCTTTCCCTGATGAAATAAACGATTTCTAGAGAGTTGCTCTGCAGTGGTAACCTCAGTTTTAACGCCATTGATGACTATAAAATGTTTGGTGCTGCACCCCTTTCCTTCCTTGCTGTGGGTAGCAAGAATGGCCCAATCAGTGACTTCCTTGCCCTGATGGAATAGGCGGTTTTTAGTGCGTTGTCCTGCAGTCATCACCTCCGTTTTAACGCCATTAATGAGCACAAAATGTTTGGTGCTGCTCGCCTTGCCTTCTATGTTATGGGTGGCAAGAATGGCTGCGTTGGTTATTTCTTCTCCATTATGAAAGAGGCGTAAGGGAACTTTTCTATTGACAGGCATGGTTAGCAACCTTAACACAAGCATTTAAGGTTTATTATTTTACTTAATTGGTAATTTTTAATCAATAAGGGTTTTTTATAATCTTTTTTCACGCCTACTCTCTTTTGATGGTCATGCTGCTACTGAACTGCAAAGCGGAAATAAGAGATATATTATTCATCTATAAGAGACCAAAATGGGACTACCTAAGACTGATCTCTATTTTTCATGACTTTAACTCACCTACTTAAACCATAAGACTGATATTAACAAGTGAAGCTCGCCTCATTGGTCGAATTCGTCATCGTCAGCAAAGCCTGCTCGAGTACGTGATAGGCCTCTATCCATCTACGGCTCAGCAAATCGCCTTGCTGCAATAAGCGACCTTCTCCGGCAAGAGGCCCCATAGGATTTTTGTGTTGATTTGGTGGTTGAAAGAGCGTGTGCGCAGAACAACCCAGTGAATTAGGCTGCTGCGAAGCTTCTTGCATCAATCGCTTTTGCTGGGCTTTCGGCAGGTCATCAGTGCTTCGGGGAGTGCTAAAGCCCTCTAACACAGTCAGTGATTTCCTTGCCTTGATAAAATAAGCGATTCTTATAGAGTGGAGCTTGAGTACAAAATGTTTGCTGCTGTCCGCTTTGCCTTCTTGGTGGTAGGTGCCAAGAATGGTTGCGTCCGTTATTTTTTCCCCATTATGAAAGAGCCGTAATGGAGCTTCTCTATTGACAGGCATGGTTAGATCCTTAATTTACAAACATTAAAAGCCGATTATTTTATTTGATTGCCAATTGTGAGTCGGATAGCGCTATTGGAAATATTTTCTATATGTCTATGTTGAATCAGGCACGATATAGGGTTCATTTAGCTTGACTCCTGCCTCTTGAAATACAGTTTTAATTTGTTGATCTGTCGATCTCTAAAAATCTTGAAATTAATGAATAGGCTTTTGAAAGGGATTCCTCTTTCAGGAAGCCCTTTATGCAGTTTTATCTTGAAAAAACAAATCACCCTTGAGAACGGCCAATTTGTGTTTGACGACTGCTATCATTTGATACAGTCAGTTCTTGAATTTTTATAATTTTCTACTGCGCTTAAAACCACTGCTTCAATTAAAGGTTGTACATCAATTTGTTGACTTGTTTCAGCAGAAACTAATTTTTCCAATATCATTAAAAAATTTTCGTCATGGGTAATTAATCGGCCATTTTGCGCAAAAAATTTTCGATAGCCTTGCCACAGTCGAATTACTGGCTCAGTTAACGGATTAAATTAACCATTTGCTTAATTTCGGGAGGTAAAGTTGTAAATGCTTTTAAAAAAAGAAATATCTGTTTAGCATTGCCATTAACATGTTCCCTCCAAAGCGCTTTATTTGCCAGAGCTTGAATAAATACTCTAAGAGTGAATACGCTTATTTCATTTGCAAGTTGATGTTTATTCAACATACCGAGCAAATCAGTTAAAAAACTATAGGTTTCTTTATTATCAACATTGAAGCCTGTGAGTTGAAGTATAATAGGTATAGAGTATTGAAGATGTTTTTTTAATTCCTCCTGATTCTCATCTTTACAATTATTACTGCAAAGAAAAGAAATCAACTCTTGTATTTGGTTTAAATAATCTTTAATAACATTTTCGATAGACATGTGATTACATAATGATTTTATTGGAATATATTTTACCACATTTGTATTATCTTCATTTTTATTGATTTCCAATGTCAAATTAAAATATCTCTTTGATCTTTAATTTAAAAATGGTTAATCAGCAGTGTCTGAAAGTCCAATCCAATTTTGATTCAAAATTGAATAGCGGCCATACTGATAACTTACTTAACCCCAATGAATGCCCGGACAGCAGAAAAAGGGATTTCGTTATCTGTGCGAATCGCATTAGGAATTCCATACTTTAAATACACGTTCAAACACAGTAATAGTATTGCTCTTTTATCGCTGCTAAGCCTTCGCAAGCAAGTAAGTAAGGCTATTAAAATGCTTTTCTGATAGGTCATGGCATAAAAGATGACTTGTATAATCAGAAATTATTGGTTGTGGAAAAGCTAAAAGTAATTCATGGATCTGACAATTCAATGATTTTAATGCTCTTATTATAGACATATTGTTCTAATTTAAGTAATATGATGGTTTTGTAAATATTTTAACCATGCCTAAAACCAATCAGCCTAAAAACCTTGAAGCTAAATCAACAAAAAATAAGATTTCTTTGCCACAAGATCCGCAAACGCTTAACGAATTAAAAATTAAGGGGTATCCTCAAGATTTGGCTGAACGCTTAATTAAAAAAGGATCGAGCCTCGCAGTAAAAACTGTTCTTAAAGACCATGAGCAACTAGTAAATTTCTTTACTCACCTGCAAATTATTCGCATGGCTGCGCAAAAAGGTGGCGCAAAAAATATTACTACTGCACTAAATGAATATAATTCTCTTACCAATTTAGGTTATTCCTCAGAGCAAATTGTACGTGTCGCAGCTCATGGTGGCGGTTCGCTCAATATAAAAGCCGTCCTGCAAGCGCACCAAGCACTCAAGGAGCTTGATTTTTCTGCGGAACAAATCGTCCGTATCGCGGCTCATGATGGCGGCTCACTCAATATAGATGCCGTTCAACAGGCGCAGCAAGCACTTAAAGAGTTAGGTTTTTCTGCGAAACACATTGTGCGTATAGCGGCGCATATTGGCGGCTCGCTCAATATAAAAGCGGTCCAGCAAGCGCAGCAAGCCCTCAAGGAGTTAGGTTTTTCTGCAGACCAAATCGTGCGTATCGCAGCGCATAAGGGAGGCTCGCATAACATTGTAGCCGTCCAACAGGCACAACAAGCACTCAAGGAATTAGATTTTTCTGCAGAACAAATTGTACGTATCGCGGCCCATATTGGTGGCTCACGTAATATTGAAGCCATCCAGCAAGCGCATCACGCACTCAAAGAGTTAGGTTTTTCTGCGGAGCAAATCGTGCGTATCGCGGCGCATATTGGTGGCTCGCATAATCTAAAAGCCGTCTTGCAAGCGCAACAAGCACTCAAGGAATTAGATTTTTCTGCGGAGCAAATCGTGCGTATCGCGGCTCATGATGGCGGTTCTCGCAATATAGAAGCCGTCCAGCAAGCGCAGCACGTACTCAAGGAGTTAGGCTTTTCAGCGGAACAAATCGTGCATATCGCAGCTCATGGTGGCGGCTCGCTCAATATAAAAGCCATTTTGCAAGCGCACCAAACACTCAAAGAGTTAAATTTTTCTGCAGAACAGATCGTAAGTATTGTGGCTCATGATGGTGGTTCGCGCAATATAGAAGCCGTGCAACAAGCGCAGCACATACTCAAAGAGTTAGGCTTTTCTACGGAACAAATTGTTTGTATTGCGGGACATGGTGGCGGCTCACTCAATATAAAAGCTGTCCTACTCGCACAGCAAGCACTTAAGGATTTAGGCTTTTCTGCAGAACAAATCGTAAGTATTGCGGCGCATGTTGGTGGTTCGCATAATATAGAAGCCGTGCAAAAAGCGCATCAAGCACTCAAGGAGTTAGATTTTTCTGCGGAACAAATTGTACGCATCGCAGCCCATATTGGCGGCTCGCGTAATATTGAAGCGACTATTAAGCATTATGCAATGCTGACTCAACCTCCCTATATGCTTTCTCAAGAGCAATTTTTACGGCTTATTGACCATCATAGCGGCCATCTTAATCTTTCTATTTTATTAGATGAGCAACAATGGCAAGCAATCAATGACTTATGTCTTCAACCCCATCATTTTGGCCGCCAAAATGCCTTAGAAAAATTTCTTCAACAAGGCCAGAGAAAATATCAGAATCTACAAGAATTAGAACAATTCCTTTTTCAGGATTCAGCGGATCCAATGCTTTTGCAAGAGACAGAAAACCAGCATGAGGCAGAGAAGATCAATGACTGTATGGATTTTATTTTACGCCTTATTAGCGCGACTGAGCCTTTAGATCTGCAGATAGAAATCGAAGGCATTGGACTGTTTTCCCCTTCTATGCATTTTGATGCAACCCAAGCCAATTTTTCTACACCAGCTGCTAACGAAGAAAAAATTGACAATAGTGCAACAGAAGCAGGAGTTAATTCTAGAAAAAGAAAGATTGCAGCAGCTCACCAGAAACAACCGCCAAGAAAAAAAACCGCTACACCATTATCCGCTACCTTTATCTCCACTTTGACTACGCTTGCTCAAAGTGACAACCCACGGCTTGAGATGGCTTCAGCTGAAGCGCTTATGCTCAAAGCACCGCAAAAACTTGCCATGGGTATCACAGTCCGTAAAAAAACTAAATGTGAAGGCATCGCCATCATCACGGTCACTGATAAAACTAAACTTAATGGATGGCTTAGCTCTGCTAGCGAATCGACTTATTCTTCTGTAGAAGCTCAAGGCACTAGAACAGTCAACAATACTCATGCCTTCTTTTCAACTCCACTCACTTCAGATAAAAAATCGCCATCATTCTCAAGTCTAGATTTTTATGAAGACTCAGGGTTAGGTTTTGATGAAGAAATTACTAACCCACCCTATATGCCTGAGTTAGAACCAGAATTCATTTTGTAAGGGGTCGGTAAGCTTTATTAGCAGTACATTCAATCTGGAGGTCCTAATCCTTCCGGACACGTCATTTTTACTCATTAAATCAATAAATTAAATACAATTCTTATTTGTGGAATATTGGGTATTTATGAAATTGTGGTATCGCGAACTTCGCTCCTATCCTATCACTTTCATTATTTTATGATATAGTTCATACATTTTGAATGAGGATTAAATAATGCCATCTACTCAATTAGCACGATTATGCGAGCAAATTGAAAAGCAAGCTACCGATCACTTCGGTAAATTTTATATGTATGCCAGCTTGTTGAATTCTGTGGCGGTAAGAGATAAACCCTTTGTTGAGGGGCTACCTAAATATTCTAGTTTCTTTTCAACAAAAGAGCTTAATATTGGTGGGGAACTGCCTACTGAATTCACTCAACAATTAACCTCTTATGCGCGCGAATTTATTAATTCACAGCCTCAATGGTCAAAAACGCTTCACAATATTGTTATGGCTTATTTCCGTAAAGGGAAAATCACCGATTTATCCTACATTATTGATCAAATGCTATCTCATCTTCTTTCGATACAGGGTCACCAAAGCCATAATCACGACATATATCAAAACATCAATTTTATTGAAAAAAAGCAGGGGTTAATTCAATTTGTTCAACAAATTTCAAACTTTAATCATCAGTTACTGTCTACAGCTGATAGTGGCTGTAATACCGTGTTATCTGCATTAGCGGTTGTCACAGGACTAGTATTGGTTTTAGCCTCAATTTTCTCTATTGTACCGCTTATTGTGGGTTTGCCGCTTGTGATTGGAGGCGCGTATGGAACCTATCACTTTTTAAGTAAAACCAAAGGGCAAGCCGAGTTGCTCGAAACTGAATTAAATAAAATTATACAGGCAACGCAAAAACTACCACAAGATGAAAGCTTCTTTGGTGATAAAAATCATAACCCATTTTATGCCACTATATTTAAGCCCTTACCTTATGTTGCAATTACCGCAAGCGAGCAATTAGCCTATGATGAGGCGGGGAAGACAAAGTGTTCCCAGTACCGAGGCGCACTGGATGATGCATTTTCAACGCTTTCTATTTAACGCAAGCTGTCATCCTGAGCAAAGCGAAGGACCTCCCAACTCTTGCCAATACATTGCGTCAGGAGATCCTTCACAACGATGAGGCCTCATTCACTCGATGGATTAATCCAAGCAATCGGATGGGGGCCTCGGTGGCATTCTTCACTTTCATAGGGAGAATCATGATCAAACTGCCAATTACAGGTAGCTGTTCTAAGTGAGCTGCATTTTCAACAATAAGTTTGCCAGCGCTTAACAACAATTGATGCACAGGATAATCTCCTTCTGCTCTATCAGGAGATAAAGTATCAATGCCCAGTCCGAGAATATTTCGTGAAGTCAAAAACGCTGCCGCTTCCTTGGAAACGCAAGGAAATCGATGATGATTATGGTAACGTTCTGGTTGAGTCCAAAAACGTGACCATCCTGTATTGATTAGAACAAACGTTCCTTCTGAAATAAAACCATGACGTTTTTCAAAAGCCTCAATATCTCTCAAGCTTACAAAATAAGATTCATGCGCTTTCTTGGAAACATCAATCACAACAGCAGGTGCAATCAATTGTGATAAAGGTATTTGATCTATCGTTAGTCCATGGGGCATGCAGTGCGCTGGTGCATCCACATGGGTACCAATACCAGCGGGCGTATTGAATTGCTGGACTCGGAAGCTTACCTGACCATCGCATTCGTTATAATCCTCTAATAAAGAAGTGGAAAAACCGCATCGTTGCTCCCATGAGGGCGAGAATTCATCCAAGGTATGGGTTAGGTCAATTACGGAGTAGGGAAAATTCACAATAGATCCTTTTGCAATGGGAAGAGTCTAATTTCATTATAATATGCAAAATAAATTTGCTTTTTGCTAATAAGTTAATACAATTGCCTCACTAATCTCTCATTAGTATCCTGAAGCGATTCAAGGGCTAAGTAGTGATAAGAAATACCTCAATTATCGTGTAGGAAAATAAATGAAAAAAATAACTAATGGTTCTATTCGATTACAAACCGAGTTTAAGCCTAATATAGCAATACCTAGTAAAGAAAAAACTGAACCCAACGGAAAAAGTAAGTTTTTCAAGTCTAGTTTAGCGACAATTGTTGAGGTAGATAAGGAAAACGGTCCCTCAGAGGTCCCTCCCTCCAAAGTGACGCCTCCTTAAGACTAAAACTAATTTACCCCATTCCAGCCTTCTTATTGATAACGGTAACAGTGTTGAGAGTAATACTTTCAACCTGTTACCCGCACGTAAAACAAACTAACGCTCATTCGGATTTAGTGCTTTTCTTAATGCAAGCAGTATGTCCGATAGTGGTATTATTCAAATAGGTCCAATCAGTAGTCATGCTCCCATCAACTTTAATGTAGGTGACCGCAACACCGGTTTCTTTTGCCTTTTTTGGATTGATAAATCCAGAAGACAAGATGTGGGTATTGTTATCGTAAATTCCCGTTCCTTTATAAGAATTACCATCATCGCAAGTTGCGCTAGAGCCATACGTCTCGCCGGTTTTGTTAATCACCATCTCACAACGAAATGAAGTTTTGGAGCCAATTTCAGTACCTTTACAATCATACTTTCCTTCAAGAGAGATTTGATAGGCGTTGACAACGCCACTTGATGAAAATAAGGCCAGAGCTATATAAACGCATTTTTTTAACATATTAATCCTTAAAATGAATTGATCAGTAGACAGAACTGTTGATCTGAATCGACCACATGTAGGTTTCCAGTTACACCTGAAGTTTTATCATGATGAATCGAGAGTTATAAATCAATAGATAGAAGTGCCTAGTGATGGAAGATTATATTAGTGGAGGCGAAGAGCAACTGAGGCTCAACGAATCGAAAACATAGCGGGGAGCAGTTCAAAAACCTCCATGTATTCTTGGGTTGTAGAAGACTCTTCAAGTGCTGTGCACTCTTCTTTATTTTCCACTGGCATCAAATGACTTGCTTCGCCATTGGCTTTTATGGGAAACGATTTTTGCATTTGCAGTAAAGCGGTGGCCGTAGACTGTATGAGTGGATCCTCCCTCTCTGAATACTCAATGTCATTCTTTTCGAAACAAGATTCCTCATCGTCTTCTTTAGAACGATACCAATTGTCTTGAATAAAATGAGGTATTCCTAATAAACCATAATGACCACTATTGCGTGCTAACTTTGAAAGTCCTGTTAGCACAAGTCCACCGAATAATCCCCCTGCAGCGGTAACACTTAGTCCTCCTCCTACAATGGGCGTCATTACAGCCGCCAATCCTCCCAATAGAGCACCACCAGCAAAATGAATGCATGTATTAATGAACTCAGCAGAATTCACACCGTCATCATATTTTGCTCCAGTGAGAAGCGTGCGAATTTTCCCCATCTTTGTTTTGGAGTCAATTAGCCGATGGTCTTTGTCATAGATTAATTCAGTTAGTCGATAAAAATGGAAATCAACTCCGTCTTCTTTGTCTTTTTTAGCGGCAGCCACGTAGAAATCAATAAAATCGTTTTTGTTGCGAAATAAATACACACCATGCTCAGGATCCATATACCTTATTTCCGTATCCTGTTGCACACTCAGGTAGCAGGCATGAAATTTCATGACATCTCTACGAGTTAACTCAAATTCCTTCCCTTGATTTGCATTAGCGAAATTAAAAATTTCTTTTGCTTGCTGCTTTGGCTCAGGACAAAAAATTTCATGAGTAAGACGTACTTTTTTTATTAGCGCCTGATCCAGTATTCGGTCCCCTTGATGTTTTTGGTAACGATGAACTTGCTCATTGAGACCAATTTTCATTCCCTTATTTTTATAAGGAGAATAATTAGGATCGACCATTATCATGGTAAATCCATAACACTCTCCTTCAGACATGCCCAATCGATACGATTTAGATTGGTTTAATTCAGCAATACAGTACTCAGGGGTTTGGAATTTTTCATAAACCCCTTTTTTAGTGTGAAATCCCTTATAATGTGGATTAAATTGTTCATATCCATTTTTTATCGTTTTTAAATCGAGAAGAATTTCATTTAAATAATAATCCCGCCGCAAATGCTTATGGATATTGATATAAGTTTCTATTCGATGAATTTCTCGGGATAAGTCGCAATAATTATCAGTCGAGACACGACAACAAAGATCGTTTCTTAGTTCGGTGAGAAATCGCTTATCCGCTCGCGAAAGGGCACTGTATTCACCCTTTTTTGTTGTTGAATTAGGGTTTGTAGTCATCAATCGGCTCAGTTGCGCATCAAGCAGATCAATGCATTGATATAAACTCATTAAAAATTCATTTCGTTCAAATAAAGAGCATTTTATCAAAAAATAATTAAGGCTTTCTTATGCCCTTCAAAATACGCGGCGTCTCAAATTATCTTTTTGCTTCTGGACACTTCATTAAATTCCTGGAGGCTGGACCGCCGACAAGAGTAAAAATTGGCTAAAAAACATCAAAATTGTTTGATTATGTTCCTTCAATAGTGACATTCCTGATTGAAAAAATGTAAAAAAAATTATTTGTGCGACAACTATCTAGTCAAATTGGATTACTTGCCTTACTATAGAGCGAAGATTTAACTAACTAGAGAGGTACCCGATGAAGCGAGCGCAAATGAGAAAATATATTGACGTTCTTTCTGAACATCAAAAAGAGTACCTGGACAAATACGCAAGCCTAAAAATCTATCTTGAAACCCGCCTTCCTGAGATTTCTAGCCTAGATGACTTGGAGAGTCTGCGAAAACGCATTAAAAAAGAGCAGCATGCTCTCGAAAGCATGTATGGAGAGATGATAAAAATACAAAAAACCTTAAAAGAGAGCACTAGTAAGCAATCCACTAAAGTGAAGCAAACTTTTGAGCATTGGAATCAGAAGTTTATTGATAGGTTCAATAAGGCCACCCCAGACTGCAAAACCCTTTTTGATCAAATCGATGCAAAAAAACAAGAAATCAAAGACGACAATGATCCGGCTAAGATACTCAAAAAATTAATTAGCAAATTCCAAGCCAATGAATTAGATATCCAAGCGTTTAACGACTTTCTCATGAATCCTGCTGTGAAAAGCAAGATGAGAGCAAATCCCCTCTTTTCAGCTAAAGTTGAACATTTAAATCGACAAATTATTGTACGTTATGGACACACCCTTGCAAGGCTCGATCAAGAACTATTCCTAAACATTCGCTTGCAGGAATTATTCTCTCCTTGGGCCTTTGCCAAATCACCTACTATCAAAGCGAATGCGGCTAATTATAATAACCTGTCTGATTACATCACTAATCTCATCCTGGCTGCACCCTCTATTGAAGAAAGAAGTATCATTGTCGATCGCTGGATTTGGGTTGCCCAGTATCTTTTTGAAGAACTCAAAGACTATTCCGGATGTCATGCCATATTATCAGCGCTCTCTCGTAATGAAGTGTCTCGTTTGAGCCGAACATTTGAAAGCTTATCCCCAGAAACTCAAGATACCTTCGACAAACTTTCGAAATCGATTCTTGTTTCGAGTTCTTTAAGGCCAATCTTTAACGCCCAGGAAGCAGTTATTCCTGCTATGCCTCTTATTCAACGCGATGTCACTTTCGTGGCAGATGGCAATAAATCCGTGGAAGATTTAGAAAGCAAGGATGATAAACGCGAAGAAATGATGATGAGGACAGGAGGGGGTAAAAAAATTGTCCTTGCTTTTGATAAATTGCAAACAGAACGCACTAAGTACGTTATCCCGAATAACATAGACCTTGAGCTTGATGATTTTTTAAGGGACAGACTTAAAAATCCAGCCGTACCTTATGATTCCGATGCAGCTGACCAACGAAGCACTGAGCTGGAACCGCCAAAGAACGACTTAAAAGCGGCTAAACCTGTCAGATTTGGCAAAGTATTCAAAAGCGCAAGTCATAATAACCAATCTTGCATGCGTCAGGTCATTCTTGAGGACCTCATCAAAGGCCTCACTACTTTTGTAGTAAATGACCCCTCTGGATTCCTAAGAGGAAGAAATCAAGAAGGTTTTCAAATGGATGAGAAAAAATATGTCATCGATTGGGAAAAAGAGGCAGAGCAAATTGCCATGCTTCATCGAGAAATAGAAGCGAATGTTGACGCGCTGAAAGGGTATTCAACCAACGAAAAAAACAGCAGTCTCGTAAGCCGCACACAAGATCTGATCAATAAACTAGAGGCTCTCGATTTCAAACAAATCAAGATGCAACAGTTAGAAAACAAGTTGAATATTACCTTATTTAAACTAAAAGTCGAGTTTTCAAGTCTTTCAAGAGTTAATCACGATAATGAGAATGTTGAGCGACTTGATGAAATAATTGCGGAAGTAGAAAAAATTAGTACACTGGCAGAAGAATGCCAATTCTCTTCTAAATTTCAAAAGAATTTAGAAGAGTTCAATAAAGTGATTGACGCTTATAAGCTCTCCTCGAATTCGTCTGAAGTGAAACAAGAAGATCCTCAAGTCGAATTAGAGAAACCAGGACTAAGTGTTAGTCATTTGCGCTGCCGCTACTCTTTACTCTATGCCCCGTTGCGGCATGATCATAGCGTGCATAACGATTTAATTCCTGGCGTTCAACCCACAGCTATTACCTGTGCATAACGCTAAGTATTGAGAATCGTGCGTATAATCAGTTGCGACACTCGACAAAGCAACCCAGAACAGAAAGTGTTCTCTGGGTTGCTTTGCTTTATGAGTCAATAAAGTAATTTTTGTTGCAAAAGGTTCTTTACTGCATGCAGGTTCTAAGCATTGAAGTCGCTAAATCGATAATCCTTTCTCTTTAAAATGAGTGAAAATCGACTTGAGAATTTGCTCTACTAAGGCTTGGGTTGCTTGATTAATCGGATCTGAGATTTCAAATTGGAATTTCACATCGTTTATCTCTATTCCATACAAGAATAAATTCTGCGGTAATGAATTAAGCGCTTTACCTAACGCTAAAGTTTGCGCTATGCCAAAATCATGGGTGGATTGCAAAGTGCTAAGTACTTTTATTTCTTCAGGATTAAAACAATGCAAAGAACCGAGCTTCGCCCCTGTTTTAACTGCATCAATTAAAAAAACGGTTTTCGCATTACTCATCAATTCAAGCAAATGTACACCCGGTCTATCACCACATACCATTTGCACCTGCTGTGAAGAGTAACTCTTCAGCTCTTCACGCTGCTGTAACAAACGAACTACCTCCCACCCCAAGCGATCATCCCCAAAAGGGGAACCAAGACCCAAGATAAGCAACTCAATCATTTCGTGTCACATCCAACGTCAAAAAATGAGTGGAGCAGGAGATGCACGGATCATAATTCCTAATAAGCAGCTCACTAAAATTTCTCAACTCGTCATTGGATTTCTCAAGCCCAAATTGCTGCAATGACAAACGTAAATCTTCTTCAATGCGAGCTTGGTTTTGACTGGTGGGCGGAACAATGCGCGCTGATTTCACGAATCCATTCTCATCTATTTCAAAGCAATGCCACAATAAACCTCGAGGGGCTTCAGTGCACCCATACCCTTTTCCGGGAACAATTTTAACCTCGGTAAAAGGCAAATCTGGAAGGGAATAATTTTCCAAAATCCGAGCCGCTTCCAATAGACAAAAGTACACTTCCACTGCACGCGCTAAAATACTGTGGTGCATGTTTTTACTTGGAAAATGAATCCCTAGTTGTTGTAACAACTCTTTAATTCGTCCTGGCAGGTGTTCATGATTCCTATTTAATCGTGCTAAAGGACCAACCAAATAAGGTCTATCCTGTAATAAGCAATGTAAAGCATTGGAATAGGGAGTTTGGTGTTCTTTAAAATGCGCTTCAAATTCCTCAATAGCAATATCAAGTCCTTGATCAGAGATAATGCGGCCTTCATTCATTGGGTATTCTTCTGGGTGAAATAAAGAAACACAGATAAAATCCTGGTCATTTTTACCCAGAGGCAGAGTAGCAAGCCAACGAATAAGCCCTTCACATTCTTCAAATGAATCCTTTACTTTTTGTAGGATTGACCTCACCGCATCAGAGCTTGGCGCCTTATAAAATCCTCCCACCCTTGCACCCACGGGATGCACCGAGCGCCCACCCAAGAGCCGCATGATTGCATTCCCTATTCCCTGTAAACGTAAACCACGACGCACTTCAAGAGGGTAAATTTTTGCCATTTCAGGAGCATTTTTAAAGCCAAAAAGATCCGGTAACGCTAAAAGATGAATATGTAAGCTATGGCTTTCAATCCATTCACCGCAATAAAACAAACGACGCATTTCCCGCACCCAAGGGCTGGGTTTCATCCTAAAGCAATGCTCAATAGCCTGAGTAGCGCTCATCTGGTAGGCAACTGGACAAATGCCGCAGATACGGGCCACAATATCCAAAACTTCGCTGTAATCGCGTTGCTCTAAAAATTTCTCAAACAAGCGAGGAGGCTCATAAATTTTGAGCTGCAAGGATTGAATTTGGTTGTTTTTTATTTCTATCTTAAGTGCTCCCTCTCCTTCCACACGTGCGAGGATAGGCACCTCAATGACTCTTTCTTTATTCTTTGACAATCTTGATTCCCTTAAAATAATTGCCCGCTTGATTAAATACTGTAGTCTGATTATTGATGTGTAAAAACTGTCTGGCAATTTTATCGCAGCTATTGCCATATTTTACAAACCAGTTACCCAATGCGCGTGGATTGGGGTTTTCTGAAGGACCATAACAAGCATAACACGCACGTCCCTGCTGTGGGCAAAGGGCTCCGCAGCCTGTTTGGGTAACCGGCCCCATGCAAGGTTCTTTCCTAGTCACTAACACACACACATGCCCCTTGCGCTTGCATTCCAAACACACCGCATCTCGCTTAACCCGCGGCACAGCACCAAATAACAGAGAGCGCACCGCATCCATCACTTGATAAGTATTAACAGGGCATCCCCACAGCTCTAAATCCACCTGCACATGATGCGAAATAGCAGTCGAAGTGCTTAAGGCTTCAATCGTTTTAGATGAAGCATAGATGCTTGAGATCCATTCCTGATAATTAGCTGCATTCCGTAAAGCCTGGATTCCTCCGGCAGTCGCACACGCGCCAATGGTGATTAAAAAAGTGGCGTTTTCGCGAATTTTTTTTATTCGCTTTACTTCTTCGGGTGTTGAAATGCTTCCTTCGACAAACGCAATATCTATTTTTTCTTTAACATCAAGGTAACCTGCCTCAGCAAAATGAGTAATCTCAACCAATTCAGACAATTGGAGTAAAGCTTCTCCCGCGTTTAAAAACGCTAATTGGCAACCGTCACATGAAGTGAATTTATACACAGCCAATCGTGGTTTCTGCATGTTAAAACCCTGGTTCGGTAAATAGCGCTTTTATACGGTCATAGGCAAAAATCGGACCCTCTTTACAAATGAATAAACCACCGTATTGGCAATGCCCGCAATGGCCTATTCCGCATTCCATGTTGCGTTCCATACTAAGATAGATTGCATTCTCCGAAACACCTTGGTTAACCAATGCCAAGCTAGCAGCAAGCATCATGCCTTGTGGACCACACATCATCGCGATTGTATTATTGGCATTGAGTTTAAGTGAGGCGATCAGGTCAGTGACATAACCCACGCTCCAAGGCCACTTAGGTCCCGCTTTATCGGCTGCTATGTAAATTTCAGTCTGCGGCATGGTTTGCCATTTTTCATATTGCTTGCGGAAAATAAAATCATCACTGTGTTTTATACCCTGAAAAATGGTTAAGGCACCATACTCTTGACGCCGCGCTAAAATGTAATTGATCACGGATACCGTCGGCGCACAACCTAAGCCACCGGTGACAATGACAATGTCTTTGCCTAAGGCTTCCTTCAAGGGCCACCCCTGACCAAAGGGCCCTCGAATACCGACATAATCCCCTTTTTGCAATTGCTGCATTGCTTTTGTTACGCGCCCGACTGCACGAATCGTATGGCTTAGGTAGGCTTGCTCCGCTGGATCAGAACTAATTGAGATAGCCACTTCGCCAACGCCGTATAAATAGAGCATGTTAAATTGCCCAGGATAGAATGAAAAAGTCTGTCGCTGAGATTTCTCAACAAATTGAAGATCAAGGGTAAAAATAGTGCGTGACTCTTGTCGTCGCGCTTTAATCTTTGCTGCTTGAGGTAAATAAGCATCAGGCGTCATTGCCTACTCCCGCACATTGGATTCTCCTGAAATGGCTGCTAATTCTTCGGTAATGTCAATACCTACTGGACACCAGGTAACGCACCGGCCACACCCGACGCAACCACTGGTATCAAATTGATCAAACCAACTGCCCACCTTATGCGTTAACCACTGACGATAACGCTTTCTAGTGTCATCTCGAATAGGGTGGCCGGCTAAATAACTGTGGCCTTCAGTAAAGCAAGAATCCCATTCGCGTTGCAACTCACTGCTTTCGCCATCAAGACTGGGGTTTGTTACTTCACTGTGACAAAAACACGTCGGGCAAACGGAGGTGCAATTGCCGCACGATAAACATCGCTCAGCAACCTCCTCCCACCGGGCATGGCCTAAATTGGCAAATAATAAATCGCGCAAACCGCGCTGATTATCCAAAGGAATACGTTTCGTTTGCATGGCAGCGGCATTTTTCACTTCGAGTTGCGCTTTTTTACATTGCTGCGCGGTTGCCACTGATAAATTTAAACTGGAAATTACCTTTTTCCCACGCTTACTACCACCTTCAACGACAAAACCCGAATCTAATTCAGTCATTAAGATATCAAAAGGACTCCTCACTTCAGGCCCTGTTCCTGCTGAAACACAAAAACAATTAGCAGACGCATAGCCACAGTTGACCGCAATAACGAACAACGATTCTCGTCGCCTACGATAGCGCTCATCTTGATGTGTTGCCGATATAAAAACCTTATCTTGGATGGCCATTGCCACTAAATCGCAAGAGCGAGCACCAAGAACAGCGATGGGGGGGTCGTCTGCGATACACGCTTTAAATTCTAATTTTCCGGCGCTTGAGCGTTCAACTCGCCAAACCGTTTCAACGGGTTTAAAAAGCAATGGTTTAATGGCTTGCGGCCCGTTCGCCCATGAGAAAGCACGCTGATTGGGCAGCGTTTCAAGCTGATACTCACCTGGGCTTTGATGGTCGCGAATCCCCCAGGGCAAATGTTTCGCTTCCGTCAACGTCTCATAGACAATTGCACCGTCGCGCACTTGTGGTCCCACACAAGTGAAACCTAATTGTTGCAATGCATTGATCAGTTCTTGTAGTTTCTCATGAGGTAGAAAATAGTGGTGATTGTTGTCCATCGGTTGTATTGTCCTTCTAGGTAGAAGTGGATTGGGCTTTTTCAATCTTTATTCTGCTTAAACACCCCTTATTGGTGGACAAGGCTCAATCCCCGTTTATTGCGAGTCTTACTTCATGCAAAATAAACCCCATTAACAAATTCGCGGTAATTGCTCGCCATTTAACCAATCCATAATCCTTAGCCCGCCTAATTTTGTGCGCAGTTGCACAAAATGCCTCGGATCCTCAATCACTTCACCAATAATAGCAGCTTGTTGACCCAAAGGATGGCTATGCATAGCTGTAATTAATCGATTCGCATCTTCTGCAGCACAGATAGCTAACAGCTTTCCTTCATTTGCGACATATAAAGCATCTAAGCCTAAAAGTTCGCACGCGCTTGCTACTTCTGTACGAATAGGGATTTGGGGTTCATCAATAATAAATCCCACCTGAGATTGCACTGCCCATTCGTTAAGAGTTGACGCCACTCCTCCTCGTGTCGGGTCACGCAAGCAATGAATCGAGGGGACTGCCTTAAGCATCTGATGAACTAAATCGTTCAAGGCCGCTGTATCCGATTCGATAGAAGTTGAAAACTCTAAATGATTGCGCTTCGACAAGACGGCAATCCCATGATCCCCAATATAACCGCTGAGAATCACTTTATCTCCCGGTTTTGCTTGATCGCCAGAAATAGAAATGCCTTCTGGAACAACTCCTAATCCCGTAGTGCTAATAAAGACGCCATCACCTTTGCCACGCTCAACCACTTTGGTATCTCCAGCGATAATTGCAACATCAGCAGCGCGGGCAGCCTCAGCCATGGATGTCACGATTTTTTTTAAATCGGCCAGAGGAAACCCTTCTTCAAGAATAAAACTTGCGGATAAATACAGAGGCTTTGCTCCCGCCATAGCAATATCATTTATTGTGCCATGGACAGCCAACGAACCAATATTACCGCCTGGAAAAAATAAGGGAGAAATGACATGCGCATCCGTGGCCATGACTAGTCGCCCTGCGTTCACCGGAAAACAAGCCTGATCATTTTTTTGATTAAGCCAGGGATTTGTGAACGCCGGTAAAAACAATTCATTGATCAATTGCACCATTGCTCGTCCACCACTGCCATGACTAAGCTCAATAAAACCATTTTTAGTATTCAATTTAGGTCCTGAGGCTTTTTGAACTAGCGTTTCCATGACTAATTTCTCCTTCCATAAGCATAAACAGCAGCACAAGCGCCTTCAGAGGAAACCATGCAAGAACCAAGAGGATTTTGTGGTGTACATACTTTTGCAAACAGTTTGCAATCTGTCGGTTTTTTTATGCCGCGCAAAATGGCTCCGCAATCGCATTGTTTGTGCTCAACACCAAGAGAATCCGGCACTGAAAACCGTTTTTCAGCATCAAACTGCTCGTATACCGCTTTGATTTGCAAAGCACTTTCCGGAATAGTTCCTAACCCGCGCCATTCAAAATGTGAACGTAATTCAAACACCTCTCGCATCATTGTTTGTGATTTCAAATTCCCGTCTCGCGTAACCGCTCGCGTGTATTGAATTTCAACATCACTTCGACCTTCATTAATTTGCTCAATTAACATTAAAACGGAGTGCAACACATCGAGTGGCTCAAACCCCGAAATCACGATGGGTTTTTTATATACCTGGCTCACCGATTCATAAGCTTGGCTACCTGTTACAATACTTACATGAGCGGGGCCTATAAATCCATCCAACTGAGCAATGGGCTCTGCAGAAGTCTGCAAAAGGCAATTCATTGCTGCAGGCGTCAACACGTGATTGCAAAATACACTAAAATTAGACAACTCTAATCGTTTTGCTTCTTTAATCGCATAGGCCGTTGGCGGAGTGGTGGTTTCAAATCCGATAGCAAAAAAAATAACTTCTTTTTCAGCATTCTGTTGAGCTAAACGAAGCGCATCATCCACTGAATAGACCATCCTTACATCAGCTCCTCTCGCTTTTGCATGCAATAGGCTTTGTTGATGAGAGCCTGGGACCCGCAACATATCCCCATAACTGCAAAAAATTACATTAGGCAAGAAAGCTAAGGCGATCGCCTTATCAATGCGTTGAATGGGTAAAATACAAACTGGACAACCAGGCCCGTGGATCATTTCCACGTTATTGGGCAAAAGACTAGGAAGGCCATAACGATGAATGGTGTGGGTATGACCACCGCAGAATTCCATCAATCGGTAATTTCGTTTCGAAATAATACGATTGCTAATCGCATTCACGATGGCTTGGGCAAAATCCGCATTGCGAAAATCATCAATGTATCTCATTGTGCCTGTCCCTTCATTTCGGCAAACAGTTTTAGGGTCTTTTGTGCCTCTTCTTCATTCAGCTTAGTTAATGCATATCCCACATGGAGAATCACGTAATCCCCTTCACTGACTTGGTCTAATAAGGCAATTGAAATTTCTTTTTCAATTCCTCCTAAATTCACAAGTGCTCTTTGTGCGTCAAGCAATCGCATGATTTGAACTGGAAGCGCTAAACACATAGTGAGTCTGCCGTCTGATTGCCAGCTATCCAGGCTTGTCCTAATGAAATACCGCCATCATGCACAGGCAATTGCTGAGGCAAATACACCGTTAATCCATTATTTTCTAGCACCTTGGATAATCCCTCTGTGAGCACTTTATTTAAAAAACATCCCCCGCTGAGTAAAATGCGCTTGACCGATGTTTTTTTTACATACACCATAACCCAATCCGCTAAACCTGCAATCAATGTACCGTGGAACAAATTTGCACCCTCCTTAGGCTTTATATCCAGTAAATGCCTCATCATCGGTAAGAAATTAAATTGCTCTTGAGTAAAAGTCCAGCCATCGGAGAAAACTTCTGGGTATGTGACCAAACTTTCAAGCTGCATGGGTGCTTGCCCTTCGTAGTGGGAAATCGTATTAATCCCTAACAATGCACTTGCTGCATCGAAAAGACGGCCGCAACTGGTTGTAGTGGGTAAGGCAGCATGATTTTTAAGCCATTGCACAACGCCCAAAACTTGAGGTTGCTCCCCAAACCGCCGCAGAATTTCTTCCTCTTTTTTGAGGCAATGTAAAACCGCAGCGGCCATCCGCCAAGGTTCATGCACAGTACGCTCACCACCAGGCTGAGGGACAGGATAAAAATGTGCCAATCGCTGAATGGGTGTGCTTTTTTCCAAAAGAAACAACTCCCCTCCCCAAGCCTTGCCATCCCATCCGTATCCATAGCCATCGAGTGCTAAACCTAATGCTGATTCCCTAAGCTGATGTTCCGCGGCGACGGAAGCGAGATGGGCATGATGGTGCTGCACGGAAATAACGGGAAGAGCGTATTGGCTAGCCAAACGCGTGGTATAAAAATCAGGATGTAAATCACAGGCAATGCGTTCGATTTTGACATCAAGAAACCGCATCCAGTGAGTCAGTGATTCGTGAAAAAAATCGATGGTTTCTTTATTCGTTAAGCTGCCTATGTGTTGAGAAACGAAAGCCTCGTCTTCTCGTGTGATGCAAAACGTATTCTTCAAATGTCCCCCTAAAGCCAACGTCGAAGGCATGGAAAAAGGTAATTGAATGCTGATTGGCGAAAACCCTCGCGCACGGCGCACAAAATGAGGCGAATGATTAATAAAACGGATTACTGAATCGTCAACGCGGGATAAGATTTTGCGGTTGTAGGAAATGACCAAATCGGCAATAGCGATGAGTTCATTATGCGCCCTTTCATCGTCTGTCGTTAAAGGATTAGCGGCAATATTCGCGCTGGTTGCAATCAATACCCATGGGTGAACACCTTCTAACCAGCTCATTCCTTCAGGGGAACCCGCTAGCGCGTGAAACAGTAAATAATGTAAGGGGGAAGAAGGCAGCATCACACCTAAGCAAGATAAACTTGATGCAATGGTTTCAGGAAGCAATTCTTGCTTTTTTGTGAGTAGAACGATAGGGCGTGCTTGGCTTTCAAGGGCTTCCCGCTCTTTTGCACTGACCATGGCCCATTCTTCAGCGCTAGCCCCATTGAGCACCATTAAAGCCAAAGGTTTAGCTTCACGGTATTTTTTTCGACGTAGCCTTTGAATGGCATCTTTATTTCTAGCATCACAGAGCAATTGATACCCACCCACCCCTTTAAGGGCAATGATTTTTCCTTCAAACAACGCTTGAGCTATCGTTTGAATCGAAACAGAAAGCTCCGGACCACATTTTTTACAGGCAGTGGGTTGAGCGTGATAACGACGATTTGTTGGAGAGCTATAGTCTTGCTGACAAGCGAAGCATAAAGAAAATTCATCCATTGAGGTTTGGCGTCGATCGTAAGGTAACTCGCGAGTGATCGAAAATCGTGGCCCGCATTGTGTGCAATTTAAAAAAGGGTAATGATAATACCGGCTATTAGGATCAAAGAGTTCTGTTAAACAGTCAAAACAGGGGCTTGTGTCCGGGGAAATTATACTGCGTGAAGCCCCCTTTTTTTCACTGTCGATAATATGAAAGCCCTGTTCATGGGCAACTAAAGCAACCACACTTGTTTCAACCGCTTGAACTTGGGCTAACGGCGGTAATGAAATTAATAATTGCGGAAGAAAAGAAGAAGCTGACAAGCCTTGTACTTCAATCTGCACCCCTAATGCATTATTTTGCACCCAGCCAGTGAGCTTTAACTGCTGAGCAACTCGATACACGTGAGGACGAAAGCCAACACCCTGAACTTGACCTTTAATTAAAATGTGTAATCGTTCATCCATTCGCTTGGATCGCTTCTAACCATTCATACCACTTATCAAGGCCCACACCCGTTTTTGCTGAAACGGGTAGCACTTCAACGGTGGGATTAATCCTTTTTACATAGGCAATGCACTGAGTCATTTCAAAATCCACGTAAGGCAATAAATCCATTTTAGTGAGTAGCAATAAATCGGCTTTACGAAACATTTCTGGATACTTTAATGGCTTGTTATCCCCTTCGGCTACCGACAGAATAACCACTTTGTACGATTCGCCTAAGTCAAATAAGGCGGGACAAACAAGATTACCCACGTTTTCAATAAAAAGAAGCGAATGCTCTTTTAGTGGTAACTCTTCAATCGCATGGCCAACCATGTGCGCATCCAAATGACAAACTTTGCCTGTATTAATTTGAACGGCTTCTCCACCACTTGATTTGATTTTCTCAGCATCGTAATTGGTTTGTTGATCACCCACGATGACCGCGATATCTAGACGGTGTTTTAAGTCAGCAATGGTTTTGGCAAGTAAGCTGGTTTTACCTGAACCCGGGCTTGACATCAAATTGATAGCAATCACCTTCCTCGTTAAAAAAGCTTGATGATTTGCTTTGACGAATTCATTATTCTTGGCGAGAATTTCTTGCTCAATGGCAACAAGTTGGTCTGAATTGTGATGATGATGGGCATGAGGTCCATCGGCTTCTTGATGATGTGCATGCTTATCTCGCGAACAACCACAAAATCCACACATTAGTCCACCTCCATTGATTTAACCCGCAACTCCTCACCCTGAATTACTCTTAAAGAATAACGTCCACAACTAACACAGCCGTCATAATAATTTTTTAGCATAACAGTTTCATGACAAAAGTCACAGATTGCCTTTCCCTTCAATTTAATGATTTCTAAATTTGCATTTTCAGCTACACTGCCTTTCGCCAGAACATTAAAACTAAATCGCAGCGATGCTTCATCAACACCGGTTAACTCGCCAATTTCGAGATAAATGGTGCGAATGGATGAGCAACTCATTGTGGAGGCGCGTTCATTAATGATCTCAAGAATCGCACGAGAGAGTGTCAGTTCATGCATCTCAAAGTCCAATATTGTTTTTACAGAAGTTCTTAGTTGCTCATTTCAGCATACAACTAGAAACATATTACACGCTTTTCTATTCCAAATAGGACTCTCGCACGGAAAATTTTTCTTTTGGCAAACTAAAGTGCAATAGCTACCATTATTCATTTAGATTTTTTGGAATGCCTATGCTCCCATCTCGGCAACAATGGTTATTAACCCGGCTTCGATATCTTCTGGAAAAAAGAGAGGCCATTTCCAAAAAAGATGTCATTTTTGATGCGATTAAGCATTATTTAGATAATCGCCATAGAGCCTATGTAGCAGTTAAAAAAGAATTACTTTTTGAAATAAAATCTGTCAATCGTACCGATTTTAATCAGCGAAATAAATTTTATACGCGGCTTCAGCGTCGGGTTAATCAACAAATACCCTTTCCTATTACCTCTCCATACCTCGGGATTCCTGTCGAAGAACTTTATGAAATTGCTAATTTAATGGATGAAATCACTCTCCATCAAGAGCCCGATAAAATTAGAGAGGCGCTTCTACTTCCACGTAATAAGCATCGAGATATTCATCAAGAAATAACGCATTTATTTAATCCTGAACGAATAGAAGAAGCGAAACAAATTGCTTCTTATGCTCATGTCCTTCCTTCTGGTGGATTCAGCATATTCCTTAGTTCACTCAAAAGGACATTTTTTGAAGTCAATGCAGTTAACTTAGAACAAATCGCTATTAATTTTTCTGATCAAACTCATCGGATAACGGTGCGATTTTCTCATGACAAGGGCTGGGAATTAACAGACATTATCCAGGGTGAACCCAAGTATTATGATGATGAGCAGATTGCAGAAAAAATTATTGAGGCTTTACCCTATTGTCGCCAAGAACCGTTCTTACTCTTTTCCTGCGAATTTCATTCACCCAGCAAACTGGCCCATGAAGTGGGAGTATGCTTATCCATATGGCGCCAAACCTCTGCCATGCGAGCATTAAGCCAACCCACTTATGAAGAAGCAAATTTCAAAGCAGGTGGAAATTCTTTATCTTGGCTCACTCTTGCTGTTGAGACACAAGAGCTTAAAAAAATCATTGAACTTCTTCGCCATATTGAAAATTGGAGCGATTATGCCCCTCTTTTTCCTGCAATCTTGCATTTAGCCATTAAAGAAAATCACATTGGCTTAGTAAAATCTCTTTTGGAAAAAGGACTATCCGTCGATTGCATTCATGAGGGAAGAAACCCTTTTCACCTTGCAGCAGCTTATGGCCGGGTTAAAATTTTAGACTTACTCGCCGCCTATGCGCCTGGACAACATTTAAGTAAAATAATTAATAGTTATGATGAAGAGGGCTATACACCTTTGGCAATTGCAGTGGAAGAAAATTCTCGCGCGGTGCAAAAATTACTTTCTTACCCCCAAGTTTTACCCAATGCGCCTTGCCAAAACACAAAGACTCCCCTTAGCATTGCCGTAGGCAATCAGAATCTTGAGAGGGTAGTCATGCTTCTTAATTCAAGAGCGAATCCCAACACTCACTTTGATAGCGAAAATCGTACTCCCTTGCATCTTGCGGTGATGGTGCAGAATTCTAAGCTTGTTAAAATCCTTTGCCTGTATGGTGCAAAAATTCAAACTACTTTCTCTAGAAAGGGAAAAGAAATAACAACGCTAGCACTTGCTAATTCTATGCACGATAAGTCGATAGCTCGATTTTTAGCAGCAGAAATGAATTACAATCCACAAAGAGAAAAATCGATTGACAGGGCTGAACTATTAGAAATTATCGACATACTCATTGATAACATCGCTAATCAAAAAAATGGGCGCATAACAGACTGGTATAGTCATTGGAAGATAGAAAGGTTTGCAACCCTTCGCAACCGCCTGCAAAAAGAGCAAGGTCTCACACCGAGAGAAGAACAGCAGTATATTGACCAAATTCGAGAAGTTTGTGCCGAAAGAAGAAATTTTTTCCATTTTTGGTCGCAGCCTCACAGTGTGAACGAATTTGAAACTTTACTCGAACAAAAAAGCGTGCCCATTCAGGCAGAAATGGGGTGACGAAGAAAATTCCATTCATTGGATTTTTTCAGGCATTTACGTGCCGTGTTTTATGCATGGCGTCGAGCGATGATAAATAAGTTCAAAGCTAGATTTCTCGCATAAAATGCGGATCATACCTTTTTTACCTGAAACAATATTTTGCTATGATGAGTCCGATAAAAAATAAATTATTATTCTTGCCATTGCTTCTATAAGCAAGAACTCGACTAAGTAAGGATACTCATGCTAGCCAATACAACGACTTATTCACCCAGCCTCCTTATTTTTTTTGTCTTTGGATTAGGCCTTCGACATGGGCTTGATTTAGATCATTTAGCAACTATTGATTCAATCACTCGTAATTTAAAAGCCTATCATCAATTGTCAAAACGAGTAGGACTATTGTTTTCTTTGGGGCATGGATTAGTTGTGATTACGCTCAGTGTCATTATCAGTAATGGGTTTATTCGCTCCCAATTTCCAACCTGGCTTGAGCCTTTAGGAAGTTTTATATCAATCTTTTTCTTACTGGTTTTTGGACTTCTAACACTTCACAATCTTTTCCGTGATGGAACAAAATTCCACCTGCCAAGCAGCGTACAGCATTTTTTCATAAGCAAATTGAAGCGATTTAATGCCTTCTGGATTATACTGACTGGGGCCCTGTTTGCATTTTCCTTCGATACGTTTAGTCAGGTCGCACTGTTTTCTATTTCAATTTCTTCTTCAAATCATTGGACGTTTGCAGCCATTCTCGGATTAATTTTTATGCTAGGAATGATGGCAACCGATGGTTTAAATGGGCTTATGGTATCATTACTTATTCAACGAGCCGATAAATTATCTTTCTTTATTTCTCAATTTTTAGGAGTGGTGATCGCATGCTTTAGTCTTCTATTAGGCCTATTAGGCCTCTATACTGAATTAAATAAACTCAGCTAAGCTCAGGAGACTAATCATCGCCATTTGTGTGTCTACTACTAAGCAAGCCCTGAAATGGCAGTCGTACATTGCGCTTATTTCTTTATTAGCCATCTGCCTGCACTTTATTCTGGGTGCTTTCGCCCCAGAGATCGCTGATATCCCTTTATTATTCGTCATTATCCTTGGGGGAATACCTTTATTTTTTCAAATTCTAGTGAAGCTATTCAAAGGTAATTTAGGAGCCGATTCGCTGGCAGCCATTGCATTAATCACTGGTTTTATTTTGCATGAATACCTGGCTGCAACATTAATTATTCTTATGCTTGCGAGTGGGCAAACGTTAGAAATCTATGCTAGGCGCAAAGCAGCATCAGCACTGTTGGCTTTAGCTTCACGCATGCCCTCGCTGGCTCATCGTCAAAATAAGGGGCATCTTGAGGATATTCCTCTATCGAATATCGAAATTGATGATAAAATAATAATTTTTCCTCATGAAACATGCCCAGTTGACGGAGTAGTTACCCATGGGCAAGGCACCATGGATGAATCTTATTTGACTGGAGAGCCTTATCTCATTTCTAAGACACCAGGTGCTTATGTTTTATCCGGCGCCATTAATGGCGATGCTGTACTGACTGTGCAAGCCACCACCCTGCCCTCTGATTCGCGCTATGCGGCTATCGTCAAAGTTTTAGGGGAGGCGGAACAAAAGCGTCCTACACTCAGGCGATTAGGCGACCAAATAGGAGCTATCTTCGCTCCTCTTGCGCTTTTATTCGCATTTTTATCCTGGTATATCACCAAAGACGCGTTACGCTTTCTTGCGGTGTTGGTTATTGCCACTCCTTGCCCTTTATTAATTGCGATTCCCATTGTGCTAATCAGTGCCATATCCAAAGCCGCTAAACAGGCAATCATTATTAAAGATCCTGCCATTTTGGAGCAGCTACCCCTTTGTAAAACAGCGATTTTTGATAAGACAGGCACCCTTACCTATGGCAAGCCTACTTTAACCGAAATAGTCACCGTTGGGGATTATACAAAGCAAGCGATTTTGCAGTATGTTGCTAGCCTAGAACAATATTCCAAACACCCTCTTGCCAACGCTATTTTACAAGCAGCTCAAGAACAACATCTTGCTTTTCTTAACGCCTCTAATGTTTCAGAGAAACCGGGGCAAGGACTAATAGGCACCATTCAAAATCACAGCGTGATTATTACCAGTAGAAAAAAACTTCTGGAATCCAACCCATCTTGTAAAAATAAACTTCCACCCGCTTTACCTGGATTAGAGTGCATTATTTTGATGAATAATCAATACGCCGCTTCGCTGCATTTTCGCGACGCGCCACGCCTTGAGAGTAAGTCATTTATCAGTCATTTAGGCCCATTTCATCAATTTAAAAAAATCATGCTTGTTTCGGGTGATCGCCAATCCGAAGTGAGTTACCTCGCTCGTTTGCTCAACCTAACTGAAGTGTATGCCTCTCAAAGTCCTGAACAAAAACTGATGATAGTTCAGCAAGAAATAAAAAAAGCACCTACTGTTTTTATGGGAGATGGTATTAATGATGCACCTGCCCTCACTGCCGCCACTGTCGGTATCGCTTTTGGTCAACATAGCGCTATTACTTCAGAAGCAGCGGGAGCCATTATCATGGAAAGCACTTTAAGCAAAGTGGATGAACTCATTCACTTAAGCTTAAACACCCGCAAAATTGCTGCCCAAAGCGCGATTGGAGGCATGATGCTTTCTATCCTAGGGATGATGTTTGCTGCAGCCGGTTTTGTTCCTCCAGTGATGGGAGCCATACTTCAAGAAATCATTGATGTAGTCGCAATTATTAATGCATTAAGATTAGCATTGGGAAAACAAATTAAAATTGATCTGCCAAGCGAGCCAGTCGATTCATCCTCTGATTAAAAGAACCGGTAAAGTCGCGATTCTAAGGACTTTCTCAGCAACACTACCTAGAAAGAAGCGACTAATTCCTTGACGACCATGAGTACCAATAACAAGTAAATCAGCCTGCCAATCCTCTGCTTCGGAGACAATTTTTTCAGCAAGGCGCCCTTCTGAAAATTTAAGAATCACAAGGTGAGTATCAAAATGAATAGTTGACGCTTTCACTCGATGACTTATTTTTTTTAAGAGAGCTTGGCCTTCTGCTTTAAACGCAGCCCATAGTGTTTCAAAATCAATAAAACTATCGGCGTATTTAACTATGGACTCATCCACCACATAAATAATGCGCAAAAAAGCCTTTTGATCTTGTGCCAGTTCAACTGCTTCTTGCAAAGCATGATCGGATGTCGTACTACCATCAACTGCTACCATTATTTTTTTGTATTTCATCATTTTTCCTTATGTCTTAGCCTTCTGTTCACGCACAAGCAATACGGGCATGGTGGCGATCCGAATTACTTTTTCAGCAACACTTCCTAAAAACCAGCGGCTAAACCCTTTTCGTCCGTGTGTTCCAATAATTAATGTATCTGCACGCAAAGAGTCAGCTGTTGAAACAATTTTCTCAGCAAGCCGTCCTTCGTTGGGTTTAAGTTCAATCAGGTGGGTCGCGAAATCAATCTTCGCTGTGCTTAATTGAGTTTCTGCTTTTTCTAATATTTTTTTCCCGAACTCTTTGTGTGCGTTCCACAACCAATCAAATTCAACATACTCATCAACTTGATTAAAAATGGTTTCGTCGATCACATGAATAGCGTGCAATTTTGCATTCAGATCTTGGGTTAACTTAATCGCTTCTTTCAAAGCAAGTGTAGAACAATCACTTTCATCAATAGCCACTACAATAGTTCCATGCTTCATGCTCTTTCCCTGTTTTACACGGATATACTTATATTAGTTCAAAATACTAAAATGGATTAAACTTAAATAAAATCCGAGGTGATATCAATAAAAAGGTTGGGCCTTGGTCAACGGTACTGCTTTAATGCATAAGACAAAAGGACTTCATCATGCCTGAATACAATATTCGACTTTTATGGGAACGCGGGACAGAAGATTTCAATTATCAAACCTACAACCGCAAACACACTGTCTTTTTTTACGGTGGACCAAAGTTAGAGGTCAATTCGTCGGCTCACTTCATCCGTAATCCTCAATTCCATTGTCCTGAGGAATTACTCACAGCCTCTCTTTCAAGTTGTTTTCTTCTTACTTTTTTATCATTATGTGCCCAAAAGGGATATATCGTCGATAGCTATTCCGACCGTGCCACTTGTACCATCGATGAAACTAAGCATACCGTTTCCCATATTATTCTCTGCCCTGTGGTTTCGTTTAAAAATGAAAGCAAACCTGATCAAAAGGAGATGGACCAACTTTTTGAAGCCACCCATAATCTTTGCTTTATTGCTAATTCACTGAAATCGAGTATTACTGTGAAGCCTAAATTGGTAGAGGAAGAATAAAATGTCCTAAATAACTAGGAATAATATGCAGAAAGACTTAGGAATATTATTAACATTAAAGCCCTCTCAAGCATTGCATGAATTAGAAAGTTCCTTTCAAGGACTTACTGGGGCAGAGGCTAAAAAACGGTTTGACACCTATGGCCCCAATAAAATTGTCTCACAAGCTTATCGCTCACCTATTTTAGAAGCCCTTTCTCATTCAACAAATCCTCTGGTGATCATCTTAATTATTGCTGCCCTTATTTCATTTTTTACTGGCAGTTCAATTAATGCTGCGATTATCTTAATTGTGGTCGGTATCAGTATTGCGCTTGATTTTTTTCAAACTCATCGCTCTCTCGTTGCCGCACAAAAATTACAGCTATATGTCGCAATAAAAGCGACTGTATTACGAGACGGGATCGAGTGTAATTTACCCTGTAGTGAATTGGTACCCGGAGATGTTATCTACTTAGCTGCTGGAGATATTGTTCCTGCTGATTGTTTATTACTGCAATCTAAAGACTTGCACGTGCAACAAGCAGCCCTCACGGGAGAATCGCTGCCAGTAGAAAAAGAAGCCACGACAACGGCAACTCGCTTAAAAAACCCTGCTGAAGCCATAAATGGTATTTTTTCAGGATCTTCTGTTGTCAGCGGACATGCCAGTGCACTCGTCTTAATGACGGGAAAAGACACTCTATTTGGGCAAATTGCCCAAAGTTTATTAGTTACCTCGGCACAAACCGAATTTGAAAAAGGAATATTACATTTCGGTTTTTTTATCATGAAAACCGTTATTTTCCTTATTCTTTTCGTCTTTTTAGTCAATATTTATCTTAAACATCCCCCTCTGGAATCGTTACTGTTTTCTATTGCTCTAGCCGTAGGACTTACACCCGAATTTTTACCCATGATTACCACAGTCACTTTGACAGCAGGTGCTTTAAACATGGCAAAGCAAAAAGTGATTGTTAAAAACTTAGCGTCCATACAAAATTTTGGCAGCATTGACATTTTGTGCTCTGATAAAACAGGCACGTTGACTCAAGGTGAAATGACCTTAGAAAAATACACGGATATTTCTGGAGAAAAGTCAGAGTATGTCTTGTTGTTAGCCTATTTAAGCAGCTTATTTAGTACCAACATAAAAAATCCTTTAGATAAAGCCCTGCTTAATAAATCAGGCATTAACCCTTTAGATGCAGCGATTTTGCATCATGAACATCCTGCTCAACAAGGCTATGTAAAAATCGATGAAATTCCCTTTGATTTTGAGCGAAGACGTTCAAGTATCGTGGTGGATAAAAGCGGAACCCACTTTATCATTTCTAAAGGAGCGCCTGAAAATATAATTAACATTTGCACAAAATATAAGACCGATGACGAAGAAAAACCACTCGATGCGAAAGCAATCAAACAAGCGTTGGATTTCTTTCACTCTCTAAGCCAAGAAGGATATCGAGTATTGGCCGTTGCATATCGCCGAGCAACAACGAAAACAAGCTATAAGATTGAGGATGAGCACGAGTTAATTCTAGTTGGTTTTTTAGCTTTTTTTGATCCCCCCTTAGACGACGTTAAAGAAACCATTGCCAAGCTAAAACAGGCAGGGGTAAAGGTTAAAATAGTAACAGGCGATAATGAGCTAGTTACTCACCATGTTTGTGACAAAGTTGGCCTTTTAACCAAAAAAATAGTACTAGGCAGTCAGATAGAATCTATGTCTGATTTAGCCTTAGCAAAAGTCGTAGAAAAAACTGAAATTTTTGCACGCGTTTCCCCCCATCAAAAACAGCGCATTATAAGAGCGCTTAGGGCAGATGGTCATGTTGTTGGGTATCTCGGGGATGGAATCAATGATGCCCCTTCGCTTCATAGTGCCGATGTAGGTATTTCTGTTTCAGGTGCAGCTGATGTCGCTCGGGATGCGGCTCATATTATTTTATTAGAACATGATTTAAACGTTTTATTAAATGGGATTATGGAAGGACGAAAATCCTTTGGAAACATCATGAAATATTTAATGATGGGCACCAGTTCAAATTTTGGTAATATGCTCAGCATGGCATTTGCCTCTCCATTTTTGCCTTTTTTACCCATGAAACCAACTCAAATTCTTCTTAATAATCTACTTTATGATATCTCACAAATTTCTATTCCCACTGACAATGTGGATTCAAGTTTCATTAATAAACCCAAACATTGGGATATCAACCTCATCCGCAAATTCATGTTCTATATTGGCCCTATTAGCTCTCTTTTTGATTTTATTACTTTTGGCGTTATGCTTTATTATTTCAAAGCGTCAGAGGCCTTATTCCAGACTGGCTGGTTTGTCGAATCTTTAGCAACGCAAACGTTGGTCATTTTTGTTATTCGAACAGTCAGATCACCGCTTAAAAACAAACCAAGTGTTCCATTACTATTTACTGTTTTAACCGTGGTTTTCTTTAGTATTTTATTGCCCTTTAGCCCCTTAGCTGCCTCTTTAGGATTCGTTCCACTCCCCGTTTCTTTTTTTATCTTCTTAATCATTGCAACAGTGAGTTACCTTTATTTAGTAGAAGTAATTAAAAACAAATTAATGTGGCGATGGCTCAAAACAGGAAAAGCTTAAGTAGCTCATCAACTCCCCTCAACTAATCTCGTTTAATCGTCACAACGTGAGGAATTGCTCGCGCGTAAGAAACTGCATATGCCAACGCGCCTTTTGATACAGCATGAATTCGATATAGCACATCCCCTGGCTCAACATGAATTCCTAAGGGAGAAAAAAATTCGATCCCTGCTGCTGTATCATTAGGTGCTCCAGCTAATTTAGCCACTTTGGCTAATTGCCTGTTTTGAATCTCAATCACTTGCCCTTTGTGAGTGGCAACGATGTCATAGGTTAAAGAAGCGTTGGGTGGCTCTTTAAAGCCGCCTTGTGCTTCGCAAATAGCTAAAAATTTTTTAAAAGCAGCACCGCTTTCTATCAGCTGCTTGGCCATGTGCTCACCCATCCCTAGTTGAGCTTTTTTCCCCATTTCCAGAATAGCACCGGCTAATGCAATCGCTTTATTTTTCAAGTCTCTTGAAAGTGAAGCATGGTTTTGCAAAACAGCTAAAATATCCTTTGCTTCCAATGCTGGCCCAATTCCTTTTCCAACCGGCTGAGTACCATGGGCTTTTATAACCATCACTTCCATACCCATGGCTTTACCTACGATGGCAAAATATTCTTTAAGTCTTAAAAAGGCTTGTTCTGAGCGAATTTTGGCCGTTGACCCTACTGGCACATCAAGTACCACATGAGTGACACCCATGGCTGCTTTTTTCGATAACACAGAAGCAATCATTTGTCCTTCGGAGTCGAGATCTAAAACCCGCTCAACACGAATCAGCATGTCATCCGCAGGGCTAATCCCTATCGCCCCACCCCAAATCATACATCCTCCCTCTTTTTCAACAACACGTCGAATTTGCCTTAAATCCAAGGTCACTGGGGTCATCGTTTCAATGGTATCTGCAGTACCAGAAGGCGAGGTAATGGCGCGTGAGGAGGTTTTGGGGATAATCAAACCTGCCGCAGCAACAATGGCAACGATGATTGGCGTGGTTCTGTTTCCCGGGATACCGCCAATGCTGTGCTTGTCCACTACCGTAGAGTAATTCCAAGCAATCTGTTTTCCTGCCTGCACCATTGCCTGCGTTAAATCGATAATCTCTCTTAAACTCAAATGATCGCCTGCACAAGCAGTAACAAAGCTCGATAAATGGATATTTGAGTATTTCCCGGCCACAATGTCTTGAATAACTGCTTTAAATTCAGCAGCGGAGAGGGCATTTCCGTGGATTTTTGAGCGCACATATTCTAACGAAGTCACAGGGGAAAGATGCAACAACTCCACTAAGTCTCCCTCGTTTACACCTAACTCCTTCCAGGCACTTTCGGATAAACTGACCTCATCCTGTTTCAAAATTTCAGACTTTATGACGTTCAAAGTCGCAATGATGGCATGATGATTCGCTGAAACAACGAGTCGAGTTAATGATTCAAACCCTTCCGATTTACAAATAAAGCAGTTTGAGTGGGTGAAAACAGTCAATTCTTGTTGCGTATCGATCCCTAATCTGACTAATTTTAAGCAGTTATTTGGCATCTCTTTCTACCTGAGTTGTAAAAGGGAGTATTAAACAAGTGATTTTTTAGCCAATAAAAGCGTGGGATCTTCTTTCATCGCCTTCATGGAAAAACCTAAATTTTTTGCCAACGCTAACATAGCAAGATTCGCTGACATAATGACTCCTTCCACCGTTCTTAAATTTTTGCTTTTAGCAACCGCCATCAAATTTGACAGTAAATGACTCCCTATTCCTTTATTTTGCCATTGATCAGCAATAACTAAAGCAAATTCGCAAGTTTGAAAATCGGGATAGACATTGTAATGGGCAATTCCAATAATTGCCTCTTGCGCGTTGTTTGGGATCACAGCCACCATTGCCATTTCGCGATCGTAATCAATTTGCGTTGTTCTTTTCAGCATTTCAGGCGTCAATTCGCGCAGCCCCCCCATAAAACGAAAATATTTTGTTTGCTGAGAAAGTTGCCGAATAAAATTTTGCTCTGAGGTTGCATCTTCAGGTCTGATGGGCCTAATGGTAATGGGGGTACCATCCGCCAATTGCCAATGAGAAATTAAATGCACTGGATAGGGATGGATGGCGAGATGGCTATAAGGAATAAGTGGCGTTTCAAAGTTAATCACAATGCGCGCATCCACTGCAACCACTTCCTTATCATTTGCAATCAGCGGGTTGATATCCATTTCTTCAATTTGAGGTAGTTCGCAAACCATTTCAGAAATGCGCAATAACAGATCTTCGACAGCAGCAATATTCACGGCAGGCTTATTGCGAAATTCCCCTAAAAGTTTTGCAATGCGGGTGCGGGCGATTAAGTTTTCAGTCAGGTATTTATTGAGTGGAGGCAATGCAATGGCCCGATCTTGCATGATTTCAATCAAACTTCCCCCCGCTCCAAAATTAATTGTGGGACCAAAAACGGGATCCTTAATCACCCCCACCATCAATTCGCGGTCATTCGCAGTCTTGTACATGGGTTCTACAGTAACCCCAATGAGCGTTGCATTCGGCAGCTTCTTTTTGGCATTGTCGATTAACTGATAAAAAAAGGCTCTCACCGCCTCAGCGTTGGTGATATTAAGCTGCACACCGGAAACGTCCTGCTTATGAGTGATATCGGGTGAATAAATTTTCATTACCACTGGAAATCCAAGCGACTCCGCTGCAATTAAGGCTTCTGTAGCAGTTCGAGCAAGTAAAGTTTGGGTGATGGGGATACCAAAAGCCCGTAAAATTGCCTTTGACTCGGTGGTGGTCAGTATTTTTCGATGCTCTGCGATAGCGCTCTCTATGATGAGTTGTGCACCATTAATATCCGGTTGGCTTTGGTACGAAAGTGGTTCAGGGACTTGCAGCAATAACTGCTGATTATGGTGATAAGTTGCTAAATAAGAAAACGCTTCCACAGCCATTTCAGGGGTGCTGAACGAAGGAATTTTATGCTGGGCAAAAAAATGATTTGCTTTCTCAACCTGAGTTTTACCCATCCAGCACGTTAAAATCGGTTTATCACTTTGTTGGCTTATCGCGTTGACTTGTTCGGCCACTTTAAGCGGCTCAGACATGGAAACTGGAATAAGAATGGTTAATAGTCCATCACAATTTTCATCTTTCAAACACGCGCTCATGACCTGTTGGTATCGCTCTGGCGTGGCATCGCCTAAGATATCAATAGGGTTATGGTGTGACCAGTGACGAGGGAGTACAGAATCCAAATATGAAATGGTGTCATTCGTTAATTCAGGCAAAGGAATATTAAGATCAGCAGCCCGATCAGCGGCCATAACCCCCGCGCCACCACCATTCGTAAGGATCATCAGTCGCTCCCCTTTGCTGCGGCGAGAGCTTGAAAACACTTCGGCTGCTGAAAATAATTCCTTGATGCTTGCCACTCTCACCACACCCGCTCGGCGCAATGCCGCATCAAAGACATCATCCGCACCAATCATCGCCCCTGTGTGAGAAATAGCAGCCCGGGTGCCTTGAGAATTTCGACCTGCTTTAATGGCAATGATGGGTTTTAAGCGCGAAGCGGCCCGCAGTCCACTCATGAATTTACGAGCATTACGTATTCCTTCGATGTAAAGCAAAATGCAATCGGTTTTTGCATCAAGCGCCAAATAATCGAGTACCTCACCAAAACCAATATCAGCGCTATTTCCTAAGGAAACTACAGAAGAAAACCCAACCTGCTCTTGAAATGCCCAATCTAAAATTGCAGCACATAGAGCCCCAGATTGTGAAACAAACGCTAAATTTCCCGACAAAATAGGACTGCTTTCAAAAGTCGCATTTAACCCTATGAAAGGGTTTCTTATTCCCAAACAGTTAGGACCAATAAAGCGGATTTTAAATTGTTGGGCCAGCTCGATGATCGTTTGCTCAAGCTCTTTACCTCTTTCCATGGACTCCCCGAATCCTGCAGAAAGAATAATGGCATGCCGCACGTTTTTTTCTCCACACTCTTTCATGACTTGTGGAACACAAGCGGCAGGCGTGGTAATGACGGCAAGATCGATCGGTTGGCTAATTTTTTTAACAGAAGAAAAACACGGTTTACCTTGGATCATCTTGTGTTTAGGATTCACAGGAAACACCTTACCTGAAAAATCAGCAAGTAAATTACTGAACACTTTAGCGCCAACTGACAAAGGTTTATCGCTCGCGCCGATGACGGCAATGGAGTGCGGATTAAATAACTTATCTAGGTAATGGATTTCCATAAACGACTTCCGTTGTAATAGCTCGTACCTTCTTGTACTCCTACGCCCAAAGATGGAGCGGGTGATGGGAATTGAACCCACGCTATCAGCTTGGGAAGCTGAAGTTCTACCATTGAACTACACCCGCTCTAATAACGACTCCGCTCAAATAAGCTTATATCATATCCTTATTACCCACTAAATTAAAATCAATCCGGTAGAAATTATTATACAGCAAGGTTATCGTTGCTTATTTTAAAGCGAATTGACAATCTAATCTTAAGATGGACGCGGAGAAGTTTGTGTGGACTATGCATGCCGCTTCGCTATAATGATTAAATTTTATGCTTCTGAGACCTTATGAAAAATTCATTAAAAAGCAGTTATGCTTTCTGGATAAAAGAAAGCTATCTTAAAGAAGATAAACGCTTATATAAAGCAGAAGCAAAAGTAATGCTCGCTGGACTAAAAAAGGATATCCATTTTGATGAATTACTTACTCTTGTTGAGAGCACCCTCAACAAAATCCCAAAAGGAGTCGAATTTTTTTCAAAAGGGGATTCATTCGCTACAAAATTAAAAGAATGGCATGTTGATCTTCTTCAACGACAACAAGACTATAAACAATTTGATCTAAGCAACTTAAACAGCGAAGCAGTTGCCGATGAAGTTAAACCTTTACTCAATCTTCTTAAAACGATTATTGAGGACCCCTCTTTTTTAATGCATACGCGCGCCCAGACTATTCTCAAAACGATCAGTAAGCTAGAGCAACTACAGAAAACCCTCTCTTACATTGCTCAGTTGCCTGAAGCAATCTTGTCGCCTGAGGCTCAAAAAAAATCTTATAGCACTGCTCATAAGGGTACTATGCAACTCTATGACAATCATCAAGCCACTTATCTTGAAAGCAATAGCTTAAGCCTTATGGCCAATGGTTTATTAGTGAATTGCCTTGAAGTCTATCAAGATCTCCAACAGGAGGAGCCGAAGACAAAGAAATGCCTTATTATGTGACTAAAGCGATTCATTAATGGATAAGAGAATTGTTAGGCAATTCAAGTTGTCCATGTATAGATTATGCTGTGAAACCGTGAATTTAATCCTTTCGCGCGACAATCAACACATCATCCTGAGCAAAAGCGAAGGACCTCTCGACTCCTGGCAGTAGCTTGCCACAGGAGATCCTTCGCTTCGCTCAGGACGACAATCAACACGTCATCCTGAGCAAAAGCGAAGGACCTCCCGACTCTTGGCAGTGGCTTACCCCAGGAGATCCTTCGCTTCGCTC
>NZ_FUXJ01000004.1:0-109708 GCF_900167045.1 Legionella maceachernii | reverse complement strand
CGCTCAGGACGACAATACCACTTCGGGAGAACAATCAATGCTCAGGACGACAATCAACACGTCATCCTGAGCAACGCGAAGGACCTCCCGACTCTTGGCAGTAGCTTGCCACAGGAGAGCCTTCGCTTCGCTCAGGATTCTCGGTTTCACAGTGAAATCTATAGATTAAATGCATCAGATCATTCGCCTCCAGAGAAACCCAACTGTAATGGCTGGGAAGAAGGACTTGCAATCATCTGTAAGCTACAATTGGAATGGCCACTAGGCAACCCTGCATTAAAAAATACCTGACCATTGGTTCGCCAATAGTTAGGATGATTGGGATGAAAATAACTTGGGCAAGTGTGCGCAACATCAGTGATATAGTTTCTGGCCACCTCAATGCATTGATCGACACAATCTAGAAAGAATTTAGGGATGAAACTGGTTTCCTTGGAAGTCTCTTGTGTTACCGCTGTTACCACTTCTCTAATAAAACGCTTAGAACTTTCCAAAAGTGGAGTACCGGTGCCATCAGCCACAGAAATCTCTAACGTTTCCCCCGGTAGGCAAATTCTTGGTTTAAGACTGGTTAATTGACCTGACATATCCAGGCTTTGCTGGTACTGTTCAATAGTTTGACCTCCCAGTTTATCGGTTACCACCAGGCGCATTGAGAAGAGCTCCCGCGCTGCAGCCCATCTCATCAGTAATTCAGGATCCTCTTGTGCCGCAACAAAATCAGCACTCGAAGTCTCGACGAGCTCACTGTCAAATACATTAGCAACTTCGTGCATTAAACTATCTCGCCCGACCTTGTAGCTAAAGACATTAAATTTATTTCTTACTCGGATGCTTGAAGCGTGAGTCCTTAACCCATTAATTACTGTATGAATTCTCTGAACGGAATCCTCCTTCGAATCATTATCCTCGCCATCAGTAAACAACAGCAGGTTGTTTTGATTATTACTGGATTTAATCCGCTCCAAAAAGGTTGCAGTCACTTCGTATAAAGGAGTGTTAGTTTCCGTAACCAGACCGTCCACATCGCTATTCAATTGTTCTAGTAGCCCTGCTCTGTAAACGCCTATTTCCTTAATGCCTTTAGAAAACGTTGTGATAGTCAGCTGCGCATCAGGTTGGAAAGCAAAAAGTTGCTGCGCCAGCGATTTTACACTTTTTTTCAGCTCCGGCAGTGATCCTGCCATCGATCCACTGACATCGAGGATGAAATGATAGTTTGGCGGCGATATAGCGTGTGGAACAAAAAAATAAGGGGTTACTTCAAGACGGCCCTCATCCAGTTCTTTGGTTGCATAATAAATTTGTTGTTTTTTCAGGGCATTGCTATTGAGAAAGAGCAATGGGGGTTCATCAGTCTCTTCTCGTGTAATTTTTATTAGGTTATCGGGTGAATTCCTCAGGTATTTTTTTAGATCAAAAACGAGTCTGCCTTCGGCATTAACGAATAGATGGGGATAATTTAAAAGATTTAACATCGACGCATAGGCAGGATCAGGCAAAGCCAACTCGAACAAATTTGATTCCTGAGAAAAAACAAAATAAGCCCCTTGTGATTTAATAATCGTTAAGAGGGCCTTACATGCTTGCCGATGAGTTTCAAGCATCTTAGGGGTATAACCTGTTGCCTGTGCAATATCTGCATCAATAAGCTCGATGAGGCTAAAGGACTTAATATTCTCTTCTACCTGGTCAACGTCACCAAGATCTACTGTTTGTCCAGTGCTCTCAAGACCAGGGTGCATCTCGAGATTTAAAGGCCTGACTTTGGCCTTAGTAATGCCCATTATTAGTTCGTTTAATTTTTTGACAAAACCCTCTACTTGCTTAATCTCATTAAAATCAAAGAGAAAAAAATCGTCTACACTCGATAGCCTGATCTGAGCAAGATCAAGACCCATAGCAGCCAGAAACTCCTTTAAGGATTTTTCACGTAACAAATAATTGCTCAACTTAGACATAATAAACCCTAAATAAAAAATTAGACGCTAATATAGCTGAAAAGATAATCTTATACCACGGCCTTTATGCTCATCTCTAAGCGCTATCTTCTCCCATGTACTATTTCATCAGCACACATTAGATAATTATACACTGCCAAGTAAACACACCGAGATGGCTTGGCAAAGCTATAACCTCATTTAATGCAGCATCTCATTTTGGTATAAAAAATCCACAAAAAAATCATCCAATCCAATTTTTTTAAACAAAAATTGAACCGAATTATTTTCAATATCGTGGATTTTATCCAATTTTTTATATGCTATTTGTTCTTTCTCTAATAAGAAAAATGCACTTCCCAAAGGAAATAACTCACTTCTCTTAATTTCTTTAAAAATTTTATTTCATTTTTGGTCCTATTTTTGGTGTATAATTGGCCAGATTTAACGTTACTTAATATCTAATTTACCTATGACCACAATTGATGCCTCACTATTTGCTCATATTGAAAACGACGCTCATCTCTCTGGAACGTTTCAACTGGAAGGAAATGACTTCTTAAATACAATTGGTTATTTGAGACATTACCTCGAAACCCCTACTGCTCAGGCAGAAGTCATTTGCCCTGAGTACACCCGCTTAGTGCAAAGTATGGATTATCTCATTAAGATTGAGATGAAACTGAAATATCCATTCTTGTTTGAAGAATTAGTTACCCAGGTTACCACTGATGTTCTCAATCTTCAAAAAGGTCAAACAATCTATCTTCCAGGGGGATGGGAAGAGCAAGATAATGGCCATGAGATGATTTATGAATTCACGCGTACGGAGGATGGCTATCTCTTTAAAGCAATTAATACGGGCGCTGGACTTGAATATCATCCGAAAAAATCGAGTCTCGAGAAAGAGCTATATAATCCTGTAAAAGCTTGGCATTTTCCGACACCCACTTCGCAGAAAAGAAAGAAGGAATTGGCTTTATTTGTTGAGCAGCTTTTGCAACCCCAGCTTCCTTTTGCTCATCAGAAAAAAGCAGTAACGGCAAAAATACTCTATGAACAAACTCTCCCTAAAATAAGCTACTTTGGTGGCAAGGAAATCAAATACCCGATTCCCCAATATGGGTACACCGGAGGACAATTATCTGGGACGTGCACGGAACGCTGTCTTCATCAATTGCTAAAGCTCTTTTCCCCCTCAAAGGAATACTATGAGCGTTTTATTTTTAAGTTTAAACATTTCGCACTTTTTGACTATGCAAATGCTTGCTTAAATGGGCAGCAACCTTTTAATCCAGAAGTAAGGGAACAACTCAATTTAGCCATCGAAAACAACCTAAAAATACTGGATATTGTTGGGCTTTTCCCACAAACAGAAAAAGCGAAGTTCTACCAAGAGATAAAAACACTACAAAAAAAGATCAACTGTATTGCGTTCCCTGCAAACACCGCTCCAACCGATTTAAATACTACTGTGCCTTCACTATTTTTAGACGATAGATCGAATACGTTTGCTAAGCCCCATTTTGATTTGCCTGCTCGGGATGAAGTATCGAACTTACGAATTAATCTAGGCTCTGGAGAAAACCTTAATCAAAATCTGGCGCAATTAATCGATGCTATCACCAATGAAAAAAATCAGGCTGCGCGATTGTTTTATCTTGAAAAACTGATTTTACAACTACCGCTTAATAACCAAAGGGGTTTGGCCTCTCCTTTTTATAGCGGTTTAAAAACAGTAAAGGACTGTAGCGATTTCGAGCAGAATCTGGATAAAATTCAATGTTTACTCTCGAACCTGCAAAGTCAATGGCTTCAAGAAGCCCAAATCCCTGTACTCAATGTACTTGTACTCAATATTCTCTCGCTGCAGGCTGATGTCAAAGAAACCTTGACTCGAAAATTGCATCGTCCCTCCTACAGTCCATTCACTGATGCGGTAATGGACGCTCTTTTAAATAACCATGGGCGAAATCCCTATTGGGCAACTAACAATCCCATTCTGGATGAGCGATTTACAGCGTTACAAAAACGATTTAGCCAGGCTCCTAACCCATCGAATATGGATGATTTAACCTATTATGCAGAATTGCTAGCAACCGAACCCCAATTGACCAAGAAGTTAAAGCGAAAATATCACGCCAGTCGTTTTGCTGTAGACACCTCCTACACCCACACAGAGATCAGGACAAAAGGGCTAGAAGCACTTTTTATGATTTCCCTACATTTAGAATCTCAAATTCGCCTTGACGCAAAATTTTATCCACTCATTCAAAAGGTTTATGAGCATCTTCACTATGAAAATAAATTAAGCAGAGTAATTAAACCCTTTTTCATTGACCGGAATGAAAATACAAGCGGAGTCCATTTTGGAAATAATGAAAATCCAGCTCGAATCTATTTTGGAAATCATGAATGGGAGCCTTTTTTAAAAACGCCGTTTGACCTGTCACATTTTTCTTGCTCAAGCTTTACTAAAGCGCTATCCCACCATAAATATGACATAAAAGACTCTCTTGCAAAACAGGCATTAGATGCTGATATGCCGGAAGGAACACACTTACAGTATAAGGGCAAAATAAAAGCGAGAACTGCCAATCACATTCAGCTTTTTCAAGAACCGGGTAGATGGCTAACAGACCCAGGCAAAAGCGTTACCCAAACCGATATCATTGCCCGCGACTATTACCATCTGCGCTGTGTCCCTGAACAGCAAATCCCTTTGACACTCGATTATTTCACCCGCCATATTGGCAAACTGGTTGACGAATCGGATAAACGTTTTGTCGAAGCCAACCTTTTTCAACCAGGACTTTTGCTACAAACGCAAAGCAAGCCCTTTTTTCTACCGCAATTTGATCGATTTTTAGAGACTGGATTTCGTTATTTTAATAAAAAAGGACAACACTCGCGTGACTCATTACTGTTTGTACGGTTAGATTACCTTGTGAGTCGCTATATCGCCTTCACGAATAAAACAACAGGCTTATCTCGTCTAAAGGCACTACAACAGCAACTTGTCAACCAGCTTTCTGAGCCCAACAGTCCAGATATCACCTATGTCCAACAGCAATATTTATTCTTAACACTCCTGGCCCGTATTGAATTAGGTGAAGATCCTAAAGCACTTTTCACCTTAGCATTTGACGCTTTTTTTTATATCCAAGGTCATATTAATCCTCATATCCTGGAAGACACCGCCCACCAGATAGCAGTGGAGCGCGCAATAGCCCAATTTCAGCGATTAGCCAATGAACAACCTGAAGAGCAGATTATCGAGGCCATTCGCACTAGCCTTCAAAAATACCCTTACACCAAAAAATTAACCCTCGTGGGGGGAAAATTTCCACGCTACGTTTTAAAAAACGGCGAGCACCATGCAGAAATCAACGTCTATTCAGGAAAACTGTCTGAAAAAAAATTAACTCAAAGTGGTGTCCCTTTCAACATTCAAAATCACCCCCTGATTAAGAGTCTTGGTTTAGAAAACCATCAGGAATGCTTAAGCACCGCCGATAAAAAATACATGCTGCTGCCAAGCGAAAAACAAGAAGAAGTTCATCTTTTTTATGACGATAACAATCTGATTGTGCAGAAAAATTGGCGCATTCAAGGGCGAATTAAAACCTATGAATTAAGACCACTCACCACAGACCATCTAGCAAAGCATGCGAATAAATCCGCGACTCCAGTAGTAACCTCCCTGCCTAAAGTTTTGACCGATAGCACCGTCGATTATTGGCGAGATATTACCTCAAAGGATGGCTTATTAGTCCAGGACCATGTTCCTATTTATGCTTTTAAAGCAGGCCGTTTTATCGTGCTCGATAAAGCAGGAAAAGAGACAGCTTACCAATTGACGCAATTGCATTCCCAGTGGGCCTACCTCCTTCATCGTTTTGAGAGTATGCAGTTCACTCTTACGCATTCAAGCACCACTGACACCCTCATTAAATTGCCCCGTTATGGGCTTGAATTTAAAATAGACCTCTCTTCCAGAGAACCTTCGCTGGTGCATCAACACACGGGAGAGAAAGTTGTCGATACCCCGTCGCCTATTGACCCAGCCGTAGCTGGATTGGTTCTTGAAAATGACCGGCAAACGCGTTATCTCGTGCCAGTTGCCCGTTTTTATGCGACTCTAAAAGGGGCAAAACCAAGTGCTTTTTATCCCGTTATCCATGATATAAATGGCACAATTGCTACTGAAACGCTTAAGGCTATTAATTCACAGAGCCCTATTCCTCAATGGAATTACCAAAACAGTGAAAGAGCAATCAGTTTTCGTTTACAAGATGGGGAGCCTATCCCCGATACCGTCGCCGATGCACTTTATTTAGCCTACCTCTTCCTGGCGACAAACCAAACACAAAAAGCATGGAAAGTCCTCGAATACTGCAATACCCACTTAGGGGGAGTAACCGGTGACCCTGCAGAATTGCAATTCATTAGCTGGATTTGTAACGATTTACCTCATGTTCTACCGACTGAAAAAAACAAAGTGACGAGAAGCACCCCTCGCTATGTCGCTTGCCAACTCAAAGCAATGAGTCTTTTGAGTGATTACCTATTACAAGATCGCCAATTTAATCTTTCACCGCCCAGTGCTGCAAATACCGCCAATGCCCTTTATCAGCAAAAAGCCCATGAGCAATTAACAAAATTCCTTAATGAGTTGCCTAATACAATTTATTCGTCATTTCAACGCTTGCAATCCATGAGGCGTCACCTTGAGCATGACTTTCAACTTTCAGTCTTAGAGCGCAAACGTTTACTCGATTACTGCCAACAGTCCCCCCTCAATCTATTTTATGGGGCTATAGGCTATGAATGGATGAGTTTAAATTTAGAGCAGCTTCAAGAACAACTTAAAACCCTAAAATTCAGAAATTCTGGCAACCTCTCGGATACCGACAAAAAACAATTAGCGTTTATCGAAAAACAGATCAGGGCAGTAAGGCCGGTTCAGGCTAAATCAACAAACGTTGAACTTATAACAATTAATTTAGATTTGCCTGAGGAATGCGGAATCAGCGCTTATTGGGTGAATAGCCTCTCCAATAAAACGCAATTTAATGAATATGCTTTGCAAATAGCGATTAATGCACTTTCATCGAACATTAGCGAAAAGAATTTTTTCGACCATTTTCCGGCTTATTTTCAGATTGCCTGCACCTCAGGGCAGACGCACCGTCAGCAATTGCTTGACTTCTGCGCCCAAACATTAATTGCCACACGCTATGTACCATTCACTCAAAATTCCTTGTTTGATCAGCAAAAATCCGCTATTCCCCTACTCTGCAATGTGCTCTATCGCGTCCTGCATAATCCATCGCTCATCACTGAGCAAGAAATTGGGTTGAACAAGTTACTCACGATGCTTAGCAATAGCGATGTACCTCCTTTGCAAGTCTCTCAAGCTGAAGATCATTATCATGATGTTTTAGCCAGACCAGAAGACCTCTTAAGCAAAGAACAGCCAATACCCACGCCACTTCAGGTCACTGAGGGGCTTCATGCCCTTTTACCGATACAAACCGAAATAAACCGAGCCTTAGGTGGGCGTCAAGAAGGCGAACAATTACAGCAATTAATAAAAAATTACTGTGATATTGAGGAAAAAACAACTCAGGCAATCGAAGCGCTAGGAAAAACCCTCACTTATGATCTCGAACAGCGCTTTGAAATCGAGCGACAAGCAGGGAAATTACTTTTTGCCCAAGAACAAGGGCAAAAAGCACTTGCCAAAAACTTGATTGAAAATCCAACGCTGACTACCCCCCTTCTTGATATCGCTTATCAAGCTTCACCTTCTCTTGTTTTAGAAGAGCAAACAGCTTGGTCTGAAGCCCTTAATTTTGCTAACCAAGGCCCAGAATCCCCAGAAATGGCTCAGTCGTGGAAAATAAAAAAACGAGCAAAAAGACTTGCTAAACTCAGCAAAGCCGATCTTTTATCCCTCTATTGCAATGCGGATATGGCCTACAGTATTGAAAAGACTGGGCTTAATGCGGCAAAAGTCCAGCAACTCCATCACCTTATTCACAGAGCCCTTGTCGCGAGCATTCAAAATCAGACTAACAATAAGATTGTTAGCCATTTAGAAAACACGCTTAAAACGAAAGATATCGATGCGGCTTTACAAGCATTAGAGCTGCTAGCAAGAAAAGAAATTCCAGGTTTAGACGAGTCAGCCACCGTCGTTCTTCAATACGCTGAAAATATACTACTGCGAAAACGTCAAGAGAGTGCACTTAAGCGCTTACTGACACCCCTTCCTGACGGAAGCATTAATGAAACACTTGAAAAAATTATGCCGGGTGGAGGGAAGTCAAAAGTAGTCATTCCCGTTCTTGCGGAAAAGAAGGCATTAGGAAACAACCTTGTTGTGGTGGAAGTGCCACCCGCATCCTTACCAACCAACCACATTGATTTAAACAGTATATCTCAACGTTTGTATGGCAAGCGTGCCCATCGGTTTGAATTTAATCGCAATAGCAACTGCTCGCCAAAGCGCTTGGAGCAACTCTATCAGCACTTCACTGAGATCATGGCTACTCGCTGCTATTTAGTGACCACAGGCGAATCCATTCAATCCTTAGAACTTAAATATTCTGAGTTCTTGCTTTCAGACAAACCACATGATGCCGTTTGGCAGCAGCAAGTCTATTGGCTGGATAAAATCACCGACCTCTTCCGCAACCAAGCCGACTGTATCATCGATGAAGCCCATTTAGGCTTGTGTTTTAAGAAAAAATTAAATTACACATTTGGCGAACCCAACCCCATTGGATCCGCCCTCATTAAAACTTGTGTCGCTCTGTTCAATTTTATCGATACTGAGTTTATTAAAAAAGCACCGTTCCTCGATACCAATTACGATTGGGAGCCATTCAAAAAAAACCTTGCTACTCAACTCATCAAGGAACCCAATAGCCCATTGAGGGATTTTATTGACAAAGCTGTACTCGCACACGGTGAAGGCATTAAAGAGAAGCTCATCGCGTACTTACTTGACAAAGAACTTTGTGAAGCAGTAACCCATGCAAGTACAGAGGAAAAAGAGGTTCTGGGGATTTTAAAAAATGAAATCAATACTCTCCTTCCAGAAACCTTACGCCAAAAATTAAATGTGAAATACGGGGCATCCCGACTTAACGATTTAACACCGCTTCAATACACCCTGCCTATTCCTTATAGTGGCAACAATGCGCCTAATGAAAACAGCCGTGATGGCAATGAAATTGTCGCTGTCAATCGCGCTATTCAAATGATGCTTATCAAAGGAATTAGCAGAGCGCTTTTTAAAGAGCGCATTTCTGCTTGGCAAATTCAAGCACGTCAAGAATTGTTCGCGAATCCTCATTACAAACATCTCGATGAAACACCAACCGCTCGCGGTTTTGCTACTCTTGAAGGGGAGTGTGGCTTAAGGCTAAGCCAAGTGAATTTGGCTGACGCTTCGCAAATAGAAAGCCTTTACCAACGCCATAAAAACAATCGCCCGCTTATTTTTTCTATCCTGCAAGAGTCCAGTCTAAAACAAATTAATCTCGACCCATCTATCCTTTCAAGTGACTCGTTTAATCATGTGGACTTGTATCGCAGCGTACAATTGCTGACAGGCACTCCAGCAAATCACATGACCCTTCATCACCGTATCCACTACGATGCAACAGCTTCTTTAGGGACTGATGGGTATATTCTTGAAGTACTGGATGCTAAAAACACTCGCATCTCAAGTCTTGATTATCAAGGGGTGCGATCTTTTGTTGAACATGCGATAGGTCATTCCTGTGAGCGTGCGCGAATCCGCGCCATCATCGATATTAACGCCACTTTCAATGGTGTAAGTAATGATCTTGTCGCGAGAGAATTAGCACGCTATGCCCACATTAATCCAAATCATTTTAATAATCCTATTAAACATGTTCTCTATTTTAATGCAGAGAATGTATTGTATGCCCTGGATATTAGCAAACCCAATGAACCGATTAAACTTGGTACCAGTGATGAAAAAGAAATCCAACGCATTTTAGGCTCCACTCCCAACGAGCGTTTGACTTATTTTGATCAGTTCCATGCCTCCGGCACCGATCTTGAGCAGACTAAAGATGCCCATGCTTTAGCACTCGTGGATGACGACAACTTACTTCTCGAATACATTCAAGGTGATTGGCGCATGCGCTGGCTTCACCGAGGTCAAAGCCTTGAGCTCATTACACCGAAACGCTTAGAGGGTGTTTCTCGACAGGATTTAACCAAACGTTTGGTGTTGAAAGAAAAAACCATCCTGTTAGCCGATGTACTTTCAACAGGTAAAAGCCAGTTAGTTAACTTCATGCGCCGCCATAGCTTAACTTTAATTCAAGGCCTTCCTTCCGAAAATGGCGAACAAAAGTCAGTGCTTGCCAAAAAATTCAGATGCTTTTTAGAAGAAAAATCAACGGGTAATTATTTTAACCTCTATGGGGGCATAAGTGAGGAAAAAGACGTTGAAGGAATGCTTAAAACCTCTAAAACCGAGTTATTAGCCCTTCTAACGGGATGCTATGAGTCGGCAGGTATTCCCTTGCCAGAGCAAACGCGTCTGCAGGTCGACACCGACTTACAACACATTATCGATAATGTTCTCCCTTGGTGCCCTAAAAAATACAAAAGCACTCGGGCTGATACCAATAAAGAAGTGCAAATCCAAATCGAAGCCCATAGAGATTTACAATTCGAACGAGAACAGGCTCATGAATGTTATCGCTACAGCACTAATTTGTGGGAAAAAGATGAGGAAAGTTGGGAAAAATTAAATCCATTTTCTGCGCTAATTAGCAACAAGACCAAAACGATAAATGAACTGCGCTCAACAACCGAGCCCCCTCTTTTTTCTGAAACGCTAAGAGTAAGCAACAACTATGCTTACAATTATAAGGAGCAGCGCGACTATCTCAATGCATTTGTAAAACCGGTTTTCCTTGTCTGGTACCACTACGAAGGGGATGTTTTACATGCCACTGTGGTCACGCCACAAGAGCTTGAGGATTTAGAAAAGTGTATAAAGGACCTACCTGGCAAGAACTGGATAGCAAGTACCCAGGATACTGTTGTTTCAGGAGCTCGTCCGGAAGCTGCTCTGTGCGATCAACAATACCTTCGTTTACGTGAGCAAGTTCGTTTTTTTAATGGTGAATTTAATTTGCTGATGAATCAAGTCACCCCTTTGCTTTGGTTAAAAGAGCAACCCGTCGAAAAGATGACTTTTTTTGAGACTAAGCTACAAATTTTTCGACCGGGTTGTGAAATGGATTTTCAGCAATTGAAAACCAGTTTAGTGCAGCCTCCCACGGAGACCTTTGTATATATCACCGCGCACCCTTTTGATGATCTAAGCCATTTCGATTGGAAACACGCCTATCCTCAACTCATTCCTACACAAATAGCCGAATGTAAAAAGCTTGCTGAGGCCTTTGCTTACGCGAATCAAATGGGTCTGCAAAGAGACCTCACTGCGCGCGAAATACAGGAGAAATTCAGCTTACCACTCAATTGTCTGGGTTACATCGGTGACCATTTAAACCACTTACAGGGCTTAAAGGAATTATTAGCATGGTTATCAGGCAAACTAGCCTCCTCCCCCTCGACCAAACAGGAAGAGTGTTTTGCAAGATACCTCGGCATTTCACTTGAGCTATTCTGCCAGAGCAACCAAATCACCGCATTACACGGGCTCACCTCGAATTTAGAAGAAGCCAAACAGCGTCAATTGGCTGCAATAAAAGCGATACTCATTATCCAAAAACAGCTCCATTTAAAGGAAGGAGTCGCCGATTATTTTTTAAGCTTGCTTAAACGTTCCCAATCAACGGACGCTTTGCGTGAACTCTTAAAAGCAGAAAATCTGAATGAAGCCTTTTTCATTGAATTTCTTCAACATCCACTTTGTGACAGCACGCTTATCGAAAATTTACTTAGTTCTAAGCATGAATTTTCTGATCAGCATCTGAAACTCATGTTGCAACGATGCGATAGCGAAGAATGTTTTAACCAATGCATGGATAAGCTATTGCAAAAAGCGACAATTGGCGATGAAGTCTTAACTGTTTTGCTCAAAAGGAAGGAGATTAACGAAAAGCAATTAGTTGATCTTGTTCTAAGAGCTCAGACAACTGAAGCGCTAGCACAAATTTCTCAACATCCGGCAGCCAGTGATGAAGTTCAAGAAGCCATTCTCTTGCATTCTCAATGCTCATCGGAACTATTCACTGCAATCATCAATAGGGGTTTACTGAAACCATTGACGGCTGAAGTGGCGTTTAAAGTTTTACGCGTTTTTGGCCAACAGGCTATCCCCCTGTTACCAGTAAGAGAAATGGCTGAACTTGCCAATGAAAATGACATCGATTTGATGATTAACCAAATCGGCGGTTCAGTCCCTTCAAATAACTCTAAAACGCACTTTCTCTTTAAGGACCTCATTAAAAAATGTTTTGCTCAATTAGCACTGAGCAACAATCCACGGTGGGAAAATCGGTTGTTGCAAATTGCCCAGAAATACCCAGTGGACAGTGACCTCTATAAAGAGGTGATCAATTTTATTTGCGAGCATCCATTAAGTGAACGTTTAGCATTAAAACTGCTTCTTCATGGAGGTCACGCAGTAGCTGATGCGCTACCTTTTGAAGAAGCCTTTTTAATTGCTGATGAGTCTGAGGTTAAAATCCTCTTAAATGCCTTCCACTCTAGCCCTCTCAGTGAAGAATGCCTAATCAAGTTAGTCAAAAAAACAAAAGACTTGGAAATCATGCAGTCGATTCTTCAAAGAGAGGTGGGCCACAATGTACTCCAGGCTATTCTTAATAAAAATCTGGACTATCCTACACTGCAACTAGCGCTTACACATAAACAATTCTCTAAAGAAAAGCAGCGAGCGTGGCTAGACCATTTAGCGGATACACAAACCACCCTCCAAGAAAAGGCACAGTCTACTGCTCATCCAGACAAGGCATTAATCGCATCCTTACACGCTTTGAAAGTAAAGGCGTGTCATCATGCGGTAAGAGCACTTACCGATGAAGCGTACAAAGACGTTGCTCAAGCTTCATTTGATCTTTATGGCACACTTCGCCAAGAAATTGAACAATTTTTTCAGGCTCCTTGCTACCCATCTGAGTTTATTCGAGAGTGCTCAAAAGAAGTTGAAAAATCTCGTGGTATTTTAGCCACTCATCGAGGAGGAATAGGGCAACTGCTTATCGATATCCTCAGTGCTATTCTCGCAGTAGCCACCCTGAAATTTATTCGTTCCGATTCGCACAAATGGGACTTTTTTGAGACGAAAACGGCAAGCTTACAAATTGTTGAAGAACTCCAAGTCAATATAAAGCGATGTGCTCAGGAAGCAACTCAGAATCAGAGTAGGCAAACATCCAACTCCGAGCCGTCTTCAACAACTCCCTACCCGCATCAGCGAAATAGGTTTTTCTATCAAGCGGGTCAAGAAAGCTGGGAGCAAAGCCAATTTGTTCCCGTTGTGAGTTACTGATTCAGTGAGTTGGGTTTATTTTTTTTAGCTGCTATACTCTGAAAAATTAACCTTAATTTCATAAAAAAGAGAGGGATAGCATGTTAACTTGGATTATTCTTATCCTGATTGCTATTCTGCTTATTGTTCTGAGCTTGGATTTTGTTTTTCAGCGAAGAAAGAATAAGAATAGACCAACGCTCAGCCTAATTCTGGCTTTATTGGCCTTTCTCATTGTGGCAACATTATTTACCTACGTGTTCTCGTCTTCAATGGGACGCCCTGGGCACGAAGAATATCATTCCTCCGCATTCAGAGAAGATCTCTGAGAAAGCTGTAAAGTGAAGAGCCTGAGCCACTTCCAAAATATTTAAATGCTTTATTAACAAAAGGATTGTTCCTCGATTTGGCCAAATTCGCGCTCAAAAACTTTAATGTCCTTAGCAGTGAATTGATAATTTTCATGCATGTGTTTTGAAACATCAATCATAATGCAAGGAGACAGTAAGCTATCAAGACTTAAGTCTTCAATTGTCTTTCCACTTGCGACACAATGCGCAGGGGCATCGATATGGGTACCCATTCTGCTGCCATTTGAATGGTTTGAACACGAAAATTTAACGTCTGTATCACAAGCGTCATAATCCCAAATAATTTTGTGTTCAAAACCACAATGCCTATCCCATAGTGTTTGATTTTTATTCTATACTAGCGTATCATGGTCAATTAACTGTTTCATTTCCAAATTGAGGCTTTTGAAATCCGATGAGAATTACAGCTTAAGTATACCCTGACGAGGCTTGGGGTAAAGATTTTTCAAACTATCCCTAATCAATACTTAAGAGCGTAATAATCATGCATAAGCCCATCCGATTTAAAGATCTTGGTCTTTCCTTCCCACATAAGCAATGTTTCCACGATTTTAGCGAAGAAGTGCTGCATGGAAGTCGTATTGCCATTATTGGTCGTAATGGCATAGGTAAATCAACGCTACTGAAAATAATACAAGGAACATGGACCCGCTATGAAGGCAGCATCAACTTACCAGACGATGTCAATATTGGCTATCTGCCTCAGGTGATTGATGCTTTTGAATCATTAAGCGGTGGAGAGCGTTTAAATCGTGCACTAACCGATGCACTTTCTCATACACCAAATCTCTTATTACTTGACGAGCCCACGAATCATTTAGACCAAAGGAACCGACGTGCTTTAGTGAACCATTTGCACCATTACTTAGGCACATTAATCATCGTCACACATGATTTGGAATTATTGAGAAATAGTATTGATACCATTTGGCATATTCACAATGGAAAAGTTGATGTTTTTACCGGTAATTATGATGAGTACCAACATTTATTAGCCCAAAAAACTGCTTCTATGGAGGAAGAAATAGCCCGGCTACAACGAAAAAAGAAAGAAGTGCATCTGACAAAAATGAAAGAACAAGAACGCAATAAGAATAGGCGTATTAGAGGCGAAAAAAGCATCCAGCAACGAAAATGGCCTACAGTTCGATCCGCGGCAAAACTAGGAAAAGCTGTAAAAACGGGTCATCAGCGCTTACATCATATCCAGGAGAGGAAAGAGTTTCTTATTTCTGAAATAGCAGGACTTTATCAACCTGAAATCATTCAACCTCAATTTCAATTACGAGCCGCAACACATCAAAAAGTGGTGATAACGATTAAAGACGGCGCTGTCAGTTACAACAATGATGCTGTTATTTTACGCAACATTAATTTTCATATGCGTCTAAAAGAACGCATTGCGTTATGTGGTGACAATGGCTCGGGAAAATCGACTTTCATTAAAGCTATTTTGGCAGAAAAGACATTAGCAAAGGCAGGATCCTGGGTGCTACCTAACCCTGAAAATATTGGTTATTTAGATCAACATTACCAAAACTTGTTAACTCACAAAACTGTTTTTGAAATGGTGGAATCTCTTATGCCTCATGCGACAAATCATAAACGTCGTGCTCATCTTAATGATTTTTTATTCCGTAAAAATGAAGAAGTTGAGAAACGCATTGCAGAGTTATCCGGTGGAGAAAAGGCAAGACTTTCCTTATGCTGCATTGCAGCTCACCCTCCTGATTTACTCATTTTAGATGAAATGACCAATAACTTAGATTTAGAAACACATGCCCATGTGATTCAGGTTCTAAAAGGTTACCTCGGGGCCATGATTGTCATTTCGCATGATCAAGATTTTTTAAAAGCCATTGATGTTGAAACTGTTTACTCAATCCATCAAGGGCGTATCGAATGGATGCCCTCTCTCGAGGAGATAAAATGAAAAATTCGCACTCATTAACCAATTTTATTTTGGCGGTACTTAAACCGTATAAACGCTATATTTTTATGTTTGGCTTCATCGCACTCTATTGGGCAATCAATAATGCATTAGCTCCTTACATACTCAAAATCATTATTGATACGGTAGTAGCCCAGGAGGGCAATCGACAAGAGGTATGGCATGCCGTTTCCCCGTATGTATTATTTTATATTGCCTTATGGGTAGGTATTGCGTTGGACATGCGTCTATTGGATTGGGTCAAAATGCGGGCTTTTCCAAGTATCCGTCAAGATATCATGAATAAGATGTTTGATTATTTAACAGAGCATTCTTATCGTTATTTTCAAAATAATTTTGCAGGTAGTTTGTCCAATAAAATTGGAGACATGCACTCCGGAGTGATTACCCTATTAACCACACTGGACGATGCTTTTGCTCAATTTCTAGGATTAATTGTAGCGATTGGAATGATGTTGCTTATCCATCCTCTTTTTGCAGTGATTCTATTGGGATGGGCTATTTCTTTTTTAGGTATTTCCTATTATTTTTTCTATCCTATTCAAAATCTCTCACATATTTTCTCGACCACTCGAACCAAGGTATTTGGTTGCTGGGTAGATAGTATTAGCAACATTACAAACATTCGCTTATTTTCTCGCAATGCCTATGAAAGCCAGAGAATCAGAAAGTCAGTCGCTGAAGCTGTTAGTCAAGATAGAGCGATGGAGTGGACAATTATCAAGATGCGAATTTTCTGGGATATCAGCATCATTGTGCTTATCGGTGTCAATATTCTGCTCTTGGTTAATTTGTATCAAAAAGCGCAGGTTTCTGTAGGAGACTTTAGTTTTATTATTTCTCTCTCAATTAGTATTTTTTACAACCTTTGGTATCTAGCTAGCCAATTTGTAACGTTTGCTGAAGAAGCAGGGAAATGTAAACAAGCCTTAAGTATTATGGAAATGCCTCATGAAATCGTAGACAAAAAAGAGGCAAAACCCTTAGTAGTAAAGGAGGGGAAAATCGAGTTTATTAATGTGACCTTTCATTACGATGAAGGAACACGTCTCTTTAAAAATAAAAATATTGTCATTCCTGCTCGACAAAAAGTGGGTTTAGTAGGTTTCTCAGGAAGCGGAAAAAGTACTTTTGTAAACCTCATCTTACGCCTCTTTGACGTTGAATCAGGTGAAATTCGTATCGATAGACAAAATATTGCCATAGTCACACAAAACTCATTGCGCGATCAAATTACCATGATTCCCCAAGATACAACCTTATTCCATCGAAGTTTGCTCGAAAACATCCGTTATGGCCGTGTAACAGCATCGGATGAGGAAGTAATTCAGGCTTCTAAAATGGCGCACTGTCATGAGTTTATCAGCCAATTAAAGAATGAGTACCAATCGTTAGTTGGAGAGCGAGGGATTAAATTGTCTGGTGGGCAACGCCAACGCATTGCGATAGCCCGTGCTATGTTAAAAAATGCACCCATTCTTATATTAGATGAAGCGACAAGTGCCTTAGATTCTGTCACTGAAAAATACATCCAAGATGGGTTGCATAGCTTAATGCAAAATAAAACGACCATTGTGATTGCACATCGTTTATCAACGCTATCGCAGATGGACAGAATTCTCGTTTTTGATGGAGGTCATATTATTGAAGATGGTACACATGAGGCTCTGATACAAGCCAATGGCCATTATGCACATTTGTGGCAGATGCAGGCAGGTGGATTTTTACCAGATCAGGAAAGAGATACTGCCGCCAAAATCTAAACTATTACTAATAAACTTCTTATTTGGCATGGCCCTTTGTCCTGTCGAGGAGAGTTTCCAATGGATGTTGCAGGAGCTACTAATGAGTACTAATGAACATAAACTTGATTTGCCAATTGAGTGATCTTGCCCGGGAGAATCGGACACATTGCTAAGCGACGAATTTGACTTCAAATATCGTTGTGTTTGATAACCCAACACGGAATGAAGTTGTTTCCGATTGCAATAGATTTCAATATATTCGAATACATGATTTTTAGCTGCAGCTCTTGTTGGACTAGCGGGAGCATTTGAACAGAAACTTACGATGACGTTAAGGTATGAGAATCTGGAATTACCCACCATAGCGGCTATATGAGAAATCCGATTTTGATTCAATTAAATAAGATTTATCTTTTTTTGCATCCACGCTAGAACTTAATATGAGTTTTTTACCATTTTTAGTTTCTTTGCATCTAGGAGCATAGTCATCGCATTCTGGTAAGGCAGAAAAAAAATGTGACAATCTCCTTGATGGAGCCGTTTCTTTATATGCCCCAGATTTTCCTTTTTGTGCCATCAGGTGTAAATCTTTTGCTTCTCCAATACTTCTGTTTACAGATTTATGGCCAGGAATTAAATTTCTAGTACAACCATTGAGCATTTTAATAATTTCATTAGCCGTATCACACAAATACGTTGGCTCACAGCCATTTTTGATATCGTTGAAAAAATCCGTTAATGTGGAGCGACCTTTATCATCTTCTGGCGATTCTGTTGAGCAAATCGCATCACCAAAATTTTCAAAATCTTTTAATTTGAAAGATTTTGGATTGTTTAACAAATTTACGAAAATTTTAATGATTCTACTAATAGCGATATGATGAGCAACGTCAATATTTTCTTTACTTAAAAATCGTTCTCCTGCTTTAACTTTACTGATGAACTTGGTCTGTAAATCCGTTAAGCAAACATCCCGATTATGTAAAACATATTTAGTTAATCGCTTTGCAATTTTTTGAAGTATTTGGGGGGAATTTTGATTACCCGGCCTTGTGCCCGTAGAATAATACTCTTCTTCATCTTCATCATATTCTATATAACCCATGGATGTAATCGCTTGAAATTATTTAAAATTAAAAAAAATACTCCTGAATTATAAAAAAATCAATCCAGATTTTTAATCCATGAATTAAATGAGCATTTTGAGTGATTTTTTTATCAAGTACTCTTGGAATCGTTGATAATCGCTTTAATTCTTCTGTGCTCCCTCTTCATTCATTCGCTTTCCTCGTGAACTTCTCTTCTTTAAAAGCTAGCTTCACAAAGTCCATAAGGGGACATTTCTATTTTGCCGCTACACACGATCGAAATATGGTATAATGAAAAGTAATGGCTAATACGAATATACACGTGATCTTTCAAAATGCTATGTTTTGGGCAACTTGATTTTTTTGGCTGGGATTATTTTAAAAACGAGTAATAGCAAGCCCTATTGCGGGTTTTTAAAATGATCCCAGGCGGAAAAGCAATAGAACAAAAATAGCGTTTTAAAAGACTCATAGGTACATACAAGCCTATTTGCCGAATGATGTGTCTCCTCTCCTAAGGATAGACGACGAGGACTGATAATAGTATCTAGTTTCATCATGAAACGGGTGCATCATCTTGATCAAGCATTTGCTTTGATGGGTGATTACTCGTTTTCCCAATACTCTTGTAATCACCCTATTAATGCTAAGCCGAACTTTAATTATTTGGATTCTTACAGGAGAAATAGCCTTATGAAATTTAAAAATAACGATGAACAAATGACACATCCACTAGGCAAATATATTCCCCTCCATATATTAGATGAATTTTTTGACAACGATTTATCAGATCGGTTGATTCCATTGATGGAGGTGATCCAAAAAGAAACTTTTGAGAATTTAATAAATTTTTTGCAACGTTAAATCGCATTTCAGAAAAAGAAAAACAATGCTTATGGATTTTTGCTACTTTAGTACTCCCAGACTTAACCGTAGAGAATCTTCGGGAGATGGGAACTGCACTTAATTTAAAAAATTCTTCCCTCATTCACTTAGCAGCAGCTCATGGCAATATTGAATTTTTTACTGGACTTGTTAAGGGCACATCGGGAAGTGGCTTTAGTTCATTTTCTGATGTTCAAACATGGATAAATACTGCAGCGATTTGTGGAAATGTTGAAATTTTAAAATACATCGAGATCAAGAGCCCAAAGCAAATAAGCAGATTATTAAGTAATACAAACTTTTCTACACTAACCGGAGTTTGCGGTTACGGTCATTTAGACGTATTACAATACTTTGCAGAAACAGCTCCAGAACAATTTCAAAAGAAGATTGATGAGCCAGATTCGTACTCGCCATTATCGTGGTCAGCACGATTCGGACAATTGCATATTTTTCAGTTTTTACTAACAAAAATTTCGCCAGAATATCTTGATAGGAGAATGGTTAGTTCGTCAATAATTTATGCTTTTTATAATGGATTTATAGAAATTTTGCGCGTTATTGATAAAGCAGTTCCGCAAGCATTTGAATCATTTACAAAGGGCATTCATTTCGACAAAGCTGCAGGTAACGCAGCGGATAACGGTTACTTAGCGGTTTTTGAATTTTTAAATGAAAAAATGCCTGATTACTTGGAAAATAATGAATTTTCAGAAGAACATTATGGACTTTTGCGTCGCAGTATTGAGGGTGGTCATACTGCATTAATAGCTCATTTCCTGGCTAACCCTTCAGATTTTAATTACGCTGATAAAAACAAAAATTATGAAAAAGATGTAGAACAATTTATCAACGACACCTTGATGCAGCTTAGGGAAAGAAAAGCCAAATTTGAAGATTCACAATCTAGTGCAAAATTTGATGTTTCCTCTAAAGAAGCAAAGCTTTTGTTTTTTGTACTAAGAAATTTAATCCGTCGTAATCAACTCGATTTAGATGAAGACATCAGCTTTATTTTATTGATTCCTGCTGTTAAAAATCTGGTTCATACGCCGGTAAGGCCTGGAAAACACAATGAGCTGCTTAGGGTAGCATTGAAAGTGGAAAATAAAACTGCTGCTCAATTGTTATTCAATTCCGCACAAAAAGATTCCAAATTCATAAGAATGATCTTTGACAGCAACCAGAGTATGTTTACTCAGGGAATAAAAAATAACACCCCTGAAACAACCTCGAAAGGTCTTACGGGAGATCAAGATAGGATGGACTTGGATAGCCTGTGTCCATGAGCGAAATTAAAGACAAATCGCAAAGCCAGGCTTAATCACCCAAAGCCCTGCTTTACAATAGCTGGATTACGGGGGCACACCAAAAATTATTACTAATAACAATAAAATCACTAATTTTTGACCTTAAAGCTATTTTAAGGGTTAAAAAAGGCTTTTAAAATTAAATAACATGCCCTTTAGCTTGTTTTCTAAAAACAGCTAAATAGCTATTATGAGCTATTTTAAAAAAGAGTAACGATGTAAGGTGGTATCAATAAATCAAAAAGGCAATTGTATTGTTGGGATCGTTAAATTCGGTCAGAAAAATTTCATTAATTACCTTGCTGATTATAATAGAATTATATACCCGTGATCTTTCAAACACTCTGTGAGTTTTCGTTTCACATAAAAATAGCTAACTTCATTTGTTCGTTGGATGAGTAGCTCCTGAAAAGTTTGACCTATTTTTAATTGTTCTAACAAATAAGAACCATGGTTCTTTACATAATTTAAGGTAAAGATCTCGATCAATTTGTTCGAGATCAAATAACGGCTTTGGTTCTAATATTTTTTCAATGAAAAACCCATTATCAAACAATGCCTCACTCATTTCATGTAGAGTATGATGATAAAATTTTACTTCGCCAATGCCATCCCAATAATCTGTTATTATTGTTTTTTCAAAATAATTTTCCATCTTAAAAATAATAGATTCTTGCAAAGGTTGATGTGTTGAAAAAATAAACGACCCTTTTTGTTTTAAAATCCTTGAGAATTCTTTAAAAAGAGGATGCCAATCACTTATGTAGTGAATAACTAAAGGAGCAAGAATGAGATCAAATGCTTCATCACAAAAACAATCTAATGGATTTACTAAATCAATGACGTGAAAATTTCCACGATGATTTACTCGCTGTTGAGTAAGTTCAATCATTGTTGGACTATTATCAATGGCAGTTATCTCACATCCTGCTTTTAATAATTGCTCCGCGTACCAACCTGAACCGCAGCCAACATCAAGTACTTTTAATCCTTGCAAATTATCAGGTAAAAGCGACCAAAGACAAGGTCTTTCGTAGTACACATGTATGGGTTTACTATCGACAACCGCGGCATAGGATTTTGCAATCGATTCATAATTAAATTTTTTTTCGCTCATATCTTTCGACGCTTAATTAAATTGATATCAATAACATCGCTATCTATGCACAACGGTCATTATGTGCTGCTGTAAATATCTTCGTTCATCGACTTAATCGATTACACGAAGCTTTTCGTCAACTTATAAGCAATTTACAAGAAATTCAAGTCAAGGAAGAAGACGAGGCTGTCTATCTAATAGATTCTTTTCCGTAAGAGAGCTTACTGAAAACTGGACACAGCTGGTTTTAAATGGGGGGAAGAGTGAGTGATCGCACTTCTCTTCCAGCTTAATTTAACCCAAAATACAAAATAAGATGGACCTCATTTATATTGATGAAATCCCTAATTAATTCGGAAATAGATCAGCACTCGATGTATTATGGCGTTGGATGTCTTCCAAATATTCCTCATATGCTTTGACCGTCTGTTTTATTATAATATTCGTAGGCAGAATTTCTGGATTACCTAGAGATTTGTCCAGATTAAATGGACATTTTTTATCCTTACTTATAGTGTACCATTTTTGTAATGCTGAACGCTCATAAGTTCGCCCATCTTCAGCTGTAACAGGGTCCTTAAAGATTTCTCCGGTAATTGGACATGTGAGTAAAGCTACAAATTCAGACTCCTCTTCAGCTGTAGAATCCTGCGCTTTAAAAAAAGGGAATGAACGAGAGTTTTGATTTTGGGATAAAGGTGCATTTATGTTTTCTGTAAGGTCAGTAGCTAATATCTGAGGCTTAGATGGAGTCAATAGAAAAGCATTTTGCATTAGAGAATAATTAATGTAATTAGGAGCCGGCAAAAATCCATTTGGCGGAACAAAACCCTGGGGCATATAACCCGGTGGTGGAGTCCAATTACCAATTGGCAAAAAGCCAAAGGGTAGAAAATCGGCGGGAGGCATAATATTAGTAGCGGGAGGATAGTAACCGTAGCCGATGAGATGTTGCGGAGAAGAAAAAAAGTGCCTACCTAATTGTATGCAACCCATTGGCGCTGGCTCACCTATTTTTATAAAACCAATAGTTATAAAATTATTGGGTGGGACAAAGCCAGGTGGTATAAACCCAAGCATTGCAGATGGAGGAGGCGTGTAATGGGTCAATTTTTTTAAATTATTGAGGAGCTCCCGAATTTTTGTCATTTCTAATTCCAATTTGATTTAAGCCAAGATTTTAATCAAAAACAAACTTTTTGCAATTAAATCTGTTAGTTATGTAACAGAGAAATAAACTATATAGTCGCTCCTGAAATATTCATATTAGACAATAAAGTCAAAGACAAAAGTTATTTTTATCAGTATTATTTTGCCACTTTTATTAATTTCCGCCCAAGAGGTTGCAAAATAAAGGAGCTAAGTCAGGGATGAGTGAAGTGAAGCCTGAGCACATTTTAGACAAAAAGAATGGTTTATATCATTTGGCTTATTGTTTGAACTGGAATTATAAAACCAAACCACAAAATTACCTCAAAGCAGCTTTTAAAAACTGTCTAAGAGACATCCTATTGTTTATAAATAGCTGCATAAGAGATCTCAAGCTGCTCCCCTTTAGTCTAGGATGTCTCACAATATAAATTAATAATTTGCTCTACCTTTTTGCTTCTAATTTTGTAGGACTGGAAACTGATAACATTAGCGTGAGTAGCATTGGGTTTAAATAAATCGAAGTGTTTCTGTTAATCAGTCACTAAATACAACTGTTTTTTTCAGTGAAACAACGGTATCTTTTCCCATCGTGATGTCTCCTCTTTGGATTTTCCATTAACTTTCATCAGTTAATGAGGCTACACCAATTTTCTTTTTTTCAATTACATCCCTACATAACTTCCATCTGTAACTAGTGTGAGAGAAGTATCAGTTTTTATTTTATCCTCAAATCTTCCTTGCTCCAAAGTAAATTCCTTAGTCCTTTCTGAAGTAGGTGCTTGTGCAAAACAACTAATAAATTTTTTCCTATGTTGTGTCATAAATGGGTAATACTCTCCCGTGCAATACTCGTCTATACTACCTGTTGTTTGACGAACTAAAAATCCTTGTTCGTAATAAGTCCCTCTCAGTAACATTTTGCTAATAGTTGGGCCGCCTCGGTAGTAGAATAATGCTTGGCTAAAATAGAATTGTAAATCTGCCATTATGCTATCTAGAGTAGCAAAGTCACTTTTTGTTTCGTCCCATGAGATAGCAGCGAACCATAATGCAGCTGTTTGATTGAAAATCTCCTCATGATATTCAGCCCGCGTATGTTGCAGGACTATTTTTGATTCCCTTTCAAACTCGCTTGCAAACTCGTTAAGCCAACTAACATGTCTGGTAGCTGGAATAAACTTCCCATCAATTTTTAATTGAATTTCTCCAACTAAGATATTTTTTTTATTATATTGTGGAAATTCATTAGCGATTAACGTGAATATGTGAAGCAGATCGTCAGAGCAATCGTACTCAGCACGAAATGTATAGTTAGAATTACTAGCTAAATCAATTAGTTTCGGCATATTGTCAGCATTGACATCCAATGTAATGGAGGCTTCTTTGTCATTTTTTGGTGTAAATACTATACGTTTTTGTGTATAAACACTAATAACATAACGCGACTTAGGTTCTTCTTTTGAATCACAAGCCATAGCTTGATATCCAAAGCTCTTTTTATTACTTTCTTTTATTATTGAACCAATGTAACCTTTTAATAATTTTTTAATTTCTTCATGTGCTGCAAGATGTTGGGGATTATAAATACGAGTAATATCAATAATATGTTGTCCCTCGTAGCAGACAGGGTTTTCCTTCCTAGATCTACCAAATTGCTCACTATCCAGCGTTCCCGTTTTATCAGCAGTATCTTTCCTAATTGCCGCTAATTGCCCTAGCAATTTTTTTAAAGCGTTTTTGGTACTATCAAGATCTAATGGTCCTGCAGTTCGTAACTTCCTAATAGTGTCCACCACAAGCTCGACTCCCTGGGTACAATCTTCATTAAATATTTCTTGCGATGACATAGAGCCATCGTCTCTGTTTTTTCCATATTTATCTTTGGCACTCGTTTGAAATGAGCTAGGTGGGTTAAATGATTTTTGTACTACAATGCGGTCAAGCAAATTCATCTTAAATTCTTCGGTTTTTGAGAACATTTTTAACTCTGCTACTGTGTGAATGTAAAATTTATCTAAATTTTTATGTTGCAAATCGAATCAATGATTAAATAATAAGTAATTATTGGGCTGCAATTATGCATGAAGACTATATAATAAGCAATCAATGCACTACGCAACCGAGTTTCATCACAAAAAATGTAGCGTGAAGGCCACAAACACCCGTTCTCCATTGGCACATTGAATAGTAAAACAGTCAGAGCACAACGCAGATTGCTTTATTCTTGGATTTTGTTTTTCAGCGAAGAAAGAACAAAAATAGACCAACGCTCAGCCTAATTCTGGCTTTATTGGCCTTTCTCATTGTGGCAACATTATTTACCTACGTGTTCTCGTCTTCAACGGGACGCCCTGGGCACGAATATCATTCCTCCGCATTCAGAGAAGAGCTTTGAGAAAGCTGTAAGTGAAGAGCCTGAACCACTGCCAAAATATTTAAATGATTTATTAGCATTCAATGACTCAACAACCACGCTGACTTTTTCGCCCATCGCTTGATGTATTTAATTCACCAGGATTTTTTTGATAGTGCTGCCTGGATGATAGGTAAGCGGTCTGTAAACCACCTACTTTTTTATTTAAATTTCTAATGGAATACTGCAGCAGTGTTAATAGTGGGAGTAGTTAATGGTATCAACAGTTAATGAGAAGCATTCATTTTGGAATGAGCACATACCAAGATGGGAAGAAAGCGGTTTAAGCCCGCCTGCGTAAGAGAGCCCAAGCTAACTAAAGTTTGGATTTGACGGTTGGCATGCATAAAATATCAATTCCCCTAGCTTCAGCAATGTTAAGCTGTTCGATAATTTTTTCTAAATTGGCGTCAACGTTACCAGGCTGTATTTTACCTTGGAAAAGACCAATAGTTAGAAATTTATTAGGAATCATAGTTTCTACCTTTCATGTACTCCACTATGAGGTCAGAATAGAATCTGATAATTAAATTTAGTAGAGTAAAAGCCACATGATTGACCATGTTTTGATATATGTAAGCGACTTAATAGAAAGTAAGAAATTTTATGTAAAAATGTTTGCTCCTTTGAGTTACAGAATTGCTTTGGGTACAGGGGAAATTCTGGTCATTTGATATTGGTAATAGCGCTTTTTTTGAAATTGCTCAACATCAAAATACAGATAAACTAACACCTTACCACATTGCATTCCGTGCAAGAATAAAGATCAAGTTAAGAATTTTATCCATTTTTATGGGTTTTTGATAGATTAAGGTACCTTATCTGGCTCTAACTATAATTCATTTTCTAAATACCTTCTGCCATTTTAATCTCTCTACTTGCAGGCATGCATTCAAATCATTATAATGAATGTATAGAATGCAATTTAATGAGATGATGCTATGGCTATGCTGACTATACGCAATCTGCCCGACGACGTACATCGCGCGTTACGCGTGCGAGCTGCTAAGCATGGGCAAAGCACGGAAGCCGAGGTTCGTGAAATACTGGCAAGCGCAGTCAAACCGGAAACACGTGTTCGCATGGGTGATGCTCTCGCGGCACTGGGTCATAAGCTCGGCCTAACTAATGAGGATTTTGAAATCTTCAATCAAGTCGGAGACAAAATACCTGCCAAGCCGCTGAGGTTTGAATGATTGTTCTCGATACTAATGTAGTATCTGAAGCGATGAAGCCGGAACCGAATCTCTCTGTGAAGGCTTGGCTTAATACTCAAGCAGTCGAAACATTATATTTATCCAGCGTTACGCTGGCCGAGCTATTATTTGGAATCGCAGCACTTCCAGCCGGTAAGCGCAAAGAAATGCTGGAACAAGCACTTGACGGTCTCATGAGTCTGTTCAGAGATAGAGTTTTGCCATTCGACATTGATGCAGCTCGGTATTATGCTCAACTGGCCGTGACAGCAAAGGACAAAGGACGAGGATTCCCAACACCTGATGGTTACATCGCCGCAATTGCCGCCTCGCGAAAATTTACCGTGGCGTCATGAGATGTTGCTCCTTACGAAGCAGCCGGGGTGCTAACTATCAATCCGTGGAAAGAATAAGAATCAAAACGTTGTTACATGCTAATATAATGATTTTAACTTTTTCACGCTACTACACCATTGTGTACAGTTAAGATATCTCCTGATTTATTTCTAACACGAATAATATAAACACCAGGCGTCAGCGCTAAATAAGTATAGCGAGCTTAAGAGACTACAAAGCGAACAATTGGAACAGTTGCTCATTGAGTAGAAGTACTTTTGGAAAAAGCGCATCTGGCTCTTGAATCCCGCGCCTCGTCTTCACCATTCAAGCGATCTCACACAGTATGCAAGAATCGTGCAAATCTGGCGCAGGAAATAATCTGTTTAGTTTAATATAGCAGTTGAGTAAGTTGTACTATTCCTTATTTGGGAAAGCATGACATTATCCTTATCACAGTTAATTCATTCGTCTCGCCTTGACCAAGGAGTTATCCCATCACTTCTAAATGCTGCCTCAATTGGCGTTTTTAAACTTGGTCAATCGCAAATTATACTTTAGTTAGAGTCATACTTACTTCCTTTAAAAACAGCACTAACTCTATTCACTATTTCCAGGTGGCTTTGCAATCAAATTATGCTCATAAATAAGTCGCTTTAGCGCAGGTCTGCGCTTTTCCCGTTTTAAAGATTTAATTAAATGATGTGCAGCTAATACTTCTCTTTTTTTAGCTTCTAACTGTTCCTCAAGGTATTCTTTCTTTTTGAAGAACACATGCTGCATCTCACTAATCTCATCGATTAAGCGCCTATTTTCAAGTAATGCTTGATTTAGCTGTTTCTCTACTCTTGTTTTCTCATCATTCAATTCATTTACATAGGAATAAGTCACAAATAATTTATTTTCAATCACTTGCAGTGAATGGATAATATGATTACCTAAAGGGAAGCTAAAATAAGTGAGATCATTTAGAACAGTACTATGAATCTCTAACTCCTTAGCCAAACATTTTAGAGATCCAATCGCTTGTTCCAGCTCGTTAACCTGTGCTTGATTTGTAGAACATAAGTAAACAAGGTCCCGTCTAAATTCACTGGCTTGATATTGTTCCAACCATACATAAAGATACTTTATGGCAGTAGCAGGATTTATATTGGCCTTTAAACAAATTTTTTTCACATGCGGAATGCTTTTTTTGCCATTATGCTCAAAAAGCTGATTAATTACTTTAAGAATATGGGATCCCACGGATTTACTATTATTTTTCATACCAAACTCCTTCTCTATTCAAATCAGTCGACACTACATAGAGATAATTCCTATCTTGGGAGCCAAATCGTTTAGAGACGCAAATCCTGACAGCAAATTAATTCGCTCGTGTAAATAGCTCCTTGCTGTAGCAGTTAATTGAATACTTACTTGCAATAGACTAAAACCTAACTGTCCTTATTCAGTATACAGGGGCGTTGATTCCTCATGAGTATGAGGGATTTTCATTTTTGCACATTTCAATAGCAATGAGTGTGAATTACAAAAGACTAATGACTTCTCACGACAGGAAAAGCCTTTTTGCAGTAATAAACCGACTCTTAAAAGGCCAATAGCAATATTTTTTTTCATTCTTAACTCCTTGTATATTGCATTACTCATTTTGTCCATAATACGGATTACTTGTCAATATTATCGTGACAATTAATAAGAATAGATCAGTTAAATTTTGTCAAAATTACATTGACTTTACTTTTCCAGGAAAATAACATTGACTTTTAATTGACAAAAAATGAGATTTACATGAGAAAATTTAATACGGCTTTTTTGCATCAATTTTATTGACAAATAAAGTCACAGCCTTGACTTGATGGCTTTCAGATAGATTAAAAAACAATCTTTCCGACGATTTATTCGTCACATAAATTCATTTAAAAGGAGCAAAAATACAGCCGAGCAGACTTGAAAACTAAATCGCAAATCCGAGGAAGTATTCACAATCAACCATTCCCAAAACTTACCAATGACAGGAGAGTTTTCCCTCCGTGCAATTGCTTTTCCGAGTAAAACTGTATTGATTCAGTATACTCTAGAAAATAAAGACGAATTCTGTGAGCTACCGATAATTCCCCTCAAAGTGATTATGCTGTGATAAAAAATGGTAAAATGGGAGAAATAGAGTATTCTATAAACAACCAATAGTATTCAAGAACTAAGCTCACTAGCCTGGCTCTCTATTCTCTAGTACGCGCATAAATTAATAAAAATACAATCGTCCATAGCACTTTGACGTCATATTCCCTTAAAATAGATTTAATCCATAAGTGATAAGAGAAGTACCAGTAACGCCTTTAGTTTTATTTAACGACATTTCGTGTCTTGTGAAGAGAATTAAAAATGCTGATTACTCAGGAAAAAGAAGACGACAAGATCCAGTTTCGCATTAGAATGCATGCTTCAGTCTTAAAAGAAATTGAGGATTATTGCCAGTGGGCTGGGATTCAGTATAAAGATTATTTTATTCAACGGGCATGCGAGTATATTTTCACTCACGATGAGGAATGGATTAATTATAAAAATAAAATAGAGTGAAATTCTGAATTCCAATAAAATCATGCGAACATTATTTAACCTTAGAACAGCAACAATACGCTATGAACGGCGAAAAGAGCAATGCACAGGTGCTCTTGATTGGATGCTCACTTTTTTCTCTCAAAGTCTGTCTACCCTTTTCCATCCTCCAGTCTTATTTGCTGCTCGCTTATTTTTCCTTTGAAAAAAACAGTATCTAATGGGCATAGAACAAACTCTTTGGGTAGGTTTTGTTTTGCGATTTTATTGAAACCGTACTTCTCATAAAAACGTTGAGCGGCTTTTAATAAATCGACGGTGCCTAAAAATAACTCGTCAAATTGATGTCTTACAGCGGCTTTTACTAAAGTTTTCATTAATTTTTGTGCAACCTTTTTCCCTCTGTATTGCTGATGGACGAAAAATTTTTTAATTTCTCCTTGAGTATCATTCACTTTTTTTAAACCAATACTTCCAATAATCTGTCCTTCATCATTGACAGCGTACCAAAAATTATAGGAATTATGATAATAAAATTCGGACTCTGCTTTTAAAATACAGGCATTTATCTCAGGCGTGATGGGTATAGCAAATTCATTTTTTTGGATATTTTCGATAAAAAGAATAATTTGCTTTCGTAATGATCGAGAGGTTGATAACGTATGAATCTTCACTTGCTCTCGCAAAATTCTGCTTTTTTCTAAAGCACCTGAATATTTTTTTATTGCCTCTATAATTTCAGAGTGTTCTGCCTCGGTAAGAAATTCGAGCGCGCCTAAGATTTTGCTATTAGAAAAATGATCGATGTACTCTATTTCAGAGAGTCCCTCCCCGGTAATCTGCAAAAAATTTTCTCGCTTATCAATACCCGGTGTGGACGTCACTAACCCTTCTTTCACTAAAGAGCCTACAATGCGGGAGATTGTGGAATTCGTCACTAAAAGTAATCCTCCCAACTGTGTGATGGTCATATTAGGCTGGTTATGAATTTCAATTAATGCATGCCAATGCTGTGGTGTTCTGTTTGAGCGTGTTTTATTTAATTCAAGGATTCCTAACTCTCGAACTAATTTACGCGAGAAATGCCTTAATTCGTTTATCTGCGCTTTTTTCATTCTCATTTCTTCCTTTTAATCGCCTGCTAGACCATGTTTTTTAACATCGCGACCCTTGCGCCAAACCCGATTAAAACCACACCCATCGCTTTAATGACATAGTATTCAAGCGTGCTTATTTTTTCCCTGACTCGTTGGTAAGTGATTAATGCAGACAAACAGGAAAACCAAATAAAATGAATGAATGCAATTTCAAGGCAATAAGCCAATTGGACTGACCAGGACATTTCAGGTTTCACAACCAGCGTAAAAAAAGCCACTATGAATAAGATGGCTTTTGGATTAAGCAAATTGCACAGTAACCCCTGCAGGAATGATTTAAAAGGACCAAATGGCTTACGAGTAGCCTCTTCGTTAAGCGCTAATTTCTCTTCACGCCGAGATCTTAAGCTTTTTAGCCCTAAATAAATGAGGTAAAAAGCGCCTAAGTATTTGATGCAATTAAATAACCATAAGGAATGCGCAATAATAATAGCCAAACCTAAAATACAATAGAGGGCGTGGATCAAAAGGCTACAGGAAATACCAAGGGCAGTTAAAATACCACTGTTTCGATTGTATTGTAATGAATTCTTAATCACTAATGCAAAATCGGGGCCGGGGGAGATGGCTGCCAAAGTAATGACTACGGTTACAGCTAGAAACTCGTTCATTGGTAATGATTCCTGATGTCACATGTTATAATTTTAAATTTTATTTCCATTTTTTGCAATCATTTTAATTAAATTAATTTCAATTTGACTGCATTATTATTAGAAAAGAGATTGGGGGCAGTCCCCCACACTCTGCTCATGGAATTAAATGAGGCAATGCCTCATTAGGATTGAAGATTATTTTATGAAAATCGATAAATAATAAGCGCGCAATCGAAGCGTGGGAGGGAATAATGTTTAATGAAAGGATTGCCCACAACTACGAGTGGCTTCCTCAGCTTTACCTAGATTAGCTTCCTGGTTTTCAAGTTGCTCAATAGCAGTGAGAATCTCTTCGAGTCGCTTAAAAGAAGAGCGATCATGATGAGTATGGAATGCCAAGGTAATATCCTTTCTTTCATCTTGAGCAATCCATTTAATGAAGGCGCAAGCCTGTTTTAGCTCAGCCATAGGAAGATTTGGATTATTAAAGACAGCAAGGGATTGCTGCAGATATTGGTCAGCCTCCTCATAGTTTTTATGCCTTAAATAACAAATACCTAACATAAATTGAGCAGAGGCAATATCAGCTTCATTTCTATCAGCAGCCTTTTTATAAACATCCAATGCACTGGTAAACATTTCAATGGCAGGGTTCACGCGGTTTTGTTTAAGCATTGAGAATCCAAGCTGTTGTTTTAAATCAGCAACCAAGAATTCATTCTCTTCCAGGTTTTTAGTCAGTAGTTCTAATACAGAACGTAACTGTGATTCTGCCTGCTCATATTTTTTTGCCAAATTAGAATTAATGCCTAACTCTAATAAGAGAGGAATTTTATCCTCCGGTTCCTCACGCCAATTTTCATCGAGATTAAGTGCACTCACCAAAGTCTCGATTGCCTCTTCGTGTTTATTTTCGAACTTAAGGCTTTGAGCCAAATAAAAATAAATTTGAGTACCTATTTTAACAAGTTCATCGTTTCTATCCTCGTCTGAAAGAGACTCGAATAAGCTTTTTGCGGCATTGAGGTGAACAATACTTTGAGAATAATTCTCCATTTGTAGATTGCAAGCACCAAGGTATAATCTCACTTGAATTTGAAGTTTCGAACTGCTTTGTGGGGAAAGAGTTGTCAAAGAGCGAGATAACCTCATTTGAGCCTCCTCGAATTCGCCTAAAGCGTAATAGCTCTTTCCAATATAGAAATCCACTTCACATTGATCGCTATTGGAAAGTCCTTGAGTTTCTAGCTCAATGATCTCTGAAAATCTCCCTTCGCTATCCAATTTTCTCACTTCAACTAACACGCTCTCAGGTCCCATAACTGTCGTCCTATTCGCTGATCATGATGTAGATATTGAGCTCAAGCGATTGTCCACTCATGATGATTTCCACAGGAATCCATCACTAATTCAACTTCAGAACCCAGCAAGAAAAAAAACAGATTCCCGCCTAGGCGGGAATAACAACTAGGTAAATCATTATTAGCTGTATACCGGAATCGCTTGAGACTCGTCATCCTCTTCTTGCTTCAGCATCAGGCTTGAGTTAATACTGGTTAGGAATCCATTCATGCTGGTTCCTTTTAAATCATTAATCCCAATTGATAAGCGCTTCGATTTCTTTTCGGATACGCTCACCCGTTCTGAAGCAGTTTCAATTTCTTGAAGTATATCACTTCCTCGCTGAATTTGGCGAAATTTCTCTCCCTCTTCCTGAAAACTGATCAAAGTGGCAAGAAAACTACTTTTATTATGTTGACATACGGAACAACAAGGAATGAGCGTTACTTTCTGATTCCCCTGAATCGCCAATTCATTGTTATTGGTTCTTTTCTTAACAGAGGAATTGTAATTATCACGAACTGTTACGGTAGCCATGGTTCTCCCTCTCATGTCCTTTTTATACTGGATTTCCGTTTCTTTTTCATAATTGAATAAGAACGCATTCACGCACCCATCTACTTTCAATCGTTTGCCAAACTCCTCATACAATGCACTAAGCAATGAACCAAAATCATATTCCGCACAGGTCCTTGTTTTTCCCGTTAATTCATACATTATCCCTTTAAAACTTTTGCTGGTTTGCATCATCACCGCATAGCAATATTTACTCTGCCTTCCTTTCTGCCCATTGTTCAAGTCTTTTGCAAGTTCATCTAAGAGCTGCAAGAGCTTTTCATCACTTCCCTGAGCATCTCGAGATAAGGCGACAAAGCAAACATTTTTATCGTCTAACGTACTGGTTACAAAAGAAATGCAGCCAGGCCAAACATCCTCTTCACCTTTTGAAAGATACTTTTGTTTACTTTGGATGCACTTTTCTATTTCTTCTAAAATTTCTTTTCGTAAGAGGAGAAATTTAAAAAACTCTCTCACGCAATCTCGACTGTCTTTCGTTTGCTCAAAATAACTATCCGGCCTAAAACTGACATTTCCTAGATTATCCACTCGCTCTTGCAATTCCATCGATAATTGACCGCTATTTAGTTCGATAGCCATTTGGCGAATCGGTTCGAGTGGATCTACTTTCCGGCTTACTGGTGCAGTGGAGTAAAATCGTACGCGTTGGTGATAACCGCGAATGGATAAAACATCACTGTGTGAAGCACTAGCGCCTCTTCCAGCCCGCTCCACAACAGGTGAAGAGGTCTCTTTTTTTGACTCATTGAAATCGGTTGAGACCGCTTGATGCGGAAAAGTTGACCGGCTAAGTCTCTGAGAACCTTTTAAAGGTCTCATAGGAATTTGACTTTCAGAAGACTTTAACGCTTTTTCTTCAGCTATCTGCAATTGGCCTTGGTCAGTTCCCAGAGAAACTGAGGAAACTACTTTTTCTTTGGCTTGCGAAGATGGCGGAGTAGTCAGCGGTTTCTTAACTTCTCCTGGTACCTTTGGCACATATTTGCGCGGCGTACTTGATTTTTGGTTTCTTTGGTTGTGGCTCGTTCTATCTCTTCTTCTATCAAACATAACAATTTACCCAATAATGACTAATAGTGCGTTGTAATTTACCAATCACAAATTAAGAAATTATTAACAAATTAGCCATTTTTTGAGTTTTATGTAATTTTTTTGATACAATACTCTTCCTAATATTGGCTTAAGGTTTATCCCTTATAATGATGCACCTTCTGTAACTCAATAATCCTTTCTGAGTAAAAAATGATAAAGATTAATGCCTCTTTGTTTGCCCACATTGAGAATGATGCCAATCTCTCCGGTACTTACGGACTTCAAGGAATCTTTTTTAAGTATACCGCGGGCTATCTCAAACAGTACCTGATTCATCTCAGTGACAAAGAAGAAATATTTCCTGCAGAGTATGCGCGCTTATTGGATGAGATGGATTATCTCATTAACATTGAGAATCAACTCGCCCAGACAGCAGGCTCTGTTGACCTATTAATCGACACACTGGGAAAGCAAGTTGCCGCTGATATTACCAGTTTAGACGTAGGCCAAAAACTACATCTTCCAGGTGGTTGGGTAGATGAGGAAGGTGGCCACTCAATGATTTATGAATTCACTCGCACCGAAGACGGATATCTATTCACAGCCGTCAACGCTGGCGCCGGGATTAAACATCATCATAAAAAATCAAGTCGGGAAAAAGAGCTTTATAATCCTCTAAAAGCTTGGCATTTTCCCGTACCGAACTCGCCGAAAGAAAAAAGTGAACTCGCTCTGTTTGTGGGCGAACTTCTGCAAGCAAAATTGCCTGTAGCAAAGCAAAAAAGAGCCGTGACGGAGGAAATTCTTTACAAAAAGATACTTGCGAAGATCAGTTATATTGGCGGTAAAGAAGTTGAGCGTCCGATTCCTTTGTATGGGTACACCGCGGGGCAATTATCAGGGACATGCAGTGAACGCTGCCTCCATCAACTCCTTAAAATTCTTTCCCCTTCCGAAGAATTCTATGAACGCTTTATCTTTAAATTCAAACACTTTGCCCTGCTTGAGTATGCTGGTGCTTGTTTGAAAGGAGAACAGCCATTTACGCCTGCAGTTCGGGAGCAAATTAACTTAGCCATCGAAAACAATTTAAAGATCCTCGATGTGGCTGGTCTTTTCCCGGAAATAGAAAAAGACAAGTATTATCAAGAAATAAAAGAAGTTCAAAGAAAAATTAATGCAGCAGTACTAACCTCAGCACAGACCGTTCCCGTGGCGATAGACTCTCCCCCACGACTGACATTAGTCGATCCGTCACAACTCTTCGCTAGACCCCATTTTGATTCACTCACTTATCAGATGGAATCCACTCTAAAAATCGATTTAAATTCGGGACGAAATCTTATTGATAATCTAACACAAGTCGTTAGCGACATTGAAAAGATAAAAAGCCCTGCGCTTCGGTACAATTACTTAGAAAAGCTGATTTTAGAGTTGCCTGTAAACGAGCAAGATGGGTTAACCTCTCCTTTCTACAGCGAGTTGAGAACGATAGAGGATTATGCCAAATTTGAACAGCAACTGGATAAAATTCAAAATGCATTATGGAAGTTGCAAAGCGATTGGCTTAAAGCTCAAATACCCGGACTTAATCAGCTTGCCTTATCGATTATCGCATTACAAGTCGATGTGAAATCGGCGCTTGCTAAAGCACAAAATCTTCCTTCATTTAGCCCATTTACTTCAGTCATGATGCAGACTGTTATTGGCAATAATCACCGAAACCCGTACTGGGCTACCAATAACCCCCTTCTTGATAAACGCTTTGAAGCATTGCGCAATCGATTTCGCAATGCCTCGCATCAGTATCACGCTGATTTTTATTTATACCTTAATAAATTATTAGCCACAGAACCCGAATTAACTGCCGAACTCAAACTCCAGTACAACAGTAAGTACGGCTTTAACATTTCTCAGCTCCACAAAGAGATCCGTTCCAAGGGAATGGAAGCGCTTTTTATGATTTCACAACATCGAAGCTATATTGAGCGACTGGAGCCTCGATTTAATCCTGTTATTAAAAAAATTGAAGAACATCTTGATTACGAATCGAAATTAAGAGAAGCCATTAATCCTTTTTTTGAAAATCGGCTTTTAAAGACTCCGAGGATCGAATTAGGCATTGTGCAAGACGATTTTCGTGTCTCCACACCCCTTTATCCGACATTCGTTTATTGGCAAGAATTATCGACCGAACTTTCTAAAAATAAATACGTCTTGAAAGACTCTATTGCTCAACAAGCTTTAGATGCCGATGTGTCTCAATTCTCGAGCTATCGCAAAGCACTAAAAGCAAAAACAGCAAATAACATTCAATTAACTCCTACAAAGTCGTTAAAAGACACCGCTTCAGCGCCCCCAGTTACACCAACAGATATCACTGCCCGCGACTATTTCCATCTGCGCAGTGTTCCTTCCCTTCAAATTCCGCTAACGCTGGATTATTTTATCCGTCACATCGACAAGCTCGCCAATGAATCGGATCAACGTTACGTCGAAGCAAACCTTTTTCAGCCTGGAATTTTAGAAAAAACTCAGGAAAGCCCTTCTTTTTTGCCTCAATTTGATGCTTTTTTAACAACCGGATTTCGCTTTTTTAATAAAGAGGGACAATATTCACGGGAATCGTTGCTGTTTTTACGTTTAGACTACCTTGTGAGTCGTTACATTGCTTTAACCGACAAAAGAACGGGATTGCCTCGTCTACAGGTGCTTCAAGAGCAACTCCTAAAACAACTTGCTCATCCGAATCATCCCGATATCACTTATGTCCAACAGCAATATTTATTCTTAACACTCATGACGCGTGTTGAACTGGGAGAGAATCCTCATGAGCTCTTTGCCTTGGCTTTCGATGCTTATTTTTACATTAAAAGCCACGCTAATCCCCAGATTCTTGAAGACTTAACCCACCAGGTCGAAGTGGATCGTGCCATTGCGCGATTTCAAACGTTAGCGAAAGAACAACCGGAAAAAATCATTACGCAAGCCATCAGGGATAGCTTTACGAAATACCCTTACACGAAAGATCTCAGCTTAATGGGTGGAAAATTTCCTCTCTATCGTTTGGAAAACAACAAAGGCCAAACCGTAGAACTAAACGTTCATTTAGGCAAACTCTTTGAAAAGAAATTAGCGCGTAGCGGCATACCCTTCACTCTCCAAAGGCATCCCCTTATTAAACACCTGGGTTTGCAAAACGCTTATGAATGTTTAAGCACAGCTGATGAACACTATTTATACTTGCCCAGTGAGAAAAAAGAAGATGAAGTCCATTTATTTTATAACAATAACGATTTAATCGTTCAGCGAAATTGGCGTATTCAAGATCAAATTAGAACTTATGAATTACGCCCACTGACCGCTGATCATCTTGCGCGATATGCCAATAAAAAGAGCATTCCACTTAGCGTCTCTTTGCCAAAAGTATTAACTGATGACACGATGGATTACTGGCACGATATCAATTCAGGTGACGGCTTATTGGTTCACAATAACGTTCCTACTTATGTCTACAAAGCGAAAACGGGCCAATTTATTGCGCTTGATAAAGAGGGAAAGGAAACGACTTACGGATTACAAACGTTACCCTCCCAATGGCGTTCACTGCTAAATCGGTTTGAGAGTAATCATTTTATCGTTACTCATTCAAGCCCTGCTGATACCGTGATTAAGCTTCCTCGGTATGACCTTGAATTTAACATTGACACCTCTGCTGCCGAACCAGCTCTTGTTTATCTTAAAACAGGAGAAAAAGTGGTCGATTACCAGTCTCCTATTCATCCTTCGGTGGCTGGATTGGTATTGCAAAATGACAGGCAAACACGCTATCTCGTTCCTGTGGCACGTTTTTATGCCACGAAAAACGGCGCGACACAGAGTGATTTTTACCCTGTCATTCATGATACCAATGGCACAATAGCAGATGAATGCCTCCGGCAAGATTGGGCTTATCATCCCCCAGCACGTGTTCCCTTATGGAATTATGAAAACAGTGAAAGAGCAATCAGTTTTCGTCTAGAAGATGGCGAACCCATCGCGGATTCGGTTGCCGATGCTCTTTATTTAGCCTATACCTACCTTGCGACAAACCAAACTCAGAAAGCCTGGAAAGTACTTGAAGATTGCAATACTCGCTTAGGTGGATTAACGGGGGATCCCGCCGAATTACAATTCATTCGCTGGATTTGCAAAGATTTGCCTCATATTTTACCGAATGGGAAAAAGGAAGCGACCCGGAGTACCCCTCCTTATACTGCTTGCCAACTTAAGGCAATGAGTCTTTTGAGTGACTACCTCTTGCAAGATCGCACCTTTAATCTCGCCCCGCCCCCTTCTTCAGAGACCGCAAATGCACATTACCAACAATTAGAGCATCAGCAATTAACACAATTTCTTAACTCTCTGCCATCAACCATTTATCTCTCTTTCCAACGCATGCAAGCGATGAGACGCCATCTTGCGCATGACTATCAACTTTCTGTCATGGAGCGTAAACGCTTATTGGATTACTACCAGCATTCTCAACCCAAAAGCAGCGCACCTAAGGGAGCGCTGGGTTATGAGTGGATGAGTTTAAACCTTGAATTTCTCCAAAGGGAACGTCAGGCACTACAAGCTCGCAGTGAATCAGGAAATATCTCAACTACTGATAAGAAAAGATTAGCCTTTATTGAGCATTATTTTAAAAAAATGCAACCTGCTCTTGCTCGATCCACAGCGCTTGAGCTGGTCCCTATTGATTTAAATTTTCCAGCCAGCATTGAAATGAAAGCTCATAATAAAGCCAAAGCAGAAAATTGGATCAATAGTCTTTCCAATAAAAAACAGTTTGATTCCCGCGCGGAACAAGAAGCGATGGAGGTTCTTACATCAGGCATTACAGAAGACGAGTTCATTACTTATTTTCCTACCTATTTTCAAATTGCTCACACTGCTGAACATGTTCATCGTAAACAATTAAGCGACTTCTGTACAAAAACGTTACTTGCAGCTCACCATATTCCTTTAGATAAACAAGAATCAGATATTCCTTTTTTATGTAACGTGCTGTATCGCGTATTAAATAATCGGCATGTAGTGACAGAAAAAGAAGTTAAATTGAGTGATTTGGTTAATACGATTAGATCTTGCACTGTACCACCCTTGCAAATTTATCAAGCCAAAGACGTTTATAAAGAAATTTTGGCCACACCCGAAGACATTTTAGCCAAAGAACGCCCTATACCTACACCTTTAATCGCAACCGAAAAACTTAATCCAGCGTTGCTGGTGCAAACAAACCTTAAGCAAGTGTTGAGCAAGAGTAAGGAAGGCGAGGTATTAGCACGATTAGTGAGCGATTACCGTGCCCTGGAAAAGAAAACGGATGAGGCAATTGAAGCATTAGGAAAAACGTTAACTCCTGATTTAGAACAGCGCTTTGCCGTTGAAGTCGAAGCAGGCAAAATGCTTTTTGCACAAGAGAAAAAGCAAAAAGCACTTGCTCAAGTTTTTCTTGACGATCCTCACTTCACCCAATCAGTCCTTGATTCAACACGTAAAATGGCACCCACGCTTGCTGATCAAGAGCAAAAAGCCTGGGATGAGGCACTCAATTTTGCTAATCAAGGCCCGGAATCCCCAGAAAAAGCAAAATCGTGGAAAATTAAAAAGCGGGCAAAAAGCCAAGCTAAGCTGGGTAAAGCAGACCTTTTATCCCTCTATTGCAATGCCGATACTGCCTACAGTATTGAAAAAACTGGGCTTAGTCCTGAAAAAGCGCAACAACTGCATAACCTGATTCACAAAGCCCTGTTTGTGAGTATCCAAAACCAGCTCACTCAAAAGGTGATCAGTAAATTAGACAAAGCCCTCCAGACTAAGAGCATCGATACCGCTCTTGAGGCATTCGAACTGTTAGCAAGAGAGGAAATTCCAGGATTGGATGAAACAGCGACAGTTATTATCCAATACGCCGAAAATATCTTACTGCGTAAACGACAAGTGAGTGCATTTAAACGCTTACTAACACCACTCCCTGACGGCGGCACCAATGAGTGCATCGAAAAAATCATTCCGGGCGGTGGGAAATCGAAAGTCATCATTCCTGTCCTCGCCGAAAAGAAAGCCACTGGAAATAACCTTGTCGTCGTTGAAGTTCCATCCGCGTCATTACCCACAAACCATGTCGATTTAAATCGGCTTTCTCAACGATTGTATGGTAAACGTGCGCATCGATTTGAATTCAATCGCGACAGCAACTGCTCGCCAGAGCGTTTAGAGCAACTGTATCAGCATTTCACCGAAATCATGACAACACGTTGTTATTTAGTGACTACGGGTGAATCAATGCAGTCACTGGAGCTTAAGTACCTTGAGCTCTTGCTTGCGGACGATCAACATGACGAAACCTGGCAGAAACAAATTTATTGGCTGGATAAAATCACTGGGCTTTTTCGCAATCAAGCGGATTGCATCATCGATGAAGCTCACCTTGGTTTATGGATTAAGAAAAAATTAAACTACACCCGCGGCGAGCCGAAACCCATCGGGCCAGATCTGATTAAAAATGGCATCGCGCTGTTTGGTTTTATTGATACTGAATTTATTAAACAGGCCCCTTACTTAGCAGCTAATTACGATTGGGGATCGTTTAAACACAATCTCGCGACTAAACTGATTAAAGAGCCCAACAGTCCTCTAAAAGAATTTGTTGCCAAAGCGGTTCTTAGTCACGGTGAAGGCATTGAGGAAAAGCTCATTGCTTATCTACTTGATCAAGAGATGTGCGAAGCAGTGGTTCATGCCACTCCTGAAGAAAAAGAAGCACTTTCTGTTTTTAAACAAGAAATTAATGTCATCCTTCCTGAGACATTACGGCATAAACTGGACGTTAAGTACGGGGCATCCCGACTTAAAAATTTATCCCCGGTGCAATACACCCTTTCTATTCCTTACAGTGGCAATAATGCACCCAATGAAAGCAGCCGTGATGGCAATGAGCTTGTTGCGCTAAATCGCACTATTCAGATGATGCTCATCAATGGCATTAGTGAAACCCTTTTTAAAGAGCGGATCACTTCTTGGCAAATTCAAGCGCGCCAAGAATTATTTTTAAATCCGAATTTAAAGAACCTCGATGACACTCCTACAGCTCGAGGATTTGCGCTCTTAGAAGGCGCATCCGGCTTGACGTTAAGTCAGGTTAACCTCTCTGACGCGTCACAAATGGAGAAGCTGTACAATCGTCATAAGAATAATCGCTTTTTTATTTTTTCTTTACTTCAAGAAGCGTCTTTAAAACTGATTAACCTCGATCCGGCAATCATTTCAAGTGATTCGTTTAATCATGTGGATGTGTATCGAAGCGTGCAATGCTTATCAGGAACCCCTTCCAATCATATGACGCTCCACCATCGACTAAAGTACGATGCCACCTCTTCACTCGGTAGTGATGGCTATATTCTCGAAATCTTGGAAGATAAAAATACGGCTGTTTCGAGCTTGGACTACCAAGATGTGCGTTCTTTTATCGAAAGTGCGATAGGCAATTCTAGCGAACGCGCGCGTACTCGGGCAATCATTGATATTAATGCCACATTCACTGGCGTAAGCAATTATCTCGTGGCCACAGAGCTGGCTCGGTATGCTCGTCTACACCCTAATCACTTTAGCAATCCAATCAAGCATATTCTTTACTTTAATGAAGAGGATGTCTTGTATGCATTGGATATCAATAAACCAGAAGAGCCTATTCTATTAGGAACAAGTGAAGAGAAAGAAATCAGCCGAGTGCTCGGCTCAACACCCCAAGAGCGCCTTTCTTATTATGATCAATTCCGTACTTTCGGTACCGATCTTGAGCAAGATGAGAAAGCACATGCCATCGCATTAGTGGACGAAAACAATTTATTTCAAGAGTATATTCAAGGCGATATGCGTATGCGGTGGCTAAGTAAAGGCCACTCGCTTGAGTTGATTGTCCCTCAACGTCTAGACGGCATTAGTCGTCAAGGACTCACCCAGCGCCTTGTACTGAATGAAAAAATAATGCTGTTAGCCGATGTGCTTGCGTCCGGTACGAGCCAATTAGTGAATTACATGCGACGCAACAGTTTGACTTTAGTGCAAGATTTACCTTCTGAAGAGGCAGAGCAAAAATCAGTGCTTGCCAAAAAGTTCAGATGCTTTTTTGAAGAAATAGCCAAACGCGATTATTTTGCCCTCTATGGTGCGGTCACGGAAGAAAAAGAGGTGGCCGCGATGCTTGAATCCTCGAAAGCGGACTTATTAGCCCTTTTAACGGAATGCTATAAATCGGCAAACATCCCTTTGCCTGCGGAAAAAATTAAGGCAATTGAACTCGAGTTAGAAGCCATCATTAACAAAGTTCTACCTTGGTGTCCAAAAAAATACAAAGGTTCCAGTGCAAGCCACAGTAAAGAAGTTCAAGTTCAAGTTCATAAAGATATCCGCGTCGAGCGCGTACAGTTGAATGCGTGTTATAACCCTCGTTTGCAAGAAATGCCACAAAGGAATTGGATAAATCTTTGTTATCAGGGGTTTTCCCGTGTGATTAACAGCGAGACTAAAAGCCTTAATGAGGTATGTGCAATCGCCGACACCCCCCTGTTCTCCACTGCCTTAAGAGCCAGCAGAAATTACATTTATAACTACACCAACCAAAACGAACACTTAAATGTCTTTCTCAAACCAGTGCTTCTTATCTGGTATCACTATGAACACGGGGTTTTACATGCCACCCTCGTGACACCTCAAGAGCTGGAAAGCCTTGAAAAGGCCATAGGGCATTCATCGAGCGATTGGGTATCGACCACGCAAGACACAGTGGTGGTAGGAACTCGTCCCGAAGGCATGCTGCTTGATCAACAATACCTCAGCTTACGTGAACAAATCCGCTTTTTTAACGGCGAATTTCAGTCACTATTGAACCAGGACGCCCCTTTGCATTGGCTAAAAGAACAGCCGATGGAAAAAATAACATTCTTTGAGAACAAGCTCCAGGTGTACCGGCCAGGCAGTGAAGTAGAGCTCCCTCCATTAAAAGCGGCATTAGCCCAATCCAATACCGAGGGGTTTATTTATATTACTGAGCATCCTTTTGATAATTTGACAAATTTCGATTGGAAAAATTTATATCCTAAAACTATTCCCGCACAAGCTGCGGAATACAAAAAAGTAGCAGAAGCCTTTGTTTATTTAAATCAGCATTGGCTAGACAAAGAGCCTTCTATTGAGCACATGCAAGAAACCTTTGGGTTGCCCTTAAGAAGCCTTGGTTATATCGACAGCCATTTAAAGCATCTATTCACCTTAAAGGGATTGCTGCAGAGTTTATCGCACGGTTTAGCCAATCGTCTTGATGAGGAGAAGGGAAGATGCCTTGAAAAATGTTTAGGTTTGTCACTTGAACATTTTTGCCAGAATCATGACATTACGTTAACTCAGAGACCCATTAATCAAGAAGAGACGAAACGACACCAATTAGCCGCAGTAAGAACACTCCAACTCCTTGCCAATCACCCGGCTTTAAAAGGAAAATCCCTGCTTACTTACTTTACAACCCTTGCAAGAAATGCGGGGTCAAGGGAGGTTTTACTTGAGCTTTTAAAGACAGAAAATCTGAGCGATGCATTCTTTCTTGTCTTCATCCGTAATCCGTTTTGTGGTAGCGAAGTGGTTAAGCACTTACTCAGTTTAAACCAAGACTTTTCTGAACAGGCGCTGGCGTTACTCCTGCAACGATGTAATGAGGAAGAACTGATTGACCAATACCTCAATAAGGTATTACAAAAGTTAGCCCTTTCCAGTGAATTTTTCCCTTCCCATCTTTCCCGCTATCCTGGCTTTCCAAGCCATAATGACTTTATTGTTAGAAAATTACTCGATTCATCCCACGATTTTTCTGAGCTGGGATTATTGGAATTAGCCGGTTTGTGCACTGGAACAGGAGAACCGTTTGCTAAACTTGATCTGATCGATAACTTCCTGAAAAAAACCAACATTAGCGATCGGGTCATGCTTACTTTGCTTGACCGAAAAGACTTAGATGAAGATCGGCTATTAGCCTTTCTTGCCAAAGCAAAAACCCCAGAAATGCTTGAACGCATCTATCAGCACCCCGCAGCAGGTAAACGCATTCATGACGCGTTGTGGCGCCACCCTCAATGCTCAGCAGAATTTCTGGCTAAATTAATTGAAAAAGAGTTACTTGGGGATGACGCTTTACTGCAAATGTTAACTGGTCAGGTGGACATTGATTTATTGGTATTAAGCACGATTGCTAGACGTACACACAATCCAAACATTCTTTTAGAAGCGGTATCGCATAGAAAAGCGACCTATACCGTCATGAAAGACGCGTGTGATCGAAGTATATTCTCTTGCGATATGGCTCAACAAATATTGGCTTGGATTGAGCGTCAACCTAGACGCAATTTTCAAGCGTCTCAAGTACTGGATAAATTAATATACAAGGCATTTGATTTTTATCGCCAAAAACCGGCCGAATGGGAAAGCTTCCTGGGCGAATTACTGAAATATTGTCAACAGCACAGTAAAGGAATATCCGAAATAATGCGCCTTCTTCCTGAACAGGAATTAAGTGTGAAATTAGCGCTTAAAACGCTTCGTTGGTTTGGTAGGGATGTTTTATCTCTTTTACCCATGGAAAAAATAATTCATCACGCAGAACCAGAAGATTTAGCTTCCCTTGTGGATTATGAAAAAACCCGGGGTCTGAGTGAACGATTATTGCCGTTGCTTGCTGCAAAATGCACTACACCAGTATTGATTCAAGGGCTTCTCGATCGAGGTGATCTCACTGAAGGCGTTTTATTACAAGTACTGGCTAATCATCCTGATTTGCGCTCCACGCTGCTTTTAAAGCTGATATCCCATCCTAACATCGATACCCAAGCATCAACTGCCGCCTTTAATCACAAATCATTCTCTCCTCTTATCGCTGAAGAACTTACCGATAATTTGGATCTTATTAGCGACCAAGCGATCATTTCAATCCATCATCGAGTGTTGCAACATCTTGTTGAATTTTGTCTTCAAAAAGATTTGTCCCGGAAAGACAACGAATGGCAAGACGTGCTTCTTCGTGTTTTTAGGCGATACAGCCAGCTGCCTCCTTCTGTAGCTGGGGTTTCAAAATCGGTGATTAATCTTATTAAACCGGAAAGCCTAGATGCTCATTTAGGACTTCAGATTTTTCGCATTTTCGGTCAAAACGCAATCTCTGTTTTGCCCATGGAAAAGCTGATTGAAATTGCTGAAGAAAAGGACGTTGAATCTCTGATAGACAATATCGTTGTAAATCAACTTATTCCAGGATCTCGCAACAGACATACCTTCTGCGAACAATTATTAATGTTGCTCGTACCGAAATGCTCTACGCCTAAATTAATTGACAAGCTTCTTAGCAGACGGGATCTTTCTCCTGAAATTTTAACTCAGATCATGAATCTTGATCTTAATTCTGATCTTCTTGCGAAACTTATCTCTCATCCGCGAGCGACACCAGCTTTAAAGGCAAGAGCCTTTGAACATAACGCCTTTTCACCTCAAATCGCACAACAAATTGTTGATACAAATCCCCTCAGTGAGGACAGGGAAAATGTTGTCCAACAACATGATTTGTTGAAAAAACTTGTGAGAGTTTGTTTTGCAAAACAAAATCTACCCGTGCAACGCACTGAATGGCAAACTGTTCTTCTTCGTATTTTCAAGCAATATAGACCTTCCCGATTACCCTCTTCTTTGGCTGGCGCGCCCGAATCCATCATTCGAATCATTAAACAAGAAAATTTGAGTGTCGACTTTGGATTTCAAGTTTTCAGGGTTCTTGGTCGAAGCGTCATTTCCGCTTTACCCGTGGAAAAAATGATAGACATTGGTCAAGAAGAAGATATCGCTTTATTTATAGACAATATGGATGCGCTTTCGCCTGATGTGTTGCTTGCCTTGGCTCAACAATGTCAAAGCGCAGCCTCTATTGACAAGCTGCTGCAGCGAAAAGATCTCACTGAAGCGATGCTATTTGTCATCCTGGGGAAAAGAGATCTTACCGCGAGTAGGCTTTTAGCAGTCGTTTTTCATCCAAAGGCCACAATGAGCGTAATGAATGATGTGCTGGCTCATCCAAAATTCTCCAGTGAAGTTGCCAAAGCACTCATTAGCGCAACAAAACTAAATACCCATCAAAGCCATGAACTGTTTAAAGCACTTATCAAACACTGCTTGTCCCGGGTGGCGCAGGGAGAGTCTCAATGGGAAATCCCACTGATTCAAATCGTGCAAAAATATCCCACCCAGTCCCGTGCGTTCGAAGAGGTAATCGGTATTATTCGCGAACATCGTCTCAATGCTAATTTAGGACTGATGCTGCTTTATCAGCTCGGTAAAGAGATAATCGACGTTTTACCACTAAAGGAAATGATTGCTATCGCTGATGACGACGGTCTTAACCTTATCTTTAATACCCTCAAATCATCTGACAAGTTGTCCGAAGAGCTTCTTATTGCTTTAGTTAAAAAAGCGCAAAGTGAACAACTCATCCGTTCGTTTCTGCAAATGGATGTACGCTGGAATGTGCTTCAAGTTATTCTGGATAAAATTCCTGATTATAATAATCTGCATCGCGCGCTTACGCATGAAAATGCGTCTGAAGAGGATTGCCAAAATTGGCTAAAAAACCTTGCAGACAAACAGAAAATTATGCAAGAGGAAGCCTTAAGCACCGATGATCCAAGAAAAAGAGTCTTGACAGCACTAGATGCTTTAAAAGTCAAAGCGTGTACACATGCAGTGAAAGCAACCGAAGATGAAGCCTATGAAGAGGTGGCTCGTGCTTCAATCACACTCTACCGTACTCTTCGAAAAGAAATTGAGCACTATCTTAAAACACTTGATAATCCTGAGGAATTTTTAACGAACTGCCTCGATGCAATTGACCTTTCCAGAGAAATCCTATCAACTCATCGAGGAGGTGCGAAGCAACTTCTTGTCGATATTGTGAGTGCTATTTTGGCATTGATCACATTTAAGTTCTTTCGCTCATCCTCTCATCCATGGGATTTCTTTGAATCAAAGACAGAAAGTATTCAAATCGTGGAAAAACTTCAAGGAGACATTCAGGATATTGCTTATAGTCTTGGGATAAACCAAGGAGAGAAACCGCTGCGCGCTGAGCATAGAGCCTATGACTTAGAGGATCAACGCTCACCCGAAGAACATCTTCAGCCTATCGCTCATCCAATTGGAGCAAGCCAAAAAACGGACCCACTGAATACCGACAAACAATCTGATCATTTAAATGGACTGACTTCAGGTAAAATAACCCAAAAAAGCGAAAGCTCGCCAAAAGAAGATACTCCGTATATCAACTATGAAGAAGAGGCGAAACAAGATTTCAAGCCATTCAATGCGGAAGGTAGGTTTTATAATTCAAAAGAAGATACTCCGTATATCAACCATGAAAAAGAGGCGAAACAAGATTTCAAGCCATTCAATGCGGAAGGTAGGTTTTATAATCCAAGTGAGTTAAATTTATCTAAAAATCATCAGTACAGTTTTTTTAATAAAAAGAATAAGGAAAACCAGGTTGAAAAACAAAAGGATATTGCCACAAATTTCATTCTACACTGCTAGTAAAAATCAACTTCCCCACTGCCAGTATCGTGCGGATATCGACGGCTTGCGTGCTTTGGCCATTCTGCTCGTCGTTTTTTTTCACGCGTTCCCCACGCGCTTACCTGGTGGTTTTATCGGTGTGGATGTGTTCTTTGTTATTTCGGGTTATCTCATTACCACGATTATATTTAATCAATTAAAATCCAATCAATTTTCATTTAAACGGTTCTACATTCGGCGTATAAACCGAATTTTTCCAGTTCTACTGCTCGTTTTAATCAGTTTTTTTATTTTAGGATGGTTTGCTTTATTAGCTGACGAATATAAAGCTTACGGAAAATACATGGCTGCCGCAGGGCTTTTTTCGTCTAATTTGGCCTTATGGAAAGCAGGTGGCTATTTTGATACGGCTGCCGATCTTAAGCCGCTTTTGCATTTATGGTCTTTAGGAATAGAAGAACAATTCTATTTGATTTGGCCTTTCTTAATCTGGGCTGCTTATAAGAAAAAATTGAATATTCTCTTCTTCACGGTACTTCTTTTTTTTATTTCTTACTTTTTAAGCATCCACGCAGTAAAACAGAATCCGATTGGCGCATTTTATTTCCCCCATACCCGTTTTTTTGAGCTTCTAATGGGAAGCTTGCTCGCTAGTTTTTATAGCTTTCCCTCTCCTGTTCATTCGTTTTTAAAGCAATTTGCTAAATGGGCCTACCTCACTGCTAATGTCTTGGCCTTTTCAGGACTATTATGCATTGCTATTGCCGTTTATCGATTAAATCCTGAACACCCATTTCCGGGGAATAATGCGCTTTTACCGGTTTTAGGGGCCGCCTTACTGATTGCGGCGGGTACAAACAGCTGGATAAATCGTACTCTTTTAGCCAACCGCTTCATGGTGGCAATAGGATTGATGAGTTTTTCTCTTTACCTTTGGCATTGGCCTTTACTTAGTTTTGCGCGGCTCATGGAGCAAGGCATGCCGTCAAAAAGTATTCGTATCCTATGCGTGGGGATTAGCTTTCTCTTGGCTTTTTTAAGTTATCTCTCTATTGAAAAACCCATTCGTTTTGGTGAAAAACAACGCTTAAATGCCCTCATTTTACTCGGTTTATCGCTTGGCGTGATCGGCCTTGGAGTTTATACCTATAAAAAAGAGGGATTTACCTCAAGACCTACCCTTGCTCACCTCACCCCCCCTCCTGAGTTTGCGGGTACATTACCCAAAACAATGGCTAAAAGAGCAATTCCTTTAGGCCTCGGAATTGCTTCGCATCCCGGGAAAAAATCTGTTTTTATCCTTGGTGACTCTCATGCCCATCATCTGCTTTCCGGCTTTTTTCAAAAATACCCTCAAAATCACATCAGCATTATCCTTGGGCCAGGTTGTCCTTTTTTATTAGGTATTGATAGAAAGCCGACTCCTTCTTCTTGCCTAAAGATGACCGAACAAGCGCTTTCTGATGAGGAACTTGCGTCAGTTAAAACGGTTATTTTTAGTTTAAGAATGTTTGCATATAATCGAAGTGGTTATGATTATAATCCGGAGAAACAAGATTGGGGTTTATGGTATAAATCAAAAAGACAGCCTTTAGACGATCTCTCTTTTTGGCGACCTGCTCTACGCGAAACACTTCACCGTTTAATCAAAAAACACAAGCGCGTCATTATCAGTTACGATGTGCCTGAATTACTGCGTCCAATCAACGAATGCTTAAACAGCCGACCTCTATATCTTCACAATCATACCATCAAAAACTGCAATGTCCCCCGAGAAATCGTCGATCAACGACAAGGCCCATTGCGCCAACTTTTTACAGAAATTCTTAAGGAATTTCCACAAGTGGAAACTTTCGATCCCTTAAACTATTTTTGCGATAAACAATGGTGTTACGCATTTAAAAAGGGCATCCCTCTCTATTATGATGACGATCATTTGTCAGTAGAAGGGAGTCGATTTTACGCCAACGCTTTTGCGAAAGAATTCCCCTCTTTAATCAAGAAAGAAATGGCTTGATTAGGCAATCTTGCCGTCTAAAATTTATGCATTTTAAAAAATAAAACCTATACTTAGGTTGAATGCTAATCACGCGAGCACTAAGGAGGAGACCATGAGAGCGCATTCCATTTCTATTTTAGGATTATTACGCATGGTTGCGATGGTCAGTCTATTATGTTTAGCAGCAGGATATACTTCTCAAGCTAATGCAGCACAAGATTGTGGATTGGGATATCATAAGAGTCTTTACGGAGGATGCATAGCCAATCACCCAGGTCCCTTTGCAAGACCTATTCTCAGTCGTCCAGGCTGTTGGACTAATCTTTTTGGACAATTTCGCTGTTATTAATTACTAAGCCCGCGGGAGCGCAAAAGAGACGTCGGTTGAATCTTGGCCTAAGTGCTAGCTTAAGGATTTAGGCTCCGCATCCCGTCTTTTGCCGCGGGGAAGGAGAGATTCTACTGGCATTAGCTCTCCGTGGATTCCCGCGGATAAACCACGGACATATGATCCCAAAATGATGGCCGTATGTGTTTTGAAATGCTTAACGAGCGTTTATATGCTCATACAGATTTCTCATGCTTTTCCATATAACAATATGGTCCAGGCTCTGCGTCATGTTTTTGGTCAGGTTTGGTATTTGCTATTCATATATGGGCAACCAACTGGAAGCTGGTTCCCTAGGTCTTTTATCATAATCCCTAGCCTATAGTAGTTACTCTATTTTTTATGTCAAAGCGATCGGCATTCATTACCTTAACCCACGTGTTAACGAAATCGTGTACGAACTTTTCTTTGGCATCATCAGTTGCGTAAAACTCGGCAACCGCCCTTAGCTCCGAATTGGCCCCAAAGATGAGGTCTACTGAAGTCGCCCTCCATTTCAATTGACCTGTTTTGCGGTCAAAACCTTCATAGACCCCTGCTATTGTCTCTGACTTCTTCCACTCGGTGGACATATCTAGCAGATTAGTAAAAAAATCGTTATTCAAACTACCTGGTTTATCAGTCAATACACCATAAGGAGTTTGTCCGCTATTTGCATTGAGGACCCGCATACCGCCAATTAGCACTGTCATTTCAGGAACGCTTAATTTCAATAAGCTTGCTTTGTCTACCAGCATTTCTGGCGGTGATTTCTGATTACTTTTATCAAAGTAATTACGAAATCCATCCGCAGTAGGTTCAAGAACTGCAAACGAGCTCACGTCTGTCATCGCTTGGGTGGTGTCGGTGCGTCCGGGTATGAACGGAACTTGAATAGTATGACCTGCTTTTTTGGCTGCCTCTTCTATTGCAACATTACCTCCAAGAACAATTAAATCGGCAAGCGATATTTTTTTTCCTCCTGTTTGAGCCTTATTAAAATCATTTTGGATATTCTCAAGGATTGTTAAAACCTTTGCTAGCTCATTTGGATCATTGACTGGCCAATCCTTCTGGGGAGCCAGTCGAATTCTTGCGCCATTTGCACCACCGCGCATGTCAGTCCCACGGAAAGTAGAGGCTGAAGCCCAGGCAGTTCTTACCAATTCAGGAATACTTAACCCTGAGTTAAGAATTTTGTTCTTGAGTAGCCCAACATCCTCTGGATTAACTAATACATAATCGACTGCTGGAACAGGGTCTTGCCAAATCATGACTTCTTGCGGAACTAATGGACCCAGGTAACGCGAGCGTGGGCCCATGTCACGGTGAATCAATTTAAACCAAGCCTTTGCAAAAGCCTCATCAAATTCCTTGGGATTATCCAAGAATCGCTTGGCGATTTTACTGTAAATGGGATCAAACTTAAGAGCAAGGTCTGTTGTAAGCATGATCGGAGCGTGTCGTCTGCTAGAATCAAATGCATCAGGCACCATAGAGGAAGTGCTCTTATTATCAGGAATCCATTGGATTGCTCCTGCTGGACTCTTGGTTTTAACCCAATTGAACGCAAACAGGTTTTCGAGATAATTATGGCTCCACTTGGTGGGTGAAACTGTCCACGATCCTTCTAAACCACTGGTAATAGTGTCTTTACCTTTACCGGTTCCATAACTGTTTTTCCAGCCAAAACCTTGTTGTTCGATATCGGCACCAGCAGGTGCCGGTCCCAAATTTTTGGTCGATGCAGCACCATGAACTTTACCGAAGGCATGCCCTCCTGCGATTAGTGCGACAGTTTCTTCATCATTCATCGCCATACGTCCGAATGTCTCGCGAATGTCTTTAGCTGCTGCAAGCGGATCTGGTACTCCGTTAGGGCCTTCTGGATTAACGTAAATCAACCCCATAACTGAAGCAGCAAGAGGGTTTTTAAGTTTTCCATCGGGGGATTTACGGTTACTCTCAAGCCATTTTCCTTCAGAGCCCCAATTGATATTGATCGCTTCCCAAACATCTTCGCGGCCACCGGCAAATCCTAAGGTTTTAAAGCCCATGGAGTCCATAGCGACATTTCCAGCAAGAACGAGTAAATCAGCCCATGAGATCTTGTTGCCATACTTTTGTTTAATAGGCCAAAGCAAACGTCTTGCCTTATCGAGATTTGCATTGTCTGGCCAGCTGTTCAGGGGAGACAAACGCTGAAAACCACCATTAGCTCCACCTCGGCCATCAAAAATTCGATAAGTTCCGGCTGCGTGCCATGACATGCGTATAAAAAAAGGACCGTAATTGCCGAAGTCAGCAGGCCACCACTCCTGCGAACTCTTCATTAATTTCTCAAGATCACGTATAACTGCGTTGAGATCAAGACTATTAAACGCTTCAGCATAATTGAATTGCGGTCCCATTGGATTAGAGTTGGTATTGGGTTGACGAAGTGGGCTAAGGTCTAATAATTTTGGCCACCAATATTCATTGGTTTTAGGTACATCTTCAGCGTATGAAGAAATCGATAAACTTAGCGGTGTTATAGCAGCGATAACAGCGGTAATGAAAAAATTAATTCGTTTTAGCATGAGAAATATCCCTTTCTGTAATATGAAACGAATATATACTAGGAACAGTAACGTTTAAATCCTAAATAAAAAAAATTTAATGCTTAACTCTTTTTTGGTGAAGATGCATGGTAACTTCAATATATGCAGCAATACTTGGAATAATACTTATTCGACTCTCGATTAAAACCATACAAGCTCGCAGAAAACTTGGTGTGGGAATTGGAGATGGTAACAATCTTCAAATGAGGCGCTTCATAAGAGCCCAGGGCAACTTTGTTGAGTATGCCGCCATTTTTTTGATTTTACTCGGTCATGCTGAGATTAATGGTTTACCGATATGGACAATTAATTTTTTGGGCATGCTTTTCTTGATAGGACGGATCATGCATGCATATAGTTTACTTAAAGATGAAGAGTATCAAACTGCTAGCAACCTTGTTTCTTACCCTAAATGGCGGATTAGAGGAATGATATTAACGTTTATCGCTATCGGGTCACTTGCAATTACTATTTTGATTCAGATGGCTATGGTGTTCGTCAATCACTTTCTTCAGTGAAATAATAGCAGTACTCCAACAAGGAGATCCTTCGCTTCGCTCAGGACGACAATACCCCCTATCAGGACGATCTAAAAATTGCTGGCGGCTCATATGTAATTTGCTCTAATTTCGGCAACATTTTTCAATTATAAAGATATAAAAAACAAACTGCTTACTATTATATTTTCATTTAAAATCATGCCCTGTTTAAATAGCTCTCGCATATGTTCTTAATTTAGATTTGTTTAACCCGGCTGTATTTAATCAACCAAGCCTTCGTACTTATTAGTTAACGAGTTATAAAATTTATTTTGCGATTCCTCAGTTCAGAAATACCCCTTATTTAGGAGATGTTGACAATCCACAACCAATCTTCCCTGTTTACTGAATTTCGACGAAACCCAATACCTTATATTTAATATTTTGTTAATGTTTTTTGTTTATATTTAGCGCACACTGATCTAAATAATTGTCATATGGGTAAAACAACCTACAGTGCAGCGATACTTCTTTTACGCCATACAACGAATGCCAATTTTTTTGGTTGGGTTAATGATGATCTTAGCGTCGATGCAGTGGTTTATTTCTCTTATGCAGAAGCTGAGAAATTACTTATTCTAAAGCGTGTGTTTTCGGAAAAAATTTGGAATCAACTCAATATTACTTTTGCAGCAGAATCCTATATTCGAGTTTGCCTTCCTGACATCAACTCCCATTCAATGATTGCTGCTTTAAACGAACTTAAAAAACCCTTGAGTATATTGCTCAAAAAAATTGGCGACAAATACTGCGAGCAGCGGAGCTTGAAAGTAGCAACAGTATCGATGCCCACGGGAAATTTTGCGAAGCTTAGTTACAGAACAATCGCACAACAGATTGAGTTATTTCACCAACACGTAAGTACCGCTTATCGATTACTTACTGAGCGAAGGCCCCTATTCCCCGATGAAATGGCGCTTTGCGTAATGCCAGAATTCTATAGCCACTGTTCTTCCACGGGCAGTGGAAGACTATTTATGTCCCATAATACCCAAACCTTATTATTAGCCGGGTATTGCAAAACAAGCAGATACTTCCCTGAATTGCTCATTATGGTCAATATCACCGCAACTACGGCAACAGAGGAAAGAGATGCCGTTGCAGTAACAATGGGCCATAAGGCCCGTCGGCAAAAAATCAATACGCTTGTTGGCCTAAAAAATGGAGAAGTGGTGTATTTAAGCTACAAACTTAACAAAGGGCCCGCTGACATTCCGGAGTCTGAATTACTAAACGCCGAAGCGGAGAGAAACACTTATCATCAAAGTGTTGTGAACCGAAAATTGATGACACTTGATTACCTTAAGATGTTCAAAGGAATAACTTTCGCGGGTAGCGTATGTATTGATGCTCAGGAGGGCGTGTTAGGGAAATATTTGCAAAAGCAATTCCCCGATTTTCACTGTGATGAGTATGGCCCCGCAATTCAAATCATTTCCTCCTGCTCCATGGCTTTGCCTATTAATTACAAAAAACGCAGCGAGCTTGATGGGACGCAGGTTGTTACGCCTACGATAAACCAAGGCCTGATCGTTCAGGCAGATGGTCACGACAAAATCAAACGTTCCGGCGTCTGGCTTGTTGATGGCGAAAATTTTGTCAGGCAGAAGCCTAAAGCCACAGCAACCTTAGGCCATCAAGTGGAAATCGAATCTTATGAAGTCTGCGCTAAACTACTACACAATAGACTACATGAAAAAGTAGGTGGCGACATTGACGAGGTTAAAAAGGCTCAGGCTTTCAATACATTCCGGTAAGGCATCTGGATTTTATTAACAAGGTACAACAGAACCAGTAAACCATAAAAATTAAACGAGTAAACACTCAATTTACACCATAGGGATGGCATGAGGGATAACGGCAGATTATTGATGGGGATATTGAATAAAAACAAGCAAAGAAACCAAGCCAATTTAGTCATCGTCATTGGCTTTTCAAACACAAAATTTAACCAAGTTAAACAAAAAGGCAAGACGAGTAAGGGAAAATAATATAACCACCCGAAAGGACTTAGCAGCAGCATCATCACCAGGGTTAAGCAAAACGATTGATGTGGAATACCCTTTTTTTCAATGATTATTATTCTTTTGACATAAAACAGTAAAAAAAGACCAAATAATCCACCATAAATTTGCTTAATAAGAAGCCAATTTTGCGCACCTTCACCGGGAATCATACGGTAAATCATTCCTAAAATAGATCCATTCCAACTCTTTCCATACCACTTAACAAGTGACATCATCGAAAAATATTCTGTATACAAGGTTGTACCGTAAAAAACTACAGGGAGGAGTGATAACAACAATGCAGTACCCAGCATCATTAAACAAACCTTATAACGTCTATGCACGAGCACATAGACCATAATTAATGCAGGAAAGAACTTGATAGCAATGATGACTCCCCAAACAACTCCTGCGAAATAATCTCGTTTTTTCCTGTATAAGTGATAACCACTCATGACAAAAAATAAAAGAATACTACCGAACTGGGCAAGGCCGGTATTCATGAGCGTAGGAAAACTCAATAAATAAAAAAAATACAAATAAAACCCATTGTTTTTAATAAAATCACTTGAAAAGGCATAAAAAAATGCAATCCGAGCACCAATCAATCCCAAAATAAGGGAAAATACCGACCACAAACCCGCTGCAACATAATAATTAAATTTTACGAAAGGACTGAAAAGCCATAACACGACAGGAGGATTTAAATTGGCAGGCACAAGGGCTGACACTGGAAATGAGATGGCTGATAAAACCTGGTATGGATGACCTCCTTTCGCTAAGATCTGTGACGATGAATAAAAAGACAGAAAATCCAGCGTGCTTAGCGAAGAAAACATCAGAAAAAAAAGAATCATGTAAAAGGCAGCAAGCAATGTACCTAAGAGTGTTTTCCATGCCGTTTCTTGGGTTATTGTATTACTAATTTTTCAATCCTTCTGTTGAGGGCTTATCCCCATTCCTACTCTCAGCCAAAAACTAGTGTATAAACAAGCCCATTATTTTTGTATTCTACAATGTAAAACTTTCCAGTAACCAAATAAATTGGTTTTATACGAATTTAATCCAAAATCGCATTGATTAGGAAAATTGGATTTGAAACCGATTCACTTTCCTGACTGATGAAAGTGACACAGTACCTCTTCTCATCAAAGTAGTCATCCAACAGCAGTACATCGGATCACCAATTAATTGTCAATAAACTCCTATTATTAAACCTAGACTTTCTCGCCGCGTATGCATAATGTGGTTGCTTAAATTATTCATGAATGTCACATTTGAGTGAAGTATTCATTGAGAAAAGTGTGATGAAGTTTTCTTTATTATTAAAGTTAATGAAATTTTGGCCCCCTTTTTTAGGTGCAGGAATCCGTGTCAAACAGTTTAATGCAGATTGTTCCGAAGTGGTCGTGCAAATGAAGATGCGCTTTTGGAATAAAATTACGTGGGGACTCATTTTGGTGGCTCTTTATACTCAATGACAGACCCTTTCTATATGCTCATGTTGCTGAATTTATTAGGAAAAAGCTATATTGTTTGGGATAAATCCGCATCAATACGCTATAAAGTGCCTGCCAAAGGGGTAGTTTATGCCACATTTCAAATATCACCCCATCAACTTGAAAAAATTCGACAAGAGGTTATTCAACACGGTAAAACCGAAACAGAGTTTATTGTATCCATTATGGATTCAGACGGTAATATCGTTGCTGAAGTAAAAAAAATAATCTACATTGCTCATAAATCTCACCCGAAACATAAAAAATGCCTCCATGACTAAACTAATAGTATAACGACACTCAGAGTGCATTATGCCTAATATAGCCGCGATTCGCTGGGTTACTCGTGGAGAAAAAAAGCCTCCAGTCATTCAATACATGCTTTTGGATGATAACTTAGACTATTTAATTTATCCCAAAGAAATAGCCGTTACTGATTTAGAAACAGATATTGATGCGATTTTTCAGGCAATAGAGAAGCTTGCCTGGAAAAATTCTCCACTCGAAATTCATTTTAAATCAATTAATCAAAGCTATGGCCGCCATCGAAAAGATTCGTTCCAGTTTCATCGACTAATAAAAAAGAGATTAGCTAAAAAAAATCTATTGAAACCTAATTCTAGAACCGCATTGTTGTTAAAAAAAGACAATCTTAGGCGCTTTAAAAGTGCTCTGTACTTGCTGGATATTGACTGCAAAACCAAAGGATGTGCATTTATAGCACATCTTTGGGCAATTGCACTTAAGGCAACACGAAGCCGTGTTCCTCTGGTTATTAAAAAAATTTGGAAAGCTCGATATGGAATAACGAGAATGACACAACAGGATTTGCAAAAGTTTTTAGAGTTCTACACTCATCTTTCCGCATGACGATTTCATCACGCATGAGTGCGAATTACTTGAGGCCTGTCAATACCAGATGCAATAATTTGATGATGACGATAGCGTAATACACACATAATTTCAGTTCAAATGCGACATTTAGATGTTTGCAGGCGAGATCTAATCGAGCGGATAATTCTCAGTGACAGCACCTTTATCAAGCGATTGCTTAGCGCGTTTTTTTATATCACTAAGTTTGTACGCAATTTGATTGGAATTCGATTTCATCATGATAAATATCCCTATTTTAACGAGTCATTTAATAAGCCAATTAAACATTGGTTTTTTTCGTGTTAAATAACATAATTTTTATAATGGGTTATACTGTAAAAATATAGCATATGTTAATGTGATAAATTTTACAGATATTGTTTTAAAGGAAGAAAATGATTGAGAAAGTAAATCAAGATAAAAGCACAGACAGATATGTAAAATGGATTTATGATTCCGATAACTTTACTCTGAATAAATTTTTAAACAAAGATGAAATTTTATCACTGCTTAATTACAGCCAAATTATTAGCTACTCAGCCAGTGAAATTGTTATTAAACAGGGTAAAAAATCTGATGGAATTTTTATTATCCTAGAAGGAACCGTCAGCGTAACGGAAAAAATTCTTGATAAAAATAAGTTTCATTTAGGCGTTTTATCACCAGGGAGCTTTTTAGGAGTAATTAGTTACATAGTCAATGAACCCTCTCATACTTCTTTCATTACGAATGAGAATGTCACTTGCTTATTCATATCAAAAATTTATTTAAAAATGGTCTCCTTAATCTCTCCTATTCTTAATTACAAAATTACAAGGGCCATCACCCATCAAGTCTGCAACCACCTTAAAAGTTTACATGAGAAAGTCAGTGAATACATAGCCGATTCTGATATGTCAAAATTATCGCTCTATGGCAGAGTGATCCATTCCATCAATAAACCCAGTATATTGCTTCCCGATAAAAGTGAGAAATATAAAGAAATGCTGATCACGAATTTTAATTATTTTGACAAGGAGGAGTGGGAGAATTTATTTAAACACTGTCAGCTTTTAGACGCTCCTAAAAATTGTAAGATTATTTCTGAGACTGAGAAAAATACCACTTGTTACATTGTAATTCGGGGTGCTATTCAATCAAGCATTATGAAAAGCAATAGGCTTGCAAAATTATCCGTAATAGGTCCTTACACGTTGTTAGCCAATCTATGTCTTGAGAGCAACCCTTTTGCAATTACTTTTATCACTTGCGAGAAATCAATTTTATTAAAAATGAATGAGATGCATTTAAAATCCATTGAGGTTATTCAACCTTTGCTGTGGTATAAACTTTATCATTTGATTTGTAAATCGGTCGTGGCATTACAACGTTCTGTTGATAAATTGGATTCGAGATTACAAATCGAAAATTACAACAGGTAAAATGCTATGTGCAGAATTCTATCTTACCTTGGAAAACCCATTTTGATTGAAGAGCTTTTATACAAGCCGGATAACTCGTTCATTAAGCAGAGTTATCACCCCATTTACATGACGCATTTATTAAATTTAGCAGGTTTTGGTATGGCAGCATGGAATACCGAATCTCATAATCCCGATTTTCCATTTCTTTATAAAACGCCATACCTTCCTTTTTACGACGAAAACCTCCGTAATTTATCTTCAAAAATTACTCCTCATTGTCTTTTGGCTCACTTGCGAGGAGTCGCCTATAATGACAAACAAGTGATTGGCATTCAAAATGTTCATCCATTTTCTCTGCCTGAAACTAACTTGATTCTTGCGCATAATGGAGCATTGTATGATTTTAAACTCATGCGTTATGACTTATTAGAATTTATTGATGAGCAATATAAAAAAGAAATTAAAGGCACAACCGATAGCGAATGGATTTATTACTTGCTGTTATCACAGCTTGCTCAATCGCAGAATGACTACGAAACTAAAGAGATCATTAGTGCCGTATTCGAAACAATTAACATCTTACAATTTGTAAGAAAGAAAAATAAAATTCGCATTAACTCTCCGGTTAATTTATTTATTACCAATGGCAAATTTATTGCAGCTACTCGCTTGGTTTTAGATTACGGCTGGTTCTCATCGGAATCCCAGCCTTCAACACATGCGGCCTATCATTCGCTTTGGTACACCTATGGCGAATCTTATGGACTTTATGAGAAAGAATATCGGATGAAAGGAGGCGACACAAAAGCGAGCATTATTATTTCCTCTGAACCCTTAACCGAAGATGCAACAACCTGGTTAGAGGTTCCCGAATACACATTAATCGTTGCTCGACATAAGGAGGGAGAAATCCAAATTACATCACAAGACATTAATCTTTAACACCTGAGGGGGTTTTATGAATATTCACCATAATACAAAATCCGATCGTCATGATCCTCTAAAACAACATTCAAGAATCTCAAAGCATCAAGCCCTACGAGACGAAAAATCAAAATCAAAAATGACGACCAGACGTCGAAAAATTAAAAAAGAAAGATCATTAGATGAGGCTTTAAAAGAAACCTTTCCTGCAAGTGACAGTGTAACGAAATATTAGGATAATAAGTCATGCCCGAATTACTCATAAAATACCCTGAATATACGTTTACAAACAGCTCAAGCGCTTACTTTACTTAACACACACGGAAGTTAATAAATTGCCAAGGGTCCTGATGATCCAAATTAGGGGAAAAAAGGGTAGATCGATCTTGCAACGGCGTCCAATCAGTATAATAGCCGGCTACTTTTCCTAAATAGGGGAGAGCCCATTTGAGTACAAAATTATGATCCATCTGTTCAGGTTCAACCACTCCTCGCGCTGGATTTTGGATTCCCCACATTACTCCCGCCAATACTCCAGCAACCACTTGTAAACTCGTCGCATTGTTAAAAGGAACTAATTCGCGCGCTTCTTTTATGGACAACTGTGAACCAAACCAATACGCACCTTTTTTATTTCCCATTAACAGCACCCCAAGCTCGTCAGCTCCTTCGGTAATATCGTTTAAAAGAAATCGTTTTCGTACTTGGAGCACCCCCTCTTTCCCTTCTAATTCGTGCAAAGAAAGAATAGTATCGGGACAAGGATGATAGGCATAATAAACCGTAGGGCGATAGGAAACCCTATTATCTTGTTTGAGAGTAAGATAATCAGCAATCGAGATCGCTTCAGCATGGGTAATTAAAAATCCATTGAAAGACCCATAAGAAGGGGTCCAGGTTCGTACTCTTGTTGCCGCACCCGAACGATTCAAATAGATTGCACTGTTGGAACCAAATGGATGTTTTTTAGCGTCTTCAGGCCAATGATTTTCATGAGTCCCCCATCCCAATTCGGCCGGTTGACTTGCTTCCGAAATTAACCCATCAATAGACCAAGTATTTACAAATTCATTGGGCTTTTTAGGTTGCGTTGAAATTTGCGAATCACGTTCTGCAATATGGATTGTTTTTATTCCTAGTGCGTGTGCTAATCGTGGCCAAAAATCATGTTGATCAACCCCTTTGAGATCCAAATGATTATCTGATGCCAAATTGCATAATGCTTGTTTTACAAAGTGAGATACCAAGCCCGGATTAGCTCCATGAGTAAGAATCGCGGTAGGGCCGTTCTTCTTTCCTTGCTGTAAAACGGCTTCCCGCAATGCATAGTTAGTCCTTAACGAGGTTGATAAGGATTTATCCACGTATTGGCCTGCCCAAGGTTCGGTGCAAGTGTCTAAATACAGAATATGATGCTCTTGACAATAATGAATTAAATCAAGACTGGAGATCCCTACCGATAAATTTAATAAAAAATCCCCCTGCTGAAGATGACTTGCCAATAAATCCCTATAATTTTCTTTTGTAACCGTTACGCCTTTTATTTTTAGACCAAATTTTTCAGCGATTGGAAGCCCTTCTAAATCTGAAGAGAGAATAATGACTTGAGAAGGTGCAAGATTTAAATGTTTAAATAAAAGAGGAAGAATTGCCTGCCCAATACTGCCAAACCCAAGGATAAGTAATTTATTTTTAAATTCCATTTTAATTGTATCAGTCATGATAATTCTCTTGGTTTTACTAACTAGTATAGATAATCATTGTCGAATGCATAGTAGATTCAATAACTAAATTTGAGGTATTCTCTAAAGTGAAATCAAAGCAAAGGATTGGGTAATGATTAGGATGCCCGCAGAGAAGACTAAAATCAAAGACATTATTGCTTGGGCACTCTACGATTTTGCCAGTTCATCCTATTTTGTAGTGATTCTTACTTTTGTTTTTGCAACTTATTTCTCAGAAAAAATCGCCCCCAATACCATTGACGGTACTACCTTGTGGGGATATACCATTTCAGCTTCTGCTTTTTTCATAGCCATCATCAGTCCCTTTCTAGGTGCTATCGCAGATTATGGTGGACACTCCAAGCGCTGGTTATTCTTTTTTACCTATTTAGGCATTATAACAACCGGTCTCCTATGGTTTGCATACCCTAGTCCAAACTCCATTACTTTGACGCTAGTTTGCATTTTTATTAGTAATTTTGCTTTAGAGGAAAGCACCGTTTTTTACAATGCTTTTTTACCTAAAATTGCACCTAAAGCATACCTTGGTCGCATATCCGGATGGGGATGGGGTTGCGGTTATTTGGGGGGAATTTTTTGTTTATTAGCCGCTTTGTATTTTTTCATTGCCGGCCACCTCGATTCCAATACTGCAAATGCCGCAAACATTCGTGCCATCGCTTTATTAGTTGTCGTTTGGCTAATTATTTTTAGTTTGCCTCTATTTTTGATTGTGCAGTCGCAAAATACGAATTATTTACCCATTAAATCTGCTGTAAAAAAAGGTCTCAAAGCGCTTTTAATAACTCTTAAAACGTTGCCTCAACAAAAAAATCTCTCTCTTTTTCTAATCGCACGTATTATTTATATGGATGGTTTAAATACGTTATTTGCTTTAGGTGGAATCTATGCAGCCGGGACTTTCGGATTGAGTGTCACGGATATTGTCATATTTGGAATTACCATGAATATTTCAGCCGGTATAGGAGCTGCCTTATTCGCTTGGCTTGATGATTGGCTCGGCTCAAAAAATACAGTTCTTCTTGCCTTGCTTGGTTTGCTTATCACTTTTTGCTTTTTATTGACTGTGAAATCCAGCACCTTATTTTGGTTCTCTGCCCCCACACTTGGTCTTTTTGTGGGACCAGTACAGGCTGCCAGCCGAACCTTTCTCGCTCGATTAGCGAAACCAAACGAAATCACTCGCATGTATGGCCTCTACTCATTTACGGGGAAGGTCACCAGTTTTTTAGGCCCTTTATTGGTCGGAATTTTTACCACCTATTTTGATAGTCAGCGCTTGGGGATGGCCGTGCTATTACCTTTTTTTATTATCGGAGGCGCAATATTACTCTGGGTTAAGGAACCAGGATAAGCTAATAACTATTTATTATTCTCTCAGCTCTTTTGACAACTTGATTCTTCATCAATAGATTGGCGATTTTTCGATTTACCCAATCATAAGGGAAAGGAAGCGGTCTATAAAAATCAATAAATAAAATTACCCTTGCCTGATCTGTTTTATTATAAGCGGCGTGCAAAAACATATCATCAAAAACAACGCTTTCCCCTGGTTTCCAATAATATAAAATACCGTTAACTTCTAAATAACATAACTTCTCTTTAGGGATAATAATGCCTAAATGATAACGCAAAAAGCCTTTCATATAACCATAATGCGGCTCAATACTGGACTGAGGCCCCAGCTGGGAAAAGAAAACATTCACGGCGTTTGGCATGTTCTTTAATAGCTCTGCTGTTTGGGGGAAATATTCCACATTCTTGCTAACCATTTTGCTATCTAATTTTAAAAAAACAGTGGTCCAATCTGCCTCCTTGTTGTTTTCAGCATGAAAGTCATTCCAAGGTAAAGTACTGGCCCTATTACCTCCATATAGCCCCAATTGCATTAAACTAGGACATGGTAAGCTAAGCTGTAAATAGCGCAAATATTCATCATGAATAATCGAATAATTTTCCTCAAGAATTTTTGCCTGCGGGAAATGAGTTTGTACATCAGGATAAGGGGTATCTTGAAACACACCCTTCTTTCCTAAACAGTGCAAAAATTTATTGTAAGCGTTTAGAATGCTAATCCCTATCATGGTAAATTCTCACATTCGTTCGATTAACCTTAATCCCTCTTCATAACCTAATTGAAGTAATCGTTGTTCTTGTTCCCTACTTAAATAATAGATACTAAAATTGCTTAAATCAGGATTTATTAAACAATTTGCATATTCGCTGTTTTGTTTTTCCTTGAGTGATGAACCTAATAAAAAAGCTTTAATAAAACTATCCCAGATTATCGGGTAATTTTTTGTACTTTTTCCAAACCGAGCCATTAAAAACTGAATGAGATTAATTTTTTGAGGGAGTTGATAGAGGGTATTATCGGTACCGCTGGTAGAAAGACTAGAAGCGATAATTCTATTTTGATTGCCAATGCGATTTCGCATCACATCGATGGGTAAATTGTTAATTAACCCACCATCGTAATGCAATTGACCATTAAGAATAAATGGCGGTAATACCCCAGGAATCGAGTTACTCGCCATAATTAAAGGAGCAAGTTCTCCCTGATAATGAACAGACTCGCAGCATAAAGATAAATTAGCTGTTACACAGAAAAAGGGCCGCCATAAATCCTCTATCCTTATGTCATGAAATATAGCCTGCAATGAGGCCATTGCATTAGACGGTTTAAATAATGACACTAAAGGCCAAGTTAAGTTTGTTAGCTTAGTAATACGGTAAAATGCACGCGTAATCTGCTTTAATTTATCAACAATCTGTTTAATCTCCGGATCGATTAAATAACACGCACCAATAATTGCGCCTGCGCTAACACCACCAATGCCATCAATTTCAATTTCCTTCTCAGTTAATGCTTTAATTAACCCTACATGAAACCACCCTTTTGCCCCACCACCCCCTAATACAAGCACCGTAGCAGTGCCATTCATAAAGCGTAATAACCGCTGATAGTCCGCATCTCGATTTTGTTTAATTTGATAATGAAAGGAAAAAGAAGCCTTTTCAAGCCATGTTCCTGTATTAATAGGTCTTTCAATTTGATCAGGGTGTAATAAAATTAGTTCGGATTTCACATAAATTTCACTTTTTTTATTGTTAATTACTTCAAGAATTTTAGAATCTATACTTGCGGCCATTTGATTGTCAGCTAACAAGTAAATTGTTTTTATTTTATTTAAATGGATTAGCTCCGATAAAATCTCAGCTGAAGTGATCACTAAAATTACTCGATTCTTGTGCTCATCTAAACTCGCGATCTCTTTCTTGATTGCTTCCAGGTCATTGCTTTCAAAAAAGAATATATTGGGATATTTCATTAAATTATTTTTTAACCTCACGCAAAATTGCTGAATAAAAATGTAAGGATTTACAGGAATGAGAATATGCCATTGCTGAGCAGATTCATCAGCAATGTGGTTCATGGTGCGTTGAGAACGCTTGATGACAATTTTAGTAGTCTCTTGCAATATAACTGGATTGTTACTGCATAAGGCATTAAACTGCTCAGCCGGTAGTCGAGCCAGCTCTGAGGGTGCTGTTGCTTTCACAGTAAGCATACGCGGTTCACCCGAAAGCACTCCCGCTTCACCTACAATCTGTCCCTGCTCAATACTACCGATAATTTCTGGCTGATTATTTTTATTCATAAAATAGCTAGAAACATTGCCAGTCACGACAAGATAGATGTAATCCGGTTTATCTCCCCTTGAGAAAAGAATTTCTCCTGCCTTTAAATGAATGAATTCGAATTTACTGACAAGATCTTGCAATTCATTTTCTTGTAGACAGGAAAACACAGCCGATTTTCTTAGGGTGTCAATAAACTCTATCATTATAAATCATGAAGTTAACAAAGGTGATCTTCCTTTTAATAAAGCAAACATTTCCCATAAAAGCAAAGTGATTGATGCAAATACCAGGCCTATAGAGAGTCTATTTCATTTTTTAAATAGCAATTGAAGGTAAGACAACTGAATGAAAGGAAGTCTATTCTATCGATTGGGACAATTTACGCAGGCTTATCATAGGCTTGAGCACCAATTTCAGGGATATTGCCCATTATTTTAGTGGGTAAAAATAGGTAACTCCCAGCTACTGCTGCATAGGGGCAGGTAAATCAATGTAGATTTTTTGAGTTTTAGCTGGAATAAAACCTTATCTGACTCATACCAACACTACCGAGCATGATGAGAACTATGCGCAATAACACAAGTTTTTTATTAGAGTGCATATTTAAAATCCTGCGCTAACAGTTAAAGCTTTGCAACAGGTACATGATAGATATTTTCAGATTTAATAGCCTCTGCAAACTTTTCACCTTGGCTAATATGCCACACAAGAGTCGCAATTCCTTTTGTCTCCAGTGCTTCACTCACTGTTTCCTTACTCTCTTGATTTAGTTTTTCCAATTGCTCGTGGGGAATACTGCGATCACTTAGCATGTATTTAATATCCCATGGATGAAAATAGAGTTGCTCAGGATTTAAGGAATTTTTTTTAAGCTTCTCTATTACTGTTAAGATAAGAGATTCTTTTGGTTGTTTGTGTACATAAGATAAATATAGCGGAATGCCTGCAAGGGAAGTTAAATTATTTTCTTCATCAGTCGTGAAAGGAATATTTTCCTTTTGTAGCTCCTGCTTTAAGTGCGCCATGTCAATAGGATTTGTCTCACTTACAAAAATAACATCACGATGCATTGCAACTTCATTTAATCTGCTTATAAAGCTAGATGATGAGGGATTCATAGCATTCCAAGCTGCATAGAATTGCTCCTTGCTCAAAGCAACACCCGTATTTTCTTCAATTCTTTTCAGTATATCGATTAGGAAGGCTTCTTCTGATATTTGCCCTGTTTTAAATTGTTTAAGTAAATCACCCATCGCTTTACTCTGTAAAATCTTATCCAATACAGGCATTTTAGCTTGAGGGTTGACTGGATCTATAAATGATGCAAACTGACTAACAGTAGCAAGCTGATTTTGTGTGACTACATCACCTAGGCTTAGTATTACAGTCATAAAGATACCTCTTGTTTTTTATTTAACATTAAACAGTTAAAGCAACATTGCTAGAAATCTCACTAATTTTTAGGCTGAACATTTGCAGAATTGCTAACTCATACCCATTCATGCCCTTGGCTAAAAATGTTAAATTGCTATTGAAGCCCTAAATTCTACTTCCTCCTTCATAACTTTTCCAGGGCTAGTGAGGTTAATGCAGCATAGGGAAGTATATTCCAGAAAATATCGTCTTAATTGAGTTAAGAATATTCCAATCTTATTTCTAGCAGGGTTAATAAATCCTCGAAACGGTTGCAGCTGTTTCTGTTCAAGCGCTTTTCTAAATCCAATATCTTTCTGTTAGTTGCGCTATCCGGTCAGCCTGCTCTTAGGTATGCCGTGGTTATTTTTGTGGATGTTTTATCTCTAGGGCTGGATAAAATTTTACTTAATCTATAGGCCAATAACCGTCTTTAAATGGTAATAATTTCTTGAATTTCCGGCATATAATATTCAGCTTGTCCTGATTTAATGGTTAAATTTTCTAAGGGTTTATAGATACTTTTAGCATGCGTATGCCCACAAAAAACCGCGAAATGAATTTGTTGATTCTCATGTGCTAATTCAAGTAAAACATTCCCTGTTGCTTGCGATGCATAATAAGGCAAAAAATCCTGCGTTCCCTCCTTACCTCGATAAAAGCAATTTTCCTTAAAGGGAGGTACATGCGTAATGATTAAGATTTGTTTCGCTCCCAAATCCGCAGCTTCCTGTAATTTATTTTTTAATTGCTGGGCATCGGTATCTGCCAATTCCCTCATTTGCTCTAACAGTTGCTTTTTTCCCATCCCTTGTTGTAAAAATAAATCGATAATAAGGCGACTATCATTCACAGCAACAGGGCTTTTGTAGTAGTTACCATAGCGACCATCCGCCCATCCATCCTGTCCCACTAAAAAAACGTTTTTTTTCAACGCAATGGGTTTTGTCGCAGGAAGCCAATAAAGCAGTGGTTCACCATGGGTTAACTGCGTCATCTCTTCTCTCACTTCTTGCACATAACCAAAATAATAATCGTGATTACCGAGTACAAAATAGATGGGTCTACTCACTTCTTTTCCCATCTCGATTAATACCTCTTTAACGGAGGGAGCTTCAGCAATATCCCCACTAATCATGAGCAAATCTGCTTTGGTGATTGCAATAAATTCGTAGAATCTTTTTCGCGAATTGCGATCTAAAAAATTTAAATGGATATCCGTAAGCCAGGCTATTTTCATAAGAATCTCTTAGTTTTTCAATTTAAGTCTAGCAAATAAATGGATTATTTTTAGGAGAATTTTATGCTGAAAATAATTTATAAAAATAAGTAAAATTTTCTGAAAATCTTTTTTGAAAAATTTGAGATACAACTCCGCCTAAAACGCTTAGAATAAGCTATAATTCTGAACTACAAGTCGCGGATTCAATTGAATTTACATCGATGAGCATCTTAGTGTGGTGCTGTCCGGTGTGAGCAAGTAGCATTTTTCCTTCAACAATCACTTTCTTACCCAATAAATCCTGTTGCTCATTATATTGCTCGGGTTTAAGGATTAATTGAAAACGAGAAGTTAGCTCTCCAATGCGATTGAGTGCCTTAGTTTCAGTATTATAACTTTCGCCACAATAGGATTTTTCAGTAGAAAGAACCCAATAAGTTTCCAATGGATCCCTGCCTTTTGGATCGGTGTCATCCAACATTTTCGAGGTGGTCTCACTGATCAATTTACCCATGAGCTGAATTTGGCTTCCCTCCACGATGCATCCTTCAGTTTGTGGCTGAGTACTTGAGTCTGCTAAAAGTGAAGTGCTGATAATTATTGCCATAAAGCCCACGATAAACTTCATTGCTCCTCCATTGGTTTATTTTATATACCCAATGATATGGGTATAGTAAACATTTCTAAAGAACTCCAGGACTAATTATGATGCACTATTTCGCTATCCTCAGTATGAACTTTGGGCTCCCTAATAAAATACATGATTAAGATAGAAAACAAGATAGAAAAAGGAAGGACCCACAAATGGGTAAAAAACTGTTTCGACTGAGCTGTGATAAATAAATAAGGAATAAATAGCATCAACGTATTAAATAAAAAAACCAGGGTATTTAACACGCTTATGGCTACACCGCGCGTTTGGTTACCTGAAATTTCACTCACGACAGTATAAAAAAGCATTGAACCAGATAATAAAAAGCCAGTAAAAAAAGACGTGATTTCAGTAAAAACTAAGGTATTCACGTTTAAGTGGGGAAGGTATAAATCTAACAATAATACCATCGTCCCAAGCACTAAAGAGACGTGAATCACCATCATTCTCGATTTTACTCGATTGGAAAACCATCCCCATAATGGCGTGCCAACCCCAATACCCGTAAATATCATGCCACTCGTTATCGCTGCATCCAACTTGCTCACTGAGTAAAATGACTGCACGCTCATGTACCAAAAACTGGCATACGCAAGCAGGACACCAAATGAGGCAGCTGCGGCAATTGAACACAGCACGATTTGCTTATTCTTTAAAGTTAAATTTAAGGATTCCCTCAATGAAAGCGATTGATTGCTTACCTGGCGTGAAGGACTCTTCACAAAAAATAAAACTAAAAACAATAAAATAAAACCACTGATAGCAAGCCCCCTGTAAATAAAATTCCATGAATGGTCCCTTAAAGTAATAATAAAATAATAATGAAGTATCCCTGCAAAAATGCAGGCGAGTGCTTGTGTCAAACCAAATAAAATGGGGAAATCTTTTTCCCTAAACCATTGGGCTATCAGCACAGCCGCAGCAACAAAAGAAAAAGAAGCCCCCATCCCTTGTAAAAAATTCGACAAGGTGAAGAGAAAAAGATTCGTCGTGACTGAGGTAAGACTATTTCCTATTGCCAACAAAAATACACCAAAACTGACCACGTACTTAGCATTGAATTTATCTAAGAAATAGCCTGCAGGAATTTGCAGGCTTGCAAAACCTAAAATAAATGCGCCTGTAGCGATCGATGCTTGAATGTCACTTACCCCAAGCGTCAGTTTAATCGCGCTTGAAAACACAGCTGCTGCTGTATTTAGACAGAATGCATAAACAACAAATAGCGTGATAATTAACCAAATAAGATATTTATGTAATCCCTTGTCCAAATAAAAATTCCCTATAAAGGATACGTTGGTTTATAACGCGCTGAGTGATTTAACTCCCATCAAGCCATTTATAGTCAACGATACATTGACAGTGATGGATTTATTTTTAAAAACGCAAAGACATGGGTATTGCGTTCAGGTGACAATACATTGGATTTATATTAAAACAGATAATGCACTAAGACAATTGGGAAGAAACCTTAAGCATTTAGCATTTTTAGCCCAATGATTAGCATCATGAAAGCAAATAGGCGTTGTAATAAAAGAGTGGGTAATTTTGTGGCCAATCTAACCCCTAAAGGTGCACTGAAAAGTCCTGCTAGAGTAATCGCTAATAAAGCAGGCCAATGTAGATAACCAATAGTTGCTGAAGAATTCGGCATTTTTATACTACCCAGTACGATGTAAATAGCAGAGCCTGCTAATGCAATGGGTAAGCCGATTAGAGTAGAAGTTCCGACGGCATAGCGCATCGGGTAATTTAATTTACGCAGAAAAGGAACCATTAAAATCCCTCCTGCCGAACCCACAAAGCTTGCAATAAAACCAATCCCCAAACCAACACATCGCAATTTAACACTCGTTGCATCACTAGAAGGCATCGTTTCGGATATTTCATGGTGTGATTTTTTAAATAATAAAAGGTAACCGGCAAGACTCATAAGAAACACTGAAAAAATAATTTTTAATAAATAGCCGTTTATAAACGCAGCAATAAGTGCTCCGATTGCCGAACCCAAAGTACTAAATCCAACGATAAGACGAAATAACTTCCAGTCAATATTATTATGATGGTAATGATGGATTAAAGCCGTTAGAGAGTTAATAGCAATAGCTGTCATCGCTGTTGCAATCGCCATATGAAAAGCAATATCAGGTGGAAAATGATAATACGGCAGGATAAAGGTAAGTGTAGGAACAATAATAATACCAGTACCTATGCCAACCATGCCTTGCAGCAATGCTCCAATGCAGCCTGCTAAAAAACAAATGCCGAATAGAGAGAACATAACCATCAGTCCATAATAAGTGGATATTGTTGCACAATCATTTTTTCTTGCTCTGTAAATGACTCGAATAATGTATTCACAATTTCGTTAAAACTTGCAATGGCCAACGGCTCAATGTCATGTGAGCGTAAATTATCGAGTGCATTTGTTTCACGATAAGCACTGATAACTGCATAATTGACTACTCCACCCTTCTCACGAATTTTATGTGCCGCGTCAATTAACGTTTCTCCTGTTGAAGTCATGTCATCAATCAACACAATGGGCTTTTGACTCGTGCCGAAAATTGACTCTTGCGTCCCATGTCCCATAGCTTTTTTCTGTATAATTACATAATTTTTTTTAAATAAAACGCTCATTGCACCAACAATTATCGGACTCATAATGGAGTCCACAATACCCAAACAATAATCGGAACTTTTGCTCTGTATGAGTTCAAAATAGAGTTTTGCAATCACAGTGAGATAATCCGTGTTCGTCAAAAACTGACGATGGTTTAAATACACATGACTTTTCTTACCTGAGTGTAAGGTCATCGGGCTTTCTTTTATCATGAAAGCTTTGGTTTGATAAATACCCTCGATATATCGCTTGGTTAAGCTTGCAATCGTAGTCATAATCCCCTCCCCAAATAAAATGTCGATAATTCCAGAATATAACGCTATTATAAAACAAGGTATTTTTGTAAAAAAATGATATTTTGTCGTCAAAACCGACAACAGAGAATGGCTATGAATAATCAAGTGCTTCCCGGTCTTATATCATTGGGGTTATCCGAAAAAGAAGCTCTATTGTATATGGCAGCTCTAAGGATGGGACCCACGACAGCGCAAAATTTATCACTCGAAAGTGGGCTTAAACGGGCAACGGTTTACGGCTTGATTGAAACACTGATAACTAAAGGATTGATGCATGTTGAAATTAAAGGGGTAAGAAAGTTATATGTAGCTGAGTCGCCCGAGAAACTCGCCTTATTACTGGAAAATCAAAAACAAACCTTAAACGCTATCATGCCTGCCCTGGTTCAAGATTATTTACGTTGCTCACCTACCGTAAATACCATCAAAACATATCAAGGTTTATCCGGGATAAAATTGCTTTACGACAATATCTTAATCACTCTAAAGCGGGGCGATGAATATCTTGTGATTTCCGATCAGGATAAATGGTATGAACTTGACCCCGAATACTTCAAAGAGTTCATGCAAAAACGCTCTTTACTGGTGCCAAACATCAAATTGATTTTGCAAGATAACAATAAAAGCCATTCGCATTATTGCACACAGTCAAAAATTGTCTGCGAGAATAGTATCAAATTACTTCCTGCTCATATGCGACTTAATATTAACATGGTAATCTACGGTCATTATGTCATTTTAGTTCAAATCGTTGAGCCATTTCTCGCAATATTCATAGAAAATCCTCATGTGGCGGAAATGCATCGTTCTTTATTCAACACGATATGGGAGTTAGTGTAATTCACAGCAGTTTTAATATGCTCTGTTCGTGAAAAAAAACATCATTCGACCTAACCGGTGAACGTGGTGTTATCTATCCGGGGGTCAGCGCATCGCCATCGCACGGGCTATTTAAAAAATGCACCCATCATTATTCTAGATGTAGCAACATCTAGCTTGGATACAGTCACAGAACAGCAAATTCAACAATCCATTAATACGATTTTGGAGAAAAACGGGACGACAGTCATTGCTATTGCCCATCGACTTTCAACAATTCGCTATATGGATCGAATTGTGGTTATGGATAATGGAAAAATCCTCGAGGAAGGTCATTTTGATAAACTGATGAATAAACCAAAAAGCTATTTCAAAACAATGTGGAATGCCCAAGTAAATGGGATGGTTTTATAAGCTGAGTTTAACAGACAGTACTGTAGGCACTTGTTCAAAAAACAATATTTTGTTTAGCGGTTCACTTTAAGTTCATTACAGTGCGGATGCAGCAAAGAAAATATATCCTGAGCGAAAGCGAAGGAGTTCCCGACTCTTGGCAATACCCTCCTTCAGGAGATTCCTCACTTCGTTCGGGACGACAATACCGTTAAGCGAAAGCGAAGGACCTCCCAACTCTTGGCAGTGCCCTCCTTCAGGAGATCCCTCACTTCGTTCGGGACGACAATACCCCTGTCATCCTGAGCAAAAGTGAAGGACTTCCGAACCGCTGTCGAATTTTGTATCAAAAACCTAGCGCTGCATTATGAAGAGAATTTTCAGTTCAATTGCGCTTTGAGGCTTTAATCATTTATTCTTATTGCTTAGGATGAATGGGATGCTGGGCGCTTTTATTAGTAGTAAGCAATTGACTTCATCCTCTTAATACCCTAGATTCATAACCCTTAATTCTTTTCGGAAGAAGTAATGGACTATCATTATTTTAAAGATATTGTTAATAACCTATATGGGCGTTATGTGGGTTATGATAAGCGCCCCACTTTTTTCAATATTGAACACACTTTCCCTGCCCTAAATGAGGTAACAAAGCAGTTTTCAGTGATAAAAAAAGAATTTGAAAATGTGTTAACCCACTCGCAGCAATTACCCCGATACCATGATATTGATCCGGGGGAAGCCGACATATCCGATGCAACTCAAAAAAATTGGAATGTGTTTATGCTTTACCTTTTGGGGTATGAATTGGAAAAAGCGCAAACTTTATGTCCAACCCTTTGTCGTTTAGTAAAAACGGTCCCCCATTTAATTCAAGCCTTTTTTTCTATCCTAGAGCCAGGAAAATCCATACCACTCCATAAAGGCCCTTATATCGGTTATTTACGGTATCATTTAGGCATTCATATACCACAAAATAATCCCCCTCAAATCATTGTCAACAATCAGCCTTATACGTGGCGCGAAGGGGAAGCCGTTTTATTTGATGACTCCTGGCCCCATGAAGTAAAAAATGAAAGCGATGATTATCGAGCGGTACTCATTATTGATGTTTTAAGACCCATGCCCTTTTTTCCTCATTTAGTAAATCAATTTGTTACCAACGTCATTGGACGTTTTTTTTATGGGCGTAAAGTCGTTAAGCGGGCTTTACAATATGATGAGGAAATTAAACCGTTAGCTCAATGATCGAAGTTCTTCAGGAAGCTCTAGATGGCAGCAAAAAATACACTTCACCCAACCGAATTTGAAGCGGTTGAATTGACCAATGGCCTTCATCCGCGGATTTTTATCCGCCCTATCTATTTTGAGCTTGGGTTTAGTTCTTCGCCTCATATTTATGGTAGAAATGCCGTACTTAAACGCTTGCTTCAAGCTATCGAATTACTTCCTCAAGAATTCGGCTTTCTCGTCTGGGACGTGTATCGCCCGAGAGCTACTCAAGCAGCGCTTTTTGAATGGATGCGTAAAGAAATTCAGAGTAAATTTCCCCATCTCACTGAGCAGGAAAATTTTGAAGAAACGAAAAAATACGTCACCTTACCAGCAAAAATAGGTGATAACTACTGCTCTCCTCATCTCAGTGGGGGGGCTATCGATTTAACCCTATTTGAAATAGCCAGTGGCAAAGAACTCGAGATGGGCACTCCCTTTGACGATTGCACTGAGAAAGCACATCGAGATTATTTTGAGCAATTAACAGAGCTTACTTTGGAAGAAAAAAATATCAAGCAAAGAAGACAACTCCTACGTGCTGTCCTCGAAAAAGTTGGCTTTACTACTTACGAATACGAATGGTGGCATTTTGACTTTGGTGATTTGTTCTGGAGCCAGATCCACAATTGCTCTGAATTATTTGGCCCCTTATTTGGCGATAAAGAATGGCCAAATTCTAACCTTGAATAAAACAGGGTACCGCCTCTAATGGCATTAAAAAGTTCCTTTTATGCGCTAAATGCAAGCTGCTATCCTGATTGGAGGTATGGATCTCGCCCATAAAGCGCGAGAAGCAGCCAAAAAGAGAACTATTTACGTTCAAAAGGGAGAGGCGTTTGCCCTATTCAATTAAAGCTAAAAATAGCATTTTAAACTAGCTTGGGTATATACTGCAGCCCAAACTTATTGTGCTTTCTAATCCTATGCTCAGTTATCAACACGGATACCACGCGGGTAGTTTTGCCGACGTCATTAAACATTTAACGCTTACGCGCGTCTTGGTTTACATGACCAGCAAAGAGAAGCCCCTTTTTTACCTTGAAACGCATTCGGGTCGAGGCATGTATGATTTGAAAAATAGCCAAGCGATGAAAACAGGTGAAAATCTTCAAGGGATTAGCCTGCTTTGGTTACAAAAAGCTAAATTGCCGGCTGTTTTTTCTCAATACCTTCATGTCATTCACCATGTCAATGAATCAGAAGAATTGCGTTTTTACCCCGGCTCACCTAGCTTAGCTATTGATCTGCTGCGTCCACAAGACCGCTTATATTGCTGTGAGCTGCATCCACGCGAATTTGAAAGTTTGCAAAAACTACCGCACGGTGGAAAAAAAGTTTTTTTTAGTCATAGCGATGGAATAGCCAATCTTAATGCCTTGCTTCCGCCAACTGAGCGCCGCGGCCTTATTTTTATTGATCCTTCTTATGAGATAAAAACGGATTATAAAGAAGTGCCCAAAGCGATTAAATCAGCTTATCATCGTTTTGCTACAGGGGTTTTTTGCCTTTGGTATCCCATTATTGATAACCGGCTTCACGAGCAGTTATTGCGGGCAATGGCAAGCATTAACGCGCAAAGCGCGTTACGCATTGAATTTAATTTAACACAGTCCATTCAAACTGGAATGACTGGCTGTGGCTTATGGATTATTAATCCTCCTTATGTTCTTGCTGAAGAAATGAGAACAGCGCTAAAGCACTTGAGCACCCTTTTTAATCCCGGTGTTTCTTCCTTTATTGTAGAGACCCTTTAGCATAAACTTTAGAAAGGAGAAAGCGCTGAGAAAAGGAATGTAAATGAAAGTAATACCGGTTTCAGCATTGAGCGATAACTACATCTGGCTTATTGAAGGGATGAACAAACAGCAAGTCATTTGTGTGGATCCAGGCGATGCGAGCCCTGTCTTAGAAGTTTTAAAGGAGAAAAACTTAACGCTTGAAGCCATTTTGCTCACTCATCATCACTTTGATCACATTGGCGGAACAGCCGGCTTGCTTAAAGCATATCCCCATCTATCGGTATATGGTCCTAAAGACATGCGTATCCCGTATGTGACACATACTCTGCAGGGTGGAGACATTTTAGCGCTGGATTCATATCAATTTACCATTTTATCTACACCTGGACACACGTCCACTCATATTTGCTTTTATGAGCCACAGCAAAAATGGCTATTCTGCGGTGATACTTTATTTTCAGCAGGCTGTGGACGCGTATTTGACGGTAGCATCGAAGCATTGCATGATTCGTTACAAATGCTTAAAACATTACCCGATGACACCCAAGTCTATTGTGCCCATGAATACACGCAACAAAATCTTCGTTTCGCTGCCACAGTCGAACCTAATAATCCAGCAATTTATCATCACTTGCAAAAATTACTGAATCAAGTCCCCCCCTGCTCCCTGCCCTCAACGATTACTCTTGAAAAGCAAATTAATCCTTTTTTTAGAATTCAAGTAGCAGCGGTCAAGGAATATGCAAAGCTGAAGGGTTGTCAGGAACAGGATTCTTTATCTGTTTTTCGGCAAATCCGAGCAGAAAAAGATAAGTTCTGATACACTGACACACAACAATTTTCCTCCTGAATGCAATGTGTCACCCTGAGGTCAGCCAAGGAGATCCTCAACGCTACGAGGCTTGCGATATGCAGTTGTCTTGAAAAATAAAAGGTTTATTGCTTTATTATTATCGAGTACACTGTTCCCCAAATAATAAAAATAAGGGTTTCGCATTGAAGTTTTCCTCCTTAGCTTTTATTAGTTTTTTTCTTCTGTTTTGCAGCTTATCTATTTTTCCTCATGCGCTTTATTCACGCCCAGCACCCAATGTTTGGGATGTCCTACGCAGCCAATTCACTCTTAACCATGAGGTTAATCAACCTGATGTGCAATCCCAAATCCAATGGTTGATTACTCATCCCAGCTATTTACAAAAATTAGCACAGGCTGAGCCCTATATTTATCATATCGTTACTGAAGTAAAGAAAAGAAGACTACCTGGCGAACTGGCACTGTTGCCCATGATCGAAAGCGCTTATGATCCTTTTGCTTATTCTGGAGTAGGTGCTGCGGGGCTGTGGCAACTTATGCCTGGAACAGGAAATGATTTGGGTTTAAAACAAGATTGGTGGTTTGACGCCAGGCGCAGTATCCGCTCTTCCACTGACGGTGCACTGAATTACTTAACCCATTTATGCCGATATTTTAATGGCAATTGGCTCCTCGCCATCGCTGCTTACGATTCGGGCGAAGGGACCGTCTCTCGCGCCATCAAAAATAGTGGCCAATCATCGCGCCATATCAGTTTTTGGTCTTTACCCGTACCCAGTGAAACCAAAGCGTATGTTCCTCGCTTACTTGCTTTAGCTGAAGTTATTAAATACCCGCAAAAATACCGGGTGACACTCCCCGATATACCTCATGTGCCTTATTTTGAAGAAGTCAATATAGGCAGCCAAATTGATCTTAATCACGCAGCGAAATTGGCTGGCATTTCTTATAGGGATCTCATTAAACTCAATCCGGGCTATAATCGCTGGGCAACCGCACCCTACAAACCCTTTAAATTACTTATTCCTGCAGACAAGGTAGTGCATTTTAATCGCAATCTCGCTACTGTTCCTGTCGATAAACGAGTCAGCTGGACACGCCACCAAGTGCACAGCGGCGATACATTAGGCTCGATCGCTCAAAGGTATTTTACAACAGTAAAACTCATTCGCGAGCTTAACCAATTGAAGTCGGATAAATTAAAGCTGGGGCAATCTATCTTGATTCCAAGCAGCAAAAATGCGCCTGTTGCTGCAATCCCTAAAACCACGCCCCCTGTAGAAATCGACAAACCACCGACCACACAGACTTATAAAGTGATCCATATTGTACAACCAGGCGATACTTATCAAACATTGGAAAAGAAATACAATGTAACCTCAATCGATATCCAAAATTGGAACCAAACTAATGCTGCATCAGGTTTGAAAATCGGTTCACAATTAATCATCTGGAAGCGCGTTGTGCAATATGGAGTATACACCGTAAAAACAGGAGACAGCTTAAGTAGCATCGCTAAACGTAATAACACCAGTGTCCAAACACTGAGTCAGCTCAATCCGAATATCGATACAAGTCGATTAAAACCGGGACAAAAATTAGTGCTTGGCTAGGATTTTTATATGTTATTGCTTTAAGAATTATCTTGCCTATCCGCTACCTTCATTGGCAAAGTAAAGTAGAATAACGAACCTTTACCCGGCTCACTGTCTACTTCTATTTCCCCGCTTAATAAACCGACATAATTTTGGGCGACATGCAATCCAAGCCCATGCGTACCTTGTTCGGCCTGATAAGTAGGATCAACACAAAAGAAGCGCTCAAAAATTTGAATATGCAACTCTTCCGGAATACCGATTCCAGTATCTTCTACGCTAAATTGTAATCGTACGTACTCTTTGTCATCCACAATGACTTTTATTTTGAGCGTGATAGTCCCTTTTTCAGTGAATTTAATCGCATTATCAAGAAGATTGAATAAAATTCGGTGGAGTTTCGCTCTATCTGTGATTAATTTTTTGGGTATTGTTTCGTCCAGATCAAGGATTAGCTCAAGGCCTTTCAGCTTTATGGCGGGTAAAAGAAGATGAACGATGCTCTGAACCGATTGACGCAATTCCACTATTTCTTCGTTCACCTCCATTTCAATGAGCTCTTTGGATATCACTTGCACTACCCTATTTAATAAACTTAACAGTTGCTCCCCACTTTCCTTAATCCAACGTGCATATTGCTTTTCTTCAGTGGCATGAATTTTTTCTTCCAAAATTTTGGATAACCCCACTATTCCATTCAATGGCGTATGAATATCATGACTCATGTTCGCAATAAATTCCGTTTTCGCGTGGTTTGCCACTTCAGCTGACTCTTTCGCTCGGCGCAAAGCCGCTTCCATTTTTTTACGCTCAGTAATATCAATTGAAATTCCTAAGACACCGATAATACGATTGTTTTTGTCGCGAAGCGGGGTTTTTTGTGAAAAATAGATAGCCAATCCATTTGCCATTACCGCGTACTCTTCCGCTGCATGAGGCACCCCCGTTTCCATCACGAGAGTATTCAGCCTATTTAATTCATCAGCCTGATCTTTCCACGGCATATCGTAATTGGTTTTTCCAACGATCTCTTTTCTAGATTCCAATTTAGCATTCTTCGCTTGCAAGTCATTACAGCCAAGAAAAACATTGTTCCTATCTAACCAGTAGACGTGGCCGGGCATTATGGCAAGAATATTTTCATAATAATCCTGAACCTCGGTGAGTTCATTTTTAAATTGCAACTTTTCTTGCTCCAAAGCGGCTTTTAAACGAGCAATTTCTTCGTCTTTTTCATCGATAATATTTAGAAGCTCTTCCTTTCCCTCAAAAGTCATGATTCACCTTTCTAAGCTATACCAACTTATTATGAGGATAAGTTCGTTATTAAATTCTTTTATTCTTCATTATGATAACACGTTAAAGACATGGAGTTTAATCACCTAAATATCAAATTAATCGATTTTCTGCTAAATTATTAGTCTAGTTCATAAGTAATAGCTCATAAAAGATGGTGAAGTTAATATTTCCTTAATTTATTTAATAGTAAAATGGGAGTCTTAGAATTTCTGGGCGATTTTCGAAAAAAAAATCATGAATCCATGCTAAAATAAACAATGCGATTCTTTATAATTTTTGGAAAATCGGGAAATAAATTGCAATTAATTATATTGAATTTTAAAGATTTTTTTATAAATATTTAAAAGTTTTATTCTGAGGAAAACAAATGCCTCGAGTTCATGGCCCTAAAGATGGGCATATTCTTACTGCCAAATTTAATGGAAAAGATGCGCAAAATTTAAAAGGTATACATGGTATCCAAAGCTTGGTGCTCTTGAGCATACGAGGTAAGGAGCATTGTGCCGGGGAGTATTTAGGCGCGATCATTGAACGTGCACTCGCAGGTCCTACTAAACCTGATCCTTTAAGTGCTGACAAGCTCTACAACGCAAAGACTAAAAAACGTCAAAGCAAATCTGACGAGGAGTCAGAAAAAGACAATGCGTCTGAAATGGATACTCAAAGTAAAGAATTTACTACTTTCCTCGTGGCAGATAAAGTCAGTTGGCACAATCTAAAACCCATGACAGCGGATTTAGCCGCTGACGAGAAAGCAGAACTTGAAAGGCAAGCTCTCGCTCTTGGAGACGATTACCTTCAAGAAAATCTAACGCAATTTTTATTGCCATTCCATTTATCAATTCATGAATTTGAGCGTTTATATGAGCTGGTTAGAAATACTCCTGGCGAAGAAGCAAATAATGTTTTAAATAAGCTTAATTTAACCACAGAACAATTTACTGCACTACGCCAAGCAATAAAACCTGAGTACAGCCCTATCGACGCCAAAATTGCTGTAATCAATCAATTGGCCATTGAGAAAGGCAAGCATTTTAAAATCGTGCGATGGGAAGAATGGATCAATAGCGATCCTGATTTTGTAGAAAACCAACAAGAACTCATAGAGTGTTACAAGCAAGATGCATTAAAGAGTAAGATTGAGGAAGATGCACAGGATTTTGCAAAACGCCACAAAAAGGAAGGTGGCTTTGATCTTTGGCTTCATCGTTCACGCGGCTATCTTACCGAAGAAAGTCCTGCAGTGATTTGGCTTAGTGCGAAAAAAGGAATAAATTGCATTATTTATCCCGGTGAAAAATTGGCTTGCTTTCAGGCAACCGCCGATTTTTTTATCACTCATCCCAGTGATCCTGCGAAACCATTACAAATACAGGTGGATAAACCAGAATTACTGGTGAATTGGCTAGATGCTTACTTTACTCGGTCTTATTCTCGAGAACAACTCAAACAACGCTTTGATATGCTGATGGGCGACTCCGATCCAACGTCCATTGATTCGCCTATCGAATCAGAAGAACAAGCCACTTCGTTTTCTGTTAAAAGGTCTTACCATTCTTTTTTTTCACCTGACGAAAAGCGAAAATTCCAATCCCTATCCAAACATAAGCCTACAGGTATTCTACCCGATATCGTTATTAGGCCACTTAGCAACGGGGGAATGGAAGCCGAAGACGCGCAAATGAGCGCCGTAAAAAAAGAAGTGGAGATCTTGCTAGCCAAAATAATGTCCTTAAGAGAACCTGAGATGCAAAAGCAAGCTTTCAATCTTGTGGAAACCGCTTTGGAAAAAGCGGCTTTTCAACTTGAAAATAACCCTGATAGCCCTGAAATTTCAGATGCCACGCATTTTAGTCATAAAGTTTAAGGCTTGTAAGTGAGTTAGAAATCGTGTGATATACTTAAAGAAATATTAAAAAATGAATTAGGGCTATGAAATTATTCTTTGATTTTTTTCCGATTTTTATTTTTTTCTTAAGTTATAAATTGTTTGGAATTTATAACGCCACTGCTATTGCTATGGCCGCATCCCTTTTTCAAGTGGTGTTTTATCGGTTTAAACATCAGCGCTATGAAAAGATGCATCTCATTAGCTTTGGGTTAATTTTTGTATTAGGTGGAGCCACTTTATTTTTTCATAACCCTTGGTTTATTAAATGGAAACCCACCGGAATCTATTGGCTTACTTCATTGGTATTTCTCATTTCGCCTTTGATCAGTAAAAAACCGCTGATCCAAAAGATGATGGAAGGAAACATTAGCTTACCGCAGAAGGTGTGGTACCGATTAAATTTTGCTTGGGCTATATTTTTTGTTTTAATGGGTAGTGTTAACCTGTATGTTGCTTATTATTACAGTACCGACATCTGGGTTAATTTCAAATTATTTGGTGGTGCTGGCTTTACATTAGTATTTGTTTTTATTCAAGCAATATACTTAACCAGGCACCTCATTGAAAGAGACATCGAAAGTCAACCCTCTAGCGATTCACGTTAGAATCGTTTAACCATTAGGAGCAGGAATGCGATTGCTACTAGTTGAAGATGATGAATTACTGGGTGATGCAGTGAAAGCAGGCCTCACTCAATTTGGCTATGTCGTTGACTGGCTAAAGGATGGCGAAGCAGCAAGAGCTGCAGTAAAATCTGAATCTTTCGAACTTATTATTCTTGATCTGGGGCTACCTAAACTCTCAGGCTTAGGTTTTCTTCAGGCCATCCGTCATGATGGAAATGCAACGCCAGTCATTATTCTCACTGCCCGTGAAACCGTCGAAGATCGGATTAAGGGACTCGATAGTGGCGCTGATGATTACATGACTAAACCTTTTGATTTAAACGAATTAAGTGCTCGAGTTCGAGCACTTGTTAGACGCTCACAAGGACGCGCTGATTCTGTCTTACAATATCGAAACATTACATTAGATCCTGCTGCACATTCAGTCTACGTCGATGATGTCATGATCAATGTACCGCGACGTGAGTTTGCTTTATTACAAAAATTGCTGGAAAACAGCGGCCAAGTCTTATCACGTGAACAGCTTATGCAAAGTATTTATGGTTGGGATGAAGATGTAGATTCTAATGCCCTAGAGGTTCATATTCATAACTTGCGGAAAAAACTCAATGCCAATTTTATTCGCACTATTCGAGGTGTGGGGTACATGGCAGAAAAAAACGAGAGTAATTAAGTACCGTGAGATCTTCAATTCGGAAATTTTTGCTATTTAATCTATTATTAGCAATTACAATCACAACGACCCTTACTGCTATCGGTAATTATTATCTCGACCAAAAGGATATTCAAGAGCACTTGGATACTTTGATGGCCATCTCAGCTCTCTCCTATCAAGCGTTATTAGGCGATGATCTTCATCAGCGTCCACTGAACAAAATTCAGGATGCCTTAGAACTCATTCCACAAAAAATTGATAATTATTACCAGCGTCGATTTTTGAACGAACTACCTCCCAAAAACTACATGGAGAAATTTAATTTTCAGGTGTGGACTAATGGAGGAAAGCTTCTACTGCATTCACCTACTGCGCCTAAAATTCCTTTGGCAGCTGAAATCGATGGTTTCAGTGATAGAATGCTCGGCAACCAAAAATGGCGAGTTTTCACTGCCTACAATGAAAAAGCTGGTGTACGCACCGTTTTAGCTGAGCGCTACGATACTCGCAACGAATTAGGTCATCGCATTGCTCAAGACGATCTTTATATCATGCTGCTGACCTTCCCTTTATCGGGTTTGCTGATCTGGATTATTATTGGTCGAGGATTAGACAGCTTGGACCGGGTTGCTCAAGAAGTGGCTAATCGAGCACCGACTCACTTAGAGCCTGTGGATTTGCAGGAAGTTCCGGAAGAAATTAAGCCTGTAATTGATGAGCTCAATAAATTATTTTATCGTCTCCAAGAAGGCTTTGAGCGCGAAAAACGTTTTGCCGCTGACGCAGCACATGAGTTACGGACCCCTCTTGCAGCACTAAAAGCGCAAGCTCAGGTTGCATTGAATACCAATGACATTGAGGAAAAAAATTCAGCGTTGCAAAAATTAATTGCTAGCGTAAACCGCAGCACCCACATAGTGCAACAACTGCTTACAATGAGTAAATTAGTTCCTGAAGCAGCGAGTATTAATGATATTGATGACGTCAATTTAGTCAAAATCACACGTGAAGTACTCGCCATGCTAGCGCCAAACGCGGTAGAGAAACAAATCGAACTTGAATTTGAGCACGACGAAAATCTACCGGGATTTGCCGGAAATCCAACTGCCATAGGTATTCTTGTGCGTAATCTCGTTGATAACGCAATACGCTATTGCAAAGACAATGGCAAAGTGTCTGTTCGTGTCCATGCCAAAAAGTCAGAGTTAATTCTCGAAGTTTGCGATAATGGTCCAGGAATACCCAGTGAATTACAAGCTCGGGTATTTGAACGATTCTTCCGCGTTTTAGGAAATAAGAGCCCAGGTAGCGGATTAGGTCTGGCGATTGTAAGACAAATTACCGACTTGCATGGTGGCAGAGTAGAGCTAGACTCCCCTACTGTTGGAACAGGATTAATTGTTCGTGTGTATTTTCCAATACAACAAGCGTCTGGTGGGTGACTCATAGACATAGCCCTAGAAATTGTGGCATAAATGCTGACACTGCGTTTCATACAGGCTTGCTTGTTACCGGCTACTCAACAATTGCAATGCTTGTCTAATCAGCTGTTCGCACGTTTTACTGCCATCATCAATTTTATTAATCACTTTTATGGCTTCTTGCTGCTTATACCCTAACGCTTCCAAAGCACTAATGGCCTCATCTTGTTCACGCAGATTTATCACTGATTTAGTCATCGATTGACCTAAATCACTCGAACCAAACTGCTTAATGCTGTCTTTCATTTCGATCATCAAACGCTCGGCTGTTTTTTTACCAATCCCGGGCAATTTAGTCAAATACGAGGTGTTTTGATCATGAATACATTGAATAAAGTCAGGGGGAGTAATACCGGAAAGAATGGTGATTGCCATTTTAGGCCCAACCCCATTCACTTTGATTAAAGCACGAAATAAGGCGCGTTCAAGCTTATCTAAAAACCCATAAAGCAACAACGCATCTTCTCGCACAACGGTATGGATGTGTAATCCTACTCTACCTTGATGCGATTCGAGTTGAAAAAACGTTTGCAAGGATGTTTCAACATCATAACCCACGCCATTCACATCTATTACTAATTTCCCTAATTGATGTTTATCAACGATTTGCCCGCTTAACCAACCTATCATTTCTCACGACTCCTTATACCTTGCTGTCGGGCTTGTTGTAGGGCAGCTAAGCCATGGCGCATATGGCTGTGACATATGGCTATGGCTAAAGCGTCTGCTGCATCATTCTGTGGGGCACGATTGAGCATAAGAATATTGACAACCATATGCTTTACCTGAGTTTTCTGCGCTGCGCCATAGCCCACAACCGACTGCTTAATTTCACGCGCTGAATATTCGCTTACCTTAACTCGATGTGAAGCCGCGGCAACCATGGCAACACCTCTCGCATGCCCTAACTTCAGTGCCGAATTGGGGTTTTGGTGCATGAAGACCTGTTCTATTGCTACCTCATCGGGCGAATAATGATCCATTAACTGACAGATCCCATCGAAAATTTCCAATAGACGTTGGCTTAATAGGCCTTCGGAAGTGCGAATGCATCCACTATCAATATAATGGAGCTTTCGATTTTCTTCTTTGATAATGCCATAACCCGTTATGCGTGATCCTGGGTCAATCCCTAAAATGATACTCACTGATACATACCTTTTCGACAAACATGAAATCAAAGTAGGCTGGGCCAAGATCTACTATTAGACCAAGGCCTCCCACCTACTACTGTCTGCTAAGCATTCATTCAAAGATAGATTCTGGAAATTCTGCGTTACTGTGTACTTCTTGCACATCATCCAAATCTTCCAGCATGTCAATTAACTTTATTAAGCTTTCGGCAGATTCTTTATCCAAAGGCACCATTGTCTGAGCACGCATAGTGAGCTGTGATTGTTCAATTTCATACCCTGCCTGCTGAATAGCAGCCAATACTGTATGATAATTATCGGCGGCGGTAATAATTTCTATTTGTCCCTCTTCCGTAATCACGTCTTCCGCACCCGCTTCAATTGCAATTTCCATAACCTTTTCTTCAGGTTGATTAGGCGCTAAAAGGATTTCACCTTGTTTGTTAAATAGGTAAGCAACAGAACCATCTGTTCCTAAATTTCCACCGTGTTTTGTAAATGCATGGCGAACTTCTGAAACAGTGCGGTTTTTATTGTCGGATAAGCAATCAACCAGAATAGCAACACCCCCAGGACCATAGCCCTCATAGCGCATTTCCATCATACTTTCGCCTTCTAAACCACCCGCACCACGCTTGATTGCACCGTCAATAGTATCGCGTTTCATATTGGCTTTTAGGGCTTTACTCACCGCGTCACGTAATCTTGGATTGGATGATTCTTCAGCACCGCCCGCGCGTGCGGCAACCGTAATTTCTCGAATTAGCTTAGTGAAAATTTTACCCCGTTTAGCATCTTGTGCACCTTTGCGAAAACGAATATTAGCCCATTTACTATGTCCAGCCATGAATGTCTACCTCAGCGAAACGACCTTAAATGGGGTGATTATACATCGCCATTGTATTAAAAAGAACGCTGACTAGACTTATCGGTCTCGACTTTTTTAACTTTTTCAAGTTATTCTAGACAATTCCAAATAAGAATCACCGCTATTGAGGGAGACAAAGGTGTATCTATCAGGGTTTGGTAATTACCATCAATCAGAAGCAATTCCTAAAGCACTACCCAAAGAACAAAACTCTCCTCAACAATGTCCATTCGGTTTATACGCAGAGCAATTAAGTGGAAGTGCTTTCACAAGGCCAAGGCATGTGAATTTACGCAGCTGGCTTTATCGAACCTTTCCTTCGGTAGTGCATGAAGATTACGTCCCCTATTCTAAAGGGAAAAGGCTTGTCCAGGCAAAAGATCAGGCGCCTAATCCATGGCGCTGGTCTCCGTTACCCTGCCCTACCAATCCCCAAGATTTCATCGATGGCTTATTTTACATCGCCGGCAATAACCTAACAAACGCCTTTATTTACCAATGCAATCGCTCGATGAACAACCGTTATTTTAGTAACAGTGACGGTGAACTATTGCTGGTGCCTTATCTTGGAGAAATTCTTCTTTACACAGAGTTTGGTCGACTTCCTCTGACTCCTGGCAAAATTGCAGTGATTCCTCGTGGAGTAAAATTTAAGATGGATCTGTCTTGTCCTTTGGCTTGCGGTTATCTTTGCGAAAATACTGGCTCCCCTTTTACATTGCCCCAACTGGGTCCCATTGGCGCCAACGGTTTAGCGAACCCCCGGCATTTTCTCTACCCTCAGGCAGCCTTTGAAGATCAGAGAGAAGAAGAAGTGACGCTCTTTTGCAAATATCAGCAACGATTTTGGACAGCCCAATCGCACCATTCCCCACTCAATGTGGTAGCATGGCAAGGAAATTATGCCCCTTATAGCTATGATTTATCCCTTTTCAATACGATAAATAGCGTAAGCTTTGATCATCCTGATCCCTCAATTTTCACGGTATTAACCTCTGAAAGTGACACCCCGGGTGTCGCTAATATGGATTTTGTTATTTTTCCCTCACGCTGGGTGGTTTCTGAACATACGTTCCGGCCTCCTTATTTTCATCGCAACATCATGAGCGAGCTGATGGGGTTAATTGATGGAGAATATGATGCGAAAAAAACAGGCTTTTTGCCGGGTGGCGTCAGTATCCATAATTGCATGATTGGGCATGGCCCAGATAATGAAACGTATCAAAATGCGGTCAGTCAACAATTAACACCGACTCGATACAAAGATACTTTAGCGTTTATGTTTGAAACCAAAATGCCTTGGCTAATTAGTGAAGAGGCATTAATGCATCCCGCAAGGCAATTGGATTACTCCAAGTGCTGGCAAAGTTTAGGCTCTAATTTTAGTGGCTAATAGCCGCACTGAGTTCCTGACATTAAGTTAGGAATCGGGGGCTATCACTCTATGTCCCGCGAGCAAGTCGCAGGACATAGGGGAGAGAGCTGGCCTTACTTAATGCTTTAAAACAAATCTTCCTGTGTCAAACCTACTCTTTCCAAGAGTCCTCTTAGTGTTTTTAAGGCTTCAACTTGAATTTGTCTAACGCGTTCCCGTGTTAAATCAATTTCTTTGCCAACATCTTCCAAAGTCGCTTTTTCAAAACCGCGCAAACCAAAACGTCTTGCAATGACCTGTTGTTGGTTTTCTGTTAATTTATCCAGTAAGGATTCAATATGATTACGCAAATTTTCATCCGTTAAAAGCTCTGCTGGATTCATACTGTTTTCATCAGCAATAGTATCCAACAACGATTTACTTTCATCATAACCAATAGGCGTATCGACAGAAGCCACTTTGTCATTCAAGCCCAGTAGTTTTTCAACATCCTCAAGAGGTTTGTCCACCATTTCTGCAATTTCTTCTGCTGAAGGTTCATGATCAAGCTTTTGAGTTAATTGCCTTGCGGCTCGTAAATAAACATTGAGCTCTTTTACCACATGAATGGGTAGCCTTATGGTGCGTGTTTGATTCATGATCGCCCGTTCAATGGTTTGTCTAATCCACCAAGTGGCGTACGTAGAAAAGCGAAACCCTCGATCAGGATCAAATTTTTCCACTGATTTCATCAATCCTAAATTCCCTTCCTCAATCAAATCAAGGAGCGGTAATCCACGATTAAGATAGCGCCGTGCAATCTTTACCACTAAACGCAAATTGGACTCGATCATTTTTTTACGCGCCGCAGCATCACCTTTAAGTGCGAGCCTCGCGTAATGGACTTCTTCTTCAGCTGAGAGCAATGGAGAAAACCCAATTTCGCTCAAATAAATTTGTGTCGCATCCATAATTTTGGACGCTTGTCTGCCTCTCTGAAAACTAGGGAATGCCTCTTCATCACTAAAATCAGGGAGGTCTTCCTCTACTTCCTCAACGACGTCAGTTGGCTCTTCAGAGAGCAACACTTCCTCAGTAGGAGATTCATCCCACTCTTCTTCTGGAATTTCATCTTCCTTCATTGATTCGTTATCTGCCTGCATATTTCACCTATGTGTTCATATCTCAATAAGAAAAAAACACTGCTTCATAGCATTATGGCATATAAAATATGTACAAATTGCTTATTTTTCAAGCCAAGCTCTCTTAACCCTTTAAATAATCCAAAGGATTAACTGGTTTCCCAGCCTTTCTAATTTCAAAATGGACGCCCCAATATCTTCTATCGATAACACCCATTTCGGCAATAATTTGTCCAGCTTTAACGTTTTGCCCTTCCTTAACCCTATTTCTTGAGTTGTTACCGTAGGCAGTAAGGTATTGATCATTGTGTTTAATGATGATCAAATTTCCATACCCAGAAAGCCCACTGCCTGCATAAGCAACTACTCCACTGGACGCTGCTCGTATCTTTTCACCTTTTTTACCAGCAATATCTATGCCTTTTTTTCCTTGCTGAGGAGCAAATCGGGCTGCAACCCGACCGTTGACAGGCCAAATCCATTTTTGACCTTGATTAGAGACTGCTCCATACCTATGAGGTTTGGCATTAGAATAGCTATTCTGTTTAGTGCGAGCTACGTAGCGTGCAGTACGTGTTGTCCTCATTGGCAAAAATCGAGCACGAGGAGCTATTCCTCTAACACGTAAAACCTGACCCACTCTTAATGCAAAAGGTCTATGCAAGTGGTTCATTGCAGCCAGTTGTCGATAATCTTGATCATAGCGAAAAGCAACGGCATAAAGCGTATCACCGCGCTGCACAATGTGAGTGGTTTTATTGGGATTCTGTGGTTTCCATTTTAACTCAACCACCGGGGCTAAGCTGGGCCTGGAGGTACAAGCAGCAAGCAGTATTATTAGTATTAATACGCACAATTTGTACATATTTATCTCGGGTAAAGAATAGTATTGGTAAATTAGCACTACACTTTAGCGGTTATCTGATTGTAAGGCCATAGAAAAATGCAATTTATACGCTCCAATTAATTTCATGAACCCAAGCAGATAAGGTATCAAATACCTTATAATGCGTCATATCGAGTTGTAGAGGAGTAATCGATACACAATTTTGAGCAATGGCATAAAAATCGGTACCAGGCCCAGCATCTGCTTCGACGCCAGAAGGCCCTACCCAGTAAATCGGACGTCCACGAGGGTCATATTCCTTAACAACAGGTTCCGCTGCATGCCGAGTCCCCAAACGTGTGACTTCAATTCCCCGGATTTTTTCTAATGGCAAATCAGGAATATTAACATTTAAGATCGTTTGAGACGGCAATAAATTAGCACGCATTTTAAGAACTAATTGCCGGGCAATTGCCGCAGCAGCATCATAATGCTGAATATTTTCCCCAACCATCGAAAAGGCAATGGCTGGCAGTCCCAAATACCGTCCTTCCATCGCTGCGGCAACCGTTCCTGAGTAGAGAATATCATCACCGAGATTAGCTCCGTCATTGATTCCTGAAACCACCATGTCAGCAGTGGGTTCAAGAAACCCAGTTAAAGCTAAATGCACGCAATCAGTAGGCGTGCCTTCTACACTGTAATAGCTATTATCTAATTGCTTAATTCTCAGTGGCCTTGTCAAAGTGAGGGAATTGCTGGCACCACTGCGATTTCGATCGGGAGCAACCACCACGACTTCTGCAATGGTCGCCATTTCATTAGCAAGTGCTCGTATGCCTGGGGCATACACACCATCATCGTTACTTACCAAAATTCTCATACTAACTCTCTGGGGATTCTATCCATCGGACTACTGCTAAAAACTCAGCCAACTGCTCTTCATTTTTTTTCACTGTTTCTCTAAGCGCGGGTTGATTAGGATTGGTGTTTAAATCAGCTTGTTGACGCGCTAATGTTTCTTGCAGTGACAGTATTTTTTTACCAAACGCTTGCGGATTGATTTGCAATTGAAAAGCCAGCTCATTCACACTCGTTGCAATATTGGCTAACTGTTCACAACTGAGCCGAGAGGACTGCCCTGTAGAACAATTTTTTATCGCATCTTGTAATACTTGCGGATGCGTTCGATAGTATTGTTCATTACTTTGAGTCGAACAAGCAGCTAATATCAATGGCATGCAGGCCATCAACAAGTACTTTATCATTACCAACCTCTGGGCATTTATAATAAAACTGCCGATGTTACCATTTGTGGTACACTAACGCCATGTTCGCCCTTCATTTTAGAACTATAATTTTTTACTGCATTGAATACATGCTGCTTATTAGTTATTGTTATGCCCTTTCGATTTGATGAAAAATAATTATGCTAGACTTCAAAATTATTCGTGATGAGCAAACTGGAGAACTCCACATCGAAACCGCTATCTTCGGTAAACCGTTGCTCACTATCCCTCAACTGAATAAAGGCACAGCTTTTACCCGGGAAGAGCGGCGTGCGTTTGGTTTACTTGGTAAACTTCCCCATCGCATCGAAACGTTAGATGAGCAGGTCAATCGCAGTTATTTACAATATTCCAGCTATAAAACGCGTCTTCAGCAAAACATTTACCTCAATAATTTGCATGATAAAAATCAGGTTTTGTTCTACAAACTGCTAAGCCAGCACTTAGGAGAAATGCTTCCTACCATTTATACCCCCATTGTAGGGACTGCCGTTAAACGGTTCAGCCATGAATACCGCCAACCAAGAGGCTTATATATTGCCCATTCTGATGTAAATCAAATTGAAGAAATTATAAACAATCGCTCAAATCCTGAAATCGATTTAATCGTAGTCACAGATGGGGAAGGTGTATTGGGTATTGGCGATCAAGGGATCGGCGGCATGGATATTCCGGTTGCCAAACTCATGGTGTACTCCCTGTGTGGCGGTATTAATCCCATTCGCACTTTACCCGTTTTTCTTGATGTGGGCACAAATAACCAAGAATTACTTAATGACCCGTTATACCTTGGCTGTCAACACCCACGTATCGCACAAGAGCAATATGATGCTTTTATTCAGACTTTTGTTGATGCGGTGCGCAGGCATTTTCCTAATGCTTTCTTGCATTGGGAAGATTTCGGCCGAAACAATGCTAGACGAATCTTAGATCAATACCAAGATCAATTATGCACTTTTAATGATGATATTCAGGGCACGGGCGCTGTCACTTTATCGGCATTATTGGCTGCCTGCGATGTGACTGGCATCAATCTTACCGATCATCGAATTGTGGTTTTTGGTGCAGGTTCTGCAGGGACGGGTATAAGCGATCAGATCGTTGAAGCCATGATGAGGCAAGGATTAAGTAAGGAAGACGCTTATAAACGCTTTTGGCTTATCGATCGCCAAGGCCTTTTAGTGGATTCTGATTTAGAACTTACAGAGGCCCAAAAACCTTATGCGCGTGCAAAAGCTGAAATTGCTTGGTGGCCTACTCATAATAAACAACTACCCAGCTTAACTGACACCGTCAGGCAAGTGAAGCCTACTATTTTAATCGGTTGCTCCGCCCAACCCGGTACTTTCTCTCAAGAAATTGTGGAAATCATGGCCTCAGCTTGTGAGCGCCCTATTATTTTTCCTCTTTCAAATCCTGATGAAAAATGTGAAGCACAACCTGCTGATCTTTTAGCGTGGAGTCAAGGCAAAGCATTAATAGCCACTGGAACTGCTTTCCCTGCAGTAGATTATCAAAACCGTTTATTAGAAATTGCCCAATGCAATAATGCGTTAGTCTTTCCTGGAATAGGTTTAGGAATTATCGCGGTACAAGCTTCGCGATTATCCAAAGAAATGATCTGGGCCGCAGCTTCCACATTAAGTGAATACGCACCCAGTAAACAGCACAGCTTCGCTCCGTTGCTTCCTTCACTTAATGAAGCACAAGTGGTCGCTAAACACATTGCCGTCGCCGTGGCTACTACGGCGATAAAAGAAGGATTAGCACAAAAGAATCAAGATGCAGAGATCGAGAAGTTGATTCAAGATTTATTTTGGGAACCCCGGTATTTGCCTTTCAGAAGAACTGAATGCAAATAATTGCTCCTCTCTAATCAACTTTCTGAGCAATCACTGAACGATGAGCATAGACCCAAGCTTCAGTACCTGAAACCAAATGAACGTTGATTCGTACGTAATCGTCAACTTCGTATTCGTCTGCTTTTACTAGTTCCGCCTCGGTGAGCTCAAAGACCATTCCTGCAACTTGATCCCTCTCTTGACCTGTTGGCACAAGTATCTGATGCACTGCCTTACCGCTCACCCTTAGGACATGAGGATCCGTTATTTGCAAATCCCTTAACACATAGCCTTTTAAGCTGTCTTTTTTACCTTCTAAATGCCTTGAGAAAGTAGCCATCTGCACTGACGCCAATTGCAGAGTGCCGTAAGAAAAGAGTTTTGGCATGAAATTATCCGTTTGGTTTAAATACCGGAGATATTACGTCCTCTAACTCAAAATTTAAAGCCAAATGAGGAAGAATGAGTTTCAACTATTGTTTTAACCTGCCACAATATGGCAGGATCTTTTTTCTTGATTTTATCGGGATTCCAACCTTGTCTCGCACAGAACGCCTGCTTGATTTATTACAAATCTTACGTCGCCATCGCTATCCGGTAAGCGGAGCAACGCTCGCCGCTGAGCTCGGTATTAGTTTGCGAACACTTTATCGAGATATTCAAACGCTACAAGCACAAGGGGCTCAAATTGATGGTGAACCAGGAATTGGTTATCGTTTGCGGCCTTGTTTTATGCTTCCACCTTTGATGTTTTCGGAGGAGGAGCTTGAAGCGTTAGTCTTGGGTTCACGATGGGTAGCTAAAAGAACGGACTCTCGATTAGCACTTTCATCACACAATGCGTTGGCAAAAATTGCTGCCGTACTTCCCGATGATTTACGTAATAAATTAGAAACAGCCGGTCTTCTTGTTGGCCCCGGACATGAAACACCAACGGGTGACGAGGAACAAGCCTTGATCCGCCAAGCCATCCGCTCTGAGCATAAAATGGAAATTACTTATGTGGATCTTAAAGACAGCGAAACCAAACGGGTCATTTGGCCTTTCGCCATTGGTTTTTTTGATCAAGTCCGCGTTTTAGCTGCTTGGTGTGAAATTCGCCAATCTTTTCGTCATTTTCGGATTGATCGCATTAAAAAACTGACATTAATCAATCATCGCTATCCCAAAAGACGCCAAGCCCTTTTAAACGAATGGCGCGAATTAAATGGCATATCCATGCAATAATCGATCAAACACTACTGACAAAATTTGGCAGCATGTTCCTTTACGATTGAGACTCCATAACATCAATCGGAGAACTCACTATGCTTAATCCAAATTTCGTTATTCTGTATGTGGCAAACCCTCTTGCCAGTGCTGATTTCTACAGCAATTTACTTGAAAACCAACCTGTGGAATCCTCACCTACTTTTGTCATGTTTGCTCTTGAAAAGGGATTTAGACTGGGTCTTTGGTCTAAAGACACCGTTGAGCCTGCTACAGCGGCCCCTCTAGGTGGTGGGTCTGAACTCGTTATTTTAGTTCCCAATTCAGAGGCTGTGCATGAGCGATATGAAAACTGGCGAAAAAGGGGTTTAACCATTATCCAAGAACCTGTCAGGATGGATTTCGGTCTTAATTTTGTTGCTGTCGATCCAGATGGGCATCGGATACGTGTTTATGAGCATAGCTAAGCTTGAAGCCAGTATCAAAAGAACTTTCGTTTTCATTAGGCTATTCAAAAAAATCCACATACTGCGGTTTTTCCGCAGTATTCAGCCGTTCTGAGTAAAAATTTAGAAGCCGCGAACAAGTCGCGGCACGTCGTCTAGATTGTAGCCATCAAATTTTGTGGGTACGCTAATTAGCGCCTATCGTGGCTGGTAAACCTCTTGTTGAATACCCCCTACAACCCATGTTTTGTTGTTAAAGAATTGGCGGAAATGCCAAATTTCATCGAGTTGTGTCTGTTCGCCGTTTTCCTTTAGCGTTCCAGTGAAGCGCACACTTGCCATAGTGGAATCCGCCTGTTGCGACACATCCAATAATTGCGCCTCCAAGTTAAGCACTTCTGTTTTGTTAAGCTCATTCCCCCGCTCTTCAAGCTGCATTGTGATCTCAGCAAACACTTCGGGAGCGGTAAAATCACTCAAGTCTTGCAAATTCTTTTGGTCATAAGCTGCTTGTAAGCGAATAAATTTCACTTTAGCGTCGCGTAGAAAAGCTTCCGGCTCAAACCCAGCGGGATAAGTAGTAAAAGAGCTACCACTCGAATTTCCTGCGTAAAATTGCGTTGAACGATTGTTAAATGGATTTTGTTTAAACGCGTTCGTTTGTGCCGATTGAAATCCAGGCTGCATTTTTCTACGTAAAAAGTTAATGATAAAAAAGGCGATTGAGCCTAAAATTAGCCAAGATAACAAACCGCTTCCCAATCCATTTCCCATAAACAAGCTTGTTAATAAACTACCAATTAGCAAACCACCTAACATACCGCCCCATTTGCTTTTATTAGCCTGCTGCCCTAAGGATTTCATAGGTTGGGCTTTAGCAGATGAAAAAAGACTGCCATAGGAACGCTGCACACCAAAGCTTCTGCCGCCTCCGAAGCGCTTGGCTGAAGCTTCATTGATTACTAAGCCAAAAGTGAGTAATCCGATTAGCAAATAGGAAAAAAAACCACGCATTTTATTGCCCCTTCTGTTGTATGAAAGATCATTATAGCTTAACAATGGCAACTTGCTTAAGGAACAATGTAAAATTTCCGTTGGCATGAACAAAATCACCGGCTATGCTTTAACCTGGTAGGCTTAACTGGCGCAACCTGTAAACCCAAACTATGGATAAGCCATGCCCTTATCTTTCTCGACTTCCAAACCCACCTCTTGTACCTGTTTTAACAAACGTTTTCCTAACTCTATAACCTGCTTAGATCTGACTTCGCATAGGGCTAACAAGCCGCACAAATTCTGGAAGTCGTCGAGCCAGCGCGAAACACGTTGTGTCGCCCCCGGGCACACCTCTTTACCCCGCCACGGACCTCGCCGCAACCCCATGCGCGAGCCATAATTATATATGGCAAAACCCTCACCGAGTTTATTATTCAAGTGTAGAGGGAACCATGATTCAGCTTTATCATTTATCCAATTATCAAATTCTAGCGTCCTGGGAAATTCAAGCTCGGTGAATGACCGCTCTTTTCTTAATGCCAAATCGGTACGGCAGTATTCCTGGGCAATATGGACAGGCACTTCACGCTGAGCCATACCCACCACATGACACCAGTGGTTTTCCATCTGAGACCCATTCCAGTTGCTACATTGTTCATAGTAGGTCTTTAAACTACTAATCAGTGCTTGGGGATGGGTATGTCCGCGCATCGAAGTAATTTTTAAGAGAGGAGTAATAAAAGGTTTTATGTCTTCAGCGGTGCTTAATTGCGTAAGCGGTGCTAGCCGTTCTAAAGGAATGCTTGCGGACACGGGTTCCCCTGATAAACTAATCAACCTGTAATGCAGCGCACCTTGTTCAATCTTGATATAAATTTTGCCTTTTTCAGGGGCAAAGTTAGCTTCTTGTGGCATCAAACAAAACTCGGGGCCTATTAAGTCAAAGTGGGTTTCCCCTTTAACGTGCACAACCATGGGTTCACCGTTTTCACCCATTCTGGTAATCGTATAATCAAGCCCTTTACCCACTACCTCATCATATTGTTGCTTTAAACGGGTTCGTATGTCGGCTACCTCGACTTTAGTCAGCGTCATCACTTGGTTTCGTTGGTGTTCTGGAAGTGCCTCCCATTCTTCAGTCGGTAATGCGCGAGCATAAGCCTCATCTAAGGCTTTCAACATTCTCTCCCATAGATGCCAATCCCTTGCCCATAACGCATACTGGAAAGCAGAGATGTTTTTAAAGCGCCTTCCAGAATAATCTTCAACATCATTTCTGGCGATTAAGCTGCGAATTAAATGGGGTGACATCGCAAAGAAGTTTACCACCTCCTCTTCTTTGCCTTGCGCAGTGAACAATAACAGTTTGCTGGCTAAATGCCGGGGTTGAGTTAAATGGTAAAAAAAGCGGTTCGCTGAGACAAAATCGGCAAGCGGGGTGATTTTCCTTGTGCTTTCCTCACCGGTTTTTTCATCGATGAGGGGGAGTACATCGCTGGTAGGGATAAAATCGGCAATGTGTTCGGCCAGTTCATGAATCGCTACAGGATTGCTTGGCGAGATTTCAGCTGACCTCACTTCAGAGACTCCAGTGCTGGATTGACAGGCAGCAAGAGTATTCTTTTTTTGAATGAGTAATTCGAGCTGAACTCTAGTGTTTCGGGTAGGGTGTGTGGGCATCTTTAGGGTATCCCGCTCTCTTACAAAAATAGCATATTTTATACTTTATGGATTTTATTTATAGATTCTCATGCGAACATGGGGTATTCAAATCGCCAGTAACAACCCTTGTTAAGCATAGATAGTACACGTCCTTGGAAAATTGGCCGCCGCTTCCTTAATTGTGCGTGGGCGAGTAAGATTGTAGGGCAAATTTTGACGCGTTGAATTCGCGTGCGCGACTATAGATTGTCTTATAAACCGATTAGGACTTTGCATGCACTCATTAAAAATTGAAAAACTAAGACAGGACACCCCTGGCTGTAGCCAAGTGTTACATTTGAACAATGCAGGAGCATCTCTACCCCCGATACCCGTGCTCAATGCAGTAAAAAACCATCTGGACTTGGAAGCAAATAGGGGCGGTTATGAAGCAGCAGACTATCATTTTGACCAGTCTGAGCAACTGTATCAACACGCCGCTCGACTGATCAATTGTGATCCGGAAGAGATTGCCTTCGCTGAAAACGCCACACGCGCTTGGGAGATGGCTTTTTATAGTTTTAAATTGCAAAAAGGAGACAAAATAGTTACCTCCGTTTGCGAATACGCAAGTAATTACTTAGCCTTTCTTCATCGGGCGAAGCAACAAGGCGTGGAAATTGTAGTGATTGCGAATGATGAAACCGGGCAACTTGATTTAGAAGATTTAGAAAAAAAATTGGATGAAAAAGTTAAATTAATCGCGCTCACTCATGTGCCTACTCAAGGTGGATTAATAAATCCTATCGTTGCAGCAGGAAAAATAGCCAAAAAGCATGGCGTTCCTTATCTGGTTGATACAACCCAATCCGTAGGACAAATGCCTATTGATGTGCAAGAAATTGGTTGTGATTTTTTATGTGCTACCGGACGAAAATATCTGCGAGGTCCACGCGGAACAGGATTTTTATATGCTCGCAAATCCATCATTAGCCAATATGAACCACCCTTTGTCGATCTTCACGCGGCGCAATGGATAGCTGATAACGATTATCAGCTAAGAACAGACGCTCGTCGTTTTGAAACCTGGGAACAAAATGTTGCTGGTAAAATTGGCCTGGCAGTTGCTATTCATTATGCTCTGGAACTCGGCATTAGTGTAACTTGGCAAAGAATCCAAATTTTAGCTGCACAGTTAAGGGAGCGATTAAAAACGATTAAAGGCGTCACTCTTCAAGATCTTGGAAAAAATAAGTGCGGAATTGTTACTTTCACGTGTAAAAATAAAGAGCCGGTTTTTATCCAAGAGCAACTGAGAAAATATCATATTAATGTTTCAATCTCATTACAAGAATATGCACGCTTAGACCTAGCCAAAAGAAATCTTGCTTCATTGGTAAGAGCATCGGTTCACTACTATAATTCTGAAGAAGAAATTGAAAAATTTTGTGAGACATTAGAATCCGTTTTGCATCAGCCAATGTGATCCTACTGCTCATAGTATTTGTCGTTGTCAATTTCTTTTAGCAAGTCCGCTTTATTATGGAAAATAGATGGGGATTGAACATGAAACGACTAATCATTTTAATGATACTAGCCTTATTACCCGTACTCGCAAAAGCAGGAAAGGATGGATCGGAACCTACCTATTATGGCTCGGGACTATGTAAGTACCCTCAATATCAATGCATTAAAATCAAAGGTGGACAAAGTTGGAAAAAATTATTTCCTGATGAAACTCAACGCGATCTCGTGCAACGATTAAACCGCACTTATAATCCCTTATATGAAGGGCAAATCATTGCTGTTCCACAAAATTTAGAGACGGTTAATCTATTCGATGTGTCTCCCTTCCCTCTGAAGATTTCCCCTTCTTCTGATAATCAAATCATTGTCGATCAAGAAAAATTGGCTTGGGGCGCTTACGACGAACAAGGGCAATTAATTAAATGGGGACCTATTTCATCAGGCAGCGACCAATGCTCGGATAACAGCAGCAAAACTTGCCGGACTTTAACTGGTATCTTTAGGGTATTTAGCAAAGAAGGTGAAAATTGCGTCTCGAATGCGTTTCCGGCAGGAAAAGGAGGCGCCAGTATGCCCTATTGCATGTTTTTCCATAAAGGTTTTGCCTTACACGGCTCGGAAGATATCCCAGGCTATCGAGCAAGCCACGGATGCGTTCGCATGTTTATTGACGATGCGAAATGGCTAAATCACGATTTCGTGAAGGCTGCGAATGTAAAAAATAATTTTGCAGGCACTGTTGTGACAATTCGCCCCCTTTATTCCGCAGATTTATTTAATAAAGGCATTGATCAAACCATTGTCAGCCCTGCAGCCAGGCATAAGAAGCATCGAAATTGATGCTCACAATCATAGAGAAATGAGATGATACTTTATTGCGAGAAGCGTTTGATTAACTAAAGATTTTGAGGTTTGCCTTACTCAAACGCTTCCAGAATAAACATCTTGATTTGAATGTATAAAAAATATACAATTAAAACAATTAATCCTCTGGAGAAATAAATGGCTTCAAATTTACATGATGTGAAAAGGCGTCAATTTAAGCTCAAACTGACAATCCTGACCAAACAGATTCTTGAAGTGTTATTAAAATACATCGATTGCGATCAAAATTACCGGGTTAATAATACCGGTTCACAATTAATTGTACGAGAGAGCACCCAGCATCCCCCTTCCGAAAAACAAAAAAAAGCAGTTGATAAACTCTTTGGTTTATTACAGCAAAAAGACTATCTCGATTTCATCGAATCCTTCGTTGAGGTGCAAGTCACCCGGGATACAAGCATTATGACCTCCAGCAGAACAATTACCTCTGTTTCTCCGCGTAAGCTGCTTTTTTTATTGGGGGTCAAAGAAGAAAAACCTGCACAGATAAATGTTGATGAAAAAACCTGGGCACTTATCCCCAAAGAAATTAGAGGTCGGTGGGACAGATTTAATGCCCCCATGCAGAAGCACATTATCAATTCCATCATGGCTGAAAATCCGGAAGAAAGATTTAGTCAAATGGTCACTGGTCGCGTTTTTAAAGATTCGGGAGATGAGCTCGTTGCTTATGCACATGGGATTCCTCGAATACCAGTGAGATTACCCAATCCCTCAGTTGCGAGCGGAGTATCTGAGGAAATCTACGATTTACGTCAGATTTTAGAGATAAAAGAGCGTCATCCAAAGGATCCGTTTTTAAGACGCAATCCTACTACGGGGGCTTATTTTAAACTCGATGAAGTCATCCCTGATGCAGAAGCTCTTGAAAACAAGAAAGACCATACGCATGAGGCAGAAGACAGAAAAATTACCCCCTAATACCCTGAACGCAAAAGTTTGGAGGATTTTATTGAAAGGGGCTAATAAAGTCCCTTTCATTTTAAGTAGGATATTAACTCAGTCGCCCATCAACAGCTCCTGTAGGTAACGAAGTAATTCCCCCAGGGCAAAAAGTGATTTGATAGCTGACTAATCCCGGAGGTGTGCAGGTAAAAGAGCTTGACTGGTCATCAAATTGATAAGAATAGGCAGTTGGACAAGTCTTTTTTAACCACATAATAGCCTTTTGCGCAGTAATAGTCCCTATCAAGTTGGTAGTCCAATCAGGATTTTTGTTAAGGCATGAAGCAGCGACTGCAGTAGGGATGGGACTGGTGTCCCAATCGACACACCCGCAACAATTGGCTAAATTGGTATTTGCGTTGTTATAGCAAGAATCAAGTGCATCCGTCGTCGTGATTTGGCATCCAAGCATATTGCCAAAGTTAGCATTAGCTGGAGTCGGCGGAGGGGTTATAGGGAATTGCCCATAAGAGGCTCCCAGCAGATTACCCATACCATATTGATTATAGAGGTTAAAAGTGCTTGACCCCCATTGAGAAGCACTAGAATAGCCAATATAATTCGCTAGAGTTGTATAACCAATAAACTCCCCACAACGTCTATTGATCGTATTCGGCGCAAGTATATTATCAAAGGCCATTCCGCATACGAGCCCCCCTGCACAACTGCTATTAGACGTACAATTATCGGGGGGTCCTGCGCTAACCCAAACCACATTAAGCGGATCTAAGCCAGAAACGTTGGGATCACCGGGATTAAATTGCCAAGAACATGATCCTAACGTTGAACCCTGAGGTTGAATGACAGCCCCTGCCCCCGTACAAGAAAAGGGGTCACTTGAAGTTGGGCCCAGCCCTTTAATCTCCACTGGGACATTAAATCCATTAATTAATGAAACATCATAAACTCCATCTGCACCAGCACTATTAATCGTAAACTCAAATTTAGTAAAAGGCGGTATAGGTTGAGGCGTTGTATTGGGTATACCGGATGTAACACAGGTTCCGGAATCGGGAAGCGACGTGCAGTTACCGGTTTCGCAAACAAAAGAACTACCCTGGAAAGCACAACCCGTTCGCGGCCATATTGCACCGTTAATGTATTCGGGGACGACAAGATTGATAACACTAGGAGCTTGGCCGGGTAATTGTGCAGGAAGCAGATAGGAAGAAGCAGGGGCACCGTTGGGTTGGCTTCCAGGCGTGGGGTCAGGTGAGTTTGACCCTCCACTCCCATTCGCTATTCCGTACCAAACATTAAAAGGGCATTGATTAACAAAATGGACAACATGGGTACTTGGATTATTGCTGTTTACTCTCGATGAGGTTGAAGCAGTTGCCACTTGGCCTCCTGATGTCACACTGGCTGATACAACCATATTTGCAGCCGGATTTTGTGGCACAATAGAAGCGAGTATAGAGCAACTTCCTTGCGGCGGAAGCGTTTGGTTTGAACACGTATCAGAACCAGTAGTGACTACAGCTTGCGAATTATTTACCACTGCCTGTATACCAGCTGAAAAACTGACATTAAGGTTCACAGGTCCTAAAATCGCTGGTGCATTCGAGCAAGGGTTTGTGAACACAAATTTAACCAAATTATCTGCAAACTGATAAGTGTTTACCGGCAAAGGGAGTGGGTTACTGCCTACTACACTGCAACTTGAAGGTGGCGTCGGCCCATTGGCTACCGCTAGTAAAGGTGGTAAAGGGATACGATTCAAGTGATACCCATAAGTAAGCTGGATGAATGAGGTGCCAACGCCCTGCGGAAAAAAGGTGATCGCTATTAAACAACTAGTGCCTGGAAATAATGGATAGCCATTGCAATTATCTTGAATATAAAACCACTCATGGCTTTTAATAAATGTTGTGTTAATCGTAGTAGTAAACGGAAGGTTATTCGATAAAGTATAAACGACCGTGGAAGCGCCACCTGGACCTACCGGAGAAAATCCACTGATTGGCTGAAGAGACCAGGCCACTGGATCGACGGCTGCCATACTTCCCTGAACATAAAAAAAGGATAGAACCCATATTAGGCCTATACGAATCATCGCCATACAACCCCTCCAACTGATTATAAAAAGGGAACTTCAGTAGAAGAGGCCCTACTACCGATCACCTAATAAATAACTCACACTTAACATGGCAGCATTGGATTTATAACTTCCTAGATTAAGTGATTGCCCTGCCCAAGTACCCATGCCGCTTCCAGAGGATACGCTGCCCAGATCTTGGTATTCGTAACCTAAGGAAACGATAATGCGACTACCAAACTGAACGTCTAGTCCTGCCCCCAAATTATATGCAAATTGTGTAGTCCAATTATCCGCAAAGGCGGGGCTAATCCGCGGAGTCACTCCTGGCAGGGAAGCTTCGCTGTAACCACGAGCGCGGTTAAAAGCAGCGCCAAACCCTCCACTTAAATAAGGTGCGAATGTCCTGTATTGAAAAAAGTTAAGCTTGGCAGTGGCTAATGCAACATCGGAGTATATTTGCCAACTGTAGTTATAATTGCCAAATTCGGGCATCGAATACTGAAGCACAGATTTACCCACATCGCGAGCAAACACACGGTGATAGCGTAATCCCAAGGCAAACGCAGGTATCCAACTGTTATTAAGCTCCCAACGATACCCTCCCGCAGCGCCTGCAAATGCCTGATCATGAACACCTGAAAGATAGGTATCTTGGTTGTAAGGAGCCTGGGCATTGGAACCGTTGTTGACGGTTATTTTATGAGTAATATCATTCCATTGGACACCGCCTAAAACCCCGATATACCAATTCTCATTGATTAAGGCAAAGTGCTCAACGGGTTCTTTTTCCAGCGGTTCTTTTTCTGGTCGTATTATTTTGTGTGATGCATAACCTTTTTGCCCACGTTTAGTGATGGGGGTTTCGGAAATTGGCTTACGCACCACTCTCGACCTTGCCTGAGCAACAACGGTCTTTACTTCTGCTATCGAACGTAAAGGCCCGACCATAACGACATAGTTTCCCCCTCTTCGTTCAATTTTAATGGGTTGAGCAATCTTCGCCTGCATTTTTTCCTGAAAATGGTAGGCATTTAATTTAGCCGAAAAATTCCCTAATTGAATAAAGAAAGCGCCATTGGTTTTGCCGTGATAGTGATCGACACTTTCTAAACCATAGAAAGTCACTGCATGGGAGAAAGACTGAGTTAAGAATAAAGCCATTAGAGCAAAGGTAGCGGACTTAAGACAAAGCCGTTTCATTTATCATCCCTAATCAGAAAATTCAGCAAATAAAGTAACTGATCAGCGCTTTAAAAACAATGGGAAAACGGCAGTATTTGTATGAAATTAAACAATAAATCAGGGTTTAGTGCTCTGAAAATTAACAGTTACTGTTTTAGCAGTCCCATTTTCAGGTTCCCAAGGTCTGGCGTACTTTAAATTTATGGCAGTGGTTGCTGGGTAAGATTTGCCCTCAACTAACTCAAAAGTAAAGGACATTTGTCCACCCGCTCCTATCAAGTTGGATTGCGGTGCAATATACTGGCTTGAGATGAGTTGCAAAAAAGATTTGTCATATTGGGTCACTGTCCATTGGTAACCTGTAGTTGGATTAGAGGGTAAGGTAATCTGAAATTTCGATTGCTTGGGGTTCACGTTAATGGTCATCGGATCTGATGCAGCAGCATTCACTAAGCTTCCCCAAAGTACCAATAAACCTACTAATATCGTTTTCATCACCAGGGTCCACCTTAGATTATTTTTCTAAGTATACTACAAGTCTTCCATCGTTGTTTTTCAACTCTGCAAGATCAGGCAAGCGCGCATCTCATGGTTGAACATCAATACCTTTCTTTTTATCTACTACCCGCATTTTACCCTGCATAGGGAATTGAATGGGTTGGGCCAAGCCCAAAGCGTACACTACACCCATTAATTAAATACATCCTTTGCTAAATCTATCTCTAATAAGGTAATCTCTTTTCAGGGCACTTCTCTTTCCACTGCTTAAATGATTTGCATTGGACACCCTAGGGTTGCTAGGCTTTAATGAACTCAGTACTTAAGGACATTGTATGAAGGCAATTGGCTGTATCAAAGCAAAATCTAAAGAAGAAATGAATCCGCTTGTTGATCTCGAATTACCCATACCTAAAGCAACTGGCCATGATTTATTAATAGAGATTAAGGCTATTGCGGTAAATCCTGTCGATTATAAAACGCGCAGACGAGTGCAGCTTGAAGAAGGTCAACATAGCATACTGGGGTGGGATGCGTCAGGCATTGTTAAAGAAGTGGGTGACAGGGTAATTCTTTTTAATCCAGGTGATGAGGTTTGGTTTGCAGGCGATAAAACACGTCCGGGCTGTAACAGTGAATTTACTCTGGTTGATGAGCGCATTGTGGGGTTAAAACCCAAAAGCCTGTCTTTTGAACAAGCTGCCGCCCTGCCGTTAACCGCTATTACCGCCTGGGAACTGTTATTTGATCGATTACATGTCACGGCGAATCAGAAAGGCAGCTTGCTCATTACAGGTGCTGCAGGCGGAGTGGGTTCCATTTTGGTGCAACTCGCAAGTAAACTAACCGAGCTAACCGTTATTGGCACCGCTGGACGGGAAGAATCTCAACAATGGATTAAGGAACACGGTGCGCATCATGTCATTGACCATAACAAGCCGATGCTGGAACAGCTGGAAAAACTAGGCATTGGTCAAGTCGATTATGTGATTAGCTTAACGCACAGTGGCGAGCATGCAGAAGAATTAGTCAACTGTCTTAAACCGCAAGCCAAATTCGCCTTAATCGATGATCCTGAGCATCTTGATTTCAGGATTTTCAAGTTGAAAAGCATTTCCATTCACTGGGAAATGATGTTTACGCGCTCGATGTATAAAACTTATGACATGATTAATCAGCACCGAATATTAACTCAAGTAGCGGATCTCGTGGATAAAGGCGTGATTAAAACGACTCTCAATCAGCACTTTGGTGCTATCAATGCAGCTAATTTAAACAAAGCGCATGAATTACTTATATCTGGTAAATCACGAGGGAAAATCGTTCTTTCGGGTTTCTAACCTGCTATTGTCTTGAAATTTGACTCCTCCATTCCAAGACAATAAACATACAACTAACGAATATTATTCAGTCAAGAGGTCTATGTTCTGCGCTTTATACGCGCAATCCACTTCGAACCTTATTCAAGATCGCCGGGATGCCTGTATACTTCACAGCGCGTAGGCAAAATGAAGACTTCTTGTGCTGAAATAAGATGCGGTTATCCTGAACACATACCTTTACTATTCACCAACATCCCGATACTCTAGAACTTATTCACCATTAACTGCTTAAGAAATGATAATGAATAAATTTTTAGGATTAATTACACCGGTTGCACTCCTGTCGATCGCTACTCATGCACACGCTACGGTTGATCCGCAATCATTAATCAAAGTTACACATGACAATAGAGCAGAATGTGTCGAGTTCTACACCTACAAGGACTCACTTTACTGCACGCACGAACCCACTTCTCAGTCTTCTGTCGTTGACCCTAAAATAAAGGATTATGAAACTCAAACGATTTTTTTCGATAATCGCCCTTGGCAAGCGGTTTGGGGCAAGAAAACCGATGAAATTACTACTGTCGAGTATATCCCAGCTGGCAATAACCTTAATCAATGGCATGAACTCGTCACCAGTCAATTTATTCCGGGAATTCAAAATACTATCACCCCTAAACAATATACCGATTTTGTTCTTAAACAATTAAAAGACTCCGGATTTCAACCCGTTGTTAACATCATTAGGGAAACTCCCCAACAAGTGCTCTTCGAATTTCGTATTGCCTCGCCTGAGAATTTTAAACAAAACGAATTACAAATCGTTAACAAAGGCAACGATGGGCTTTACGTTGTTCACTACGTCATTAAAGAGGCGGATATGGGGCAAGTAAATCGGGAGAAATGGATACAAAATTTAGAAAAAAGCCGATTTAACCGGCACTAAGCTTCGATTATAGTGATTCACAAGGTCAATCTAACCGTTAACTTTGGTGATTCGATTTGATCATAACATAATAAATGTGATACAATTTCGTCTCTTTTGAGAAATAATTTAACATTTTCAAAAACTGCGATGTGTCTTCTCCCCAATGGATTAATGAGGAGGACTGATACTAATTCAAGTTTCCATTACGAAACGGGTGCATCGCCATGATAGAAGCATTAGGCTTTTTTCAAGGCGATTACCTATCATCAAGCTATCCCCTTATTTTTAAAGCCTAATCTATTTAATCGTAAATAGAGGGCAAATTATGTTAACCGAAGAAATCATTAACTCCTATTATACCACTGGAAGTAACGAACTCGATTTGTCGAAAATGGACGACGACATTGATGATAATGATGTATTAAATGTCCTTATTTCTTTTCTAACCAAAAACCCATCCATTCATTTTATTAATTTAACTGGGCACAATGTTCGCCGTGATGGACTTAGAGCACTCGTCCACTTTCCTACTCTTAAGGGACTTGATCTCACATTAAATGATTTGGGCAACGAGGGAGCCCGCATCGTAGCAACCACAACCACTTTAGAATATGTGGACTTGTCCGATAATGGTATCGATGAAGCAGCAAAAGACTTAGCAGCAAATAAGACGATTAAAACCTTAAAGCTTTATAACAACAGTAATTTGAATGATGAAAATGCAAAATCATTTATTGACAATAATGTCCTTGAAGAACTTAGCCTCGCGAGCACTGATGTTAGTAATGCCACCTTACTCGCCTTGACCAAGAGAAATAAATCTCTAAAAAGATTAGATATGTCAGGTAATCAAGAGAGCATTACTGATACAGGTATTCTTCTTCTTCGGAAAAATAAGACTTTTGAGGAAATCAATTTATCAGAGACTGAAATAGGAGACCCAGCTCTCGCAGTGTTTTCAACCATGGCTAAATTAAGAAAGTTAAATATATCCAACACATGGGTAACCAATAAGGGAGTTCTTTATTTAAAGGGTAACAGTGTGATTGAGGAATTAAACCTACATCACACCGAAATAGAGGGTGAACCCTTGCAAGCTCTAGAAATTCTAGCAACCCTACCGAATTTAAGGCAGTTAAATTTATCTTACACGGGAGTTAATAGTACTGGTCTGCTTTATTTTAAAAATAATGCCACTATTGAAGAATTCCATTTACAACAGACTGAAATTGAAGATGAAGCCCTCAAAGTATTAGCAACCCTGCCTAAATTAAGGCAATTAAATTTATCCTACACGAGAGTTACTAGTACTGGTCTGCTTTGTTTTACCAATCATGCGACTATCGAAGAATTTCATTTACAGAAAACTAAAATTGAAGATGAAGCCCTGAAAACATTAACAACGATGCCTAAACTAAGACAGTTAAACGTGGCTAGAACTAAAATAACGAGTGATGGTATAGGTCATCTAAAAGGCAATGAAAATCTTGAGCATTTGGATTTACAAAACACTCAAATTGATAACGACGTTTTTAAAACGTTGGCCACTCTCAGCAAATTAAAAACGGTCAATGTATCTAACACTAAAGTGACCAGCGAGGCTGTAACAAAATTTCGTGCAGAGCATCCAGGCATTGAAATCGTGGCAAATGATCTGTTGGTTCTTGAAATACAAGACCAAACAGAGGCAAAGGTCAGTGAACCACCGTCAAAGAAAATTAAGCTCTCTGAAACAGTGTATTCGTTTATAGTCGAATGGCAGTTACCTCATAACACGCGTGATGAAAGTGCGAACAAGGAATCGACTCCCTATTCTTCATCACAAGGATAAGGGACCGCGTGTTATTGAAAATCGTCTAATGTAATCGACTTAAAAGGTACTGCTGCATGACAAACACTGATTTTTTTTCACCATTACCTCAAGAAGCTTTAGTACACATTTATTCCTATCTAGGACTTAAAGACCTTTTAAGCGCCTGGCACACGGGTAGAAAAGCGCAACAAAGGGCAGTAGAAACTGTCTTATTTGCAAAGGATGGTGTCGAATTTTATTCAAGCCAAATCAAGCTATTAACAATACTCGCCAACGCGCGCTCGATTTGCAACGGCGATGACAACTATTTGCATACCTTAGCAAAACAATTTGCTGAGAAGATGAAAAACCCTCAATTAAGCTTATCCAAGCGATTGCGAGGGTTAAAACTCCTTGGCATGATTCGGCACGTTTCGTTAGATATTACAGAGATAGTATCCAAACTTCATGATCAAGATCCGAAGGCTTGCCAAGCAGCATTAAATTGTCTAACAGAGCTAGCCCCTGCTTTAGAGAAAGAAACGCTAATTACGCTTTTTGAGCCTGTTAAAAACAAACTTAATGACAATGATTGGGGTGTTCGCCAAGCTGCATTGACTTGCTTAGCCCTCCTAGCACCCGTTTTAGCGAAAGAAACGCTAGCAACGCTTGTTGAGCCTGTTAAAAACAAACTCCATGACAATGATTGGGGTGTTCGCCAAGTCGCATTAAATTGCTTAGTTACCATAGCGCCCGTTTTAGAGAAAGGAACGCTAGCAACGCTTGCTGAGCGTTTAAAAATTAATCTTAATAATCCTAATACTCGCCTAGTAGCATTAGATGACTTTGTAACTATAGCACCGGTTTTCGATAAAGAAACGCTAACAACGCTTATTGATCCTGTTATAAATAATCTCAATAATCAAGATTCGGAGGTTCGCGAAAAGGCATTAACTTGCTTAGCCGCTATAGCACCTGCTTTAGAGAAAGAAACGCTAGCAATACTTGTTGAATCAGTTAAAAACAAACTTCATGACCCTTATCGGAATGTTTGCCAAGCCGCATTAATTTGCCTACCCGTCATGGCACCTGGTTTAGAAAAAGAAATGCTAGCAACGGTTGTTGAATCCGTTACTAACAAATTCAATGTTCAAGAGTGGATTATTCGCTATACAGCATTATATTGCTTAGCCACCATAGCACCTGTTTTAGAGAAAGAAACGCTAACAACGCTTGTGGAATCGGTTAAAAATAAACTCCATGACGAACATGAAGGAGTTCGCCAAGCCGCATTAAAATGCTTTGCAGCAATAGTACCGCTTCTGGATAAAGAAACACTAACAACGCTTGTGGGATCGGTTAAAACCAATCTTAATAATCAAGAAACTAATCTTCACCAAGCAGCATTAAATTGCTTAGCAACAATAGCACCATTTCTCGATAAAGAAACGCTAACAACGTTTGTTGATCTTGTTATAAATAATCTCAATAACCCAGATTCTAAGATTCGCGAAACAGCATTAAATTGCTTAACAGCAATAGTACCT
>NZ_FUXJ01000021.1 GCF_900167045.1 Legionella maceachernii | reverse complement strand
GAATGTTGGTCGATGGATTTTATGCACGATCAATTAGACAATGGCCGTTCTTATCGATTATTAAACGTACTTGATGATTTCAATCGAGAAGGCCTTGCTATCGAGGTGGACTTTTCCTTGCCAGCAGAACGCGTTGTAAGAACTCTGAATCAGAGCATTGAGTGGCGTGGTAAGCCACGACAAATTCGTTGTGACTATGGGCCTGAATATATCAGTAAGGTACTGGAACAGTGGGCTGATAAAAATCAGATTCAATTAGTTTTTATCCAACCGGGAAACCCGCAGCAAAATGCTTTCATTGAGCGGTATAACGTACAGTTCGATATGATTGGTTAAGCCAACATTTATTTGAAAGTATTGCCGAGGTACAACACCATGCGACACAAGGCTATGGACGTATAATAATGAACGACCTAATACTGCTATCGGAGGGATCCTCCAAAGCAAAAATTGGCACTAGTTGCTTAATCCTCTACTTTTAGCATCACTTAAAATGGGGGGATTACCGGCCGTATATCGATAAGATGGCTGTAAATCTCTTAAACGTTTAGCAGAGTAGCCCATGACATATTTTGTTAACGTGCGTTGATAATTATTGTTTAACCAGTGAGTATCAATTTTTGCAATGCCAATCGTCTCAACTAATTCTAATTTCTTGGTCAAGGCTATGAGTGCTTTTGGAGAAGGTTGAGAAGGGGGCTGCTTTAATTGCTGTAATAAAGATAATCGGTTCTCATCCACTTTAAGCAAATTATCCAATGCGATACATTGTATTTCTGTTAAATGATTTAACATCTTGTCATAAATAAACTGTCGTGCTTTTTGCCTTTGGGTAATAATTAACCGCTCCAAAGTATCGCGGGCAGGCTGTAAAATATTCTGCTCTTTCAAAAATTGTTCGGTCTTAGCCAATAATATGCTAATGTGTTCTATTCGTTGTGCTTCGATAAACAAAAAGTCCATGACTTGTGCCATAGTGTCTTTATCGAAATTTGCTAAATTCAAATAAATCCGAATTTGCTGCTGATGCTCTGAGATGGTTTGTTGGCGTTTTTGATAGGCATCAATCAATTCTGTTTTAATACCAAGCTGCAAAACGGCAAAAGTCAGTATCTGTGATTGAATTTCAAGTGGAACTTGATTAGGAAATCTATTAAACACTTTAGCGAACATGAGCTGATAGGCAAATCCAAGGCGATTATGCTGTCCCCGACATCTTTGAATAGTGAGCCTATCCTGTTGTGGTAATGTGGCAAGCTGAACGATGATCGATTCAGGCAAAGCTAAGATAACTTCTTGTTGACTCAAATCCTATTCCTATAATTTTTCTTTTAAAACCACTCAAAAAACGAGCGTTTTCTTAGCGGTTGTTAAACATAGGCTATGTACTTTGAATCTCTGCTTAAAAACCCATTGAAAAAACAAAGCTAAGTTTGCTAGTATGCCAGTAAGTTTCTAAGTCGACAAAGGGAATTATGCTTATTGGTTATATGCGAGTATCCAAAAGTGATGGCTCTCAAATTTAGATTTACAAAAAGATGCCCTACTTGCAGCAGGGGTCAATGAAGAGCGTATTTATCAAGATACCGTTTCTGGTAAAAAAGAAGCCAGACCTGGATTGCAAGCCTGTCTTAAAGCATTACAGCCAGGTAATATATTGATAGTCTGGAAGCTTGATCGTTTAGGCAGAGATTTAAAGCACCTGATTACAATTATCGATGGATTACGGCAACACAATATTGGCTTTAAAGTGCTAACAGGACATGGCGCACAAATTGATACCACCACCGCTAATGGTCGATTAGTCTTTGGCTTATTTGCAGCATTAGCAGAATATGAACGAGAACTCATTATTGAACGTACTCATGCTGGTTTAAAAGCAGCGAGAGCTCGTGGCAGAATGGGAGGACGTCCCCGGAAAATGGATATATCAACTTTACAGATTGCCATGTCTGTTATGTCCGATAATAAAGCGGTCGCATCTCAAATTGCTAAAAGATTAAATATCACAACCGCGACACTTTACACCTATCTTAATGGAGATGGTTCATTAAAAGAGGCAGGAAAAAATCTATTGGCAGGTAAAAAGTAATGACTTTCTCTCTGAAATTAGAGCAATATTTAGAGAGATATTTGAATTAAAACAGATTTTTAAAGATATCATTGGTTTTGATGATTCCAATAAAGTATTTCATTTAATATATCAACTGATTAATGAGCATCTAAAAACAAGTATCGAAGATATTTTGTTTATTGAATCCAGTATTGGGGTCGTATTTGGTTTTATTTTGTCAAATCATCAAAAAATTGTGCTGAAAATATATTCGCCTAAAATTCCCGAAACTTATTTAAAGAAGATGAACGAGGTACAGAACCTCTTTTATAAACAAGATTTTCCAGCACCCAAAGTATTAAGCCCTATCTTTAAATTCAATCAAACGCATGCTGGATTATATGAACTGATAGAAGGCCAAAAAGAAAATGGCCATCAATTTATTATTCGCTCACAGCTTGCTAAAGCGCTAGCAAATTTCTCAGCTATTGTAGACAAATTTCAATTAATGCCACTACAAAATATTTTTCAACAAGCCAATGATAGAAAGCTTTGGCCTATGCCTCATAATGCCTTATTTAACCTAAAGAAATCAGCTAATGGCGCTGGATGGATTGCTAAAAAAGCCCTCTCAGCTCGTAAGTTATTAAACAAAATCAATTTACAAAAGAAGCTTGCCCATACAGATTGGGGAACTAAAAATGCTATTTTTCAACAAGGAAAGCTAAAAGGTATTTTTGATTGGGATTCGTTAGGCACTATGAATGAGCTTGAAATGCTAGGAAGAGCAGCTGCTCAGTTTACAGCTGATTGGGGCTCTGGTTTTAAAATAACGCCAACTCCAGATGAGGCACGGGAATTCGTTAAGTCTTATGAAGAATATCGTAAATGTAAGTTTACCCCAGATGAACTGAAAATTATTTCGGCCTCTGCTGATTATCTTATTGCCATCATTGCTCGCTTTGAACATGCAGGAGGCAGCCTTTTTATACATCCCTATCAAGATTTGTTAAAAGAGTATGGTGAAAAAAGTTTTCTTTTTGTATAGAATTTATTGTTTTTTAGCTTAGCGTGTATTTACGGACGATTCTTCCTGATACCCTTAATAGAGGTATTGTAGTTTATATGTTTCTTAGCTCAATCCATCTGCTCCGTGTTATGTTTTAGTACTTTTACTATTTCCTGAATATTTGTGGTACCTTTTGCTGCTTTTACGGTTATTTCAATAAGGCTATCACTTTCGGAAATAAAAATGCCGTTTAAATCTAAAAACATCAACGCAGCTTGATATGCTGTTCTTTTATTAGCATCAGGAAAAGCGTGTGCTTTGGCTATAGCTATTAAATATAATGCAGCAAGTTCGAAAATATCTGATGTACCATTATATAGATATTCATTAATAATTCGATTTACAGCTCCTTCAATCAACCCAATATTGCTTGATGGAGCCATAGAAAGAGTTACTTTTTGAATATCGCAAACTTGCTCAGCAGATAAAAACTCTATGTCACTCATCTATCAGCTAAAGCCTGAATATTCTTAGCGTGTTTTTTTTGAATGCGCTTGAGAGAGGCATTAAATCGGTCGTTGTCAGCAAACTTAATACTTTTAGCCTCTAATTTGCCTTCAACCTTAGGAGTAGGTGTAAGAAACACAGATTGATGACCTCTTCTGGTAATTTCAATAGTTTCTCCTTTCTCTACACGCTCTAATGCGTCAGCAAGATTTTCTCTGAAAGAAGTATAAGTCAAAGTTTCCATGGATCACCTAAAAATATGTACATGTACATATTAACATACTAGCACAAAATGGTAAAAATATTTTTCATTTATTGAGATGGAAGGCTGGCAAAAATATTAATTAAGAACCAAGTCTGGCATGTAGCAATAATACATCAACCATAATGTGGTGTTCATACTCGTCAAGAGGCATACCTTCTTTCAGCTTAGTACCAATGTTTTTACAAATCTCGACTTGATCCTTCCTCAAAAAACCGGACACCAACATTATGCAGCCATTCCCACTCATTAGGAGTTAGAAACCCTAAGGTTGAATGGATACGCTTGCGATTGTAAAACACTTCAATATAATCAAACAGAGCCAATTGAGCCTCTTTTCTTGTTTTAAAGAAGTCCCATAAATCGCCTCGACTTTCAAAGTATGATAAAAGCTTTCCATAACTGGCGGAATGAGGAGAAGCTTAAACTAATAGATGAACTGTTAAAATAAGAAAACTTTCTATACCATATTAAGCTAGACACTTTTAATTTTTAAAAAAATCAATTATTTGTTCAATTTTATTGTAAAAGTCACCTAACTCCTCGTCCTTCTTTTTTATACCTTTAGCGGTGAAATAACCTAGTTTTTCTTTTGCGGGTTTGGTTTGAGCTGGCTTATCTCTAATATCAGTACGTTCCCACTGTACCACTTTGTAACTTTTAAATTTTTTTTCTAAAACTTCCTTAACCTTATTCTCCTCACCTACCGCGGGATCAGACGGTGAATCTATCAAGACACAAGCTTTTTTTATTCCTAAGTCCTTTGCCAATTGAAATGCAAATTCAAAATTTTGAATTCCCCTCACCCCATAACCAAAAAAATTAATATCTTTATCCTTAAGTTCATTCTCTAAAAGACCAACGTCCTCCTGTCCTTCAACAAATAAGATATTGTCTTGAAAAAAAATTTCCCTTGAAACTATATCCATTAAATATGGTTGCTGCCAGTTCGAGCCATTCGTTAGTTTCTTATATTTGTTAAAATCTTTTATCGTATAAATTTTAGAGCTAGTATCATTTATTTTCGCAACCCGATTAAGCACAGCACCATTTTGTATATATTCCCAACTTACAAAATAAGGGCTATGGGTGGAAATAATAATTTGTCTATTTTGTGCATATTCAGCAATTAACTTAATTAACTTCTTCTGCGCCAGTGGATGTAAAGAAAGTTCTGGTTCATCTATGATAATACCTGACGTTCTAGGTTCAAAAAGATGGGCAAGAATTCTAATAATTGAAATAACTCCATCCCCTAAAAAATCTGTTTTATGTTTTATTCCTTCGCTAGAGGTATATTCAATATATTCGTTTTCTTCATAAGCGACTGCCCACTTAGTAAATTCGGGAATTACTCTTTTTACTAAAGCCGTAAATTGCTCATATTTTTCACTGTCTTTCTCTATATCCTTTAAAATATTAGCTGTAGCTATATTATTTTGCTGATTTCGAGGATTCAATTCGCGTGTGGTATCAAGAACTGCCGAACTCAATTGCTCCCCAGCGGTTGTTGATTGCCAATGTCTTCTTGAGGAAATTATTTCAAATAATTCATTAGGAGGAACTTTAGGATCCTCTTTTAATGTGTATGAGTCTTCTCGCAATAAGCTCACTTCTCTGTTTAAATTCTCATCTATATCATATAAACAAAATCGGGGACCACTGTGAGTTCTTTTCTCCGAGGATCTTATTTTTACCTGCTCGTTTATCCACAAACCTTCAATGAGGGTGGTTTTTCCAGAACTATTTGAGCCAACAATATACGTGATGCCAGACCCAATTTTATCTGCTACAGGTATACCAAACCATAGTGATTGCTCTTGTGAAAAACAACGAAAATCTGATATAGAGAATTTTGTGTAATTCATTTCTTGTCTCCGATTAGACTAATTACAAAACAGTTCTTCAATACTTGTTTGTATTTCTTCCTGGCTCGGTTTGGCATAACGAAAAATTTCCTTAATCGACACATTGCCGCTAAGCTCTTGAGCGAAGTGCACTCCATGCTTATCAGTGACTTTCCTTAAAAAAGTATGTCGAAGTTTATGAGGAGTAAAGTTAAATTTCTCATGGTCCGGTAAAAATGCTAAGGCTTGCTTTAACACCCTTTGGCATATTCGATAAACATCTAAAGTCTGTAAGCGCGTCCCATAGCGTGTAATAAATAACGGCTCATCTTCTTGCGCCTTTATCTTGCTTCATTAAAAAGTAAAGATTGCGACAACTCATCATTACTGGATGTAATAAATAATATGACGGATGTTTTCATTAATAAAGAACTGTTGAACTCTTTAAAATTCTTAATTTGAAGGTATCGCCTCGAGTGGAGCAGAAGCTAAGGATATGATAGCTGCTGGCATTGTCTTGGTAAACGGCATAATAGAAAAACAGAAAAGAAAAAAGATGGTTGCAGGAGATACGATTGAATTGAAAGGTGAGATCTTTCGGCTAAAGTTGGGCACCAATTAACATTTTGATAGGCTCAGGCCTGGTAAAAATGGGTGAAACCCAAGAAGAATTAAAGCGTTCCAAAGGTATTTTCATATTGATAGTAGGGTATTTTTGCTGAGAGCTAGAAAGTATCTTAAGTCTGATTACTTGTGATAATCAGACTTATTCTTTGAAGTTAAGCGGAATGAGAAAAGCAAATTAATCAAGCAATTTTCGGCTTACTTCCCTTTCTCTAGCACGCTCTATTGCTTCGTGTAATCTTCTTCCAAATATTTCTTTTGGTGGAAGTTCCGTAATAAAATGGGAAACTCTAATCCCACTTTTTGTTCTAGCTGTAACAATTCAACTCGTTCATCAGATTTTTTTGAGCAAAGGATAATTCCAATAGGTGGATTCTCTCCTCGCTCCATTTCATGCTTTTCAAGCCAACGTAAATATAATTCTATTTGTCCCTTATCTGCAGGTTTAAATTTACCTTTTTTTAGCTCTATAGCGACCATACAGCGCAATTTTCTATGGAACACTGGTTCGAGATGCTGGTGACTTCTAAAGCATTTTAATTTCAACCAATTAAGCGATTTCGTGGATTTGCAATCTATTCCATACGGGGTTACTATCGAAAATTGCTTCTGTAGAGGTATTTCAACAGATTAGTGATTACTGCTTTATCAAACAATTCTGAATAGCTGTAGAGGAGGAGAATTTACAAGCATGGGTTGTTAACCCAATAAAACATTTTTCAAAACAATCATAAAAAAGAGGAGAGGTTATGCCTAATGAATTAACTCAACAAACCATATACCCATCCGCTAATGCGTTAGAGCCTACTAACAATGAGGATATTCAATTTTTGAGTAACGGATTTCTCACTTTAGGGGTTGAAATTGAACTTCAGCTTATTGATCCCGAAACACTCAATTTATCTTCAAAATCAGAGGAAGTACTTCATGCAACTGCTGATTTACCTAAAATCAAGCCTGAATTTTATTTAAGCACAATCGAAATCACCACAGACAAGTGTGATAACGTCAAAGAAGTAGAAGATGATCTCTATACATCTTTGTCTGATCTTCAGTGTGCTACAAAAGATCTTGGACTATTATTTGCATCCACTGGATCTCATCCCTTTTCCAAGTATTCCGATTGGCAGGTTTCGCCAACGGCACGTTACCTTGATTTAATTGATCGCAACCAATGGTTAACAAGACGTATGAGTGTTTATGGCCTTCATGTTCATCTTGGCATGAAAAGTGGTGAGGATTGCATCCGATTCAATAATTTTTTTATGTATTTTTTGCCTCACTTACTGGCTCTTTCCTCCAGCTCTCCTTTTTGGCAAGGCATTGAAACAGGACTTGCCTCTTGTCGGCCCACCGCATACGAAGCGTTGCCCACCGCAGGACAACCCTATCAGGTGAAGTCATGGCAAGATTTTGAACATCTTTATAAAAGCTTGAAAGCCTGTGGCTCAATTAAATCATTAAAAGATCTATGGTGGGACTTAAGACCAAGTCCGAGCTTTGGTACTTTGGAGATAAGAGTCTGTGATGGTACAGCGACCTTAGCGGAAACATTAGCTCTTGTTGCATTTATTCATACCCTTGCTTACTGGTTTGCTGATAATGGAGGCTGGTTGGAATCAGTCGCGTGCCCTCCCCATTGGCTTTCGCGTGAAAACAAATGGCGTGCTATTCGCTATGGTTTGGATAGTGAGCTTATTATGAATACAGAAGGTAAAATTAAACTCATGCGTGAGGATATTTATGAATGGATTGGTAAGCTTGAACCTTATGTGGATAAACTTAATTATCAACACTACTTCTCTTTCCTAAGAACAATTATGGAATCTGGAACCAGTTCTGAAAGGCAAAAAAAGGTTTTTAGTCAAAATGCTTCTTTTGAAGATGTCGTCAAACACAATGTAAGAGAGTTTTTATTGCAGAGGCCTCTATATCGACAAGAGTCGGTTTTCTCGCAAAGTACTTCAACTGTCGCTGTTCCCTAGCGGAGAGAACGTATTTGTAAAGAAGCAATGTCATCGTTAGCCCCTTTCGATGTGGAACAAGGAGATAGGGATGATCTTTGACAAATTCAGTGACTTCCAGAGACAGTTCTAGCAGATAAAATCAATTTTATCTGCTAGGTTTTAATTCCAACAACGCCACTATGCTTGGCTTGTTTGGCCGATTGATTTCTACCCCAAAATACTCGATTGACAGCCTATAAGTGTTGCCCCATTACAGGTACACCATTTTGCTCCATTTCCGCAACTGATGCATTGGGAGGCGCTCGCATTGCAATATGCACTGCCACTCGATTGCCCATTATTCCAACTACAAAAGCTTGCACCAGGATTGCTTTGGCAATAGCTAGTGCTTGGGGGCGAGGCGGTCAATATAGGGCCAGTAGTGGTGGCAGAGATAGAGGCTTGATAATGAGCAACGCTAGCGCCAACGTTGCCACAGTATCCTGATGAAGGGGTCTTACAATCTTCCATTTGCGTTGTTGATACACCCGTGATCGCTGTTGTAGCAAAATTATTATCAGTAAGTGTGCTCAGATTTTGAATAACCTGGTTACCAACAGTGGTTATCGTTGAAGGGAGTTCAATACCAGTAATTTGAGTGAGCGATCGGGGGCAAGTCACAGGGACCACTGAAACATTACTGAAATTTTGGGAGTTAAAGCCTGTGGTCGTGGCGACTTGACAGGCATTTTGTAAAGTCTGTGCTGCATAATAAGTTTGGCCATTGTAAGTCACAGAGTAATTGGCATTGATAGTCGAGAAGTTATTAAAATAATTTGCGCACAAGGGGGAAGGGGAGTTTTCGATGTTATTACTCCAATTGATGCTAGAGCCAGTGCCCCAGAAAGTTGAGCAAAATTGAGGAAAAGCACCAGAGCCGCCTCCGGCCATGTAAATATCAAATGAATTAGGATTCGCAGCAATATTAACCGATTGAAAAATCATATAGGGGTAAGTGGATTTGCCGTTAAATTTTAGAGCAAAGCAATAGCCATTCAATTGGTTACAGCCCCCTGAACAATTCGCTATGCCCAGCTGGTCGCCGAGTGCTGCTGTACCTACCGCATAAACGACATTTGAAGGCGTCATAAAAGAGGGCAAAACACCTCCTGCTGAATCCAGAGATACGGCGGTGAGCATCGCCCAGGAGCCGAGCATGGTTTCAGGGGTAGCAAAATTATCAGAAGTAACACACACGTTACCTGAAGGGGAACTTCCATAAGGAAAATTGGGGTCGAGTGACATGACTTGTAATGTGTGCGGCGGATTAGGTTGTACACAAGACATGCCGGGCATGATACATACCTGTGGACCACCATTAAGCTGTAACAATTGGTTTCGATTAATGAGTACCGAGAGCACACAAGAGGATTGAGGGAGCAAAACGAAAGGATTTGTGCAGTGTCTAAAATCCGAGTAATTTTGCACCACGCCAATGTCGGTAGGTAACATGAAAAAAGTATGGATACTTCCTGTTTGGTTCGTGACCAAGTACTCAACCACAGTGTGCCCGTTATTGGGCATGAGGATAGTCGTTGTAGTGAGCGGTATAAAAGAAAGGGAGGCATGGAGTAAGGCGGTTGGAAGCAAACACGTACTTGCGACACTAGCAGCTAAGTGTTTAATGATGGTTTTGATGTTCATATATGCCCTTATTACTCTTTGCGAAGGTTATGCAAAATGCGCACTGATCCCAAACAACACGGTTTGAACATGAATAGTATGCAGCGTGTTATCGAGGTTTGCGCTAAGACCTGCTAAACGGCCAGTAGTAATCAATGGCCTGTGCGCAGAACGATCTCTAAAACCTGAGTATAAATACTCTATTTTGAATGAATAACGATCAAATGCAGCGTACTCCAATCCCCCGCCGGCTGTCCAACCCCAAATGGTTTTATCGAACGGGATTGGATGAACCACTAAGTGTTGTAAATCAGTAAAAACTTGCCTGTAAGTGAGTTTTGATACAGCGCTGCCCCCGGTCACGTAAGGTAGAAATTTCTTATGAATGTAACCCAAACGAGGGCGTAAAGTGCCTATATGATGAAGCTTAGCGCAAGTAAATAAGGAATAATAATGTTTACTATTCGCCGTGTAAGCAAATATGCCTCCAGAAGATTCATGTAAATTAATATAATCGTAACTTACTTCAAATCCTAAGAGCAGGTTGGAAAGGACAGGTTTATTGTAGCCAAGTTGAGCGCCGCCTGAAAATTGAGAGGAGGTCAGTGTCTTTGAGCCGGACGCATTAATATTCGGAATAGCGGGCTGATGAAATAATGGGTTTGGAGAGGTATTCACCACAGAAAGGGTATTTTTTAACCCACCAAATGCCGCACCGAGATTGCCTCCTATATAATACCCAGCCCATGGGATATTCGTTGTCCGGGCATCCATTGCATGAACAGAGTGACTAGTTGCCAAAATGGAAACAATTATGGATGCGACTGAAAGTATTTGCTTCACAATATCCTCCCTAATATGAGAAGGTGGATTTTATGGGCCTTTTAGATTTAAGTAAATCCTTCAGTAGACCTAACTCATTCAGGATATCCGTATCTAATCGAATATTATCCGTTAAGATGTCTACGTTTTGCTTTAATAACATCTAAGTGAAGAAACATGTTATAGTAAATTCACTATAAACCATCGCGTTGAGAATTCATGGATTGGACTAAGAGGCTCAAGGATTATGAACAAAGAATCGCGAAAATAAACGGTTTTTTTGAGCAAGGGAAAAAAGTATCTTCCAAGCACATCGTTGGCTTGCTGGAGGCTGCGATTAAACCGGGTGATATTGTTTGTCTTGAAGGAGACAATCAAAAGCAGGCGGATTTTCTTGCTCGCAGTCTTTGTCAAGTAAACCCCAAAAAGATTAATCGCCTTCATATGGTCCAATCAGCCGTCGCTCTGCCGGAGCACCTCGATTTATTTGAACGTAAAATTGCAGAAAAAATTGATTTCGCCTATGCGGGTCCGCAATCCACTCGTTTGGCTTTGATGATCCAAAAAGACCAGATCAAAATCGGTAATATTCATACTTACAACGAGCTCTATGCTCGCTATTTAATCGACTTAACCCCTAATGTCACATTAGTTGCTGCCGAGCAAGCCGATGCGCAAGGTAATTTGTACACGGGGGCTAACACAGAAGAAACCACAAGTATTGTCGAAGCCACTTCGTTTAGGAATGGAGTAATTATTGCTCAAGTCAACAAAATGGTCTCTAAGCTCCCACGCATTGATATTCCTGGTGATTGGATTGATGCGGTCGTTGAAGCACCAACGCCTTATTATATTGAGCCCTTATTTACCCGTGATCCAGCCCATATTGATGAAGTCAAAATTTTGATGGCCATGATGGTTATTAAGGGAATTTACGCGCCTTATCAAGTGAATCGCCTAAATCATGGCGTGGGTTTTAATACCTGTGCAATCGAGCTCCTTTTGCCCACCTATGCTCAATCTCTAGGACTTAAAGGAAAAATCTGTAAACACTGGGTAGTGAACCCTTTACCGACGCTGATTCCTGCAATAGAAGCAGGATTCGTGGAGTCTATTTTCTCGTTTGGGGGTGAAGTAGGCATGGATGAATACACTCGCTCTAAACCCGATATTTTTTTTACTGGCCGAGACGGATCCCTACGCTCTAACCGTCTTTATGGGCAACTAGCAGGACATTATGGCTGCGATGCATTTGTTGGTGCTACTTTACAAATTGATCTGCAAGGTAATAGCTCTACAGCAACGAAAGGGCGAATTGCGGGATTTGGTGGTGCTCCGAACATGGGTTGCGATACCACCGGCCGAAGGCATTCTTCTTATGCTTGGCTTAAAGCGGGCCGTGAAAAATACGGTCATCAATCACCAGCGATGCCACGCGGGCGTAAGTTGGTGGTGCAAATGGTTGAAACCTTTCAAAGTGCGGGTAAACCCACGTTCGTGGAGAAATTGGATGCTTGGGCATTACAAAAGGAAATGCAGGCTGATTTGCCACCCGTGATGATTTATGGTGATGATGTTTCGCACCTGGTTACTGAGGAAGGAATAGCCAATCTTTTATTATGTCAAAGTTTAACAGAACGAGAACAAGCGATACGTGGCGTCGCAGGATACACCCCCATTGGGTTAAAACGGGATAAAGCTATGGTCGATGCGCTGCGTTCCCGGGGTGTCATACAAAGACCCGAAGATTTGAACATTTCTCTAAAAGAAGCCGATAGGGATTTACTCGCAGCACAAACCATGCAGGATTTAGTAACGATCTCAAAAGGATTGTATTGCCCCCCTAAAAAATTTAGAAACTGGTAGAGTGACTTATGGACACCTATGAATATACTTTTGAATTAGCAAGAAAAATAAAAAAAGGTGCTGTGACTAAAGTCGGAGTCGCTGGTTCTGGCAATTTGGAAGTGATTATTAAACCCAATACCCATTCAATACAAACTCAGATCACGGTGCACACGATAGTCAGCGGATTTAAAGCAACTTGGGATAATGTCATTCAACGTTTTGTTGAGGATTATCCCTATCAGGAACTTGAACTAACGCTCAATGACGCGGGTGCTACCCCCGCTGTCGTATCACTACGCTTGCGTCAGGCCATTGAAACCTACGAAACCGGCTATCACAAAAAAGACCGTTATACAGAGGCCACGGCGCGTAACCGCATTAATTCTTTGGTGGATGAAGGTAGTTTTTCTGAGTTCTTATTGGAACAAGAAACTCCCAGCCCTACATTGCCTCAGCTGGGAATGCAGGTGGAAACGGATGATGGCATTGTCATTGGGACGGCACAATTTGCAGGCACTAAAGTGGCAATTGCCTCACAACAAAAGGATTTTATCGGTGGCTCTGTTGGCGAAGTGCACGGTGCCAAATTGAATGGCTTAATTCAATACGCGGTGAAACATCAATTACCAGCCATCGTATTGCTGATCGACAGTGGCGGTGTTCGTTTACAAGAAGCCAATGTAGGTGAAATTGAAATTTCAGAGATTATTCGCTCCATTCTTGATGCCCGTTCGGCAGGTGTTAAAACCCTTGGGGTCATTTGTGGAAGCAATGGGGCTTATGGTGGCATGGGAATTATCAGTGGTTGCCTCGATTATCTCATTGTTAATCAAGTGGCTCGTATTGGCATATCCGGTGCGGAAGTAATCCAAGCCGTAAAAGGAACCGAAGTGTTTGACAGTAAAGATCGGGCCTTAGTTTGGCGGGTCTATGGCGGACGAACTCGGTTCATGCAAAAAGCAGCACAGGCTTATACGACAAATCAAATGAGCGATATTCGCCAAAGCATTATCGATGCATTACAACAATTACAAAAACAGCCCTCTATTAATCCGGATTGGGTGCTTGCGGAACATCAATTATTACAGCAACGAATGGACTCGGCAAAGGAATGTCATGAAGAAGGAGAATGGATAGAGCACCACGCTCCCAAATTGCAAGAACATGATGTGTTTAATTGCACGGATAAGGAATTTCTTTCCTTAGTTAAGAAGGGAATCAACAATGCCTAGCGATAAAATAGCATTAAAGGAATTGCTTGCCAGTGTTTTTACTCAAACTCAAACTGAAATCAAGCAAAACGTGGTTTTTGGTACTGGCCAGATTAAAGACACTCGATTTAATATTATTGGCACAGTAGAAGACACCCATTTTGGTATTGACGAAGCCATGGAAATGGCGAAGCATGTATTAAATTTACTGAAGAGTAGCAATACGGATCCTATTTTCCTTCCGACGGATGTGGCTGGACAAAAACTTTCCATTCGCGATGAATGGCTAGGCATGTATGCCTACTTTGCCCATTTACTCAAATGCTTACATCTTGTAAGAAGAAAAGGTAATCCAATCATTTCATTAATTTATAACCAGGCGATCGGTGGTAGTTTTATTGCCTTTGGGATGATGGCAGATCGTATTTTTGCCTTAAAAAATGCACAATTAGCGGTGATGTGGCTCGAGGGTATGGCTAAGGTAACTAAAATCGATATCGAGATCTTACGCCGCATCAGTCAAGACTCTCCTGTTTTTGCCCCAGGAGTCGAAAATTTTAAACAACTCGGTGGAATCCACGAGGTCTTAGAACTGAACCATGTAGCAGAGGCACTATTAAAAGTGACACAGGCTGGAGAAATTAATCAAGATCATCGGGCGGAATTGGGTAAACAATATGGAGGGCGGACCCAAGCTTATGATCTCATTCGAGCCATTAAACGCTTATGATTTATCATCGCCATACCTTATGCTATTTAGAAAAAGGGGCTAAACCGCTCTCGCCAATTCAAAAGCGAGAGCGTGAATTACTAGACTACTGGTTGGAGCATCAGTTTCCACTGATTTATACGTCTCAACCCAAGGAGCTCAAACCAGGGCTAGTGCAGTTAGCATTCCCTTTTTTCGATTTATCTTCTCAAGAAAAACGCCGTTTTAGAGCCCACTTTGATTCAATCATGATTAGGGAAGTGAGATCGCTTCCAACGTTTCAAGAGGTTTTTCCACAAGTCACTCTTAAGCTAAATACAGATATTAAAGTGTACGGCTCGTATGGTTGGCAACACCTAACCCAACTGTGTTACGTCCACCCCAATTCTGATCTTGATCTCTTACTTTTATACGAAAAACACTCTTTAACCGAACTCGCCGAGCTCTATTGGAAACTCAAGCAAATCTTAGCGATTTCACGCCTGGATGGGGAGATTCGTTTTCCTCACTTCGGTGATTGTTCCTGGCTAGAACTCATTCAACCTAATAGCAGTGCAACCATTCTTTATAAATCGGCACAACACATAAAACTTATCTCCAGGGACTATCTGTATGCTCAGGTTCCAACACTCAGGGCATGATCCTCATAAAGTTGCCCGTTTTTACGCCAAACTGGCCGTGCGTGCTTTATACGAGGAAGTTGCTTTATACCCTAAGCCGGGCTTAGTGAGTTTTATGGATAATGGCGCTCATCAGGATATGGACGGGGCTTTATTTTTTCGCAGTCTTTTTGGTTTGAGGCATTACTTTTTTCAAGTGGGACTCTATGCGTCTTTGGGGCATGCTCCGCAAAAATTAGTTCGTTGGGGGTTACAGGCAGAACAAATCATGTACCGTATTACTAAAGGGATTAATACTCACCGAGGTGCTATTTTTGCTTTAGGTATTTTATGTGCCTCTTGCTGTAAATTAAGCGTCAAAAAAAATGACTTTTCGATGGATGATCTCCATCAAGCTATCATTGAGGATTGGGCCACATACCTCACTTTGCACCATCGCAATGACAACACGCATGGCGCGATAGTCAAAGAAAAATATGCCGTTGCCGATGCAAAGCAAATTGCTATTGGAGGATACCGTCTTGTTTTTGAAACTTACTGCAATTTACAAGCTTTCCACCATGATAAAGTCTTTTTGGGGTTGCTCGCTTACCAACGATTTTTAATACATCTTGATGATATTAATGTATTGTATCGAGTAGGTTTAAATGGCCTTCAATTTGCGCGTGATCAAATCCAGAAGGCCATTTCCTTGGATAACAGGGAGCAGTCTATTCAGGCCGCTATTCAGCTACATGATGTCTTTTCGCAGCAAAACATCAGCCCGGGTGGTGTCGCAGACTTGCTCAGTGTATTGTATTTTTTACATTCTATTTTTTCTGGAACATCATTATGAATGTCTTATGCCTTTTTGCGGGACAAGGTTACCAAGAGGATAATTTATTCAACTTCTTTAATGACGATCCAGTTGCCCAGGAAATATTGCATCGATATGTTACGGCAATGAATCTTCCAAAGGACTCCATTTCCACAAATAGTAAAAACCCTTTTTATGCTCAACTGATAATCGGCTGTTATCAACTGACTTTATTTGCGCGGTTAAAACCTCTATTTGAAGGGCATCAACTTAACTTTGCCGGATACAGTTTAGGTGAGGTAGCTGCCTTTTTGGCGAGTATTGAGGCCTCACCCGATGAAATGAGCCGAGTCCTTGCTTATCGTACTAAGCTAATGACGTCAGTGATAAACAAACATGGGACATCGGATTATGATTTGCTGTACATTAATGGTACATTTGATGGGGAAGAAATGCGCGCATTAGTGACCGAGGCGCATTGCTATTTGGCTATTATCAATTCGGATCAACGGGTAGTGGTTGGGGGAAAAGTTACTGATTTAAAAAAACTTTTAATTCGCTTATCGCATATACCCCTTAAAAAAACGCAGTTTCTAAATATCCATTTGCCGTCGCACACCCCTTTCTATGAAAACCTACGAGGCCAATTTCATCAATTCATCAATGCGTTAGGACCAAAAAATCTCCATTATCCGATCATAAGTCCGATTAAATTAGGTAAAGTGTATGAGTTTGAGGAAGAAAAAGAATGGCTGGATCAAGAAATTTATACCCCATTAGAGTGGCAAAAAGTCTGTGAATTGATTAACGAATACCAATATGATCGTATTATTGATTTAGGTCCAGGAAATGCCATGACCCAACTTTTAAATAATGAAAGCATGAGTCTTGTGATCGCATCTGAGTTTAAGAGTATCACCGGGTTTTATGAGGCGATATCCAGGGAGTTTAATACTTAACGGCTATTTATGTGAGTGAATAATGTGTTCAGGCAATAATAAAAAAAGCAAATTTAAAAGGGTAATTTTAAAGGTAACGCTCATGGTTCAATCCATTTTAATCCTTTCCCTAATGACGTTTACACTCATTACTCACGCAGCCTTGCCCGCTGATCCAATCCAGCGCTGTTTAGATATTAGACGGTTCGCTGATTTTACTACAAGGCAGAAAATGGCTGCCAAAGAGCCGGGAGTGCTTCGCTTTAAGTTTCATAAAATTTCGGCCTCTGAATTACCGCTAGATAACCCAGTCGGTAATATGGATGAAGTCATCAAGGCATTAACGAATCAGATTAAAAATTGTCAGCATTATCAAGGTGAAATTAAAAAAGTGACTATTGCTGGCCATACATTCAAACGGCATGAATGGTGCCATAGCACCAACAAAAAAATGCTCGCTCTTGCAAAAGCTGCTCATGGCGATTTTAAAAAATTTTTATCCAATATTAAAACCGAATTTGATTGGTATAAAAGCGAAGGATGGCCGGAAAATCATGCGGATTTTAAAAAGGGTGAATTTCAATTTACTGCCTATTACGCCCCGGCTGCTATTGAAGCACGCACGAAACGTGCTGCCCCTTTTTTATATCCAATTTATAGTAACCCAGGGGTTGTGAATGCGGCTTCAGAATCGAAGAAATTTCATTTAAAAGGGCCTCTATGCGGCAGTGATCCACTGACTAAACTAGGGCGTGGATTTTGTATGAAAAGTGCGGATGGAAAATACACTGTCGTACCTGATCGCGAGGAAATTGATCAGGGCGCTTTAAATCCAAAATACGTCATTGGTTACGTTAAAGACCCCAATGACCCTCCTTTTTTAATGATTCAAGGGGCAGGCTCACTCATGCTCGATGGCACATTATTTCATATCAATTACGATAGTGCCAACGGCAGGCCACGCACTATGCTTGGACGCATTGTCCAATGCGCTCAAGATCCCACATGCGGAGGTAATCTTGACGCTATGGAACGTTGTGCTAAAGATCCTAATTGTTATGATGAAGCACAGTTACGCTGTAACGTCTCTAAAGAAATTCGACATAGCGCCGCATCCGAAAAACTCATTCGCCAATACCTGGATAACCCTTTGAATCGTCATAAGGCCGCCAACTTGAGAAATCGGGATCAAAGTTTTGTGTTTTTTTCTAAAGAAGAGGAGGGGCCATATGGTTCAGAAAATATTCCTCTCACTCCACACGCTTCATGTGCAACCGATCACCAGGTCATTCCTCTTGGAATGAGTTTTATTTATTATTGCAAAAAAATGGCTTCATGGTGTGTGGCCCAAGATGCAGGCGGTGCTATTGTGGGGGCTCATGTTGACATTTACAAGGGAGAAGGAATCCAAGCTGGCATCGAGGCTAATGCCCTAAACGATCCAGGCTCATTATTTATCGCTTTGCCAAAACGTAAATAGCATGCATCCAGCTATAAGCTTTAGCAAGTTATGAGGCTGTTACTAACTGTTTCAGTATAGGCTATAATTATTTGGAAGAATGTGTTTGCACCCGATAACGTATCCCGCATTTTATTTCTTCTCGAATACTAAAAATCAGATAAAAGCCGGATAGCAAAGCATCTCAGGACTGTACAATGAGTCACATGCTATTAATGAGCTTTGATGATAGTCATATCATGAATTTAAATCGGACCCTCAATCGATTTCTAGAGTATGCTTTCAGTTTAATTGAAAAAGCAACTATTCAATTTTGTTATATCGGAACGGCCAGTAATGATAGTTTGATCGAGCGAAAATTTTTTACTCGATTTGTAAGTTCAAAATTTAGAAAAAAAGTTATTACTTCAGAGTTGGTTTTGACAAAATCGCAGTTAACAAAAGAGCAGCTCGAAAGCTATCTTGCTCAACAAGATATCCTTTTTATTGGGGGCGGTAATACAGAAAAAATGCTGGAAATATGGGAAAAATCAGGATTTACCTCTGTCCTAAATAAACTCAAAACCGAAAAGCGATTACCTGTTCTAGCGGGCGTAAGTGCCGGCGGAATGTATCCCTTTTACTCTGTGTTAAGTGATGTTATGCCAGGACAATATAAAGCATTGCTCGGCTTAGGGTGGTTAAAAGAAAGTTTTTGTCCGCATGCGAATTCGAAAAAAAAATCGCTTTGCGATTACAGTAAGAATCAATATTTAGAGCGTATGGAGGCCTATGTCATTGCTGTAAAACAAGGATTATTACCATCGGGTTATGCTGTGCCGAATGATTGCATGCTGCATTTTGAAAATTTTAATTTAGTGAAGACTATTTCCTCATTGCAAAATAATCAATGCTACTATGTTACTCATGAAAAAGTTTTCGCGTTAGAGACTATTTATGCTGCTGTTTCAAGTAATCCAAATATTCGTTTGGAGTGCTGGAGTAGGGGATTTAAATACCTACATCATTTTAAACAATGGGCAAAAAAATTGCATTTGTGGACAAAACGAACTATCTAACCGAAGATTAGCCATTTTAGCTTTCTAAAGTGTCCTGTAAGGTATACGAGGTAATTATTTTTAACAGATTAGAACCCAGTGTATTTCTAAATTCAGGCTTTAAGCTACCCGATAGTATGAGATAGGGTTTCCCTTTTTCATCTCGATTAAACCAAACGTTTAAGACATTTTTCTCAACTAATTTATCCCCTTTATAAAGAACATATGGTTTTTGTTTAAACCCAAAAAATTCTTTTTCATAGTCATTATGAATAAAATTATTCATGATATTAACGTTAACAAAAAAATGATTATTTTTTCTTGATAGGAATACTCGACCAAACATTAATAAAATTTCATAATTTAATTGATGTTTGTAAAAAACAGTGCTGTATATTTTTGCAAATAATTGAATAAAAAAATTTCCTATTTTTTTATTCTTCCAATTTTTCTTAAGAATGGATGAAATTTTTATAATAGCCGGACAAGATTGATGCGAATTGTTTTCAATTCTATCGCGTTGTATTTGCTGTGCAACTTCAAATAAACTTAGCGATTTATTTAAGTCTATTTTTATTACCTCATTGCGAACAAAAAGACCTACTGCATTATCATAAATTTCACAGTCTCGAGTTGATTTAACAAAATTAATGATGATTGTTTTATTACTATGATTCAGATAGTTGGTCAAAGTATAACCCGTTGCGGCTAACAGTATGTCTGCCATACTGAGTCTATTTTTCTTGCAAATTAAATGCAATTTTTCCACGGTGTTTTCGGCTATTTCAAAATAAGAAGTACAGGACAAATTAATGCCATTTAACCTTTGCTCTATTGGAAAAATAAGCATGGGTATGTCTTTTAAATATTCATCCCAGAAATTAATGTTTTTTGATAAGGTTTTTCTAAGCACTTTTTGTTCGTGTAAGACATAATCGCGAAAAACGAGTTCCTGTTGAACAATCGGCTCCAGGTCTTTTTTATATTCCACATAGGCATTAGACATTTCATTTAATACAATATTGGCTGAGATTTCGTCACTAATAAAATGGGACAAGGCGATTTGTAATTCGCTCAAATTATCTGCCATGCGAAATAATTTTATTGTGATTAATGGTAAACCATTCCGCCACTTCTGATTTTCTAAATTATTTAATGAGAGATGGAGCTTTGTTTCCTGCTCTTGCGGCTTTAACCCACTAATATCTTTTTCAATGACCTCAAATTGACGAATCTTTTCCTGTGGATACTGTAAAGGGGAGTATTTCGCAATTCGATAGCATAAAATGGGATGATTTTTACAGAGTAGCTCAAAGATAATAGCTAATTTGTTTTTATCTAAATTTCCTGCCAATCGCTTTCTAATTACTATATTAGATACTTTTGATTTGGGATAAAACAATCTCATTAACCAGAATAAAAATTGCAATTCATTTAATGGTATTTCTTTTAAGTCCGTTGGAGTGTTTTTTTTGTTGTTATCTTCAGAAATATCAGTTGATTCCATAACAATATTAGAAAGCTCACTGATTGTTCCTGCGTTATATAAATCTTGTAATTGAATATTCTTTCGCGTTATTTTTCGAATCTTAACGATTAGCCTAATTGCCGACAATGAGTTTCCACCTAAATCAAAAAAATTATCATTGATACTAATCTCTTTTACATTTAATGTTTCTGACCAAATTGTTTTAAGTATATTTTCCATTTCATTTCGAGGTTTTATAATTTGGCGAGTTTCTTTTATATCAGGTTCAGGTAATTTGTGAATATCTAATTTTCCACTGGCTGACAATGGAAACTCATCTAAAAATACAAAAAAAGCTGGCACCATATAATCTGGTAACTGTTTTTTTAGATAATCACGCAATTCATTCGTATCTATTGCTATAGATCCTTTACTAATGCAATAAGCCACCAATTGTTTTTCTTCAAATTTTTTATTCTCAAATCTTGATCGAATAATAACATTTTGAATGCCTGGATGTGATAGCAAACATTTTTCAATTTCATGAGTTTCAACGCGAAATCCACGAATTTTAATTTGATGATCTTGTCTTTCAACAAACTCAATATTGCCATCTGGTAAATAACGACATAAATCACCAGTTTTATACAATTTACCTGAGCTAAAAGGGCTATCAATGAATTTTTTCTGAGTTAATTTTTTTTGATTGAGATACCCTTTAGCAATACCGTCACCGCCTATATACAATTCTCCTAAAGTCCCAATAGGTACCGGTTGCCTATTTTTATCCAGTATAAATAGCTTCGTGTTCAGTACTGGTTTTCCGATGGGGATGCGATATTTATAGTGATTGATGTTATTGCTATCAATGATAATCCCTGATGAAGCAACTGTGGCTTCAGTAGGTCCGTATTCGCAAAACAGTTTCTGCTCTGGAAATTTTTTTAACCAATCTTTGATATCTCTTGCAAACAACGTCTCACCACCAAAGACAAGATATTTTAAATCAAGCGTTTTATTTTCATTTAAAACAATGCTCTTAATTTTTCTAAAATAACTGGGCGTAAGTTTGGCAATAGAGGTGTGTGTTTTCTGCAAATGGCTTAAATATAAATAGGGATCTTTTTTATCGGTTTCAGAACAAATGGCTACTTTCATTCCTGTTAATAAGGGGAATAAAGTACATGCCACCGAAAAGTCAAATGAAATGGAAGAAGAAAAATCAAAAATACCTTCCGAGGTAATTGGAATAGCTTTACTAAACCAGTGTACGAAATGCTGAACGTTTTGATGCGTTATCATTACCCCTTTAGGCTTGCCAGTCGATCCTGAAGTGTAACAGACATAAGTTAAGTCATTCATGGTGTTAATAGGCTTGGGATTTGCCGTGGAATAGAAGGCTAATTTTGATTGAATGGCGTCCCAATATATCTTTTGAGGTATGGGTAATTCTTCAAACTGATCCGTTAGCTGCGAATGGGTAATTATGATCTCCGTACCTGAATCCGATAATATCATTTTTTGACGTTGAACTGGATTGTTCGGATCTAAGGGAATGTAGGCTCCTCCTGCCTTTAAAATAGCTAATATACTGATTAATAACTTAAAGCCAGGTTCTATACAGATGGCAACAAGGGTATTTCTTTTGATTCCTACTTCTCTTAAATAATGTGCTAATTGATTAGCTTGATGATTAAGATCCTCGTAAAGAAGTGTATGTGATTTATAGATTAAGGCTATTTGATGTGATTTTTTTTTAGCTTGATCTTCAAACAATTTTGATATAATTTTGTGGGGATATTGAGATTCAGTTTGATTCCATTCTTTTAAGATTTTATGTCGTTCCCCTACACTAATCGATGAGTCCATGCTTATCTCCATATAAGAAAGGAATAAATGTGTAAGTATCACAATACAGTCCGTGATAAACTTATCTTATTCTTAAAAAAGCACATATCGCAAATTTTTTTGAAATTAATGCAACTGAAGGCATTTATAATTATAAATCAGTAATTCTAATCCGTTATTTGAATTCAATTATCAATTCGATATATCCAGATAAATCTTATTGTAGATAATCTACTGCTTGTTGTTCTTTAAAATATACTCTTGCATAAACTATTTGTGGCATATATCACATAAAAAATGTTGATTTTGCTAAATAATCGCAAAAAAAATGTCTAAATTAACTAATTAATTTTTATAAAAAATGGCAATAATTGTTTTTAGAGCGAAAGAGAAAGCAACCGTTACTTATTTATAATTTAGACACGATTTCTTAATGATTCAGCGGGTCCCTTCTTAGGGCAAAGGCTAATTAGGTTCATTAATGCGATTTATGTTACAATGGCGCCAATTTTTTTGTGGTAGCGTGTAAGTTTAGGAAATTTAATTGGTTTCAATAGATCGGAGGGAGTTATGATATCAATTTGGAGAAAGGCGGCAGTTAGCGTTTTAAGTCAAGCTGCAAAATCAAGTGTTATAGATGGTGCTCGAGTATCTGCAGGAGCTGGGCTACTATGGGGAGGATGCTATTTGTTTGATGCGATATCTAACCATAGCTTTTTTGGTCCTAAAAAGCAGACCTCTCAAATCAATGAACCAGATTTGGATGCTGACTCACTGCCTGGAATGGGCCCTTTAAAGTAATGTGTATTTAAAATGGTTCAGCTATTTAACCCATTGGATCAGGCTCAACTAGCTATCTGGTTATACTATTAAGTGTTAACTTAAGCGATAAGTGATTTATTCCGCCATAGCTGCTTGACCTATCCATCTCTTCTAAGCCCAAATAGATGCAACGATTAAATAGAGCTGCGCTCCCGACAGTGTGAGCTCTTTTATAAAAGACCACATCCTATTGATGAATAATTCGTTCTATAAATTGTGCTTGTAGCGGAAAGCAAGCATTTCTCTATTTGAGTTTTACTCTCTTATTTCCAGTAATTCACATAAAAATTATTTAATCTTAAACCGCTCTTTTAAAAGGCAGAGTTAGGTTTGAGCGTAATTTGTGATCACTATTGGTATTTTTTTTACTTATTTAATGTTGTCTTAAGATTGACTACTTATTATCTCTATTCAGGTAATTAGTATGAGAAATTAACGATGAAGCAAAAAAATGAATTAGATGATAATAATTCGGGCAAAAAACAATCTTTACAGTTCACACCATATGATGTAGGCAATTTGACTTTTAAGACAATGGCAATTTCTTTTTGCGTCTCGTTGGTAACACAGCCTTTTCAGATTGCATTGACGCGATTGCAACAATCTAAAGCTGAATCAGGATTAAACAAGGGAACTTTGGGTTTGTATCGTGGTTTTTTAACTTACGCAATAGCGGGGCAAAAACGAGGTGCTGTGGCTGTAACAGCTAAGCAAACAAGCCGTGAACCTGCAGAAGAAGAGGTAAAGGGTACTACAAGTCAACGGTGGCTTGGGACTTTTCTTTTTTCGCAGCTTGATATTGGCTTAAGTAGCGCTTTGACTAACAAAGCTAAATTGCAAGGAGGTGGAATAATTGACAAGACCAATTTTAGGTGGTCTTTTGAGAATGCATGGAAATTAACGAAGATTAATTGGGGTTCGCGTTCCATTGCCGGTTTTATTAATTTTGCTGCTATAGGTTTTATGGGAGATTACATCAGTTCTTTCTATAAATTGAATAACGAGTTTTGCAAAAATTTATTAGGAGGTGCGACCTCAGGCGTAGTGGCAACGTTATTAACTACGATTCCTAATTCCTACTCTGACAGAAAGGTTTTAGCATCGAAAGTCGTAGATGGCCGTTTGTTAACAGTGACTCCTTTTACTATGTTTAATAATGCAAAATTGCATGTTAAGTCAGTAGGTTTTAAAGAGGCGACTATGTCCTTTTTAAAGGTAAATTTATTAAAAGAAGTGCTTGTTAGGAGTCCTCAAGCTGCAATAACCTTTGGCCTAATTTTTAGTCTAGATCATTTAATGGGTCCTAAGCCATTAGATAGAGTTTGGCCAGGAAGAAGTGCCAACGAGCCAGAAGAGCCAAGTCATAAACGCCCCGATTTATAGGCAAGTCCTAATAAATCAACTCAGAATGAGATGCAAGCCAGAGCGACAAACTATAAACCTCCGATGCAAATCGGAGGTTTATAGTTTGTTTTATTTTTGGCAGGATTCTCCTGCCTTTGCATTGGAATTAATCAGCACACGCCGCTATAATCCCATTATTCCAAAATTTTTTACGACTATGGCCCAAAAAACTGGTAGCGCTAATCTGCCTCTGCATTATGGTCATGTGCCCCCATGGCTAGCGGAGCGTATGACAAAATTAGGTACTGTCATAAGCCAAGCCATTATCTACCATTATGGGCGCAACGAATTTCTGAGACGTCTAGCTCATCCTTTCTGGTTTCAATCGTTTGGTGCAGTCATGGGTATGGATTGGCATTCATCAGGCATTACGACTAGCGTTATTGGTGCACTCAAGCGGGGTTTAAATCCTCTGTCGAAAGAACTAGGCATTCATGTGTGTGGGGGTAGGGGGAAATATTCTCGCCAGACTCCTCAGGAACTTTTAACCATAGGATCTAAGGTGGGTTTTGACGGTCAGCAACTTGCGCAATCTAGCCGACTGGTGGCGAAAGTAGACAGCGCAGCTGTCCAAGACGGATTTGACCTTTACCTACATAGCTTTATTGTTACAGACGAGGGAAATTGGGCAGTCATTCAACAGGGCATGAACACGACAAACAAACAAGCACGACGGTATCATTGGTTATCAGAAGGGTTAGAGAGTTTCATTGATTCGCCTCATGCTGCAATAGAGGGACGTCATCAAGGTAAAATTATCAATCTGACTGATCAAAGAGCCCAGTTGTCGCGGACCATGCAAATTGATCTATTAAAAACACGTTCTCCTGAGAGTATCCTTAAAGAAATTTCCAAAAGTGATTCCAATCTGAGGCCCGATCCGGAGAAAAACACGCTAAAAAGCGGGCAACTTCCCCTCCTCCATCTGGAGATGCCTTCTCATCATGAAGTGCGAGCGGAAAATATTTCTTTACGTCGCTTGCACGGCAATATAGCGGCTGCGATTGACCGTGGGCCAGAAGATTTTTCAGAGCTTCTTTTAATACCCGGTGTTGGTGCAAGAACAATTCTCGCGCTTGCCATGGTGGCAGAGGTCATTCATGGTGCCCCGTATCGATTTTCCGATCCCGCCCGTTTCTCATTAGCGCATGGCGGCAAAGATTCATATCCCTTTCCTGTTCCTGTGAAGGTCTACGATGAAACCATCCGTGTCCTCAAAACGGCTGTTCAACAATCAAAGCTTGGCCAAAGCGAAAAAATGGATGCCATTAAACGGCTCGATCAACAAGCACTTGAATTGGAGCACCAGATCCTCAGTGGCCCCACGGTAGAAGAAATGATTGCTCATGAAAAGGAAAGCTCATTTCTGTATGGCGGCCGAAGTGTGTTTGGATTTGAATCCCGTTAGTATCGTGTTGAAAATGGTAATTTCACTAAACTTTAGAATGAATCAAAGGATTGAAAATGAATCAACAAGAACTAAAAGAACTGATCTCTTATTTAAAAACGCATCAATTAAAATTAAGTACAGCAGAGTCCTGTACTGCAGGATATATCATTAATAGTTTAAGTAAAATTTCTAATAGTGGCGAAGTGTTAGATGCTGGGTTTGTAGTCTATTCAGAAGAAGCCAAGGTAAAAGTGCTGGGTGTAAGACAGAAAACAATCAAGCAGTTTAATTTAACCAGCGAGGAGGTAGCTAAAGAAATGGCACACGGCGCTGCGAAATTATCGAATGCAAATATTGTCATCGCTACCACCGGAATTGCCGGTTCTAAGCCTATAGACGGGATTCCTCCTGGTACCATTTGTTTTGCTTGGTTATTTAAAAAGAAGTCGGAAGCCATTCTATTCTCTGAAACAGTTGTTTTTTCTGGGAAAAGATCGCAAAAACAAAATTCAGCAGCCTCTTATGCATTAGGAAAAATTCCTGTCTATTATAATCAACACATTCGGAAATAAGGATAAGACCATTCTATTTAATGGGGCGAAAAGAATAATCGCGCAAAAGCATTTCGATTTAACTGACCATGCAGCGCAGATCAAAATTGGGCTAAGGCCGATTGCTAGGATCAAAGTATTATTACGTCCTGATTCTCCAAATCGTCGGGTATAATTGTACCAAACTCCGCTAAGAGTGAGCGTGGCCAGTAAACCATTCGGCGTCGATAATTTGCCCGTTCATACCAAGCAGGGGATGTCCCGAGTATGGGTTCTTGGTAGCATGAACAGAGGGTTCATACCATTGGTATGATGAATTTTGCTGTGTTTTCACATACGATGAGAAAAGCATAGTCACTCGGTGTGCCAAACCAAGTTACTTTAACCATCTTCTCAGATATAAATTAGCGTTTTTGATTACTTAGTGTATAAGGAAAATATGATTATTTACGAAGTGAATTTATCAATTGATGCTGACATTTATCCTGAATTTCAAGTATGGTTAAAGAGTCATATTACAGAAATGGTGCAATTTCCAGGATTTATTCAAGCCAGTATTCTAATGCCAGAGAAAGTAATCTCTGATAAGGAAAAACTGACCATTCAGTACCAGTTAGAGAATAGACAAGCGTTGGACCATTATTTTACCGAATTTGCACCAATAATGCGGGAAAAAGGAGTTACTCTATTTAAAAATAAATTTTCGGCGGAGAGAAGAGTGTTTGAGGTGAAGGAAACGATTTTTAAATAATAGCCTTAGTCTAAAATGTTATTTATGTCTCCAGGATTCACTTAACCGCCTAGAAGTGAATCAAAATACTCTTGCTATTTAGTTACTTTGCTGTAAAAAATTGTATAAGAACAGCTATATTTTTTCCCCTACGACTTTTTATCAAAGGCTCCATTGCAATTGCCTCAGCTTTTCTACCAATTCTATACTCTTTTTGGACTAAAATTATAATCATGTCCCAATAGCCCAAATATGAGGATGAAGCTATGAACCGTAAAAAAACTATTCAGCATCTGGTATGTACATTTGAAGAGAATATTAGGAATTTATCGGACAAAAAACTAGAACGATTGGCAGGTGGAAAATTAAAGATAAACTTAATCCAACCCGTTGGGAAGGAAGCAGGTGGCTATGGAATTCCAACAAATCCGGCAGCACCATCTCCTCCTCCACTGCCCAGAGGTCCTAAAGGCCCTAAAGCGGGTAGAGGTTAGCCTCTTGCAATCTTAACTAAATTTGATGAGCTAAGTTTGTTTAACCTCTGCTACCGATATCTCCGGTATAGTTTGTAACCGATGTCTTCGGAATAGACCTAATTTTATTGGCGTCCCGGAGAGGATTTGAATCTCCGACCTGCCCCTTAGGAGGGGCAATAAATATTATCTCCGATTATCTTTCTTTGTCTAATTATCCTTTAAAATCATTGCTATTATTGATTGATTTGTCCATGTTCGTCTAGTAAGATCCGCTTTAATCTATTTATTTTTAGGCCCCCATGTAGGCCCTGAATGCATTTAATCCAACCTGCAATACATAAGGAGTTATGATGACACAACAATTTATGGATGCCTCTTATACAGATTTCCTGAGCAACTTGAAAAATAGAGTAGCAGCATCTCGTATGAGAGCGGCATTCAAGGTTAATCAGGAGTTAATTTTACTTTATCACCATATTGGAACTCAAATTATTCAATCCCAGACCGTACATGGTTGGGGCACAAAAGTTATTGCTCAATTAAGTAAAGATTTACGCCATGAATTTCCGGAAATGAAAGGTTTTAGTCCTCAAAACTTAAAATACATGCGACGTTTTGCGGAGGAATATAGCTTGGATGAAATTGGTCAACAGGCTGTTGACCAATTGCCTTGGGGGCATAACATTCTTCTTATGTATCAAGTTTCAGATAAAAACGCACGGCAGTTTTATATTCGCAAAGCTATAGAGCATGGCTGGTCCCGTACTATTTTATCTATTCAAGTGGAAACAAATTTATATAATAGAGAGGGAAAGGCTGTTACTAATTTTAAAACAAAGTTACCTTCGCCATTTTCTGATTTAGCAAATAATACCCTAAAAGATCCTTATATTTTTGATTTTCTAACTATTGGCAAAGAAGCTCACGAAAGAGAAGTAGAAAAAGGCTTAATAGAACATATGGAAAAGTTCTTACTCGAGCTAGGCGCTGGTTTTGCATTTGTAGGTAGGCAATATCATCTTGAGGTAGCAGAAAAAGATTTTTACATTGATTTGCTTTTTTATCACTTAAAGCTACGTTGTTTTGTAGTCATTGAGCTTAAAGACAAAGACTTTAAGCCAGAATATGCCGGAAAATTGAATTTTTATCTCTCTGTTGTGGATGACCTCGTTAAACATCCTACTGATAACCCATCTATTGGTCTCATTTTATGTAAAACCAAGGACAACGTAGTTGCTGAGTACGCCTTGCGTGATATCAATAAACCAATTGGCTTAGCTGAATATAGACTGACAGAAGCTTTGCCTGAAGAAATAAAAACCAGTTTACCCACAATTGAAGAGTTAGAGAGAGAGCTAAATAAGGCATGAGCAATATTTACCTAGATTCGGGAGACAGTGTCCTCCCGAATTGGGTAATTACATAAGCCATAATTATGCAAGGCAGGCTTGCACAAATTAATATGATGTTGGGTAGTTATGAGTAAATTAAAAAAGAAAGATATTAAAGAAGCACTGCCAAAGGATAAAGAATACAAAAAACACGATGGCAATGGGTTATTTTTACGTGTGCGTCCTAGTGGTGCTAAAAGTTGGATTTTCATTTTTAGTCTTCCCGGCGAACGGCGTTTAAATAAGATGACGCTTGGTTCAGTAAATGATGTTTCTATAGAGGATGCTCGCGAACAAGTGCTTGAGTTGCGCAAATATGTTGCTTCAGGTATCGATCCTCGCTCTGCACGGGCCGCTGCTGTTGCGGAAAATACGCAAGCGGTAACGATGCAAGTCCTTTTTGAGCATTGGATTGCTTTTGAAAAAGTAGCAGAACAAGTAACTGCTAAATGGATTAAACGCCATGAAGATCGATGGCGTCTTCATCTTAAGAATTCACTAGGTAAGCTTTTAGCGCGTGATATTACCCGTGCTCATTTGGCAATGGTGCTAGATGCAATGACCAGAAAAGGTATTAGGGAAGAGACTAGGAAAGCGCTTACAACACTTAATTTAATGCTTGATTATGCTTTGACGCGCAATTTGATAGAGCAAAATCCAGCACGAACTTTAAAACCAAAAGATTTCGCTGCCACGGCTAATAGACCTCGTGACAGGGTTCTATCTTTGGATGAGTTACGCAGAGTCTGGCTAGCCCTAGATCAAGCAAGCGACACAACCTCTACATCTAAACAATCATCAACAACTTCAATCATTATTGCTACAGCAATTAAACTATTAATTCTCACTGGCGCACGTCGTGGGGAGGTAGCTTCTATGAGATGGGATGAATTAAATCTCAATGATGGGGTATGGAGTCTTCCTGCTGAAAAAACAAAGAATCGCCAAAGTCATACAATATATCTATCTTCTCTGGCAGTAGAGCTAATTCAACAATTAAGCCTTATATCCAGTTCACATCCTTTTGTTTTTTACGGAGGTCGAATATCGAGTAAAGGTCATATTCATGAGGATACATTAACAGGGCTTATTGGGCGGTTACGTGGTGTGGCAAAGGGTGCCAAAAAGAAAAAATTAGATACAGCGCTTCTTACGGATATGGCTCCATTTAGTATTCATGATCTAAGGAGGACTGCTGCGACTGCTTGGGGCGAGTATTTGAAGACAGAACCACATGTGATTGAGCGAATGCTGAATCACCAACCAGTCAATAAATTAGTTGCGGTATATCAAAGGGCTACTTATCTAACTGAGCAAAAAAATGCCTGGATAGCATGGAGTGATTTTATTCAAAAACAAGTTATATGAATTAAGCGATTAGAATGTATTTATCAATAGGACAAGGAATGAAACGAGATAAAAAAATAAATGAGATTATGTATGGTATACGTCGCCAGGCCGCATTATAAAAGAGAGGAGAAAGAGATATTAATCTTCTATCTATTTCTAAATGATCAATTTATCTTTTGTTTAAGTAAACAGTAAGTAACGATGGTAGATATATGTCATAGCCATATTTGAGATAGCTACCATGATCGGGTGTGCGTAGCCAATTAATTAATAATTTTGTTGCATCATCCAATGTTATGTCTGATAGATTTGTATTCATTTGTCTATCAACTCCTTTTAATATTGCTTTAGTTAAAAATTTTAGGCCCCCATGTAGGCCCCAGAAAATAATTAACTTAAAATAATCTTGATTTAAAGTTGCAACCCATTGATTTAAGTGGCGTCCCGGAGAGGATTTGAACCTCCGACCTGCCCCTTAGGAGGGGGCTGCGCTATCCAGCTGTGCCACCGGGACGAACGGCTGCAAGTCTAACTCTGTTGCTACGAAATAACAACTTCCCTCATACAATTCTCGTACAGCCAACCTACATATCAACGTAATTGGGTCCGCCGCCGCCTTCGGGTGCTTGCCACACAATATTTTGACGCGGATCTTTTATATCACAAGTTTTGCAGTGAATGCAGTTTTGCCCATTAATTTGTAGTCTTGGACCTTTCTCTTCCTCAACAATTTCATAGACAGCGGCGGGGCAGTAGCGCGTTTCAGGCGAGGCATATTGTTGATAATTCACTTTAATGGCGAGAATGGGGTTACGTAATTTTAGATGGCAGGGCTGATTTTCTTCATGATAAGTATTCGACAGATAAACTGATGAAAGTTTATCAAAGGTTAAAACGCCATCGGGTTTGGGGTATTCTATTTTTTTTGCTTTATCGGCAGGAATTAGGCTGGTGTAATCTTCATGATTTTTCAAGGTCCAGGGGGATTTACCAAAACTGAGGTAAGTTTCAAAGGCAGCGTTCACTAATCCAAACCATAATCCGTAACGAAACCCAGGGCGAATGTTTCTCACTTTATATAATTCTTTAGTGATCCAGGAGCGCTTTATTTTTTCAGAATAGGCTTTAAGTTCGACTTCAGTTTTTTGCTCTTGGATTAACAGTTCGAAACAGGCTTCAGCAGCAAGCATACCTGATTGCATGGCGGTGTGTGTGCCTTTGATTTTGGGTACATTGAGAAAGCCTGCCGCATCACCAATTAAAGCACCACCCGGAAAAGTAAGCTTAGGAATGGATTGCCAACCGCCTTCATTCAATGCTCGAGCCCCATAGCTTATGCGCTCACCACCGGTGAGTAAATCTTTAACCAGTGGGTGGGTTTTGAAACGCTGAAATTCGCCAAAAGGATTAAGCCAAGGATTTTGATAGTCCAGACCGATAACAAAGCCAAGAGCAACGCGATGATTGGAGAAATGATAAATAAAAGAACCACCGTATGTTTGATTATCCAAGGGCCAACCAATCGTATGAATCACTCTGCCAGGTTGATGCTTAGCTTCTGAGACTCGCCATATTTCCTTAATGCCTAGGGCATAGGTTTGCGGTTGCGCTTCATCGCGCAGGTGAAAGTGCTGCATCAGCATTTGACTCAGTTGTCCGCGGCAACCTTCTGCGAAAAGGGTTTGTTTGGCATATAAATACATACCAGGCTGATAATTGGATGATTTATTTCCGGTTTTGTCGATTCCAACGTCGCCGGTAGCAACACCTATCACCTGATCATTTTCATTATAAAGGACTTTGGCCGCTGCAAAGCCAGGATAGATTTCGCAACCGAGCTTTTCGGCTTGTATTGCGAGAAAACGGCAAAGCTCTCCTAGACTGATAATATAATTGCCATGGTTGTGCATCTGCCGTGGTGTGGGGAGGCGATAAGCGCGCTGGCTAGACAAAAAGTAAAAGAAATCCTCAGCGACTGGGGTATTCAGAGGGGCTTCTTGCCAATTCTCAGGAAGTAGTTCTTTTAAACTGCGTGGCTCCAGCACTGCTCCAGAAAGAATGTGAGCGCCGACTTGTGCTCCTTTTTCAAGAACACAAACGGTTATTTCTTTACCTGCCTTTGCGGCTAATTGTTTTAGTTTGATAGCAGCTGATAATCCAGCGGGACCGGCGCCGACAATGACGACGTCATACTCCATTGATTCGTGCTCCACACTGTCTCCCAAATTAATCCAAATTGAAAATCATCGCTTTTCTTACGCGGAAGATCAAGCGAATCGCGAGTGACGTGACCGGAAGACTCTCTTTGCGCTTTTAAAGACTCTAACTAAGCTAAAACGCCGCCATCCACATTTAAGGTTGTCCCTGTGATAAAAGAAGCCTCTGGACTCGCTAGAAAGGCGACTGCTGCGGCGACTTCTTCGGGTTTTCCATAGCGACCGAGCGGTATGGTTGGTTTTAGAGTTTCGGCCAGCTCGGAGTCTGCTGGATTCATATCGGTGTCAATAGGTCCAGGTTGCACGACATTAACAGTAATTCCTTTAGGACCAAAATCCCTCGCCCATCCTCTTGTATAGGCGGCGACAGCACCTTTGGTGGCTGAGTAATCACCCACTCCCGGAATAATGGAAAAATCACCTGCTATTGATCCAATGGAAATAATTCGCCCGCCTTCACGCAAGTATTTGGCTGCAGCAAAAACAGCGGCGGCTATTCCTTTGACATTAATGGCAAACTGTTTTTCAAAATCGATGGGATTATAAGTAGGATCAGTGACAGAACCCATGATAAATACACCCGCATTATTCACTAGAATATCCAGTTGGTGAAAATTTTCGATGACTTTCTCCACCGCTGAATAAATAGCCTTAGGATCTGCACTATCCGCATAAAGGGCTAAAGCTCTGCCGCCTGTTGCTTTAATTTCTGCAACGACAGTTTCTGCTTTTTCCTTGCTATTGACATAAGTTAGCGCTACTGTTGCTCCATCTCGAGCAAGACGTTTGGCAATCGCTGCACCAATTCCGCGTGAACCACCCGTTACTAAGGCAACCTTTCCTGCTAATGCGTTGCTCATGTTATTTCTCCCTCTTGATAATTAATGATCAATCGAATGTATGCAGCGAGTGTCGACAAATTTAAAAATAAGTATAGTATGAGACCCAGGTTAATTGGTATTGCAACGATGAAAAAGCCTTCGAAACCTCAAAATCAAGTCGCTTAAAACCTAGCATTTTAAAGTATCTTGGGTATAAAATGAGAACTGTTTCGTGAATGGTTTTAATTTGGGCATCGTTACGTTAAATAAGCTGTTATTTCCGTGAAGACGGAAATTCACCGAGCGGTAGTGAAGGAAGGGGAAAGCATGATACAAAGAATGTGCTTAATGACAATAGGATGTTTCTTATCCTTTAATGTATTTGCTAATTCTTATTTACCACCTGAAAGCCTCGATAATCGCTGGACTCTGGTCGCTAGTTTGGGGTATAGCGATTACCAACACATGCATCGTTCGGAGGGGCAAACGGCAGTTGGGCGATTAGCATTAGCCGCTGAGTTACTTACCGCAACCCAAGCTAATTTTGGTCTTGAGGTAGGTGTACAGACTGGCAATCGAATGCGTTTTGCAATTCCGCAAGGTCCCATCGCTGCTTTAGGTTATGCAGTCCAAACCACCATGAGACCGATGTTTGATTTATTAGTTACAGCAAATGCAAATCCTTTAACTGAAAGCCTGCTTTTTACCCAACTAAAAGGCGGGATTGCTTATCGCTATTGGCAAATTAATAGTTTTAGGATCAACAATAAGGCTGAAATAGCCGGAGAAGTCCAAGCCGGTTTTGGTTATCCATTAACCGAGATTACGAATCTCAATCTTTTGTATCAGGGTGTTTTTGGTAGTAATCCGCGGTTTCATGTTCATCCCTTCCCCGAATCGGGTTCAGTGTCTAATATTCCCATTCAACACGGAGTTCTTTTGGGACTCTCTATCATTGCTTAGCGAAATTTTACACAATTATTCTTTTTTTTTGACACAAATTCCTGTATAATAATTGCGCAATAAATGCGCTTCCGGGAACATTTAAGCGTAAGGTTCATCCTATCCCTAAGTTCCCGGATGCAAGATTCCTGGATCCTGTTGACAGGTCGCGGGACGTAGTTGAATGGCGTGAGCTTTTGCATTTGAAAATTGACTAATTTTTAGCACGTTATCAAAATGTAACTGTTACCTTGTTTGAACACCGAGAAAAGAGTACTTGTGAATGAAGAAAGGTGAAGTGTATGCGGTTGGGTTGGAGTTAAATTTTTTTGAATCGGCCCAATTCGAAAACAACAAGGAAGACTCAGCAAGCATCGCACGTGATGCCTTACGAATCCTAATGATGGGATGGAAAGAAAATTGGCAGGACCTGCAATCAAAACGTGTATTAAAGGCGATTTTTTTTGAACGCGATCATGAATTAATTAGGGGTATGCGCCTTGCTTTTCAACAAGGTTTTAATCATGTTTTTGAGCAATTAAAGGACAAAAACCATTCTGTAGAACAATTAAATCAAGCGCAATTATTTATCTCCAATTGCATGACGCTTTTACCTTTTTCCGATCCCAATCCTTATGAATCATTTACTATTCCTCAGCGGATCGACGGCGAATGGCAGATGGTCGAATACAAAGTGACTCCCATCGAGCTCACACCCAACAAAGGGTTTAGCAAGTTATTTATTGAAGATGAGGATCGTGTTTTTGCCTACGGACTTGAACCGATTAACAACAATAAAGGTGAACCGCACCTCATTTTTATGGGGACAACTTATCCTGCGGGTCAAGGCTTTACTACACAGGTGAATACCGACTTAGAGGCTTGGGAGACGCCGGGTCATTTTTTATATGAAAATGGGCGGGATAGGATTCTCGCATGGGTTAATCGGCAAGTGCAGCAAAAGAAGAAACCGCATGTTTGTGGTACCAGTTTAGGGGGAGCTTTGTCCTTACTCTTGGCAATCGATCAAGGCAATAAACTGTCTCGTGTGGATGCATTGAATCCCCCCGGGTTGCATGAACCTTGGTGCTGGGATTCGAGCTTTGACAATTGGGATGAATTTAATGAAGAAGAAAAACCGCCTACTTATGTGCAAAAGCAAGGTGATGATGTCGTTTCAGAATATGGTTTTTGGAAAAAAGATTGGCATATCCTTCACGTTAAACCTCCTCCAGATAAACGAGGACCTAATGGATTTGTGGATCATGCACTGAATTATGCTGGTTTTGCCGAAACAGAATTTGTTGGCGTTGATACTACAGAGGACAATGAAGAACGAAGAAAACGAAATTTTTGGGTTTTTACCTTGCTTCGCGGGCTTGGTTATTATTTGGGTCATCAGCCTTATCGCCTTTTTGTTCTACCCACGATTCGTTTTGTGTTAAATAATAAATTAGCCTCAGCATTCATTTTGACGTTTATATTGGCTAGTATTTTTTTGCCACCTTTACTCCCCACGGTCGCTACCGTTGCATTGATCACCATAGGTCTTATCCCAATAACCCTGTTTTTCGCTTATAAATTAGCAAATGCCATCCAAATCATTTTGGGTTGGAATGACGTAAAACCAGCCACATGTCATGATCCTAAACTTCCAAGAAACAGGGAAATGGATATCTATGCCAATCAAATGACTGAAACCTTTACTTATAGTGAAATTAAGGAATACTACCAAGCCAAGCGCATAACCCTTAAGGGAAAGAAATTTTTACCTGAAAATAAACCAGAAAAGCACCAATTATTGGAGCGTAGCCTTAACCCGGCCTTGGCCAATGAAAGCGTTCCATACACTGCTTCAAAGGCTAAAATTCATGACATCAAACAAACGGGACAGCTGTTAAAATACTTCCATTTTTATCACGCTGATAAATCCCAAGTAAAAGAGGCACTGCGAGAGCAGCATGAGGCTTATGCTATGGGTAAACCAAGCATTTCACTGTCATCGGTTTAAGCTTTCCGTAAAGGAGGATTATTGTGAAGGATTACATCAAGCATTTTAATCAGCAGTCTGAAAATTACCTGCTTTTTCGCCCCACTTACCCAGCAGCGTTGTATGATTACCTTGTCAGTTTAGTGAAAGAGCACCAAAACGTTTGGGATTGCGGAACGGGCAATGGGCAAGCAGCAGTTGTTTTGGCGCATTACTTCGATCAGGTCATTGCTACTGATATTAATCACGCCCAACTTGAGGCAGCGCCGAAAAATAAAAAAATTAGCTATCTTTGTTGCCCTGCGGAAAGTATCCCTATTTTAGATCACTCGATTGATTTAATAACCGTTGCGCAAGCTTTGCATTGGTTTAATTTCGATGCGTTTTATGACGAGGTGAGAAGAGTCGGCAAATCTTCGGCTGTTATTGCTGCATGGTGCTACTCTTTAGGTCAATTTCATTCTCCATTAGACGAGATCATAGGCAAACTTTATCATGATATTTTAGGAGATAACTATTGGCCAGCCGAGCGCCGTTACATTGACGAAGAATACCGTACGATTCCTTTTCCATTTAATAAAATGACCCCTCCATCACTTACTATCGAAAAAGATCTGAATTTTTCAGAGTTTATTGGGTATTTGAATACCTGGTCTGCAGTCAAAGAATATCAATTAAAAAATCAAGTCAATCCAATTAATTTTATCTTTAAAGCGCTTGAAGCGACGTGGGGAAAGCTTGAGCAACGTTATACGATGCATTGGCCATTGCATTTATTGATAGGATCGATTCACTGATTTATTGGGTTCTGATTATTCTATTGTTTCATCGTCTTGATCAATAATCACATTAAAAGTGGTTGAGGCCATACCACAATAATTACTCGCTTTGACTGTCACATTAAATTGATCTTCAAATTTGGCATTAATATGCGTCTCTCCTGTTAGTGGATTAATGGACACAATGTTTTTGGGGTTAAACGGTTGCGCGGTTACCGTAAAGGTTAAATTTGTTCCCGTAAAAGCTTGATTTGTGGGAATAATGGCCGTATTAGGCGCGCTAATAGCCCAATCAAGTAAAGGTTTAAGGACTTTAGGTTTGGAACATGGCGATGCCATATGGGGATTATCTGCATAGAGTGCGAAGCAGAATAATGGTGTAAGTAAACCCGCGAGCAGTTTAGAGGCAGTCATTTCCCTTATCTCTTGCTACTGCATTCACCTAAAAATATAGGAGAACTTGCCAATTTTTTCCATTAGCACCGCAAAACTAAAGAACTTATCATCTATAATTAACAATATATGCAGCTGATGTTGTTGATATGAAATTAACGTCAATTCAACTAGCGCATTATGTGATAAAATCGCTAGAGTATAGTAATTATCTTACTGAAAATAGTATTGAAATTCTAAAGGGCAATAAATTAATTCAAATTCTCCTGAAGAAAGATGAAGAGCAGCTTGCTCATTGGATTAGCCATTCTTACTTAAAACATCGACTGGAAAAGAATTTAACGGCGGCTTTTAACAAAATGAACTTCGACCCCAATCCTGCTCAAGCCGCAATTATCAATTCCCTATTAAAAAAACATGTCGATAATTTAGTCAAAAAACAAGCTGTTGATAAGTTGGATATTAAAAAGACTGAATCAATTCATAATACAACAAATTTGCAGTAGATTGATCCAATGCCTCACCTACATCTTTTATTGCTCTATAGTTACTGAGCATCCAATCTAAAAACCTTAAGAAAGAGCCTTTAAAGATACTCTTGCTGAGGTTGCAGAGTGATTTCTGTCTGCTTTAATGTTGTTTTATAAATTTTTCCTATCCAATCAGAGACAGCATGAACCAGTAATACTTCACTCGTGTTGAGTGAAGTATTATTAAGCTCTATTTTTACATCGTTATCCGGATTAATTAATAAGAAATTTGGATGTTTTCAATTACCTTCGGTTCTTATCCATTGGGTAAAGAGTAGGGGCCTAATTCTTCTTTCACATTCTTTTCACGGGTGTTATTAGGTAGTTGCCATTCCTTTACAAACGGATACACTGCTGTCTCCGAGAGTTTGATTTTTTTTGGCGGAGGTTCACTTATCATTGTTTCTGTTTTTTCTTTTTCTACTTCATTTACTTGAATTGAGCCGTCGTTAATGCGGTTAATCCAATCAGCAACAGCATGGATAAACAATGCTTGGCTTGTATTCAACGAAGCGTTATCTATTTTTAGTTTTAGATCATTCTCAAAATGAGCTAATAAAAAGAAAAGAATACGACAGGCTGCTTGACGGACATGCCATTCTTCTCTATTGAGTTTGCCAACAATAGGTTTTACAAGCGTTATAAGAATTTCTTTGTCTAAAGCTGGGGCCATTGTGGTTAAGCAATACAATGCTGCTTGTTGAACAGCCGGGCACGGATCGTCTAGTTTGTCTGTCACAGGTTTAACAAGAGTTGCTATATTTTCCCTCTCTAAAGAAGTGACTATTGTCGCTAAGCAATCTAATGCTGTTTGGTAAACATCCTCCTCTTCGGTATTGAATTTATTTATAACAGATTCAATAAGAATTACTCGCATTTCTTTCCCTACAGCGGAGGCCATGGTGGCTAAGCAACTTAATGCTGATTTGCGAACATCCCCATCTTCGTCACCCAGTTTGTTTCTAATAGGCTCAACGAGTGTTGCTAATTTTTCTTTCTCTAAAGCAGGTGCCATGGTGTCCAAGCAAATTAATGCTGCTCGGCAAACATCAGGATTGGGGTCATTCAGATTAATTTTAACAAGTTCCACAAGGGCGATTAGCGTTTCTTTCTCTAAAGCAGGTGCTATGTCGCCTAACAAATGTAATGCTGTTTCGCGTATCTCTTCCTCTTCGTCATTTAGGCCATTTCTAACCCATTCAACAAGCGTTGTTAGCGTTTCTTTATCGATAGCAGGGGCCATAGTTACTAAACACTTCAGTGCTGCAAGATGAATAAACAAATCTTCGTCATTAAGTTTGTTGATAACAGGTTCAATAAGTGAGGCGAGAGCTTTCTTCTCTAAATTAGGTATCACTGCGGTTAGCCAATCTAATGCGATTTGCATATCCGAACCTCGATCATTAAGGGTATTTTTAACACATTCAACGAGTGTCGCCAGTGTTTCTTTCTCTAAAGCGGGTGCCATAGCGCCTAAACTAGTTAGTGCTGCGTAGCGGACATATTCATTTTGGTCATTGAGTTTATTTTTAACAGGTTCCACAAGCGTTGCTAGCGTTTTTTTATCTAAAATAAGGGCTATAGCGGATAAGCAATTTAATGCTACTCGGCAAATATCCGCATTTTCATCATTGAGTTTATTTTTAATAAATTCCACTAGCGCTGTTCGTGTTTCTTTCTCCAAATGAGTCGTTATAAAGGCTAAGCAATTTAATGCCGCTAAGCGCACCTCAGGATCTTTGTCGATGATTTTGTTGACCACAGGGTCAATAAGTGTTGCCAATGCTCCTTTTTCTAAAAACGGTATCATTGCGCTTAAGCAGTTTAACGCTGCTTCTGGAACATATTCATTTGGGGCATTTAATCTATTTTTAACGGATTCAGCAAGGGTTGTGAGGATAGGTTTTTCTAAAGCAGGGACTATGGCGGCCAAGCAATATAATGCGGCTTGGCAAACCAAGGGGTTTGAGTGATTGAGTTTATTTCTAACAGGTCCAACCAATGTTCTTAGTGTTTCTTTTTCCATAACTGGGACCATGGCTGTTAGACAATTGAATGCGGCTTGGCAAACTCCCGGATCCTGAGCACTAAGTTTGGATACTATCAGTGTAACATCTAATGGAACATGCCAAATGTTGCCAAGCAGTTTCAATCCTCGTAATCGATCGGATAAGCTTAATTGAGGGTTTTTCATCTTTTCAGAGAATTTTTTTGCTAAGGCATGCAAATAGTTGTTATCCCCATTGCAAATTGAGCGCGCGTTGGCGAGTAGGGTGAGTATTTTGGTTTGGCTTGAATAAAATTCGAACTCATTTTTTGCAAATAAAACAGTCTCTACCGCTCGTTGCTGCGCTTTCCCACCCGTGTGCCAGGCGCTTAAAAGGTCTTTAAGACTTAGATGGGAATAGATGTGTACCAAAACCTCTTGAGGTAATGGCGAAAAAAAATTGGTCAGTGTGTTTGTCATGGAACGATACCTTTTAAATCAGTTAAATCAAATGTTGGTATAGGTTTGGGTTCAAAATCTTCTCTCTCCTTCTTTGTGCCGAATCTTCTACACATCCTGTGAAAACCCAGTCCAGCTCAGCTCTCGAGGTCCGCGGCTTGTCTTCAGGAACCAGGTGACTGCGCTAAAAGGCTTAGACTAGGCGGACAAGCCACTGGCCGTAAGCAAGATCAAGAGACAGCTCCTTGCGAGAGGGCTACTTTTCAAAGCCTATTCATTGGGGGATCCTCATGTTCTGGTTGCATTGCCACCTCTGCTTGACTTGAAACGTAGTGAATTTGGTTAATCCAGTTAGAAATAGCATGAATAAGTAATGCCTCACTGGTATTCAGTGAGGCATTATCGATTTCTATTTTTAGTTCGTTATCAGGATTAGCTAATAAAAAGGCAAGAAAATGACATGCTGCTTGGCGAACATTCTGCTTTGGGTCATTGAGTTTGTCTTTAACAGGCTCCACAAGAGTTATTAGCGTTTCTTTCTCCAAAGCAGGTGCCATTACTGTTAAGCAATGTAATGCTGCTTGGCAATGGTCATTGAGTTTGTCTTTAACAGGCTCCACAAGAGTTATTAGCGTTTCTTTCTCCAAAGCAGGTGCCATTACTGTTAAGCAATGTAATGATGCTTGGCAATGATCATTGAGTTTACTTCTAACAAGTTCAACAAGAGTTGTTAGCGTTTCTTTATCTAGAGTTGGTGCTATTGCTGCTAAGCAATATAATGCTTCTTGGCAATGGTCATTGAGTTTGTTTTTAACAGGTTCAACGAGAGTCGTCAGTGCTTCTTTCTCTAAAGTAGGTACTATCGCGGCTAAACAATTTAATGCTATTTCGCAAAAATATGGATTTTGGTCATGCAGATTGTTTTTAACAGGCTCAACAAGAGATATTAGCGTTTCTTTCTCTAAAGCCGGTGCTATTGTTGCTAAGCCCTTTAATGCTTCTTCGCGAACTTTCGAATTTTGATTATTGAGATTATTTTTAATAGATTCAACAAAGGTGGTTAGCATTTCTTTCTCTAAAGCAGATGCCATAGTGGCTAAACAAGTTAATGCTGATTTGCGAACTTGCCAATCCTGGTCATTGAGTTTGTTGGTGATAAGTTCAACGAGGGGAGCTCGCGTTTTTTTCTCTAAAGCGGGTATCATTGCTGCTAAGCAATCTAATGCGGTTCGGCAAACATGTGAATTGGAGTCATTGAGTTTATTGATCACAGGTTCAGCAAGTGCTGTTAAGGTTTTTTGCGCTAAGACAGAGGCTATAGTGGCTAAGCATCTTAATGCCGCATAGCGAATATACCAATCTTGATCATTCAGTTTGTTTGCAACAAACTCAGCAAGCGTTGTTCGCGTTTTTTTCTCTAAAGCAGGTGCCATAACGGCTAAACAAGTTAATGCTGCTTGGTGAACAAAAAAAGCTTTGCTATTGAGTTTGTTGATAACCGGTTCAACAAGCGTTGCTAGCGTTTCTGCCTCTAAAACAGGTATCATGGCGGCTAAGCAATGTAATGCTGCTCGGCAAACATCTAAATTTTGGTCATTGAGTTTGTTGGTAACAGGTTTAACAAGCGTTGCTAGCGTTTTTTTGTCTAAAGCAGGTACCATGGTTGTTAGACAATTTAATGCTGCTTGGCAAACACTCTCATCTTGATTATCCAGTTTGGATATTAGCAGAGTAACATCCAACGGAACGTGCCAAATAGTGCCAAGCAGTTTCAATCCTCGTAATCGCTCGGATAAGTTTAATTGAGGGTTTTTCATCTTCTCAGCAAATTTTTTTGCTAAGGTATGCAAATAGTTGTCATCGCCATTGCAAATCGAGCGCGCGTTGGCGAGTAGAGTGAGTATCTTGATTTGGCTTGAGTAAAATTCGAACTCATTTTTTGCAAATAAAACAGTCTCTACTGCTCTTTGCTGCGCTTTTCCACCCGTGTGCCAAGCACTTAAAAGGTCTTTAAGGCCTAGATGGAAATAGATGCGTACCAAAACCTCAGGGGGTAATGGCGAAAAAAAATCAGTCAGCGTGTTTGTCATGAAACGGTACCTTTCGTATCAGTTAAATCAATCAAAATCCCCTCTCGCGGTTGCGGGAGAGGGTTTAAATCTCAAAACCTATTCATTTGGAGATTCTCTTGTTCTGGTTGCATTGCCACCTCTGCCTGAATTGAAATTTGATGAATTTGGTTAATCCAGCCAGAAACAGCATGAGTAAGTAATGCCTCACTGGTATTCAGTGAAACACTATCGATTTCTATTTTTAGCTCGTTATCAGGATTAGCTAATAAAAAGACAAGGAAATGACATGCTGCTCGGCGAACATCCTGCTTTTTGTCATTGAGTTTGTTGGTAACAGGTTCAACAAGCGTTGTTAGATTTTCTTTCTCTAAAATAGGTGCCATAGCAGCTAAACAAGTTAGTGTTGCTTCGCTAACTTGCCAATCTTGGTTGAGACTATTTTTAAAAGATTCAACAAGCATTGCTAGCCTTTCTTTCATTAAAGCGGGTGCCATGGCTGCTAAGCAAGTTAATGCTGCTTTGCGCATATTCCCATTTTGGTCGTCCAGTTTATTGGTAATCGGTTCAACAAGCGTTCTCAGCATTTCTTTCGCTAAAGTAGGTATCATGGCTGCTAAACAATCGAATGCTGCTTCTCGAACATCCCAATTTGGGTCATTGAGTTTGTTTGTAACTGATTCAACAAACGTTGCTAGCGTTTCTTTCTCTAAAGTAGGTGCTGTTGCTGCTAAGCTCCTTAATGCTGCTTCGCGAACTTTCCAATCTAGGTTATTGAGATTATTTTTACCCCATTCAACCAAGGTTACTAGCGTTTCTTTCTCTAAAATAGGTGCCATAGCGGCTAAACAAGTTCGTGCTGCTTTGCGAATATCTCCCTTTTGGTCATTGAGTTTATTTGTAACCGATTCAATAAGCGTTGTTAGCAGTTCTTTTTCAAAAGCAGGTGCCATAACGGCTAAACAATTTAATGCCGCTTTGCGAACTCCCCAGTCTTCGTTATTGAGTTGGTTTATAACAGGTTCAATAAAAGTGGCTCGGATTTCTTTCGTTAAAGTAGGGATCATGGCTGTTAAACAATCGAGTGTTGCTTCGCGAACATACCAATTTGGGTCATTGAGTTTATTGATAACCGATTTAACAAGCATTTTTAGCGTTTCTTTCTCTAAAATAGGTGCTATAGCGGCTACGCAATTTAATGCCGCTTTGCTAACTCCCCAATCTTTGTTATTGAGTTTGTTTTTTATTAGCTCAACAAGTGTTGTTAGCGTTTTTTTCTCTAAAGCAGGGATCATAGTGGTTATGCAATTTAATACAGCTTGGCGAACGTCTGAATGGGGGTCATTGAGTTTGTTGGTAACCGATTCAACAAGCGTTATTAGCGTTTCTTTCTCTAAAGCGGATGCTATAAACGCTAAACAATTTAATGCCGCTTTGCGAACTCCCCACTCTTGGTCACTGAGTTTGTTGCTAACAGGTTCAATAAAAGTGGCTCGGATTTCTTTCGCTAAAATAGGGATCATGGCTGTTAAACAATCGAGTGCTGCTTCGCGAACATGTGAATTGGAGTCATTGAGTTTATTGATCACAGGTCCAGTAAATGTTGTTAAGGTTTTTTTCTCTAAGACAGAGGCTATAGTGGCTAAGCACCTTAATGCCCCATAGCGAATATACCAATCTTGATCATTCAGTTTGTTTGCAACAAATCCAGCAAGCGTTGCTCGCGTTTTTTTCTCTAAAGCAGGTGCCATAGCGGCTAAACAAGTTAATGCTGCTTGGTGAACAAAAAAAGGTTTGCTATTGAGTTTGTTGATAACCGGTTCAACAATCGTTGCTAGCGTTTCTTTCTCTAAAGCAGGGATCAAGTTTGTTAGACAATTTAATGCTGCTTGGCAATCCTTCGGATCTTGATCATTCAGCTTGGATACTATCTGCGTAATTTCTAACGAAACGTGCCAAATGTTGCCAAGCAGTTTCAATCCTCGTAATCGCTCGGATAAGTTTAATTGAGGGTTTTTCATCTTCTCAGCAAATTTTTTTGCTAAGGTATGCAAATAGTTCTCATCGCCATTGCAAATCGAGCGCGCGTTGGCGAGAAGAGTGAGTATCTTGATTTGGCTTGAGTAAAATTCGAACTCATTTTTTGCAAATAAAACAGTCTCTACCGCTCGTTGCTGCGCTTTTCCACCCGTGTGCCAAGCACTTAAAAGGTCTTTAAGGCCTAGATGGAAATAGATGCGTACCAAAACCTCTGGGGGTAATGGCGAAAAAAAATCAGTCAGTGTGTTTGTCATGAAACGGTGCCTTTCGTATCAGTTAAATCAAAATCCCCTCTCCGCTTGCGGGAGAGGGCTTAAATCTCAAAGCCTATTCATCTGAGGAGCCTCTTTTGGTTGCGATGCCACCTCTGTTGAAACTTGATGAACTTGGTTAATCCAGTCAGAAACAGCATGAATAAGTAATGCCTCACTGGTATTCAGTGAGGCACCATCGATTTCTATTTTTAGTACGTTATCAGGATTAGCTAATAAAAAAATGAGAGAATGACATACTGCATGACGAACATCTTGCTCTTGGCTATTTAATAGATTTTTAATAGGTTCAAAAAATATTAATAGTGTTTCGTTATCTAACGCAGCCATTATAGCTGCTAAACAAATTAATGCTTGATCGCGAACAAAAAAATCTTGGTCATTAATTTTGTTTATAACAGGTTCAACAAGAGTTACTAACATTTCTTTCGCTAAAACAGGTAGCATCTTGGCTAAACAAGTTAATGCCGCTTCGCAAACATCCCTATCTTCGTCTTTGAGTTTATTGCTAATGTGCTCAACAAGAGTTTCTATTGTTTCTTTATCGAGAATTGGTACTATTCTTGCCAAGCAATTTAATGCTGCTTGGCTAACATCTCGATTTTGGTCATTGAGTTTGTTTTTAACAGGATCAAGAAGCGTTGCCAGTGTTTCTTTCTCTAAAACAGGTATTATCTCGGTTAAGCAATTTAATGCACTTTCGCAAAAAGATGGACTTAAGTGATTCAGAGTATTTTTAACAGACTCAACAAGAGATATCAGTGTTTCTTTTTCTAAAGCCGGCGCTATTGCTACTAAACCCTTAAATGCTGCTGCGCGAATTTGCCAACCTTGGTAATTGAGATTATTTTTAACAGATTCAGCAAGCGTTGTTAGCGTTTCTTTCTCTAAAGTAGGGACTATTGCTGCCAAGCAATTTAATGCCGCTTTGCTAACTCCCCAATCTTCGTTACTGAGTTTGTCTTTCACTGGCTCAACAAGTGTTGCTAGCGTTTTTTTCTCTAAAACAGGTATCATAGTGGTTATGCAATTTAATGCCGCTTTGCGAACTTCTGAATGGTGGTCATAGAGTTTGTTGGTAACCGATTCAATAAGCGTTGTTAGCTTTTCTTTCTCTAAAGCGGGCGCCATAACGGCTAAACAATTTAATGCTGCTTTGCGATCTGTCCAGTCTTCGCCATAGAGTTTGTTGGTAACAGGTTCAATCAAAGTGGCTCGGATTTCTTTTGCTAAAGTAGGTATCATGGCTGCTAAACAATCGTGTGCTGCTTCGCGAATATACCATTTTTGATCACTGAGTTTGTTGGTAACCAATTTAATAAGCGTTGCTAATGTTTTTTTCCCTAAAACAGGTGCCATAGCGGCTAAACAAGTTCCTACCGCTTTGCAAACATCCCTATCTTTGTCATTGAGTTTGTTTATAACAGGTTCAATAAGTATGCTCAGGGTTTTTTTATCTAAAACAGGCGCCATAGTAGCTAAACAAATTAGTGATGCATAACGCACACCTGAATCATGGTCATTGAGTTTATTTGTAATGGGGTCAACAAGCGTTGACAGTGCCCCTTTCTCTAAAGAAGTTGCCATAGCAGTTAAACAACCTAATGCTGCTCGGCAAACATCTGAATTTTGATCCTTGAGTTTGTTATTAACAAGTTCCACAAGCGTTGCTAGCGTTTTTTTGTCTAAAGCAGGTACCATGGCTGTTAGGCAGTTGAATGTTGCTTGGCAAACTTCCGGATCTTGCGCACTAAGTTTGGATACTACCCTTGTAATGTCTAGAGGGACCTGCCAAATGGTGCCAAGCAGCTTCAATCCTCGCAATCGCTCGGATAAGCTTAATTTAGAGTTTTTCATCTTCTCAGCAAATTGTTTTGCTAAGACATGCAAATAGTTGTCATCGCCGTTGCAAATCGAGCGCGCGTTGGCGAGTATGGTTAATATCTTGATTTGACTTGAATAAAATTCGACACCATCCTTTGCAAATAAGACAGTCTCTACTGCCCTTTGTTGCGCTTTTCTACCCGTGTGCCAGGCGCTTAAAAGGTCTTTAAGTCCTAGATAGGAATAAATGTGTACTAAAGCTTCTTGAGGTAATGGTGAAAAAAAATCAGCCAATTTGTTTGTCATGAACGGTACCTTTTAAGTCAGTTAAATCAAATCTTGTATAGGTTTGGATTAAAAATCCCCTCTACTGCAAGCGAGAGAGGGCTAAAATCTCAAAGCTTATTCATTTGAGGATCCTCTTTTGGTTGCGTTGCCACCTCTGCTTCAATTGAAACTTGATGAATTTGGTTAATCCAGCCAGAAACAGCATGAATAAGTAATGCCTCACTGGTATTCAGTGAGGCACCAGCGATTTCTATTTTTAGATCGTTCTCAGGATTAGCGAATAAAAAGACAAGAAAATGACATGCTGCTTGGCGAACACCCTGATCTTCGTCATTGAGTTTGTTGGTAATAGGGGCAATAAGTGTTGCCAGCGTTTTCTGCTCTAAAACAGATGTCATCGTGGCTAAACAAGTTAATGCGGTTTGGCGAACATCTGAATTTAGGTCATTGAGTTTGATGGTAACAGGTTCAACAAGCGCTGTTAGATTTTCTTTCCCTAAAGCAGGGGCCATAGCGGCTAAACAAGTTAATGCGGTTTGACGAACATCTGAATTTAGGTCATTGAGTTTGTTGGTAACAGGTTCAACAAGCGTTGTTAGATTTTCTTTCTCTAAAGCAGGGGCCATAGCGGTTAAACACATTAATGCTGCATAGCAAAGATGATCATGTTGGTCATTGAGTTTGTTTGCAACAGGCTCAACAAGCGTCGCTAGCGTTTCTTTTTCTAAAGTAGGGGTCATGGCGGCTAAGCAATTTAATGCCGTATAGCAAACATTTTCATTTTGGTTATCGAGTTTATTTTTAACAGCCTCAACAATAGAAGCGAGCTTTTCTTTCTCTGAAGCAGGCGCCATAGTAACTAAACAAGTGAATGCTGCATTGCGAACATACTCAATTGGGTCATTGAGTTTGTTGATAACAGGTTCAACAAGCGCCACTAGTGTCCCTTTCTCTAAAGTGGGTGTCATAGTGGTGATGCAAGTTAATGCTGTTTGACAAGTCAGTGGATTTGAGTCGTTGAGTTTGTTGATAACAGGTTCAACAAGCGTTACTAGCGTCTCTTTCTCTAAAGCGGGTGTCATAGTGGCTAAGCAAGTTAATGCGGTTTGGCAAACCACTGGATTTGAGTCATTGAGTTTGTTTGTAACAAACTCAGCAAGCGTTACTCGCGTCGCTTTTTCTAAAGCAGGCGCTATAGTGCTTAAGCAATTTAATGCATGGCAAACATCTGAATCTTGGTCTTTGAGTTTATTGATAACAGACTCAACAATCGTTGTTAGCGTTTTTTTATCTAAAAGGGGGACTATAGCGGACAAGCGATATAATGCTGCTTGCCAAATAATTGGATCTTGGTTATTAAGGTTGTTGGTAATAAATTCAACAAATGTTTTTCTGCGGATATGAAAACTCTGGTCATTGAGTTTATTGGTAATTGGTTCAATCTGCACGGCCGGAGCTTCTTTTTCTAAAGCAGATTCTAGTGTTTTTAAGCAATCGAATGCTGCATTACGTATTTTCAACCAATCCTGGTCATTGAGTTTATTTGTAATTAATTTAACCAATGAGGCCAGGGTTTCTTTTTGTAAGGCAGTCGCTATGGCCTCTAAGCAATATAATGCGGCTTGGCAAACAATCGGATTTGAGTCATGGAGTTTGCTTATAACCGGTTCAGCAAGTGTTCTTAGCGTTTCTTTTTTTAAAACGGGGGCCACGGTGATTAGATAATCCAATCCGGCTTGGGACACTTTCCAATTTGGGTTACGGAGTTTATTGGTAATGGGTTCAACAAGCGTAACTAGCGTTTCTTTCTCTAAAGCAGGGACTAGCTCTATTAGACAATTTAATGCTGCTTGGCAAGCCTTCGGATCTTGATCATGAAGTTTGGATACTATCTCTGTAATATCTAACGAAACGTGCCGAATCATGCCAAGGAGTTTTAACCCTCGCAATCGATCGGATAAGTTTAATTGAGGGTTTTTCATCTTCTCAGCAAATTGTTTTGCTAAGTCATGCAAATAGTTGTCATCGCCATTGCAAATCGAGCGCGCGTTGGCGAGTATGGTTAATATCTTGATTTGACTTGAATAAAATTCGACACCATCCTTTGCAAATAAGACAGTCTCTACCGCCCTTTGCTGCGCTTTCCCACCCGTGTGCCAGACGCTTAAAAGGTCTTTAAGGCCTAGATTGGAATAAATGCGTACTAAAACTTCTTGGGGTAATGGCGAAAAAAAGTCAGTCAGCGTCTTTGTCATGAAGTGGTACCTTTCATAGTAATTAAATCAGTCAAATCCCCTCTCCTGCTTGAGGCAGAGGGCAGGGAAATGGTTTAAATCTCAAAACCTATTCATTTGGAGATTCTCTTGTTCTGGTTGCATTGCCACCTCTGCTTGAGTTAAAACTTGATGAATTTGGCTAATCCAGCCAGAGACAGCATGAATAAGTAATGCCTCACTGGTATTCAGTGAAGTACTATCGATTTCTATTTTTAGATTGTTATCAAGGTTGGCTAATAAAAAGAAAAGAAAATGACATGTTGCTCGGCGAACATACAAATCTGGGTCATTGAGTTTCTTTGTAATAGATTCAACAAGTATTACTAACGTTTCTCTCTCTAAAGTAGGTGCCATGGTGCTTAAGCAATGTAATGCGGCTTGGTAAAGATCTCGATCTTGGCTATTCAGATTATTTTTAACAGGCTCAACAAGAGTTATTAAAGTTTCTTTCTCTAAAGCAGTTGTCATGCATGCTAGGCAATGTAATCCTGCTTCGCACACATCAGGGTCTTTGTCACCGAGTCTATTTCTAATACTTTCAATAAGCGCTGTTAGTGTTTCTTCATCTAGAATAGATGCTATTGTTGCTAAGCATTTTAATGCTGCTTGGCTGACATCCTCATCTTCGTCTTCGAGTTTATTTCTAACAGGTCCAATAAGCGTTACTAGTGTTTTTTTGTCTGAAGCAGGCGCTATTGCTGCTAAAGAATTTAATGCAGCTTCGCGAACTTGCGAATCTTGGTGATTGAGATTATTTTTAAAAAATTCAAAAAGCGTTGCTAATATTTTTTTCTCTAGTGCTGGCGCCATTGCTGCTAAGCAATTTAATGCGGCCCGGCAAATATCTGGATCTTCATGATTAAGATTATTTTTAAAAAATTCAACAGGGTTTATTAGAGCCTCTTTATCGAGAATCGGTGCTATAGCGGCTAAACAAATTAATGCTGCTTTGCGAACTTGCCACTCTTGAGCATTGAGTTTGTTTGTAACAGGTTTAACAAGGGTTGCTAGCGTTTCTTTCTTTAGTCCTGGCGCCATTGCTGCGATGCAATCTAATGCCCCTTGGCAAAAAGATGGATCTTTATGATTGAGAAATTTTTTAAACAATTCAATAAGCGTTGCTAGTGTTTCTTTCTCTAGCGCTGGAGCCATTGCTGCTAAGCAATCTAATGCGGCTTGGCGAACATCAGGATCTTGATCATTGAGTTTGTTTTTCACAGGCTCAACAAACGTTGCTAGGATTTTTTTCTCTAAGGCGGGGATCATGGCTGCTAAGCAATGTAATGCCTCTTCGCGCACATTCTCGTACTCGTCATTAAGTTTATTACTAACCGGTTCAACAACAGCGGCTAGCGTTTTTTCCTCTAAAGCAGAGACTATGTCTGTTAAACAATATAATGCGGCTTGGCAAGCTTCGGGATCTTGATCATTAAGTTTGGATACTATTGCTGTAATGTCTGGAGGAGGAACGTGCCAAATAGTGCCCAGTAGTTTCAATCCTCGTAATCGCTCGGATAAGCTTAATCGAGGGTTTTTCATCTTCTCAGCAAATTGTTTTGCTAAGTCATGCAAATAGTTGTTATCGCTATTGTAAATCGAGGGTGCGTTGGCGAGTAGGGTGAGTATCTTGATTTGGCTTGGGTAAAATTCGACACCATCCTTTGCAAATAAGACAGTCTCTACCGCTCGTTGCTGCGCTTTCCCACCCGTGTGCCAGACGCTTAAAAGGTCTTTAAG
>NZ_FUXJ01000010.1 GCF_900167045.1 Legionella maceachernii | reverse complement strand
GTACTCTTTACGTAGGTTCTACGTCAGACATCATTAAACGAACTTGGGAACACAAAAATAAAGTCATTCCTGGTTTCACTGCTCAGTATAACGTACATATGCTGGTCTATTATGAAGCACATGAATTATACGTTGAAGCAGCACGACGTGAAAAACGTTTCAAAAATTGGCCAAGACAATGGAAAATAAATTTAATAGAGAAACTAAACCCTGAATGGCGTGACCTGTATGAAGAAATTTGCCAATGATTTAGATCGAATGGATGCCGCGAACAAGCCGCGGCACGTAGGCGGCAGGTGAATTGTCAACAGACCCTATTGATACATAAAGAAATTACTCAATGACAGAATGAAGAGGGAATTAAAGCGTTAGGAATTAATTGTTCTCTTCATTTTTACGATAAAGGATTGCGGTATTTCCGATTAACTGGACTAACTCCGCATGCAACTGAGCACAAAGCTCACTGGCAATAATTTGCCTCTCCGCTTTCTCAACACCGTTGATTTTGACTTTTATTAATTCATGAGTGGTCAATGCGATATTTGTTTCCTCAATCACCGCTGGAGTAAGACCTTTCGCCCCTAGAAGTATGACGGGTTTTAAATGATGCGCTTTTGCCTTTAACGCTTGTTTGAATGTTGTATTCATGAAAATTTATCGCAAATGGCGGATTATTGCACGTTTTGCTGGGAAAAGGTAGTAAATTTAGGTATTATTCGCTATTCATTCTTAGTATAAATAGAGTTATGCCTCGCTCAAAAAGTAGTAAACGCTGGTTACACGAACATTTTGATGATATCTATGTTAAAAAAGCCCAAGCTGAAGGGTATCGAAGCCGTGCTGTGTATAAGCTAAAAGAAATCGATGAAAAAGAGCATTTACTAAAACCAGGCATGACAGTGGTTGATTTAGGTGCTGCGCCAGGAGGATGGACACAGTACGTTTCAGAAAAACTCGATGGACGTGGTATTATTATTGCATTAGATATTCTTCCGATGGATGCTTTACCCGACGTTAATTTTATCCAGGGTGATTTTCGTGAAGACTCAGTCCTCCAAGAATTAACAAATTTAGTGCCGAAACAGGGAGTGGACTTGCTTTTATCAGATATGGCCCCAAATATGAGTGGTACAGCTGCAGTGGATATCCCGCGAGCGATGTATTTAGCAGAACTTGCTTTTGATTTTGCGAGTAACATGCTAAAACCAGGAGGAGCGATGCTCATAAAAGTTTTTCATGGGGCTGGATTCGACGAACTCATTAAACAAGTGCGATTGCAGTTTAAGCGAGTGGTTGTCCGTAAGCCTTCAGCATCACGTTCTCGCTCGCGCGAAACCTATTTGCTGGCTAAGGACTATAATTTATAGTAACTTTGTAATAGCTCTTACGTGGGAGGACTGTGTTGCGTAATAGGTTCATATTTTACGAAAGATCGGCTAAATATGAACGTTTCCAAATACGGAGTGAGCTGCTACGTAACTTTATCGTTCTAACGTCGTAAAAATACGTCACAAATGAGGTCAATGCTTTGAACGACATGGTAAAAAATTTATTTCTGTGGCTGATAATAGCTATAGTACTGGTCTCGGTATTCAGTAATTTTGGTCCTCGCCATACCTCAGCTGAAAAGCTTTCCTATAGCGAATTCTTAAGAGAAGTTGATCAAGGAATGGTTAATTCTGTAACCATTGAGGACTCTAAAGTTATCAAGGGAGTAACGAAGAATAACCGTCGCTTTGTGACGTACATGCCCATGCAAGATGATGCTTTACTTGGTGAGTTATTGAAGTCTAAAGTCGATGTGAGTGGCCAAGAAAAACAACAAGAAAGCTTCTTGTTGCATTTGTTTGTCAACTGGTTCCCCATGTTACTTCTCATCGGTGTTTGGGTCTTCTTCATGCGCCAGATGCAGGGTGGAGGAGGTCGTGGAGCAATGTCTTTTGGTCGGTCTCGTGCTCGCTTGCTAGGTGAGGACCAGGTTAAAGTGACTTTTGCTGATGTTGCTGGTGTTGATGAAGCAAAAGAGGAAGTTAAAGAGTTGGTTGATTTTTTACGTGAACCCACAAAATTTCAAAATCTGGGCGGGCGTATTCCACGCGGTGTATTGTTAGTCGGCCCTCCTGGAACGGGTAAAACGCTACTGGCTAAAGCTGTTGCTGGTGAAGCTAAAGTACCCTTTTTCACTATTTCCGGTTCTGATTTCGTGGAAATGTTTGTTGGCGTAGGGGCTTCACGCGTGCGTGACATGTTTGAGCAAGCTAAAAAACACGCACCTTGTATTATCTTTATCGACGAAATCGATGCGGTGGGACGTCACCGTGGTGCAGGACTTGGTGGGGGGCATGATGAGCGCGAACAAACCCTTAACCAATTGCTCGTTGAAATGGATGGTTTCGAAGGAAATGAAGGGGTTATTGTAATGTCCGCAACTAACCGCCCCGATGTGCTCGATCCTGCCTTATTGCGTCCTGGCCGTTTCGATCGCCAAGTTGTTGTGCCTTTACCTGATATTCGGGGCCGTGAACAAATTCTTAAAGTACATTTGCAAAAAGTTCCCCTCGATAAATCCGTCGAAATCTTACCCATTGCCAGGGGGACTCCAGGCTTTTCTGGTGCTGATTTGGCAAATTTAGTGAACGAGGCAGCTTTATTCGCCGCTCGGGCCAATAAGCGTAAAGTCGCCATGATTGAGCTTGATAAAGCAAAAGATAAAATTATGATGGGTGCTGAGCGCCGCTCAATGGTGATGGATGAAAATGAGAAAAAGCTGACTGCTTATCACGAAGCCGGTCATGCCATCGTTGGTTTATCAGTGCCTGAGCATGATCCTGTCTATAAGGTGACGATTATTCCGCGCGGACGTGCACTGGGTGTAACGATGTTCTTACCTGAACAAGATCGTTATAGCCATTCTAAGAGACGATTAGAAAGTCAATTATCCAGCCTGTTTGGCGGTCGTATCGCTGAAGAACTCATTTTTGGCCTCGAAAGTGTGACGACAGGTGCCTCCAATGATATTATGCGCGCTACTGAAATTGCCCGTAAAATGGTGACTACTTGGGGGCTATCTAATCTTGGTCCACTTACTTTTGGCGAAGAAGAAGGCGAAGTATTCTTAGGTAGAAGTGTTAGCCAACATAAAGAGATTTCGGATAAAACCGCGCAACAGATTGATGAAGAAGTGAGGCAAATCATTGATAGAAATTATCAACGAGCTAAAGAAATCCTTTTGGCAAATATGGAAAAACTGCATGTGATGGCAGAGGCTCTGATTAAGTACGAAACCATTGATACTAAGCAAATAGCTCAAATCATGAGTGGTCAAATGCCTTCACCACCCGATGATTGGGAAGCTGCAAAGAAACTTGATAAAAAAGATGAAGACACGGCGTCTAAATCTGTCAATGGGAAAGCCATCGATCACCCAGCTGGTGAACACTAGGGTCTTAATTCTGATTATTAACCTACCTTCAAGTTTATTAAAGAGAGCTCACTCCACAAACACCTTGGGACTTGCTCACAAGATCCTGTGAGGAGTGAGCGATTCTTGCTGGATCTCGCGAACAATGCGGGAAGTTGATTGAGAAGAGGCGTGAGCTATTACGTTTAAGTGAGCTTGATGGTTTTTTGTTGTCGAGAAACATGTGAACGCAGAACAATTTAAGCGATGGTGTGAATCTTACAGTCAACCCACTTCAACGAGAAAACCACCAAAACCACTCATTATGGGTGTACTTAATATTACTCCCGATTCATTTTCAGATGGTGGTCGTTATTATCAATTAGAGCACGCCCTTTCGCGAGCGCATCAGATGATTGCAGAAGGCGCCGATATTATTGATATTGGCGGGGAATCATCTAAACCTGGTGCGTTACCTGTCAGTTGCGAGGAGGAATTAAAGCGAGTTGTTCCTGTCATTAAGCGGCTTCGTGCCGAAAGCGATATTTGCATCTCCATCGATACGACTAAGGCACGAGTAATGCATGAAGCGATCTATTCGGGCGCGTCTATAATTAATGATATCGCTGGGTTTCGCAGTGATGAGTCATTAGCTATGGCGGTTAAATTGGATGTGCCTCTGTGCTTAATGCACATGCAAGGAGAGCCGCAGAAAATGCAAAATAATCCTCAGTATCAAGATGATGTTGTCGATGAAATTAATTTCTTCTTTCAGCAGCGCATTGAAAGGTGTGTTGCAGCAGGTATTAAGCGTAAAAATCTTATTCTGGATCCCGGTTTTGGTTTTGGAAAAACACCTCAGCATAATATGCGCATTATCCACCAAATGAGCAAATTTCAGCAGCATCACCTGCCTGTAATGATTGGTGTCTCGCGTAAAAGCACACTTGGAGTGATTCTTAATACTCCTGTTGAAAAGCGAATTGCGGGCGGTTTGGCGATTGCTGTATTTAGTGCGCTACATGGTGTTTCAATCCTAAGAACCCATGATGTTGCTGAGACTAATCAGGCGCTCATAATGGTTCAGGCCATTCATGCGGCGGGTTAAAGAATAATAAGGTGAGGACAAGATAATGAGTCAGCGAAACTATTTTGGGACAGACGGAATTCGGGGAAAGGTCGGGTTATCAAATATTAATCCTGAATTCGTATTAAAGCTTGGTTGGGCCTTAGGTCGAGTACTGGCTAATGGGCAGCGAAAAAAAATTATTATCGGTAAGGACACGCGTGTATCTGGTTACATGCTGGAATCAGCATTGGAAGCAGGCTTGTCTTCAGCCGGAATCGATGTCTGTTTACTAGGTCCTATGCCTACTCCCGCGATAGCCTACCTTACTCAAACGTTACGTGCTAACGCCGGCATTGTAATCAGCGCTTCGCATAATTTATTTGAGGACAACGGCATCAAATTTTTTTCTGCTGAGGGAACCAAAATCCCCGATGCCATGGAACTTGCCATCGAAGCCGAAATAGAGAAGCCTTTACAAACAGTCCCTTCTGCGAAGTTAGGCAAAACAACACGAATAAAAGATGCACCAGGCCGCTATATTGAATTTTGTAAATCAACGATTCCCTCGTTAACTCGCTTGTCCGGTTTAAAAATTGTCGTTGATTGTGCAAACGGTGCTACCTATCACATTGCTCCTAACGTATTTAGTGAATTAGGTGCCGAAGTCATTGCAATGGGTAATAAACCTGATGGTTTTAACATCAATAAAAAATGTGGTTCAACGGCGCCTGAAGCAATGCGCGAACTCGTCTTGCAAACTAATGCAGACATTGGTATTGCACTGGACGGCGATGGAGACAGAACTATTCTCGTTGATGCCGCAGGAAACATTGTTGATGGCGATCAAATTCTCTACATTATTGCGAAAGACCGATATCAAAGAGGTTCATTACACGGTGGGGTTGTAGGCACTTTGATGAGTAATTATGGATTAGAGAAAGCGTTAGCCGAATTAGACATTCCTTTTTTACGCACTAAAGTGGGTGACCGTTATGTTTTGGAGACTTTAAAAGACCAAGATTGGCGAATTGGTGGTGAATCTTCTGGGCATATCGTGTGTTTGGACAAAACCACTACCGGTGATGGCATTATCGCTGCTTTGCAGGTATTGGCCTGCATGATTAAACAAGAAAAGACATTAGAAGAATTATGCGAAGGCATTCAGCTCTTACCACAAGCATTAATCAATATAAAAACTGAAAACGCCGAGTCTCTAGCGGCCAATCCTAAAGTGCTGCAGATGGTTTCTGATTTATCCAATGAACTACAAGGAGAAGGACGAGTTTTATTACGCCCCTCTGGGACAGAGCCTATGCTTAGAGTCATGGTGGAAGGACGAAATAGTGAGCAAGTCCAATCTCATGCTCAGCGGTTAAGTGACGAGATTGTGCATTTAGAGAAAGGTTTTTTCGCAAGCTGATTGAGAAAGCGAAGACTCACAAATACGTGCAAGCCGGCGCACCCTAATCGATCAAAACCTCAATATCTCGGTTAAAAAAACAATCGAAGACTAGGATTTGCCTAAACTTTGATGTATAGTCCCGCCAGACCAAAACTGGGGGCAAAATGAGGCAGAAGATTGTAGCTGGTAATTGGAAGATGAATGGCCGAGTTGAGCAGGTCAAATCTTTATTGCACCACCTTCTGACTGCATTGGTTGAACAGGTAAAGGCTAATTGCGTGATTATGCCGCCGTCCATTTACCTTCCCCTCGTTAAAGAGTATTTAAGTGAAAGCCACATCAAATGGGGTGCGCAAAATGTCTATCCTCAGGATGCAGGGGCTTTTACGGGAGAGATTTCTGCGCCCATGTTAAAGGACTATGATTGCCGCTACGTGTTAGTGGGACATTCCGAGCGAAGACGGTTATTTGGTGAGAGTGAAAAATTTGTTGCTGATAAATTCCACCATGTAAAAGAACATGGTATGATACCGATTCTTTGCGTAGGCGAGACCCTGGAGGAGCGAGAACAAGGCTTTACAGAGCAAGTTTTCGCTAAGCAGTTGTTAGCGGTCACAGAAAATAGCAAACAATGCTTTAAAAACTGCATTATAGCCTACGAGCCCGTATGGGCAATTGGGACGGGGCAAAACGCCACTCCAGAGGAAGCTCAGGAAGCGCATATGGCAATCAGGGCATTCATCGCTGATTTTGACCCAGAGGCTGCAAATCAGGTGTCCATCTTATATGGTGGCAGTGTAAATGAAAAAAATGCTGCTTCACTGTTTGCCATGTCAGACGTGGATGGTGGCTTGGTTGGTGGTGCATCGCTTAATGCACAACAGTTTGTGGAAATTGTAAAATGTATCAATTGATTTTAATGATTCACGTGCTGGTCGCTATTATCTTAATAGCTTTAGTATTGATACAGCATGGTAAAGGAGCTGACATCGGTGCTGCATTTGGCTCAGGCGCCTCTAATACGGTGTTTGGTAGCCAAGGCACAGGAACTTTCTTATTCAAATTAACCGGCGGTTTGGCTTTGACTTTTTTTATTACAAGCCTATCTCTCTCTTATTTGGTGTCTTCTCAATACCAAAAAGTAGGGCAACAGGTTATACCTCAGCAAACCACTGTACCGGAATCTAGCGTTCCAGTGCCGGTTGATAGCAGTAAAAACGGAAAATAAATAGAGACCTATGTACATTGGGTTAGTTTGAGCCAAAATCAGACTTTTTGCCAAGACAGTAGGAATGTAAATAGGCTCTAATAGATATGCCGAAGTGGTGGAATTGGTAGACACGCCGTCTTGAGGGGGCGGTGGCGCAAGCCGTGTCGGTTCGAGTCCGACCTTCGGCACCATTAAACTGTAACAGCTCAGGTTATGAGAAAACCTGTCATTCTGAGCGTAGCGAAGGACCTCCTGAATTAAGTTACTGACAAGAGTCAGGAGGTCCTTCGCTACGCTCAGGACGACAAGTGATTCTTCCTGCAAGATGCGCCAAATAAAACCGTTTCCTGGCAGAAACTGAGCACTTAACTCCGAGCGATACAAAATGATGCTATCACAGTACTTACCGATACTTGTTTTTATTATAATCGCCCTTGTCATAGGTCTTGCAATGCTTGGAGCAGGTGCACTGTTGGGTAAGCACAATCCTGACGCCGCAAAAAATTCGCCTTATGAGTGCGGGTTCGCTCCCTTTGAGAATGCGCATCTTCCTTTCGATGTAAGATTTTATCTAGTTGCTATACTGTTTATTATATTTGATTTAGAAACCGCCTTTTTTGTTCCCTGGGCTGTTGTATTGCGTAAGATTAGTTGGTTCGGATTTACCGCGATGATGATCTTCCTCGGCCTATTAGTAATTGGTTTTATCTTTGAATGGAAGCGGGGCGCTCTTGAATGGGAGTAGATCCGGCAGTTTCTATATTAAAATTAATCGATGGTGTTATATTAATCCAAAAACAATTAGAGGCTTGCTATGGCTGTTGCTGACTTGCAGAAAACTGGCTTTGTTACCACATCAGTAGAGAAGCTGCTTGGTTGGGCTCGCAGTGGTTCAATGTGGCCAATGACTTTCGGCTTGGCTTGCTGCGCGGTTGAAATGATGCATGTAGGGGCTGCCCGATATGATTTAGATCGTTTTGGTATTATTTTTCGACCTAGTCCACGTCAATCGGATGTCATGATCGTTGCAGGAACTTTGTGCAATAAGATGGCTCCGGCGCTACGCAGGGTATATGATCAAATGCCTGAACCCAGATGGGTTGTTTCAATGGGATCTTGCGCCAATGGTGGAGGTTATTATCATTACTCGTACTCAGTAGTACGCGGCTGTGACCGAATTGTTCCAGTGGATGTATATGTTCCCGGATGCCCACCTACCGCTGAAGCCTTACTTTATGGCATTATCCAGCTGCAGAACAAAATTCGGCGCAAAAAAGTGATTGAAGTTTAAGAGACAGCACAGGTAACTATCCGATGACAAAATTAACGAACTTGGCTGATAAAATAACGACAGAATTAAATACTCTAGTCACTAATGTCTCAATAGCGAATGGTGAGATCACTTTAGAGTGTGAGGTTGGGCATTTAAAAGATGCACTGTATCAATTGCGCATGCATGAAGCGTTTGCTTTTGATCAACTCATTGATCTCTGTGGCGTAGATTATTTGCATTATGGCGTCTACGATTGGGAAACCGAATCAGCTACAGAAAGTGGATTTTCTCGAGGCGCGGAACCCTTAGAGGCAAAGGCTTACATCTGGTCTAAACCACGCTTTGCCGTTGTTTATCATCTTTTATCGACAAAACTAAATCACCGGGTACGAGTGAAAAGTTATATCGAGGAATCGCATCTTATCGTGCCCTCGGTTCATAATATTTGGAAGGGCGCGAATTGGTTTGAGCGCGAAGCGTATGATTTATACGGGATTTTATTTGATGGACATCCTGATCTAAGACGTATCCTAACGGATTATGGATTTATCGGTCATCCATTCCGTAAAGATTTCCCACTCAGCGGCTATGTCGAAATGCGTTACGATGCAACTTTGCAAAAAGTGATCTATGAACCGGTCAACATAGAACCGAGAATCAATGTCCCTAAAGTGATACGACACGATAATCGGTATCTGGATATTAAGAATCACGGGGGTGAAAAATGATTGAGTTAAAAAATTACACCCTTAATTTTGGACCTCAACACCCAGCCGCACACGGTGTATTACGTCTGGTACTTGAATTAGAGGGTGAAACAATTGTTCGCGCGGACCCTCACATCGGACTATTGCATCGTGCCACAGAGAAACTAGTAGAAACGAAGCCTTATATCCAAAGTATCGGCTATATGGATAGGCTCGATTATGTTTCGATGATGTGTAACGAACATGCTTATGTGATGGCCATCGAGAAATTGCTCGGTATTGAAATTCCATTGCGGGCAAAATACATTCGCACGATGTTTGACGAGGTAACAAGGATTCTTAATCACTTGTTGTGGTTGGGGGCTGTGGCTTTAGATATTGGTGCAATGACAGTATTCCTATACTGCTTTCGTGAGCGAGAAGACTTATTCGACTGCTATGAAGCGGTTTCAGGCGCCCGTATGCACGCAACCTACTATCGCCCCGGAGGAGTAGCTCGCGATCTTCCAGACGCAATGCCGCAGTATAAGCCCTCTCGTTGGCACAATGAGCGCGAAGTGGAAAAAATGAATGAACATCGTCAGGGATCCCTACTTGATTTTCTTTGGGCATTTACCGAGCGTTTTCCAAAACGAGTCGATGAGTATGAAGGGTTGCTGACTGAGAATCGTATTTGGAAACAACGTACTGTTGATATCGGTGTTGTATCGCCCGAGGAAGCCCTGCAATGGGGATTCACAGGCCCGATGTTAAGAGGTTCAGGGATTGCTTGGGATCTGCGTAAAAAACAGCCTTATGCGGCCTACGACAGGGTTGAGTTCGACATTCCAGTAGGAAAAACAGGCGATTGTTACGACCGCTATCTCGTACGAGTTGAAGAATTACGCCAAGCGAACCGTATCATTAGGCAATGCATTGAGTGGCTGCGCAAGAATCCAGGGCCAGTGAAAATCGACGACTACAAAATTACACCGCCTCGTCGAGAAACAATGAAGCATGATATGGAAGCACTCATTCATCATTTTAAGTTGTTCACTGAGGGTTTTTGTTTACCTAGTGGGGAAGTTTATGCTGCGGTTGAGGCACCTAAAGGAGAATTTGGCATTTATCTGGTATCAGATGGTGCTAACAAGCCTTATCGCATGAAAATTCGTGCTCCAGGATTTGCCCATTTATCCAGCTATGATGCAATGACAAGAGGTCATATGATTGCAGATGGTGTTGCAATCTTGGCAAGCCAAGACATTGTATTTGGTGAGATTGACCGATAAATTAGATGGTTAATTTATCGCATTAAAGGTTAGAAAGAATGCCCGATAATTCAACAAAATTACTTCGCCAGTTCATCCCATCGGCCCGTATCGATGAGATTGACCATTGGATCGCTAAATACCCAGCTGAAGAAAAGCAGTCAGCTGTTCTGGCCGCTTTACGAATCGTCCAGGAAGAGCACGGTTATTTAACGCCCGAGCTGATGGATGCTGTTGCTGAATATTTAGATATGCCGCCTATTGCAGTGTACGAGGTCGCTTCTTTTTATACCATGTATGAACATCAACCTATTGGTCGCCATTTGATTAATGTTTGTACTAATATTTCCTGCAAACTTAGCGGTTCATCAGAGGTCGTTAGCTATTTGCAGAAAAAATTGGGTATTAAGCTCGGCGAGACAACCCAAGATGGTCGGTTTACGCTACGATCTGTGGAATGCCTTGCTGCTTGTGCTAACGCCCCCATGATGCAGGTGGATAAGAATTACCACGAAAATCTAACCACTGATAAAATTGACAAAGTTTTGGAACAGTACGAATGAACAATAGAGGTAGTTGTCATGGTTGAACAAAATCAGGTCTGTTACCGAACATTCCACCTAGAGAATCCCTGGACGCTTAAAGCCTATGAGAGCATAGGCGGATACAGTGCATGGCGCCGAATTCTGCAAGAACAAACACCCCCTCAAAAAATCATTGAGGAAGTAAAAACGTCAGCCTTACGCGGACGCGGCGGTGCCGGTTTTCCCACTGGTCTTAAGTGGAGTTTTATGAATCGGAATTCACCGGTACAAAAATACGTGGTTTGCAATTCAGACGAAGGTGAACCAGGAACGTGCAAAGATCGGGAAATCCTAAGCCGTAATCCACACCAATTAATTGAAGGGATGGCAATCGCGGGCTATGCAATGGGTGCAACCGTCGGCTATAACTACATTCGTGGCGAATTTTGGCTCCCCTTTGAGCGAATGGAATCTGCATTAAAAGAAGCCTATGCAGCCGGTTTACTAGGGAAAAACATCTTAGGCAGTGGTTTTGATTTTGAGCTTTATAATCATTTGGGCGCAGGTGCTTATATTTGTGGCGAAGAAACAGCCCTACTGAATTCGCTAGAAGGTAAAAAAGGGCAACCGCGATTTAAGCCCCCCTTTCCCGCCAATTATGGGTTATACGGTAAGCCAACTACCATCAATAACACAGAAACTTTCGCTTCTGTTCCGGTCATTATGGAAAAAGGCGGAGAGTGGTTTTTAACTTTAGGCAAACCTAATAATGGTGGCACTAAATGCTTTAGCGTGAGTGGTCATGTGAATAACCCAGGAAATTTTGAAATACCACTCGGTACACCTTTCAAGACGCTTTTAGAGTTAGCCGGTGGCGTTCGTAATGGCAGAAAAATCAAAGCCGTCATTCCTGGAGGATCTTCAATGAAGGTACTACCGGGTGATGTCATGATGAATCTTGATATGGACTATGACAGCATTCAAAAGGCAGGTTCAGGCCTAGGTTCCGGTGCGGTGATTGTTATGGATGAAACCACCTGCATGGTTGATGCCTTGTACCGAATCTCAGAGTTTTATATGGAAGAATCGTGCGGTCAGTGCACCCCATGTCGAGAAGGAACCGGCTGGATGGTTCGTTTATTACATCGCATAAAGGAAGGACATGGCGAGCCTGGTGACATAGAAAAACTCGCGAATATAGCGGATAAAATTGAGGGTCGTACTATTTGTGCTTTAGGGGAAGCGGCTGCATGGCCTGTGCAAAGTTTTGTGAAGCATTTTTATCATGAATTTGAATATTTTATTAAGCACAAACGCTCGGTTGTCGCAGCATAATTTGAGAAGGTTAAACAATGGCTACCATTGAAATCGACGGTAAAACATTTGAAGTAGAAAACGGCAAGATGATCATCGAGGTCGCTGACGAGGCAGGAATTTATATTCCACGCTTCTGCTACCACAAAAAATTATCGGTCGCCGCAAATTGCCGGATGTGTCTGGTTGAGGTTGAGAATAGCCGTAAGCCTGTTCCTGCCTGTGCAACACCCATTACCGATGGCATGAAAGTACATACTAAATCGGAGGAAGCAGTTCGATCACAACAAGCAGTGATGGAATTTCTCCTCATCAACCACCCTTTGGATTGCCCTATTTGTGATCAGGGAGGTGAATGTGAGCTACAAGATATTTCCATGGGATTTGGACATGATGCTTCTGAGTATAAGGAATCAAAACGCGCTGTAGCCAATGATGATCTAGGTTCATTGATTGCAACCGAAATGACTCGGTGCATTCACTGCACGCGTTGTGTTCGCTTTGGCGAAGAAATTGCTGGCTTGCGTGAACTAGGTGCTACTGGTCGTGGTGAAAGCATGCAAATTGGCACCTACGTGCAGCACAGTATCACTTCAGAAGTTTCGGGAAATATTATTGACCTCTGTCCAGTAGGGGCCCTCACCTCCAAACCGTTTCAGTTTACAGCAAGAGCGTGGGAACTGACTCAACACGATAGTTTGGCGCCGCACGATTGCTTGGGCTCAAATGTTTATCTTCATGTTCGACGAAATGAATTGATGCGAGTAGTGCCAAGAGAAAATGAAGAAATCAATGAAACCTGGCTCTCCGATAGGGATCGATTTAGCTATTTGGGATTAAATAGCGAAGCGCGCGCAAGCCAACCACGAATCAAGAAAAATGGCCAGTGGGAAACAGTTGATTGGCAAACCGCGCTCAAATTTACCGCTGAAGGAATAAGTCGTATCATTAAACAGCATGGACCAGAGCAATTTGCTGCGTTTGCCTCACCTTCGTCGACGCTTGAAGAGCTCTATTTGCTGCAAAAATTAATGCGCGAATTGGGCGTGAATAACCTCGATCATCGTATTCAGCAAACTGATTTCCGCGATCAGGATCATCTACCCACGATGCCTACTAGCTCATTGAAATACAGCGAATTAGAAAATCAGCAAGCGATCCTTCTTTTTGGGTGTAACATAGACAGAGAAGTTCCTCTCGCAGGGATTCGCGCACGCAAGGCGTTTCGAAATGGAGCAAAGCTGTTTGCCATTAATCCGGTTGATTACGAATACCGCTTTGATGTCACAGAGAAAATCATTGTTTCTCCACAAGAAATGGCTATGCAGCTAGCGAAGCTTCTTCTTGCCATGACAGAGAATGTGGCAGAATTGCCTGAGGAAATACAAAAATTGTTGTTAGGCCTTCAGCCTGATGAGGCCACTCGAACTATTGCGCAAGCGCTAAAACAACCGAATGCCGCAATCATTACAGGCGCTCTTTGTGACAATCACCCCGATGCATCTTTATTGCGCACTTTAATTCATGTTATGGAAGAGAATAATAATATTAAGGTGCTTAGATTGACGACTGGTGCAAATAGTGCCGGAGCATGCTTAGCTGGTATGCTACCCCATCGTACAGCGGCGGCAAAATCATCCGAGTCCATCGGAATGGACGTGCAAAGTGCACTGAACGCTAAATTAAAAGGTTATGTACTCCTCGGTGTAGAGCCTGGCTTTGATTTTGCAAACCCTTATCGGGCGAGACAATCCATGTTGGGTGCTGAATTCGTGGTAATGCTGAGCGCATTCGAAAATGAGTCCATGCACGACTATGCGGATGTTATTTTGCCCATGGCGCCGTATGCAGAAACCTCAGGAACTTACCTCAATGTGGACAGAGTATGGCAATCGGTCAAGGGCGCGCAACGACCTCATGGTGAATCGCGTCCGGCGTGGAAAATTCTAAGGGTTCTTGGAAACTTACTCCATTGCAAAGGATTTGATTATTCTTCATCTGAAGAAGTGCGCGAGGAAGTTAAATCGCTAGCATTGATAACCCCCGAAGTTAAATACCAACCTTATTTCTCGGAATCACTACCGCCCAGTAACCAACATTTGGTCCGGGTAGGTGAATGGCCGCTTTACCGTTGCGATCAGATCGTACGACATGCCCACGCATTACAAACTTGTGCAGCAACAGAAATTGCGTGTATAAGAATACACCCAAGCACGGCTAATCGATTGAAATTAGATGAAGTTGCTACTGTATCTCAAGGTGATATTGAGATAACATTGCCGCTAAAACGAGATGAGCGCATGGCACCGGATGTAGTGTGGGTGGCCAATGCAATGCCAGAAACCGCAGACTTAGGGCATTCCTTCGCTGCAATAACCATTAAGCGCTAGACAGGTAACGATATGCTACAAGACATTGGCATTTTGCTGTGGATAATAATAAAGATTTTAGTGATTGTGATTCCACTTCTCATTGGAGTTGCTTACCTGATTTATGCCGAGCGGAAAGTGATTGGTTATATTCAGGTGCGCATAGGCCCTAACCGTGTAGGGTTCAAGGGATTACTACAGCCATTTGCTGATTTATTTAAGCTCATTACGAAAGAACTCATTATCCCGACCAAGTCGAACAGGTATCTTTTTATTGTTGCACCGTTATTTGCTCTTGCACCTGCTTTAGCGGGTTGGGCTGTAATCCCGTTCTCGCAAGGGATCGTTCTGGCCAATATTAATGCCGGGGTACTCTACCTATTTGCGATGAGTTCTTTAGGGGTATACGGTGTACTAATTGCTGGCTGGGCATCGAATTCAAAATATGCCATGTTTGGCTCACTAAGAAGTGCGGCGCAAACAGTCTCTTATGAAATCGCAATGGGTTTTTCTATTGTAGGGGTTCTTCTTGCTGCAGGCAGTATGAATTTAACTGACATTGTTATGTCACAACACGGTGGTATTTGGCATTGGTGGTTTATTCCTCTGTTACCTCTTTTTATGACGTTCTGGATTGCGGGGATTGCTGAGACAAACCGAGCTCCTTTCGATTTAGCTGAGGGAGAGTCTGAGATTGTTGCGGGTTTCCATGTGGAGTATTCAGGAATAGGGTTCGCTCTATTTTTCCTCTCTGAGTATGCCAGTATGATTTTAATTTCCACTATCATGGCGCTCTTATTTCTTGGTGGATGGTTATCACCCTTCGAAGGGATCCCCGTTCTCCAAGATATTTTCTTCCCTGTCCCAGGATTTATATGGTTACTAGTAAAAATCTCATTTTTCCTCTTTGTGTACTTATGGATTCGGGCAACTTTCCCGCGTTATCGCTATGATCAATTAATGCGATTAGGGTGGAAAGTGTTAATTCCATTGACTATTGTGTGGGTCGTTGTGACCGCATTGATGGTCATGACACAGCTTAAACCGTGGTTTTAACCAGTTAACTGAGCAGGCTAATGAAAAGAGCATATCGATACATCAAACATTATCTTCGCAGCTTTCTGCTTCTGGAATTACTATCCGGTTTGAAAGTGACAGGATTGTATTTCTTTAAGAAAAAAGTAACTGTGCAATTTCCAGAAGAGCAGACGCCTTTATCACCGCGATTTCGTGGACTATTGGCACTACGCCGCTATCCCAATGGTGAAGAGCGATGTATAGCTTGTAAACTGTGTGAAGCCGTGTGTCCCGCACTCGCAATCACTATCGAATCAGAACCGCGAGAAGACGGCTCACGACGGACTACACGTTACGATATTGACATGTTTAAATGCATCAACTGTGGTTTATGCGAAGAATCATGTCCAGTTGATTCGATCGTTGTTACACCGATCCACCATTACCATATTAGCGAACGCGGTCAAAATATCATGACCAAAGAAAAATTGCTTGCAGTGGGTGATTTAATGGAAAAAAGATTAGCTGCAGACAGAGAAGCTGATAAGAAATGGCGCTAACGGGGTTAGAAAATGCATGATTTATTAACACAAATTGTTTTTTATGGTTTCGCAGGACTAGCAATTCTGTCAGCACTGATGGTAATTACGCAAAAAAACCCTGTACGCTGTGTGCTTTTTCTAGTAGTCACCTTTTTCGCAAGCGCTGTAATTTGGATTATGGCCGAAGCAGAGTTTTTAGCAATCATTCTCGTGCTGGTTTATGTAGGGGCAGTGATGACCTTATTCTTGTTTGTGGTCATGATGCTTAATATTGATACTGAGTCAGTGAAATCCAATTTTCTAAGATATCTTCCTTTTGCGCTTATTTTGGTCGCTTTGCTTGTTGGCTTGCTGATGATAGCCGTACCCGAAGGTAGTTTTTCCACAAGCGTCGAGAAAAGTAATGCTACGGAAATTTATCAAGAAGCCACTAACAGCGAGAATTATTTGGTTCCGGTAAACCCTCCCTCTAATACCGAAAAAATAGGGTTGGTGCTTTACACCGATTACGTGCTTCCATTTGAAATTGCAGCTGCGCTTCTTTTGGTTGCAATAATCTCTGCGGTAACATTAGCGCATCGCGGAGGAGTTCGCTCTAAGCGGCAGGATATTGTAAAGCAAATCATGACAGATCCTAAAGATAGAGTAAAACTTGTCAAAATGAAGCCAGAGAAATAACACTAGGAATAGAAATGATACCGGTAAACCACTATTTGATATTGGCAGCAATTTTATTTGGCCTAGGTCTTGTAGGCATCATGTTAAATCGTAAAAACGTCATATTGCTGCTGGTGTGCATTGAATTGATGCTATTAGCAGTCAATACAAATTTCATCGCTTTTTCCCACTATTACGGTGGTGTCGCAGGTCAAGTGTTCGTCTTCTTTATATTAACAGTCGCAGCTGCAGAAGCAGCCATAGGGTTGGCCATAGTGGTGTTGCTATACCGTAACAGGGGCAATATCGATGTCGATATGATGAATCATTTAAAAGGTTAAAAACGTGAGCATTCAACAACTCTGTCTAATAATTGTCTTAGCGCCTCTGATTGGGTCGGTGATTGCCGGTTTCTTTCGCAATCAAATAGGCCGTATTGGTGCTCATACGGTCACTATTGCTGGTGTAGGGATTTCCCTTATTCTATCTATTTATGTTTCGGCGGTCATTCTGAGTGGTGCCTCCCAACCCGTCAATGTCAACCTATACACTTGGGCAAATGGAGGTGATTTATTTCCCTATGCGTTTAACATAGGATTCCTCATTGATCCCCTGACAGCGATTATGATCGTTGTTGTTAACTTTGTCTCTTTTTTGGTTCACATTTATAGTATTGGTTACATGGCTGATGATGACGGTTATCAACGATTCTTTAGCTATATTTCCCTGTTTACCTTCATGATGCTTATGCTGGTTACGGCGAACAATTTCTTACAACTATTCTTCGGTTGGGAAGGGGTTGGATTGGTGTCGTATTTGCTCATTGGATTCTGGTATCAAAGGGAGTCGGCCATTCAAGGAAGCTTGAAAGCCTTTCTGGTTAACCGTGTAGGCGATTTTGGTTTCATCTTAGGGATAGGACTGGTTTTAAGTTACACTGGAAGCTTAGATTATGAAACAGTCTTTCGCAGCGCGGACAGTTTGGCTACCCAGACAATTGAATTGTTCAACGGTCATCCATGGTCAGTAGTCACGGTCACTTGCTTATTACTTTTCGTTGGCGCCATGGGTAAATCTGCACAGGTACCTCTACATGTTTGGTTACCCGAATCGATGGAAGGCCCTACGCCAATTTCCGCATTAATCCATGCTGCAACCATGGTTACCGCAGGTGTCTTTATGGTGGCCAGAATTTCACCCATGGTCGAATTGTCAACAGTAACGCTAAGCGTTATTTTAGTCATCGGCGCAACGGGGGCCTTGTTCACGGGAATTCTAGCCATTGTAATGAATGACATTAAACGAGTCGTTGCCTACTCAACTTTGTCACAGCTTGGCTATATGATGGTGGCAATGGGGGCCTCTGCGTTCAGTGCGGGCATTTTTCACTTACTCACCCATGCCTGTTTTAAGGCTTTATTATTCTTGGGTGCAGGTTCCGTTATTATTGGCATGCACCATGAGCAGGACATGCGCAAGATGGGAGGTCTATGGCGAAAGATGCCAATAACCTATGTCACTTTTGTCATTGGCTCCTTGGCACTTTGTGCAATACCCCCCTTCGCAGGTTTTTATTCGAAAGACACAATCATTGAAGCTGCCAAATTATCAGAAATTCCAGGTTCAGGGTATGCTTATTTTTGTGTGGCTATCGGCGCATTTGTAACAGCTGTATACACTTTTCGAGCGCTCTTTATGACCTTTCACGGCGAGCCACGCATGGATGAACACACTTCATCACACCTGCATGAATCACCCTGGGTAGTATGGCTGCCTCTGGTATTGTTGGCAATTCCTTCGGTAATCATTGGTTATATTCTCTATATGCCGATGCTTTTTAATACCACATCGTTGTTCGGAGATTCATTGTTTGTGCTCCCTCAGTATAATGTTTTAGCTGAAATTGCAAGAGAAGTGAGTTCGCCCATGGAATCTGCATTGCATGCATTCCTTACACCGGTCTTTTGGCTAGTTATTGCTGGAATTGTCGTGGCTTGGATTTGTTACATCGCAATGCCCACGTTACCCACTAAGTTATCAGAAAAATTTTCATGGATTTACCGCACCCTGGTGAATAAGTATTGGTTCGATGCATTTAATGAGAATGTTATCGTTCGTGGCACTAAAGCATTGGGCGGATTTTTTTACCAGACTGGGGATCAAAGACTTATCGATGGCATGATTGTTAATGGAGCTGGTCGTACAATTAGGTGGTTTGCACAAAAGGGACGAAACCTACAAAGTGGATACGTATACCATTATGCAACTTTTATGGTATTAGGTCTTTTTATTTTCCTATGCTGGTTGTTACTTGGCTGATTATAAGGTGAAGGTATGCATCATTTGCTCAATTTACTGATCTGGTTACCTATTATCGGGGGAGTATTCGTATTTCTTACCGGCGATGATAAGAATCCTAATGTATCCCGTTATTTATCGTTATTCACGGTAATTTTAACTTTAATCATGTGCGTTCCTTTGGTTTCTGGATTTGATATCAATACTTACAGTATGCAATACATCGACGAAATCTCGTGGATGCCCGCCTTAGGCATTAGCTATAGTTTAGGCATTGATGGTTTATCTCTACTCCTGATTGTTCTAAGCATTTTTACTAATCTTATTGTTATTCTTGCAACTTGGGAAAGCATTCAGACTCGAGTTGGGCAATACATGGCTGCTTTTCTCATTATGCAAGGCTTACTAGTCGGTGTATTTTCAGCAACGGATGCAATTGTATTTTACATTTTCTGGGAAGCAACCCTGATTCCCATGTATTTAATTATTGGTATCTGGGGCTCATCTAATCGCGTCTATGCTGCGATTAAATTTTTCCTTTATACTTTTTTGGGTTCAGTGCTTATGCTTGCTGCTTTCTTATATATGGGCTATCAGGCAGGAAGTTTCAAAATCGAAACTTTCTATGCACTTAAACTTAGCATGACGGCACAAACGCTGATATTAATCGGTTTTTTCTTTGGTTTTGCCGTAAAAATCCCGATGTTTCCTGTACACACCTGGTTACCGGACGCGCACACAGAGGCCCCGGCTGGCGGTTCGGTGGTGTTAGCAGCAATCCTATTGAAGCTAGGAGCTTATGGATTTATACGTTTTGCGCTACCTATTGTTCCTGATGCCTGCAACAAATATGCAATGGTGATGATAGCGTTATCACTTATCGCTGTTGTTTATATAGGGTTAGTGGCTATTATTCAAAAAGACATGAAGCGATTAATCGCTTATTCTTCTATTTCGCACATGGGGTTTGTGACATTAGGTTGCTTTGCAATTTTTAGCATAGCCCATCAATCGAGTTTAAATAATGCGGGCCTTATACTGGAAGGCGCTATTGTGATTATTATTTCTCACGCTTTTGTCTCCAGCGGACTCTTTGCTGGTGTCGGCTATATTTACGATCGAATGCACACGCGTCAAATTAAAGACTTTGGTGGTCTTGTTAACACGATGCCAATTTTTGCGACTTTTTTCATGCTTTTTGCAATGGCCAATGCAGGGTTGCCGGGCACTTCTGGATTTGTTGGTGAATTCATGGTGATTTTGGGTAGCATCAAAGCCAATTTTTGGATTGGCTTTTGGGCTGCAACGACATTAATCACGGGTGCTGCTTACACACTCTGGATGTATAAACGAGTCATTTTTGGCCCAGTTGCCAATGAAAAAGTGGCAAAATTAAAGGATCTATCGGGGTATGAAATAAGCGCCTTCGCATTATTGGCTTTAATGATTGTAGCATTAGGTGTTTATCCCAAACCTATGCTGGACTATGTGCATCAAACAGTAAGCCATACTCTAGCGCAGGCTGACAAATCAAAATTGTAAAATTAACTGCAGTCTACTAATGCAGGTTTTCACTTTAGTAGATTGTTTGCCACATAAGGTTAAACAAACATGATGACAGCATTACTTGAAAATGTGCACATTGCTTTACCCGAGATGATTATATTGGTTACGGCTTGCATTGCCTTATTGGCCGATCTGTTCTTTCGCAATCGGTTCCCATCGCTGACTTTGATATGCGCGTCGATTGGGTTAGCTCTAGCAGCCTTTGTCAGCGTATTGTTTATAGGGAGCTATAAAAGTATAACCTTAGGTGGTCAATTTATAAGTGATGATCTTGCTCACCTGATGAAAATCTTTATCTACATTTCAGTTTTTCTGAGCTTTTTCTATTCAAAATATTACATTACCGAGCGACAAATGCCGTCTGGTGATTATTATGTACTGGGCTTGTTTTCTACGTTGGGTATGATGATTTTGGTTTCAGCTCATTCTTTGTTAACAATCTATTTAGGTTTAGAACTGTTGTCACTTCCTCTTTACGCAATGACCGCTATTCGTCGTACTAACAGTGATGCATCGGAGGCCGCTCTAAAATATTTTGTTATGGGAGCAATCGCTTCAGGCATGTTGTTGTATGGAATGTCTTTAATTTATGGGGCGACAGGTAAATTGGAGCTTACGGATATTGCTAACGTGATTGCTAGCAATTGGGCACAACAACAAAGCCCACTATTATCATTCGCCCTTGTATTTATTATCGCAGGCGTTGGCTTTAAATTAGCTTCCGTTCCTTTCCATATGTGGGCACCCGATGTTTATCAAGGCGCTCCAACTTCAGTGACCCTATTTGTTAGTGCTGCTCCCAAAATTGCTGCTGTTGGTATGGCCATGCGATTATTAATTTTGGGATTAGGATTGCCAGGATTAGCGGCACAGTGGCAGCAATTACTACTTGTTATGGCCTTATTATCGACAGGATTGGGTAACTTGTTTGCGGTTGTACAAAATAATATAAAGCGACTTTTAGCGTATTCAGCAATTTCTCACATGGGTTTTGCTTTATTTGGAATTTTATCCGCCAGTGCTGAAGGTTATGCATCAGCCTTATATTATATTTTGATCTATTCCCTGATGACTGCTGCTGCTTTTGGTTTAATCATATTGATGTCTAACAAAGGATTAGAGATTGAGAATGTGGATGATTTGAAAGGCTTGAACAAACGAAATCCATGGCTTGCTTTCATGATGTTAATTGTCATGTTTTCGATGGCAGGTATTCCTCCAACAGTAGGTTTCTTTGTTAAGTTGCTTGTCTTAAAAGCGTTAGTTGATGTTGGTCTGACTTGGGTTGCCGTGCTTGGTCTTTGCTTCGCAGTGATTGGAGCATACTATTATTTGCGGATCGTCAAGGTTATGTATTTTGATGACGCTGTGGATAATACGCCTGTTAAGCTCTCTAGGCCGATGAATATGGTTTTTTCCATAAATTGTCTTGCCTTACTCTACCTTGGTATATTCCCCTCCGGATTAATTACTGCTTGTATGAATGCCTTTTCTGGTTGATGGGTTTTTCGTCCAGAATAAGATTTATGCGGTAATATTGAGGAAAATGCGGCTACCAATTTAGTTCTGCTTAATAGTTACAAGAGGCGACGGCTATTCTTCACAACCTCTGAGTTTACTCGTGCTCCAGGATTTGCATGGACACAGAGATAATTTCTGCTCAATACAGTTCGCAGGATAGGCCGCAAAGGTTCACAGTTTGATAAAAAACCTAATGCCCCACAAAAAACTTGATAAATTAAAGAAGGGTGAGTATACTTGCCTTCAACTGATGCGGGGTGGAGCAGCCTGGTAGCTCGTCGGGCTCATAACCCGAAGGTCGTAGGTTCAAATCCTGCCCCCGCTACCAAGTTTTTTGAAAACCCCATTATTGGGGTTTTTTATTATGTTTAATTCGGTAGTTTGGGTACTACCAAGCTTTGCCCAAGGCAAAAGCAAGAGATAAACAAGTTCTTTTTTGCATACTGATTTTCTGCGGTTTTCGGGTATTCGAGCGGAGGGTTTCCGAGCGCTGGTGGAGTCCGCGGATGTCGAGGTGAAGTTCAAAAAAGAAAATTTGTAAATTTTGCCTTGTAAAAGCTTCTAGGTTCATCAGATGACTCGTTAAGATAATCATTTCGAAATGGTGCCTGAATCTAACCTAGGCCTTAGGAGCCGCATTGGGCAGAAGAATCGTTTCTTAATAAAATAATGAAATAGCCTTCTAGGATGTGTGGTTAGAAAACACGGGCAGTGAGCAGCTTATGATACGAAATGAAATTGAAGTGATGCTAAGGCCGTTGATCGCTGATCTTGGATACGAGCTATGGGGATGCGAATACGTACCACAAAAAAAGCATTCGCTGCTGCGTATATACATTGATAAGGAAGACGGAATTACCATTGACGATTGCGAACGAGTAAGTAAACAAATAAGTGCCTTCTTGGATGTAGAAGATCCCATTTCAGGGAATTACAGTTTAGAGGTTTCTTCTCCTGGTATACCTCGCCCTTTATTTTATAAAGACCAATATAGGCGATATTTGGGACAGAACATTCAGGTTAAACTATTCAAGCCAGTCAATGGCAGTCGTAAATTAACGGGCACCATTGTAAATGTAGATGAAGATGTATTGATGCTAAAAGTGGGGGAAGAGCCGCTGGAAATACCCTTCCCCCACATAGTAAAAGCAAACTTGATAAGTGAGTGAGAGACGAATAATGAGCAAAGAATTGTTATTAGTTGCTGAGGCATTATCAAACGAAAAAGGTGTGTCTAAGGAAGTTGTTTTGCAAGCAATCCAATCGGCCCTTGAATCTGCTACTCGCAAGCTCACTGATAAAGATATTGGTGTTAGAGTTAAGCTTAATCCACGGACCGGGGAGTATGAAACCTTTAGGTATTGGGATGTAGTAGCCGAAGAAGAACTGAAGTACCCAGAAAGGGAACTGACTTTGGAACAAGCGAGAGAGCGTGTTCCAACAATAGAGATTGGTGGGCGAATTGAAGAACCAATGCCCTCTATCGAATTTGGCAGAATTGCAGCGCAAACAGCTCGCCAAGTCATTATGCAGAAGGTTCGTGAAGCGGAAAGACAACAAATTGTTGATCAATTCAGGAATAAACTAGGCCAGCTTGTCTATGGTACGGTTAAAAAAGTAACTCGTGATAATATTATCATTGATCTAGGTGGGAAGGCAGAAGCGTTTATGCCGCGTAATGAGATGTTGCCCAACGAGATGTTTAGACCGAACGATAGAGTTCGTGCTTATTTGTACGAAATTACGCCACAAGCGCGCGGGCCTCAACTGTTTGTCAGCCGTATTCGTAATGAAATGCTTATTGAGCTATTTCGTATAGAAGTGCCAGAAATCGGGGAAAACGTGATTGATGTGAAAGCGGCTGCACGTGAACCTGGCAATCGTGCTAAAATTGCGGTTAAAACAAACGATGGGCGTATCGATCCAGTTGGGGCTTGTGTGGGAATGCGCGGCGCTCGAGTACAGGCAGTTTCTAGTGAGTTAGGTGGTGAGCGCGTTGATATAATTTTATGGGACGATAATCCTGCCCAGCTCGTGATTAATGCGATGGCGCCGGCTGAAATTTCATCCATTGTTGTTGATGAAGATAGCCATACGATGGATTTGGCGGTACAAAAGGACCAATTATCTCAGGCTATTGGCCGAAATGGGCAAAATGTAAGATTAGCAAGCCAGCTTACAGGGTGGACGCTAAACGTCATGACTGTTGAAGAATTCAACAGCAAAACCCAAGAAGAGTCTAATAAAATTGTTAAGTTATTCACCTCAGCTCTAGAAATTGATGAAGAAATTGCCAATCTTCTTGTTTCCCATGGGTTCTCTTCTTTAGAGGAAATTGCCTATGTTCCTAAAGAAGAACTGATGGCGATCGAAGAGTTTGACGAAGAAATTGTTGAAGAGTTAAGGAATCGAGCAAATGATACTCTGTTAACTCAAGCACTAACATCTGGCCAGGGGTTAGCTAGTCCTTCGGATTCACTTCTTACCATGGAAGGAATGACCGAGGAATTAGCCACTAGTTTGGCAGCTAAAGGAATTACGACGATGGAAGAGTTGGCTGAACATTCGGTCGATGAGTTACTTGATATCCGTGGTATGACAGAAAAGAAAGCCGGCGAATTAATCATGAAAGCTCGTGCACCTTGGTTTGAGTAGAAAAGTTAATTAAGATCATTGAGGCACCAAGCGGCTTTACTTTTCTTGCGCTGAAGTCAGCGTATGATTTATTTGAATTGAGCAATTCAATATTTCGAATTGCTGAAAGGGGGTTAAATTTATGGCGGATGTGACGGTTAAACAATTGGCGCAGGTCGTTGGTATCCCTGTTGAGCGCCTATTGACCCAGTTACAAGAAGCAGGATTATCGTTTACCAGTGATAATCAAACGGTCAATGAAGAGCAGAAGCGAATCCTGCTAACTCATTTAAAGAGTGGCTCTAATCGCGAATCACGCACAACTCCAGAGCGTATTACTCTTAAGCGTAAGAGCTTGACACAGGTTAAAATTGGCCACGACGTACACAGTGGGAAAACAGTTAATATTGAAGTTCGTAAAAAACGAACCTACGTTAAGCGCAGTGCTCTCATTGATCAACAATCGGAGCATGAAGGAGAACAAGAAGAAGAGCAGGTATTGCCCGTCGAATCTGCTGCTGCCAGTGTTGAAGCTGAAACGACTCAAGATGCAGCTCAAGAAACAAATGCTCCTGCAGAATCGGAACTTCAGACAGAAGAAAATGCGGTTGATTCATCCGCACAACCCGCTGAAGAACACGTTGAAACGAGCTCCACCGAGAGTCAAGAACCAGAAGTCATTCCCGAGCTCATGGATCTTGAACTTGCTGGGATAGAAGAGCCAGTTGTTCATGCACCTGTAGAAAAGATAGAAAAAAGCCCACGGAAGAAACATTTGGAAAAGACTGATGTTGATTCAGAGATGGACTATCGAAAAGGAAAGAAGAAAACCAAGTATCAAATGCCCGAGCGGGATGAAGATGAACAAGGTTTGCAAATTCGTCATAAGCGCAGCAAGGCTAAAAAGCGCAAAGTCAATGAGAAATCGGAAAAATACCGCGAAGCGGAAGAGGCACTGACCCATGGTTTTGCGATGCCAACAGCGCCTGTGGTTAGAGATGTACTCATACCAGAAACAGTCACTGTTGCTGAATTAGCTAAGCGTATGTCAGTTAAAGCTGCTGAGGTCATTAAAGTGATGATGGGACTTGGTGCGATGGCGACCATCAACCAGGTCATCGATCAAGATACGGCAATCATCGTGGTTGAAGAAATGGGGCATAGACCACGGCCAATAAAAGAAGATGCAATTGAAGAAAACTTAGGCGACGCTTTAAGTAAAGGCAGTCATGTGGAATCACGTGCCCCCGTGGTGACCATTATGGGACATGTCGACCACGGTAAAACCTCTTTGCTTGACTACATTAGAACAACTAAGGTTGCAGCAGGTGAGGCAGGTGGAATTACGCAGCATATCGGCGCGTATCACGTTGTTACACCGAAAGGAAAAATTACCTTCCTGGACACTCCGGGTCACGCTGCTTTCACTGCAATGCGCGCACGGGGTGCTCAAGTAACGGATATTGTTATTTTGATTGTGGCAGCTGATGATGGTGTTAAGCCACAAACGATCGAGGCAGTTCAACATGCGAAAGCGGCTAACGTACCCATTATTGTCGCTATTAACAAAATGGATAAGCCGGATGCGGATCCTGACCGCGTTATGAATGAATTGTCTGGTTACGAAGTCATTCCAGAAGCATGGGGTGGTGACACAATGTTTGTCCAAATTTCAGCAAAATCAGGAACAGGCATTGATGAGTTGCTTGATGCGGTGTTGCTGCAGGCTGAGGTATTGGAATTAAAGGCTAATACGGATGGTGCTGCCAAAGGAGTGGTCATTGAATCGCGTCTTGATAAAGGTCGCGGACCGGTAGCGACGATCCTGGTCCAAAGCGGTACCCTTTACAAAGGCGACATTTTACTCGCTGGATTGCAATATGGACGTGTTCGTGCATTAGTCAGTGATAGCGGTATGCATGTCGATGTTGCGGGCCCCTCTATTCCAGTTGAGGTGCTGGGCCTCTCTGCCATCCCGCATGCAGGCGATGAGGCGGTTGTCGTACCTGATGAAAAACGCGCACGTGAAGTGGCTTTATTTAGACAGGGGAAATACCGCGATGTGAAACTGGCTAGACGTCAAAAAACAACTTTAGAAGGTATTTTTGAGACCATGGCCACTGCAGAAGCGAAAGTACTCAACGTCATCTTGAAAGCTGATGTACAAGGTTCTGTTGAGGCTATTGCCGATGCATTAGTTAAGCTATCTACGGATGAGGTAAAGGTCGAAATTATTGCAAGTGGGGTTGGCGGAATTACGGAGTCAGACGTCCACTTAGCTATTGCTTCCAGCGCATTGTTAATTGGCTTTAACGTTCGTGCCGACAGTGGCGCTAAGCGCTTGGCGGAACAAGAAGGCGTATCTTTACATTATTACAGCGTCATTTATGACATTGTGGATCAAGTTAAAGGCGCTCTTACTGGCATGCTTGCACCACAATTTAAAGAAGAGATTGTAGGTATTGCTGAAGTTCGTGATGTTTTCCGTTCACCCAAATTGGGCGCAATAGCCGGGTGCATGGTTGTTGAAGGAACAGTGAAGCGAAATAACCCAATTCGTGTGCTTAGAAATAATGTTGTTATTTATGAAGGAACGCTTGAATCATTGCGACGTTTTAAAGATGATGTCATTGAGGTCCGTCAAGGTTTTGAATGCGGTATTGGCGTGAAGAACTATAATGATGTTAAGGCAGGCGATTTAATTGAAGTGTTTGAGACTATTGAAATTAAGCGGGATTTATGACCAACGATTTTAAGCGAATCGATCGCGTCGCAGAAATGATGCAACGCAAGCTATCGCAACTCATTCAGCAAGAAATCAAAGATCCGCGATTACCTGCTTTTGTGACGATTTCATCAGTAAAGGTAACTGCGGATTTAGGACATGCAAAAGTCTATTTTACTGTATTAAATGCAGATAAAGAGAAAACTGCGTCCATACTCAACTCAGCAGCAAGTTATTTGCGCACGGCTTTAGCGCGAAGCGTGAAACTACGTACGGTACCGCAGCTTCACTTTGTTTATGATGAATCGATAGAGTATGGTAGACGTCTAAGCCGATTAATTGATGATTTAAACCCCCCAGACAACGAAGATGATCAAAGTTGAGTGTAACCAAACAATTAATGGCATTATATTGGTAAATAAACCTCAAGGATTGTCATCTAATACGCTTCTGCAGCAAGTGAGACGCCTATTTAGAGCAAAAAAAGCAGGACACACTGGCAGTTTAGATCCGCTCGCGACAGGTATGTTGCCCATTTGTTTTGGTGAGGCAACCAAATTTTGCCAATACCTCCTCGACGCAGATAAGTGCTATGAAGCAACGGGTTTACTCGGTGTGAAAACCAACACTGGGGATGCCTTAGGTGAAGTGATTAAAACAATATCCGCTTTTGCATTAACCGAGTCTGATATGCTCGCCGCATTAAAGCAATTTACCGGAACAATTAAACAAACCCCTTCGATGTTTTCCGCTTTAAAGCATAAAGGGACTCCCCTATATAAATATGCAAGAGAAGGAATCACCCTTGAGCGTCCAGCGAGAGAAATCACTATTCATGCATTAGAGTTAATGGCTTTTAATGGAAAACAGTTTGACATTAAGGTTTCGTGTTCAAAGGGTACTTATATCCGTAACTTAGTTGAAGATATCGGCGACCTCCTTGGCGTTGGTGCTCATGTGACAAAGCTACATCGCTTAAGCACGGCCGGTTTTGACACGGAAATAATGTATACATTAGACGAGTTGCAACAAAAGAACGCAGATGAACTCATTGATTGTTTATTGCCAATGGAGCGAGCGGTCAATTATTTACCTCGTTTAAATTTGAGTGTCGAGGAAGTATCCACTTTGCGTCAAGGAAAGAGGTTAAATCGAGCAAACCAAGAGGAATTAAAGGGCTGTATTCGCCTTTATCATAATGACTGCTTTATTGGTTTAGGAGAGATAAGCGCAGGTAATTTAAGTGTGAAACGGTTACTTGCATTTTGATTTGTTTTGCCGTGCGCACGTAGCGAAGGCTTTTCTGAACCAGGACATGGCCAAGAGTCGGTAGGTGACCCGGCTTTTAGGAGGGCACGAATAACCATAAAATATTGCACAAATTATCAACTAACACTTGTGTCTATCCATTTGCCTTGGTAGAATGCTCCCCTTTAAAAGACACACATAGCTTATCTCCAGGAGTGAATATGTCGCTAACTAGCGTACAAAAAGCAGAAATCATTAATGAATACAAGCGAGCTGAGAATGATACAGGTTCACCCGAAGTACAAGTCTCATTAATGACAGGCCGCATCAAGTATTTAACTGAACATTTTAAAGACAATAAAAAAGATTTTCATTCGCGACGAGGCTTGCAAAAACTGGTAAACAAGCGCCGCAAGCTACTCAAGTATTTGAAAAAGAATGATCAAGAGCGTTATCAAACTCTGATCCAAAATCTGGGTTTGCGAGATTCTTATTGATACTCGAATAGGTACAGTAAGATTGACTGGCTCAATTTTCTAATTTGGTGAAAGGCGCAGCACTCTGCGCCTTTTTTTGTTTATTACTATTCTAAATACTGCGGTTTATCAACACGAGGATGCAGAAGCTGTAAGATTAGAGTTTTTTTGATAATTGTCTTATGCATTAAATTATCAAAAAAACTTTAAGATTCATCTTCAGCTCTCAATAGTAGATTGCACCGCAATTTAGAATCCATTTTAAAGAGGTGACTTACGTGGCTAAAATCACTAAAGAAATACGATTCGGCGAACATACTCTTGTGCTCGAAACAGGTGAAATTGCAAGACAAGCAGATGGTGCTGTTTTTGCAAGCATGGCTGGAACACAAGTTTTGGTGACGGTTGTTGCCAAAAAAGAGGGTGGTGAGGGCAATGATTTTTTCCCGCTGACTGTTAATTATCAAGAGAAGTCCTATGCGGCAGGTAAAATCCCTGGCGGATTCAACAAGCGAGAAGGGCGTCCAAGTGAACAAGAGACGTTAATCTCTCGCCTAATGGACAGACCTTTACGACCATTATTTCCAGATGGTTTTCATAATGAAGTACAAATCATTGCGACAGTCATGTCATTAAATCCAGAAGTGCAGTCTGATATTGTCGCTATGATTGGGGCTTCTGCGGCATTAGCGATTTCAGGCGTGCCTTTCCACGGACCGATTGGAGCTGTGCGTGTTGGTTACAAAGACGGCATTTATTTGTTAAACCCCAGCTTTAAATCAATGGCTGGTTCTGAGCTTGATCTAGTGGTTGCAGGTACTGAAGATGCAATTCTTATGGTTGAATCAGAAGCTCGGGAGTTAAGTGAAGAAATCATGCTCGGCGCTGTCTTATATGGCCATGAAATGATGAAAGGCGTAATTAAGGCTATAAAAGAACTGGCAGCGGAGGCTGGCAAAGCTTCCTGGGATTGGACGCCACCGCCAGCTGATACAGCATTAGCGACTCGTGTTGCAGAGTTGGCCACAGATCAGGTTACGCAAGCTTACCTGATAAAAGATAAACCTCAACGCTATCAACGACTCGCTGAAATTAGACAGCAAACGATTGATGCATTAATGAATGAGCGTGAAGAACTTAAGGAAGAGCAAATTGCTGATGTGCTAGGCTCATTGGAAAAAGCAATCGTTCGCAATCGTATTCTTGATGGAGAGCCACGTATTGATGGACGTGATCAAAAAACAGTACGTCCCATTGCTATCCGGACAAAATTTTTGGAAAGGGCTCATGGCTCGGTATTATTCACGCGTGGTGAAACGCAGGCTATCGTTGCAGCAACCTTAGGCAATGAGCGCGATGCACAAATTTTAGACGGCTTAATTGGGGAATCTAAAGATAGATTTATGTTGCATTATAACTTCCCTCCCTACTCTGTGGGAGAAATTGGTATGGTAGGAAGTCCAAAGCGGCGAGAGATAGGTCATGGTCGCTTGGCGAAACGTAGCCTAATGGCTGTTTTGCCTTCAGCAAGCGAGTTTCCTTATGTTCTTCGCGTAGTATCGGAAATTACCGAATCTAACGGTTCAAGTTCAATGGCGACCGTTTGCGGCACAAGCCTGGCGTTAATGGATGCAGGTGTTCCTTTAAAAGCACCCGTTGCGGGCGTGGCGATGGGTTTAATTAAGGAAAATGATCGCTTCGCCGTATTAACTGATATTCTTGGTGATGAAGATCATTTAGGGGATATGGATTTTAAAGTTGCGGGCACCGAAAAGGGCGTTACCGCTTTGCAAATGGATATCAAAATCAAAGGGATTACCAAGGAGATCATGGAGCAGGCCCTGGAGCAGGCTCTCGCAGGTCGAATCCATATTCTGGGCGTAATGAATAGTGCACTTTCCGAACATCGTGAAGAATTGTCCCAGCATGCCCCACGAATTGCTACCATGAAAGTCGCTGAAGACAAAATTCGTACGATTATTGGCAAAGGTGGCTCTACCATCAAAGGCTTAATTGAAAGCACGGGTGTTGCTATTGACATCGACGATAGTGGTGTTGTGCAATTGTTTTCTCCTGATGCTGAGGCTCTGGAAGAAGCACAGCGACAAATTAAAGCATTAATTGCAGAGATCGAAGTTGGGCAGACCTACAAAGGTAAAGTAAGCAAAATTGTTGATTTTGGCGCCTTTATAAATCTACTACCCGGTAAAGATGGTCTTTTGCACATCTCGCAAATTTGCTCTGATCGAGCGCAAAAAGTTGAGTCTGTGCTGCATGAAGGCCAAGAGATTGAAGTTTATGTTGCTGGTATCGATAAGCAAGGCCGAGTAAAACTGGAATGGAAAGATAAGCCTCAAGCACCTGCGGTAGAAACGCCTGCTGCGAAAGAGGAGGCAGAGGGTTCAACGTCTACGCGTTCCGATTCAGAGGATGTGCAAACGCAACCTACTTCGGAAGAGGAATAAGGAATAACCTTCTACTTAAAAATGGCGAGGTACTGTGGTTTGCCCACGGTACCTCAAGTCACCAAGAAGCTGTTTTTGATTCTATACTCTGAGTGGCTTAGTGGCATTGGATTGCCAATGAAGAGAAGGAAAAAAATCTTACCATTATCTCTCGCTGGGCTAGGCGTCATCTAGAGCGATTTGGGAACTAGCCCCCAGTAAACCTTATCCAGAACTTCCCTTAATTCAGAAAATATCCTTGGTGTATCGTCCCTGTTTTTTGGGGATGGATATAAATTATCTCAACTCGTTATGTCACTGTATTCTTACGTGCAGAGAATGAGGGCGAAGGCAGATTTAGCTTCAATCCCACAAAGAAAACATTAAATCTCATCCGTCATGAGTTGTTGCATGACTTCTTCTTGGGGAGCTAAATCTTTACCACGTTCGGCAGCAATTGCGGCATTGATGGCATTGATGTCTTTCATGTTCAAAGGCTTTTCATTTTGATCAGTATAAACCACTTTTGGATTATCTAATGGAGCAGAAGTTCCGTAGGGTTTATCGAATAGAACCGGTGAAACAGTCGGACCGGATGGGTATTTGTTTCCTGTACCTGTCGTTGTACATCCAATCAAAGCAAGTGACAGTGCAGCAATGCTTAATTTTTGCATTTGCAACCTCCTTGTAAAGAAAAGATCTGAGTCTGAACGGGTTAATTTATTATCAGTATAGGAAATAATGGCATAATTTGTTCAAAGTAAGCGAAAATTAATTTTACGGAAATGAAGACGTAGACGCTTGCTTCACTTTTCTTCACGTCATTAAGTTTGCACCCCACAAAGTAGATTGAACTTTGGCCCAACCTACTTTAGCTTAAGACTGAGGGCATAAGAAGAATGAAATTAATTTTTAGAAATTAAGCGCAAAAACTCAGACCGACTGGAAGCATTGTCTCGCATTTCACCAAGCATAACAGAGGTTGTCATCACGGAATCTTGCTTTTCAACCCCCCGCATCATCATACAAAGATGCTTTGCTTCGATGACAACTGCTACACCACGGGCATTGGTGATGGACGAAATGCAATCAGCAATTTCAAGAGTTAGTCTCTCCTGAATTTGCAAACGGCGTGCAAAATAGTCAACAATTCGTGCTATTTTTGATAAACCTAATACCTTGCCATTAGGAATATAACCCACATGGCATTTGCCCAAAAAAGGAAGCAGATGATGTTCGCACATGGAATACATTTCAATTTCTTTCACGATCACCATTTCACTCATGTCAGAGTCAAATAAAGCGTCATTTATTATTTCATCAAGGTTTTCATGATAGCCTTTTGTAAGATAGCGTAACGCATTTGCTGCGCGTTCAGGAGTGCTGCGTAGGCCCTCTCGTTCAATATCTTCACCAATGGATTCTAGAATTTGTTTATATAGTTCTTGCATGTCTCTTGTCCTAACCAGGGGGCCATGTCATTTGACGTCCACCTAATACATGTAAATGAATGTGGTAAACTTCCTGCCCGCCACCGGAGTTAACGTTAAAAACCAGACGATACCCATCCTCATTTATCTTCTCAGCTTTGGCCATTTTTTTGCCAGTGAGGATCATGCGTCCTAAAAGTTGCTCATCCTTACTGTCCGTATCGTTAATTGTAGCAATATGTTGCTTAGGGAATACCAACAAATGAGTTGGGGCTTGCGGTCTAATATCGCGAATAACGATGATTTCGGGATCCTCAAATACCACAGTTGCTGGAATTTCCTTTGAAACAATTTTGCAAAATAAACAGCTCATGATCGTCCTGATGGTTTTTAGCTAAACTGGCGATTATACCCTGACAAAAGAGTTGACAACAGACTTTATTTACAATTCACAGCGGGCAACGTAAAAAATAAATTGGATTTTGCGTTTTATTCGCATTTTGCGCATAATAGCAAATTTTATTAATCTGAGAGAATAACAATGGGCTTAATGGAGATTAAAAGCGGTCGGAATGTTCCTAATGAAATTAATGTCATCATTGAAATCCCTATGCACGGGGAGCCAGTAAAATATGAGGTTGATAAAGAAACTGGCGCATTGTTTGTCGATCGTTTCATGTCAACAGCGATGTTTTATCCTGCAAACTATGGCTATGTTCCTCATACATTATCGGAAGATGGAGATCCGGTTGATGTGTTAGTGATTACCCCAGTACCTGTGATCAGTGGAGGAGTTATTCCCTGCCGCCCCGTGGGCATGCTCAAGATGACAGATGAAGCGGGTGTGGATGCCAAATTATTGGCTGTTCCCACGAGTAAATTAAGTAAAATGTATGACGCAATTAAAACTTACCAGGATGTACCGCGTCATTTGTTGTTAACCATCGAACATTTCTTTCAGCATTATAAAGATTTGGAAGAAGGAAAGTGGGTAAAATTAAACGGGTGGGAAGGGCCAGAAGCGGCTCACGAGGAAATCCTGTCAAGCATTGAGCGATATAATCAAAAACATCAGGGTTAGACCTACTGCTCACTACATCCCGCGACAAGTCGCGGGATCCAGGGGCCAATCTTCACCGGCTCGCGGATAAGCCTTAGTACATCCGAAAGAGGTAATGAGCAATAGCCAAACGAGCTAACTTACTTATCGCTTCCTCTTTTTAATCGAAGAAGCGCGATCTTCTTGTAATATCCGTTCAAGCTCACCTGCTGATTGTTGGGAAAAACTAATCAGTTCATGTTCTTTTTCAAAGAATTCGAAAGACTTAACTAAGGCCAATTCATCATGCTGTTTGAAGGTGTATGCTTTCCTGCGCATGGTTTCGGGATTGTGCCCTAAAAATTTCATCACTTCTTGCGCCATTGCTAACGATGAATCAAACGTTTCGCGCTTAAAATAATCGACTCCTGCTTTATGTAATTCATAGGCATGCCGCCTATTGCGAGCTCGGGAATAGACAGTCAAATGAGGAAATTCTTGTTTGGCAAGTTTGGCTATCTCTAAATTGGTATCAGCATCATCTACAGCAACAATAAGAAGTTTGGCTTTATCCGCACCGGCATTTTTGAGTAAATCCAAACGTGACGCATCACCAAAATAGCCTTTAAAGCCAAACTTGCGTAATAATTCGATTTGCTCAGGGTCATTTTCCAAAATGGTTAGTTTAATCCCTTGGGCAGTAAGGAAGCGCCCAATAATCTGACCAAAACGGCCATAACCAGCAAGAATCACTGAATTTTGTTCATCGATGGCATCGTATCGCGGAGGCAAACTGCTCATAAAACGGGGAATGACGAAACGAGTATAAATTAACATGAGGAGCGGAGTAGCGACCATCGACAAGGCAACTGCAAGAATGAAAAAATTAGCCATCGTTTCAGTGATGACTCTGGACGTATGGGCAAATTGGAATAAAACAAAAGCGAACTCACTGCCCTGAGATAAAGAAAGGGCAATCCCAATGGTTTGTAGGCGAGTCAGTCCAAAGAAGCGGCCCAGCACTAAAAGGACAATGGCTTTGACGATAATAAAGAGAGAAACAATAGCTAATAAATAACGCGGGTTTTGGGCAAAAATTGTAAAATCCATTCGCATGCCCACAGAGATAAAAAACAATCCAAGTAACAAACCCTTAAACGGTTCTATATCCACTTCCAACGTTCGCTTATATTCCGAATTGGCAAGAACTACTCCAGCAATAAACGCACCCAGCCCCGGAGAAATGCCTATGGCTTGCATAAGGAGTGTGATGCCGACGATTAATGCCAAGGACGTCGCCGTAAACACTTCACGCAAATTAGTTTGCGCAATCAGGTAGAAAAAATAATGCGATAGATAGTGGCCTACTACAATCACTGTGCCAATGACTCCTGCAATAATACCAGCCTGTACCCAGCCTGGCAGCGCATCGAGCAACCCGCTGTCATGCATCGGAGTCACGCCATTCGCCACTAATAAGGGCATAATGATAAGGATTGGAATCACGGCAATGTCTTGAAATAACAGCACTGCAAAAGAGGTTTCGCCTGTGGTGGTGCGCATCAAATCCTTTTCTTGCAGCATTTGCAAAACCAGGGCAGTTGAAGATAACGATAAGGCCATGCCGACTGCCAAGCCCACTCGCCAATCATATCCTAGGAGAATGCCGAAACAGGTAAGAATTGCGCTGGTGAGAATGACTTGTAGACTACCTAAGCCAATAATCGCTTTACGCAATCGCCATAATGTTTCGGGCTCAAGTTCCAACCCGATAAGAAATAACATCATGATGACACCAAACTCAGCGAAACTCATGATTTGCTCGGCGTTGCCAATCCATTTAAAACCAAAAGGTCCAATAAGAATACCAACCACAAGGTAGCCTAAAACGGAGCCTAGTTTAAAGCGACTCGCAATGGGTACGATGATGCAAGCTGCCGCGAGAAAAATAAAAATAGGAAAAAGAAAATCATTCATTGGGTATGGGTTGCCAAACTTCCCCCTAGTTATTGACCGCATTTAATTGGGTGGTATGGCTTAAATTTAGGGAAAAATTGTTGTCATTAAAACAAACTATCTTCAAATGGAACAAGAGTCAATTAGTCTTAATAAAGAGTTCACGAAGTGTGGGATGAGTCAATAAAAATCAATTAAAAGGGAAATAAAAATGAATGTATATTTGATTAAAATAATTGCAAAAAATACAAATAATAAATAATTGGCCTTTTTTGTTACTTTTGAGGTAAAATAGGTCCTCCAAATCTGGTTGTTTTTAATTTAGATTTCAAGGAAACAAAATGGCCCATTTATCGAAAAAAGATTTATCTGACCTTATTCAAAAAGCAGTCAATGGTTATATGTTAGGACAAAAAGTGGAAGCGAATATCCCTTTTTTAGATGCGTATAAAAAAGCCCATGAACATCAAATGAAAGAACAGTACAATCCTTTTATTGCTTATGGAATCTATGACGAAGCAAAAAGACAAGCGGATGCAGCAGAAGAGGGGAAAGCTCTAGTTTTTATCAATACAATTAGCGAAGAGCTTCGGAAGCAATTTATTGTAGAAGACAGGGTTTTTACCGCGGTAGATGAGATTAACCAACGGTTAAGCCAGCTTAATTCAATATGGAAGTGGTTCAACCCATTGAATTGGTTCAAACCCAGTGCCAAAACCGCTATTGCTGATTTAGAAAGTTTAAAGAAAATCTTACTAAATCAAACAGAGGGTACGATTCGCGAGGCAATAGAGCTCTGGGAACATGACAAAGCTCTGGATTCGGCTACAGCGAATCTTGTGGCTCATTTAAAAAGAGAGTACGGTGAAGAGCCACTCGAGTCCAGAAGTGAACTTTCTCGCGAAGTTAAACAAAAACTCTATCAGCCGTTCCTGGATTATGTGCATTCAAGAACCAGCTGGTTGCAACAATTAATCACTTTTATATTTCGCAATCATGAGCTTTCTGAGCAAAAGCTTGCCTTTGCGCAAACAGTTGCAGAAGATGTCCAAGACTGTAGAGGCAGTTATGGGCAATTAATCGACCAGCTTAAGACTGATCAAGAGGCTCATGCAAAAATGAGCGAACATCATGAGAAAAAACATTATAACCTCAGAGAAAACAGGGGTTATATAGAGCTCCCGCCTCCAAGTACTTCGTCCGAGATGGGACATGAGCCCGATGCTCATTATTACTTTGGCCGTTTTCAAGCCCGCACACTTGATATTAAAGAAGGCGAAGACTCTAATCGCAGCGAGTTGGCAGATGCATTCCACAAGGCCATAGAAATGAGAATGTAATTACACCACCTTGCAAACACTATGAGGAAATTTCCTTTATCATCGCTTATCCTTTTCTTATACCTGCGGCTTATCCATGCGGAACAATAGAATAAGAAAAGAGATAAGTGATTCCATTTTGTTTAAGATAATGGCCTCATTGTGTTCTCTTTCTAAACTTGTGATTTACAAACCAATCGGACTCGAGTAGAGTAAAGCAGGTTTGACTATTTTTTACACGATTATTAAGGTTATCTTAAGTTTATCCCGTTACAATGAAGTTTCGGTAAGTTGAGCCTTGGCTCAACATTTTAATGATCATGTTTGGGCTAAGGCTCAACCTACTCCCTGTACTTAGAGGGACACAGGCAGTACTTGTAACAGCAGAGAAGGAATGCAATGAATTCTAACAAGCACGCATTGACCATTTTTAGCCTAACGATGATTACTGTCGGTTCGGTGGATAGTATTCGCAATTTGCCTGCCACCGCCTTGTTTGGTAGTCAGTTAATTTCCTTCTTCATTTTAGGGGCTTTGTTTTTCTTAATTCCCACCGCATTGGTTTCTGCAGAACTGGCTTCAGGTTGGCCAAAACAAGGTGGCATCTACATTTGGGTTAAAGAAGCCTTTGGTAAACAAACTGGATTTTTAGCCATATGGTTGCAGTGGATTGAAAACGTCATTTGGTACCCAACGATTTTATCTTTTGTCGCGGGAACGGTGGGATATCTTATTAATCCGTCTTTGGCATCTAACCCTTGGTTTCTCTGGGCAGTCATTGTCAGTGCTTTTTGGGGAGCTACCTTGGTCAATTTAAGGGGTATGCGCTCTTCAGCCTTGTTCAGTAATGTTTGCGCCTTGTCAGGTTTATTGTTGCCCATGGCTTTAATCATTGGCTTAGGGACTGCGTGGGTGCTCGGTGGTAATCCTTTACAGGTGCAATTTGACTCGCAAAGTATTAGTCCGCATTGGCAAGATAAATCACTCTGGGTTTCTCTTACCGCAATCATGATGTCTTTTTGTGGAATTGAAATTGCTACCGTACATGCCAATGATGTGGATAACCCGCAGCACGCTTTTCCCCGCGCGCTGGTCTATTCGGTGTTCATTATATTAAGCACGCTTGTTTTAGGTTCTCTTGCGATTGCAGTGGTATTGCCACAACAAGAAATTAATTTAGTTGCCGGGATTATGCAGGCCTTTGATGCTTTTTTCTCCAAATACCATTTAGTCTGGTTCATGCCAATCGTAGCTGTCATGTTGGTCATGGGAGGGCTCGGAGGCGTAAGTAATTGGATTATTGCCCCCACCAAAGGATTATTAGTGGCTGCTGAAGATGGCAATCTACCCGAATTATTTCAACGGGCTAATCGACATGGTGCACCTGTGGTGATGCTCATTTCGCAGGCCGTTATTGTGACTATTTTGTCGGCTCTTTTTCTGTTCATGCCTACAGTCAACGGTTCTTATTGGTTATTAACGGCTTTGGCTGCTCAGTTGTACATGTTAATGTATCTACTGATGTTTGCTGCTGCTATCAAATTACGTTTGAGCGCTCCTGAACAACCAAGGGCATTTCGTATTCCCGGAGGGTTATTGGGGATGCTGCTGGTTGGCGGTGTGGGGGTTATAGGTGCGTTAACCACGTTAGTTGTAAGCTTTATGCCTCCTGATGGTATTAATGTGGGTAGTATCGGCCGTTATGAAACAACGCTGATAGTGGGGCTTATTTTAATGTGCTTACCTCCTTTTATATGCTCTTGGCATCAAGCTCGAGTCCTGGCTTTGCAGCAGCAACAACAATTAGAAACTGAGCCTGCTTAAATCACAAGTGATGGATAATCAGACTTTATTGCAAGAATTGGCTTCCCGATTACCCGAGCTGGAATGGAAAATAAGCGCTCTCGGTACTGCTCTTTCTATGACCTCCCTGCCCAAAGGATTATTCCGGCCACGCCTAGAAATGACCGCTGCAACGTGTATTAACGAAATTAAAGAAGATATCCAAGCTTTAGCCGAGAAAAGAACCCCATTGAGTGCGTATTATCTGGCCCAGCGAATCCAACAAAAAATTACTGTCCTCGTCACACTGTGTCAATTACAAGCAAATAAACCAAAAGTGGAAGAAAGACCAAATTTCGGTATTAACAGCATAAGCACTCGTCAGCAATGGCTACAGTCTTTGGAGCAAGAGATTCATCGCCTAACAGCGCAGCGAGAAGCCATGGCTAGAACGCTGCAACAGCTGCAAAATAAAGGAAATATCGAAGCCGTCTTGCAACTCAAGGTTGAACTAGGCGAAGTGGAAAAACGCTTAACGTTGGCGCAAGAAACATTTGCCCGTGGGTAGGCTTTTTAATTTTCATGGTCGTATTGCAAATTGCTGCTCAGCAGTTTGGCAAAAGCTTTTGCACTCATGGGTTGTCCATATAAGAAGCCTTGACCCTCGTCGCAATCGCATTGCTTCAGGAAACGTAACTGTTCAACCGTTTCAATTCCCTCCGCAAGAACCTTAAGTTTTAAGCCATGCCCCATTGCAATAATGGCTTCAACCAGGGAAGTATCGCTCGTATCCTGGAGGCAGTTTTGCACAAAAGATTGATCAATTTTAAGTTTAGAAATTGGGAATGCACGTAAGTAATTTAAGCTTGAGTAGCCTGTACCAAAATCATCAATCGCTAAATGAATTCCCATGGCGGTTATCTGCTTAAGAGTGTGCAAATTTTGCTTTTTAGCATCCATGATGGTGCTTTCTGTTAATTCGACTTCCACGTATTGCGGATCAAGTTGTGATTCATCTAAGGCAAGTTCAATTTGGTCAACAAAGTTCTCTCGCGTCAATTGGACTCCTGATACATTAATTGCCACATAAACTGGCTTAAGTCCCATGTTTTGCCAAATCTTATTTTGTAAGCAAGCATTGCGAAAAACCCATTCGCCTAAAGGCACAATAATTCTCGATTCCTCAGCGATGGGAATGAATTGCAGAGGATGTATGACCCCTTTTCTAGGATGTTTCCAACGAATCAACGCCTCGACACCAATAATTTGTCCATTTTTTAAGTCAATTGTTGGTTGGTAAAGAAGGAAAAATTCATTATTGGCTAAGGCATTACGCAGCTCAATTTGCACCGCTAAGCTTTTTTCAGTGTGTCTTTTCATGGACTGATCATACAATTTGAAATTATTGCGACCTTGATTTTTAGCAAGATACATTGCAATGTCTGCATTTTTAAGCAAAGTAGCGGCGTCAGTACCATCTTTGGGATAAAGGCTTACACCAATGCTAGCAGTCACTACGATTTCCTGATGAGAAAGTTGCATTGGTGTTGTCACAGTAGCCAGCATTTTTTGGGTTAACTTAATGACATCGCTGTATTTATTCGTGATAAATAAAACGATGAATTCATCGCCACCAAAGCGAGCTACAGTATCGCTTTCACGGGTATTTTTGGTTAACCGTTTGGCGATCTCTTTTAGCAAAATATCCCCTATATTGTGGCCAAGATTATCATTGATTAATTTAAAATTATCGATATCAAGGAATAGCAAAAATAATTTGGTTTGGTATCGTTTAGCGTAAGCAATACCCTGATTGATACGATCGTAGAGTAAGGTTCTATTGGGTAATCCTGTCAAGAGGTCATGGTTGGCTTGAAAAGACAGTTGTTGTTCCATTTGTTTTCTTAACGTAATGTCCCGAAAACTCCAGGTTCTACCCACAATTAAATTGCGCATCCAATGGGGTTTGGCATACCATTCAAACACTCGACTTTCGTCAATAACAATTTCGTCAAAACTCTCATGTGACGGATGACTGGTATTTTCTTCTAATATCTTTAGGAATTCATTAGGATTGCTAATTTGTTTTAAGGCTTCATTAATAAATAATTGTAAATTGGGATTTGTAGTAAATAGATGAGGTATTTGCCACATGTCCAAAAATTTTTGATTGTAATATTCCACATGGCCTTTGAGATCAACGACTAAAATACCGTCTGCTGTGGATTCCAGGGTTGACTTGGTAATCGCGAGAGCTCTTTCTAATTCATTCGCACGTTTAGTAACGCGCTCCTCGAGCAATTGATTAAGCGTGTCCAAATTAATGTTTTTATAGCGCAGGGCTAGTGTATTAATTAAAAATTTATTCACATAGTAACAACAGGCAAAAATAGTGGGTACATAGATAAGTCCACACAACCCTAAAAGAATATATACCTCTCCTTGCATAAATAACCAAATAATAAAAGGGAGGATGGCTGGAAAAAGAAAAAGGGCATAAATGAGTGTAATTGGAGAAAAAAAAGGAATCGAACCCGCCGTTATTGCAAAGAGAATAATCAGCACAAAAGTTTGATGCAGAAGGTTGTTGACAGGAATCAGCACGGAACCGCTAATTCCCCATCCTATGCCCGCAAAAAATGCAAAAAATGCAAGAAGTAAGAACCAAGTGTACTTTGTCACTAAATTTTGATTCTGACGATAATAGTAAGTGGTTATATACCAAGCGGTATAGATAACAAACATATAAAATAACCAGGACAGAACAAGACGATGAGAAGTCACATTCCATAATGAAATGGCGAGAAAAATTGCTGCCAAAAAATGAATGATTATGCCAAAAGAGTTTTGCGTATAGAACAAACGAATTTGGTCCGCAAGAATCTTAGTAGTTAAAAGAGAGTTTCCATTTTTATGTTGAAAAAAGAAGGCTACTTTCTTTGGAGAATTTAGGTCCATTAATTCATTTGCCTCCAGATTAAAAATAGCGTTCTTTTACATACTACTAATTAGTATAGTCAAACCCTAAGTGCATAGTGAGAAATGTCAATCGCATCCTTGCTATAACAGAAGACGCCTTCTCCTCAATTAGACGAACAGACTCGAGAGCTATTTTATGGTCATCAAGGCTGCCAAAACATCAGGTTACACCAATGCAGGTACGGTTGAATTTATAGTGGATGAGGCTAGGCAGATTTATTTTTTAAATAAGAATAAAAAAAAGGACCTATAACAACTCATAGTTATCAATTAACCGAATGTCGCCGATTCGCACTGCAGCGAAGCGTCTTCCTTCATATTCTTCGACATACTCAACCGTGATATTGTGACTTTTCAGTTCTTCGATAAGGTGTTCGCAGGATTTTTTTTGATGAAAAATCTTAGCAAATTGTTCTGCTTCAACGCGTTGTGCAGTAGAAAGCCGATTGTTTCGAGAGCTGTAAGCAAGGCCACTTGCTTCACGGATAGTAGGGCAGGCTTTGATTTCAGTGTTCATAAAAAAAGCGGCTACCATGTCACGAATGAGGAGGTATTGTTGGTAATCTTTCTCGCCAAAATAAGCGCGATGTGGCCTAGCAAGATTAAGTAATTTCATGACGACAGTCAGAACGCCATTAAAATGGCCGGGCCTTTGCTTTCCTTCCATTCGTTGGCAAAGTTGGGTCTCTTGTAACTGATAGCGATAGCTGTCTGCGTACATGGCTTGTTCACTCGGTAAGATACAAAAATCCACGCCTGCCTGCTCAAGCAATTCTAGGTCGGCAGCTAGAGTCCGAGGGTAGTTGGTAAAGTCCTCTGGCTGATTAAATTGAGTTGGATTGATGAAGATACTGGCAATAGTATAATCATTTTCTTGCTTGGAAAAAGTCACTAATGAACGATGTCCCGCATGTAAATTACCCATGGTGGGAACAAAACCAATAGACATATGGGGTGATAAATCTTCGCGAACGCTTATCCATTCGTGAAGATCATGAAAAACTTGCATAAAAACTCCTGGTTGATCTCGAAAATTGAGCCAATTCATTGAAAAAGCTGCGTTCCAGGTGCAGGGGTACTCTAATTCACGGCAGAGAGGCTGTGCCTGCACCGGGCTCCTCACTTAAAAGGCTTGCTCTTCCGTTGGGAATTCTGCTTTATGCACCTCTTGTGCATAAGCATTGATCGCCGTCAGCACCATTTCTTTTGCTTGCGAATACTGCTTTACAAATTTTAGTTTGAACTCGGTTTGTAATCCTAAGAGATCATGCCAAACCAAAACTTGGCCATCCGTGTGGACTCCTGCACCAATACCAATGGTGGGAATAGCTAAAGAATCGGTGATTGTTTTTGCCAATTGCTGTGGTACGCATTCAATGACTAATGCAAAACACCCTGCAGCCTCCAAATTTCTGGCTTGTTGCAGCAAAAGCGCTGCTTGATCTTGCTCTCTCCCCTGCACTTTGTAGCCGCCCAATTGATGGATGGATTGAGGGGTTAAACCAATGTGTCCAATGATAGGAATACCCGCAGCAACAAGGTAAGCAATGGTTTGGCAAGTATCTGGATCACCGCCTTCGATTTTTACTGCCTGCGCTCCGGCTTGTAGAAGGCGTTTTACATTAGCAATCGTTTCAGCCAGTGATGCGCGGTGACCTAGGAAAGGGAGGTCAGAAATTAAAAAATGAGTGGTCAATCCGCGTGCGACTGCTTGCGTATGAAGCTCCATCATATCGATAGTGGCCATAATGGTTGTTGGATGACCGTGCACTGCCATAGCGACTGAATCGCCCACTAGAACGCAATCGATATTTGATTCAGCGATAATGCGAGCCGAAGGATAATCATAACAAGTCAACATACTGATTTTACTTTGCAGTTGCTTTTTTCTTTTAAAATCATGAAGTTTCATGCTGTCCTCCTCAAACTAGAAAATGACAGATGAAAGAGTGGAAGGTGTAAAAAAATAGGTACCTGTCTCATGGGATCAAGTCCTCCAAAAAGTAATTATTTAAAAGGTCACCGCTTATAAATAAGTCGATGCGCTACAATAACCAAATAAGCCGGCCATTGTTGATTGTGATCATAAAGGACGCGCATGAAAATGCAAGATGAGTTATGATTTCTGTTTTTTGAAAATGAGGCATTTTATGATCCTTATTGATAAATTACACACGCCAGGAGAGCATTCTTTCTTGTTTACGGGTTTAATTGGCCAGTTAGAAGCAGTATTAACCATGCCACCCAATGCAACGACCTACTGTATTGCCCTGCTTGGACATCCTCATTCATTACAGGGTGGCACGATGAATAATAAAGTGGTCACGACCATGGCGCGTGCTTGTAAAGAGTTAGCGATTCCCAGTTTGCGATTTAATTTTCGCGGGGTTGGTCAATCAGAGGGTGTATATGATGCAGGGGAAGGAGAAAGTGAAGACATGTTGGCCCTAATGCGTCTTTGCCAGGAAGAAATACCTACAGCACAATTTATCTTTGCTGGTTTTTCATTTGGCTCCTATGTGGCGTATCGCGCTGCAGCTCGTGCTGAGTCTAAATTATTAATTACCATTGCACCTCCGGTACACCACTACGACTATCGTGAATTGGCTACCCCTCACCCCTGGTTGATTTTGCAGGGAGATGAGGATGAAGTGGTGCCTTTATCCCTCGTGCTTGAGTTCGCAACCGCATTTTCTCCTCCCTTAGCTGTGCATCGTTTTGCAGAAACAAGCCATTTTTTTCATGGCAAGTTGATTGAACTTAAGGAGCAACTTGTTAAATCCATTTCAGCACAGGTTGCCCTACCATGATCTTAATAGAGCACTATGAAGCGGCCATCGCTCGTGGGGATATTGCTGATGATCCTGCACAGCGGCAGATCTTATTTTCCATGCAGCGGCTCGTAGATGAGTTAGCCAAACCTAAACCCTGGTTTCCTTGGCGAAAAGAAAAGATAAAAGGCATTTATTTACACGGCCCTGTCGGTGTAGGAAAAACCTATCTAATGGATTTATTTTACCAGTACGCCTGTGAACAACAGAAAGCCCGTTTTCATTTTCATCATTTCATGCAACAAATTGATGCGCAATTACGATTGCGGCAAGGGCAAAAAGATCCTTTGCGCCATATTGCAGCAGATATTGCCAAAAGTATTCGTTTGCTTTGTTTTGATGAGTTTCTTGTTCATGATGTGGCTTATGCGATGATTTTGGCCGAATTTTTACAGGCTTTATTGACGAACGGGGTTATTTTGGTGGTGACTGCGAATACCCGCCCTGAAGATTTATACCTTAACGGAGTTCAGCGTAAGCGGTTTTTACCCGCTATCAAGTTAATCCAAACGCGATGTGAAGTAATTAGTCTAAGTCATCCACGGGATTATCGTCTTGGTAGAGAGCCATTAATTGAAACCTATCTGTGCCCGTTAAACGACAATACTGATGCTGTTTTAGTAGCACAATTTGACCGATTAGCGCGCATGGTGCAAGAGAATGGCGTGTTGCAAATTCAAAATCGGGATATCCCTTTTATCAAATGTGGCCAACAAGAAATATGGTTCGACTTTAAAGTGATTTGCAATTTGCCGCGCAGTAACCTCGATTATTTAGAAATTGCCGAACGTTTTGATACGGTGTTTGTGAGCGGTATTCCCCAGCTGGGTGAAAAAGATACGGTGTTTGCTCTTTTATTAATTCATCTTGTTGATGTCCTTTACGATCGGGGAATACGATTAATTATTTCAGCAGCTGTCCCTTTAGAAAATTTATATGCTGAAGGTGAAGTAAAAGAGGAGTTTAAACGCACTTTAAGCCGATTACAGGAAATGCAAGCAGCCGATTATTTGCAGCGTCATCCTTGGCGACATGAGCACGATTTATCCGAGGTCCTCGCTTAGAGCCAAGATTATTGTAAATTTACCAAATAATGATAAGCTTAACTGTTCCTATGTTTCTATTACTTCACTGCATGGATTGCTATGTGGCTTGTTTGGGTTGCATTATCTAGACCGTACACGTTCATCGTGATGGCCTTAATGCTGTTAATTATTGGGCCATTAGCGATATTACGAACTCCAACTGATATTTTTCCTAATATTAATATCCCAGTTGTCAGTGTCTTGTGGACTTTTACTGGAATGCCCCCCCAAGATATGGCTGATCGATTAACAAGTGTTTTCGAACGGGCAGTGACAACAACCGTCAACGATATTGAGCATATTGAGTCCTCATCACTGCTGGGGGTTAGCGTAACAAAACTGTTTTTTCATCCTGGTGTAAAGATTGCTAACGCGCTTAGTGAGGTCACTGCAATTGGTCAGACGTTGCTAAAACAGATGCCCCCAGGCACCACGCCACCACAAATTTTAAGCTATAACGCTTCCTCTGTCCCTGTTTTGCAATTGGTGTTATCCAGTGACACCTTACCTGAGCAAGATTTAAATGATCTAGGAAATAATTTTATTCGTACTCAACTTGCCACGGTGCAGGGGGCTGCATTGCCTTTCCCCTATGGAGGTAAACTAAGGCAGGTGCAAGTGGATTTAAATCTTAAAAAAATGCAAACCTATGGCGTTTCTGCGCAAGAGGTTAATAATGCGATTAATACGCAAAACCTGATTCTGCCCGCAGGGACCGAAAAAATAGGATTGTACGAATATTACGTGACTTTGAACGCTAGCCCAAAATCAGTGGACGAGATGAATAATTTTCCGGTTAAAGCTATCCCGGGTGGCGTGCTCTATGTCCGTGATGTGGCACATGTCCGAGACGGTTTTCCGCCGCAAACGAATGTCGTGACGGTAAATGGGCAGCGTGCAGTCATGATGTCAGTGATTAAAACGGGTGAGGCATCCACTTTGGATATTGTGAATCGCGTCAAAGCACTCATTCCTTTGTTGCGTGACATGATGCCCCCTGCCTTAAAATTATCCGTACTCGGGGATCAATCTATTTTCGTCACTGCGGCTATTAAAGGTGTAATTAGAGAGGGTGTGATTGCAGCTTGCTTGACTGGTCTAATGATTCTCATCTTCCTTGGCAGTTGGCGCAGTACTTTTATTATTACCTTGTCTATTCCGTTATCCATTCTTGCTTCGCTTGCAGTCTTATCTGCGCTGGGTGAGACGATTAATATCATGACTCTTGGCGGATTGGCCCTTGCAGTCGGTATTTTGGTTGACGATGCTACAGTTGCGATTGAAAATATCAATTGGAATTTAGAGCAAGGCAAAGATGTGGATACCGCAATAATGGATGGAGCGAAACAAATCGCAATCCCTGCCTTGGTTTCCACTATCTCCATTTGTATTGTTTTTGTGCCGATGTTTTACCTCGGGGGCGTAGCCCAGTATTTATTCGCCCCCCTGGCAGAAGCAGTGATTTTCGCAATGCTTGCTTCATATGTTTTGTCACGCACTCTCGTTGCCACTTTAGCAAAATATTTGTTAAAACGTCATGAACCTGAAGCAACCCAAGGTAAAAATCGTAATCTCTTCGTACGTTTTCATGCGTCCTTTGAAGAACGGTTTGATCGCTTCCGTGAGGATTATCACAATCTGTTGAAAAAAGCTTTAGGCAACAGCAAGTTATTTGTATTGGCTTTTCTCGCGTTCATTTTAATATCCATTGCCCTTTTGGCACCCTGGCTTGGGTCTAATTTTTTTCCTGATGTGGATGCAGGGCAAATTAAGTTACACATGCAATCACCTACAGGTACACGTGTAGAAGAAGCTGCGCGTTTAACCGGAGAAATTGATGCATTAGTTCGTGAAGTCATTCCCCAAAATGAGTTAAGCAGTATTGTGGCAAACATAGGCTTGCCAACCAGTGGCATTAACTTGTCTTATAGTAATTCAGCCACCAATGCGGCAGGGGACGCTGATATTTTAATTTCGCTTAACGACAATCATAAACCCGTGGCCGATTATATTCGCGAACTGAGACCACGTTTACAGGAAAAATTTCCAGGCGTGGTTTTCTCTTTTTTGCCGGCTGATATCGTGAATCAAATTCTAAATTTTGGTTTACCTTCGGTCATCGACATTCAAGTCATCGGATGGAAGGAAAAAGAAAACCGCAAGCATGCAAGGATGTTATTGGATAAAGTGAAACATATTCCAGGTATTGTTGACGCCCATTTCCGTCAAGCATTCAATTATCCTAATATTTTAGTGGAGGCTAACCGAAGTCGAGCGCGTGAGTTGGGTTTTGATCAGTTTGATATTGCCAACAACTTGCTAATTACTCTCTCCGGCAGTTTCCAAACGACGCCTAATTTTTGGGTCAATCCCAAAAATCATGTTTCTTATCCGATTGCTACGCAGGCCCCCCAATATTATTTGGATTCTCTTCAAGCATTGAAAAATATCCCCATCACAAATCCGGTGACACGAGCGCCGTCCCAGATTTTAGGCGCTCTTAGCAAAAACGAACGCTTGGCGGCACCGGTTGTTGTCTCTCATTATAACGTGCAGCCTGTGATTGATATTTTTGCTTCTGTGCAAGGTACTGATTTGGGATCAGTGGCTAAAGCCATTAATAAAATTATTGATGAGACAAAGAAAGATGTTCCTCTTGGATCTTCTGTGGTTGTTCGAGGGCAAATCGACACGAAAGAACAAGCATTTACTGGATTATACATTGGGCTTATTTTTTCCATTGTTTTAGTTTATTTGCTAATAGTGATTAATTTTCAATCCTGGCTTGATCCGTTTATTATCATTACTGCCTTGCCTGCTGCACTTGCTGGTATCGTATGGATGTTATTTCTCACTCACACCACGCTAAGTGTGCCCGCCTTAACAGGAGCAATCATGTGCATGGGTGTGGCAACATCAAATAGTATTCTAGTCATTAGTTTTGCTAGGCAACACATGAGAGAGGGTAATGATCCTCTTAGCTCTGCACTTGAAGCAGGCAGAACACGCTTACGACCTGTGTTAATGACCGCTTTGGCAATGATTATCGGTATGTTGCCTATGGCGCTAGGCATGGGCGAAGGGGGCGAGCAAAATGCGCCTTTAGGACGAGCTGTGATAGGCGGTTTGTCGTTTGCCACCTTAGCGACTTTGTTTTTTGTTCCGACTATTTTTTACATTATTCATAATTACCTGCATAAAAAAGAGCGGAGGGAAAAGCATGACTGATGAAAATCACTTGCCAAAGAAATCGGGACTCTTGCGCAATATTCTCATCATCATTGGTTTAGCTTTATTATTGGCTTTATTTATTATTTTTTTTCGCATACAAGCGAATGCAAAATTACGGGTGGATACCAATCGCCAAGCGACATTGGTGGTGGCAACCCTGGTTACAAAACCTGGTCCTGCTTCTGAAAAAATCATTTTGCCAGCCACAGTCCAAGCTTGGCATGATGCAACCATCTATGCACGTACAAACGGCTACATAAAAAAATGGTACGTTGATATCGGTAGTCGGGTTAAAGAAGGGGATTTGCTTGCTGAGATAGAGGCGCCTGAAGTCAATGCCCAATTGCATCAGGCAGAAGCGGATTTAAATACGGCAATCGCGAATGAAAATATAGCAGCCATCACTGCGAAACGCTGGGTTAACTTACTGAAAACGGCCTCTGTATCCAAACAAGAAACCGATGAAAAAGTAAGTAGCCAACAAGCGACCGCTGCGTTGAAAATCGCTGCCCAAGCTAATCGAGATCGCTTACGAGATTTAGTCAGTTACGAACGAGTTATCGCGCCTTTTGATGGAGTAATCAGCCAACGTAACATCGATATTGGTTCATTGATTAATGCAGGAAGTGGAACAAACGTATTTCCCTTATTCCACATTGTTCAATCCCATCGTTTGCGTGCTTATGTGCAAATTCCACAAACTTATGTTGCGAATATCAAACCTGATATGGAGGTGTCTTTGCATTTCTCTGAGCACCCTGGAAAAAGCTTCCCTGCAAAGCTTTATAAAACAGCGGATGCAATAAATCCTGCCTCGCTTACGCTGCTCGCGCAGTTTTGGGCAGACAATCCCGACGGGGAACTATTGCCAGGCGGTTATACCGAAATGCATTTTAAGATGCCACTGTCGCAACAATTGATTCGTATTCCTGTCAATGCACTGCTTTTTCGATCGGACAATTTGCAAGTTGCTGTGGTTGATGGCAATAATACCGTAAAACTGCGCTCAATCACCGTCAGCCGGGATTTTGGTAATGAGGTGGAGGTAAACACGGGGCTTAAAGCCGGAGAGCGTATTGTGTTAAATCCACCGGATTCCCTTCTTGATGGCCAGAAAGTAAGGTTAGCGCCTGAGAATAATGAGGGACTCAAAGAACCAACGGCAAAATGAATAAAAAAAGCATTATAAAATGGATTCTCATCAGTTGTGTCGTCAATTTACTGGGTTGTTCGTTCGCCCCTAAGTATCAGCGCCCCCCTATGCCAATGCCTGTGCAATATAAGGAAACCAAAGACTGGAAACCGGGAATAGGATTGGCAGCGCTCAATAAAGTAGAGCATTGGTGGCAAGTTTTTGATGATCCGGTCTTAAATGAGCTGGAAAATAAAGTAACTTTTGCCAATCAAGATTTAAAGGTTGCTTTTGCCCGATTCCAAGAGGCTCGCGCAGCAGTTCAAGTGGCCCGCTCTGCCTTTGTGCCTAGTTTAACTGGATTTGCGAATGCCAACACCCAACAAACCTCCAAGCATGTCGCTAACCCTAATAAACATAGGCGCTACAGTGACCTATTAGTAGGGGGGGATTTAAGTTATGAACTGGATGTTTGGGGCCGGGTGCGCAACACCGTCGCTGCTAGTGAGCATACCGCAGAAGCAAGTGCTTCTGATCTTGCTGCAGTCACACTGAGTATGCATGCTGAATTGGCGATGGATTATTTTAAATTGAGGGGTGATGAGGCAGCACAGCGTGTTCTCGATGACACCGTAGTAGCTTATGAAAAAGCATTGTATTTAACACGAAAACGCTATTCGGGAGGAGCCGCTCCCATTGCCGATGTTGACGAAGCGCAAGCTCAACTTGAAAATGCTAAGACTTTAGCGAGCGACATGCGTTTAACTCGGGCCCAGCTCGAGCATGCGATTGCTGTTTTAGTGGGAGAAGTCCCTGCTAATTTCACCATGCCTCCAGCAGTCACGAAGATGAAGTTAGTTTCAGTGGATCCAGAGTTGCCGTCAACGCTTTTAGAGCGCAGACCCGATATCGCTGCAGCGGAACAGCGAGTGCAAGCAGCGAATGCTGAAATTGGTGTGGCTTGTGCAGCTTTCTTTCCTAGAATCATGTTGAATGCTGTGGGTGGTTTTGAAAGTCGTTCACTGGGTAATTTATTGAGTAAACCCAGTATATTTTGGTCTCTTGGCCCTCCAAACGCGCTATTCTCACAACCCCTTGCGGAAGTTTTGCTCTATGATGGCGGCTATTTACAAGGATTATTGAAATCGGCAAAAGCAAGTTACCATGAAACAGTGGCTCAATATCGGCAAACGGTACTTACCGCGTTTCAAGAAGTGGAAGATGGATTGGCAGCCATTCGTTGGCTTGATCAGGAGGAGCAAAGTCAAATCGCTGCTACGGCTGCTGCAAGTCGCTCCTTAACACAGGCAAAAGATCGCTATGTGGGAGGGATTACCAATTACCTTGATGTCATTGTGTATGAAAACATCGCGTTACAAGCGGAACTTGCTCTGGTGGATATCCGCACCCGTCGCCAGCTTGCGAGTGTACAGCTGATCAAGGCGTTGGGCGGTGGTTGGGATTGTCCTACAAAATGTGCAGTAAGTTGCCCGGTAAGAAAAGGTTGTGCTGCTTAATTTGCTTTTATTGCGGAAATTATTATTTAAGGAAAAATATAATGGCTAAAATACTCTGTGTTCTCTACGATGATCCAGTCGATGGCTATCCTAATGCTTATGCACGCGATGATTTACCCAAAATAGAACGTTATCCGGATGGCCAAACCCTTCCTACGCCTAAGACCATTGACTTTGAGCCGGGTACATTGTTAGGCAGCGTATCGGGCGAGCTGGGATTGCGTAAGTTTCTTGAGGAGAGAGGCCATTTTTTTGTCGTTACTTCAGACAAAGATGGGCCTAATTCCGTATTTGAAAAAGAATTGGTTGATGCTGATGTGGTAATTTCACAGCCTTTTTGGCCAGCTTATTTAACGGCTGAGCGTCTTGCAAAAGCGAAGAAATTAAAATTAGTTATTACTGCAGGAATTGGTTCAGATCATGTTGATCTACAAGCTGCTATGGATAAAACCATTACCGTTGCCGAGATCACTTATTCCAATAGTATCAGCGTTGCTGAACATGTGGTCATGATGATTTTAGCTTTAGTGAGAAATTATCTCCCTTCGTATCAATGGGTGGTTGATAAAGGATGGAATATTGCTGATTGTGTGAGTCGCTCTTACGATCTTGAAGGGATGACAGTGGGTACAGTTGCAGGGGGCCGAATTGCTTTGGCCGTATTAAGGCGCTTAAAACCCTTTGATGTCAAATTACATTACACGGATAAACATCGGTTATCTGAAGCGATTGAAAAGGAATTAGGCCTTATTTTCCATGACAATGTAGAATCTTTGGTGCGGGTTTGTGATGTGATCTCGATCCATTGCCCCCTTACTCCTGAAACCGACAATCTATTTGATCAGCAATTGATTAGCAAGATGAAACGCGGTGCCTATCTTATTAACACAGCACGTGGCAAAATCTGTAATCGTGAAGCAGTTGCCAAAGCGTGTGAAACCGGTCAGCTTGCAGGTTATGCAGGGGATGTTTGGTTTCCGCAGCCCGCTCCCAAAGATCACCCCTGGCGGACAATGCCACACCATGGGATGACTCCGCACATTTCAGGCACTTCACTGTCAGCCCAGGCTCGTTATGCAGCAGGCACGCGTGAAATATTGGAGTGTTGGCTTGATGAACGGCCGATTCGCGATGTTTACTTGATTGTTAATCAAGGAAAGCTTGCAGGAACTGGTGCTCATTCTTATACCGCAGGGAATACCACAGCGGGTTCAGAAGAGGCGATTAAATTTAAGGAAAAACGCTAAGATCAGTCTTTGTCATTTCGAGAGTACTGAGGAAAACTCTACGTAAGCGCAAAAAACCGCGGTACGTAGAGCAATTTAAAGCGGTAGGTAGAGAGATTAAATAATGCCATAATTGGCTTTATTACGTGACAAAAGATGCCCATATTTTTTCTAAATTGAGAATGATTATCGATATCATTTGTGTTAAACTTACTCTATCTGTATCTTGCGATGGGACATCATGCGAATTACTGAACTAGTTAAGGGTGATCGTGTACGATTAATTGATTTTGGTCAAACTGATTTACTCTACCGAAGACGATTATTATCCCTGGGGATTACACGCGGTGTGGAACTCTCAGTGGTAAGAGTAGCGCCTTTAGGTTGTCCTGTTCAAGTAGAAGTACGTGGCACTTCGTTGACGTTACGGAAAGAAGAGGCCAACTCTATCGAGTGGGAGAGGATATGACGCAGCTTTTATTAGTGGGTAATCCCAACTGCGGCAAAACCACTTTATTCAATGCACTTACTGGTTCAAACCAGCGGATAGGAAACTGGCCTGGAGTCACTGTTGAAAAGAAAACAGGCAGTTTTATTTTAGAGGGGCAAACAATACAGGTCACCGATCTTCCTGGCATTTATTCGCTAGCCTCTTCGGGAGGTACTTCAAGCCTTGATGAGCAAATCGCGGCTAAGGCAATTATTAGCCTCGAGGCCGATGTCATTATCAATGTGATTGACGCTTGTCATATCGAGCGGCACTTGTATTTGACAAGTCAACTTCTTGAATTAGGGAAGCCCATGATTGTTCTGCTGAATATGATGGATATTGCAGAGCAGCGTGGTATTAGGATTGATATTAAAGGCCTATCAGCCCAGTTAAATACTCCTGTCCTTGCGATCCAAGCTCACAAACAGGTTGGGTTTGTAGAGTTACGGCAAAAAATAATGAATCCTGCTCCAGGCGCGAAATCGCTTAATTTTAATCTTCCTGAATCAATCAAATCCTCCTTATCATCCTTGGAACAGCAACTCCTCATTCAAAATGTCGATCCGCACTATATTAGTTATTATGCACGACGTATCTTAGAGGGTGATGAGGCGTTACTCGCTAATCTTTTAGGTGAGGATTATGAAAGTGAAGCTACCGATCCTGATCTGGATGTTATTCTTGCGGATGCGCGATATCAAAAAATACATCAAATTGTAAGAAGTGTGCAGCAAAAGCAGAGCGATGCGAGTGAGCATTTTACGGCAAAATTGGATCGGATCGTTTTACATCGCTTTTGGGCCTTCCCCATCTTTTTTGCCATGATGTACCTCATGTTTTTGTTCGCCATTAATATTGGTGGTGCTTTTCAGGATTTTTTTGACCTCAGTACCGATGCTATTTTTGTTCAAGGAAGTGCTAAACTATTAGCTTATGTTCATACTCCTGATTGGCTTATTGCATTAATTGCTAATGGCGTCGGTAAAGGAATTAATACGACCTTAACGTTCATTCCAGTGATTGCGGCAATGTTTTTCTTCTTATCGTTACTTGAAGCCTCAGGGTATATGGCGCGAGCTGCTTTTGTAGTTGACAAAGCCATGCGTGCAATGGGATTACCCGGAAAATCGTTTGTGCCCATGATTGTGGGTTTCGGTTGCAATGTGCCTGCGATTATGGCCGCGCGTACACTCGATTCTGAAAGAGAGCGATTACTGACTGTATTAATGAGCCCTTTTATGTCTTGCAGTGCTCGATTGGCCATTTATGCGGTATTTGTGTCTGCTTTTTTTCCGACAGGGGGCCAGAATATTGTTTTTTCGCTTTATCTAATTGGTATTCTCATGGCGGTATTGACGGGATTTGTTTTACGTAAGACCAGTTTACGCGGTCAAGCTTCACCGCTCATTTTAGAATTGCCCGCTTACCACAAACCAGCATTCAAACGATTAATTAAAGAAACTGCTCTGCGGTTACGTCATTTTGTTTTTCGTGCCGGGCGTTTGATTATTCCGATCTGTGTTATTCTTGGTGGTTTAAATGCATTAACCATTGAGGGTGGTGTAAGTGCAACTGAAGCCAACTCCCACTCTATTCTATCTTTGCTTGGCCAGTGGTTAACACCTCTCTTTGCACCCATGGGCCTGCATCAGGATAATTGGCCAGCTACGGTTGGTCTACTCACTGGCATGTTGGCCAAAGAGGTCGTTGTCGGTTCGCTAAACTCCCTTTATGCACAAATTGGGCACGTGGGACAAAGTGCCGTGACTCATTTTGATTTTTGGGGATCTTTACAAGCTGCTCTATGGTCAGTCCCACAAAACCTAGCACAACTAGGCGAGGCATTAATCAATCCAATTATCGCGAGCGCTCCGAGTGATGAACTCTCTCAATCGGTTTATGGCATGATGGTGAAGCGTTTTGATGGAAAGGCAGGGGCTTATGCTTATCTGCTCTTTGTTTTACTCTATATTCCTTGTGTTTCCACAATGGCGGTTATTCGCCAAGAAGCGAATCGCAAACTCATGTGGTTTTCTATCATTTGGTCACTTATTATTGCTTATGCTACAGCGGTTTTATTTTATCAATTCGCGACTTTTTCTGTTCACCCGCAGCAATCAATCATTTGGATATTGGGGATGCTATTTTCAGCTGGTATTGCTATTGGCGCGGTGCGCAGTAAGAGATTTGATTTGGGAGGAGCGCATGCTGCTACAAATTCGTGATTACTTGCGCCGCCATCGTGTGGCAAGTAATCAGCAAATTGCTAGGGAGTTTCAAATTGAGCTACAAGCATTGCAGCCCATGCTGGATCTTTGGCTTCGCAAAGGGGTAATTGCATGCTGTCAGGAAAAATCGGATTGTCAAAGCAGCTGCTTTAAATGCAAAACGCAACCTCCGGTTTATTACCAAACCTTAGAAGCATTTTGATATAAATGCCTATCTAATTTCAAAGTTGGGATAAATTTAACCAATTTTACAGTTTCTTAATGCTTTAAGGTCGTGCTCACCTACTTAATTTGCGCTAAGATAGTATAAAAGCTGATCGTAGGTATTGATATGGCAAATGTTGTAAACGAAATTCCTGAAGGCCGTTTAGAAGTTAGTATTGATGACGATCCCGTTGCATTAGTTGAACGAGTTTATCAATTATGGTGGCATTGGGCTAACTTTGAGTTGTATGTAGTCAGCCCTTCTATCCCTCCAGTGTTTCCACCCATTATCATTGAACCTGAAGTGATATCTGGTTCTAATGAAAAAGAGTTTGTGTACAATATTCATGACCATGGATTTAAATTAACCACCTCCAAAGGTGAGGACATGTACACCTGTGGAATGTCCATGTGTAAGCTGTTTAATACCATTGAGAAAATGATCCATTTACTCATCGAACGATTAAAATCCGGTGGAATTGACGAAGAAACGGAAGTACAAGTTGCTTTTGGCGGGCATATGATTGCCCAACGCAAAGCCTTCGAATCGGTTATTAACTTAACTTATAATGTGGTTGTTACTAATTTTGATCCGGGCGAATGGGGTGAAAATTATCTACGAATAGTGAAGCGATTGGCTGATAAAGGGTATGGTTACCCTCCCCCAGCCCCGCGAGAAACTCGTCTCATTCCCACGACGCCTGGTTTATCTCGCTAGCATCCATAGATAGGGCCCTAACAAGTTGCTATGTCCTAAGGACAAGTATTCTCATATTATTCAAATGTTTCTGCACTGATTTTATCATGATTTTCCTTGCTACTCGTTTGCCAGCGTTTAACAATTGGATGGTGAATATCAAATAAATCTAGTGCTCGTCCTATGGTATGATTAATTATATCGTCTATAGTTTCTGGATGATTATAAAAAGCAGGAACAGGAGGTGCGATAATCGCGCCAAGTTGAGTGACCTTGCACATGTTTTCTAGATGAATGAGGTGTAGAGGGCTTTCACGAGTGAGTAACACTAGACGTTTTCGTTCTTTTAAAATTACATCGGCAGCGCGAGTTAATAAGTTTTGGGTAATGCCATTTGCAATTTCGGCCAGAGTATTCATCGAACAAGGCGCGATAATCATACCGTCAGTACGAAAAGAACCGCTAGCAATGTTTGCTCCTAAATCGCAAATCGAGTAATGATAATCAGCTAAATCGTATAAGGCTTCTTTGGTTAATGTGGTTTCATAATGACGGGTTAGTTGCGCTGCCTGTGAGACTACTAAGTGGGTTTCTAGGGTAGCAAATTTACTGAGCATCTCAAGCAAGCGAATACCATAGATGATGCCCGAAGCACCGCTTATACCGATAATTAATTTTTTTTTTCTCGTCTTTTCTTGCATCATTTTGCGGTTTCCAAAGTCAAGGTAATTAATAGTTTAAAACGGGTAATCCTGCGATAAATTAAGTGTTCTCTGCTCAAATAGGGTTGTAAGTTTTCTTTCACAATCCTTGTTCTGGTAGTGAACTTCTATGCTAAGTTTTCTTATATGTTTCTTTAAATAAATGGCTATCAGGATGTAACACCTTTCTGATATCAATAATGTTTTCTCCTAATGTTTTAGATACAAAAAAACGATCTTTATCACCAAGATAGGCGGTTGCATCTAACCCCATTTTAGAGGATAGACCACGTATTTCAGCTGAAGGGTCAAGTTTTGACCCTAAGGCACGGTTAATTACCACCAAATCCCGATCAGCTTGGAAACGAGTTGCAACTGCCCATTCAATTTGATCGGGCGAATCAATATCAATATCCTCATCTACGACAATAACTAATTTGATATCGTAGTGCATACCAAAAGCGCAAGCGATAACATTTTTTGCTTGGCCATACTGATCTTTTTTCATTTTAATTACTAAGTGGTAGCGGCCTTGTCCACCTGGAGTTAGACGTAGATCAGTGACATTTGGAAAGTTATATCGCATGCGTTCCAAAATACTCGCTTCGCGTGGAACGCCACCTAAAACGATATTTTCAGCACCTGCAGGGTTATTGGTCTGATAGATTGGTGACTTGCGATGAGTAATACAATCAATTTGTACAATGGGTAGCATACTATAGCCAGTATAATATTTAGGAAATTCGCCAAAAGGCCCTTCTAAGCATCGTACATTGGGCAAAATGTGTCCTTCGATAGAAAATTCAGCTGTTGCTGGAATCATGATATCGTTAGTATACGATTTCACTACTGGCAGTGGTTTACCCCTTAATGCACCTGCGATTTCAAGTTCACATAAGTCAAGTGGTGCCATAGCTTGTGAGGCAAGTTGTACAATTGGATCATGGCCAATGGTAATGGTAACTGGCAGGGGTATATTCTGCTCCTCTGCATAACTAAAATAAGCGAATAAATCTTGTGGTAAAATGAGTATACTTAATTTATCGGGCGCTTGAACTTGCATACGGTGAATATCGAAATTCTGCTTTTTGGTGACTAGATTTTTAGCGTTCACGCATCCAGATGTAATAAAGGCAGCCGCATCTTTTTCATGATGGGTGACAATTGGTAATATTTTTTTGATATCAATGTCTTTTTTAATAACAACTTCATGGACGGGTGCCTTATCCTGTGGCACTTCTTTCCATGCTATAGGATGACTTACCGCATGTTGAAAGCGCGATAATAACTTTCCTGGATGAATCCCTAATGCTGCTGCAATCCAACTTCGTTGTTGTAAAATCCCCGTGACAACAGGGACGGTGTGGCCACAAAGCTTAGGAAAAAAACACGCTTTTTTACCCTCAAATTTATTCGCAATGTGCATTAAGTCATGCTTTAAATCCACGTCATCGCGAATAATACTAAGTAAGTCGTTATCATCTAAATAATGCAACCAATCACGAAGATCCTTCATTGTGATTCCTTAAAAATTATGACAGTCTAAAAAATCATAGTTCTGTTTGTTTTGCTCATCGTTCGGTTTTGTTGGTGCTGGAGAGGGGGGAGGCGTTGCTTTGAAAGTGATTAATATAACGACATTATAACCCTTGTGATATTCGGCACTCACTTTTTCAATGTTGTCCATAGCAACACCTCGTTCACTTAATATTTTTTCCGGATTAGCGAGCAAAGATGTTAAAAATTCACTATTTTTTTCAGCGCGTTTTTTTATTTTATGTATTTTATCGGCTAAATCCCTTAAAGTATCATCCATGTATATGCACCCTCTTATTGGTGGTAATTAGCAGCATAGCAGTAATTCTTAGCTAGGACTACTCCAATACCTATAATAATAAATATTGCCAGCGATACAGGAAATAACCAGCAATGTGATAAAAATTCAGAAAATCCAACTCAGGATTTGGTAAGGTATAACCTATGCACCGTTAGGTTTTATCTGCATGCAATAGATAAATCAAAGATAAACAAAAAAACGGTCACTGCTAAACATTAACAGGGATTTAATCTTTGGAGTTACAATTGCCATAAGGTGCTATGCCGACTCGGAAAGGGGCAAAGCTATCTATAGTGTTCTGCAAGTTATGGGCTAATACTTTTCAAGAATGAGTGGTTCTACTAAATTTCATGCGAATGGCTATTATTCCAGTAAATGCTGATTTTTCTTTTTACATGCAGTAAGCTCTTTCAAAGAGCTACTGTTAAGATCAGGAAAATTATGGTTACAAAGCATTTAACGGATTTAAGAGCCTATATTGAAGCATTAAAAGAAATTGGTGAGATCCAGGAAATAGAGCAAACCGTCGATTGGAATCTTGAAATTGGTGGTATTATCCGGCGGTCTTATGATTTGCGTGCGCCGGCTCCTTTATTTAATACTATTAAAGGCATTGAAAAAGGGTTTCGTGTTCTGGGTGCCCCTGCTGGGGCAAGTAGGCAACCTAAGTTGTTTTTATCCCGAGTAGCAATCTCATTAGGGCTGCCTCCTACAGCAAATGTCAATGAGATTTTAAATGTGCTTATTAATGCATATACAGTTAAACCTATTAAACCTACCATAGTTCAAACTGGCTTTTGTAAAGAAAATATTTTAAAAGACAATGACGTTAATTTGGAACGTTTCCCTGTTCCCTATATTCATGATGGGGACGGCGGGCGCTATTTTAATACCTGGGGTACTATTGTAGTTAAAACTCCCGATGGAAGTTGGACAAACTGGGGTTTGTCACGTTTCATGCTACTTAATGATAAGTGTTTAATATCTGGGGTGGTTCCTAAACAACATACCGATATAATTTATTCTATGTGGAAAGAGAAAAAGCAACCCATGCCATTTGCTATTTTCCAAGGTGGTGCGCCCATTATCCCTTTTATTTCAGGCTTGGCGATTCCGGAAGGAGTGAATGAAGTAGATGTGATTGGCGGCATTATAGGACAACCGTTAGAGCTGGTTAAATGTGAAACAGTAGAGCTCTTTGTTCCTGCTAATGCTGAAATAGTCGTTGAAGGAACAATGAGTTATGACGAATTAGTCAGTGAAGGTCCTATGGGTGAGTTTTCGGGTAATTTATGCACAGCAAGTGAAAATACTAAGCCCGTTATGCACATAAGTGCAATCACTTATCGTAATTCTCCTATTTTACCTGTTGTGGCTGCTGGTTATCCTATCGAAGAGAACCATACTTGTTGGGCACTGGGTATGTCTGCTAAGATTTTGGCTGATTTACGAGCAGCCAATTTTCCTGTAACAAGTTGTTTTATCCCATTTGAAACTGCGGTGCATTGGCTAGTTATTACCGTAAGTAGAGACTATATTTGGAGCCAAAAAAATGCTGGCCATTATTTTGTTGACGCACTGATCACAAAAGTAAAGGAAGTGTGTTTCAATATTAAACCGGCTATTTTTATTGCCAAAATAATCTTAGTGGCTGACGACATTGATCCAAGTGATATTAATCAAGTATGTTGGGCGTTTGCTACTCGTTGTCGCCCTAAAGATCATCTAATTTCAGAAAATGAACCTTTACCTATGCCTCTTTTAGGTTTTCTAACGAGTCGTGAAAAAGCTAGCTTAAAATCCGATAAAATTATCTATAATTGCTTGCGTCCTGAAGAATGGACACGTCAGGAAATTCCCATACCTGCAACCTTTGAGAGATCCTGGCCTGAAGAAATAAAGAATAAAATTCTTAGCAATTGGGAAAGCTATGGATATAAAATTAAATAGCTAATAAAGGGTGTTAACCTTAATTAAACATTTTTTATCAATAGGTTATCTGTGCCAGCATATCCCATAGCGCATCTGAATTTTGCACGTTCTATAGACTCGTTCTTAAGAAGTGGCTAATTTTTTGGATAAATAACGCTAACCCATCGAGCTTTGATTCAGCAGGCAATCTTTTCTCTCTTATATTGTTCTTTTGATGCAGGGTTTTAAGGTGACGTTGATGCTTCAGTTTTGTGTTATCTTCAATAACAATATATCTGTATTTAGTTCAATAAAGGCAGTATTCATTTTATTAAGGCCTTGACTATAGGCGTTTGAAGTAAAATGTACTGGTATATGCTCATTTAAAACTCAGCATGCTAAATAAGCATAAAGGGTATTCACTTAATTTTTCCGTAGCTAATTTTTTGCTAATCTTTTTTTCCTACACTTTCAGTAATTCTAAGTTTGACAATGTGTGTCATCTTTACCACACAACTTTAATTTGCTTAGTGGACTTAAAAACATGCCTAATCACTTTGAATTCATGAGAGACCTTTATAAAGGAGAAAGAGAAGGAAAAGCAATACAACGTTTTATTCTGGGCGACAACCTTTTGCATATTGCTGCGAGCTTGGCTACTCTTGACGAATTGGAAGCGACGATAAAATGGTTGGGTAATGAAGCCAATTTATTAAGTAAGCTGTACAATTCTGATAATAGATTGCCCTTGGATATTGCAGCAAATTCTAATGGGCCTCAAAAAAACGAAATTTGTCGTTTAATTGATGAAATTATGATCGATAAATCATTTACTCCTTTAAAACCCTCACGTACGTTTGAGCAAATTAGAGCAGATAACACACATTTTATAGAAAAAAATCCTCTTCTTTTGAAATTATTACAATATGGCTATATGGCCTACTCCCTATCCCAAAATATGATTAAATGCTGTCTCATAAGTTCGGAAAGTAATGAATTAGACCTAGAAGCATACAAAAAAAAGTGTAATGATTTTTTTGCCATGCGTGATGAATATAATGATGAAATTGAGAATGAAGAGGAGGAATCTGAGCAAGAAAAATATCAAATTGATCTCGAGGAACTAGAGCCTATTAATGATGAGATGTTCGAAGAGAAGGTTGGCCAATTAAGTAAAGACGAAAGGACTTATAATCATTTAAACATTATCATAAAACATATTTTTCAACGACAGATTGGTAGTTGTTTTGAATATGCTTGTGTTAATCTTTATCATTTGCTGTATCTAAACATTGAAGAGTTATCAACTCACAATCTCTCCATTGAACTATTTAGAATTCAAAATAACTATTCATCTTTTGCTTCGTGTAATCATGTGGTTTCAGTTATTGGACGTCGTTTAAATAGTAATCCTAGCGATTATAAAACCTGGGGCAATGCAGTAATAGTTGATGCTCATGATGTTTATGTAAAAGATTTAATGCCTCAAAAGCTACGTTTGTTTTTTGACATTCCTAATCAAAAAAATGCAGGTATTGTTAGTATTCCTTTTAATCCAAATGCCCATGAGACAGTTCTTGTGCCTGATATGAATTTCTCGACAAAATATGTGCAAAACTTTACCTCGGATCTTCTAAAAATCAGAGCATTAAAAAAGAATTCTTTTTTTTCTAACCATACTACAGAATCGCTTAATGAGGAACCAAAGAATTATAGGTTAAGAAATAACTATCCAGCTTAAGGTACAAAATTCGGATAAAAAGAAAAGAGAATCTTATAATAGTATTTCAAATTCAGGATATTGTATTGTTGTAAATAATGCGTTGACTGATAACCCACCTAACATAACAATTACCATTTCTTTTAAGCGGTCTTAATTGCTCTTTTATGACTTTAGGCAATGCATTGAAATAAGGGGAAGCGTTAATATTTCAAGACAAACTTTTTAGCATTATATTGGGCAAGATGGTAACTCTCGCAAGTATGGCAAGCAAGCAATTTTAGAAAGTGGTGGACGTATCAAACGTCAATTTCTGTTCAAAGCTCCCGTAGTCCAACCTCTTTTTAATTTGGCCCCAGGCTAAAAAGACTTACTTGCTCCTCAAGAGAATTGAAATTGGTCATTGTGTTGAATTTGGCATTGATGAGGCTCGTTGCTTCGCTTGTTTTTTTTGTTTTAAATAGATAAGATAAAATACGATCTTCGAGTTCCCGCGGAAGTTGATATAATTGGGCCAGTTGTCTCATTGGTACACATGCACTAGCAATATCATCTTCTTGATCACCGTGTAAATCAAGCAAATTACACCATGGCGTTAAGGCCTTAAATAATTTGACCCGTTCATCGATTGTTTTCTCTTCAAAGAGGCTATTGTATTGCAATTTTATTCGTCTCACTGTTTTGGGAATTGATGATAAAAAAGAGCACAATTGTTCAATATCTAGGGTATAGAATGCGGGGCTTCCACTGAAATCAAGGGTTGTAATAGTAGGCGGCAATCTATGTAAAATTTTTAATCTTTCTCTGGGCCAGCACTCAATAAAGTTGCCACTAAGCTTTAACTTTCTGACAGAAGGCTTTAATCCAGAAAAAAGATGGGCTAATAGCTCCTCACCATCGTTTTGACGGCCAAAATCGTTATAGCTTAAATCGAATGACTCCACTGAGTCGGAAAAAATATTAAAAAGAGATTTTAAATTTTCCTTTTGTAAGTACAGGTGATTATTACATAGTTTTATCGATTTGCATTTTTTATTTGCAAGAGCCTCAAAGCATGTCATTAACTCCCAACTTGGCTTTTTGCCCAAATTATTAAGACTCAGATTAATCTTAATAATTGAATCAGATAAAGACTCGAAAATATTCGCCAATTCTTGACCTTTCTTTAATCCGAGAGAGCTGCGAGAAAAGTCCATTTCTGTAACTGTTTCTGGTAAATAAGGTAATGCGCATTCTATTTTTATAGTTTTTAATTCAAAAAGACGGCTACTATTGAAACTTACCCGCGTAATAGAGCGAGATAACTGTGAAAATAATTCTTTAAAATCTCGATTAGATAATAAAATAGAATTATTGAGCAAAAAATTACCCTGGCATATAAATTTAATTGAGTTTGCGTTGAGTGAAAGAGGAAAAATTTTTTGTTTCAAGGTGGTTAGGGTATCAAATTTAGTAATGTGTAAGAGAAACGTCTTTTCGTTTTTCATTCTCTTCGCTCCCTTTAATAAAAAGAAGTTGTTGGTATGACCGGATGCGAAGAGACCATGACATAATTAAACTCCGCACGGCTCTATAATAGATAGATAAAAATTACACAACGATTAAGCAAAAGAGAAAATTAGAGATAGAAGTTATTTCTAGATGGAATGCATGGGTTATTTGGCAAATCTCTATACGTTTCATAATGAAAATGATTGGAAAATAGGCCTCTCTTTTTTTGAAAAGCGCGTTCACCCTCTGCTTGATTTATTCAAATTATTTTGTACTAACGGGGAAATGCATGCAGAAATTTAAAATAATTCTCTAATTAAAGAAATTTGATACACCCCCAACGTGTTATCTAAGTTATAAAAAATGACACTTATATAGAAGCTAGCTAAATCATGAGATAATAGTGTTATTGAAAGCTTCTTTAGAAGTTTAAAACAAGAACGAGTTCAATGGCGAAATTATCAAACTCGATGGGAAACTCAACAGGACATTTTGAATTACATCACCATGTTCTACCAGATTGCATTCTTATTTAGGATATTTAAGCCCTAATCAATTTGAAAAACAGAGCGATTGTTTAATGAAAGTTGCTTAATTCGGGTGTTACATATTGGTTGACCACATCACTCGGGCCATACACGTAAAGCGAAGAACTTTCCTCGCGGCAAACAACCGATTTAAGCTCCTTGCCGCATTTCCAAATCCATAAAGCAAAGTTAAGGCGGAGGATTAAAGCTAATCTCAGTCGTGCTTGTTAAGCCATCAACTCCTTGTGTAACCGCTATTTTCATATGAGTTGGTTTAAGGAGAGTGTGTCTATTAGACGCTTTCGATTTCCCACTATGGCCTGAGTGGATAGTAGGGCTTGTGGGTTCGGTTTTGTGAGACGCCCGATACTGACTTTCAGGAGTAAGTGTTGATTTTTTATACTGATCCTCAGGAGTTAGAGGAAGCCTGGAAGTGGGCCTATGAGATGATTGCTCAGGGGATCGTGGAGGGCTTAAATTGGGCCTAGAAGTGTTATTATGAGGAGCTTGTAGAGTTCCATAAAGAGAGAATTCGTATGTCGTCGTTTGAGTATTTTGATGATCTAATACAGTTTGTATTTTTTCAGCAAGCTGTTTGTTTGTTTTTCCATACAGGCATTTATACAAAAAACCATAACCAAAAATAGATAAAATTAAACCACTACCTAGGCCCCCCAATCTATTTAACCATTTACTTTGGTCACTTTTATTTTCCTCAATATACTGTAATAAAACATTGCGTGGAAGAACGCTTAGATTGATCTTTGGGCTAGGTGGATTTTCCTCTATCCTCAATCGTTCACCGTAGAAATCCAGGAAATCACTGGCAAATTTTTTATCTACTAATTTATCTTCTAGTCTTTTGTTAATGTCTGTTGTAGCGTTTTTAGCTGCAACAGGAGGGGGCATACTAGAAAAAATAAACACAAATAATAATTGCCGGAAATCATCTGCGAGCGCATCAATGTAATCTTTGCTGTCCGTAGTCTTGCTTAAAGGAAAATAGTAAATAAGCTCAATTAATTCTGTTGTTTTAAGAGCACTTAAAACCCCTTTATTTTTTATTAATTTCTCAAGTATGGCGCGATATGGAGCCTGTTCTTCAAGCAGCATTTCCGCCATGACTACCAAAAAATTGTTCTCTTTGCTCAATCTTTGCTCCTTTGTGTTTAGATCATAAGCAACTTATTTGCTTCTTCTTCGTCGAAAGTCTTTTGTTCTTTATTTAGCGCGTAGAAGTATTCTGTTAGGGGATGTCCCGTTTTTAAGAACGCAGAAGTGAAGAAATATCCGTATCTACCTATTTGTTTATCCATTGTATTATTTGGCTTGTTGTGGAGCGGAAAAGTATCCGACATCTCTGTGGTTGGAGAATATTCAGCAACCTTACGCATTTTGTTTACCAATCGTTGTAAATCTTTTTTAACGGCGACTTCGGCTAAAACGTGTAAAGGATTTTGCTGTATTTGGGTTAATAAATTTTGCTGGGTTCCTTGACTTAAGCCATTTTTGATCAAGTGCCTCTCTTTCTCTTCCCATTTTTTTTCATGCGGAAAAAACAAATAAATTGCTGCATTAATAATTAGTCGCTTTAGTTTTTCATGATCAATCTTCTTCCGTTCTAATTGATAGTCTTCTTTATGCTTTGCGCTGACTTCTAGTGACTGTAATATTTTTGCTAGGTAACCGAATAAATTGCAGGCTACCTGAACACGGAAGGGAGTCATCCCATTCCAGGCGATTGCTTTTGCTCCTTCGTAAGCGTTCGCTCTAACTGCATCAGGATCATCTACTCTAAAATTAGAATCTGGCTGATATTTCTCTTTGAGTTTAAAAGAAGGCGCCCTTTCTTCCTCAATCAAGGGCAGGGCTGTGGTCTGTGCCTCTGGTCTAGACTTAAAAACAAACTCGAGGCTTACCCCTGCATTAGGTAAACACGAAAGAGTAGCTTTTTCTACTTGTTGTGGAAATTGACTTTTGAGCTTAGGATCCATGCCCTCTAAAATCTTCATTAGGTACTTTACCGATTCCTCTTGCCGCGCTAAGTTCTCCTGCAGCGCTAACTGCTCTTTCTCGAGTTCACCACAATAGATGTCTACCTGATGTTTTGTTTGTCTATCCCGATGAGCCTGAAGTATATCTGTTAATTCATCAGTCAGGTCTCTCACTGTTTTTATTACAGGATGATCGTTGAGGGGTTGAAATTTTCTCGTGGTTAAATACAAAGCACTAGCTACATTTAAGTCAACAATCATGCCGTTGAGTTTTTTAATGAGATCACGGCTTTGTAGTGCAAAATTCTTTTCTGCCCTGAAGTTAGCTTCTTCGATTTCCTCCGCTGCTTCAGATTTCTCTTTTTGCGCTGCCGATACTATAATGAGTTCCTTAGAGGTGTCAGCTGCTTCATTGCCTATAGTGGCAGCCTTTTTATTCTTCGCTGAAGATTCAGAAATGAGCTGTTCAATAGAGGTAATAATGCCCTCAAGTTTTTCTATTGCTAAATCATTTAAATGTATAAAATGCTCCAAGGCTACTGGATTTTTTTCCAATCGAAGACGAAGATTTTTATAATTCTCTGATTTATTTTCAACCAAATAATGATATGCTTTTTGCAAACAAATGTGGGCATCCATTAAAAACTGCTTCATACTCATACAAACATTTCTCCACCTGATTAAAAAAGCTGATTGGCCTTGTGTAAGTCTGATGTGTTTATGACAATTTACTTCCTTTTTTTCATAAAACAGTGGTTATCAGAGTCTGAAATCATTTTATTATACTGTTTGCCTGATTCCTATATCAGCTAACAATCTTTTGGGCAAATGTGGCTGTACTACTCATGTCGTTTTGATGCTTTGCGCCAAAAAAGCAGAGTGCTATACTCACTGCTATTTTTGAAAAATGATTGATATTTAAGTGGTCAATGACTCGCATTTTTCAAAAATACTTGGCAAAATTGGCTTTGTCTAAAAAAAACCGCCTTGTCAGTCTGGAAAGGCATACTATTTTCTTTTTAAGGAAGATTTTGACAGTGAATCAAAAAAGACCAGTTAATCTTGATCTGGGGACTATCCGGTTTCCCGTCATGGCTATTGCCTCGATCTTGCATCGTATATCAGGACTAATCCTATTCTTATTAATGCCTTTTATACTTTACCTACTCAGTAAATCGCTTAGCAGTGCGATCTCATTTATGCAAATGCAAGTTCTCCTGCAAAGTCCATTTCATAAGCTGCTGTTATGGGCATTCAGTGCGGCACTTGTTTACCATTTACTGGCTGGTATTCGTCACATGATTATGGATTTAGGTTACGGTGAAGAGGTTAAAGCAGGGCGTCAGACAGCCATATGGGTTATCGCTTTAGCTGTGATTCTGACAATTTTTCTAGGAATTTGGATATGGTAACTAACGTCACAAGTTTAACGGGTAATGGCCTGAAGGATTGGCTAATCCAGCGGTTTACTGCAGTGTACTTCATGGTTTACTCAATCTGCATGCTCGTTTATTTACTGTTCAGCCCACCAGCAAATTACATGCAATGGTATGTTTTATTTCATAATGCTTGGTTTCAAATAGCGACCGTAGTCGCTTTGTTGGCGTTGAGCTTACACACTTGGGTTGGAATTTGGACTGTAACGACTGACTATTTAAAGTGTACTGTTATTAGGCTTGCTGTGCAGTATCTGGTTATTCTGTGGCTGCTAGGGCAATTTATTTGGGGCATAATGATCGTGTGGGGACGATGAGCATGGCAATTGCACGTAACAAATTTGACGCAGTAATTATTGGTGCAGGTGGTGCGGGAATGAGAGCCGCTCTACAAATGGCCAACTCCGGTTTAAAAGTCGCTTTATTATCAAAGGTATTTCCTACTCGTTCCCATACTGTTTCTGCGCAAGGCGGAATTACTGCAGCACTGGGTAATGCAGATGAAGATGATTGGCGCTGGCACATGTACGATACCGTTAAAGGAGCCGATTATATTGGTGATCAAGATTGTATCGAGTACTTGTGTAAAACAGGCCCTGAAGCGGTCTATGAGCTAGAGCATATGGGTTTGCCTTTTTCTCGTATGGACAATGGTAAAATTTATCAGCGCCAGTTTGGGGGGCAATCCAAAAATTTCGGGGGCGCGCAAGCCGCAAGAACTTGTGCGGCAGCTGATCGAACTGGACATGCATTACTGCATACGCTTTATCAACAAAACTTAAAAGCTAAAACGCATGTATTTAGCGAATGGTATGCACTGGATTTGGTCAAAGATGCCCAAGGCCGTATAGCGGGGGTAACCGCAATGTGCATTGAAACGGGCGACATTGTCTTTTATCAATCTCGAGTCTGTATATTAGCAACCGGTGGTGCGGGTCGTATTTATCAATCAACGACGAACGCGCTTATTAATACAGGTGATGGTTTTGGAATGGCTCTCCGTGCCGGCATCCCTCTACAAGATATGGAAATGTGGCAATTTCATCCCACGGGCATTGCTGGCGCAGGGGTGTTAGTAACCGAAGGTTGTCGGGGCGAAGGCGGGTACCTTATCAACAAAGACGGCGAGCGATTTATGGAGCGATATGCACCTCGCGTTAAAGATTTGGCGTCTCGTGACGTAGTAGCACGCGCAATGGCTTTAGAAATTCGGTCAGGAAAAGGATTTGATCCTAATGGGGTTGATCATGTTAAGTTAAAACTTGACCATTTGGGTGCCGACCTGATTAAGTCACGCTTACCGGGTATTCGTGAGTTATCGATTAAATTTGCTGGCGTTGATCCTATTGTTGAGCCTATCCCTGTAGTTCCAACTTGCCATTACAGTATGGGGGGTATTCCCACCAACATGCATGGGCAGGTGGTAACCCATAAAAAGGGCCAAGATCATATTGTCGAAGGGCTTTATGCTGTAGGTGAATGCGCTTGCGTTTCCGTCCATGGGGCCAACCGTTTGGGAGGTAATTCGCTCTTAGACCTAGTTGTTTTTGGAAGGGCTGCTGGTTTGCACGTTGAAGAGTTATGGCAATCCGATCAAATGCCTGAAATGCCTTACATTGCTGATGATGATATTGAACCTGCACTGGCACGTTATCAGCGATGGATAAATTCAAAAGAGGGCGAAAACCCAGCTGTCATTCATAATGAGATGCAGCGTGTGATGCAAGAGGATTTTGGTGTATTTAGGACAGGTGACGTAATGGCTTCCGGTTTGCACCGGTTAGAAGCATTGCGCCAGCGCTTACCAAATGCTTATTTGCAGGATAAATCAAAAGTATTCAATACAGCATTAGTAGAAGCTTTGGAGTTGGAGAACCTAATGGCAACAGCGTATGCCACTGCCCATTCAGCTATCGCTCGCACTGAAAGTCGCGGAGCCCATAGCCGAGAAGATTATCCTAAGCGCGATGATGCGAATTGGATTAAGCACACGCTGTATTTTGAGCAGGGTGATACCATAGATTACCGGCCTGTGAATACATCACCTAAACACATCGCACCGTTTGAACCAAAAGAACGCGTTTATTAGAGAGGATATGCCGTGGCTGATACTAGAACTCTGAGCCTGTCAATTTACCGTTATAATCCTGCAGTGAATGACAAACCCTTTATGCAGAATTATGAAATTGAAATTCCGGCTAAAAGTGACCCAATGTTGCTTCCGGTGCTTGAGCGTTTGAAAGCCGAGCAAGACTCCACTATTACTTACAGACGCTCCTGTCGTGAAGGTGTATGTGGGTCTGATGGGATGAATATAAATGGGACCAACGGATTAGCTTGTATTACAAAAATTTCTCAACTGAAAAGCGATAAAATTGTCTTGCGTCCTCTACCAGGCTTTCCAGTAATCCGTGATCTTGTCGTTGATATGAGTCAATTTTATCAACAATACGAGCGCATCGAACCTTATTTACAGAATGATACACCAGCCCCTGCACGGGAACGTTTGCAATCACCTGAAGAGCGTGCGCAGTTGGATGGTTTGTATGAATGTATCTTATGTGCATGCTGTACAAGTTCGTGTCCCTCATACTGGTGGAATCCAGATAAGTTTGTCGGACCGGCAGGGTTGTTACAAGCCCGGCGTTTCTTGGCTGATAGCCGTGATACAGCGAAAAAACACCGTCTGGATAAATTACAAGATCCTTTCAGTGTGTTTCGTTGTCGCACAATTATGAATTGTGCTGATGTTTGCCCGAAGGGACTCAATCCGACGAAAGCGATTGCTGAAATACGAAAGCAAATGTTAACTGAGGAAACTTGATAGCGATTTTCTTATGGTTCCGATGCAAAAATCGGAACGTATCCCTTTGGAGAGAATAACAATGAGCGGTACTGACCTGCAAAAAGAATGGGCTTCTTCCTATTTATCAGGTGGAAGCATGGCTTATGTCGATGGTTTATACGAAGATTACTTGGCGGATCCCAGTTCGGTTCCCGCAGACTGGCGAGCTGCTTTTGATGCTTTACCTAAAGTTGATGGAGTTGCAAAAGAAGTTTCTCATCGAGCAATCCGTGAGCATTTTTTGCATAGCGCCGATAGAAAGCATATCCCAGTGGTTGCCAGTGCAGACAGTAAACAATTTCAAGTCGCCCATCTAATCAATGCTTATCGGTCACAAGGTCATCATGCCGCCAAGCTTGATCCTCTGGATATGGCCGAGCGCATCCAGACTCCAAGCCTCGAATTGGCCTATCATCAGCTTTCTGAAGAGGACATGGATCGCCCTTTTTACGCAGGAAAATATTTTAACGGTGCAGAGATGCCTTTGAGAGAAATACTCCAAGCGCTTCGAGACACTTACTGCGGTAGCATCGGTATCGAATACATGCATATCTCTGACAATTCGGAAACTGAATGGCTACGGCAAAAAATGGAAACTGCGCGAGGCCGTCCTCAATTCGATAGCAAAAAAAAATTAGAAATTCTCAAGGACTTGATCGCAGCAGATGGTCTTGAGCGCTATTTAGGTACGCGCTATGTGGGACAAAAGCGATTTTCTCTTGAAGGAGGAGATGCTTTTATCCCAATGATGAAAGAAATTATCCGTATGGGTGGCCGAGACGATGTAAAAGAAATTGTTATCGGCATGGCTCATCGTGGTCGTTTAAACGTTCTGGTAAATGTATTAGGCAAAGAGCCTGATGAGTTATTCCAAGAGTTTGAAGGCAAAGTGAAATCCGATCGCACAGGCGACGTGAAATATCACATGGGCTTTTCTTCCGATCTACGCACGGAGAATGGAGAAATTGTCCATCTCGCTTTAGCGTTTAACCCTTCTCATTTAGAAATCATTGGCCCGGTAGTAGAAGGTTCGGCCCGTTCTCGCCTTAGACGTCAGCATGATTTAGAGAAAAAAAATAAGGTTGTGCCAGTAGTCGTTCATGGCGATGCCGCTTTTGCGGGTCAAGGGGTTGTTATGGAGACCTTTAATTTTTCCCAAGCGAGAGGTTATTCCACAGGTGGTACCCTTCATATCGTTATTAACAACCAAATTGGGTTTACAACTTCTAATCCGCTTGATGCGCGATCCACCCTTTATTGTACAGATGTTGCTAAAATGGTACAGGCACCGGTACTGCACGTGAATGGCGATGATCCTGAAGCGGTTGTTTTTGCGACTCAAATTGCGTTTGAATTTAGAATGAAATTTAAGCGTGATATCGTAATCGATTTAGTCTGCTATCGTCGTCATGGCCATAATGAGGCTGATGAGCCCGCAGTGACGCAGCCAACGATGTATCAAAAAATTAAGTCAATGCCTACCCTGCGAGAAATTTATGCAGCCCAATTAATCGAAAAAGGGATTATTAATACTAATGAAGTGGAAAAGCTTATTGAAAGCTACCGTGAAAAATTAGATAAAGGCCAAGCGGTCGTTGACGTAGTCCATGGAGGATACGAAGGTAAAATTTCTGTTGATTGGACACCCTATGTTAATGCGAAATGGACAGATAAAGTAGATACGTCGATCAGCAAAAACACGCTACAAATGTTGTCTAAGAAACTGAGTACTTTTCCCGAAAAATTCGAGCCGCATCCGGTTGTTAAGCGTGTTCTTGCTGAACGTGAAAAGATGTCAACAGGCGAAATCCCTATGAACTGGGGATATGCAGAAATCATGGCTTATGCCAGCTTACTCAATGAAGGCTATGGGGTACGTTTATCGGGCCAGGACTCTGGCCGCGGTACATTCGCGCACCGTCATGCAGTTTTACACGATTACAATACCGGAGAGACCTATGTGCCTCTCGAGCAAACAGCATCTGATCCTTATAAACCGTTCGTAGTGATCGATTCTGTTCTTTCTGAAGAAGCAGTGCTTGCTTTTGAATACGGCTATGCAGCTTCAGAGCCTACTTCTTTGGTATTATGGGAAGCGCAGTTCGGTGATTTTGCTAATGGCGCGCAAGTGGTTATTGACCAATTCATTAGCTCAGGTGAGCAAAAGTGGGGACGCTTGTGCGGATTGGTAATGCTTCTTCCACATGGCTACGAAGGTCAAGGTCCAGAACATTCTTCGGCAAGACTAGAGCGTTATATGCAGTTGTGTGCACAACATAATATTCAGGTATGCACACCCACAACGCCGGCACAAATGTTCCACATGCTGCGCCGACAAATGTTACGTAAGTTCCGCAAGCCATTGATTGTGATGACTCCCAAAAGTTTACTGCGGCATAAATTAGCTGTGTCACCTATCGAAGCCCTCACCAAAGGGAAATTTCACACTGTTCTGCCAGAAGCAGATAAACTTGATGCAGATAAAGTCACAAAAATAGTATTATGTTGTGGCAAAGTCTACTATGATCTCTTGCAAAGACGGCGTGATGATGAAAACCTGAATCATGTCGCCATTATACGAATAGAGCAACTGTATCCTTTCCCAATAAAAATGTTGACTCAAGAGCTTGCGAAGTATCCACGCGCTAAAAAGATCGTCTGGTGCCAAGAAGAACCACAAAATCAAGGCGTTTGGTTCTCTTCACAGCATAATATCCTTGAATGTTTAAATGAAGATCAGACACTAAGTTATGCTGGAAGAGAATTTGCCGCGGCCCCCGCAGTAGGAAGCCCAATCCTTCATGCGCAACAACAGCAAGCATTAGTCGAGCAGGCTTTATTGGATTAACGATTAAATCATATAACAAAAGAAGGTATAACTATGTCTATTGAAGTTAAAGTACCTGTCCTACCGGAATCAGTAGCGGATGCTACAATAGCCAGCTGGCACAAGAAAGTTGGTGATAAGGTAACACGTGACGAGAATCTTTTAGATTTAGAAACGGATAAAGTGGTTCTTGAGGTTCCTGCTCCAGCGGATGGTATCTTGAAGGAAATTTTATTTAAAGAAGGGGATACCGTTAAGGCCAGCCAGGTACTTGCTCGAATAGAAGAAGGGGCCGTGGCTAAAGAAGAAAAGCCAGCAGCCAAAGAAGAAAAACCAGCAGAAGCTAAAACTGAGGAACGTGAAAGCGAAGAAAAAGCAACAGGACCTGCTGTTAGACGAATGCTGGCAGAAAATAATCTGCAGGCGAGTCAGATTTCTGGTTCTGGTAAAGACGGGCGTATCACTAAAGAAGATGTGATTTCTTTCATTGAATCTGGCCGAGAAAAAACCTCAAAACCTGCTCTTAAACAAGAGCCAGTTGCTTTTGGTGCTCGCGAAGAACGTCGTGTACCGATGTCGAGGTTACGTGCCAAAATTGCGGAACGTCTTGTTCAAGCCCAACACAATGCCGCTATGCTGACGACATTTAACGAAGTGAATTTAAAAGCGGTTATGGATTTACGAACCCAATACAAAGATGCTTTCGAAAAAAAGCATGGTGTGAAGCTAGGCTTTATGTCTTTTTTCACTAAGGCAGTTGTTGAGTCCTTGAAGCGATTTCCTGCTGTTAATGCGTCTATTGATGGCCAGGACATTGTCTATCATGGTTATTACGATATTGGAATTGCTGTATCCACTGAGCGTGGCTTAGTTGTACCGGTCGTAAGGGATGCGAATGAACTGAGTTTAGCGGATATTGAGAAAGCCATTCAAGATACGGCAACCCGCGCAAGGCAAGGTAAATTAGCCATGGAAGAAATGCAAGGGGGCACCTTTACCATTACTAATGGAGGTGTATTTGGCTCCTTGTTAGCAACGCCGATTATTAATCCGCCGCAAACAGGTATCCTTGGAATGCATAAAATCGAGGACAGGCCAGTTGTTGAGAAAGGCCAAATTGTTATCCGTCCTATGATGTACGTGGCATTATCTTATGATCACCGTTTAATCGATGGTAAAGAATCGGTACAATTTCTGGTAAGTGTTAAAGAGTTACTTGAAGACCCTGCACGCTTATTACTAAACGTTTAGCATTACGATTAACCGCAAGACTCACTCTCGGGTAATAACCCACATGGTTTTTTGCCCGTCGGTGGTTTTGCTTTTATAAAGGGTAACATAATGAATTTACATGAATATCAAGCCAAGGAGTTATTTGCTAGCTATGGCCTGCCAATTCCTCGTGGCCAAGTCGCACAAAACGTTGAAGATGCCTTGCAAGTTGCTTCGCAACTGAATACTTCTAGATGGGTAGTGAAAGCGCAAGTTCACGCAGGTGGTCGGGGTAAAGCAGGAGGCGTCAAGCTTGTCTCAACGAAAGATGAGTTAGCCACCACGGTTAAATCGTTATTAGGTACACGCTTAGTGACTTATCAAACTGATGCGAAAGGCCAACCCATTAATGCAGTATTAATCGAAGAGACCTGCGACATAGGCCGCGAATTGTACCTTGGTGCTGTAGTTGATCGTTCAAGCCGACGCGTTGTCATCATGGCCTCCACTGAAGGGGGTGTTGAAATTGAAAAGGTTGCTCATGAAACACCAGAGAAAATTTTTCAAGTGGTGGTTGATCCATTAGTCGGGGTTATGCCGTACCAATGCCGGGAAGTGGGCTTCAAACTTGATCTTAGCGAAGATCAGGTTAAACAATTTACCCATTTGATGATGGCATTAGGAAAGATGTTCGTCGAGTGTGATTTAAGCTTGCTGGAAATTAATCCGCTTGTGGTCACTAAAAAAGGCCAGTTGCTTTGTCTTGATGGCAAGGTAAACATTGATGGCAATGCGCTTTATAGGCAGTCTAAACTGAAAGTTTTACGTGATACATCGCAAGAAGATGAGCGTGAAAATCGCGCTACGGATTGGGAGCTAAACTATATTCCTCTCGATGGTTCTATTGGTTGTTTAGTGAATGGTGCTGGCCTTGCTATGGCAACGATGGACGTGATCAAGTTACACGGTGGCGAGCCTGCGAATTTCTTAGACGTCGGTGGCGGAGCAACAAAAGAGCGCGTCACGGAAGCATTTAAAATCATTCTCTCTGATGAAAAGGTGAGAGGGATTTTAGTCAACATTTTTGGTGGAATTGTACGCTGCGATTTGATCGCTGATGGAATTCTTGCTGCAGTAAGGGAAGTGGACGTGACGGTACCTGTGGTAGTACGTCTCGAAGGCAACAATGCAAAATTAGGTGCAGATATTTTAAATAAGAGTGGATTAAACGTGATCGCCGCAGATAGTTTAACGGATGCAGCGAAAAAAATCGTGGCGGCTGTCGCCTAAGCTCCAATTATTACGATCGAGCTATCCAGCGGATCTAAGCGGATAGCCAGAACTTCATTTTCGAGGCTAGCAATGAGCGTATTAGTAAATAAAGACACAAAGGTTATTTGCCAGGGTTTCACTGGTAAACAAGGTACTTTTCATTCCGAACAGGCAATTGCTTATGGCACCCGCATGGTAGGCGGTGTTACGCCTGGAAAAGGGGGACAACAGCATTTAAGTTTGCCCGTATTCAACACCGTGCGTGAAGCGGTGGAAGAGACTGGGGCTCAAGCCTCTGTGATTTATGTCCCCGCGCCTTTTTGCATGGATTCCATACTGGAAGCGGCTGATGCTGGTATTGAATTGATTGTCTGCATTACTGAAGGTGTACCTGTGCTTGATATGCTGAAGGTAAAAGTCTATTTAGAAAACAATACCCAGGCACGGCTAATTGGACCTAATTGTCCAGGAATTATTACTCCAGGCGAGTGCAAAATTGGTATTATGCCGGGTTCTATTCATATGCCTGGGAAAGTTGGCATTGTTTCTCGCTCAGGTACCCTAACGTATGAAGCGGTTAAACAAACCACTGATAAAGGTTTTGGCCAAAGCACTTGTATAGGTATTGGCGGTGATCCAATTCCTGGAACCAGTTTTATCGATGCGCTCGAGCTGTTTGAAAAAGACGAACAAACTCAAGCAATCATTATGGTTGGTGAAATTGGTGGCTCTGCAGAAGAAGAAGCAGCGGAATACATCAAATTCAATGTCAGCAAACCTGTTGTTTCCTATATCGCCGGGGTCACAGCGCCTCCAGGCAAGCGTATGGGGCATGCCGGTGCAATTATTTCTGGAGGCAAAGGTACTGCGGCTGAGAAATTTGCTGCATTAGAAGCGGCTGGAGTGAAAACCGTTCGTTCGCCAGCCGATTTAGGTGACGCAATTGCTGAAGCTGCAGGTTGGTAATTCTCTGATTGTTTGTGTTGAAATCAAGTTGAAAACGCCGCAAACCGTCATCGAAATAGGATGACGGTCTCACACTCTTAGGGCATTAGATCGATTGCCTTTTTTTCCATGAAGAATGCGCCATTCACCAAAAGTCTTTGTTGATAGATGAAAGGGGGCATTAGCAAAGCAACCGAATTGCTGGCGGATAGCCCGAGTTCCAGCAAAGAGGCTTTAGAGATCGAAAAATGAGAGGATTATTCAGAGCTACGCCTAATCCGAGCTACATGCTTTTTATTTCTACGTCCTGACAAGTCGCTGGATCTAGCGGAGGGATCTGTTACTTAGGTTGAGCCCAACTCCTTTTTGGACAAATAAGCGATAAAACGATCTAACATTCTTACGCTAAGGATGCGTTTAAGCACGACAAACAAATGAGCGGGAAAAGTAACTGGGTACTTGGTTTTAGGTTTTTGAGCTTCGATGGCATGAACTAATTTTGCAATGACAGCGTCGGTGCCGCGCGTAAAGAGGGATTCCTCTTTCTGTTCACGGTACCCGTTAAGCATCTTTTGGTATTGTTGCTTAAAAAAGCTATTTTCCTTATCAATTTTTTTCAATGAATGATCAACCGCATTATCGCGGAAGCGGCTAGCGATAGGGCCTGGCTCGATACAAATCACTTCGATGCCCGAAGAGCGAAGTTCTAGACGCAAGGTATCACTAAGTCCTTCGACTGCATGTTTCGAAGCATTATAAGCACCACGAAAAGGCATGGAAATGATACCTAAAATGGAGCTGATGTTAATGATACGTCCCTGTCCTTGTTTGCGCATCACCGGAATGGCAAGACGCGTGAGATCCATCAGACCGAAGACGTTAGTTTCAAATTGATCGCGCAGGGTTTGTCGCGATATGTCTTCTAAAGCACCGGCCTGGCCATAGCCTGCATTATTAATAAGCACATCAAGATGCCCGGATGTTTTTGCCAACACATCGGTAAAAGCGGAAGCAATGGATTGTTCATCATCCATGTCCATTTGAATTGTTTCGAGACCTAAGTCGATAAGTTTTTTGACATCTGCTTCTTTACGACAAGTAGCAATCACCCGATGACCTCGACGCGATAAACTCAGGGCTGCATCATGGCCTATACCAGTAGAACAGCCTGTAATTAAGATCGTTTTTTGTTGCATGGAAGACCTATTAAATAAAAGCTCAGTTTAGCATTAGGGCCAGAGTACATTCTACTCTTGGCATTTAGGTCAGGGCAAACGGTCTAATTTTTGAATATACCCGTGATCCTTCAAAATGCTATGTTTTGGGCAACTTGATTTTTTTGGCTGGGATTATTTTAAAAACGAGTAATAGCAAGCCCTATTGCGAGGTTTTAAAATAATCCCAGGCGGAAAAAGCAATAGACCAAAAATAGCGTTTTGAAGGATCACGGGTATATAAATACCTATATAGATGCGTTTATCCTGATTTAAGATATTTTTTATGAAGGATTTCCGATAATCATTCCTTTGATTTTATTTGTTTTTCCTTCATTAAGTTATCAAAAATGATACGTTGCTGAGGAGTAAATTCTTTACGACGCAAGGCCATCATTTCTTCCATACTACCTTGAATGCAATCGGGAGTAAGTCGGTCTATAATCAAAGTCCCATTGATATGATCGATTTCATGTTGCAAAACGCGAGCATAAAATCCCTTTTCAATTCTGCTGTGTTTTTTACCTTGTTCATCATTAAAATGAAGCATTATTTGATTATAACGGGATACTTTTCCCATTTTATTTGAGACAGAATAGCAGGCTTCGAAATCAGAGTTTATGCCCGCAGACTCTATTCCTTCATAGGAAGGATTAATCAGGATATGCATAGGGTAAGCTTTCGCATAATGGCGCAGCATGGCTGACTCTTCAGGGATAAAGATTGCAATGATTTGCTTGGAGCGATTCACTTGTGGCGCAGCTAGACCAACTCCTTTTAAAGCGTAAAGCTTTTGCTTCATCACATCAATCAGTTCAACATCGGCTTTGCTTAAAGGAAAATGGACTTTCTCTGCAGGCACATGCAAGAGTTTGGCATGCTGTGGATCATCGGTTGTGATAATTTTTAAGGCGTGAACCGGTTGTGTTGTCATCATAAGTCCCGAAAAAAATAGAATGAGCAGAGGCTTCATAGCAAATTGAGAGAGTTACAATCGAGGCAATCTTACTGCATACGTTATTAATTAACCAGGGGTGGCAACAAGGTTTTCTACAGAAGTGGATTCATCAGGGAGCACAGGTTGGGGCAATTCATAGCGGCGATTAGGAGAAACAATATTAAATATTCGATAACGGTTTAATCGGTGTTGATCAGGAGGATTGACAATTCTATCATTCAATTGGTCATAGAGGTCATAGCAAGCTGGCGTTGGTGCTAAACCAAAAAACTGTAAGAAAGAACGCACGAGTTGGGCAATCCAAGCAAAAGTAAAAGGATGGGGTTTGGCATGATCGAGCATCAGTTCCTCAAAAGTATATTGCTTTCGGCCAATCTGATAATGACTCGTTACAATGGTGCACATTTTCTCTATTCTCGCCTCAGTAGATAAGTAAGGATTTAAAGCGATATTTTTTAAGCGAGTAACGAGCTGCTGCTTTCGTTGTAAACTGGCTGAAGTTTCGAAAGAGGTATGGGGATTTCTTAATCCTGCATGCGCTTCTTCAAAGTACTGTTCAAATTGTTTAATCCCAATCATTATCTCTTCAAGGTGAGCGTACTTTTTGTAGAACTCTCGATCGAAAGTTTTCACTTGTTCTTCAACGGTTTCTTTGACGAATTTTTCAATATCCGGTGTCTCGTGCCCAATTCGTGAGATAGTAGGTTTCCAGTTTCTTGATAAGTAATGGTTAAGATTCTTGTTATACTCCTCTTTTACATGGCACAGATTGATTTTTCTACCAAGCGCAGATTCGACCTGTTTTTTAAAGGTTTTGTTGACATAATCAGTGGTGATTTTTTCTTTCAGAAGTTTTTGTTGCTTTTGAAGAGTGATTAAATAAACTTCCTTTTCTTGCGCAGTCTTTTCTTTTATTTCGCAAGTCTTAATTCGGCCTTTGTAATAACTATAAATGAGTCGGCATTGAGCGGCGATGTTGCTTCTCTTTTTTTCTTCGGCAGTCTTTTGTTTTGTAGGTGATTTAACCAAATCGTGGTAATAGTCATAGACAAGCTGGCACTGGGCTGTTATATGAGTTTTATCCATAATTTGCACAGGGGCTGTGACATTAGAGTCCTTTTGGGGCAATTCTTTAATGGTATGAGAACTCAATATTGCATCAATTTTAGGGCTGGGTTCAACTTCACCGGAAAGCGATTCTAGGAGTGCCTTATGTTGGATAAAGATAGGAACCGCTTCATTAAAAGCGTCGATAACTCCTTCTTTAGCTATCTCAAGAATAAAAGGGGATGATGGGGGACCAAAGCCAGATGCGAGTAAGCGAGTGTAGCTTTGAATCTTGTTCATCAGATTTTTTAATTTCTCGTAGTGTTCTAAGTTTGCCGTCGTGGCTTCCAGTTGTTGTTCTCTCTGTGGCTTAGGTTGGAGAGCGAAAGGGTCAACAGGAATGAAGGGACTTAATATTCCATCAATTTCCCGATTGGGTTTAATGTCGTCGTCCAAAGCACTAATAAGCGCGTGCTCTTTTTGAAGAAGAGGTAATGCCTTATTAAATGCGTCAATTAACTCTTGTTTGGCAAACTCAATGAAATCGGCTGATTGCGGAGGACCAAGACCTGGCTTTGTAAAGTTCTCATAATGCTTAAGGCTTTGGACGAGTCTCTTTAATAGAAGATACTCTGGCATTTGGGTTTCTTTTTCAGCCTTAGCTTCCAATCTTCTTTTTGTTATTGCCTCAATCCGTTGAGTGATAGGACTGTCGTTAGTGAGTAGAGCGATGTGTTTTTGAGAAATACAGCCCAATGGTTCAAGCAAACCCTTATAAAGCTCGTCAAGCATGCTTTTCATTGGTCCGGATAGTTGGCCAGGTTTTAAACCAAGATTGTCTTCCCATTGATCGGTTTCGAGTAAAATACGGGCAAACAGGTCGGTATTAATTTCTTCTAAATGACCCATGACGGAGTCATGAGTAAGCGCACTGAATTGTTTAAGCTTGTGTTTTAACTCCTTAAACAGACGATACATCAGCGGAGTTTTAAGGAATAGCTTGAAATAAGAATCTGAGCTTTCAATGACCGATTCAATATTCAGAACAACTTGCTTGGTGTGTGAAGAAATACTTGCTACTTCTTTCTCAGATAAAGACGTTTGTTTTAAAAGTGCCGCAACGTGCGCGGGAATTAACATAAAAGCATTGAGACTATACCAGATGGAGCCGTATTGAATCTCTTTATCCTGATGAGGAATAGCGACAGTGGTCGGCTCTTTTCTATAAGGCTCACTGCCAATGATTAATGTATGATAAACTTTTTTTGCTTGGTTTACTAAATCGACAGCCAGCAACTTAAAATGAGGGTCTTGAGATAATGCCGTTGCTAATTCGATAAGATCACTGACATGATTGTAAGCTCTGACCAAATGATAAACATAAATACTTTGGGAGCTTTTTTCATTTAATTTCTCTAGTTCTTCGCATGTTTTTTCCAGATGATATAAACAATTTAAAAGGCGTTTAATCCCTAGCACTTGTTGAGGCTGCTCAAGCGTTTGATTGCGATTTTTTAAAACGGGGAAAGGTGCTCCAGGCTCAAAAAAGCCAATTAAATCAAAAGAGATTTCCAGCTCTTTTCGGATTGCGTCATTAAACAAGCCAGTGAGTTTAAATAGGGACTCTTTAAATTCACTTATGGCTGTTGAGTATTGTCTATGCTTAATTAAATGATCTGCTCTTTCTGTCGTTGTGAAGTCGGGGATTAAAGAGGAAGACTCTGTTTCTTGCTTAAGTTTTTTGTTGGCTAGTGCTTGCAGTACTTTTGCCCGTTGCTGCCAAGAAGAAAGTGTAAAAGTAAAAAAGGAAAGCAGATAGCGGTTACTACGTCTAAAGTAACCGGTTGAAATGCGTGAGGCTTCCTCGGAAGGGGCTTCATTGGTCAAAGCTTCAATGATTTCTGTATCACGATTAGCTAGACCGAGACTTGCAGAGAGAGAATCAACGATATAAGCATGAAATGAACTGTATAACTGAGCGAGCTGTTTTTTAATTTCATCATCAATCTCAACGAGTGGATTAGGATGGTGTAGGCAGATAATGGTATAGAATTTATCATAGGCTTTTTGCGCTTTTTTTAACTTAGCAATCTTTTCAGAATAATATTCATGTAAAACAAACAATTGATGAGAATCTAATTTTTCAACATTAATTAATTGGTGATTATTAAAATTATCGACACCGAAATGAAACCCGTCCCCTACGTCGGAGTGAGCGTTTAGTTCTTCGAATTCATTAGCCGAAAATTGGTTCGTTTCACTGACATAAGGAATCAAACTGCACTCTGCTTGTTCATAGACGGATTGGATAAGGTCTTCGTTGAGCTTGAGATGAAGTTGCTGTGTGGCTTGATCTCCACTAAGCAGTGTTTTTAATTTCTCTTTCAGTTCTAATGCTTTTGCAACTTTTATTTTTTCGTGTGAATGCGGCAACCAGGAACGCGGATTAAATGAACTAAGCCATTTACTTTCTTCAGTGAGGGCACGAATAATGTCGTTATTCAAATTTTTATCGAGTTGTTTAACGTAGGGCTGCAAGTGTTTATAGTGTTTTATAAGTGCATTTTTAGTGATTGGAGGTAAACCGATGAGTGCATGTGCTGCATATTGAGGTTTTTCTAAAATGATAAAAAAAAACTTAAACGCCTCTTGCGCTTGCTCAAGTTCAACCAAATGGCGTTGCGCTTTATGAATGCGTTGTCGGGTTTGTTCGAGGCGTAACTCGATGAATTTGTCATCTTCGATGGTGACAAGCTCTCTTCCCTTTTCGGAAAACTTCACCACATTTGAAGTATAATGAATGAGCAATTGATACAGTGGCTTTAATTGCGCCATGAGAGGTTTAGAAAGAGTACCTGGTGCAAGCAAAGCCTCATCTTCAATGCAATCCACTAGGCCGAATAAAGGTACTAACCACTTATATTTTAATTCAGCTAAATTATTGCGAATGACCTCTTGCGAAGATTCATCTAAATTCTTCATTTGCTCTAAGGTGCTTTGCGAAAGGTAAATCACATGCCGTAGAATATCGACGTAGTAAACGATTTTGGCAGGCAGGAAAAAGTCGTTCTCATTCTGCAAACTTTCTAAAGAAGAAAGTAACTGGATGCTCTTTTTACGCAGGCTCTCTAATTTTCTTTTATCCAGAGTGGGTTTTACGGAAGTTAATCCTGGCGAATATTGTTGAATATAATTTGCCATTTGCTGAATATACCCTGGTAAATCAGCGCCGACTTGAGTTAAAAAGTGATAATCGATTTTACCACTGCCGGCTTTCATTTGATCGACCGCAATTCCGGCTAATAAACCTGTATTATAGCTTAAAGGGTACTCTTTAATTTTGGCTGCAAAAGCAACAGCATCACCGACATGTTCGTTTGAAAATTCAGAAAAAAGACGAAGTAAGCCGAGGGCGTGGTTAATCTCTTTAGTAAAAATATTGGTTAAATCAATCCCTAAATGGGTTAAAAGATAGCTAGCATGATACCCATGAGTGATGGTATGGAACCAAAGTTTTTTAAAATCCGCTAGCCAATTGACTGAGTTTCTTAAATTAACCGTTTCCAAATCGCGAAATGCCAGTTCGGCATGGTAGATCCCATTGATAACCTCTTTAATTTGAGTAACTTGCTTCGGCTCGCTTGCGAAATCGGTAAAAGGTTCACCAAATTTATTGGTTTTTTTGAAGTAAGTTTGAATTGCAGGATTAAAGTAGGGACTTTGAATTTTGGCGAGAATTTGTTGCCGAATACTACGCAGCAGCTTGGAAGTTTGTCGTTCCTTAAAAGAATCCAACAGCTTTAAATAGTATTCCAACATAGGGACTTTAATTCGCCATAGAAATGGCGATAGGATACATGATTATTATTAAGGCAATATTAAGCATCGTAAAATAATTTAATTTATTTGATCAAACTAGGGATCTTACTCGGATTAGTTTTATAATCAATCGCCATAACTCTTCAAAATAAAAAATTATGAACGACTGGAGAACTATAGCCGATATTCGTCGTGAGTACGGTGATTTGAATTTAAATGAAGAAGCGATAAACGAATGTCCCATCGCCCAATTTAAGCTTTGGTTTGAACAAGGTTTAACTACCGAAAAAAGTGACCCTACTGCAATGGTTCTCTCAACGGTGGATGAGAAAGGACGGCCTGATTCGCGTGTGGTTCTGCTTAAAGAGTTAGATGAGGGTGCTTTTGTTTTTTATACGAATTACAATAGTATAAAATCTTTACAAATCCAGCATACCCCTTATGTCGCATTAAATTTTTATTGGCCACAATTAGTGCGACAGGTACGAATACGTGGACGCGTTAAGCGAGTATCCAGAAAACAATCCGATGTTTATTTTGCTTCAAGACCTCTTTCAAGTCAGCTTTCCGCAATTGCTTCCCCTCAAAGCCAAAAAATTATAGATCGAAGTGCATTGGAGCAGGTATTAAATGAATTAATTGCTCAGCATGGACAAGAAGCCATTATGCGGCCAAAGTATTGGGGAGGATACAAGGTAATCCCTGATGAAATCGAATTTTGGCAAGGTCGTGACAATCGGTTGCACGATCGAATTCTTTATTACAAAAAAAGGGGAAAATGGGACCATTGCCGCTTAGCACCCTAACAAGCCACTCCCTCTGCCGGAAGCCAATTTTTGCCTTCTCTTTTTGCCTTTTTTAAAAAAAAATTTAATTAAGGCCTCTTATAATTATTGTCAATAAAATTAAGAAGTTAACTACAACGCCACATGATTAAAAAGAAACAAAAAGAGCTTCTTTTGTCAAGAAAGAGTAAAAAAAAATCGGCGCAAGGCATAATTGCCCTTATGGTCGTAGAATGAGGATAAATGAAGTGTTTATTAGGAAAGTTAAATAATTTATTTTTTGGCAGGATAAATGCTTCGTTAGAAGTAACTCAGATTAAGGACGCTAACAAGAGGGCATTGAAATGAATGACACAACAACATTATTACCACACATTAAGTTACGTTTTAATATCGAACATCCAAGTTTAGAAGAATGCTATTCCTTCGGTTATGAGTGTGCGGTAGCAGAATTAGGAGAGGAAGAAAACCCTTTCCATGAAAATAGTAAAGAATACGAACAATGGCAAGAAGGATGGTGGGCAGGATTTTATGGGGAAAAACCTTTGTTTGAACCTACGGAAAAAGCGGAGGCTTTACCCTCGGTAAATGATGAGGCGGCCAATGAGCACATTTATCCATTCATCACTAGTTTAGTCAACAGCAATTTACTGGCGAACGTGCTTAAAATAACAGGTGCAATTGCAGCAACTGCTGTTGTAGGTTACCAGGTCATCGAACTGGTTGCTTAACCAAAACAAGGAGTGCATTTTGATTTGTTTAGTTTACCAAAAGTGGGTTAAATATTTTGACAAGAATAAATTAACCCACTTGCCTTTTAAGTACTTTCTATTTAAATAGTTTCAGTACCATGGATTTCATTCTTGCTAATTCCGATGGATTAAATTCTTTATAAATTTCCGAGCCAATATTAAGACAAACTTTGACGTTTTCCCCTATTCCTTTTAGCAAATCGACACCCGATAATTTGAGTAATAAAATTTGATCGGCAATTTCTTTAGCCCAATTATCAAAATACTCCATACGAGTAAATACAGGTAAATAATATTCCTCGTTCTCCTCCAAATAAAGCACTTCGGGCTTATCTGTTGATGAATTTTTCTCAATGGGAATGATAAAATTCGCTTTAATAAACTCCAGATAAGCTTTGTTCGCTTCTTTATTATTTCCTGCAGAATCTAAGGCATTTTTTACCGCTAATTCAAGACTATTCATCGAGGTTCTACCTATAAAATTGAGGATTATAGCTGACTGAGCCCTTTAAAAGGTAGATGCTCTTTTTAAATGAATTTAAGTTTTGCATTGCTCCATAAAGCCTTATGCCCAAATATCCCATACAAAATACTGAAATTCCCTTATAAGGGTATACATAAGTTGATAAAGCTGTTAAGTTTTAGATCGCTCACGTGTTGAAATTATCACCGCTGGCAGTATAATGTAGTTTGCTTTGTTGATTTATTGAACAAAGTCTTGTTTGGACTAAAATGCTGAAGGGTGTTCAGCTCAATTAGGATGACAAATAGGGGGGTATTTACGTTTCGTTAGCTTGAGCCCAAAGGCCTGATTTTCAAGCACCGAAGCGTAGCATACACACAGTATGTGAGCATCGGAGCACAGCATCAGGACAGTTTGGCCAGGATAGTAAAGGTAAATAGGCCTCTGGTAACTGAGTAGTGAATTTATGAATATGATAGCAATGTCTCAGAGTGAAAAAACTGGTCGTATGAGTCGTATAGGCTTTGCGTGGATTGTTTGGGGATTAGCCGCAGCATTTTATTTCTCCGATTACCTTGCTCGAGTGGCTCCAGGAGTCATGCATCGAAGCTTACAAATTGATTTCGGCATCAATGAAGCAGAATTCGGTATTCTTACCGCCTCTTTTTATTTTCCCTATATTTTAATGCAGATTCCAGTGGGTCTTACCGTCGACCGTCTAAGTATTCGCGCTATATTAACGGTAATGTCTTTGATCACCGCTTTAGGATGCTGTGTTTTTGGTTTGGCAGATGGTTTAATGATGGCATCCGTAGGACGAATGCTGATAGGTTTTAGTGCTGCTTTTGCCTTTGTAAGTTCATTACGACTAGCCACTTCTTGGTTCCCTCCCGCGATGCTCGGCTTATTATCTGGCTTAACGCAGGCCTTGGGAATGTTGGGTGCCGCTGCTGGGGAGGCACCGGTGTCTTTTTTAGTCGCCAATGTCGGCTGGCGGCATAGCATGCTCATCATTGCTTTTCTATTCATTGCTCTTGCGGGGTTGCTATACCAATTTGTACAAGATACTCCGGGAGCGAAGCGACGGGAAATTAAATTTGAGAAAACGTTAAGCATTCTTACGAGCTTACGCACTATCTTATCTCACCGCCAGACTTGGCTGAATGCGCTTTATGCAGGGTTCCTTTTTGGTCCCACAGCAGTAATTGGTGAAGCGATTGGACCTGCCTATTTGCAATATGGCCGAGGCTTGTCTGCGCACGCTGCTGCTTTTGCAACAGGCTTAATTTTCATTGGGTGGGGTATAAGCGGTCCTTTGTCAGGTTGGATATCCGATAAAATGGGACGACGCAAACCCTTAATGATCTTTTCGGCTGTATGTGGCGTTATTTTAACTTCGATTTATGTGTTTTACCCTGGCCTTGATAAAACAAGCGCTTATATTCTGTTTTTTGTATTCGGATTGACGAACACGGGTGTGGCGATCGCTTACGCAGTTTCCACGGAAATACATGAAAGTAATGTCATTGGTACCTCAATAGCATTTACCAATATGATTTCTATTTTCGTAGGTGCCTTAATGCAACCGCTGGTTGGTTTCCTAGTGGATTCTGTCTCTGGGGCCCGAGCTTACAATGTTGAAACATTATCGCTTCCCGATTTCCAAGCAGGATTGCAAATTTTACCGCTTTGTTCGTTAGTTGCCTTGATCCTAGCATTTACTGTAAAAGAGACTTACTGTAAGCCTATTCGCAAGACCTAAGCAATGTTTTCAGAGGTAATGTTTCGTAGTAAGTGGCTGTCAGTTAACATTTTTTACGTACAATCTCTTTGCTAGTTAGTGGAACTCGTGCTTTAATTACTGCTGGACCTCTGCACAGAAAAAAATTTAATGCAGAGGTCGATACTAACTCGGAGATAATAATGAAAAAATTCACAGGATTAGTGATTATTCTAGCTGCTCTAGTCCTCTTCTCATATTATGGTATGGGGTATCTCACCGAACGAACAGTGAGACATGACCTCAGTATGGTAAACCAGTCTAACGGTCTTTCTGCAAACATTGAATCTTACAAGCGTGGTTGGTTTACTTCCAAAGCAGTACTGAATTGGGGCTTACATGTGCCCGAACATGTGGTTTCTTCAACAGATGGTCAATCAGAAACGGTACCCGCGCAAGACTATAGCCTGAAAATGCCACTCACTATTCACCATGGTCCAGTCATATTTGCTAATAAAAGTGTCAGATTTGGCTTGGGTTATGCGCATACCGAGTTAACACTGCCGCAAAAATTTGCTGAGCAATTGAGCAATGCGTTTTCTGCAGAATCCACTCAGCCAAAGCTGGATTTAAGTTTATTCGTTAGCTACTTAAATAACACTGGTATTGATGTTTCTGTTCCCGCGTTTAAGCTCATTGCCAAAGAAGGGAATGGCCAAATAGATTGGCTAGGGATGACCTCATCTACGAGTCTTTCCTCCAACATGGATAAGGTGGATGGTAATTTGACTGTGGATGGTTTACGCATCACTAAAGAGCAGATAAAAACAATCCTGTCATCGATTACTAGTGAATACAATATGCATCGAACAGACATAGGATTGTACACGGGTGACGCAAGCTTATCTTTTCCTTCGCTTGTTGTTACAAACAGTGAGAAGAAGATTTTTGAGCTTTCCCAATTCGATGTGCATTCAGATACAAACATTGAAGACGGTTTATTTCACTCCCATTTTAAATCTTCGGTAGACAAAATAGTCGCTAATGATAAAACGTATGGTCCAGGTCATTTAGAAATAGCGATTAGAAACCTCGATGCTGTTGCACTTGCTAAAATCAATCAGCAAGCAAATCAAATTCAACAAGGATCAGATGCGCAACGCCAACAAGCGTTGTTAGCCATCTTACCCGAATTGCCACAGTTACTCAGTAAAGGCGCTGAATTTGAAGTGACAGAAATGAACTTTGTAATGCCCCAAGGAACCGTTGAAGGTAATTTGCTGGTTTCTCTACCCAAGTCAGAAGCAGCTAATCCTTTTGAGCTAATCCAGAAGATTCAAGGAAATGGCAAAATAAAAGTTCCTGCCACCGTGGTTAAAAACCTCCTTACGGAGTCAATTCGGCAGAGAATGATGTCATCGCCCCAGCCATCACAAACTATTCAGCAAGGTATCGTGCAGCAAATGCAACAACAGCAAGCAGCTCAACCAATGAACTCTGGAAATGCGGCCAGCTCAGCACCTGCTACTTCTGCGCCGACTGTTCCACCTACTGATCCCGCTGTTATTGCGCAGCAGGCTGCAACCGCTGCCGATAATCAACTGGCGTCAATGGTTCAATCAGGTGTTCTTGCAGTGCAGGGGGATGACTATGTTGTTGAGATAAATCTTAACCAAGGTCAATTAACAGTTAATGGTAAACCCTTTAATTCTGCAATGTTGAAATTCCAATGAAAATGGTGGGGTAGTTTCTCGTTAATATTTAACTGAACGACCAAATGGAAGTGCGGAACTCTACGGTTGTTCTCTGGTAAGGAACTGAGCACATACAAAATGAACTCGATTAGAGTGAGTTGAGCATGCTTAATTCGCTCGATAATTCCTGAGTTTAAGTCAAATTTTCCAAAGTAGACTTGTCAGGAATTGTTCTATTAGGTAAGATGCTGATTTTTAAAGGAGGAGTGAATAATAATGACAACAATCAGTAGTGAAGCCGGGGATTCAACTGCGTCACTGGCCGCGAGTGTCACTCAATCAGTGCAGAAGTATTTCGCCGAGCTGAAGGGAACTGATCCTGTTGACCTGTACCAGTTTGTTCTTGAGGAAATTGAGACGCCTCTATTTCGCGCTGTAATGGAACATTGCAAGTATAACCAATCACGTGCAGCGATTATGCTAGGCATAAGCAGAGGCACACTAAGGACTAAGCTACGCAAATATTTTGACGATAAATACGTGGGTACGCGAGACTAAAGTTCTGCGCTACTCTGATGTAAAAAGGAAGCTTTAAGCTTCCTTTTGATTAACGCTAAACAATGATCACTATTCCGGGCTTGAGGCGAGATTAATTACTCTGTAAACATTGAGCTTACCGATTCTTCAACATTCACTCGCTTAATTGCTTGGGCAAGCATATCAGCTAAACTGACTACCCTAATTTTCTCACAGCGCTTTGCTGCTTCACTAAGAGGTATAGTGTCGGTGACAACGACCTCGTCTAAAGAAGAGTGCTTAATATTTTCTACTGCAGGTCCTGATAAAACGGGATGAGTAATGTATGCTCTTACGCTGGTAGCGCCATTCCCCTTTAATTGATAAGCGGCTGAGCATAATGTTCCTGCTGTATCCACAATATCGTCAATAATGAGGCAATGTCTCCCAGCCGGTTCTCCGATAATATGCATCACCTCGGATTTGTTTGGACCACTACGGCGCTTGTCGATAATGGATAATTCTGCGTCATTGAGTAATTTTGCCATGGCACGTGCACGAACTACCCCTCCTACATCCGGAGAAACAACCATAATATTAGGCAGATTTTGCTGCTTAATGTCTTCAAGCAACACGGGGGTGGAGTAAACGTTATCCACAGGCATGTAGAAAAAACCCTGAATTTGGTCAGCATGCAAATCCACAGTGAGAACTCGACAGATACCAACCGATGCCATCATGTCTGCCACCACCTTCGCCGTAATTGGAACACGTGCTGAGCGAACGCGGCGGTCTTGGCGAGCATAGCCAAAATAGGGAACAACCGCAGTAATTCGACCTGCAGAAGAGCGCCGCAAGGCATCCGCCATGATTAACAATTCCATCAAATTGTCGTTAGCTGGAGCACAAGTCGATTGCACGACAAAGACATCGCGGCCACGAACATTCTCAAGTATTTCAACCATGGTTTCGCCATCACTGAAGGTGCCTACAGTCGCTTGACCGATAGGAATCTGCAAATGGGAAGCTATTTTAAGTGCCAGCTCTGGGTTAGCATTGCCGGTGAAGATCATCATTGTCGACATGTGTAAAAAGCCTTCGATGAGTTTAGCCAGGTTATCTTAAACACATAGCAGAAGACAGCCAGAAAGATATAGTTATTATTTGAGCGATCCGGATGAACGCATCCTTCCCGGGTATCTTCTGCCGTCTGTTTACTTGAATCAACAAGATTGTGGCTGGGGTGCTAGGATTCGAACCTAGGAATGCAGGGATCAAAACCCTGTGCCTTACCACTTGGCGACACCCCAAAAAGTTTTGTAGATTCTCATTAGAGCCTGTTTACATTCTACTATCTCAGACAAAATGTAGACTAGGCTTATTCATTCCATGAATAGTGTGCACGAATGCAACGTGCTGCGTATTTTGCAAAGTATTTGAGGTCTTGTCAACGGGATGAATGTTTATTTTTACATTTCCCAAGCTCTAAGCAGTTAACACCAGTAGCCACCAACTTTATTTTTTCCGCTTGAAAATTGATGGCCCTCTAAAAAGCTAACTGGTTATACTCTCCAGTTTTTAATAATGAATTTAATGAAAATACCATTACCCTGAAGTTTTACATTTGTAGGAAGAAGGGTGCCTGCAGTAGAAGTATATTGCAAGTATTGAATAGTATAACCTCCCTGCTTTAGTAGAGTTAAATGACCAGCAGGATCACGTTTTTCTCCTTGAACTGCACCAGGGGCAGGAATGCCTCTTATCCAATAATATAAGTTTGTCACAGGAAGTCGAATGCCAGTTTGCTGTTTCAGCAGGGACTCCGCATTTGCCGATGTGACGGTTTTCGGGCCGTCACGGAGGGTCACAGCACCGCCACTTCGGCTAATCATAACCGTTCCGCTTCCTAAAGGACCTGACAGACGAATTTGGTATTGGCTAGCCCCTCGTTGCACCCAATTAACAGAAGCGCTCCAGCCTTTATTTTTACTTCGTGCAGCCAGTGCGCCAGAAATATCCCATGAAGAGACTCTGGAAGCTGCTGAGGATGATTTCGTTCCTTTTTTCTCTTTTTCAGGAGAAGCAGCAATTTCTTTGGTCGTTTTTTTATTTTCACCGAGTACTTTGCCATCAGCAGGAACCGTTTCTTTCTCATCAAGCGCTGGTTTAGTCCGAGTTCGAGCGTCTGTCTGAGTAATGGATTGATCCTTACTGACGGATGTTTCTGTTTCCGCAGTCACTTCGGGAACTCGAGAAAGTTCAGGATTAAGAGGGGCTTCAATCGGTGCGTGGTGTGCGCAGGCTGAGAGTAGTAAGAAAGAAATAATACAAACACTGCGAATGGCAATCATTTGCAATCCTCCGTTTCATCCTTGTTAAGGCAATAGTTTTTCTTATCACAATACGCTAGACTGCCAAAACTTGCAATTAAAGCTTGTTATCATGAAACACAAAGCAATTTATCCAGGGACTTTTGATCCAGTGACTAATGGTCATGTCGATATTATTACGCGTGCCTCTAAGCTTTTTCCAGAACTTGTGGTCGGTGTCGCAAGTAATAGTGCAAAGCGGCCTTATCTTTCCTTAGCAACGCGAATTGAGTTAATACAAGATGCTGTAGGCGCTTTACCTGGCGTCTCAGTGATAGGTTTTAATAGTTTATTGATTGATTTTGTCCATGAACAAAAAGCAAATATCATTTTACGAGGGCTTCGTGCTGTCAATGATTTTGAATATGAATTTCAGTTGGCGGGTATGAACCGCAAATTATCAAAGGAAATAGAAACCCTATTCTTAACCCCATCTGAACACTTGATGTTTATTTCATCAACTCTAGTGCGAGAAATTTCATCTTTAGGTGGCGACGTTTCTCAATTTGTACCCTCTTCTGTCGTTAGAGCCCTGGAGCAACGGAGAAAGCAAAATCCATGAAGGCATCGCAAGCTATAGCATTACTTATCGCCCTATTAGGCATTCATTCGTTTGGTAGAGCAGAGTTTCCCTCCACTCCTCCAGCCTATGCTGTTGCTTCAGCCCATCCATTGGCAACCAATGCTGGATTAGAAATACTTGCGGGCGGTGGCAATGCGTTCGATGCCGCTGTGGCGGTTGCCGCAACACTTGCTGTAGTAGCACCTTATCATTCTGGATTAGGAGGTGGAGGTTTTTGGCTATTGCATATTGAAAAAGATAAAAAAAATGTCTTTATTGATGGGCGTGAAATTGCCCCGCTGGCCGCCCATAAGGATATGTTTTTGGATAAAGAAGGTAATCCTGTGCCTGGATTGTCACTGAATGGGGGACTAGCTGCCGCAATACCCGGTGAGCCTGCTACACTCGTTTATGTTGCCGAACATTATGGGCGTCTTCCTTTAGCGAAATCTTTAGCACCTGCAATTCGTCTTGCCGAACAGGGGTTTGCTGCCGATCACCAATTTAATTATTTTCTGACATTGCAAGATCGCCTGCAAATGCTCAAGCGTTATCCAGATAGTGCTGCTGTTTTTTTGCACAACGGGCTGCCTTATCGAATTGGTGAGCAACTTAAGCAACCGGACCTAGCTAAGACCTTAAAAACATTAGCTGAGAAAGGTCATGATGGTTTTTATCGCGGAGAAATTGCTAACCGATTGGTAAAGGGAGTAAGGGCTGCTGGAGGAATCTGGTCTTTGGAGGACCTGGCGCGTTATCAAATTAAAGTGCGTGAACCATTGCAAAGTGCATTTCATAACATGTTGATTATTACTGCACCTCCACCTTCCGCGGGAGGAGTAGGGCTGATTACAATGTTAAATATATTGGCTGATTATCCGTTGCAGTCTCTAACCAAAGTGCAATGGGTGCATTATATTGTCGAAGCGATGCGACTCGCTTTTTGGCAACGGGCTAGATTTTTAGCCGATCCTGATTTTGTGAACATCCCATTAGACATGCTGTTGTCTGCTGAGAATGCAAAACAGTTACGACAATTAATTCCTGCAAATAAGGCTTTACCCAGCGACGTGTTACAAGGCGCAAAGTCCGATAAGGAGAGTCAAAGTACCACTCAGATGGTTATTTTAGACAATGAAGGTAATCGTGTTTCCGCAACAATGACCGTTAATTATATTTTTGGTTCCAGTGTAGTGCCTGCAGGTACCGGAGTATTGCTCAATGATGAAATGGATGATTTTTCTATTAAATCGGGAGCTAGAAATGTCTATGGTATAGTGGGCAGTGATGTTAATGCTATTCAGCCTGGAAAAAGGCCATTATCAAGTATGGCTCCTACTTTTCTTGAAATGCCAGGACGGTTAGCTATTTTGGGAACGCCTGGAGGAAGTCGTATTCCGACAATGGTATTATTAGCTTCTTTAGCATTTAATGATTTCCAAGGTGCAATTACCATAGTTTCTGGTATGCGTTTCCATCATCAATACTTGCCTGATTGGTTACAAATTGAACCAGAAACGTTTTCTCCGACCCTTCAAGCGGACTTGAAAGCAATGGGCTATAAGTTGATGCTACTGAAACAGTATTACGGCGATATGCAGGCAATTACATGGGATAAAGCAAATAACCTTGTTACTGCTGCCTCTGATCCAAGAGACATGGGATTAGCTGCGGTGATTACTCAACAGCAGCAGAAACAAGGGTATGGTTTTAACTATTAGCGCGCGCGACCGCTTTGGGAAATTACTCTCCCACTAATTCTTTTATTGCTTGATGGACTTCCTCAACCAGTTTGTTCCGAGTTTCATAGGTATATTGAGAAGCATCGATTGCTTTGCCAACATGTATTTCAGCCGTTTGATTCACATTAAATTGAGTAGTCCGTGCCGGAAGAATGTCATAAGCACCACGAATACCCACAGGAATAATCATGGCTTGAGCGGCAATGGCCGTAATAAATGCGCCTTTTTTAAAGGGAGCCAGTTTACCGTCCTTGGAGCGAGTTCCTTCAGGCGCTATCCACATAATGATACCGCTTTCTAACAGTTGACGTGCTTTTTCTAAATCTTTCACTGCCTGATGTCGGTTGTGCCGATCAATAAAAGGGAATTCTGCTGCAGCCATTCCTTTTCCCATGAGCGGTATTTTTGATAATTCTTTTTTAGCGAGCATGCGAATTGAATATTCAGGAAATGCCTTAAAGCTAATGGGAATATCATACAGGCTACTGTGGTTGCACATGATGATTGTGGCTCTACCTGGCAGCGGTTTGACATGATAGGGATTGATGACTTTACATTGCACCTTCACTAAATTAAGAATGCGATTCGCCCAGCGAAGGATAGTGCGATCCACCCATGCTCGGTTAGTGGTTCCTAAAAAACTTCTTACGATAGAGCGGAAGCAAGCATTCGCAGTGTATAAAGCAGAAAGAACCATAATCCATTGGGTACGTAATTTGCTGATTTTCATAATCATGAATGAAGGGTAAACAGTGGCTTGATGATACTGCAAGTCTTTCTGGTTGCGAAGAGAAAAGAATGCGAATTCTCAAATATGGATTAACAATAGATGCTAAAAAAGGAGATAAAAATCGCTGGTTACACAATACTGTCTCACTTCCTGTTTATTAAGATTTATCCACTTAAGTTTTAGGTTGGCAAACAGGGCAAAATGCAGAAGTACGTCCCGCAATGGTTACGGTTTCAACTGTCGTGCTGCATTGATAACAAGGCATATTTTTACGACCATACACTTGCAGTTTGTTGACAAAATAACCCGGTTTTCCATCTGCGGCATAAAAATCACGCAGTGTTGTACCTCCAGCATGAATTGCCTGCTGCAATACTTGCTTAATGGAGGGAGCAAGTTTGGCAAAATCGGCAAAAGTCACACGGCCAGCAGCGGTTAATGGATGAATACCTGCCTTAAATAAACTTTCAGTGGCATAGATATTACCCACGCCCACCACAATATCATTTCTCATGATAAATGCTTTAATGTTTTGCGTTTTGCCGCGAGCACGACTGAAAAGATACGTTGGGTTAAAAGTTTCAGATAAAGGTTCAGGTCCCAAATGCGCTAAGAGAGGATGGTGATCAGGATTTTTCTCTATATAAAGCCAAAGGCCAAAGCGACGAGGGTCATTGTAGCGAAGTACTTTTCCATTGCTTAAGATTAAATCAAGATGATCATGCTTACCTGGCGCAACATCTTGTGTAACGATTCGTAAGTGTCCCGACATACCTAGATGGTTGAGCAAAAAACCTTCAGATAACTCGAATAGCAGGTATTTTGCTCGACGTGAAATGGCTTTAACTTGTTTTCCTACACACCGTTGTTGAAGGTCTGGCGGAACAACCAAGCGTAATTGTTGATGCCTTATCACAGTGGCAGTGATCGTTTGATAAAGCAAAAACGGGCTGATGCCTTGTCGTGTAATTTCTACTTCGGGTAATTCAGGCATTCTATTCAATTAACCATTCACAAAGACCAAAGATACCTTGAGATTGATAGGATATTAGTCTTGATCATTATGTTCTATAATCCGTCCTTTGCGCTTAACCGGAGGGGTGCTAGCTTGCCGAGGGAAAAGTAAATTTTTTACCGAATAAATTGCCCACATTACGAGGCCAATCAAAAACCCCCACATTAAAACATAAGAAAACATAATGAACAGCCCTATTACAAGCGCAACAGCAATTCCTAATAAAAGAAAGGGGACTAAGTTTTCAAATAAGCGTTCTAATTTTCCATTCATAGTTCTATCCTGAGGAATTGCTTGAGTCCTGTTTTACAAGTTATATCTAAAATTATCGTTCACAAGTCGAATTGTTGCAATGAAATTATAGGTTTTGTGTTATTATAAAGTAAGACAGCTGATATTGTTCTACCTAAATCTAGGTTGCTCTTTGTGCATTTTACCAGATTTTCAGCGAATATCGTTGTCGTCAAATTATTAATTTGCAATCGGAGTAGCTTATGATCTATGGTATTTTAAACCTGTCATTATGGGGTTATGTGATAGCAACGATTGTGTTAACACAAATTACCATCGCTGCGGTTACGATATACCTGCATCGCAATCAAACTCATCGTGCCTTAACCTTGCATCCGATTATTAGTCATTTTTTTCGATTTTGGCTTTGGTTAACTACTGGAATGATTACCGCTGAATGGGTGGCCATTCACCGTAAACATCATGCCACCTGCGATATCGAAGGGGATCCCCATAGTCCTAAGGTTTTGGGATTGAAAAAGGTATTTTGGCAGGGGGCAGAACTTTATCGAGACGCAGCTAAAGACAGAGAAATGATTGCTAAATATTCTCACGGTACGCCAAATGATTGGGTGGAGCGTAATATTTACACAAAACTTTCCTCCAAAGGCATTTTATTGATGTTACTCATTAATCTTGTGCTTTTCGGTCTTCCTGGAATTTCCATTTGGGCAATTCAAATGATGTGGATTCCCGTTCACGCAGCGGGCGTTATTAATGGCATCGGTCATTATTTTGGATATCGTAATTTTGAATGTCCTGATGCGGCCACTAACATCATTCCTTGGGGATTTTGGATAGGTGGTGAAGAATTGCATAATAATCATCATACCTTTGCTTCTTCTGCCAAATTTTCGATAAAGTGGTGGGAATTTGATATTGGATGGTTTTATATCCGTTGTCTCTCGTTTTTAGGTCTTGCTAAAGTTAAAAAATTGCCGCCTAAGCTAGCTCGTGATGCAGGTAAATTGCATATTGATTTGGATACAGTGAAGGCCGTTATTAGTAATCGCTTTCAAATCATGTCTCATTACTACCATCGAGTTGTACGCCCTATTTTAAAGCACGAGCGCTCCAGTACACTCAACAAAGCCGATAAGCGATTATTCCAGCGTGCGGGAAGGCTGTTGCGTCGTCAAGATATCTTATTATCCCCTCGAGCAAAAACACGGTTACAAACATTGCTCGAAAAATACGAGCAAATTCGTGTGGTTTATAATTACCGTCAGTCTTTACAAAATATCTGGCTAAAGACGGCGAGTTCTCAAAAAGAACTAGTGGATGCATTGCAGCAGTGGTGTAAACAAGCGGAAGAGTCAGGGTTAGACGTTTTGCGTCAATTTGCTCTCCATATAAGAGGTTATGTACTACAACCTGCCAAACTGAGTTAGAGCGATTCACTTTATTTGCTGATATTCCTCTGCACTGTTATACCGCGTGATACTGCGCGGTATAGCGTCCTCCTTTCCAATAAAAATTTTTTCATACATCAATAAGTGCTCTTAAATTCGCGCCAGCAAATAATCTGTTGCTAAAATTATAATATTCACCAACAATGAAGATTGACATTCGCGTACTTTTGCTTTGAAGTAATAATGACCAATCACAATTTGAGGAGAGTTTTTTATGGAACGGATGACGGCTGTGGTTACGGGAGGCACTGGTGGGATTGGCACGGCAATTTGCAGACGGCTTGCAGCGGACTATCAAGTTGTTGCCTGTTATTTTAAACACGGTAAGCATGAGGAAGCCAAGCACTGGCAAGCAATGCAAAAGGAGGCAGGTTACGATATCGATATCATCTATGCCAACATTGAGAATTTTGCCGATTGCGAAAATCTAGCCACTCTTGTAATGGAACGCTATGGGCGCATTGATGTGTTGGTGAATAATGCTGGAATCACGGTCGATGTGAGTTTGAAAAAAATGACACCAGAACAATGGCAACAAGTGATTAATGCCAATTTAAATTCAGTGTTCAACGTGACACGCAATGTGTTATCTCCCATGTTAGATAAAGGATATGGCCGCATCATCAGTATTTCATCAATTAATGGTCGCAAAGGGCAGTTTGGTCAGTGCAATTATGCCTCGAGCAAGGCAGCGCTGTTCGGTTTCAGCAAAAGTTTAGCTCTGGAAGTTGCTTGTAAAGGGATCACCGTCAACACCATTTCTCCAGGTTACATTGAAACGCCCATGCTTGCTGGAATGAAAGAAGAGGTATTAGAAAGTATTATTGCTAATATCCCCGTTGGCCGATTGGGGAAACCTGAGGAAATTGCAGAGGCAGTTGCTTTTCTTGCAGCACCTGGTGCAGGTTTTATAACTGGCGCTAATCTGGATATTAACGGCGGACAATATATGTAGTCTTTGGGAGAGGGAAGCATGCAAAAGGATAAGATTGCCCTCATCACAGGGGGTACGGGTGATATTGGTACTGCAATTGTAAAGCAGTTGAATCCTCTCTACGGTAAAGTGATTGCACTTGATGTGATTCCTAGTGATAAGGCTGCCTTATGGCAGTCTGAGTTGCACGATCATGGTTTTCAACAGTCATTGTTTCGACGAATGGATGTCACGGATTTCGATCAATGCGAGGTGGTCGTTGACAGCATTATCAAAGAGTTTGGTCGCATTGATGTGCTGATTAACAATGCAGGCATTACTCGAGATGCTGTATTTCATAAAATGACAAAAGAACAATGGGATGAAGTTTTGCGTGTTAATCTTGACGGGATGTTTAATGTTACTCGGCATGTGGTTGAGTGCATGCGAAGACAGGAGAGTGGGCGCATTATCAACATTTCTTCGGTCAATGCGCAGAAAGGACAATTTTCCCAAGCTAATTATGCTGCTTCTAAAGCAGGTGTTTATGGGTTTACTAAAAGTCTTGCCCAGGAATTAATGACAAAAAATATTACTGTAAATAGTATTTCTCCAGGCTATGTCAATACGCGATTGATGCAGGGAATTCGTCCTGATATTTTGAAGGCAATTATTGAGCTTATTCCTGCTAAACGCCTAGCAGAGCCTGAAGAAGTGGCGTGGGTTGTGGAATTCTTGGTTAATGAGAAAAGCCGTTACATCACTGGAGCGAATTTAAGTATTAATGGTGGATTACATATGTACTAGGAAAAATAGAGTAGTGTCAATTAGGGCAAAAAGCTTAAGGCTTCGTGTGAGAGTAAAATGGCAAGACTAATAAAAAAATATAAAAATCGCAGACTTTATGATACTGAAAAAAGTCAATACATTACCGTTGAAGAGCTGCAATCTTATGTGATTGACGGTATTCCTTTTCATGTGGAAGATTCCACCACGGGCAAAGACATAACAACCGCTACTCTATTGCAAATTTTTGTGGAAATGGAAAGTGGCCCTACCCAGTTTTTAACTCAGGAAATGTTACGTCAATTAATTATTCTAGCTCATCACCCAATGAGCAAATCATTTAAAGACATGCTGGAGAAAATGTTTTCTGGATTGGAGAAAACCTTAGGAGGCAGCCCTTATTTGAATGATTATCAAAAAGCAACCGATACCTGGAATCAACAAATGCAACAATTGATGAAGCAATGGCAAAGCTTTTTTAAGCCTTAAGCAGACAATTGCTGCAATGCAAAAAAAATAGGCTTAATACTTGACAGCTAGGCTAAAGGAGTACTAATCTAATGTTGTGCACTGCAACATTTTTGAGGAGACGTAACCATGAATCAACCTTTCGAAAGATGGAGCGAGATAGCAAAAAAATTGCAAGCTCCTTTTCAAGAAATTGCTGAACTTAATGTGAAGACTTTGCAAGGTTTTAATTACATAAAACCAGATGAGTTGGCTAATTTAAAAAAACCAGAAGAGTTGCTAGAAAAGCAAATTAGCCTGGCAGTTGAAAATGGCCATAAAGCGCTGGATTATATGCAAAAATCATTTGAAATTATGGAAAAAGCAATGCTTTCTTTCGTACAAGAAGTTAAAAACAAAGGCGAATTCAAACACTGATATTCAAATCGGTGAGGAAATTAGAGTTTTTTTCATTATTCATCTTAAAACCAGCTATAACTGGTGCCAGCGACTCTGCCATAAATTTTGTTGAGACACCGCGGGTTTTCCGCGGTGTCTCAATGCATTTCCACTCTAAATATATTGCGCCGCAAAAAAAGTAAAAGAAGATCGCTTGACATCAAGAGAAGTAAATACTAGGCTATTATTGTGCACTGCAACATTTTTGGGAGAACTATCATGAATCAACCTTTTGAAAAGCTAAATGACATAGCACAAAAAATCCAAGCCCCTTTTCAAGAAATTGCTGAGCTTAATGTAAAAACGCTGCAAGCATTTAATTATCTAAAGCCTGATGAGTTTACCAGCTTAAGAAAACCTGAAGAGTTATGGGAAAAACAAATTAATTTGGCTGTTGAAAATGGACACAATGCATTAAATTACCTCCAAAAAAGCTATGAAATCATTGAGAAGGCAATGCTTTCTTTAGTACAAGAATCAAGAAAAAATCCAATCCAGTGATATTATTTTGCGAAACAATCCATCCTTTGTAGTGTTAGCGAACCAACCCAGACAGAATTTTAATTAGCTAGCAATTTGGGTTGGTTCGCAAATTGCCAGTGTTTTTGTTACTACCTCACGCTGCAGCATCAGAAGTCGTGTTTACCTCAAGAGGTGCATCAATGAGTGTCTCTTGCTTGTCTTGTTGGTGAGGGGATTCACTCGGTTGTTGGGGCTCAATTTGCTCAGGATGTGTTTTATATGTTTTGTGCACGTATTCTCCTGGAGCGTCCATTAAGCCTTTAAAAGGCAGTTGGTTAAAATTCGGTGCATCAATAAGTTGGCCAGATTGCTTCTCTAGCCATTTTAACCATTCTGGCCACCATGAGCCAGGAAGTTGTTTCGCTTTTTCTAACCATTCTTCTGCCGTTTGTGTCGTGCTTGTATTACGATAAAAATTGTACTTCTCACTACCTGGCGGATTGATGATCCCCGCAATATGTCCTGAGCCACCCAGCAAGAAGCGTTTCTTTCCACCGATGTGCTGAAAACCAAGATAAGTGGTTTTCCAGGGGGCAATATGGTCTTTTTGAGTTGAAACGAAAAAAGTGGGAATGTCGATTTGACTGACATCGAGGGGAATATGATTGAGACGAATTTTGCCCGGCTTAATTAAATCATTATGTAGATACATCCAACGCAAGTATTGAGAGTGCATTTTTGCAGGCATGTTAGTGATGTCTGCATTCCAAAATAAAATATCAAACGGCACAGGATTTTGCCCTTGAAGGTAATTCTTAATGAAAAAAGACCAAACTAAGTCATTGGCGCGCAACGAATTAAAAGTGCTTGCCATAAATCGTCCATCTAAAAAGCCTTTGGCATGCATTTCTTCTTCAATATGACGAATTTGTTGTTCATCGATGAATACTGAGATATCACCAGGATCGCTAAAATCAATCATGGAAGCAAGAAACGTAGCCGAGCGCACTGGTTTTTCGTTGTGTGCTTTCTGGTAAGCTAACATGCAAGCTTGCAGTGTTCCGCCGATACAAAAACCAAGCGTGTTCACTTGTTTGATTTTCAGCTGATTTTGGATAATTTTAATCGCCGCCATAGGCCCATCGTTGAGGTAATCAAAAAGTCCTTTTTTGGCATAACTTGCATCAGGATTAACCCAAGAAATGATAAATACAGTTATTCCTTGTTTAACTAACCAGCTGACAAGTGAATTGTTTTCGCTTAAATCCAAAATGTAATACTTGTTGATCCAGGGCGGAATCATTAATAAAGGAATCGCTCTGGTTTTTTCCGTTTGCGGGGTGTACTGAATTAACTCCATCATGTCATTGCGGAAAATCACTTTTCCAGGTGTGGTCGCAAGATTTTGGCCGACTTTGAACGCATCAGTGTCGGTCATTTTAATGATCAATCGCGAGGAGCCCGCTTCGATGTCTGTGAGTAGGTTTTGCAAGCCTTTTAATAGATTTTTGCCGTGGCTTTGTAGGGTTTCCGCCATCAGCTGTGGATTGGTGTGTAGAAAATTAGCCGGAGAGAGCGCATCTAAATATTGTCGTGCGAAAAACTGTACTCTTCGAGCGAGCTGCTTATCACCGTATTCAATGTGTTCAAGCAACGAGTTCATGTGCTCACTAGCGAGTAAGTAATGTTGGCTCATGAAATTAAAAAACGGATTATTTACCCATTCATCGCTACTAAAACGGCGGTCAGTGATTGGCATGGGTTTGCCTTCTAGCCAACAATTGAATTGTTCATGGGCTAAACTCAATGCATCTTGCCAATACGCAATTTGCATTTTCCAGACCTGTTCCGGATTTTTTAAGATCACAGAAACTAAGGATTGGAAATCTTTAGTCAAATCCATGTATTGCTTTACAAGTTTTGATAATTGCGCAGGTTGTTGTCTAAACCCTTGTAAAATTCGCATGCTCTTTTCGGCAACTGCGCGCATCATTTCACTGAGTTCTGTGTCCTGGGTCATCCGAGCTCCTGAAGGCCATAGTTCTTCTATTTTCATGTGTTTTCTTAAGTTTCGTCAATTCTGTTTTTGTATTTCTTGAATTTAAAATGAGATAACTACTCAAGAAGTATAGGTTTTGTCAGGAATGAAAACAAATTTTACACTTTTTGTTTACTAATTTTGCGTTGATTGCATTATAGCGGTCTCTCTAGGTGGAAAAAAAGACTTGGGGGGAATCTGGCTACGATATTTTAAATAAAGAACAAAACATCACCACACGATTTTCTCCTGCTTTTGGTATGCGCTCAATCACGATTAGCCGGATTGATAATTTAGCTCAATCCATTGATTTTGATCCGGCTTTAACCGAAAGCATTAATCAAAAAGAATCGACCTATGACTATTAAAATCAGGTGAAATCCATTTGCAGGGACGCAAAAACTTCTCCTTTCTCTTTTTTCCAAGTTATAATCCGCTACCTTATTATTTTACTAGTTTCTAATGCATTTAAAACAGTTAAAACTGGCTGGATTTAAATCCTTTGTTGACCCAACCATTGTGCCTTTTCCAAGTCAACTCGTTGCTGTGGTTGGTCCGAATGGTTGTGGCAAATCGAATATCATCGATGCAGTGCGTTGGGTGATGGGCGAAAGTTCCGCCAAGAATCTGCGTGGTGAGTCCATGGTCGATGTCATTTTTAATGGCTCGTCACAACGCAAAGCGGTTGGCCAAGCTTCAGTGGAATTGGTTTTTGATAACAGCATGGGGCGCCTTACAGGGCAGTATGGCAGTTATCAGGAGATTGCCGTCAGGCGCGTAGTAACCCGGGATGGGGAGTCCGCATACTATCTCAATGGCAGTCGTTGCCGTCGCCGCGATATCACGGATATTTTTCTTGGAACCGGGGCAGGCGCGCGAGGTTATTCCATTATTGGGCAAGGAACCATTTCGCGCATTATCGAAGCGCGACCTGAAGAATTAAGGGCCTATCTTGAGGAGGCGGCAGGTGTCTCCAAGTATAAGGAGCGTCGTCGCGAAACAGTCCTGCGCATCGAGCATACTCGTGAAAATTTAGCGCGTGTGGCAGACATACGAGATGAGCTGGATAAGCAATTGCAGCGTTTAGAACGTCAAGCAAAAGCGGCGGAACGTTATAAGGTGCTGAAAGCAGAAGAGCGTTTATGTAAAGCAGAGATTTTGGCTTTAAAATGGCGAGCATTAACGGACGAACAGCAAAAAAAACAAACCGAATTAAAAGTCCTATTATTGGATTACGAAAAGCATCAAGCGAACGCAGCAGAAGCGTATAAACAAAGCACTGCAATAAGAGAAAAATACCATGAAGACAACGAAGCTTTCCAACAACATCAAGCCCATTTTTATCAATTAGCGACTGATATTGCTCGTCTTGAAGAGAGCGTTCAACAGTATCAACGTGAAAAGCAACGGTTACAAATTGATCAGCAACAAATGCAAGCGGATTGGGAGCAAGCTAATCATCAGGTGACGCAGGATCAAGACGCCTTACAAACTAGCGAAGAGCTGCTCATTAATCTGCAGAAAAATTTACAAGCGGCGCAAGAAGAATTCGAGTGTAAACAGCAGGTATTACAAGAAAAGCAACTCGAACAAAGCAGTTGGAATACGAAAACTCAGCATGTGCAGGCTTGTTTGGCAAGTGCGCTGCGAGAAATGCAAATTGAACAAGTTCGTTTACAGCACCTCAATGAACGACGTCAACAGATGGGAACACGGCTGGAAAAAATCGATGATGAATTAAAATTGCTCGAGTTGGAGAGCCCTTCTTCAGATCTTGCGGCGCAACAAGAGATGTTAAGAAGTCTACAAACCACCGTTCGTTTTGAGGAAGACAAGCATCAGCAATTGCATGACGCGTGTTTTAAGCTGCGTGAGAAGCTCACTGAAACTGAAAAATTACTCCATCAAGCTCAAGATAAAGTACATCGCTTAAACACACAGCAGGCAAGCTTGCTTGCTGCACAGCAGACTGCGTTAGGACGACAAGCCAATGCTTCGGCAAACTTGGCTCACTGGGCTGATAAGCCACGCCTCGTTGAAAAGATCAAGGTAGAAAAAGAGTGGCAATTTGCTTGTGAGATGGTGTTAGCAGAAAGTTTGCAGGCAATTATTGTTGATTCACTCGAGGATATCTGGTTTGCAGTGAGCGAATTGGAAGAAAGTTCGGCCTTATTTGTTACGGCCAATCAAGAAGTGCAAACGCAGATCAGCTACCCGCGTTTATTGGATAAAATCAGTGGCTATAAGCCGAATTGGATGCATAGTCTTGATAAAATTTATATTGCCTCCTCATTGCAAGAGGCACTTACCCATCTAAAACATTTAAGCCCTGAAGAATCCATGATCACTGCAGAGGGATATTGGCTGGGTAAAGGATGGATAAAAATTGCAGGAAAAGAAATTCAGGATGAACCTAGTTTACTGCTTCGCCAAGAGGAAATAACCAGTCTTCAAGAAACGCTCAGAGTTGCTCAAGATGATTTAACCGCATTAAAAGATTTGCGTGATCTTCTTTATGGTCAAGTCAAAGAAAACGAAGAGCAGCTGGAGAGTGTAAGACAAAGCTTATCGACTCATAAAGAAAATTTGCGTGCATGTCAGGCAGAAATTGCTCAGAAAGAGCGCGACTTACAACAAATACAACACAGAAAGAGTGCATTAGCGGAAGAAAGGGAAGATCTGCATATTCATTTAGAAGAATTGATTAGTCAACAAACAAGGGCTGAACAGTTGTTGCTTGCAAAAAGCCAGGACATAAAGACCCATGAGCGGGAGCAGGAACAGTTAAATAGTGAGAAAGCAACGCTTGAGATGGCATTGCAGAACAGTCGAATAGCCCTAGAAGACGTCCGAACTGTGCTTCATCAAAGTCAATTGACGGTTGACCGGGAAAAATTAAAAATCCAGCAATTGAGCGATAACCTCAAACGGGAGCGATCACGACTGGAGACTTTAACTGAACGCATGGAAACGCTAGCGTATCGCTTACTGCAAATGGAAATGCCAGATACTACACTCTCCGAATCGTTAGCCGTGAAAGTGGCTCAGCATAATGAATTAGAAACAGAATTGAATCGAAAGCGGGATGCATTAGCAAGTCTAACGAAAGAATTAGAGGTATTAGAGGTTACTGTTAGGACAGAAGAAAAACAAGCAAGACTAATCCAAGAAAAAATCCAGCAAGAACAAATACAAGAGCAGGCTTTAGCTGTTCGCGCCAGTGGCATTCTTGAGTCTTTAGCTGAGTTTGATACAACGATCGATGCCCTCAGTGCTTCTATACCTACAGAGGTCAACCAAAATTTGCGTGAACAGCAATTACAAGATATCGTTGAGAAAATTAAACGATTAGGTGCAATCAATTTAGCGGCAATCGAAGAATATGAAACGGAATCTCAACGAAAGCAGCATTTAGACGAGCAGTACAATGATTTAACCGAAGCACTAGCAACGCTTGATGCTGCCATCGAAAAAATGGATAAAGAGACACATCAGCGCTTACAAGCGACTTTTGATGAAGTGAATACGGCATTCCAAGCCCTTTTTCCTCGACTTTTTGGAGGAGGGCGTGCTCTGTTGGAGTTAACTTGTGATAATCTGTTGGAAGCAGGTATTTTAGTAATGGCACAACCTCCGGGTAAGCGAAACAGCACCATTCACTTACTCTCAGGAGGGGAAAAAGCAATGACAGCAGTTGCCTTAGTTTTTGCGATTTTTCAGCTGAATCCTTCGCCCTTTTGTATGTTGGATGAAGTGGATGCGCCTTTGGATGATGCGAACGTTCGGCGTTTTTGTGATATGGTGAAAGAAATGTCACAATTTGTGCAATTTCTTTTTATCACTCACAATAAGGTGACAATGGAATTAGCTGAGCATTTGATTGGTGTGACGATGCGTGAACCTGGTGTGTCTCGTATTGTTGCTGTGGATGTAGAACAAGCCTTGGCAATGACTGAAGGTTAAATTAAATTGGGAATCAGGGCGCAACGTGCTCGACATGGTAGTTAAACAAACTAGTATAGGAGTAAAAACATGCAGGCAAACTGGAGTCTTATCCTTAATGTTCTTTTGCTCATTGGGGTCGTGATTGCTATTGCACGCTTAATGAAGGCAAGACGCCGCAGTTTAACGCCTGCAACCTACCAGCCCTCCTTAGGGTCAATTGAAAATAAGCATTTCGACGACATTATCGCAGTGCGCAAAGTCAATTGTGAACTTCAGGGTGAGGTTAATCATCATGAGGCTGTCCTAAAAAATACCTCTAACAGCGCAGTAGAGCCAGAGAGCGCAAAAATGGAGCATGCTGTTGCTATGGAAAAAGGGAGGTCGGTGATGATGTTTTTATTAGCCAAAGAGAATCGACAACTGGCCGGGTATGAACTTCTGCAAACGGTTCTTGCTGCCGGTTTGCGCTTTGGTGAAGGGAACTTATTTCATCGCCATCAGCATGCTAATGGTCAGGGGCCAGTGCTCTGCAGTTTAGCCGCGGCTACACCGAGTGGCGTTTTTGATCTACAAAACATTGGTGCATTTAGCGTGCGCGGACTGTGTTTATTTATGCATTCTTCGGGGAATCCAGTCATCGATGCGGAGCGTTTCACCATCATGCATGAAACCGCAAAACAACTTAGGGATGGCTTGGATACTCACTTACTCGACGAACAAAAACAACCTTTGTCTGAAGCAAGTTTGGCTCGCTATCGAAACCAGCTTAATATTCGTGAGCAAGAGCTTATCTGAGTTTAATGCAAATCGTTTTTGGCCTTCAAAGCGGCCGTCATTGCGAATGAAGTGAGGCAACCAATGCTTCGTTAAACTTCTGCTTTGGGTTGCCTCGCTAACGCTCGCAATGACGAATATAAATCAGTAAACTAATCTTTTTAACTACCCAAAGCAAATCATGAATCTAAATCTAAATAATATTGCCGAATTGTTTAACAGCTCTTTTGCAGAGAATCCTTTGATTACAGGTGTTTCAATTGATAGCCGTAAGGTAAAACCTGGTGATTTATTTATTGCTTTGCATGGAGAAAATTTTGACGGGCACGATTTTATTAAGGCTGCGGTTTCGCAAGGCGCTGTTGCTGTCATTTGCAGTCGAGCAGATGCGCAAGTTACCGTGCCTCAAATTGTAGTATCGAGTACATTACAAGCTCTGGCAAAATTAGCAACGCAGTACCGGTTGGCTATTCATTGTCCTGTGATTGCCTTAACAGGAAGCAATGGCAAAACCACAGTGAAGGAAATGATTTCTTCCATTTTACCAAAACCTGCTCATGCGACTCCTGGGAATTTAAATAATCATATCGGTGCTCCGTTAAGCGTGCTGCAATTGCGGCCTGAGCATCGCTATGCAGTATTTGAGCTTGGCGCCAATCACCTTGGAGAAATAGCCTTCACTGTGGCCATCGTAAAACCTCAAGTAGCCCTTATAAACAACATTGCTCCTGCCCACATAGGAGAGTTTGGCTCAATCGATGGCGTGGCGAATGCAAAAGGTGAAATTTACCAAGGGCTTGGTGAAGATGGCACTGCTGTTATCAATGATGATGACGCCTATGCACATTTCTGGGATGAATTATTAACCGACAAAAAGGCATTACGTTTCTCCCTAACGAAGCCCGTGGATGTTTACGCACGAGAAATTACTTTTAATGAAGCAGGCTGCGCAATGTTTACCTTAGTAACACCCATTGGAAACGTACAAATTAGTTTGCAAGTTCCTGGAGAACATTCCGTGCGTAATGCATTAGCTGCAGCAACCTGCTGTTATGCCGTAGGGATTTCCTTGGCTGATATCGCTGAAGGTTTAAACCAGTTTCGGGGGGTTGCGGGTCGAATGACATTCCTGAAGGGCAAAAAAGATGCGGTGATTATTGACGATACCTATAATGCAAATTTACGTTCTGTGTTGACGGCAATTGACGTGTTGGCAAAACGCCAGGGGCGTCGCATTTTGGTGCTTGGGGATATGGGTGAGCTTGGTGCCTGGACAAAGGAGCATCATGAAGAAATTGGTCATGTTGCCCATCAACGTGGCATTGATCTCTTAATGACCTGCGGTACGCACAGCGAACACAGTACGAAAGCATTTGGTTCGACAGCAAAGCATTATAAAAATCAAGAAGAGTTGGCGCGAGATTTGCTCCCTGAATTAGACAAAGACACAACCGTTTTAGTAAAAGGTTCTCGCTCTTCTGCGATGGAAAAAGTGGTACACCAATTGCTGCGTTGAAACTTAAGATTGTGCTATGATTGCCGCTTTTTGTAAACCTGATGCGGATCGCACAACCTAACTTTGAGGGATAAAATATGCTTTATTGGTTAACACAGCTACTCCAAGGGCAATATCATGCATTTAGGGTGTTCCAATATTTGACATTTCGTTCCATTTTAGCCGCTTTAACCGCGCTACTTGTTGGATTGCTTTGTGGTCCTATGATGATTAATTGGTTGAAAAATTTGCAAATTGGCCAAATGGTTCGGGATGATGGGCCCAAATCGCATCTATCAAAAGCAGGAACACCCACGATGGGAGGGGTGCTGATTTTGTTAGCTGTGCTGGTAAGCAGTCTACTCTGGGGAGACCTGCGCCAGCCAGCACTATGGCTCGTTATGCTAGTGACGACAGGATTTGGTATAGTGGGTTGGGTTGATGATTACCGTAAAGTAGTCAGGAAAAATTCGAAAGGATTACCAGGAAGATGGAAATATTTTTGGCAATCTGTCATTGCTCTGGCGGCCGTGATTTATCTTTATTTAAGCCCAAGCATTCCTGTCACTTCCCAATTAACGGTCCCTTTTTTTAAAAATTTACTCATCAATCTTGGACCTTTATTCCCCTTGTTGGCTTATTTTGTCATTGTAGGAAGTAGTAACGCAGTGAATCTAACAGACGGGTTAGATGGTTTAGCCATTGTACCCATTGTCATGGTTGCAGGGGCTTTAGGCGTTTTTGCCTACGCAAGTTCTAATGCAGTCTACGCGCATTATTTAGCCATTCCCTATGTGCCCAACACTGGCGAATTGACTATCTTTTGTTCTGCACTCGTGGGCGCTGGCCTTGGTTTTCTTTGGTATAACAGTTATCCTGCCCAAGTTTTTATGGGGGATGTGGGTTCCTTGTCTCTGGGAGCTGCGCTAGGAATGGTGGCTATTATCGTCCGACAAGAGCTAGTCTTGCTCATTATGGGGGGGTTATTTGTTCTCGAAACGGTATCCGTGATTTTGCAAGTAGGGTACTTTAAATACACCGGTGGCAAGCGTTTATTTCGCATGGCTCCTCTCCACCATCATTTTGAACTAAAAGGGTGGTCAGAGCCAAAAGTGATTGTTCGTTTTTGGATTATGACAGTTGTCTTCGTGCTCTGCGGGTTAGCAACGTTAAAATTAAGATAGGTGCGAATCATGAACCAACCACTCTACTTAGTCGCAGGTTTAGGAAAAACAGGTCAATCTATCGCAGGTTACTTGCGTCGACGCAATAAACCTTTTGTGGTATTTGATACGCGACGTGAAGTTGCTGGCTTATCTGAGTTTACTAGCGAATTTCCTGGTGTGGATGTGTTTTTAGGCGCATTTCCTACGACCCTTTATGAGCAACTAGCGGGTATCATTACCAGCCCTGGTGTTCCTCTGGATGAACCTTTTCTGCAACGGGCTTTTCAGCTAAATATTCCTGTGTATGGAGATATCGAGTGCTTGGCACACGAAATACAAGCCCCAGTCATTGCAATTACCGGTACTAATGGGAAGTCGACGGTGACAACGCTAGTGGGTGAAATGGCGAAAGCCGCAGGTTTGACGGCAGCTGTCGCAGGAAATATTGGATTCCCTGTCCTTGATTTGTTAGATGACGGTAACCATTACGATTTATGGGTATTGGAGTTATCGAGCTTTCAATTGGACTTAACGCATTCGCTCAAACCAATTGCTGCGACGATTCTTAATATTTCACCCGATCACCTTGATAGGCATCATACTTTAGACGCTTACATTAAGGCAAAACAACGTATTTATCATCGAGCGGAGTTTCTTTTATATAATCGCGAAGATAAAGCCACCTATCCTCAAAACAAGACTGCCAAGGCCATCAGTTATGGGCTGGATGCCCCAGCGGAAGGGCAATGGGGCATAGTCGAGCATCAAGGTAAGCTCTATCTTGCCCACGGCAAGAAGCGCTTATTGTCTGTAGAGCAATTGCGTCTTAAAGGGAAGCATAATTGGCAAAATGCTCTCGCGGCTTGCGCTTTAGCGACATCTGCTGGCATAAACGCGGAATTTATGGTTAAAGTGCTCGAAACGTTTTCAGGCTTACCCCATCGTTGTCAGTGGGTAAGAAACATAGACGGTGTGGACTGGATTAATGATTCTAAAGGGACAAACATTGGTGCTGCAATTTCGGCTATTTCTGGAATTGGTAGTGCCATGCACGGAAAAGTAGTCTTAATCGCTGGTGGGATTGGTAAAGGGGCAGATTTTACGGAGTTGCGCAGTCCAGTCGCTGATTACGTTCGCTCAGTGGTTTTAATCGGCGAGGATGCCGATAAAATTCAAGCGGCCTTAGCGAATGTTGTGCCCGTGCTGCGTGCTTCTTCACTTGAAGGTGCAGTAACTCTTGCCAAATCACAAGCGATTCCAGGCGATGTGGTTTTATTATCACCTGCTTGCGCGAGTTTTGATATGTTCCGCGATTTTAATCATCGAGGAGAGTCTTTTGCTAACTTGGTGGCTAAACTGTGAGCACAATGCAGCCTCGTCATTTTAATCAACGCGGTAAACCCAGTAATAAGCCCATTGCGCTTTACGATAAATGGCTAATGGGTGCTGTATTGGGCTTACTGATTATTGGGTTAATGATGGTTGCTTCAAGCTCGATCATGATCTCAACGAAATACTACCACCAGCCTTTTCATTTTTTAATTCGGCAATTCTGTTATCTATTTGCCGGTTTTTTAGCAGCAATCGTTGTGATGCGGGTGGATAGTTCTGTATGGGAAAAGATAAGTAAGCCCTTACTGCTCGTGTGTTTATTGATGTTACTCATCGTTTTGATTCCTGGCATTGGCCGTTCAGTAAACGGTAGCAGACGTTGGTTGGCTTTTGGTCCTATAGGAATTCAAGTGTCCGAATTGGCTAAAATGACCATGATTTTTTACGTCGCCGGGTATTTAGTGCGTCAGCAGGCGAGCGTCCAGCAAAGCATTTTGGGGTTTATAAGGCCAATGATTATTTTAGGATTAATTGCCGTTTTGCTGTTATTAGAGCCCGATTTTGGCGCCACGGTCGTTATAACAGGAACAATTATGTCGATGCTGTTTCTGGCTGGAGTTAAATTACGTTATTACATTGGGTTAGTGATTACGGTCATCTGTTGTCTTGTCATGCTTGCATTATCTTCTCCCTATCGAGTCGCTCGCTTAACGGCATTTCTTAACCCTTGGGCTGACCAATTTAATTCAGGGTACCAACTGACTCAATCACTCATCGCATTTGGCCGTGGGGGGTGGTTAGGGGTAGGGTTGGGTGAGAGTGTGCAGAAATTATTCTATTTGCCTGAGGCCCATACTGATTTTCTATTTGCTGTACTCGCAGAAGAGCTAGGGCTGCTTGGCGTTTCTCTTGTCATAATTTTGTATAGTATACTGGTGATAAGAGGCTTAATGATTGGTTTTAATGCTCATAGCCAAGAACGATTATTTGCCGCTTTTACCGCCTATGGTTTGACATTCTGGCTAGGATTGCAGGCAGCTATCAATATGGGGGTTAATTCAGGTCTTTTACCCACAAAGGGCTTGACCTTACCCATGTTAAGTTACGGCGGCGCTAGTATGGTCGTTAATTGTGTGGTCATTGCTCTTCTGCTCCGCATTGATCATGAAAACCGTTGGCAGGCTCTAGGACTGAGGACGCCGACAGCATAAATCATAAAAAAGTAGGTACGAAAGATGCTACTACTTTTTTATGGAAACGAGAAAGGGGAACGTTGTGAACAACATAGAACAGTTCTTGTCACCAAGGATGGGGCGAGTAGAACAGATTCATTTTGTTGGTATTGGCGGTGCTGGTATGTGTGGTATCGCGGAAGTGTTACATAATCAAGGTTACCGTATTACCGGCTCTGATTTGAGTGAAAGTCGCACTGTACAGCGATTGCAGTCCTTAGGCATTCAAGTATACATTGGTCACCAGGTTGACAATATAACGGGTGCCGATGTTGTCGTGAAATCAACAGCAGTAGAAGCAGATAATCCTGAAATAAGGGCAGCACAAGAACAAGCAATCCCTGTGATTCCTCGAGCTGCCATGCTGGCTGAATTAATGCGTTTTCGTCAGGGTATTGCCATTGCCGGTACGCATGGAAAAACAACCACAACCAGTTTAGTGAGCAGCATTTTAGCTGAAGGTGGCCTTGATCCCAGTTTTGTGATTGGTGGAAAGCTTAATAGTTGCGGCTCTAATGCTCAATTAGGTAAATCAGCTTATTTTGTTGCTGAAGCGGATGAAAGCGATGCTTCCTTTTTATTCCTGAAACCCATGATGGCAGTAGTGACCAACATTGATGCCGATCACATGGGCACCTACGACGATAATTTTGATAAATTGCGTAATACTTTTATTGAGTTCCTACATCATTTACCCTTTTATGGGTTAGCGGTTCTTTGTATCGAGGATGAAGAGGTTCGTCGTATTTTACCCTCGGTACAACGACCTATTCGAACCTATGGATTCCGTGAAGAGGCGCATTATCGCGCTCTTGATTGGACGCAAAAGGGTTTATTAAGTGAATTTAAAGTGCAACGTCCAGCACCTCACGCCATGTTAACGATAAAATTCAATTGGCCAGGGCGTCATAATGTACTCAATGCTCTAGCGGCTATTGCAATTGCTACTGAGCTAGGGGTTAGTGACGAAGCGATTATAAACAGTTTATTTAAATTCCAAGGGGTGGGCAGACGCTTCCAAATGCTCGGCGAGCGACGTTTTGAGCACGGGTCAGCCATTATCATTGATGATTATGGGCATCATCCGCAAGAAATTATGACAACCATTGATGCTTTTCGCCGCGTTTGGCCTGATAAGCGCTTAGTTCATGTTTTTCAGCCTCATCGCTATAGTCGAACGCAATCGTTGTTTTCTCAATTTGTCAATGCATTAAGTCTAGCTGATGAACTGCTTCTGCTAGATATTTATTCAGCTGGGGAGCAAGCTATTCCGGGCCTAACCAGTGAATCGCTGTTGCAAGAAATTAATCAAAGGCGTCCTAATGCGCGATTAGTTACAGCTCAAAATTTATTGCAGGCACTGAATGAATTAATCCAGGATGGCAATGTGATTCTCATGCAGGGCGCTGGCAGTATTGGGCAAATGGCACTTAATCTAATGCAAACAGTGAGAGAATCAGCGTGAAAACGTCAGACGAAATCAAAAGGAGTTCAGATTTACATCAAGGACAGCTGCTCTTCAATGAGCCTTTAGCAGATTATACCACTTGGCGTGTAGGTGGGCAGGCTAAAAAACTGTATAAGCCTGCAGGCGTTGCTGATTTGGCCATGTTCATAAAACAGCTTCCTAAAGACGAGCCGTTATTATGGCTAGGTTTGGGTTCTAATTCCCTTATCCGCGATAGTGGATTTGCTGGAACAGTGATATTAACGCAAGGATGTTTAAAAGAAATCAGTCTCATGGGTGATGACTTAGTTCATGTTGAAGCAGGCGTTTCCTGTGCAACAATGGCTCGCTTCTGTGCCCGTGCTAATCTTGCTGGAGGGGAGTTCTGGGCGGGTATTCCAGGTACGATGGGTGGGGCGTTGCGCATGAATGCTGGCTGTTTTGGTGGGGAAACCTGGCAAACGATTGTGGAAGTCAAAACAATGACTCGCGAGGGTGAAATACGCGTACGTAGGCCAGAAGAGTTCGAAATCGCTTATCGGCATGTTGCTGGATTACAAGATGAGTGGTTTGTTGCTGCGACTTGTCGGTTAACGAAAGGAGAGAAAGAGAAATCTCTCCAGTTAATTAAAGAGCTATTGGCGCATCGTGCTAACACTCAGCCGACCAATGAATACAATTGCGGCTCTGTATTTAGAAATCCGCCGGGCAATTTTGCCGCTCGCCTTATTGAATCATGTGGACTGAAAGGAAAGCAACTGGGTGGGGCTATTGTTTCGACAAAGCATGCTAATTTTATAATTAATCAACAGGGTAACGCTTCGGCGAGTGATATTGAGTCACTTATCGAGTTAGTGCGTGATACAGTGCATAAATTGACGGATATTGAATTAATTCGTGAAGTGCACATCATTGGAGATCGTTAATGTCAAAAATAAATCTAGCGCTGCTCTACGGTGGCAAATCGGGTGAACATGAAATTTCATTAATTTCTGCAGCCTCCGTATTAACGCATTTGGATGCCAATAAATACACGATTATTCCTATCGGAATGGATAAAGAGGGACGATTTTATCAAAATGATTACCAAGAACTCTTAGCTTACAAGGAAAGTTTACCGGTGATGACTCCGCACTCTCGGCCCTTGCCAAGTTTATTGGTTGGCGGACGCTTCGCCGTGGATGCTGATATTGTTTTTCCCATTGTGCACGGACCACTCTATGAAGATGGTTGTCTACAAGGTCTACTGGAATTAGCCGGTATTGCGTATGTGGGTTGCGATGTTTTATCGTCTGCGATCGGGATGGATAAAGACATTGCTCGGCGCATTGCATGCAGTGATGGAATACGCTCAGCCCGTTATCGTGTATTATCTTGGCATAGTTCTGTCCAAGAAAGGCAGCAATTTTGCCAGCAAGTGGCTATGGAATTAGGTTGGCCATTGTTTGTTAAACCTTGCTCATTAGGCTCCAGCGTCGGCACCCACAAGGTTAAAAATATGGAAGGACTTTCTAGGGCTATTGAAGATGCATTGCGTTATGATGAGACTATCTTAGTCGAAGAGTATATTCCAGGAAGAGAGATTGAATTGGCCGTACTGGAAAGTAAAGTGCCTTCAACACCACCACGAGTCAGTATCGCAGGTGAAATTTGTGTCAACCATGCGGATGGATTTTACTCGTACACAGCAAAATACTTAGAAAGTCATCAGACCGAATTGCATGTTCCAGCGAAACTGGATGAAAAAACAACGAAACAATTGCAAGACATTGCTGCTGAAATTTTTACGCGCTTGAAATGCAAAGGAATGGCACGGGTTGACTTTTTTGTGAATGAGCAAGAAGGGGTTATTTATTTTAATGAAATCAATACATTACCCGGCTTTACTTCGATTAGCATGTATCCGAAACTATGGCAAGCGAGTGGTTTAAAGTATTCAGAACTTTTGGATGAATTAGTCAATTTGGCAATGACGCATCATCGTTGCCGGCAACAATTGGTGACTAGTTATCAGTGAATGACATGTCTTTCATGAAGTGTTTCTGTGCATGAATACATAGGGAAAAGAATGGATGGATGCTGAGACTGGGCGCCTACGTTATGCGAGTTTTTTGATGATATTAGTGGCTGCGGCATTTGTTTTAGCCGCACGGCTTCTCTATTTGTACATTGCTGACCCTCATCGATTCCCGATAAACACAGTCAAAATTGTAGCAAGCTATCAGCACATTACTCATAAACAACTTGAATCGATTTTGGCAGACCACTTAAGGTCAAGTTTTTTCACTTTATCGGTGCATCGATTATACGCTGAGTTAGCTGCTTTGGATTGGACTAACAATGTTCAAATTGAGCGTGTTTGGCCAGATACTCTAAAAATTACACTGGTTGAGAAGATTCCTGTCGCAACTTGGAATCATGCAATGATGACTGAGAAGGGTGAAATTTTTAATGAAGGCGGCGCCTTAACTGATTCCTCACTTCCTCATTTAAATGGTCCTACTAATCAACAGAAAGAAGTCTTACAAGTTTATAAAAAAATGAGTAAGATATTATCAGTCTATGGTTTGCATGCAGCTGCGTTAGAATGGCGTGATAATCATGCCTGGGAGCTTACCTTAGCAAATGGTTTGCGGTTACGCTTAGGAAAACGCGATTTGGATACACGAATAACACGGTTTTGCAAGGCATATCCTGCCGTGTTTGCGGAACGAGCCGATCAATTAGCAAGTGTTGATTTACGGTATCCGCGAGGTATGGCGGTACAATGGAAAAATAAACAAGGTAACGCTTGATAAAAAGTTACTGAACGGGAAGATAATGGCAAAAAAATCAGAAAAAAATATCATCACCGGTTTAGATATAGGCACTTCTAAAGTCGTCGCGCTTATTGGAGAGGTGACTGCAGACGGAACAATAGAGATTATCGGTATAGGAAGTCACCCTTCTCGTGGATTAAAACGTGGTGTAGTTGTCGATATTGAAGCAACAGTCAATACCATTCAGCGAGCTGTACAAGAAGCCGAGCTTAAAGCTGGATGTGAGGTTCGCACTGTTTATACAGGGATTGCGGGTAGCCATATTCGGAGTTTAAATTCCCATGGCATAGTCGCAATTCGTGATCTTGAGGTATCTCAAGGAGACGTCGATCGAGTCATTGACGCGGCGAAGGCAGTGGCCATTCCAGCCGATCAAAGAATCCTTCATATTTTACCGCAAGAATTTATCATTGATAATCAAGGCAGTATCCGAGAACCTGTGGGTATGGCGGGTGTACGATTAGAAGCGCGAGTTCATATTGTCACCGCGGCCGTAAGCGCTGCACAGAATATTGCTAAATGCATTCGTCGCTGTGGTTTGGAGGTTAGCGATATCATTCTTGAGCCGCTTGCTTCTAGTCATGCGGTGCTAACGGAAGATGAAAAAGAGCTCGGCGTTTGTTTAATCGACATTGGTGGTGGCACCACGGATATTGCTGTTTTCTCTGAAGGCGCTATTCAACACACAGCGATAATTCCAATCGCCGGCGATCAAGTGACTAACGACATTGCTATGGCGTTACGCACTCCGACTAATGCTGCAGAAGCTATAAAAATTAGCCACGCATTCGCCATGCCTGAATTAGCCAGCTCAAATGACATGCTTGAAGTATTAAGTGTGAGCGAAAGACCTGGGCGTAAAATTTCAGCAAAAGTGCTTTCAGAGGTGGTTTCCGCTCGTTACGAAGAGCTATTTTCCTTAGTGCGTAATGAATTAAGACGCAGTGGTTTTGAACAACGGGTCGCAGCAGGTATGGTCATCACTGGAGGCGGCTCCTGTATTAAAGGTGCTATTGAATTAGCTGAGCTGAGTTTTGAAATGCCTGTGCGTCAAGGCTGTGCGCATCATGTTTCAGGCTTAGTCGAAGCGACAGCGAACCCTTCATTAGCCACAGGAGTAGGTTTGTTGCTCCATGGCTTTCAACAACAGTATGAAGGTGGTTATAATGTTCCAAGCTTGAGCGATAATAGCAAAGGGATGTGGAAACGTATGAGAGAATGGTTTCACGGTAATTTCTAGTTGTATACCCTTAAACACATTCATAAAGGGTATATCCTAATCGCAGAATTTTAGTGGGGAGAGGTCTAAATGTTTGAATTAACGGAAAGCCAGCAAGACAACGCCGTGATTAAGGTTGTGGGCGTTGGTGGTGGCGGTGGAAATGCTGTTGAACATATGGTGGCGGAAAAAATCGACTTCGTTGAATTTATTTGCGCCAATACAGACGCTCAAGCACTGAAAAATTCGAATGCGAAAATCCATATCCAATTGGGAGAGGAGTTGACCAAAGGGTTAGGCGCTGGGGCGAATCCAAAGATCGGTCGTGAAGCAGCAGAAGAAGATCGAGAACGAATAAGAGATGTGCTCGTTGGCGCAGACATGGTCTTTATTACTGCTGGTATGGGCGGTGGTACCGGTACAGGAGCAGCGCCTGTTTTTGCCGAAGTGGCAAAAGAATTAGGAATTCTTACTGTTGCAGTGGTCACCAAGCCCTTTTCTTTCGAAGGCAGACAGCGGGCTTTAGCAGCAGAAGAAGGAATTCGCCGTTTAGCAGAACATGTCGATTCTTTGATTACTATTCCTAATAATAAATTGTTGAGTGTTTTGGGCAAAAATATCAGCTTGCTTAATGCGTTCAAAGCAGCAAATAATGTACTCTTAGGTGCGGTGAAGGGTATAGCCGATTTGATTACTCGTCCTGGTTTGATTAATGTTGACTTTGCCGATGTTCGTACCGTAATGTCTGAAATGGGTATGGCTATGATGGGAACAGGAACTGCCTCGGGCGAACAAAGAGCACGGCAGGCTGCAGAAGCGGCGATTGCCTCACCTTTGTTAGAGGACGTTAATTTCTCTGGCGCTCGCGGTATACTAGTCAATATTACTGCAGGCCTGGATATGTCTATCGGCGAATTTGAAGAAGTAGGTGATGTAGTAAAAGAGTTTATTTCTGATGATGCAACGGTCGTTGTTGGTACAGTTATTGACCCAGAGATGACCGATGAAATGCGGGTTACTGTGATAGTTACTGGCTTAGGTGACACACGTACTCGCGGTCAACAGCAAGCGGGAATAGCTAAAACTCGCCTAGTGGATTCAACACGTAGCGATGGCTCTCTTGATTATCAGCAACTTGATAGGCCAGCTGTAATGCGTAAACAAGCTGCTGCACCAGCAAAATCAACCAACGAATTTTCGGTTCCCGATGTTGATTATCTGGATATCCCAGCTTTCTTGCGGCGACAAGAAGAACAAGTAGAGTAAACTTAAAAACGGTTATAAACCGTTCTTAAGTGGGTATGAAAAATTAGACAGATCAATAAATTGCTGTTATGATTCGGCGGTTTATTGCGCTTAAAATATGGGATATCTGAAAAGGTGATCACTGAATGATAAAACAAAGAACTCCTAAGAAAGTCATTCAAGCAACAGGGGTTGGTTTACACTCTGGAGAAAAAGTTCTTCTTACTTTGCATCCTGCTCCCATTAATACAGGTATCGTTTTTAGACGTACTGATTTAAAACCTGTGGTTGAGATCCCTGCCCTCTATGATCAGGTTGGGGATACAATGCTTTGCACCTCGCTTCAGCGAGACGGTGTGAAAGTAGCTACTGTAGAGCATTTGCTTTCAGCCTTTGCAGGGCTTGGAATCGATAACGCCTATGTCGATGTGAATGGTCCTGAACTTCCTATTATGGATGGAAGTGCTGCTCCTTTTGTATTTCTTATCCAATCTGCCGGAATTCGAGAGCAAAGTGCTGCGAAGCGTTTTCTTCGTATCTTAAAACCTATTCGTATAGAAGATAATGGGAAATACGTGCAGTTTTTGCCCTATAATGGTTGCAGAGTGTCATTTACTATCGATTTCGATCACCCCGTTTTCAACGATAAACCTCAAACGGCAACTTTCGATTTTTCTACCACTTCCTACGTTAAAGAAGTGTGTCGAGCAAGAACCTTTGGTTTTTTATCCGACTACGAAAAATTGCGCGAATGTGAGCTTGCCAAAGGAGGAAGTTTGGATAATGCTATCGTTGTCGATGATTACCGCGTTTTGAATGAAGACGGCTTGCGCTTTGAGAGTGAGTTTGTCACCCACAAGGTGCTTGATGCAATTGGTGATATATATCTTTTAGGCTGTGGGCTAATCGGAGCTTTCGAAGGATATAAATCAGGCCATGAACTTAATAATCGGTTACTGCGCGAACTTATGGTCCGTGAAGAGGCTTGGGAATATACTTATTTTGATGCTGAAACCTATCAACCTACCGTTGCCGCAGATCTACTTCCTGTTGAGGCCTAGTTGTATATCCTGTAATTAAAAATAAAGAATTTCCGCTATCGTTTTTCATCCGCTAAATGATAAAGCGCTGCTTTAAGTGGTGGATAGGAGCAAAGTTCGCTAGCGGTTCGAATGCTATCTTTAGCTGAAGAAGAAAGTAAAATTTTCTTGTCTTTCTCGCAAGCAATGCTTTGATCATTATCGATGATTGCAATTTTAATGGCAGTCAGTTGATATAAACCGGCCTTTCTTAATTTATCTCGCAAATCGGGAAGAGAATAGCGGAGTTCTGTAGCCCAGGTGTTTGACGTTGTTAGAAGCAAACACCCTTTATTAAATGAACCGACTTGACAATTATCTCGCAAAGGGGAAGACAAAAGCGCTTTGATTTTGTGGTTTAGTTCATCCAATTGTATGATTCTTTGGCATATTCCGCGAAGTTGGTCATTGAGACAGCGATTAATTGAGCGAACCATAATAAGCAATTTAGAAGCAACAAAAGCATAGCATAGCAAATTTCTGGTATCTGCAATATCATATGGCCTTTATGAATGAAATTTAAGTTTTTATGCTCTTGCTTTTGGCGTTTGAGAAACGTTTAAACTTGCAATAGCCTGACTATTACTCTACATTTACACGCGCCTCATACCTCCAAAAACCTAAAATTCATTCGTCAAGAGCCTAACAAAGCAAAATGGTTTTCAACAAGAGGATAACTATGACAGATAGCAATGTGGTATATACAGCAAAACTTCATTGGATTCTGTTTTTGGGGCCAGTTGCACTTGCCTGTTTTGCGATGATAGTTGGTATACTCATCCACCAACTCAAAGAAGGCGCACTTTTATTCCTAGTGTTTGCCATCGTGTGGGGGGGATTAACCTGGATTAATTATCATTTTTCTTCGCTCACCATTAAAAAGAAACAGGTTATTTTGCGTACAGGAATGCTTGTTAGAAATACCATTGATATTCCATTATCTAAAATTGAAACCATTGATATTAGACAATCTGTGTTAGGTAGCATTTTGCGTTATGGTACTTTGGTAATAACAGGCACCGGCGGAACACGCCATATGATTGGTTTTCTCGATAAGCCGCTGACTTGTAGACGCTACATTGAACAGTTAATGCATGAATAATGGGCATTGGGCAAGTGTTTTCCTTGAGCAAGAGATTTTATCAGTATCTGCCCTTGGAAAAGGTAGCCAACATCATCTCGATTTAGTTGAGCTCAAAGATCGCAGTAAATGGGTGTGTAAAAAATTCTATCCAACAAATTGGCTTGGTAAGGTAGAGAGAGCAGGGCTTGAGCTCACTGAATCGGTAGCTTCAATAGTTGCGAAGCAATTAGGGATTACTTTCGCAGCCTACCAATATGATAATCAAACCGTTTTTATGGTGGGAGACACAAAAGCGATTATTATTCCTTATTGCGAAGGACAACTGCTCACCATGCTCACAGAAAGGCAATCTTTTGTATTAGGCAGTGTTTTGGCTCAATTACATCTTCTCAAATGGCCTAGCGGATATGGGGAACCATTTCCACCCATCAGTTTATTTGACAATAAGGATTTTCCCAAGTGGTTAACTGAGCTAATTCGGAAATGCAATGAAAATTTTTATTATCAAGCTGACCAATGGGTTCTTAGTCATCGAGATATCCATGCTGCAAACATTATTTGGCGCGATACAGAAAGACCTCACTTGCTTGATTGGGAAAGCACGGGACTTATTCATCCAGCGGTTGAATTAATAGGATTAGCAGAAAATTGTGCTGGATTAGCGCATTGCAATTTCCAAGCGGACAATTTTCGCGCCACACTTATGGGCTATGGACAATGGGCTAGAAAATTACCTGAAATGGATGCTCAATTATGGTTCTTAAGCTTCCATAGTTGGCTTCTTTGGTATAGTCACTGCCTGCGCCAAAATTGGCTTGAAGAAGCAAACCGCACTTTTGCAATAATTGTATTAATAAAGGAGAAAATGGCAGAAATGAGAAATATATATGCTGATTGTTATTCTTTTTTAGCAACGTGAGGTGAGGATAATGAAATTAATTGATTTACGCAGTGACACAGTGACTAGACCAAGCCAAGAAATGCTTGCCGTGATGATGAATGCTGACGTGGGTGATGATGTTTATGGCGAAGATATGACTGTTATTGAGCTTGAGACAATGTTAGCGGATAGAGCGGGCATGGAAGCAGCAGTATTTGCCCCATCAGGTACCCAATCCAATCTCATGGCACTGATGGCTCATTGTGAACGTGGCGACGAGTACATTGTCGGCCAAACGGCACACACCTTCATGTGGGAAGGAGGAGGCGCTGCTGTTTTAGGTAGTATCCAACCTCAACCTTTGGATTTCGCCCCTGATGGCAGTTTACCGCTAGAGAAAGTTGCTCTGGCCATTAAACCAATTGACAGCCACCACCCACGAACAAAATTGCTCTGTTTAGAAAATACAACGGCCGGTAAAGTTTTGCCGCTTAGTTACCTAAGAGAAATGAAAATTTTTTGCCAAGAGAATGAGCTTCATAGTCATCTGGATGGAGCAAGAGTATTTAACGCAGCCGTTAAATTGGGTGTTCACCTTGAAGAAATTAGTAATCATTTTGATTCCATTTCCATTTGTTTATCCAAAGGATTAGGAGCTCCCATAGGCTCTGTTCTTTGCGGTTCAGAGGAGTTGATTAAGAAAGCACGGCGTTGGCGTAAAGTGCTTGGCGGTGGAATGCGTCAAGCAGGCATTTTAGCTGCTGCAGGCATTTATGCCTTACAGCATCATGTTGAACGCTTGCGTGAGGATCATGAAAATGCAGATTTTTTTGCTAGAGCTTTAGCGGAATGCGATGAAATAGAAGTGGATCTCGCTGCCTTACAAACGAATATTTTTTTCATCCAAGTGAAGGGAGATTATTCGGAGTTACGTGCTTATTTGTGTGAACGAGGTGTATTATTTGCGAAGCAACCCAATAAAGCAGGAAAAGTGAGATGTGTCACCCATCTTAATGTGTCTCGAGAAGATCTAGTACAAGTCATTAGGCACATTAAGTCTTTTTATGCAGGTAGGTAAAGATTTTATGCAGGTAGGTAAAGAGTTTTGCTCTGAGAGAGTAAAGTTCAATATTTTGCTAAGTGCTTAACAAAAAAAGCATTGTTTTATTTTCAAAAATGAGTGTTTTTTGCAAGAAAATTCATCAATATTTTTTTAATATGAAGTTTATTTGGTTATATTAAATCTTAGTGCTCAATTGTTTTTCATTAAAAAGATTTTAAGTAAATTCAAGAAGTTGATTATAAAATTCAAGTAATTATTTATTTATAAATTTACCATTTTTAATTTCTTTCATTTTCTATGTCATTTTTATAAACTGGTTATGTTTTAAAAGTTTGAGAGTCAGATGATGAGAAAAATTCAAATTGAGAGGACGCTATTTGAATTGTTTGGTCATAAATTTTTGGTCTTTGAGCGTTTTGAGGATGGCGATCTCAACATCGATGATAAAACCATTTATAACTATGAGAATCCTGATACCTTAGTGGATATCTTTGTAATTAATAAATTTTATGCGATTTGGAGTGATGAAAGACGCCATAATTCCAGTGTAATTTGTGCCTGTTATGGAAATCTGACTGTAATTGTTAATTTATTAAAAAAAATTAGTATACCAGATCATTGCTATTCTACGTTTAATTGCCACCAGGAAGGAGAAGATCGCGTTTTATATATCACCTCTCAGGAGGCAATGCAGAGCTTTGTTAAGCATTTGTCCACATTAAAAAACACAAACAAAACAGCATTTTTTCGTTCCCATCTGTTCCCACTCAAAAAAAAAGAAATCTCTCCTTCTTCAGATTAAACACGCCTATTAACGTCAAGAAAAAAAGAGTTAATATTACTCACTGCGATGAGCCGGCATATACTTTTATAAACCACAGATCATTAATAAATCCTCAGGCTTCTGAGCAACAAAAGTAGGCTGATATTTAGTTAGGATTTTTTCGGAATGATAGCCCCAAGTAACAGCCACTGATCTTATGTTATTTTTCATCGCAGCTTCTATGTCTCGTGTTTCATCGCAAATGTAAAACACATCCTCTTTGGCAATATTGTATTTTTTTAAAGTTTTTTTCAGTAAATAGCGTTTAGAAATAAAATTGGATTCATTATGAATAAATTTAAATAAGTGATCCATTTCGTGCGTTTCAAGCCACATGATGACATTTTCAATTGAATTGGATGTTAATATTCCAAGAGAAAATTCGGCAAGATGAAGTTTTTCAAGCGTAGGAGGAATATTAGCGACTGGATTTATTTTAGACATTTCGTTATGCAAAAGCTTTCTTATCTGTCGAATGAGCATGGGTATTTTATAAAAAGGAATCCTTAAGAAAGCGAGAAGTTCTCTGGAGGACATCTCTCGTAAACACTCAACTTCATGCTCCTCTATTTTTCTAAAATGAAATACGTCAGCTAATTGATTTATTTTATCGACAACGCAATAAAAACTGTCAACTAAAGTACCATCAAAATCAAACAGTAAGTGCATTGCGAAATTTCCTTTTATCACCTGTGCGCAGTGAAGGATCTCTAATGTTTAACATTAGCTTATCAGAGAAGAGCCTACATCATGTTTATCCTGGAATCTACTCTTCTTCCTTTGAAGTATAGTTACAACTTTCATTGGGGCAAATAATTTGACGACCTGACCGTTTAGTTTCTTTCACCGTCAATAAAGGCCAAGCACATTGCGGGCAAGGTTTATCAATGGGTTCATTCCAAAGCGCATAGTCACATTTGGGGTAATTACCGCAAGAGTAGAATATTTTCCCTTTGCGTGATTTACGCTTAAGAATTTTAGCACTGTGGCATTTGGGGCATTCCACTCCTGTGTCGGCTGGTTTTTCGATGGGTTCAATGTGCTTGCATTGCGGATAATTGCTACAGCCAATAAAGCGTCCATAACGTCCTGTTTTAATGTGCAAAGACCCTCCACAATCAGGGCAATTGCGACCGTCGACAACTTCCGGTTCTGCTTTTTCACCGTCGTTGCTATTAAGATCCTGAGTATAGTCGCATTCTGGATAGCCTGTGCAGCCAATAAAACGGCCACGTTTTCCAAGACGAATGGCCAGAGGTTTGCCGCATTTGGGGCATTGCTCATCCAGTGTTTCAGTGGTTACATCTTTACGTTGAACGTGTTCGTCAGTGTCATGAATTTGCTTGATAAAAGGTTGCCAAAATTCATCTAATACAGGAACCCATTCTCTTTCTCCGCGAGAAATAGCGTCTAATGTATCTTCAAGTTCAGCGGTGAATTTATAATCGACATAGCGTGTAAAATGACCCGTGAGAAAACGATTAACAATTCGTCCTACATCAGTGGGAATGAAGCGCTTTTTATCCACAATAACATATTCGCGTTGCTGCAAAGTATGAATAATCGTGGCATAGGTGGAAGGACGACCAATATCGTGCTCTTCAAGCGCTTTAACAAGAGAGGCTTCGGAGTACCTTGGGGGTGGCTCTGTAAAATGTTGGTTGGCCAGGATGTCTTGCAAATCTACCTTTTCACCCACTTTAAAGGCAGGTAGGAGACCGGCTCCCTCTTCATCTTGAGAGTCATCACGGCCTTCTTCGTAAACAGCAAGAAAGCCTGGAAAAGTAATCGTTGAGCCATTGGCACGAAATACATTTCCTTCTCCACAGGTTAAATCCACAGCGACTGTATCCATCTCTGCATCGGCCATTTGGCATGCGATAGTTCGTTTCCAAATGAGGCTATAGAGCTTAAATTGATCCGTTGTGAGCGCTTGCTGTACAAGCTCAGGAGTGCGTAAGATCGACGTAGGACGAATCGCTTCATGGGCTTCTTGGGCATTTTTTGATTTGGTTCTATAAATGCGCGGCTCTTTTGGGCAATTCTTTTCACCATAACGTTGATGAATATACGAGCGAATTTCTTCAATGGCCTCATTGGCTAGATTCACTGAGTCGGTACGCATGTAGGTGATTAAACCGACAGCACTGGAGCCGATATCAATTCCTTCATACAATTGTTGAGCAACCATCATCGTTTTACGTGCAGTAAAACCTAATTTGCGCGCTGCTTCTTGCTGTAACGTCGAAGTAATAAAGGGCGCTGCAGGCTTACGCTTTCGCTGCTTCTTTTCAATATTCTTGACAAGTAAGGCACCTTGCGCCTGTTTGATCAAATTATCTCTGATGCGATGAGCCTGCTCTGCGTCAGTGACAGAAAATTGTTGTAATTTCTCTTGTTCAAAATAGGTCAATCGGGCTTCGAAAGGAGTATTGTTGTGCTCGCATTGAGCAATGATGCGCCAGTATTCCTGACTGACAAAGCGCTCAATTTCTTCTTCGCGCTCAACGATAAGTCGTAAAGCTGGGCTTTGCACGCGGCCGGCAGAAAGACCTCTGCGAATTTTTTTCCATAAAAGTGGTGAAAGATTAAAGCCTACGAGGTAATCCAGAGCCCGTCTTGCTTGCTGTGCATTCACGAGATCCATAGAAATAGATCGAGGGTTGTTAAGCGCTTCTTTGATAGCTGATTTGGTGATTTCATTAAAAAAAATACGGTGTACTGTTTTATCTTTGAGTAAATTACGCTCTTTCATGAGCTCATACACATGCCAAGAAATCGCTTCACCTTCGCGATCAGGGTCAGTTGCTAATAAAAGTGAATCAGAGTTTTTTAACGCTTTGGCAATCGACTCAATATGGCGAGCATTCTTCTCGATGGGTGTATAAGTCATTGCAAATTGTTTATCAGGATTAACTGAGCCTTTACGTGGAGGAAGATCGCGTACATGGCCATAAGAGGCCAAAACATCGTAACCTTCTCCTAAATACTTCTGTATCGTTTTAGCTTTCGCGGGTGATTCCACGACAACCAAATGTCTGCTCATAAGAAATTAACCTTTTCCTTTGTGGCAATTAATGCAATGGCAATTTATCTTCTTTTTGGTATAGCACAAGATCAAGAAAAGCTAACTGAGCTGCATCAAGACTTTCAGCAAGTGTATTGCGAATAGTCCATTTGGTTTCCTGCAGATTAACGAACCGCGATTCGGAGAACAGCAACTGAGTAATGATGAGTTCTAGGGTTTCTGGTGCGATAATATCCCAAGCCATTAACCGCATTAAAAATTGATAACTGGCTTTGGTGAATTTCTGTTTTTCATCATCGGTAAAAACACGCATCGCGGTCTGTTGCGCCGATTTTATAATTACAGTACGTCTCTCTAAAGTTGCAGCATCGAAAAGCTCAGGTTCTTCTTGGTTATTTATAGCATTGTTGCTTTCTTTTAATCGAGATAAACTTCTTTCAAAAAAACTCATTAACATTTCAAACAAGCTATCTTTCATATGAACACCTCATGTAACCCCCGGGTACTGCTTTAATGCTACCCTGTATTTCCAGTGTGGCTAAGCCACAAGCCACCTCTTCAACACTCAACCCGCTACGTCTAACAATTTGATCAACGGTTGTAATTTCAAAGCCAATGCACTTTACTAGGTTTTTATTATCACTTGCAAGGGATTCTATTGTATTACTTTGATTTATCACTCGATTATCCAGTCCTAGCTCTTCGATCACCTCTTGACTTGATGTTACTAATTTTGCTCCCTGTTGCAGTAGATAATGACAGCCACGCACTTGTGGGTTGTAAATAGAGCCAGGTATAGCCAATACATCGCGATTTTGCTCTAAAGCGAGGCGTGCTGTAATTAAAGAACCGCTCCGGATGGTCGCTTCGACAACCAACGTAGCTAATGCCAAACCGCTTATTATACGATTTCTACGGGGGAAATGTCCAGCACTAGGCGCTGTTTTTAGGGGAAATTCACTAATTAATAACCCATTATCACAAATGTGTTGCGCAAGTTGCGCATGTTGCCGCGGGTACATGCAATCGATTCCTGTTCCTAATACAGCGATGGTTTTCCCCTTGGCTTCTAGGCAACCTTGATGAGCTTGGGCATCAATCCCTAATGCTAAACCGCTAATGATGGTTAGCTTATTTAAAGCCAATTCGAAAGAAAAGCGCCAAGCCGTCTCGGCACCGGTTATTGAAGGTTTCCGGCTGCCAACGATCGCAATAGTGGACTGCTGAAGGCTCGATAAATCCCCTTTTAGGTATAAAACCGGTGGTGGGTCATGAATTTCTTTGAGTAAAGCGGGATATTGAACATCATTCCAAGTCAATAAATGATGGTTCGACTCTTCTTGCCAGCGCAAATCTGCCTCAATTTCATCAAAATTAAACTGGGTAATTAATTCTGCGAGTTGCGGCGTAAATCCGGCTGTTTGCATTTGTTCACTGCTTAATCGAAATAGCTCTTCGAGTTCAGGCCAGCGGGTTAATAACTTTCGAATGGTTCTTGGGCCAATGCGTTGGATTCTATTCAACGCGAGGAGGTAATAGTTATTGTCCATATCCATATCCATGCGCAAGATTGTCGTCTTGCAGCTTTGCGAGGTATTAGCGATAATAACACGCATTATTTACTTGGAAAAAGATAATGTATGGCAATTCGTAAAATTCTTTATTTGCCTGATGAACGATTACGGCAAATTGCAAAACCGGTTGAACAATTTGATGATGCATTACAAACCCTTATTGATGACATGTTTGATACCATGTATCACGCCAGAGGAGTCGGTCTTGCTGCCCCCCAAATAGGAGTGAGTCTACGGCTATCAGTCATTGATATTGTTGGTGATAAAAAGGAACAATTAGTATTAATAAATCCCGAAATTATCGCGACAGAAGGGGAGATTGAATACGAGGAGGGTTGTTTATCTGTTCCGGGGGCTTACGACAAAGTCGTTCGTGCAAAAAAAGTAACCATACGAGCACTTGATCGTTTTGGCAAGGAATATGAAATGAGCGGTGAAGGGGTTTTAGGCGAATGTTTTCAGCATGAAATCGATCACCTAAATGGGAAGTTATTCGTTGATTTACTTTCGCCTCTGAAACGGGCAATGGCACGTCGGAAGCTTGACAAATTCAAACGCCTCCATTTGCGTAAGTCATGAATAAATTGCGTATTGTTTTTGCTGGAACGCCTGAGTTCGCTCTTCCGTGCCTCGATGCTTTAGCAGTCTCCTCTCATGAATTGTTAGCGGTGTATACTCAGCCGGATCGCCCTGCAGGACGAGGAATGAAGCTGCAACATTCTCCAGCTAAAAATTGGGCATTAGCCCATCAGTTGCCTATTTACCAACCGCTTAATTTTAAAAGTGAAGCGGCGGTGGCGGAATTAGATGCGCTAAAACCAGATCTCATGGTGGTCATTGCTTATGGGCTTATTTTGCCGAAGAGTGTTTTATCTTTACCCCGCTTAGGTTGTATCAATGTGCACGCTTCTTTACTGCCGCGTTGGCGCGGCGCGTCGCCTATTCAGCAAGCCATACTGCATGGGGATCAAGAGACGGGGATCACTGTCATGCAAATGGACGTGGGAATGGATACAGGCGATAAATTGGCCGAAGTGAGTTGTCCGATTTCCTCGCAAGACACAGCGGGAAGCTTGCATGATAAATTAGCCCGTTTAACAGTCGCTCCGTTATTAAACACAATTGACGCCTTAGCAGCAGGAACAGCAAGGCCTGAGCCGCAAGATAATCAGTTGGCTACTTACGCCGCAAAAATTAAAAAAGAAGATGCAGCAATTAATTGGCAAAAAACGGCTGTGGAAATCAATCGGCAAATTCGAGCATTTAATCCTTGGCCTATCGCATACACAAAAGTGGACGAAACAGTATTACGGGTGCATCGAGCACAGGTTGCGCCGATGGCGCACAATGCTGTGCCAGGAACAATTCTCGCTTTGGATAAAAAAGGAATGCTAGTAGCGACAGCTGAGCAAGCCCTAATGATCGAGATAATCCAATTTCCAGGCGCCAAAGCCATGACTGTCGCTGAATGGTTGAATGCGGGGCGTTCACAGCTTCATGTCAATTTGGTTTTGCAATGAAAAAAAATGAGCGCTTACAGGCGCTGGGCATCTTATTAAAATTAGTGCAAGAAAAGATGCCCTTGTCGCAATTATTAAGTGCCGCAAATGATCTATCTCCTTTAACAAAAGAAATTTGTTTTGGGGTTTGTCGGCATTATTACCGGTTGCAAGCATTGGCAGATTGCATAATGACTAAGCGACCAAAGGCGCTGGATGTTTGGATTGTGTTGCTCATGGGGCTGTACCAATTGCACTACCTGCAAAAGCCCGATTATGCGGTGGTAAAAGAAACAGTGGCTTTGCTTGAACAATTAAAAAAAAGCTGGGCTAAAGGTTTAGTCAATGCAGTTTTACGTACGTTCTGTCGAGAACAGACAACACTCTTGGCGGGTTTACAAACCAATAAAGCATTTATTTATGGACACCCTGACTGGTTTGTGCGGCGATTAAAGGCCGAATGGACGGAGGATTGGCAAGATATACTTAAGGCTAATGATAGTCATCCGCCCATGAGCTTGCGAGTCAATCAACGACGCATTCACAGGAACCAATATTTAGAGCGATTAGCGCAATGTAATATAAAAGCGAAGCCGCACCCTTATTGTGCAGAAGGGTTAACGCTAGAAACACCTTGCAATGTACAGCAGTTACCAGGGTTTGCAGACGGGGATATCTCCGTGCAGGATGAATCTGCCCAATTAGCCGCAGGACTTTTGGATTTGCAACCCGGCCTTCGTGTACTGGACGCTTGTTGCGCTCCGGGAGGAAAGACGTGCCACATTTTAGAAAAGGAACCTCAATTGGCGGAATGCGTGGCGCTTGATGTGGATAAAAAACGGCTACTCCGAGTGACTGAAAATCTTTCTCGTTTAGGTTTAAAAGCGAATTTGCTGCAAGGTGATGCCCTTCAACCCGAGGCTTGGTGGGACGGTAAACCTTTTGATCGCATTCTGCTCGATGCACCCTGTTCGGCGACAGGGGTGATTAGGCGTCACCCTGATATTAAGTTATTGCGTACCGAAGAGGAGATAAGCAAAGTAGTTGATTTGCAATTCCATTTATTGCAATCTCTATGGGCTTTAGTAGCGCCCGGTGGATTACTGGTGTATGCCACTTGCTCAGTAATGAAAGAAGAAAATGAGCAGCAGATTGCACGTTTTGTTGTCAGTCAGCCCGATTGTCAGTTTAGAGCAGACAATAAGCCATGGGGTCGGTCTACGGGTTATGGATGGCAGATTTTTCCTACTGAAGCAAATGGCGATGGATTTTTTTATAGTGTATTGCATAAGTTAGCTAAGAGTTCCCAGTAAAATGGAGACATGTCATCCTGCGCAGAGTGGGGGATGACAATTGTGAAGAGGATTTTGATAACCCATGCAAATCAATTGGCCACTGATTACCGTATTGTTTTTTCTTTCACTTCCTGGAACGCTTATCGCAATTCCACGCCTTATTCACTTATTATTACCCGATAACAGCGAAGCATTAAAAGCACGCATCAGTCGAATTGCTATTGGACAAACGTTATTAATGGTTTTTTTAATGAGCTTTGCTGGAGCGGTTTTGTCATTGCGCACGGGGCTTAATGCCCCTGTACTCGAGGCCTTATTGGTTGGACAACCTGTATTAAAGGCTCTACAAAATTTCATTCTTCCGGTTTTACTTTTTACTTTAGGCGGGTTGCTTGTTTTCTTTATTTTATATTATGGCATCGTCGGCAGTATTCTGGATGAGGCCAGCTTACAAAAAATTCGAATGATTCGCGCTGCACTGCGTCTCGATGGGTGTATTCTTTACGGAGGGGTTGTCGAGGAAGTGCTAGCACGGTGGGGATTGATGAACGTGATCGCTTTTTTCTCAATCCTTTTTTCTGGTCGCAATACCCCTCTCGTCATTTGGGGCTCAATTTTTCTGAGTGGGTTATTCTTCGCGTTTGGGCAACTTCCCGCTTATTTAGCTGCAGGTTGTCTACCAAGCCGCCGTTTTATCTACGCGATGATTTTGTTAAGCCTTTGGCAAGCGATTCTTTTCGGTTGGCTTTTTTGGCAGTATGGCTTATTAGCAGCCATAATCGCACACATGTTATTTCATTTAGGATGGGCAGTTTATGACAAAGTGTAAAAATTGCGTAAACCTGTTATTCCTTAATATTGAGTTAATTTTATTCAGATATCGTGGAACTCTACTCAGTATTTAAACCATAAAACGATGTCATCACCCATTTCAATTAATGAATTAGCCCATTTAGCCAAAGCGGTCGCTGCCGATCCTGATAGCTATTATGCCAAGTCAGAAGCTTTAGCTTTGATGAAACAAGTGAAGGCATTGGCAATGAATGGGAATCGCATGGCGCAATACCAATTGGCTCAACTTTACCCCAAAAATTCTGATCCTTATTTGACCTGGATGAAAGCTTCTGTTGATCAAGGCCTTACTAATGCCATGCTCACACTAAGCCAAGATTACGTTGAAAGTGGAAAAGTATCCGAGATTAAGAAAGCGGCTCAGTACATCATTAAAATTTTAGCTTCAGGTGACAGCTACATTAAAACTGAAGCAAACGAGTTAATGGAACAAAATCGTTTGTTAAGAGCGGAAGTTCAGCGTCAAATGACAACAGGCATTGGTAAATCGACGTTTAGCCTTTTTGCTCGTGAAAGCAAGCCTGTGAAAGAGGAGCAATACGATTTGCAACATTCAGCAGCGCCCGCAGCTTAATAGATACAGGATAAACGCCTCAATAGTACTATAAAACCTAAAAGTCTACGTTTGCCGCTTTTGCGCTGGAAGCAGACCAGAAAGAGAGGTATTTGTGTGCAAAAATTAGAGGCGTTTGCCTGCTAATAGATAAGTTTTATTTGCCTATCCAGAAGCGCATATGAAACAATAACCTTTTTTTCTCCTCCGTTGTTATGAAAACTCAATTTAAACTCATTCCCATTGAATGCTTACAGCCTGGGCAATATCAGCCACGAATGAATTTTGAAGAGAAAGGCTTGCAAGAATTAGCGCAATCCATTGCAACTCAAGGTTTAATCGAGCCATTAGTCGTTAGGGAGCTCGCTAAAGCGCGTTATGAAATCATCGCGGGTGAGCGACGTTGGCGTGCAGCGATGCTTGCGGGGATAATCGAGCTACCCTGTTTAATTGGTGACTACAGCGATAGCCAAGCAGCGGCAGTTACTTTAATTGAAAATATTCAGCGACAGGATTTGAATTTGATTGAGGAAGCATACGGTTACCGTCGCTTGCTCCAAGAATTTCATTTTCAACAAGATGAAATAGCCATTTTAGTGGGTAAATCACGTAGCCATATTGCTAATATTTTACGCTTACTCACTCTTTGTGAACCTGTGCAACAGCGACTAAGGGCTGGTCAACTTTCACTAGGGCATGCAAGAATGCTCGTTGGATTGCCTGTGGCCCAGCAAATCGGATTTGCTGAACAAATTGAAATGAATGATTGGTCAGTAAGACAGCTTGAAAAAAAGGTGAGAGCGCTTAAAACTCATGAACAACCGCTTGCTAATTCACGTAAGGATCGTGATATTGAACGCCTGCAAACACAGCTTGCTGAGCAAATCGGTGCACCAGTTCAGATCATTAATGACCATGGTAATGGCGGTTGGTTACAAGTAAAATTTTTTGATAATGACACCTTAGCAGGGCTTTTGGAGAGAATGGGCTTGCGTTATGATTAGACAATCAAGCTTAGCTCTATGTTGCTTGAGCTTTATACCTTTGTGCGCCTGCATGATGCAAGCACAGATTGACCGAATTTCTTTATTAACCTTTTTTAACCAAGGAATCTAAATTGATAAAAAGGATGTTATCGGGATTGTTGTGCGCTTTTTTGTCGGCATCTCCGTATGCCAGTATTCAGAGTGGTGCAGATCGATTAATTAATGCAATTGATCCCACAATGAATATCGGTATTGAGGTAGTTGATGTGACTACTGGGGCAATACTTTATAGTCGTAATCAGGCACGTACGTTCATTCCCGCATCTAACATGAAGCTCTTTTCGGATGCTGCGGCGCTTATGGTTTTAGGGCCTGATTACCGTTTTAGGAATCAACTCAGTACCAATGCGTCACAACTGCAGCAAGGTATTCTGAAAGGCTCATTATACCTCCACCTTTCGGGTGATCCTTCCTTTAGTCATGAGCGGCTGGCCTCGTTGATTGCTGGATTAAAAGCTTGGCACATTAACCGAATTCAAGGGAACGTTTATATCGACAGTAGCCATGCCGTTGCAAATCCTTATCCACCGGGATGGATGACGACCGATTTAGTTTACAGCTATGGCGCACCCGCAGCACCCTTAATCATTGATACGAATCGTTTAATGGTGACGGTTAATCCTGCAGATAAACCAGGAGAGCCAGCAATTATTGAGACAGATGATGCCAGTGGAAGCATTCTAATCAATAATCAGGTGAAGACCAAAGCCACTTCAGCCCATTGTGGTGTGGATTTTTCCATGGACAAAGATAACCATTTAACGGTGCGTGGTTGTGTGGGAGTAGGGCAATGGGCCGTCATGCAGAAGATGGCGATTCGTAATCCCCTCACTTATGCTCAAGGTTTGATAAAGCGACAGCTCAGTGAAGCCAATATCGCATTCGAGGGGGATGTGCTACTCGGTAAAGCACCTTCAGGCTCGTTACTCATCGCTAGCGAAACTTCTAAACCCATTTCCCAATTAATGGCAGATACATTAAAACCTTCTGATAATCTATACGCCGATAGTCTGTTTTTGCATGCCGCTGAAAAATTAAATGGGGCGCCAGTTGATTGGAGTGAAGCACAATTCATTATAAAAAAATTCATTCAACAACAAACAGGTATTGAACTCGGCAATGCGGTGTTGACCGATGGCTCAGGATTATCTCGACATGATTTATTAACACCCAACCAAACAGCGAGTTTACTCCGCTTTTTATACGAGCGATTCCCTTTAGCGTATGAGTACATTGCTGCTTTACCTGTTTCAGGACGAGACGGTACGCTGCAACGGCGATTTAAAAAACCTAATCAGCAAGATATGGTACGAGCGAAAACGGGGACTATGACGGGCGTGGTTAGCCTTTCCGGTTATTTGTACACGGCTAATGCACATACGTTGGCTTTCGCTATTTTTATTAACAATCGTCCAGGGACTAGCCCTGCTATTTCGGGCCGTTATCGTTCTTTGGTTGATTCGTTATGCACCTACTTTTTGCAGCAAAAACCCGGCAATAATATTTTATCCAGGGTATTTTCATCCCATAACCGCATTAAGTTTCAGCAAAATCCGACTCAAGCAGAATTACAGCGTGGCAGACAAGCAAGGTGGAGGCGACTTGAAACCGTTGTGAAACAGTCACTTAAAGGCCAACCCGTTGCGGTGATATACCGTGGTAACGAGCTCGTACTGAAAGATAATCAACCGGATGCAGCGAGAGTGTTAAATACTCTACAAGCACTGCGGAAAAAATACGCTTTTGCTGTGGCGCTGTTTGCGCAATCCATGCCTGCTAGTACGGGAGATAAGCCTTTAGTACTGTGGACTCAATCCGTCGATTCGCTTGGGCCAGCGCAACGGATTTGGATTATTCGCGAGGCGGTTGCTTGACAGTAAGCCCTATAGACTTACTGTCTCAATCTCATGACGAATGGATTGGTAAAACAAATAAATTACGTACATGTGTTTAACTTAATTTTAATCTCAAGAGATTAAGACAGGCTTATGATTAACACGCCAGCAAAAATAAAAAGGCCTCCTACAATAACGGCTAGATTCACATGGGTTTCATGAAATAAAAACCAGGTAAAAAAGATAGTAAACAAGGGATAAATTAGTTCAATGATTCCTGCTACTGTCGCATTTTTAAGATGAATAGACGCAACAATGAAAAAACTGGCGGCTAAAAGCACGATAATTTCAAGAATTGTTAGCCAGCGAACACTGGGTTCGGTAAGTAAGAGGTAAAAGTCTTTCTTCATGGTTGTGAAATAGGAAACACCCAGAAAGAAAATAGCTCCAAAGAACATTTCTAAAGCCAATAGAGTGACTGGGGAAATGCTGCGGAGTATTTTTTCGGCCAGAGCATAATTAAATCCCCATAGGATGGCGGCAAGTATTGCGTAAGTTAACCACATTTTGTTCTCCCAGAGTAAAAATAGGCTAACTTGTGCAAGTAATCAAGGCGCGTATTCAATCCAGCTAATTTATTTTACAGGAAAATCAAAATAAGTATGGGGATAGGGTTCATTTGCTAGCGTGAAATGCCACCATTCTTGTGGATAAGGTTTAAAACCATTTGCTGTCATTAAATGACGTAGCAGTAAACGGTTAGCTTTTTGTGTTTTACTTAAATCAGCATAAAAAATATTGGCACTGGGATCCATGCAATCAAACCGAGTACCGGCATCGATGGAATTGTCGTCTTGATAGCGAGCTGTTTTATCAAAACAACGCGGGATTACTGCCCGAGGATTGGGGTATTTTGTCCCGATTTTCACTAAAGTCAGATCGATGGTACTGCCTCTGGTGTGGCCTGACTCTTTAGCAATGTACCCTTTGGCAAATAAATTTTTCTTATCTTCACGTGGATAAAAGAACGCTTTCATGCGGTTATCCTGAGGGTTTAAGCTCCATTGATAAAAAAATTGGACGGCTGTTTGGGGCCGATAACAATCATAGACTTTAAGACTATAACCCAGCTGATTCGCTTCTCTTTGCACTTTGACTAAATGATCGGCAGCCTGACGCGTGAGAATGCAACGACCTGCTTGATAACCTGGAATACGCTCTCCGATAAAATTATGGCTTGTTGCATAACGCATATCTTGAATAATACTTGGCTCAATATCTTGCAGATAAGTAAATCCTTGGGGCAGTGCATGAACTGTTAAGCTAAACCCACAAAAGGTAATAAGCAGCAAGCGTTTCATTAATCATCCATTAATACTGTGTTAAGTCTTTTTCACTATAATAAAAAATCATCCCCAAGAATAGAGTTTGCCATGGCTAGAGAACACAGCGAACTTTTTACAGCGTTAACGCAAAAAATTGGAGAAGAATTTCGACTTAAGCCTCATGATTTAGTCGCAAAACTACAAGAAACAAATTATGAGGCCTTAAGTGACTTATTACGTGAGGTGAATGATGCGCAATTTGGCATTGTGTCCACCGTAGATCCAAAAACACATACCTGGCTAAGAGATGCAACCCAAGCGAAACCTCTTGAACAACGCATGCGCCATGATGCACCTGTGATAGAGGCTAATAATGCATTGCTACGGTGTTTATCAAGGCTGCGCCCCATTGATTATGCAATTGATAAAAAAATGGGAGCTAAGGGGCAGGAATTACGTGATGATATAAACACTCGGTTTGGTTTGCTTTGCCAAGAGATTTTGACCATAGCACAGGGTGCTGCTCATGATGAGGATAAGCAAAAGCGCATTAGTCAAAAAGAGAATGAGTTTAATACATTTTTAGTAGAACAACTTCATAAAGCTAATTTGACCAAAGGGTGCGAGAGCCGAGAAGATGCGGAGAAATTACTATTTCATTATCGTAATCTATCCAGTGTGCTTTCTCCCGCCCGCCCGATGGTGACTCTGACTTATGATAAGACCGAACGCATTTTACAACGAGAGACTCAATACCCCGTCACGCGAAAAACAGAAACACAAAAACAAGCGCTTCATCAACTCGAAACTGTAACAGCTTACCCATTCCAGGATGAAAAAAACGCACATACGGCGCAAAACCTGGCGATTCAAGAAGCAGATAGTTTGTTTGCCGGACTGATGGCCAGAGACGACACTGCCTTACCTGCACAAGCACGTAAAACACACTTAGTGGGTGCAAAAAATGCGTTTATCGTTAAAAATGAATTGATTGAAATTAAGGAAGCAAGTGAACTTCAACCACCTCAAATTGATCGTTTACAAGCTGAAGATGAAGAAGATGTGCTATGGTTAGCTCGAATGGGCTCGCCGGTTTTTATTGGTAAAGGCGAAGAGAGTGAAGCAGTTCAAATTCATACTCGCGAAAATTTAGAACAAGTTCGCGTGGCTGCAGCAGAAAAGATGGACAAAAATCCTGACTTATTAAATCTGCATGTTACCACATTGAATACCTACTCTTTCCTTGAAAAGCAAGCCACAATCATTAACCATGTTGCTAAAGCCACAAAAGAGCGGGACGATAAAAATGACCAAATGTCCTATGCTGCAACTAATCCTGACGGCACTTTTCGCGCACTAGATATTGCTCAAGGATTAGATTTTGGCAAAGAACAGGTCCCACATGGCATTGCTCCCCTGCAGAAAGCGGAGCGCCTTAAAAGTGTGTGTAAGGTCATTTTAGCGGCATGCCAGGCGATAAATACGCTCAGCGTTATTCATTGTGCAAGTGGTCAAGATAGAACAGGAACTGCAGTAGAAAAAGCGACTCAAGAATGGATGAAAAAAAGGTATAAAAGTAAACATAAAAATATCAGTAATATTGAATCTGTTCGGGCGCAAGGCGGAAATGCGGCTGAAATTACCTCTCATCATGTTCCTGGTTCTTCTGGGATGAAAAGCGACTCGATTGCCAATGATGTCTTCGGTAGTACAACCACCTTCAGCCCACAAGCACAGGATGAGTTTTATCTGAAAAGCGCAGAAACCAATAAGAAAAACCATGTGGGTGACGTGACTTTTCTCAAGACGCCAAGCAAGGCTGCAATTGAAGAATACGAGGATTATTTAAGTGAATTTGCAGCAAATTTAGAACAAGCACAAGACGCACTGCTGATTGATAAAGGAAGAAAAATAATTGAGCAAGTGAAGGCTATTGCCGGAAACACCCCAGAAAATTTGGATTCGCGTGCACTTAATGATCTATCTCAAGTGTTATTTTCGGCCAATAACTCATTGATTGATATAGATGACCCACAAAAAACGCAAGCAAACAGTAAACGACTCGCTGCGCTAGCGAACCATGTATCAGGGAATACTTCGCCTGGCTGGCATGCCTTAGGTACAGCTTTACTTACTTTTGCTTGCGCATCATTAGTAATCGTTGGAGTTTTGGCTGCTATCCCAAGTGGTGGTAGTAGTTTATTACTTTCTGCAATTGGAGCGGCTGGTTTAGGGGCTTCCCTTGGGGTAGGCGTGGGTATAGGCGTAGCAGGCGTTGCAGGAGCGGGCATGTTTTATCATGGACGGGAAAAAGGGCTCGCTAAGTCGGTAAGTCAATTCCGGCAAACATTATTTGATATTAAGAAGGAATCGCAACCGGAAGATGAAAATCCCGATCATAATCAAGAAAACTCCAATCATCCCCAATAACACTTCTTTTGCACACGACTATCCCAAAGCGCTTGAATGGCGCTTCATTTTTTTGATCCTCCTTGTTCTAGGTATGATCAGCTAACGAGTTAATCGATAAATTAATAGTGCAGCGCGCTGAGTTTGAATAGGTAGAGAATGGATATCGAGCTTTTCTTTTGTCGAATGGGCGCCTGTTCCAATGGGCCCTAAACCGGCTAAATTCCCTCGCACAAGCGAAGATACGTAAGAAATATCACCCGCACCGCGCACGCCAGGGTTAAGCGATTTAATTTTTCCATGTCCTAATGAGTCACTTATTTCGCTGTATTGTTGCAAAAGGTTTAGGTTAGCCGAAGAGGGTGGCATTGGCGGAATGCCGTCTTGAAAATGGATAGAAGCTGAGGTGCCTGGTAGGTGTTGGTTGACAATCGAGGCGATCTTTTTTTCTGCTTTTTGTTTCTGTTCTTTTGTTAAAAAACGTAAATCACCAGTGGCATAGGCAGTTTTGGCAATGACGTTAATTTTACCAAATGCATTTCCTTCCGTCTTTTTCGGAGCATTGACTTGCGTTCCTGCTAAAATTAAGCCTGGATTGAAAGAAAGATACTTTTCATCAGAAAGGCGAGTACGCATGGTATTAAGAATACGGCTTAATTCAAAAATTGCCCCATCACCTGCTGTTTTTTGAAAAATCGCTGACGAGTGAGTCTCATTTCCTTGGGTGGTAATTGTCCAACTTGAAATCCCACGACGAGCAACGGTTGCTGTATCTTGCGTAAATGACCACTCAAAATCCAATGCAATATCACTTTGTTGCGCTGCCTTAAGCAACGCTTGTCGTGTGATTGAAGTGGGCTTACCGGCGTCTTCTTCATCGCCTGACAGGACTACTCGAATGGTGGTGTCATCAAGGGCATGGACTTTTTCAAGCGCTTCCAATGCAAAAAGAATAACAACGTCTCCGCCTTTATCATCAATCACCCCCGGACCGGTAGCGTATGAGCCTTGACGAGTGAATTTTTGAAATGGGCTTGCTGAAGGGAAAACAGTATCAAGATGACCAATCAAGAGTAACCGTTTGCCTTTAGAACCTTGGCGTTCAGCGATTAAAGCGCCTGCTCGATGTATGTCAGGAGGAATGTCTTGCCAGTGAGTTGTAAAACCTAGTTTCTCTAATCGTGTTTTCAAGAGCTCACCGACTTGATGAACGCCGGCGGTATTTTCAGTGCCGCTATTAATATTCACCAATTGCTCAAGGAGTGAGAGCTGAGCATCCTGTTGTTCACTAATATGACGAATGATGTGTTTTTCAATAGCGGTCAGATCTTTTGCTTCTACAATGGGAAGAAAGAGTAATAAAAAAAACAATGTCAGTGATTTAATCCTTCCTTTCATTATGTTGCTGCTTTTTTCTATGCTTATTTTTCCATTCAGTATCAATGGAGCCTTTTTCAAAACCATTTAATTTTTGGTCAAGAGCAACACGATCATCGAAAACGAAACAGCTTCCTTCCCACAGTGAATTTTCGGCGGGCACGGATTCTAAGTAGTTTAATATTCCACCTTTTAAGTGATAAACCTCATCAAATCCCAGTTTTTTTAGGTAAGAAGTGGATTTTTCGCAGCGAATACCACCGGTACAAAACATAGCAATTTTTTTATCTTTTTTCTCTAAAAGATGGGTTTGGACATACTCTGGAAAATCTCTAAAATTCTCAGTGTTGGGATTGATTGCGTTTTTAAAAGTCCCCAGTTTTACTTCGTAATCATTTCGGGTATCGATAATAACAACTTCTGGATCTGAAATTAATTTGTTCCATTCCTCAGGACTTAAGTAAGTTCCGGAAAATTCGAGTGGATTAATATCTTCCACACCTAAAGTGACAATTTCCTTACGTAATTTGACTTTCGCTTTAGCGAAAGGGTTAAAGTCATTATAGGTTGATCTGAAGACTAAATCTTCTAAGCCCGAATAAGTTTTTAAATAAGCCATGAAGGGCGCAATTTCTTCTTCTTTACCACAAAATGTACCATTTATTCCTTCACTTGCTAAAATGATTGTTCCTTTCACTTGATTATCTTTCATTACTTTGAGGATGGATTCTCTCATTACTTCATAATCGTTTAGAGGAACAAATTTATAAAAGGTTACAATTACATACGATTTCATTTTTTTACCTGATTAATGCAGTCTATGGGCGCTTAGTTTGCCGATTTTAAATAAGACATGTTTATTGTTAAAGCGATAATCATCTATTTTACTATTATTCTGATCGTGTGCAAAATGAAATAAGATAGAGTCCTCTTTTGCAAAAGAGAACTCTAATTGATCGACTAGTAATAGTCGATAGTAGTAGTTGTAACATCAATAGGATCGGTATCAATGATCGTGACTGGATCATAATAGATCGGTTTTACTACTACTGCTGCAGGGGTTGGTGCTACTCGAGTTGTGACCACTGTGGGCGTATAAGTCACGGAGCGATACTCCAATACTCCGGTATTTGTACAACAACCGCAGGCTGTCAGAAGAACAATCATTGGGGCTAGAGCTATCCATTTCATAATTAACCTCAAAAGTGTTATTCTCAGGTCAAATTGTAGATTATTTGATCACCATTCTCCAGTTTAATGTTTTTGAAAATAGAACAAACCATGAAAGCTAAGAGGTATATCAATTATTAGATTCAGCCGGTGAGGAGTTAGAATTTAGACATATAACTAAAAGCTGAACGACTGCCAAATAGAGATGAGGTGGTAGTTCCGAACTTCAATTAATCTCGGAAAGCGATGTGGTTGATCAACACGCAGACTTTATTCCCTTAATTTGCTTGTCATCTACAAATTCATTTCACTATACTGATGCCAATTAATCGGCTGATAGAGTAATTTACTTAACCTATCGCTAAAAAAGGACAAGAGCCTGTTTTTAAAAGAGAGGCTCCTAATAAACAGGGCGTATAATAATGTTAGATAGAGCTAGCGTAGTCCATGAGCAATTTGTTAACCGCGTCACTCAAGCAGATTTTCCTCCAGCAATAAGTTCAACGAGTCCAGCACAAGCGGGTATGGACAAAAAAATTGCGATTGAACTATTTGATTCACAAATTAAATCACGTTTACTCGACCTTATTGCTCGCCAGTTAAAAGAAAAAGGCCTGTCCTATTATACTATCGGTAGCAGTGGTCATGAGGGTAATGCTGTATTTGGCGAAGTATTTCGTGTCAGTGACATGGCTTTTTTGCATTACCGAAGTGGTGCGTTTTACTTGCAACGTGCTAAACAATTGCAAAGCTGTGACGGGGTGCGTGATATTCTGTTATCCCTCGTTGCTGCTGCTGCGGATCCTATTGCAGGAGGGCGCCATAAAGTATTGGGTAGTGTCCCCCTTACTATTCCGCCACAGACTTCAACGATTGCGTCGCATTTACCCAAAGCTTTGGGTGCCGCCATTTCGATTACACGAGCAAAAGAGCTTTGCATTCACGCAAACCTACCAGACGATTCAATCATCCTTTGTTCGTTCGGTGATGCCTCAACGAATCATGCCTCAGCTCAAACGACTTTAAACGCTTGTTCCTGGATTGCTTCTCAGCAATACCCCTTGCCCTTAATTTTTATTTGTGAAGATAACGGCATTGGTATCTCTGTACCCACGCCAAGCCATTGGATTGAAACATCGGTGAAAGAGAGACCAAGCTGGCATTACCTTGCTTGTGATGGTTTAAACCTGGCCGACGTTTATTTAAAGGCTAAGCAAGCAGAACATATTGCAAGAACTAAAAAGCAACCTGTTTTTCTGCACATGAAATGCATGCGTTTGCTAGGTCACGCAGGTTCTGACATTGAATCACAATATAATTCACAATCTGAGATCGAGCGGCGTGAGGCGAATGATCCTTTATTACATACGGCAAGATTATTGGTTCAAGAAGGCTGGATGAGTACTAAAGCGATTCTAACGTTATACCAAGACAATAAAACCCTTATTGAAGCCAAAGCAGTAGAAGCGATTCGATTGCCCAAAATGAACAGTGCCAAAGAGGTAATGGCTTCACTATTGCCTACAACGCATAATAAACGGATTTATTTACCGCCCGACGATGCGCGTCGAGCTCAGGTTTTTGGCAATGCATGGAATCAATTGCACTTAAAGCGTAATCTTTGTCAGCAAATCAATTTCGCTTTGACTGATCTGATGATGCAGTATCCTAACATGGTGATTTTCGGCGAAGACGTGGGCAAAAAAGGGGGAGTTTATCGAGTCACTGCTGATTTACAAGCTCGTTTTGGTCAACGCAGGGTATTTGACTCATTGCTCGATGAAACCACTATTTTGGGCACAGCAATTGGCCTAGCTCATAATGGATTTATACCGGTACCTGAGATTCAATTTTTAGCTTATTTGCATAATGCGGAAGATCAGTTGCGTGGCGAAGCATCGACTTTATCTTTTTTTTCCAACGGTCAATACCAGAATCCAATGGTGATTCGCATCGCTGCTTTAGCCTATCAAAAAGGGTTTGGTGGCCATTTTCACAACGATAATTCAATTGCTGTGTTACGCGATTTGCCAGGAGTTATTGTTGCTTGCCCTTCAAATGGACCAGATGCTGCGAAGATGTTGCGCACGTGCATGCGATTAGCCCATGAAGAAGGCCGTATTGCGGTATTCCTTGAGCCTATCGCATTATACATGACCAAAGATTTGCATGAAGCGGGAGATAACGGCTGGCTTTTTGATTATCCTTATATTGATGAACGCATTGAACTGGGTGAGGTGGGAGTTTATGGCGAAGGTGAGACTGTCATCTTGAGTTATGCCAATGGCTATTATTTGGCGAGGCAAGCGGCAACAATTCTTGAGAAAGAACATGGTATTGCGGTAAAACTAGTCGATTTACGCTGGTTAAGTCCTTTACCCACCGAAGCCATTTTACGTGAAGTGAGTAAAGCAAAACGGGTCTTAATTGTTGATGAAGGGCGTCAAAGTGGCTCGGTGAGTGAAGGATTAATCACCTTGTTAGTTGAACAAGCAGAGAATTGCTTGAAAGTGAAACGTATTACAGGCGAAGACTGTTTCATTCCATTAGGTACAGCTTGGCAATATTTGTTGCCCAGTCGTGATTCCATTGTTGAGGCTGTTTTAGCCTTAAATTCAGTGAAAAGGGAGAAAGATCGTGGACGACTTGTTATTTCTTGATGAACAATTACATACTGATGAACGTATGATCCGCGATAGTGTGGCACGCTTTGTTAGTCATGATGTGATACCGTTAATGGCGGAATCGTTTGAACATGCTCAGTTCCCTAAGCAGCTTATAAAAAAATCGGCAGAACTGGGTTTATTAGGCCTCACTTTGCCTGCACAATACGGCGGAGCCGAGGCGTCTTATGTGTCATACGGGTTGGTTTGTCAAGAATTAGAGCGTGGTGATAGTGGCTTACGGAGCTTTGTTTCAGTACAAAGCTCCCTGTGCATGTACCCCATTTTTCGCTATGGCAGCGAAGAGCAAAAAATGCGATTTCTCCCTGCTATGGCAGCAGGCGAAATCATTGGTTGCTTCGGACTCACCGAACCTGATTCTGGCTCCGATCCAGCCAGTATGCGGACTTATGCGAAAAAAGTGGAAGGAGGTTGGCGTTTGAACGGCGCAAAAATGTGGATTACCAACGCTCCCATTGCCGATATAGCGATTGTTTGGGCTAAAACCGACGAAGGAATTCGCGGTTTTATCGTTGAAAGAGACTTCAAAGGGTTTAGCAGTCCGGAAATTAAACACAAAATGTCATTACGCGCTTCATTGACTGGTGAGCTTGTTTTTGAGGACGTTTTTGTGCCTGACGAAAATTTATTATCTAAAACGGATAAAGGTTTAGGGGCAGCATTAAGCTGCTTAAGTCAAGCCCGTTACGGTATTGCCTGGGGAGCAATGGGGGCTGCCATGGCTTGCTTTGATACAACGCGCGACTATTTACTTGAGCGCAAACAATTCGGTAAACCGCTCGCTTCATTCCAATTGGTACAAAAAGATTTGGCACAGATGTATACAGAAATCGTGAAAGCCCAATGGATGAACCTGCAAATCGGCCGATTAAAAGATCAAAAACGCGAAACTCCGACTATGATCTCTTTAGCCAAAGGAAATGCCTGCAGAGAGGCGCTAAAAATTGCTCGCGCTTGTCGTAATTTACTCGGTGGGAATGGCATTAGTCTTGAGTATGATGTCATTCGCCACATGCTGAACCTTGAATCTGTCTTTACTTATGAAGGGACCGATAATGTCCATACCTTAGTGTTGGGTCGTCATATTACGGGTATTAATGCATTTAATTAATGTGCATCACGAAGCGATTTTTAAGGCATTTAAAAATCGCTTCCTTTTGCAATGCTGTTAACGCATACCCAATACAATACTGCCTGTATGACCTTGCTCTACAACCTCCGCTTTTGCTTCGCCTGTAGCTAATAAATTATTAATTTCTTGAATTTTTTCAGTTCTGGAATAACCCCTACTAAAACAGAAAAAGAGATAACTTAGAATATGATACTCTGTCCAACGCGCTTGCAGGTGAGCTCGATGGGCTTCCAAAGCTTTGCGTTGTTCACCCGATAACTCATATTTTTTATTTTCAGAAAAAAAGGTTTGAGTACTCCCCAAAGTCTGGCGATGTGGTGGATAAGGCTTAATGAAAGTCTCTGAATCTGCTAATAATTCAGGCTTCATTCTCTTTATTTGTTCTACTGATACTGGATGGAACTGTAGAAATTGAATATTTCCTGATGCGGAAAGCTCTAGCATGAGATAGTTAATTGTCTGATGAACATCTGGCTCTCTAAGAATTGCCCGGGTGTTTTCCATGCCAATATTCTGACTCAAATCCATATATTTTCTTTTTTCGATCTTCATTTCCAATTTTATAATAGGTACCTAATTGCTGACAGTAATAATATCTCATCTATTTTTCCTGGCCTTACAATGAACTCCATTATATCATATTAAATAGGTCTCAGAAGAAATCATGTCACATTTTTAATCAGTTTTAGATAAGCCAGCTTGTCTTTTATCAATAGACAAGTTATTATCCCCATCCAATTCGGGGCGTAGCGCAGCCTGGTAGCGTACTAGCATGGGGTGCTAGTGGTCGAAGGTTCAAATCCTTCCGTCCCGACCAGTAAAATCAAGGGGTTAAGTGAAAATTAAAATCTCTTAAATAATTTCTTGTTTATACCAACGAAACATGATCAAATTACCAAACCTTAAACTTCGGTGATACCGTTTTCAAAGTCCATAAACTTGCCAAGTTGTTGACTTTATGTTATTTCTTGACTTTGCTTGGGTCTTTCCCATTTAAGGGGGCACTAATCATTAGCAACAGAGCACCCTAACACGCGTTCTATAATTTTCAAAATTTTTAAATCCGTAAGCTCTTCGTTGAATGAGTTTCATTTTTCGATGAAAGCCTTCAGTTATTCCATTATTCTTAGTAAAACGAAGCATTCTTGCGATTTCCTCTCGCCATTTAAATAGGGTATTACCCAAAGTCTGCAAAGGTTGAAAGGGACTGAGCCTAAGTTCATTAATCATTTCCAAGAAACGGGGTAATAAGCGTTTACACTCTTTAGCGGTACAATGCTTTTTGCTGAGTAATTGATGTAATTCCTGCTTAAAATCATAAATTGCAGCAATAGCGGGCTGTTGTTTAAGATAATTATCACGAAGGGTTAATCGCTTAGCGGTTAAGTTTTCAGGCTTGGTTTTAAGGGCTGCTAACAAGCCTCGCTGATACTTAATAGTTGGGTCAATGTGATGAAAGGTTTGTAAAGTGAACTGGTTAACAAGCCTTATCACGTGGAATCTATCCGCCACGATTTGCGCATGAGGAAAGTGCTGTTTCACCAGTGCACGATAGCTTGTGCTTAAATCAATACAAACGACTTTCACTCGCTCTTTATGCGGTAAATTTTTAAAGTAGTCCTTTAAATCAGTCGAAGAGCGACCTTTAACAATATCATATACTTTATGTTTCTTAAGGTCGCAAAGCGTCGTTGCATAGCCTTGTTTACGACTAAAGGAATGCTCATCGATTCCAAGAACAATGGGACAAGGCGCATTCGTTAGTTCCCGTTCTTGCTCTCGATAATGCTGCTGATACCAACGCTCGATAGTGGCTTTGCCTTTGTTATATTGCTTGGCCAGGTCTTTTTGCGAGATACCTCGCGTATGGTCATGGAAAACGGCCGCCTGCAAGCGCCAGGTTGAACGTTGATGCTTATTAATTCCAGGGAATTGTTGATTGCCATAACGCCTACAGCTATGGCAATACAACTTGTACGCTTTAAAGTGTAATTCACTTCGTCGATGGCCAATTAATTCATGCGCCACACGTCTCATGTACGATGCTTTTTTACGAACCTCCTTACTTGCGCAATGACCACAACGCGCTTTGCGATTGTAAGATAGCTCCAAAATTAATGGTTGATAACCCCTCACTTTTTGGATGGTAAAACCAGGTAAATTTAGGATAAGATCATTTTTCGGCACTTTAATCTCCTTTTGACCGCGAAATCAAAGGGTTAGTCTATACTAACTCGATTAAAGTGCCCCCTTTTTTGAGAAAGAGCCCTTTGCTTTGGTAAAAGGAGGTTTGCATGACTATGACTTTGGAAGATGGTAAAGATTTGGGTTGGAAGCAAATATGTCAAGATGATGTTACATGTTGTATACATCCTTTAGACCATTCTCACGATTTTGAACTTGGGAAAGAAATTTCCAAATTATGTTGCGATGCTCAGATGAGAAGCGCCCAGATTTATGAAAATGAATTTGGTAAGAATAATTCCATGTTAAGAAATTCATATACTTGTGAAATATGTGGAAAGATAGAGGGAATAGAGCTGTATCAAGGGATGCCGAAGAGCTACAGAAATATTTATTTAGAGGCTAAAGCAAGGGTTGAGCATCTTAGCCTAAGTTGTGTGATTCATAGACATCGTTTCAATTAATTGAAACGATGTCTATGAATCACACAAGTAAATGTAGCCTGGGTGAAGGTCTGTGGGACCGTAACCCGGGTTTCACGTCGTTTCACCCAAGCTACTTGCTTTGTTTCACCCAGTGGGGGGTACACTTAAATCAAAATATCCTGTTTTTAAACGTTTTCACCATATATACGATATTTTCAATACTGCCTTCATCTACATCACCTAACGGGATTGCACCCGACCTAGAAATAAAGTCAAAATCTAGCTCTTCTGATTTGGATAAAATAGACACATTAGATTTATTAATTTTTTTTAAAATTGCTCTCTTGCATTTAATTGCTTGCATACAAGATTGATAATCATTTAAATCATGAACTATGAGGATATCGATATCTGTGTATGATTTTGAACCAGAAAAATAAGATCCAAATCCATAGATCCTCATTTTGAAAAGTAACTCCAGCCTTTTTCTTGAAACTTTTCTTTCTCAGATTCAGTCAGATATTGCCAATAATTATCCATGTTTATCGCCGCCATGAATCCACCTATGTCATATACCCCAACATTTTTATCCATGCAATGGCGTTTTACCTCTAATGAATAGCTGCACCAATTAGAACTTATTACTACTGCATTTAGTTCACCCAAGTTATGACATGATTCTAGGTACTCTGCAATGCCAAAGGAGTAACATTCACATATAAACGTTTTAATAACCCTACCGTCAGTCAATTTAATTTGATAAAAGCTAGGATTAATTTTTGTTATTGTTTCAACCTTAGAATGCTCCTTCATTTTTTTTTCAAAAAAAATGTAATTTCCATAATAGCTCATCCAAGGATACTCTTCACTATGTGCTGGCATATCAATCTCTCAAAATTAATTGTTCAAACTCTTTTGGAAAACGTAAAACAGCTTTGTATGGTATTTCATCATTAACCCATTTTTCGTAGCTTTCCACATGTTTTAAAAACTTACTAACAACTCGCTGATCTGCACTCGAAAACAAATTTCTATTCTCATTTAAGAGTTTCAATATTTTCCTATTGTTAGGAACAATTGTTGAAAGCTTTTCATAGGTCCACAAGTCATAAAGTTCATCACTATGCGGGTTTCTAAGAGCAATATCTGAAATAGGCCCATATGTTTCCCACGATACATGATTCTCTCCCATATATATTGCAAGCTGCTTTTTTAACTGATCTAAACAATCATATTTAGGCAAATTCAGTCTATTAGACATATTGTCTTCATGTTTCATTTTCATTTCATGCAGGTATTCCACTGTATATACTTCTTCATTCTCTGGCTTGTCAATGAGCCTATGATGAGTCGGACATAGTAGAATCAGGTTTTCATAACTATCTCTTTCTGTATCCGCCTGTGACTTATCATAGCGGTTTGATCCTAGTTTATTTCCTTTAATATGGGCCATTTCACCTAATGTATAAGGTGAAAGATTAACAGCTTGCTTTCCTGTTAATCGTTCTTCACAATCAGTAAATGAACATATACCAGCAGCATTTGACCATAATAACTTTGTTGTTTTATTGGTAATTGCCACCTAATCTCCTTCTACAAATTTCTTGTTAAAATTAATTACTTCTCATCATTTTATTTCCATTGTAATAATTATGACATCAACTATCAGTTTATTCTCCTTCTCAAAAAACAATCTTGGTTGCTCTGCAACCAGGATTTCTTCAAAAAGCAATGTGCTACTTTTTTGCTTCAAGTATAAAACTGTTATTTTAATCTCAGTCAGCGTAGATACGGTCTTTAAAATCAAGCCCAATTATCATTAAAAGGAGTATTGTTTTTTTAGTAAACATAGCCTGGGTGAAGGTTTGCAGTGGAGTTGCCCCTATTAAACCGGACCGCAAAATTACCTCAAAGCAGCCATTAAAAACTGTCTAGGAGACATCATATTAAGCCCTTTGTGAGGAGCATTTTCATTATAATCGTGAAACCATTGCGGAAGTTGTCGCATAAAATCATAAGCATTTAGAGCATCATAAAAAGCCACATAATCTCGCTTAAAGGTTTTAACGAAAGCCTCAGCCATACCATTTGATTCAGGGCTATAAGGAGCAGTAGTACAGACCTCAAATCCTAAAGCTCTGGCAAATTCGACGGTATCTTTGGCGACATAGCAGGGAGCGTTATCGCTCAGCCATTGAATTTTATGAGGCAGACGATTAATCACTCCAAAGCGATACTCTACAGCTTCAAGCATTAAATCACGTATCGCTGCTCCATCGATGCCAACAGTAGAGGCGAGATAACTTAAAATTTCTCTGTCGCAAGTATCGAGCGTAAAAGCCACAAACACGCGTTCTCCATTGGCACATTGGATAGTAAAACAGTCAGAGCACCAACGCAGGTTGCTTTTGAGGGTGATAATTTTGCCGTCATGAGTTCTACTCGGTCTTTTGCCGTAAGCGGGTAAAAGTAAATCATTTTGCTTCATGATT
>NZ_FUXJ01000014.1 GCF_900167045.1 Legionella maceachernii | reverse complement strand
GCCACTGGAGCGTTGCTGCGGGACTAAACCAAGCCAAGCCGCTACCTCTCTACCATTCCTAAAAACAGTTGGATCACCAATAGTAGCTACTATAGCCGAAGCTGTTATAGGTCCAATACCTTCTATACTTTGAATTGCTACACAGCGAGGGTCGGTCTTTGCTTGTTCACGTATTTCTTTATCGTAGTACTTTGCCTGCTCATCATAAATTTTGAGTTGTTCGTATAGCTGTAAAAATATCCTTTTTGAACAAGAACTTATTTTATCTTCATTAGAATCTAATATTTCAGGTAGTTTCCAAAGGCGGTGGATACCCTGAGCAACGATAATTCCGTATTCTGCTAAAAAACCACGAATTTGATTTGCTTGAGCTGTTCTTTGTTTGACTGCAAGCTCTTTGGCTCGGTGGAGTAATAATACATCCTGTTGGGCCATTTTTTTTATAGCTACAAAGCGCATCGTTGGTCTTGTTACTGCTTCAGCTATCGCTTCGGCATCATTAGCGTCATTTTTATTCGATTTTACATAAGGTTTCACAAATTGTGGTGACATCATCTTTACCGTATGCCCCATTTCTTCAAATAATCGAGCCCAGTAATGTGCTCCTCCGCATGCTTCTATTCCGACAAGACATGATGATAAATTAGACATAAATTCAACTAGCTTTTCGCGGCTTAATCGTTTACGTAAAACACCTTCTCCATTGCTATCTGTACCATGAAGTTGAAAAACATTTTTTGCTAGATCTATCCCTAATACCTTAATATTATCCATTATGGATCCTCCACTTTTTGAATGAATCTAAACAATCTCATTCTGGCTCATTACGAAGCCTCGTTAAAGTGGCAGGGTCCATACTATTACGTCACTTGATGGTTGAAGCAGAAGTATTTAAATATTTGGCAAATACAGCTTGGCTCACTTGTTCTTTTAAGCGAATCAATTTAATTTCTTTTGCTGTAAATTCCTTTACTTGCGGTAAAGCATAACTCATCAAACTTATGCATTGTTGTCGCATCAACAAGTCCTACATTATATAGGTCTTGATGTATTTTTTGTATAATTTGAATTTTTTTGGTACAATTCGAATTTAAATAAATTACCTTGTTTCCAAATGCGCTACTTTGCTGTTCGTGATAGTGAGAAAAAATACCCTTTAATGTTGGAATTAAGGGATTTCACTCAACCTTGGTTTTTCCAATTTTGTCTGCGCTGGTTTAACCTTTCTTTACCAATGCTTGCTAGCCTACAATCAAAATTACCAGAAGAATCATCCATAGAAACAGTGCTCCCTGTATTAGCTAACGCTAAAAAAGAGATCGAATTATTACCTCAATCACTTCATTTTCTCCCTGATTGGCTATTATTTCGACCTCTAAATAATTGGATTAGTCAGTTTTTTAGAGTTCAGAAAAGCGAACTTGAACGTTCATTAGCAACCAAAATTACAGAAGCAACGCTTAAAAGTCCCCAGGTATTGCAGCGAGATAATAAAGCAGACGAGACTATCTCCCAATGTATCGAGCGCCACAAAAAAGAAATAGCCGCACAACCTTCGGTGCGATATGGCAAAACCTATCAACAGCTTAAAGAAGAAAGAAATGAATCTTTAGGCAAATCGAAGCATTTACGCGAACATCGTGCATGGGTAGTTGAAAAAGAAGGTCCCAAAGGAGAACCCATTGTCATTCAATTTGCAGAACACACCCACGTTATTTATGGGACTCCTAGCCATCAAGCACAAAGGGATTTTGAACGGTCTCGTTTGGCTCGTATTGATGCCGATATTGAAAGAGAAGAAAGAAACTTAAGTCGAATTAACGTGGAGCGTGAGCGGTTCTTTCTGCCAGCAAAGTATGACAATCCTGCTGAATACAAGGAACTGCTTGATCAGCGCACACAAGCAACACTTGCACCAATAAAGCTGTACCCTAATAGTTGAGAACGATAAGGGATTCCTACTGGGCGAATTCTTCTAAAAAGGTATCCACTTTAGCAAAATGCTCTTCCCAAGTAGGATTTTTAAAATGTTGAATGCGCATGAGTTGATTAGCTCTGCTTGCACTGCTGGGTTGTGTGTACTCCACAATTAGTTCTTCCCATCGTTTTCCGTCCAAAGAATCCACATAGTCAGGAACATCCCCTGCAATTTCCCGAAAGACAGGCAAGTCACTGGCAATAACAGGAACACCTAATGTTAGTGCTTCGATCAAGGGCAAGCCATACCCTTCTATAAAAGAGGGGGTAAGTAACGCTTGACTATGATGAATATAATTTAATAAATCAGCGTCAGTACAATAAGAAATCTCAGTAACAACTCCTTTTAAGAATTGGCAACGCTCTAGCATATCCAATACGTTCTCGCATTCCCACCCTCGATGACCAATCAAGAAGAGATGTGGGGTTCGTTCACCTAAACGCTGAGATAAACTGCGCCATATTTGTAGCATTAATAAATGATTTTTTCGTGGCTCTATGGTGCTCAAAATGACAAAATAAGGCTTATCAATAGGACGCTTTTGAGGAGATCCTTCTGTAATACCTGATGCTAATAAAGCCGTCTTCGCCCGAGGCATGGCTTGTCCAGTGAGCTGGGAATACTGAATTAAATCTTGAAGCGTTGCTTCAGAGTTAGTTATTACACCACTAGCAATCTTTAAAATATAATTCATCTTTTCTTTGTGCCTTGCATCCTCCCCAGGATCACAAAATTCAGGATAAGTAATTGCGATAAGATCATGAACAAAAAAAATGGGTTTAACATTTAGCTTGCGAATCATCCGTAAATAGTCTGTCTGGCCAAGACCAATATGTCCTGTATTGACCAAGAACGTATTCCCTTCACTTCCACTCGTTGAAAATGACAAGATTCCTCTAGCAATAATTATCCTCACTGCAAGCTTTGATCGAGGCGCTATTAACCATTCAAATAATGCCTTTGATGCAGCCTGGGATAACACCCAGCTACGCCCACTCCAACGCACAAGAGCCCGGCCAGTATGGCGATAATGCTGAATATAAGCCATTGCAACACGATCAATACCAGTGAGAGTTTTTCCTTTTAGTGAACGGCGAACCACACGAGTCACATCGATAATAATGTTCATAAAGTCCTTTATGTACTAATTAAACTAGACCACTATTCATTATGCTGCGATTGCAATTGGGAATACTTTTTTATCAGCAGCACAATCAGCAGATTAAACACATTTGAACTCAGAGTAGATGATATTTGCTGCATAAGGCTAGTCATTAGGAAATATAAAGTCAATCCATTATTGCCGCCCTTTTTCCCGCAACTTATAACATTTTGACTACCCATGGTGTAAACACCGAGGTGATAGTTTACCTCTGTGAATATTGTAAGAGCGCCCAAATAAGGTTATAATTTGCACAATTTAATTATTTGTAAAGCTTTATGGGCAATATTAAAGAACACATAAAGAAATTAAGTCAATTTTCCGAATTCAAAAATATTTCTGAGCTCGTAAAAATATTGGAAACCCTCTCCAAAGAGACGCCTATTGCAGTCATTGAATCACTGAGATCCGATCTTAAAAAGCATCTAACAGAGGAAATGAGAATAAAAGACAATGTTTCATTGGCGGATGCTGCCATGGGTTGCTTATTGGCTTTGGCCAAATTAAAACCAATTAATGAAGAGGATCCTATTCTGCAAGAAAAAATAAAGAAAAAGAATCGTCTATTTACTGCTGCCGACTACCAATTTTCGTTACCAGCCTTATTGGAATTTCACAACAAACGCCTTTGTAGAGCTGGAGAGACACCCACCAGTAAAAAGTTAATCAATCCTTCAACTAATCTTCCCTTTGACAAATGGGATATAAAACACATTGTTAACACTGCCAAAGCCAAAGGCATTCAAATCGATAATTTAGATACAGAAGAACCCATTGCCATAATCCGTACTCCTTCCTGGAGAAGAGTAGATGATCATGGAATGCTCGAGTTTCAAAATCTTAATGCAGCGCATGTGAGCACCCTCCATTTAAATCAAAACCTAGACGGCTCTTTCAGCATCACAATGAATGCAGGTACTTGGAACTCAACCTCTTTTCCTTGGTCTTATTTTTGGCCTAATGAACAGTCAGCTAGGCTGACTTCCACTCCTACGCTGAATCAAAATTTAGCTGATGCGCTGCGCGCCCGCGGTTTTACCGTAGACACAATCAATGTTGAATTTTTCCCGAATCCTTTTAACTGCCGCTTCTCCTTTCGCGGAAATCATGAAGAGATTAGGTTTGCCCTGAATAACTTGTTGCAAGTGATAAAAGATCTGGAAGGAGAGCATTGTCTTGACGCTGTTGAAACTGAAATTCGTAATGCCTTTGAACAAAGACTTGCAATGGAATCACAAGAGCTGACAGCAAGCGATACCTCAAGCCTATCTTCTTTAGAAGAACAATCTGAATCCACCTTATCGGATATGGATTCTTCTTCCGGTGACGCTGAATTTAATGAACAGTCTCAAGAGATTTCTGCATGGGGAAAGGGGTATTTTAACAATTGGCAAATCCATGATCATGGGGACAACATTAATCGGGTGCTTGATTTTCAAAACTTCAATGCAAAAGCGATTTGCACTATCAGCTTATATGGGTATGTTGATGATACTTTCGGGGTAGATATTACGGCAGGTACCTCTCAATCTTTACCTGGTTTTTGGGGGAAAATGCCGGACTATCGAATTGCTGAGTTGAATCAAAAATTTGCCGAGGCTTTACAAGCAAAAGGCTTTACCGACCAGTTACCCGGGGTCGCTCTTTTTCCTCAATCTCATTTTTCTGTTTTTTCCTTCCGCTCTAATTTATTAGAGGTTAAGAAAGCACTGGAGCTCATTTTGCAAGTGATAAAAGAGCTTGAAGGAGAACACAGCCTTGATTCAATTGAGGCCGAAATTCGTAATGCGTTTACTGAAGTATCACTTGCCGTGGAAGTACCTCGTTTAACTCGCGTATAAGCCTAGGATAATCGATTATTTGTGTCCAAAAAAATATCTTATTGCAATATTAAAACCCTTTTTCCTATAGGAACTCCTCTATGTTTGAATCTCTTGTTGTGTTGCATTGTGAATTAGATAGTAAAAAGAAACTTTCTGGTATTTTTCAAAATATTGAAGAAAGAATATTCTGTTTCAGACCTGTAACTTGTACTCGTCAAGTTTTTATTTTTGATAGTTTATCAGAAGCAGAAAAAGAAATTTTCGATAAAAATTGCGCTACCTTAGCGACGATAGGTCAACACTATGAGCTTTATACCGGCTTTGATGCCTTCGAATTTCTCTTAAAATGGGCTGTAGGATTATTAAATCCCAGATACAACTACAATGATCGATTTGTCTTGGGGAAATGTCGGGAACTTTGGACTTCTTTTTGTGAGTCAAAAGGAACTGTGCTTAAAGATAGGCCAATGGCAAAATTAATTCCTATGCTCTTAGAGGATGCAAGCCTTATTCGCAGCACTATCGAAAACCGAATGGAGGAGGAAAAAATTTCTGCTTCAGCAAGAATTAAAATAATGACGGATATGTGTCATGCGCGACGGGTGCGCAGAGAACGGCAAGAAACGCTCGGGGCCTTGCGATTCTTTGATTCCTATTGGAATGAAGAGGCTGCCAAGGCGACAAAAGAGGAAATGGGTAAGAGCATTGATGTATTAGGCAAAAAAATTCAGAATTTACAAAAAAGGGCTGAGATAAAAGAGGAAACGGTCACATTAACATGTGGTAGCAAAGAAGCAAGGGCAAGGCTGACCATTACTCAATCCGCCATTGTATCCTGTTGGATAAAAAGACAACTTGAACACGCAAATCAAGCTATAGAAGACTCAGAGCAGTCCCCATTTTCTTCCCTAGCTTAAAATGCTGAGATCACTTGCAAGCCACCTAAATAAGGCTGCAACACAGGTGGGATATGGATATTCCCTTCTTTATCTTGGTAATTCTCTAAAATGGCAACTAAGGTTCGCCCCACAGCGAGTCCAGAGCCATTTAAAGTATGAACTAATTCCGTCTCTTGCCTTTCTGGATTTCTGTAGCGCGCTTTCATTCGTCGAGCTTGATAAGCTTCGGTATTAGAACAGGAGGAAATTTCCCTGTATCTGTTCTGACTGGGCAACCATACTTCGATGTCATAAGTTTTTGCAGCACCCGCTCCTATATCACCGGTGCATAATGTGACCACACGATACGCTAAATTTAAGCGTTGCAAGATAACTTCGGCATGTCGTACCAATTGTTCAAGCGCTTCATAGGACGTTTCTGGAGTAGTAATCCATATGAGTTCGACTTTCTCAAATTGATGCTGTCTAATCATTCCCTTTGTGTCTTTGCCATATGAACCCGCTTCACTACGAAAGCAAGGGGAATGACATGCATAGCGTAACGGCAATAGTTCAGCAGCCAAAATGGTATCGCGAACAGTGTTGGTGACTGAAATTTCAGAAGTTGAAATCAGGTAATAATCTTGCTCACCCCTGAGCTTAAATAAATCATCTTCAAATTTAGGTAACTGACCTGTCCCGATCAAACTGTCAGCGTTCACAATATAAGGGACATAAATTTCTTGATACCCATGTTCCTGAGTATGGGTATCCAACATAAATTGAATTAAGGCTCGATGAAGCCTTGCTAACTGATTTTTCATCACTACAAAACGTGAACCCGTGATTTTTGCAGCTAACCCGAAATCCATTTGCCCTAAAGCTTCTCCTAATTCATCATGCGATTTAACTGGAAAATCAAAATAAGGTATTGTTCCCCAACGCCTAACCTCGAGATTTTCGTTCTCATCTTTGCCTGTCGGAACTGACTCATGGGGTAAATTCGGCAAGCTTAATGATATAGCCTCTATTTGTTGTAACACATGCTCAAGTTCTGCTTTATTTTTATCTAATTCTTGACCAAGCCGATTGACTTCTTGGCGCATAGACTCAATATCTTCACCACGAGCCTTAGCTTGGCCAATAGCTTTCGAACGCTGATTTCGTTCGTTTTGCAGTGCTTGCGTTGCAACCTGAAGTGTTTTTCTTTTTTCTTCCAGATAAGTAAATGCTCCAACATCAAAAAGAAAACCGCGTCGTTTCAATTGCTCAGCAACGTACTTGGGATTATCACGCAATAATTGAGCATCTAACATGCTTACCTCACAATACCTCGAGTTGATTGGTTTAAGGCATCAATCATAGGAATCACTTCAGGACAATCATTCTGCATCAGCTCTAATTCCGCAACCGCTTGTTGCACAGTCAAGCCTTTACGGAAAATGATTTTATAGGCGCGCCGTAAATGCTCTATAGCTGATGGCGAGAATCCTCGACGCCGCAAACCCACCGTATTGAGACCACAAGCCGCAGTCGTATGCCCGGCAATCATGACGTACGGAAGCACATCCTTAGTGATATAAGTTGCTCGAGCGATAAAGGCATACGCACCGATATGACAAAACTGGTGTATAGCAGCATAGGCTCCTATAATCGCATAATCATGAACAATAACATGCCCGGAAAGTGCTGCATAATTTATCATGGTTACATTATTGCCCACTACGCAGTCATGGCCAATATGAGAATAAGCCATCAAATAATTCTGGTTGCCTATACGGGTAATCCCTCCGCCTTTCACAGTACCACGGCTGATCATGCAGTACTCACGAATGACATTGTTATCCCCAATTTCCAAACGAGTAGCCTCACCTTTATAGGTAATATCTTGTGGCTCGTCACCAATTGAGGCAAACTGGAAAATTTTATTGTTTTTACCGATAACAGTTGGGCCTTGAATTACCACATGAGGGCCAATCCAGGTGCCTTCACCAATTTCAACCCCAGCACCAATCACGCTGCCAGGACCTATTGATACCCCTGCTGCCAGTTTGGCTGTGGGATGGATCATTGCACGTTCATCTATCACTTTTTATTTCCTTTGCTGCACTCATTAAGTCTGCGGAGCAGGCAAGCTTGTCACCCACAAATGCTTCACCATGCATTCGCCAAAAATCTCGTTTTTGACCAATTAGTTTAACCTCTAAACGCAACTGGTCACCAGGAGTCACTACATGCTTAAATTTAGCATTATCGATCCCTGCAAAAAAATACAGGAATTCATGACCCTCTTTGGGGCTACGCGATAAGTTAGATAATATCGCACTTGCCTGTGCTAAAGCCTCGAGCATCAACACACCTGGCATAATGGGATTTCCAGGAAAGTGCCCCATAAAAAAAGGCTCATTAATTGTCACATTCTTCGTCGCAATTAAATAGTCGAATGCGGTATATTCCAAAACTCGATCAACCAAAATAAATGGATATCGGTGCGGCAATAAATCAAGAATTCGGATTATATCAACAGGTTCACTCATAAGTTAGCTCTCATTTAATTCATCATTTAATCACTTTGGTCTATTCTAACAGCTCCCTTTTCTTTCTTACCTCCCGCTTCCCCGGTTTGACCGCGGGAGCGGGGCGTAGAGATGAGCTATATCAAAGATTACAAAGCAGTTAATTCTGGGAGATGTGCTCCTTGTTCTTTTTGTTATGCTCTTTCTCCAATTTTGTGAGCCGAATAATATAGTCATCAAGACGGCGAAAACGTGCAGCATTGCGGCGCCATTGGTCATGCTTACTGACCACAGTTCCTGAAGAATAAATACCCGCTTTGGACAGCGACTTGGTTACGGTTGACATTCCCGTAATAACGATGTCATCGACCAGATGGGTATGTGCAGCTATACAACTAGCCCCCCCGATAATACAGTGGGAACCAATTCGAGTATAGGCGCCAATTGCTGCACAACCGGCGATTGCCGTGTTTTTCCCGATAACTACATCGTGCGCAATTTGGACCAAATTATCAATATGTACCCCTTCATCGATATAGGTATCCCCTAAGGAACCTCTAGTTACAACCGTATTTGCGCCAAGCCGTACATAATCTGCAATTACTACGCCTCCCACTGCGATGCCACTATGCCATCGCCCTTGTGCCTTTAAACTATTGAATGGAATAGCGCCTAGAACCACTCCACTTTCGACCAAAACATATGCGCCCATTTTTGATCCACGATGAACGCTGACGCCACTACGAATCACCGTGTGCGGTCCTATACTCACGCCTTCTTCAATAACACAGTTCGCTGCAATGCTCACCCCATCGCCTATGATTACTGAATCCCCGATTACAGTATTAGCTCCTATCGCAATCCGTTTCCCCAAAATTGCTGAGGAAGCAATACGTGCCGTAGGGTGGATACCTTCTTGACGTTCGATTTCCTGTGGCAGCATTTCTGCAGCAATTGTCATACTGAGCAAGGGATTAGTCACAACGATGGAATTAACTGGACAATATTTTGCATGTCCAGTAGCTAATAACACAGCACCTGCCTGAGTTTTCTCTAACAACTGCAACATCATTGTATTGTCAAAGTAAGCTAGATCAGTGTTGGTGGCACAACTCAGAGATGCAACACCGCTTATTGGTTGCTCGGCATTACCATGCAAGCAACCATTAAGACGGTGTGCCAATTCGGCAAGGGTGTACACAGAGCGCCTAATTAGCCAATTTGCTTGATTACATTATCAGTAATATCTAGCTTATCAGAACTAAAAGGTGCTGCATCCTTTTGTAGGACAACATCGTATTTATCAGTTTCAGCGACTTTAGCAATGGCTTTTCGAATTTTGCTATAAAGATCTTCCATTGCTTCATTGTGAGCCGTGCTCAATTCTTGTTGGTATTGTTGACCTTCTCTTTCGAAAGTTTGCTGAGTAGCAAGTATCTTTTTCTCAAGATCTTTCTTTTGTGACTCGCTCATTACTGAACTATCACGCTTAAATTTTTCCATATCTTGTTTTAAACCTTCTTCCATAGCAACTAATTTGTCACGGCGAGGTTTAAAATCTTTTTCTAGCTTTTGCTGAATGGATTTCATTTGATTAGAGGTTTGCATGATTTTCTGCAAGTCCACCACACCAATTTTTACGTCAGCAAAGGCATTAAACCCAACAACGCTTAACATCAACGAGATTAGAATCCCAGTCACACGCTTCATTTTTATTGCTCTCCTAATTAAAAGACCCTGATGCTATCATAGATCATCAAAGGTTGCGATAATTGTAAACCCGCCAATTGTAAATTTTCTTTAGCAAATCGCTAAAAGCCAGAAGACAAGGTAAATTGGAATACTTGTCCATCATCAAAACGCTGTTTGTTTAAAGCTTTAGCCAAACTGAATGCTAATGGTCCAAAAGGCGAACGCCATTCAACCGATACCCCTGCAGAGTAGCGCAAAGGCCCTGAATCGGTACCTGTCAGGAAAGTAGGTATTCTGCTCGCATAAACGTTACCTACGTCGGCGAATATTGTCGTTCTGACCGTGTCACGACTGAGTGGGTAAGGTAAAATTAGCCCTGCACTTCCATTTACCAAGAAGTTACCTCCCAGCGCATTGAAGTTATTGTCTCTAGGTCCCAAAGAGTAACTGTCATAACCCCGTACCTGACCAGGATATGCAATACCTCCCGCATAATAGTTTTCAAAGAAGGGTAAACCGTCTCTGTTGAAAGTATTTCCATAGCCCACATTACCTAATGCGGTAAAGATAAATCCGCGAATAAGAGGCTGATAAAAACGGGTCATGTAGGATGCTTTATAATAAGCCAGTGATCTTGAAGAGGCAGGTAAAGCGACTAACCCATTAATTTGCTGATTCCACCCTTTGGTTGGATACGGCATTTGATCATAAGTGTTACGGCTCCAGCCGCTGGTTAAACGGATTTGATGGAAATTACGCCCATGCAAAAGCACAAAATTCTGAATTTGCTGAACGATACCGACTGACTTAATGCGCAAATCTTGATACCCATAACCTAATTGCAAGCTGCTGTATTCACTTAGAAGAATATTATAGCTTACGTCACCTCCGAAACGGTCGGCGGAGTAAACACTAATATCCCTTAAGCGCTTAGGATCAATGGTATTGTAATAAAGGTTAATTCCTCGTCCTACACCCGTTTTAGTGTAAAAAGGATTGTAGTAGTTAAATGAATAATCCTTACCCCAATAACTCGCATTAAAACCGACACCCACCGAACGACCTGTACCCATGAAGTTATGCTGGTTAAAAGCTGCATTAAATTGAGGGCCGTTTGTACCATAACCTAATGAAGCAGTTGCCTCTGCGGATGGCGCTTCTTCGATTTCAACATCTAAATCCACTTGATTATTTGCTCCAGGAACTGGAGTAGTCTTCACATTCACATTTTTTAGATAGCCCAAAAGGCGCATTTGTCTTTCAGATTCTTTGATATTATGCAATGAGAGAAGTGATCCCTCATTTTGACGAATGACGTTTCGCAGCACATAATCAGCCGTCTTAGTGTTGCCATGGAAATTAATGCGTCGTACGTAAACATGGCGTCCGGGTTCAACCACAAAGGCGATGAATACTGTTTTATTTGTTTCATCAATACGTGGTTCGGCATTGATCGCCGGAAAACCGTAACCAATGTCCCCCAGCGCTAAACCAATAGCAGAAATCGTTTCCGTCACTTTCTTCCGTGAGAAGATATCCCCTTTCCTCACTTGAACGAGTGCATCTATTTTTTCTTTAGGTAAAATGGTTTTACCAATCACTGAGTAACCGGCAAATCGATATTGAGGTCCTTCCTCAATATGGATATTAATAAATACGTCTTTTTTATCAGGTGATAACAACACTTGTGAAGAAACAATTCTAAATTTCAAATAACCACGATCAAGATAAAATGAGCGTAATGCTTCCAATGAAGTATCCATTGCCGCTTTAGAGTACTGATCTTTTTTAGTAAGATAAGTAAAAATACTCGAGGTGGACAAAGACATTTGGGGCATCAGCTCGTTGCTGGAAAAATCATGATTGCCAATAAACTTAATTTCTTTAATACGTGAAACCCGTCCTTCAGAAATGGTCGCATTGATGGCTACACGATTTTCAGTTAATGTTTTTACATTGGTTTCAATACGAGCATTATATTTTCCACGCGCATTATAAGCTTGTTTTAACTCTTTTTCTAAACGCTCAAGGGAAGCTCGTTGATACACTCGTCCCTTCACTAAACCCAGTTCTTTTAACAATTCTTTCATCTTATCGCTGGGAATTTCTTTATTCCCCGCAACCGTCACCGAGCCAATGGTTGCTCTTTCAACCACATTCACAATCAAGGTGCTTCCTTGCCTCTCAAGCTCTACGGACTGAAAAAAACCGGTATCATATAAGGCTCGAATAATTTGCGCTGTGGAGCTAGGCCCTATTTCTTCACCCACTTGAACAGGTAAATAATTTAATACTGTACCTGCACTTATCCGATGTAATCCGGTAATTTTGATGTTACGTACAATGAATTCATCTGCTGCACTTACTTGCACTGACCAGGTCAACGCTGCCGAACAACAAATACCTAATAAAATTTTTCTACTGACTTTTCTCATTATTATTTACGTCCAGTACTACTACCCATGTTCTTAGGATCAAAAGCATGCTTTTAAGCCCAAGAGAATAAATTGCAACCCTTTTATAGGAACTGGTCGACCCTGTCAAGAAATTGAAGAAAACCTTACCTGACTGTATCGTTTACCTATTTCTTTTTATTTATTATTTTCAATTGGTTAAACGAGTAATATCATTGCTTAATGCCAATAACATTAATCCCATGAGTACCATTAATCCTAAATAGATACCCACTGATTTTACGTTATCAGAGAGTGGCTTACCTCGAATTACTTCGATGACGCAATATAGCAAATGTCCCCCATCAAGCATAGGAATAGGCAATAAATTCAATACCCCCAAACTAATACTCACTAATGCTAAAAACGACAGGTAATACGCTAATCCACTACGCCCCGATTCACCCGCTCCTTGAGCAATACCTACTGGTCCACTAATGCTCTGCAAAGCTAATTTACCCGTAATAAAGCGCCCAATCAGAGAAAAAGTAGCACCTGTTAACTCCGTGGTTTGGGCAAATGCGGTACCGATTGCTTGCAAGGGGCCTTGGCGTTGAGTACGTAGCCACTGCTTAGGCCAGTCGACTTTTTCTGAGCGAAGACCGAGAAATCCTTCTTGTTGACCCTCATTTAATTTAGTCCCAATGAGCAAACTAACCACTTGCTCATGTCCCTGTCTTTTTATTATCAGAGATAACTCTTCGCCGGGGTGGAGTTTGACATACTCTACCAAATCCAGCCAATCATCCATGGGATTACCATTCATTTTAGTGATCACATCGCCTTGTTGTAGCCCGGCTGTTTTTGCAGGTGAACCTTCCACTACTTCACCAATAACAGGAGGAATCTTGGGAATAAATGGTTTTATTCCTAGACTATTTAAAGGGTCAGGTTTTTTAGTATCCAATTCCCAATGGGTAAGCGGTAAGGACACATTTTTCAGTTGCCCATTCGTTAACGACTTGACTGTCAAAGAGATCGTTGCATCACTACCAAGTAAGGGCATTAAAGCAAATTGAAAATCTCGCCAACTGCTTATTTTTTTATCGTCTAAAGCCACAATCTCTTGCTTAGGCTCTAAACCAGCAGTGGCGGCGATACTACCTGGCTTCACCCCGTCAATCATGGGTGCGAGTGATTGTATACCTATAACAAGCACAAGCCATAACGCTACAAAAGCAAAAATGAAATTAAATAATGGACCCGCAACGATGATGGCAATACGAGCCCAAACCGATTTGTTATTAAACGCTAAATGACGCTCATGTGCAGGAACTTCTCCCTCGGCTTCATCCAGCATTTTCACATAGCCACCTAAAGGAAAGAGAGACCAAGCGTATTCTGTCCCTTGTTTATCACGCCAACGGGCTAATACTTTGCCAAAACCAAAAGAAAAACGGAGAACCTTTACCCCGCAGAGGCGAGCGACTAAAAAATGGCCATATTCGTGCACTGTGATGAGCAGTAATAAAGCGAGAAAAAAATAAAGCAAGGTTGTAACCATAGTTATAATCCCGGGTTTAGAAAAGCCAACCCACTGTAAAATAAAGATGAAGCGGCAATTAAACTATCTAATCGATCGAGAATTCCGCCATGCCCCGGCAATAAATGGCCAGTATCTTTAATATTAGTTCGTCTTTTGAGCATAGAGATAGATAAATCGCCAATCATTGAAATTAATGTGGTGATCACTGCAATTAAAAACCAATTCACTAACCATTTGGGCTGGAAATAAAAATAGCCTCCCAATGCGATTAACATGGACAATGTAAAACCACCTAACGCGCCCTCTACCGTTTTTCCTGGGCTAACTAAAGGTATTAATTTGTGCTTTCCCCATTGTTTACCTACTAAATAGGCACCAATATCAGCGGCCCAAATTAAAAAGAGTAGATAAACGATTAAATCTTTTCCTTGAGGTGCATCATAAATCTTCACTATGCTCTGTGCAAATAAGGGGAGTAAAAATAATCCTGCTAGAAAAACAATCCACGAACGACCCCAAACACGCTGAGACTTAGGGAAATGAAGTATGGCAATAAAGATTGCTACCCACAGTACAATGCTGGCCACTAACTCATAATAAAAAATAAAATGACTTACCCAAGCAGCTCCTAGTAAAAGGACAATAAATATTATCTTTAACCAAAGTTGGTTCACAGGAATTAATACCAACCACTCTAAACCGCAAGCCACCAGTAATAAGGCCACTAAACTTATGAAAACCCAACTTTTCGCGTAGTAAATGATAAACAATACGAGAGGGGCAAGGATTAATACTGTTAATAACCGTTGTCTAAACATGATTCGGCTCTTTCAATTGCTGAGAAGTTTTACCATAACGTCGTTCTCTTCGACTAAAACTAGCGAGTGCTTTTTGAAACTCATCAGCGTTAAAATCAGGCCAATGCACTTCCGTAAAATAGAGTTCGGTATAAGCCAGTTGCCAGAGAAAAAAGTTAGAAATTCGTTGCTCTCCGCTGGTACGAATGAATAGATCGGGATCTTGCAAACCTTGCGTGCTTAACTCTTCTGCTAAAGCCATTTCATCAATGGCATCGAGCATTAATTCGCCGGCACAAACTTTTTTGGCAATTGCTTTTGTTGCCTGAACTATATCCCATTTACCCCCGTAATTCACGACAATATTTAAGGTCAATCGTTCATTGTTTTCAGTCAATTTTTCCGCAGCGTGCATCTGTTCACACAACGCTGCGGATAATGCGCCTCTATCACCGGTGAACTTAAGTTGAATGCCATGTTGGTGTAGCTCTTGTACCTCATGATTAAGCGCCTCTATAAAAAGCTGCATAAGGAATTCAACCTCATTTTCCGGCCTTGACCAATTTTCACTGCTAAAAGCAAACAGACTGAGAATGGGTATCTGACTTTCCAAGCAACAACGAATTACTGTCTTGACCGCCTCAACCCCGGCACGATGGCCTTCGACGCGAAGCAAACCACGGCTTTCTGCCCAACGACCATTCCCATCCATTACGATGGCAATATGTTGAGGTAAAATATCATTCAAACTATTCATCCAATAATACAAAAGCCAATAGTCTAACTGCTTTAGAGTAAAATATTAAGTACTGTATTATTTTGATTAAGTAGATATACCAAAAAAATCAAGTCGTCTAAAACTAGCACTTTGAAGTATCTTGGGTATAATCAAGTTTTTCTTAAAGAGATTAGTATGCGTAAAAATGTACCGCTTGTCTTAATGGTTCTCGACGGCTGGGGGTACCGTAAAGAAAAAGAGCATAATGCAATTTTCGCAGCCAATACACCGCAATGGGATGAATGGTGGGCGACTCGACCGCATATTTTACTCGATGCATCAGGACACCAAGTTGGATTGCCTGATGAACAAATGGGGAACTCCGAAGTAGGTCACATGCATATCGGAGCAGGTCGAGTGATCTTTCAAGACTTCACTCGCATTAACGAAACCATTACCAACGGAGAATTTAACCAGAATTCAGTGCTCGTTAAGCTGATTGAAGACGCGAAAGGAGAAGGTAAAACAGTCCATGTGATGGGATTGCTTTCTCCAGGTGGAGTTCACAGCCATGAAAATCACTTGTTTGCTTTTCTTGCATTGTGCGCAAAGCATGCTTTTAATCGAGTTTGTCTGCATTTATTTCTTGATGGTCGTGATACTCCGCCGCAAAGTGCTTTAGAAAGCTTAGCTAATCTAAAAAAGGCACTTGAAATCTATCCTGTAGCCTCAATCAAATCAATTACCGGGCGTTATTTTGCGATGGATCGTGATAAACGCTGGGAACGTATCGCTCCTGTGTATCACCTACTCACGGAAAGTAAAGCCAGCTATCATTTTGAATCCGCAGAAGAAGCAGTAAATGCATTTTATGCCGAAAAAAAATCAGATGAATTTATTCCTCCAACGTTAATTGGCGAAAGTCAGCCTATCGAAGATGGCGATGCTGTCTTTTTCTTTAACTTTCGCGCTGATCGTGCACGTCAATTAACTAAAGCGTTTATTGATGAGAGTTTTGATGGGTTTATTCGCCCATCAAAGCCCGCTCTTACCCATTTTGTGAGCATGACTCAATATGCCAAAAATTTAGCCACAGAATGCGCCTTCCCCCCCCTAAACTTACACAATACACTGGGAGAGGTCCTTGCAGCGAATGGATTAAGCCAACTACGCATTGCTGAAACAGAAAAATATGCGCACGTGACTTTTTTCTTCAACGGCGGATCAGAGCAGGTTTTTCCCAACGAAGACCGAATTCTTATTCCCTCTCCTTTGGTGGCTACTTACGACTTACTTCCAGAAATGAGCGCTCCAGAGCTGACGCATGCGTTAGTAGACGCTATTCGCAGTGAAGCCTATGATGTCATCATTTGTAACTACGCCAATGCAGACATGGTTGGCCATAGTGGCGATTTCGAAGCGACTAAAAAAGCCATTGAATGTTTAGATCAATGCATGCATAACGTTTGGCAAGCCTTAGCAAGTGTCGGAGGATCTTTATTAATCACAGCGGATCATGGCAATGCTGAGGCGATGTATGATGAAGTCACACATCAAGCGCATACCGCTCATACATGTCAACCAGTGCCTTTACTTTATGTAGGAGGGGATTGGCAATTCAGTAAAACTAAAGGAAGCTTAATTGATATTGCCCCCACCGTCTTAGCTTTACTCGGAATTAAGCAACCCCCTGAAATGACAGGTAGCGCATTATTGGCAGAAACCCATGAGCTCTCAAATTAAACGACTCTTAAGCATTTGCATGTTAATTTCAGTCAGCGTTTGGGCTGAAAACACCTCGCTTACTCAAACCAAGAGTAAGCTGAAGCAACTTGATCAACAAATCAATAAACTCAAACAAACCTTGGTTTCAGCTAATGATAAACGCGGTGTATTAGATCATGCCCTTGCGAATACGGAAAGGCAAATTGGTGAAGGGATCCGCTCGTTGCGTAATATTCAACAAGATATTAACGCTAAGCAGCAAAAAATTACCAATTTGCAACAAAAGGTAAACGATTTAAATAAGCAGCTTATTGCTCAACAACAGTTGCTTGCCGAACATGTTCGCGCTCGTTATAAGATGGGCGAATATCAGCCTCTAAAGTGGCTACTCAATCAAGATGATCCTTATGCGATTAGTCGATTGCTCACCTTTCATCAGTACTTAGTCCGCTCACGTCAAAATATCATTGATCAGATTGGTATGACCAAGCGAAATCTGACACTTAATCAAGAAACACTGAAAATTGAACTCGAGGCCCAACAGCAATTGCAGCAGCAATTGAATAAGCACCAACAAGAGCTGAAGCAAAATAAGCATTATCATGAAGCCGTCATTCAGTCGCTTAGTCATGAAATTCAAACCAAGCAATTGGCCCTTTCTGAATACGAACGCAATAAGAAAAATTTATCTCAGCTCTTAAAAAGCTTGGCACAGCAAAGCGTGATGCAACTCAAGCAGCCTTTTACTCAAATGCGTAAAAAACTGCCAAAGCCTGTTCGCATCTCACATCAAACATTACAACAAATGAATCAGGGGGTGACATTTTTTGCCGGTGAAGGCACACCGGTAACCGCCGTTTATCCAGGCAAAGTCGTTTTTAGTGATTGGCTAAATGGTTATGGACTTTTACTCATTCTCGATCATGGACAAGGCTTCATGACCTTGTATGCTCATAATCAATCCCTGTTTAAACAAAAGGGTGAAACTGTTCTTCAAGGGGAACAAATTGCTGCAGTCGGCCATAGCGGCGGATTAAAACAAAACGGACTATACTTCGAAGTAAGACATCGTGGTAAAGCAATCCCACCGCTAGATTGGTTGTCTTAAGGTTGCCCCTGGCATTTATATTGCAATAGATAAAATGATACCGGAAGGTGGTTCGCTTAAGCTCGCGAGCCTAACTTACCAAGGAGAACAGTATGCACAAGAGACGGTTTTATTTTGGCGCCATGGCGACGCTTGTTACCACAGCCTTAATTTTTCCGGCGCAAGTATTTTCAGAAGGCGAACAAACCAGCGGGACAAAACAAATTCCTATGGAAGACGTGCAGCGTTTTTCTAATGCGATTGGTGAAATTAAAAAATATTATGTTAAGCCTGTGGATGATAAAGAATTATTTGATAATGCAATTCGCGGAATGCTCAATGGATTAGACCCCCATTCTACCTATCTTGATGAAGATGCCTTTAAGGAGTTGCAAACTTCAACCAGTGGTGAATTTGGCGGGCTTGGTATTGAAGTGACGATGGAAGATGGTGTCGTCAAAGTCGTTACTCCCCTCGTCGATACTCCTGCGTTCAAAGCAGGTATCAAAGCAGGCGATTACATCATCAAATTGGGCTCTAAATCGGTACAAGGCATTAGTTTAAAAGAAGCCGTTGATTTGATGCGAGGAAAAGAGGGAACCACACTTGATTTAACTATTTTACGTAAAGGCGAAAATAAACCACTTACATTTTCCTTAATCCGTGAAAAAATCATGATCAAAAGTGTTAAGAGTAAGCTTCTTGATGATGGCTATGGCTATGTCCGTCTGACTCAATTCCAAGCAATGACTGGTCAAGACATGGAGAAGGCGATTGCGCAATTGAAACAGCAATCGGGTGGCCAATTAAAAGGGCTCATTCTTGATTTACGTAATAACCCCGGTGGACTTTTGGATTCAGCCATTCAAGTTTCCGATGCGTTTCTTGCAAGTGATAAAAACGGCAAACCTGAAATGATTGTTTATACTCAAGGACGTCTACCTGGATCTAAATTTACTGCGCTATCAACAAATACCAAGGATATTTTAAATAATGCACCCATGGTAGTGTTGATTAATAATGGCTCCGCCTCTGCGTCTGAAATCGTGGCAGGTGCGCTGAAAGATAACAAACGAGCCGTTATTTTAGGCACTCAAAGTTTTGGCAAAGGTTCAGTGCAAACGGTTCTACCCCTTGATGATAAACGTGGAATTAAACTTACAACTGCCCTGTATTATACGCCCTCCGGCACTTCAATCCAGGCAAAAGGAATTACTCCGGATATCGTCGTGGAGGAAATCGAGGTACCCAAAGTTGATCCTAAAAAAGACAGTTTTGCAGGTTTTAGCGAGGCCGATTTGAATGGTCATCTAATGAACAGCGCTGAACAAGCAGCAACCAAAAATTCCAATAAAGATGATCAAGATTTATTGCATGAAGATTATCAATTGTATGCTGCTCTGACTATCCTAAAAGGCTTAGCAGTTGCTGCTAACCATTAATCCACTTGTGCATACTGTTTCACCATATGGCTTTAAGCCATATGGTGATTTTTTTCCTACAAATATAATCACGACTTATTTAAACTTATTATTTAAATAATAAATTTTTAATTCCGCTTGGATAAGTCTGGTTATTATTGATGAAGGATCAAGTACTCTGCAGTTCCTATGTATCTTGACTCCCTCGTACTATTATTTCTATAAAACGGATTCCGTTAATATTAACAAAACATGACTGGATATGGGTGATCCCACTGCATTCATCATCCATGCATCTGGCGTCAATTTTCCAATACCACACATTCTTGGCATTTCCTGCCCAAGTACTTTATCTTTCAAGTAATGAGTCAGTTGTGTTTGAATGAATATTGCCATCGCGTACTCTGGCATGTATAACGGATTAATAAACATCGGGCTATAACCTGCCAGAATAACACTGTCTTTCTCACTAAAAATCGGGGCGTAATACTGATTCCATGTGTCGCGAGCAATCTTAATAACGGCTGCTTTTAATTCGTTAACTGAAAATCCAGGATGAGCATACATCCAACGCCAACATTCCATATCGACCAAAGCCAGGCCGCAATTGAGATAAGCCGTCCAAAATAAATTTAAAATTTTAGTTCGATCGTGTTCATCACTTTTTCCTTCAATATCGAGTAATTCGAGACATTTTTCATCAAATAAGAAAGCAAATGCTTCGGTAAATGCATCGCCAGGTACTTCTCCCAAGGTGTAATAGTCAATGAATTCTGAAGAAAGATAACGCTCAACACAGTGCCCCAACTCATGCATGGCGGTTACAAATGCCATGTAATCCATTTTTTCATCATGCGCTGAAACCGTAAGAATATATTCTCCGCCTCTCATTTTAGGAAAAGAGGCAAATCCACCAGAACGGCATTGTACAACATGAATTTGTTTCGCAATGGATTGCGCGAGCGTTTGCTCAAATCCTAAACGGACTAAGATATCAGGAATCGCGTGTTGAAAATTAGATAATTCAGGATATTTTTGAGCAACGATCGCATCATACTCTCCCACGTGATCTTGATTCAATAGTCCAAATTGGTTAAATATCACGTCAAATGCACACAGGTCGCGATTTAATATTTTTTTTAATTTTTCGGCACACTGTGGTAATAGTGGATTCTCCAAAAAAGCGATCACTTGTTTCCGACAATCTTGTTCGCTGAATTCGCGACTCATTTCAAAGGTACGTTGAATAAAATTGGGTAATTCTGGACTATAAACATCTTCAGCATTTTTCGCTTCAAATAATCGTTTCAAAAGATCATAACGGCCTTGATGAAATAATTCGCTGCTTATGGGCTTATTCTTATCATGCTCAAAGAGTTGGTTTGTCTCAGGCTCCCAACGCATTTCTTTATTTTCATAATAACCCACAGGAACCTCTTCGAGTATTGCTCGTTCCCATATTTTCGCTAACGTCTTTTGCGAAGATAGACTATTTTTATGGTGATACTGAAGATTGATTTGGTCGCGAAGCCCCCAATGACAATCAACCTGCATCGTATGCGGGATGAATGGTTCCTTATCTGAAGTGAATACTCGATTCAAATCAAACTTAACGTAGCTTAAATATTGGTATGTTTCACTAACAGCACTTGATAGTTTTTTACTGACATTAAATGGGATTCTAAACTGATATAATTCAGCAAGACGACTCATTGCCAATTGCAACCGATCGCTTGGATGTACAGTTAATTTTTGCTTTTCATGATACGTTAGTAATGGAAAGTTCAATAAAATAAAAAATGCGAGTTTACTTTTATAAAAATCATCCAATAAGTGCGCACTCGGGTCAATTTCTGCAAAAAGGCTGTCAACCGGTTCAATATCCCCTGTTTGCATCATAACTGACCAGGCATTAGACCAGTAAATCGATAAGGACAATCCATTCATCTTTTCTATCTTCTCTAATACCTTGTGCAGCAACACCTCTTTCAATGCCGTATCGGCAACATAATGCTTTAAGCAAAACGCTTCAAATTCAGATTCAAGGCCATCAGCTTTATTCCATCGAGATGCAACCACTCTCACACAGCGTTCCAAAAATGGAGCTTTTTGTTCATTGCCGAGTTCTATTATTATTCGTTCAATGGTTTTTTCAGCAATAATCATTTTTACATCCTTTTGTCTAATAGGAGTTCAATATCTTAATCTTGTAATAGAGTGCCTTAATGAAAAACTAACGCTCATTTATTGTTGATGAGTTTCCAAATAGAGAAACATTTTATTATCAGCTCTGTTCGGATAATGTATATGCCACAATGTATATGCCACAAGAATTAAGTTGTTTCTCAAGCTTAGCATCAAACTGAGACATGACGTAATGATTGGTTTCTTCATTCGGTAGTCCATTAAATATCATCCTTATGTAAATATTCATGGGAAATATCAACAGATTGACTCATTTTTCTAAGAAAATGTTCTCTGGGGAATTAATGAATTTAATGGGCTATAACTATCATTATTTTCTTGGGATCTTTTTAATTTGTTGCTCTGTTTTATTTATGAGATAATTGCTATCAAAGAAATCTTATTGTATTTTTATGAATCTATTTAAAATAAGCTGTTTGCTTGCACCACTCATTTATTGTTCATTTGCAAATGCATCAGCTAATGATTATTTCAATGGTATTAAAACAAATCCCAATGCCTTATACGCATTCCTAAAAAACATGCCTAAAGGTGGCGAATTACATTATCATTTGGCAGGCGGTGCTTACCCGGAAACGATGCTTGCACTCGCCGCACAAGGGGACTATTGTCTCGACAAGGAAACATTATCTATGAGTAAAACCGTTGAACGTTGTTTAGGAATTAGCGGAAAAGAACTAATCAAACATCCTGCCCTTTATGCACAAACCATTCGCGCCTGGTCTTTAAAAGATTTTAGGCCTAGCCGAGATGAAACCAGCCATGATCATTTTTTTGCTAGTTTCTATAAGTTCCTGCCCATTGTCGCCGACTATAGACCCCAACTGCTCGCGGAAATAATGCAACGTGCGGCGAGTCAACATGAACTTTATCTGGAAATTATAGTGCTACCCGATAACGCGAAATCAACCACATTTGCACCGCCCCATATTGCTTTCAATCAATTTGCGCACGTGCAACAGCAATTACTACAACAGGCTGATTTTGTTGAAAATATTCGATACACCATTGATGAAGCTGCTCGGATTTTAAAACAAGCTCGACAACATTTAGGTTGCGATGAAAAATCTAATCAAGACGTTTGTCAACTGACGGTTAAATTTCAATATTATGTTTTACGGGAGCAACCTCTGGAAAAAGTTTTTGCTCAAGCCTTAAATGGATTCGCAGCGGCAGCCCGCTCGCAAGATATTGTAGCGGTGAATTTGGTGCAAGCAGAAGATGGCATTATCTCGCTTCGTGATTACCGTCAACAAATGCAAGTGTTCGGCTTTTTGCATAAGGCTTACCCGCAAGTCCATATCACTTTGCATGCTGGAGAGTTATCACCTACCGATGTCGTTCCTGAAAATTTACGTTTTCACATTCATGAGGCCATCATGACAGGGCACGCTGAGCGAATAGGCCATGGGGTTGATATCGCGTTCGAGGATGAAGCAGAAAAATTATTCCGAATCATGGCTCAAAGGAAAACAGCCGTTGAAATTAATTTAATCAGTAATAAAAAATTGCTTCATGTCTCAGGAATTCATCATCCCTTAAACGATTATCTTAAACATCAAGTGCCTGTTGTCTTGTCCACTGATGATGAAGGGATCCTGCGTACCGATCTTACCCAGCAATACGTGGAAGCCGTCCTACACCACAATTTAGATTATCCCACTTTGAAAACAATCAGTCGCAATGCAATAACCTACAGCTTTTTACCTGGTCAAAGTTTATGGGCTGAAGCCTCACAGGCCATTCCAGTCCAGGCGTGTCGAGACTTGAATAGCCAGAGTTGTTTAAACTTTATAAAACACAGTGAAAAAGCACGTTTGCAACGCAACCTTGAGAAAAAACTGATGGACTTTGAAAAAAATTATGCATAACTTGGGGTTAGGCTTATCAAAAATTTCTCTTCATCGTCCATTGTCATCGTGAGCTGTGCCCTTAATTTTTAACGAGCAAAAAAGCCAACATTAGTATTCCCATCCTTCCCCCGTGAAGACGGGGATCTTAGGATAACTAGTTACTCATCACAGTGGTCATCAAACAGCGAATGGATCGCGCAGAACGATAGTCGAATCACGCTCAGGTCCTGTCGATAACATATCAATTGGGACCTCTAATAAAGCCTCTATACGTTTAATGTAAGCCAATGCATTAGCAGGTAATTGCTTGAGGTCAGTGATATCGGCTGTGGATTCCGACCAGCCTGGCATTTCCTCATAAACCGGTTCCAGACTTGTAAAATCTTCCGCGGCCTGTGGTGGGCGAGTTAACAATTGTCCATCCGCATCTCGATAAGCAACCGCAATTTTTATGGTTTCTATGCCATCCAATACATCCAGCTTAGTCATACATAATCCGGTGATGCTGTTCAGTTCGATGGAGCGTCGCAATAATACCGCATCAAACCACCCACAACGACGCGGACGACCAGTCACTGCTCCAAACTCATTGCCCCGCGTAGCTAATCCTTGGCCAATGTCGTCATGAAGTTCGGTCGGAAAAGGCCCTCCACCTACACGAGTGGTATAAGCTTTAGTAATTCCCAAGATATAATCAAGGTATTTAGGGCCAAAGCCCGCACCGTTAATCACACTACCCACACAGGTGTTTGATGAAGTAACAAAAGGATAAGTGCCGTGATCAATATCGAGATGTACTCCTTGGGCTCCTTCAAATAATAGCGCATCTCCTTTTTCTCGATGCTCATGCAGTCGGGTTGTTACATCACAAACCATATCACGCAAAGCATCTGCCCAAACTTGCGCTTCATCCAATAAGGGTTGAAGGGCGATTTCTGGCTGATTGTAGTAATTTTTCAGTACAAAATTATGATAGTCCAGCAAATCGGTTAATTTTGCTTCAAAGCGTTGCGGATGGAAGAGATCCCCCGCTTTAAGCGCTCTTCTAGCCACTTTATCTTCATAAGCAGGACCAATTCCCCGACCTGTAGTTCCAATTGCGACGCTTCCTTTATGATTTTCACGTGCCTTATCCAGAGCTACATGACAAGACAAGATTAGAGGGCAAGCCTGACTAATGTGCAAGCGGCTACGCACATTAATCCCTTTATTTTCCAACTCATTAATTTCCTCAAGCAATGCTTGCGGCGAAAGAACAACGCCATTGCCAATATAGCATTGGACATGAGGACGCAACATTCCGGAAGGGATAAGACGTAACACTGTTTTTTCGCCTTTAATTTTCAGAGTATGCCCTGCATTATGTCCACCTTGGTAGCGTACAACAACTTGGGCATCCTGCATTAAAAGATCGACAATTTTACCTTTGCCCTCATCACCCCACTGTGTACCAATTACAACAACATTTTTACCCATAATAATCGACTCTTACTCTGCAAATTGATGAACAACGGCGAGTAAAATTACTCCCGCTAGCATGCTGAAAAAACCGCTTATACGCATTACCTTCTCATCCTGCTCAATAATTTTGCGTAATAACCTTTTCGCGCTTTTAGGAGAGCTAAAAGGCATTAATCCCTCGAACACGAATACTAATGCAATTGCTGAGAGAAAATTAACGATCATAGACTCAAGAAACTCCAATAAAAAAGGGTTAAGCATGCTTAACCCGATTTCAGCAAAATCAGTAATTATAATGAGGGTCTATTAATATTTCTACTGTTTTTAGGAGAAAACGCAAATTTGGTAACACGAGAAAACCCACTCTCTCCAATAGAAGACTCACCATCTCATTTCTGCTTGATTAACTTTTCGCCCCAGACGACGTCGAAGTTTTAACATTCATAGCCGAACCACTCAAAGCCCCTTTAAAATAATTAAAAAAGGCAGAGCTTTGATCGAGCACAAATAAATCTTGTTTATCATTGAAACTATTTTCATAAGCTTTCAGGCTACGGTAAAAACCAAAGAAATCTTTATTTTTATTAAAGGATTCAGAATAAACAGCTGCAGCTTCTGCTTGGCCACGGGCGCGCAACATTTGTCCTTCACTTTGTGCTTTAGCTAAAATAATAGTGACTTGTGCATCAGCAGCCGCTTTAATCGCTTCTGCTGCAGCATTACCATCGGCTCGATGACGATTAGCAATTTTCTGCATATCAGCCCGCATCCGTTGGTAAATCGCATTGCTCGTATTTTCTGGTAACTCGATTCCTTTAATGCGCACATCCACCACGTCAATACCCAATCCCGCAGCCCGTTTTTCCGCCTTGGGACGCAAGGATTCCATCACATCATCTCGTCCGCCCGAAACCATTTCAGAGATGGTGCGCTTACCAAATTCAGCCCGTAAAGAGGTGTTTAATTGCTGTTCGAGCAATGTTTCCGCTTTAAGCTCATTTCCCCCTGTGGCTTTGTAATAACGTGCTAAATTTTCAATGCGCCATTTCACATAGTAATCCACGATGACATCTTTTTTCTCTTTGGTCACGATACGAGAAGATTTAATATCCATCGTCAGAATGCGGGTATCAAAAACACGAACATTTTCGATAAAAGGGGTTTTGATGTGTAACCCCGGCCCCAATATTAAAGGATTACCGTCCTTATCATTTACCAAACGACCTAAACGCAGCAAGATACCGTGCTGCCCTTGAGTGATAGTAAATACACTGGCTAAAACTACCATGAGAATGATAAATACCAGGATCCCTAAAATTGTTTTTGTCGCCTTCATGTACTAATTTCCCCCTGGGCCACTGCTATAGGTTCGTCGAGCAATATCCCGACTACTCACTGCCAAACTCTCGCTTTCAGAATTTTCGATAGGCTTAGGACTAGCTGTTGCTGTCCCCGCCAAAGCTGCTTTAGGTAATAAATGATCAGTATTTGCCAGCTTATCCAGTGGTAAGTACAAAAGATTATTAGCTTTATTGTCAACAATGACTTTAGACGTCTTACTTAAGACCTGTTGCATCATCTCTAAATACATCCGTTGCGAGGTGACAGCGGGAGATTGCACATATTGTGGCAATAAGGCTAAGAATTCCGCGACCTCCCCTTTGGCGCGAAGTACCACTTGTTGAGCAAAAGCCTGCGCCTCTTCGATAATTCGTTTTGCATTTCCTTCTGCGATAGGAACCACGCGCGCCTGGTAGGCAAACGCTTGTTCCTTAAATCGCTTTTCATCCTCTTGAGCCTTAATTGCATCATCAAAAGCATCTTGAACATTTTCTGGTGCACGAGCCGGCTGAGGTGACACGTTGACGATGATAATTCCGGTTTTATAGGTCTCAAGAATTCGGGTTAGTGAATCTTGAACATTGGAACCCCATGCTTCACGCCCTTCAGTAATGATCTGATCAAGTGTGGTCGTCCCCACCACTTGGCGTAAAGCACTTGAAGTGGCTTGTTGCAAACTTTCTTGAGGGTCAGCCACATTAAATAAATAAGCTTGCAAATCACCAATGCGATATTGTACCGCTAAAGAGACTGAAACAAGATTCTCATCCTTGGTTAACATTTGCGCTGAATAAGAGTAATCAGAAACGCGTTCTACATTCTGAACAATTTTTGAGGAGATAATTCGCGGAATCCAATGAGGTCCCGGTCCAACTGTACCTACATATTTACCAAAACGCAGGATTGCAGCTTGTTCCCCTTCATCAACAATAAAGATTCCAGACAAAGCCCATAAAATAAAAATAATTAGCGCAGCCATAACCGCCAATAAGCCGGTGCTTTTATTCCTTGGAGGAGTTTCATCCGATTGGTCTGAACCACCAAAAAAAGTTTTCTTAAGTTTTTCCTGAAACCGTTTTAACGCTTCATCTAAATCAGGTGGCTGATTTTTTCCACTCCATGGATCTTTGCCTTTATCTGGCTCATTCCAACCCATTTATCTCTCCCGCCTTAAACACCGAAAACTAGAATTCTAGGGGGTATGCTTGGTTTAAGCAAGTCAATGTCAATTACTGTATGCCGAATAAATCTCATAAATTCATGCCGGTAAGTAAATTCTCATGCACTGAAGGGCCTTTTTTATCCATCCCATTAATTATCGTTCGTGTTGTTGTGGTAGCGTTTACCGTTTTATCTGAATACTCACGGACTTCTTCAATATCGGTGCATTCCCCTAAAGTTAATTTTCGGTACATGGTACTCCAAGGTGCTTTAGAATATCTGCAGGTCAGATAATAACGCCAAACAAATTCAGAAAATTTTCGTTCTTCCTGTGTAAAGACAGGACGCTCTTCAGCTAAGCGGATTTCCGCAGGTTTTTCGCTGGTTGCACAAGAGCTCTTGTGAGTCTGGTTTGTTCGGTTCGTTTTAATTGAATCAAGCGGGGTAAACTCTGATGTGCTCAGAGGATCTATTGCATCAGGCCCTCCGTACACTAACTTTTCAATACGAAACGCCTCATCACAAGGGAAACCCAATAGGTGCCATATCCACTGCAGGCAAGAATAACGCCAGATGGTATGAAGCCAGGTATTCGCGTAAATGATGTCATGTAATGGATTATTTTTATTATGACAAGCCCTGACAAACTTAGCTATCGAATGTCCTGTCTGATTCTTGTATCTTTCTACTTCATCAATCAAAGCAAAGCGATGCTTTATCAATAGGTTCCTGAACCGCTCTTCGCGTGGCACTTTAGCCCCATGACAAAGCAGCATGGCTATTCCATATAATGCTTCTTCAGGATTTTTTTTCTCTTCCAAGCGTTTACAAAGTAAATCAATGGGTCTGTCCGATTGATTGTTCGTTGCTTCTAAATTCAAACAATTCTTACTCATAGTAGCGGTAAGCAAAACCTCTAATGACTTAATTTTCCCTAATCGAGCTGCTAACAAGAGCGGAGTTTCGTCAAATGCACCGCAAGGGCTATCGATGATGGCACCCTTTTCCAGTAAGTAGTAAATTGCCTGCGGAAAATCATTGATCGCTGCTTGATGCAATGGCTGAATTTCTGCAGTTTGTCCTCCCATAGGAATACGATTTGGTTTATTTATATCAATTCGGAAATTGTTTCTAAGGAGGACACTCAAAATCTTAGGGTCCCCGGTATCAATCGCTCGAGATAGCAGTGTGCGGCCTTCAATATCCGTGCCATCAAAATCAATGCATTGGACAGGTAAACTCTCCGCTTCCACGTGTTCACTGTCTGGCCTTAAAAAAAGTGAAAATAATTCCAGCTTCTTAAGACGCAATAATAAATGAATGGAACAATCCGAGTTAAAGTCGGCTCCCTTATTCAGAAGCATCTCGATATGCTTTCGCATTTTAGGTTTGCCAAACCCGGTCTGATGCTTATAAATAAGATAATTTAAAACAGTAATCTGCTTATTTTTTTTGAAAGAGAATCGACGTCTTAAGAAATGCTCATCTGCTGACATTTCCTCGGAAATAAAAGAATTAAATCCTTCCAGTCCAGCAGTTATAGCTTCTTCGAGTTCTGAGAATGATCGCATCGCTTGGATTCCTCTAATTTACAGTAGGGGCAATTCGAGTGAACCCCCTGCAAGATAGTAATTGATTCTGCAGATTCATTCACTTTTTAATGTAGATTAAATCCCATACCCCATGGCCTAATCGCTGCCCTCGCTGTTCAAATTTAGTTAATGGTCGAGTAATAGGTCGTGGTGAAAAATCACCATCCGTTTGTTGATTGATTAGCCGCTGTTGCTGAGATAAAACCAGCTTCATGTGCTCAGCATAATCTTGCCAATCGGTAGCACAATGAATAAAACCACCCATTTCAAGCCGCCGCACCAGTAACTCAACAAATTCGGCTTGGATCAACCGCCGTTTATGATGCCGTTTCTTAGGCCAAGGATCAGGAAAAAAAATTTGAACGCCAGCCAACGACTCATCGGGTACATGATGCTTTAATACTTCCACGGCATCTTTAGAGACCACTCGCACATTCGTTATCGCCTGCTCATATAGATCAGCGACCAAACTACCAATGCCTGCTTTATGAACCTCGATTCCGATGAAATTGCATTCGGGTTGCTGCTGTGCCATTGCTACTAAAGAAGCCCCCATACCAAAACCCACCTCCACAATAGTCTTAGCTTTTCTACCAAAAATCGATTGGAGGTCCCAGAAACCCTGTTCTACGGATAGCTCGTACGTGGGTAACAAGTGCTCCAAGGCAAGCTGCTGTCGATGACTCACCCGCCCACCTCGTAGCACATAACTTTTAATTGTTCGTTGCATGCATCAGCTCTTTGTTTTATTTGGGCAGATTATACTCATTTATAGTTATTTTGCGATCATTAAAATGCTATTTGTCGAAAATATATCCAATCGATATCGTATTCCTCTTACTTTCCCTATTTCTTTTCCACTTTCATGTATTTTTAAAAATGAGAGAAAATCTTGCATAATTCGACGTTTTTTGCTATAAAACCGCTCTTGTATTTTACACCCGGCTGATTTGTCTGGCTTGTGTTGGAAATTTTCGCATAACACAAGACGCGATGTCCCGATTTATACAAAGCTGACTTAAATCTACGAATACTTTGGAGTAACAACATGTCAAGAGTATGTCAGGTTACTGGCAAGCGACCAACTACAGGCAATAATGTTTCGCACGCCAATAACAAAACAAAACGCCGCTTTCTGCCCAATATCAAACAGCACCGCTTTTGGGTTGAAGAAGAAAAACGATTTGTATGTCTAAAAGTAAGCACTAAAGGCATGCGTATTATTGATAAATTAGGAATTAAAGCCGTTCTCGACATGCTCCGAGCTAAAGGCGAAAAGGTTTAATTCAAGGGGAAAATTATGGCAGGTGTTACTATTAAAGTTAAAATGGAATCAACCGCGGATACTGGTTATTTCTATACCACAACTAAAAATCCTCGGAATAATCCTGAAAAATTAGAGTTAAAGAAATACGATCCTATCGCTCGTAAACACGTTATATTTAAAGAGAAGAAAATTAAATAGCTCTGAAAATTAAGCAATACAATGCAGGTTGGGCCTTGGCCCAACAGAAGTTAGTGTTTTAAGCAGAGTCCAATGTTGGGCCAAAGGCCAAGGCCCAACCTAGGTATGAAGAGCGAAATGGCTCTGCAAACGTCCAAATTTTTTTCACATCTATCGGTTGGTGCACTTAGAAGCCAACATTACTCCATTCTGTTTGCAAATTGCTTTAAATTCCTACTGGATAATCGCCTCGGATCGGTTAAACTTAAGAAAAGCGAGGAAAAACAATAAAGAGGATTTGCATGAAACCGTCGTTGCAATTGAGCATTAGTCAACAACTAACTCTTACTCCACAATTACAACAAGCTATCCGCCTGCTTCAATTATCCACTATAGACTTGCAACAAGAGATTCAGCAAGTTGTTGAATCCAATCCCATGCTTGAAATAATCCCTAATGAAGAAAAAGAAGAACCCCGCGCGGAAAACAAACAAAATCTTGATGAATTTACTGATTTTCAATGGTCACAGCTTTATAACACAAGTAAAAAAGCAAGTTTTGAAGATATTGATATTAATTATGAGAACTTGTATTCCACAACGACCAATTTACAGGATCATTTGCGCTGGCAACTTGATTTAACGCCAATGAGCGATGTGGATCGGGTTATCGCTACCTCAATCATTGACGCAATTGACGATGACGGCTTTCTTACTTTGTCTTTAGCTGAGCTGCATGCCAGTTTAGACAGTGAAACTCATCCTTTAGATCTAGAGGAAATTGAAGTTGTTCGCCATCGTTTACAACATTTTGATCCTGTTGGCTGTGCTTCGTACAATCTTGCTGAAACTTTATTAATACAGCTAGACCAGTTACCTACTAATGCAGATGTTGATTTAGCCAAACAAATTATTCGTAATGACATTGAATTGCTTGGTCAGCATAATTATCGGCAATTGATGAAAAACCATCAAATCGATGAAGCCCATCTGGATAAAGCCCTGCAAATTATTCAGCGCTTAAATCCAAAACCCGGAAATTTAATTCAGCAAGAAGTCACAGAGTACATTATTCCCGATATTACGGTGAAAAAGATTGATGGTCTCTGGCAAGCCTCTTTGAATCCTAGCACATTGCCTCGTTTGAGCATCAATAATCATTATGCTTCGCTTATTCAACGCGCTGATAATAGTGCAGACAATCAGTTTCTAAAAAATAATTTGCAAGAAGCGCGCTGGTTTTTGAAAAGCATCCAGAGCCGTCAAGAAACCCTCCTCAAGGTTGCTCGATGTATTGTTGAATATCAACAGGATTTTTTGGAGCATGGTGAGGAAGCCATGAAGCCTCTTATTCTAAATGACGTCGCCCAAGCCTTAGATATGCATGAATCCACTATTTCTCGCGTGACGACACAGAAATTTATGCATACCCCTCGCGGCGTCTTTGAGTTAAAATATTTTTTCTCAAGTCACGTAGGGACCATAAGTGGCGGAGAATGTTCATCAACGGCTATTCGGGCTGTCATTAAAAAATTGATTGCAGCAGAAAATCGGAAAAAACCACTGAGCGACAGTAAAATTGCTCAGCTTATTGGTGAGCAAGGTATTCAAGTCGCACGCCGGACCGTTGCCAAATACCGCGAAGCAATGGGCATCGCCCCATCCAATGAACGCAAAACCATTCGTAGTTAGATTTTAATCGAAGGAGAACGTTATGCAGATCCACTTCACTGGCCATAATATCGAAATCACCCCTGCTTTGCGATCTTATGCTGAAGATAAGCTGAATAAATTAGAAAAACACTTTGACAAAATTACTTCTATTCACGTCATTTTCGATGTACAAAAATTGAATCAGATTGTTGAAGCATCCATTAATGTCGCAAGAGGTGAATTGCATGCACGCTCCGAGTCGGAAGATATGTATGCGTCAATTGATGGTTTAATCGACAAATTAGATAGGCAACTTATCAAGCATAAGGAAAAAATTCAAAACCACCGTGAATAAGGAGTTTTATTCACAGTGTTGCCTGAAAGAATGTGACCCGATTGGCGCGCAGCGACAACCGGGTTACGAAGTGATCTTCTAGCCCTTTATCCTTGGTTCACAACCGATTCTTACTTGCCAGCCAGCTGAAGCAGCGTTAAAATAATTCAGTCTTTATTTTGCTCAGAAATTGCTATGCCCCTTCGTCAGCTTATCAATATAAACACTGTTTATATTGATGCCGTATCACAAAGCAAAATGGCCGTATTACTCAAATTGAGCCAGCTGCTATGTCAAAATCATCCTCATCTTAATCCAGAGGAATTATTCGAAGCTTATTGGAAAAGAGAATCTCTGGGAAGCACCGCCATTGGGCAAGGCATTACTATTCCTCATGTACGTACCACGTGCCTTGAGAAACCGATCGCGTGTGTCATTCGATTATTGAATCCCGTTGATTTTGGTGCTGCGGATAAGCAACCCGTTGATTTAGTGATTGGTCTTTTAGTTCCTCAAGATCAAACCGAGCAGCATTTAAAAATACTAGGAGAAATTGTTAAGCAATTCAGCACCCCTTCCTTCCGTGAAGCATGCCGACAAGTGAATAACCAAGAAGAATTTTATCATCTGCTGGTTTCTCAAGAAAAATTAGGCGCACCCGCATAAACATACGACTATCTGCTCTCTATTAATGGAGAATAGCCAATACCGCATAAAAAACAGTATGGACCATTCTTGCTGCTTCTCCTCCACGACATCATGAAACCCCTACTGAAATACATTAGAAGCCTGCGTGAAACGAATTATCTTGCAGAAAACCTAAAAAACATTAAGGATGTAAAATAAATTTAAAAAAACTTTTGTGAGTAGAATTAATAACTTTTAAATAAATCATGACTAATTGTGACGATTTATTACTTTTTCCATTGTATAAAATTACAGCACATGATAGATTGCACACTATGAGAGAAACTAAAATTAAAATCATTAATAAATTAGGATTGCACGCTCGAGCTTCTGCAAAATTCGTTTCGACGACATCACGATTTCAAAGTCATATTGAGGTCAAAAAAGATTCTCAAACTGTGAATGGCAAAAGCATTATGGGGGTAATGATGCTTGCTGCCAATAAAGGTTGTGAATTGACTTTATGCATAGAAGGGCCTGATGAGACTGAAATGGAACAAGCGATTGTGGAATTAGTGAATAATCGCTTTGGCGAACCCGAGTAGTCAACATAAACGAAAACACAACGCGCTTAACCACGTCCTGACCGCGGGATTGTCCGTGGACTTCAAAAAAAGCTTGGCTATCGCGCGTAAAGCGCTATACATCGTGATAGCGCCGATTTCTTATCTAATCAGCGTGCTCCAAATAGCTTTCCTTATTTTACCTTTAAGGTTTTTCCTCTGGATGTTGCTTCCGTTGCTTTCGCATGCGATGCAAACCATATAACGTTTGCAAAGGTCCTGATGAAGCGTAAATTATCGCACCTAAAAATAAAATCAATGACGGATTCACCGCAACGGCTACAAATAAAATAATCATCAGTAAAAGATAGAGAAAAGGTACTTTTCCTTTAAAATCGATTTCTTTAAAACTGTAATACCGAATGTTGCTCACCATCAGCACTGCCGCAATAAAAGTAAGAACGGCTGTCACTATGGAAAAAACAAAATGTTCCAGTTGGTTTTGATAACAAACCCAGGTGAAGGAAGAGACAATGGCAGCGGCAGTTGGGCAAGCAAGCCCTTGAAAGTAGCGTTTATCTGCAGTAGCAAGTTGCGTGTTAAACCGTGCCAATCGCAAGGCCACCGCAGCAGTATACATGAAGGCCACAAGCCAGCCAATTTTACCCAATTTATGTAAATTCCAACTGTAAGTCAGCAGGGCAGGAGCCACACCAAAAGTGACCATATCGGATAGGCTGTCGTATTCGCCGCCAAAAGCAGTTTGCGTGTTAGTTAAACGTGCAATACGCCCATCCAATCCATCCGCAATCATCCCAATAAAAATGGCGATAGCAGCCGTTTCGTATTGTGATTTCAGCGAAGCCACAATTGAATAAAATGCAGCAAATAAACTGGCTGTCGTAAACAGATTCGGTAATAAGTAAATGCCTGAATGGCTCTCTTTATGATTCACAACTAATACCCGATCATCAAAAAATGATACATGCTAACATACTCGTCCAGAGACCTGCTATGTTTCGTTGTCTCAGTATGTGGCTATACAGAAAAAATTCACGTCAATGATTCATTGTTTTCATACAAACACGATTTGTCGCAGGAGAGTTTCTGTTGTTTCTGTAATTGATGCTATAATAGGCATACTGTTTTTAAATTGCATCCATCATGGTCGACTCTAAAGATAAAAAAATTATTATCGAGGGCATCACTCCCCAAGGGAAGCCATTTCGCCCTAGCGACTGGGCTGAACGGATGAGTGGCTCTTTAGCAAGCTTTGAAAATAGACGAATCCATTATTCACCTCTTCTTCAACCAAGCGTTAATACCGAAGGATATAAATGCGTCTTGCTTGACCCCAAATTGAAAGAATCAAGTCCACAAGTTTATAAAGCGATTTTGGATTTTGCAAAAGCAAATAATCTTAAAATTTGTGGTGAAGAAGAATAGCTAAAAATTCGTTGCGATGGTCATTGTGAGCGACTCTAGTCCTCCCATGACCGTATTTAAGAAAGCAGCCGTACTCTGAAAATTCATGGCTAATATTCCTGCAAAAAGAAAAGCTAACCCCTTTGATCCATGCTTTACATTGGGATGACTAGCCCCTACGAGCAAAACACAACCGCGAATAAACCAAATTAATCCAGCAGTTTGAATAATTAAGCCCATGGAACTATAAATGTTATAGGGATTGTAATTCGTGTAGGCAAGAATATTACCCGTGCCAAACGTGGTGTTTGCTAAAGAAGTAACACCTGAGGGCAAAAAAATGAGGATTGCACCTCCGATAATGTATGCAAGAGGTACCATAATTTTTTCTTGTGAGCCTCGACCAGCAGATTGGCCGATTTTTTTAAGTTTTGCCAATGCTACCATAAAACACAAAATACCCATGACATAAGCAAAACCTGAAAGTAGGTGTTGAACGGGGAACAGCGATCGGCTTAAATTGCCGAGCATTTGGACAATATCAATACTATTCATAGTCTAATTATATACTCAATTATCTTTATACTCTTGCAATGCATAATTTTTCCCCTATATTAGTAATCTTTCTTAAATATATTGTAATTTAATTATGCAAGTCAGTACCTTTCCCATCATTTTGGAAGAAGCATTTATGATTTCTTCTTACGTAAAGCACTTTATTTTCAAGGTGCCAGAGTCCCCTCCTTTTACCTATATTCCTGGCCAGTTTATTACCATTCATTTTGAACGTGATGGTAAAATGCTTAAGCGTAGTTACAGCATTGCCAATATACCGACACAAAACGGTCGTATTGAATTTGCAGCAGGCTATGTAAAGGGAGGCCCGGGGACTGAATTATTATTTAATCTAAAATCAGGGGATCAAATCAATATTACCGGCCCGTTTGGCCGTTTGATTCTTAAAGACGAGAGGCCTAAACGCTATATTTTGGTCGCAACCAGCACCGGTGTAACCCCCTATCGTGCCATGATTGAAGAATTAAAACGTCGCCTGCAAACTAACCCTGACTTACGGGTAGTGATACTACAGGGCGTACAAAAACAGAGTGACATTCTTTATGGTGAGGACTTTAAGCGATTTGCAGCCGAGTTTCCACAAGTCAGTTTTCGCGCTCACTTAAGCCGTGCCGATAAGGCATTAGGTGAGTGCGAATACTCAGGATATGTGCAAAGTGCTTTTCCTGACCTCGCTCTTAACCCACAAGAAGACATCGTTTATTTATGCGGAAATCCAGGTATGATTGATGAGGCGTTTAATTATTTAAAAGAGCATGGCTTTGGTATGCAACAAATTATTCGTGAGAAATACATTTCTTCGCCAGCAAAATAGACACGTACAACCGTTATGTAAATCATGAGGAGATTAATACTATGCATTATGATGAATTGTCAGCAACGATGGAGCTCTTGCTGCAAGATGGCAAGGGCATTTTGGCTGCTGATGAAAGCGGGGGCACCATTGGCAAACGATTTGAATCCATTGGTCTAGAAAATAGCGAAGAAAATCGTCGCGATTATCGCATTTTACTGGCTACTACACCCGATTTAGAACAATACATCAATGGCGTCATTTTATTTGAAGAAACGTTTAGCCATAAGGATGAACATGGTACTCCTGTTGCTGATCTTTTTGCCAAAAAAGGTATTGTTCCTGGTATTAAAGTGGATAAAGGTTTAGTTAACTTAGTGAACACCGAAAATGAAAAAGTAACTCAAGGTTTAGATGGGTTAACTGAACGCTTGCAACAGTTTAAAAAATTAGGCGCAAAATTTGCAAAATGGCGAAATGTTTATTCCATTTCAAATTACACACCTAGCTTAACGGCGATTAAAGCAGGCGCTGAAATGCTGGCCCGTTATGCTGCAACTTGTCAGTCAGAAGGCATTGTTCCTATTGTTGAGCCTGAAGTATTAATGGATGGCGATCACTCCATTGAGCATTGCGCTGAAGCAACCGAAATGGTTTTGCACGAACTCTTTCATGCCTTATTTATTCATCAAGTCGAACTCGAACACATGGTTCTAAAGCCCAGCATGATTACTTCTGGTAAAAATGCAACTCCTTTCAGCTCACCAGAAGAAATTGCTGAATACACCATTAGTGTGTTCCGAAACCATGTTCCTGCAGCAGTCCCTACAATCAATTTCCTTTCAGGTGGACAAACTCCAGAACAAGCTACCATCAACTTAAATGCCATTAATAGTTTAGGCTATCAACCATGGAATTTAAGTTTTTCTTATGGACGTGCACTGCAAGAAGATTGTCTAAAAGCTTGGAAAGGTCAAAAGGCTAATATTAAGGCTGCACAAGACGCTTTATTCAAACGAGCCCGCTTAAACAGCATCGCTTGTTTTGGCGAGTATAAGAGCGATATGGAGTAATTGCATACCCTTCATTGTCATTCCGAGCAAAGCGAGAGCCCTCCTGATTTTTGGCAATAGCCTTATTCAAGGAACTCTCTCCACGCTCGGCTCATCGCTCTGGAAACAATTCAAATCGAGCTAGCAAAGGCACATGATCCGACAACATACGCCAAGGTTTTCCCTGTAGACACTGTACATCAACCACCTCCATTCCGCGATAATAGATTCGATCCACACAAAGAGCAGGTTTTATGGCAGGAAAGGAACGAGCATGACGCCCTTTCAACATAAAAAAAGCTTCGTTTATCCCTAATTCATCTGCCAAAAGATCGGATAAATGATGGCGCCAATCATTAAAATCACCAGCCATGAGTAAAGGTTCATGCTCAGGCACAACCGCGGAAATGCGCTGCATTAAGGCTTGACACTGAGAAATTCGCTCTGCTTTAAATAAACCTAAATGAACACAAAGCAAATGCACAGTGATTTGTGGATTCTCCCCTATCTTTATTTGGCCATGCAAGATACTCCGCGAAGCACGATTCATGGAAGACAAATTAATGTTTTCAAATCGATCAAAAACATATTTGCTCAAAATAGCATTGCCATGGTGACCTGATTGATAAATTGCATTTTTTGCATAAAGAAAATGAGGCCAAATTTCTTCCGCAATGTACTCGAATTGAGGAAGATCAGGCCAAGCATTGATTCGCTTTTCCCGGCGTCGGTGCTCGCCTTGCACTTCTTGCAGAAAGACAAAATCAGGATTTAGTGCCGATAAAGCCTCACGCATCTCTGGTAATAAAAAGCGAACCTTACCTAATCCAAATCCTTTATGAATGTTGTAGGTTATTAGAGACAGACTCCTGGATTGCTGCATATTGATAAATAATTAATTGAGTTTCTATTTTTAGCATATCATTTTTTACGCATCCATGTCGTCAAAGAAAATTATTAGACATACTGATTATTTTGTTCGCAAAACCAGAGCAAATGGCTCTCTATCACTGCCGTCTATTGTTGAACTAAGTAATTTCACACGGACTAATGCATGAATAGGTTTCGTTGATGAGGAACAATTTCTTTCCCCCGCCAACCGCTCACAATTGGCGACCTGATGCACTGTATCAATTGGACTATCATCTTTCGCAATAACTTCTTCAGTATCACGGTCAATTATTTCCACAGAAAGATGACTTAGCTTCCACGCAGCGCCATCTGCCGAAAACCCTACGCGACGCTCATGGACCAAAGTGACTTTTTCCCCTACTTGCAAATCAGTTCGATATTCTAGCACTGGTTTTTTTAGCGTTAACTCATCCTCGATGAGATCATTTCTTTGCTCAAAAGCAGCCTGCATATTGATATAACCCCAACCATAAGTCCTATTCCACTCAGAACCCATCACTGAAAAATGCGCTTGTTTCTCATGATCGGATTTCCCGCTATCTGTCCAGGCATCAGCGCTATTGATTAATAACGCTTTGATGGCCATAGGATTTTTAATACCGGCATCTTGAAGCAACAAAGCGGCTCCTCCGACATGCGGCGCAGCAGAACTTGTTCCACCCATTAAACGATGTCCATCGCGGTAATCCATATCCTTGATATAGTTAAAGCGATAGATTTGGACATCGGGAGCGCACGTTCTCGTATCATGACCAGGCGCGGTTAAGTCTGGTTTACGTCTTCCATAGGGGGTGGGCCCTCGGCTGCTTGTGGAGCGAATGATGTGCTGGTTTCGATCAGCAGTCTTCATCGTACTATTGTTTTCGATCACGTTAAGGCTCATATTGGCCACGGTTAGTGCATTATAATTATCGCCAGGCACCGTTAAAGTGGATGCGTAATGAAGATTTTTTGTTGGTTCTATATATCCTCCGTTACCTGCTGATTTCACCCACAGAATTTTTTTCTCATTCACCACATAGTCAATTAACCGGGCAAGTCCGCTCCATTCAGGGCAGCCCTGACAAGATACCCTGCCATTCCCCATACTGTAGTTGATCAATGTGGGTTTAATTTCAGAGCGCTCCAGCATCCAGTCTAAGGTTGACATGGTCATCATAATGCTTTGTGCATCCGAGTTTTCGGGACCAGACAAACCTGTAATAATGGTGGGGAGCTCATAAGCAACCCCTTTGTATTTTTCATTATTACTGCCATAAATACAGGCAATACCTGTTCCGTGAGGTGCTCTTACTCCATTTATAAAATCCTCATAGTGCGAGCCATTCTCTGTGCGCACTATCAATTGCTTGTTGGCTAAATCAGGATGGGTGGGGTCAACGCCGTCATCAATTAATCCGAGCACCCCTTTTTTCCCTGTATATCCATGTGCCCACCAGTTATTTACATCAAGATAGGACGAAGAAGGAGCCAATTTTATTGCTTGAACACTAACGTCCAACTCTTGCGTGCTTGGATTGTTGAACGAAATTTGGGCAACCGCTTTATGGTTAGCAATCCTATTCAAATCGTACAAATTCGCAGGCAACGTCACCGCTACAGCGGGCATGAAACCCAAATCCTGAAAGCTAGTATTAGGAAAATGCCTAATATCCTCTAAAAATTCCTTTTTCTTCTCATTAGAGTACAAAAAAACAAGGACTGATAAAGTAGAAGAGTCAGTCGCACTTTTTAGCTTTCCAGTTCTCAGGTTATTAAGCACATCCTGATCAATATTAGCGCCTGCGAACACAGTGACTGAAAAGCAAAGGAGGAAAATTAAATGTAATTTTTTCATTGCTGTCGTAATAGGAAAAAGATATTTATTCTAACAATTTGCTTTTGTCTCAACAATGCACTACGACAAATGTTGTTAACATAGGTTATTATTAATAAAAATATATTAATAAAAATAATCGTAATGACTCAAGACATGAATGCATCCACTCTCACTATCCCAGGATTTGTTATTGCCTATAAAACCTGGGGAGAACCTTACTTGCCTCCCCTTATTGCGATTCATGGTTGGCTCGATAACGCCAATTCTTTTGAATTGCTAGCCCCTTACTTATCAAAGCAATTCCATGTTATCGCGATTGATCTGCCCGGACATGGACATTCATCTCATCTACCTGAAGGCTGTTATTATCATTTTGTGGATGGTATTTTCTATGTCTTGCAAATTGCCAAAGCGCTTGGTTTTGACCAATATCATCTCTTAGGCCATTCCATGGGTGCTTGTTTAGGAAGTCTTGTTGCTGGTGTTGTCCCTGATCAAATTTTATCTCTGGTTTTAATAGAAGGGCTTGGCCCCTTTTCTGACTTAGAAGAACATTGTTGCGCGCAACTGGCAAAATACGCCAAGCTCGCTTGTGAAGACGCAGCTCACGAAGTAAAAGCTTATCCTTCATTGGAATTGGCAGTCCATGCGCGAGCTAAACACGGGTTTTTAGCTCCCAAATACATCAAAATTATTAGCCAACGTGGACTGCAGAGAAGAAAAGAGACTTTTTACTGGCGACATGACAGGCGTCTGCTGCTTGCGACACCTTTACGGCTGACTGAAAATCAAATTTTGTCGTGTTTAAATAATATTCAAGCAAAAAGTTGTCTCATTTGGGCTAGTCATGGTTTTGAATTCGATAAAGGACAAAGAAGAACGCGTGAGGAAGCAATAAAAAACTTACAAATTCACTACCTTGAAGGTGGACATCATGTTCATATGGAGCACCCAGACACCGTAGCAGAGTGTCTGGGACAATTTTACAAAACCCTTTAACCATTATTTCCAATGACGCAGGAATCAAAATTAACAGCGACAGCTGCCAGAGATTTTTTCACATCATCCACTGAAAAACCGAAATCATGGGTGGCGTTAAGTACACCACAACCTGCTTCATCAAAGGTTGCGGTAGGAGTCCAATAATCCATATTCGCTTTCACCATGACTTCGAAGGCTTTTCGTGGATTCCAGCCTGATAGTGTTGACATCAAGTAAAACAAACGATTGTAGACACCACTGGAATAATGCACATCCAATGCCTCATAATACTGCTCAGCCGAATCGATCGATTGTCCATCTCGGCTGGGCTTATCCATATAGCGCAATGCTTCAATACCACTGCCCTTTTTCATAATTTCGGCACCAATTAACCAAGTGTTTTTGCCAGTGGAATAAAACTCCGCAGCCTGCGCTGCCATGTCTGAGAACGACTCATTGAGACCACCCGAATGCCCCGTGTATTGGAGATTAGAATGTTGCTCAGTAAAACCGTGGCTGATTTCATGAGCACCAATGCCCAAGGATACTAAGGGATACATACTCGTTAAATCACCATCACCAAACGTCATTTGTCTACCATCCCAATACGCATTATCATAACCCTCCCCGTAATGCACGCGCATGACTATCTGCATTGAATTTCCTTTTTTCGATAAAACCTCAATATCGTACCAGTCACGATACATGTGCTTTATGGCATAACCGAAATACAATGCATCATTAGTGGGTGAGAATCCTCCATTTATTTTGTCATAACCATCATTTCGGTAACCGGTCCAAAAAGTAAGTGGATTATTGTCTTGAGAATTTCTGCATCTAAATTTCATCGGAAGATTTAACGAATGATACTTGTGCTCCATATCCACTACTCTCACTGCAGCGTTTTCCATATAGCACGTTTTTAATAGGTTATCGTAAGTCAAATCCAATAGAGGAAACGTTTTCCCAAAAAGATATTGACCCGTTTTACTATTGCCCCCATAACCAGTTCCTTTTACTGCCATACGAGCCGTTTTAATATCATTCCACTGAATGAAAGACTTGTGGGTTTTTGCATCAAGAATCGCTGTGGATCTTTCGGGAATTTGGTGCTCATGACGTATGTACATACTCACACGATAAGCCCAATGCGCTTGGTGTTGGTTATCAATATAGACCATAGGAGTGACCTGCTCTTCACTTACATCCTTGCCTTGATAGTGTGCTTTAAATTGTTGCAGAGCGACGATGGTATTCTTAATAAAATCGGCTGAGGGTTGACCCAATTCATCAGGCAAACCCCGATATAAGACCCCGTTCATCCACACATTATTCTGAGTATTCAGCAAATGCATAGCTGTTGCCTTGCTGTGCATAATGGCATAACCGCCGTACACTTCGAAACCTAAATATTGCTGTTGCATGCGAACATGGGTTACGTGATTTTTGTCCGTGCGTTGCTGGATAAACTGCAAAGTATCTGGAGCTCCTCCAGCGTTTGCAACACCGGGTAGAACCAATTGGAATTGCTGTTGTATCCTCTTAAAAGATGCTTGCTGCAGAGGCATTGGTTCGACGGCTTGTGCTGAAGTGATTGCGGCTAATCCTAAACAAGTTGCTGGAACGGACAAGCGAAAATTTAATTGCATTTTAGACTTTCTCCTTAAAGTAAGCATGAGGCAAACTCGTCCTGGGTCTGTCGCTGTTGTTAACATTTCCCTGCTAGTCTAGTGAGCAACCAATTGCAATAATCCATCCACAAATGTCTATTTTTTGCACAATAAGGCCCTATAGCCGCTATGCGCTATCAAATCGAACAAATGGGATATTTTCTTATTGAATTGACAATCAGCCCACAACATCCTGTTTGTTAAGCCTGATAACAACTAAGTTTGAACTTACCCGTTGAGTTTGATTTACGAATTTTGGGTAAGCGGTTTTATCCTGAGGTTGGGCTTCCTAAAATCCGAATTATCATTTTATCAGGGATTTTAGAGCCAAGATACCTGTCTTTTGCTGAGAACCTACTAAAATTTTTTATCATTAATGTTTGCCTCAGCGGAATTTTGAGTAATAATTCAACACTCACATTTTCGCTATCTGAAGACATTTATCGCCTATGAGCACTATCACGACCGACATTGAATTAGCTATTTCTCATTTACAGCAAGGTGAGGTGGTAGCAATACCCACTGAAACAGTTTACGGCCTCGCAGGCAATGCTGAAGATGACTGTGCGATAAAAAAAATTTACGCCATAAAAAATAGGCCCTTGAATCATCCGTTGATTATGCATGTTGCCGAAGGTTGGGAATTATCGCGATGGGTCTCTTATATCCCTGATTATGTTCCTATTTTGATGAAACATTTCTGGCCCGGTCCCCTTACTTTGGTGATGAAGAGCAAATCGGGCTGCATTAGTCCATTCATTACAGGCGGTCAAAATACGGTTGCCATACGTTGCCCCAAACACCCCGTTACCCAAGCACTCTTGCACCGACTTAATTTTCCTTTAGTCGCCCCGTCTGCTAATCCATTTGGTAAAATTAGTCCCACAACCGCTAACCATGTTCAAGATAGTTTTAAGCAGGATAAACTTTTAATCCTCGACGGTGGACGCTGTGAGGTAGGAATTGAATCGACTATTCTTGCAGCCACTAGCCCTGAAGGGTATGAGATTTTACGTCATGGTTCAATTAATGAGCTGCAAATTAATGCTGTTTTAACTGGAAAACAGGTAAAAAAACCCAGCGCAATAAGAGCTCCCGGGCGATTAGCAAGCCATTATCAACCCGAAAAGCCGCTGTATTGTTTTTCCGATAGTGCAGCCATACAACGCTTTTGTCAGGAGTCCCAATCTGCTGTCTATGTCATTGCCTTTGCTCCTATGCCCGACGCAAACGCGAAACTTTACTATCAACTCCCCAATACACCTGAAAAAGTAGCTTTCGAACTTTATTATCAGTTACGGCGGGCAGATCAATCAGAGGCTGCTTTTATTGCTATTGAATTGCCCCCCAAACAAGGGGAATGGCTAGCCATTAGAGAGCGTATTTTAAAAGCCGGGCATCGCTAACGATGGAGGTCAATGCTTCTCAATAGAAAGTAGAACCTGGGCGGGTGTTACTTTATCTCTTTTCTTGCAGAAAACATCCACTACAATGCCATTGAAAAGCGCATGAATTTCCGTTTCCATTTTCATTGCTTCAAGAACTAACAAAGTCTGACCTCAATGACATGATGACCCACAGCAACATGCACACTGACTAACACACCTGGCATGGCAACCGTGATATCTCCTGGACTTAAGGGCCGTTTAGTTCCAGTTGTCTGTTATAGGAGTGGTCGCCATAATCATCATTCCATTTCATTATATAAATAGCATAACTCAAATCAGGAAATAACATCATTCACAGCGAATAGCCCCCTTAATCATGGCAGCAAACTTCCGGTTATCGTGTAGAGATCATGCCGATATCATCGGACATCTGGACATTATCAGAAAGTTCAGGCAGAATCCGATGAATTTTGGTAAACCAGCTTATGATGAAAAAAATACTTGTCCTAAATGGGCCCAATTTGAATCGACTTGGTCTACGAGAGCCTTCAGTGTATGGTTCTACGACACTTGAAGAAGTGAATGCCAGACTGAGTAAACAAGCTAAAGCATCTGGGTTTGAGCTTAATAGTAAGCAAAGCAATTCCGAGGCTGAGTTAATTGATTGGATCCATCAAGCGGGCGACAGTAAAGTCGGTTATCTTATAATTAATCCGGCTGCGTTTACTCATACTAGCATTGCTATGCGTGATGCTTTAGCTGCGGTGTCAATTCCCTTCATTGAGGTTCACATCAGCAATATTTATGCGCGCGAACCCTTTCGCCATTATTCCTATTTTTCTGACTTAGCCCGCGGCGTGATTAGTGGGCTTGGTGTTAAGGGTTACTCCTTAGCATTACAAGCCATAATAGAAGAATTTAATTAATTTAGAGAGTTATTATCGATGGATATTCGCAAAATCAAAAAATTGATCGAATTGCTAGAAGAAACGGGGATTTCAGAAATCGAAATCAAAGAAGGCGAAGAGTCAGTTCGCTTGAGCCGTCATAGTTATGCTGTGGAAGCACCAGCCCCTATGCGTTATGCAGCACCGCTCCCACCCCAATCTGTGCCTCAACCGGCAACCATTCCGCCAGTTTCTCCTGCTGAAAGCAAAACGGTAGTCACTAAGCCGGGGCACAAAGTTCGTTCGCCTATGGTAGGTACCCTTTATACTTCACCTTCTCCTGATGCACCTCCTTTTGTTACCCTTGGTCAGTCGGTGAAAGTGGGCGATACACTTTGCATTGTTGAAGCAATGAAAATGTTTAACGAAATTGAAGCTGATCGTGCGGGCAAAATCATTGAAATTCTTGCCACCAATGGTGATCCGATTGAATATGACCAACCCCTGTTTATTATCGAAGAATAAAAGGTATATTTAATGCTCAGTAAAATTGTTATTGCCAATCGTGGTGAAATTGCACTTCGCATATTGCGAGCTTGTAAAGAGTTAGGCATTCAAACCGTAGCCGTGCATTCGGATGTGGATAAAGACTTATTGCATGTACGCCTTGCTGACGAAACGGTTTGTATAGGACCTGCAAGCTCGCAAAAAAGCTATTTAAATATCCCAGCTATTATCTCTGCGGCTGAGATTACTGACGCCGTTGCTATTCATCCTGGTTACGGCTTTCTATCAGAAAATGCTGATTTTGCCGATATTGTTGAGCAAAGTGGATTTCGCTTTATCGGTCCTAAAGGAGATACCATTCGCTTAATGGGAGATAAGGTATCTGCCATCGCTGCGATGAAAAAAGCAGGCGTCCCCTGCGTTCCAGGCTCTGATGGTCCTTTAACTGACGATGATAATCACAATATTAAATTAGCACGTCAAATTGGCTTTCCCGTTATTATCAAAGCCGCGGGTGGTGGAGGTGGCCGTGGGATGCGAGTAGTTCATAACGAAGCCAACTTGCTTAATGCCATTGCCCTTACCCGAAGCGAAGCAAAGGCTGCTTTTAATAACCCCACTGTGTACATGGAAAAATTCTTAGAAAATCCACGCCATATTGAATTTCAAGTTTTAGGCGATGGAAAAGGAAATGCTATACACCTCGGTGAACGTGATTGCTCAATGCAACGACGCCACCAAAAAGTATTGGAAGAAGCTCCTGCCCCAGGCATTACGCCTGAATTACGTCAAAAAATAGGACAATCCGTAGTGAATGCTTGCCGGGAACTCAAATACCGCGGTGCGGGAACCTTTGAATTCTTGTATCAAGAAGGTTGTTTTTATTTCATTGAGATGAATACGCGTATCCAGGTTGAACACCCTGTGACTGAAATGATCACTGGCATTGATTTAATTAAAGAACAAATCAAAGTGGCTAGTGATATGCCTTTCACCTTAAAACAAGAAGATATCCAATTAAAAGGCCATGCCATCGAGTGCCGGATTAATGCAGAAGACGCCAAAACGTTCATGCCTTCACCGGGAACAATCCGCCTTCTGCATCAACCTGGTGGGCCTGGTATTCGTTTTGACTCGCATATCTACAGTAGTTATACCGTGCCGCCCAATTATGATTCCATGATAGGGAAATTAATTAGTTATGGCGAAACACGAGAAGTAGCTCTTGCGAGAATGCGTAATGCATTAGATGAAATTATTATTGATGGTATTAAAACCAATATCGAATTGCATCAGCGTATTCTCAGAGATAAAGCGTTTGTGCAAGGCGGCACAAACATCCATTACCTCGAAAAAATGCTCAAGGAATAAGTTGTGTGGTATCAGTTACAAATTGAACAATGCCATCGTGATGAGGTGGACTCAATCAGTGAAGCCCTCGAAGAAATGGGGGCTTTATCGATCACCTTGACCGATAAATACGATGACCCCGTCCTCGAGCCAGAACCTGGAACAACCCCCCTTTGGCCTGATGTCATCGTGAATGCACTTTATACAGATATCAAAGAAGCAGCGTTGGCAAAACAACACCTGGCTGCTCAATTCCATCATCTGTCTTTTGCTATTAGCGAATTACCTGATCAAGATTGGGAACGTGCCTGGATGGATGATTTCAAGCCGCAATGCTTTGGTCAACGATTGTGGATTTGCCCTACGTGGCTCGAGCCGCCCGAACCTGAGGCAGTTAATCTAATTCTTGATCCAGGGCTAGCATTCGGCACGGGGACTCATCCAACCACCTCACTGTGCTTGCGTTGGCTCGATCAAGCTGAACTGGCCAACAAAACAGTCATTGACTACGGTTGTGGCTCAGGTATTCTTGCTTTAGCAGCGCTAAAACTAGGTGCAGCACGAGTACAAGCTGTTGACATCGATGAGCAAGCACTGCAAGCAACTCAAAGCAACGCTTTAATGAATGCAATTGATTCACAACAGTTGGATATTGGTTTTCCGGAAATATTGCGAGAACCTGCTGATGTCCTGATTGCCAATATCTTATTAGCTCCTTTGTTGACTTTGCGCACTCAATTTAAAAAATTACTCAACAATGAGGGCGTATTAATTGTTTCGGGCATTCTCAACGAACAAGCCGCTTCGCTTATTGAGGCTTACCAAGCTGATTTTGCTCATCAATCATCAACGGATTTAGAAGGTTGGTCGCTGCTGACTTTTACCCGTCGCTAATCACTAATAAAGAGCTAACATAATGAATAAACAACAATTCCGCCCTTTTACCCCCAAAAGGGCTTTGCTGAGTGTTTCTGATAAACGCGGCTTAGTTGAATTAGCAAAAACCCTGCATGAGCAAGGGGTAGAGCTCGTCGCTACCGGCAATACGGCGGCTTTACTCACTAAACACCAGCTTCCAGTGATTGATGTCAGTGAGTGTACAAAATTTCCTGAAATGCTGGATGGACGCGTTAAAACGCTTCATCCTGCTATTCATGCAGGGCTATTAGCACGCGATCTCCCCGAAGATGAGAAAGTGTTACAAGCGCATCAGATCAAACGAATTGATTTACTTATTGTTAATTTATACCCTTTTGAACAAGTTATTAGTCATCATGACTGCGATTTTCAAAAAGCAATTGAGAACATCGATATTGGTGGGCCAACAATGGTTCGTGCCGCTGCGAAAAATCATGCTCGTGTTTTTGTTGTCGTCACCCCTGATGATTACGGATTATTGATCAAGTATATTCAGGCCCAGAAGGCTCCTGTTAATTGGGGGTTTGAATTAGCTAAGAAAGCCTTTGCTCATACCGCTGCTTACGATGCAGCCATTGCCAATTATTTGGGAACATTGAATGAAGAAAGAGAGCCTTCTGGTTTTCCATCCACGCTCACTTGTCAGTTTCACAAACGCTATGAATTACGTTACGGAGAAAATCCTCATCAGCAAGCAATATTTTATACGGATAAAAATCCACCCACTGGCTCTTTAGCCACTGCCAAAACGCTTCAAGGCAAACAACTCTCCTATAACAATCTTCTCGATGCAGATGCCGCTTTCGATTGTGTTAAATCCTTTCCACTTGAGATACCCACTTGTGTAATTGTCAAGCATGGAAATCCCTGTGGGATCGCCCTCGGCGATACTCAATTACATGCTTACTTACGCGCTTTTCAAACCGATCCGACCTCTAGTTTCGGTGGCATCTTGGCATTTAATCAGCTTTTAACGGGTGAAACAGCACAAGCCATTCTCGACAAGCAATTTGCCGAGGTTATTATTGCACCCGCTATTAGCGAGGAAGCGCAAGCTGTTTTAACAACAAAACCCAACATCCGTGTGCTGAGTACCGGTAAATGGCAAACCAATGCTGAATTCAAGTTAGATCTGCGCCACGTTGATGGCGGTTTACTTGTCCAAGAGCATGATGATTTTTTAGTCAGTAGTGAAGAATTTCAAACGGTTACTCATCAAAAGCCCTCTGATCAACTCATGCAAGATTTATTATTTGCTTGGACTGCGGTCAAACACGTGAAATCCAATGCCATTGTTTTTGCAAAAGAAGGCGCAACAATAGGTATCGGTGCAGGGCAAACCAGTCGAGTCATGAGTACTCGCATTGGTTTATGGCAAGCAGAACAGGCTAATTTTGCGACCCAAGGTGCCGTGATGGCATCAGATGCCTTTATTCCCTTTGCAGATAATATTGAATTGGCAGCACAAGCAGGGATTAGCGCCATTATTCAACCTGGCGGCTCCGTGCGCGATAAAGAGGTCATCGATGCAGCTAATCAAGCGGGAATAATTATGGTGTTTACTGGGTATAGGCATTTTAAGCATTAACCCTCACCCCCTTCGATTGTCATTTAATGATTCAACGCCTTATAAATATCAACAAATGTAGAGGCTCTATCGATATTAATTGGCACATGCAATCGTCGAGCAATATCTGAAGCAGAAAAAATCCCCCGGATATGATGCTCTGCTCCATCAATGACAAGAAAATGCTGTTTTCCTTCATTCTTGAGCGTTTCAACGATGTCCCTAATTCTTGCTCGTTTTACATCGCTAAATGCGATTGCCTTTAAACACGTTTTGGGTGTCATCACCTCAGCGACAAGAATGTTCGCTCGATGAACGTGATTCGTACGAAACATTACCTTTTCACCAATCAAATCTTCATAAGCTAGCGTACCAACAAACTCACCCTTATCTAACACCAACTTTAATTTGACATGTGTTTTTTTCATTAAATCTTCAGCTGTAACAACATCCAATGATTGGTCAATAACTAAAGGCGGTGTCTTTTTGAAATCCGTAAAAATATCAATGGCAGGTGAATCAAGCGTTATTTCATAATTTTCATCGGGGGTAATTACGTGGTTTACATTGGTCATATCGCAGGTTTTTATAATCATGATTGGTCCCTTCACATCAAAATTCCCAATAGACAAGGAATTCATTCTATTTAATTTTTGGTCACTGCTTCTGCTAAATGTAGAACAGAATAAGTTACAACACAAATATCTCATAGTGTTGTCTGCTTACCATTGCTAGAATGAATGTATTCCGCTTCAACAGAGGATTGTCCATTGTGGAAAATAACCAACACCCTTCTGCAGAAAAACACAGCTGCTGCCATTCGATGAATCATTCAAAAATACCTAAAGCTCCCTTGGTAGAGGGTGAGTCGGTTTACACTTGCCCAATGCATCCCGAAATTCGCCAAGAAAAGCCTGGAAATTGCCCAATTTGCGGTATGGCATTAGAGCCTGAGACGATGGGCGTCGAAGACACAGGTAATCCAGAATATGCTGATATGCAAAGAAGATTTTGGATTGCCTTAATTCTCAGTATCCCTGTGTTCGTATTCGCCATGGGCGAACACGCTTTTGCAAGCTGGCTTCCAATCCGTTTGTCCAGCTGGATCCAATTGGTATTGGCGACGCCAGTGGTTTTATGGTGTGGCTGGCCGTTTTTTCAACGGGGTTGGCAATCGTTAACAACCCATCGCTTAAACATGTTCACTTTGATTGCAATGAGTACCGCTGTCGCTTGGGGGTACAGTGTGATAGCCACTTTATTCCCTGGCCTTTTTCCTCAGAGTTTGCTCAGTGAAAAAGGCATGGTTAACGTTTATTTTGAAGCCGCTGCAGTAATAACCACGTTGGTTTTATTGGGTCAAGTCCTTGAATTAAAAGCACGCGAAAAAACAGGAGGGGCTATTCGCGCGTTGTTAAAACTAGCACCCGAAACAGCGTATCGGCTCGATCAAAACCATCAAGAAACAGAAATACCGCTCGATCACATTTTAACAGGGGATTTATTGCGCGTGCGTCCTGGAGAGAAAATTCCTGTGGACGGGGAACTTATAGAAGGCCAATCGAATGTCGATGAGTCAATGGTCACTGGCGAATCATTACCTGTGAGCAAAAGAGTTGGTGACAAACTGATTGGTGCGACCATTAATCTAAGCGGCAGCTTTGTGATGAAAGCAATTCATGTAGGCAGTGATACAATGCTCTCACGAATTGTGCAAATGGTTAGTGAGGCACAACGTAGCCGAGCGCCTATCCAACGTTTAGCCGATGCTGTTTCTGGCTGGTTTGTGCCTATCGTCATTTTTATTGCCCTATTGGCCTTCATTTTATGGCTCGGCTTTGGCCCTGCCCCCTCGTTTAGCTATGGGCTCATTGCTGCGGTTTCGGTATTAATCATTGCTTGTCCCTGTGCTTTAGGACTTGCTACTCCTGTGTCAATCATGGTTGGCGTAGGAAAGGGAGCAGGAAATGGGGTACTCATCAAGAACGCTGAAGCACTCGAACACATGGAAAAAATCGATACCTTAGTGGTGGATAAAACGGGAACTCTGACTGAAGGCCGTCCCAAATTAACGCAACTTATAACGACACAACAATTTACTGAAGACGAAGTTCTTCCTCTTGCCGCCTCAGTGGAGCATTATAGCGAACATCCTTTAGCTCATGCGATTGTAACAGCCGCGAAAGAGAAAAATTTACCTTTTGTTCCAGTAAGCGACTTTGAAGCGATAACGGGTAAAGGGGTACGTGGTACAGTTAACAATCAAGTCATCGTGGTGGGTACCGCAGCCTTAATGCAAGAATTGAAAATCGATTTTCAGGCCCTTTCCAATCAAGCAGATGAACTCAGGGCAACAGGCGCTTCAGTGATGTTCATGGCCATGGAAAATCAAATTGCAGCCCTCTTAGCAGTCGAAGATCCAATTAAATCCAGTACGGTTGACGCAATACACACCTTACAAGACAAAGGGATCGATATTGTCATGCTCACTGGCGACAACCAGAAAACGGCTAAAGCCGTCGCTGAAAAACTGAGCATTAAAACGGTGATTGCTGAAGTTTTACCTGCAGACAAGAGCCGCATTGTGACTGAGTTACAAGAAAAAGGCCGAATTGTTGCCATGGCGGGAGATGGAGTTAACGATGCACCTGCACTGGCTAAAGCGGATATTGGCATCGCAATGGGAACAGGAACGGATGTTGCCATAGAAAGTGCTGGCATTACCTTGCTTCATGGCGATTTACATGGCATCGTTAAAGCTCGCCATCTCTCTGAAGCCACCATGCGAAATATACGTCAAAATCTTTTTTTTGCCTTTATTTATAACGCATTGGGTATACCTATCGCCGCAGGGGTACTTTATCCTTTTATTGGATTACTCTTAAACCCAATGATCGCTGCTGCGGCAATGTCACTCAGCTCGGTCTCTGTCATTACTAATGCACTTCGCTTACGCTGGATAACCTTATGACAAAGAAAGCGTTAGCTCCGGTCCCTTTCTCATGCCTAGATCCCGCATTCTCATGTCGCGGGGCATTGAAAGGTAGTGGACTATTGTCTCAAATCGTCACCTGGTTCTTTATTTTCAGTCTGACAGGTAAGGCGTCTATCATCAACGCGTCGCAAAGTTTAACAATTAATCAATTAACCCACATAGCCATTGAAAATAACAATGACTTAAAAGCCGCCCGGTACAATATTGCTGTCGCTCAAGCCCGCTTGGTGCAAGCAGGATTATGGCCCAATCCCAGTTTAAATTTGAATAACACGGACGATCAATTCTTTAGCAAAGAAGGAGAGTACACACGCAGCGCAGGATTTACCCAAAATTTTCCCATTTCCGGTCGAATTGGCCGTCAAAAAAATGTTGCTCGGGTTGATATCGCCATTGCAATGACTGAAATTAAAGAGGCTAAACGAAAACTTAAGGGCGCGGTCGCGGACAATTATTATGCCATTCTGATTACCGATTATCGTTTAAAACAACTTAAAAATCTTTTGTCCATTAATAAAAAATTAGTGCAAGTCACCGAAAATCGCTTTCATGCCGCTGAGGTCTCTGAATTGGATACCAACTCAGCAAGCTTAGAATACCAGCGTATTTTTCAAGAAAAACAAATTCTAGAAAGCTTGCGCATTAGCCAAATAGCGCAACTCAATCAACTATTAGGACGCGATGCCACCTCCCCTTTAGTGCTCGATAAATCACTACCCAAACAAGGGCAGCTCACCATCAGCGTCGCCGATGCGCAAGCCTTAGCACTGAAACAGCGTCCAGATATGCAAATACTTCAACTCAGCTTAAATCGCGCCCAAGCGACACAACAGCTCGCCCGTGCTGAGCGATGGGCTGATTGGACCGTGGGAGTCGCTTTTCAACAAAGTAAAATTTTTGTGGAAGGTGGTGATCCACAAAAACCTGATCGCGCTTTAAGTGTAGGCCTGGCAGTCCCTTTTCCTTTATTTAATGCAAATAAGGGCAAAATAATGGAAGCCGGTGCAGTCGGCACGCAAACAATTGGTAAAATGCAAGCCTTGAAATTAACGATTCAAACTGAAGTTGCAAGTAATTATGCGCAATTAAAAGCCTTAGAAAGGGCACTTGAACAATCTCGTCAAAAAACAGTAAAACTTACTTTTCGTAACGTTAAATTAGCAAGGGATGCTTACAAAAATGGTCAAGTATCTCTCCTTGAAGTATTACAAATACAGCGCCAACAAAATGATCTTCAAGTCGCCTATCTCAATATGCTCGAAAAGTACTTACAAGCTTTAGTGAAATTTTGTACAGCCCTGGGTAATGGTGGTCATACTTCATTGTGCTCCTATCTGACTGATAAAAGGGATTTACATGACTTTACAAAATAATCTTATGCGCAACACACTCGTTTTCCTCTCCTTTTTATTCACAATCTCTTTGGTATTTGCTCATGGAGAACGTTTCGAAATATCAGGACCACCGCAAAACTCCTTTTCGCTCAATCCAGAACAAACAAAACTTATTGATTTAAAAACAACCCAGGTGTTCACTAAACCGCTTGAAGAGACATTGGGACTCAACGGAGAAATTCAGCTATTACCGAATGCCCAAGCGGATGTCAGCGTGAGAATCTCAGGCAATGTAACTCAACTTTATGCGAATTTAGGAGATAAGGTAAAAGTGGGCCAACCCTTGTTAAAAGTACAATCCTTGCTTATCGGTGATCCGCCACCAAGTGTCGTGATGAATTCCCCGATGAGCGGAGTGATTGATGCTCGTAATGTCAATCTTGGTCAGGCAGTAGCTCCTAATACCGTGCTTTTTCATATTTCTGATCGCTCAAAACTCATTGTGATTGCTAAAGCTTACGAAGAAGATTTAGGAAAAGTTAAGGTAGGACAAGAAGCCAGATTGCATGTTTTAAGCTATCCCCAACAAATCTTTAAAGGAAAAGTGAGCCTTATTGAGCCCAATCTTGATCCACTCACGCGCACCGTAAACGTTCAAATTCTTCTCGATAATCCAAAAGATTTATTAAAACCAGGTATGTTTACCCGCGCCAACCTTGTTTTACAAGAAAATAAAGACGCGCTAGTTATCCCTAATTCAGCAATCATAGAAGCAAACAATGAAAAATTTGTTTTTAGAAAACAAGGGAATGTTTATCAGCATGTTGTCGTTAAAACGGGTATCAGTGATGATAACTATACCGAAATTCTAAGCGGTTTGGCGGCTGGCGATGAGGTCGTCAACCAAGGTAATCGTCAGCTTTACACCTACTGGCTAACAGGCGGTAAACCTCAACCAGTAGAAGAAAGAAGTGATTAATAAAAAATACAGAGGCTCTCAATAAAAAATGGCCCCACGGGGACCCTCTCGGAAAGGATCGATTAAGATGTTTCAATACTTAATTAGTTGGTCGTTAAAAAACCGTCTCCTCATCTTGGCGATCACCATTGCCGTATGTCTTTATGGCGGCTATACCCTAACGAAAATGCCTGTGGATGTATTTCCTGAATTCGCCCCCCCACAAGTCACTATACAAACTCAAGCGTCTGGGTTAGCTCCGCAGGAAGTGGAAGCCCTCATTACCTACCCTTTAGAGAGCGCGATTAATGGTACTCCTGGTGTCACGCGGGTGCGCTCTAAAACTGCAGTGGGGCTGTCCACGATTACAGTGGTTTTTGCGGATAAAACAGACATCTATCGCGATAGGCAGTTAATTAACGAGCGTATCCAACAAGTGATGGGACAATTACCTTCGGGTGCAAACCCAGTAATGCTGCCGGTTATTTCGGTCGTGGGTTGGCTTATGAAATATGCGCTGGTCAGTAACACTGTATCTCCGGAAGAACTGCGCACCATCTCCGACTGGGTTATTCGCCCACGAATTCTTGCGTTGGGGGGTGTTGCTTCTGTGGTTTCACTAGGAGGTGAAGTAAAGCAATATCAAGTGCGCTTGGATCCCGCTCGCATGCTTGCTTATCGAATCAGCGTAGAAGAAGTGAACCAAGCCTTAGCCAATTCAAATCGCAATGTCCCCGGCGCTTTTTTACAAAAATCGGGAACAGAACTCATCGTGGGTGCAATTGGCCGAGTAAAAACACTAGGAGACATCAGGCAAACGATTATTACCACACGCAAAGGCATTCCTATTACCATCGACAATGTTGCTACTGTGGCTTTCGGTGGTGAAATAAAACGCGGTGATGCTGCTTATAATCTTGACCATGCGGTTATTGGTACCATTTCTAAAACGTACGGTGCGGATACCTTAGCCACCACGTCTAAGGTTCAAGAAGCATTAGATGAAATCAAAGCTTCACTTCCATCTGGTGTAAAATTGTACACAAATGTGTTTCGCCAAGCTAACTTCATTGAATCAGCCATAAAAAATCTAAGTTGGGCGCTGTTGGAAGGTGCGCTCATTGTGATCTTAGTGCTATTTATTTTTTTAATGAACATTCGTGCTTCATTCATTACCTTCATGGCAATGCCTGTTTCGTTTATTCTTGGAATTTTAGTGTTGTATCTTTTTGGTTTTGGGATCAATGCCATGACGCTTGGTGGAATTGCCATCGCCATTGGTGAAGTGGTCGATGATGGCATTATCACCGTGGAAAATGTCCTGCGACGCTTACATTTAAATCGCTTATCCATTTCGCCTCAACCCGCTATTGCAGTGGTTTTTGATTCAATTCTTGAAATTAGAAATTCGGTAATTTATGCCACGCTGATTATTAGCCTAGTGTTTCTCCCCATTTTTTTCCTTTCAGGCATTGCAGAACGAATTTTTAGCCCTTTAGCTGTAGCGTATATTGCATCCGTCATTGGCTCTCTTGTCGTTTCCATTACTATGGTTCCTGCCCTGTGCTACCTGCTTTTAGTCAATCGTCGGGAAAAACAAAACGAGCGACAAGTCATTTTGCATCCGATGACCAAAGAAGAACGAATTGCACAAATGACAGAAAACCCTGAAGCCAGTTCCACCGAAAGAGAAACACGTTTTTCCAGAGCGCTTAAAGCGCGTTTTCAGCGTATTTTAAATTGGGCTCTTAATCACCTTTGGTCAGTAATTAGCCTTTCTGGTTTAGGATTTGTGCTTGCGCTCGCCTTTATACCTTTTTTTGGGACAGCCTTTCTTCCAGAATTTCATGAAGGGAATTTTATTATTGCCATGGCCACCCTCCCTGGCACATCGCTCGATGAATCCATGCGGATTGGCCAACAAGTTCGCAAACAACTCCTCAAATACCCACAAGTGATTTCTATTTCTCAGCGGGCCGGGCGCAGTGCTATTGATGAAGATGCTCTACCTCCCAATGTGAGTGAATTCGATGTTAATCTTAATTTTGATAAAGATAAAAGCGTGAGCTCAGCCGAATTAATTAGGCGGATTCGTCAAGACTTAGCCAATATTCCTGGTGCCGTTTTCAATATTGGTCAATTTATCGCCCATCGCATGGATGAGGTCCTCTCTGGCGTGCGCTCCCAAATTGCCATCAAAATTTTTGGTGACAATCTACAAACGCTTAATCAATTAGGCGTATCAGTGGAATCCTTGCTAAAAACCATTCCAGGTGTTGTCGATATTAATAAAGAGCAGCAAATCAATGTCCCTCAATTGATCATTAAAATTGATCGTGAAAAAGCAGCCCGCTATGGCATCAATGTCGGCCAAATTTCTGAAGATGTACAAACCCTACTGAATGGGGTCCGTGTTTCTAGCGTCTTGGAAGGACAGCGGAGCTTTGATCTTTACGTTCGTATGGCTGAATCCGGACGAGACACGGTCAGAGCAGTACAAGACATGCTAATCGATGCCCACGGAGCAGGGATAGAGAATGGTGATAAAATCCCTTTGCGTGCAGTCGCACAAATTGTTGAAGAAGAACAACCCTTTTCGATTAGTCGCGAAAACACGCAACGCATGATTTCAGTAGGTTTTAACGTGGAAAGGCGTGATTTAGGAAGCGTCATCCGTGAAGTTCAAGAAAAGATTAAGAATCAAATTCAACTCCCTAACGGTTATTTTATTCAATACGGTGGGCAATTCAAAAGTCAGCAACAAGCAACACAAACCATTTTGTTTTTAGGTATTTTAGCGGTTGTCGCCATGCTGCTTCTATTGCATAAGGCCTTTGGACAAGTAAGAGAAGCCCTTTTAGTCTTATGCAATTTACCTTTAGCCTTAATTGGTGGTGTTTTATCCCTTTATTTTACGAGTGGTGAAATGAGTGTGGCTGCGATGATTGGTTTTATTACCCTCTTTGGAATTGCTGCTCGAAATGGTATTATTTTGGTCAGTCACTACAATCAATTGAAAGCAGAAGGCAAACCGCTACAAGACATCGTGATTCAAGGAACACTTGACCGACTTGTTCCTGTTTTAATGACTGCGGCGACCGCTGCTTTAGGTTTAATCCCGCTGCTGTGGGGTTCACCGGTGGGTAAAGAGTTAGAAAGACCTTTAGCGCAGGTTTTACTAGGTGGGCTTTTTACATCAACCCTCTTGAATATGATTGTTGTACCAACACTCTATAATGCAATGGAGAGACGTCGAGAAAAACGGATGGCTCACCAATCGGGAGAAGAACACAGTGATAAATTTGCAAATGTTAGCTAAATCCTTCCTTCAAACAAGTATTTTTCTTTTAAGTTCACTTTATCTGCCACTTAGCCTGGCTCATACCCATGGAATGCATCATCCTACGGCAATGACTGAAAAAAAGAGCCCAGCTATCATTAAGCTGTCCGTGGAAAGAATAGTGAGTGGACGGGGGAAAAACTTGGTTTTTGTGAAATTAACTGAAATTAAGACCAATAAACCCATCTCCTTGCAAGATCTTAGCGAAGTACACACTCAGAAAATCCACATGCTCATTATTGATGATAGTCTCAGTGATTACAGTCATGTCCATCCTGTTCCAACCGATGAGCCTGGTGTATATCAATTTTCTTGGAAACCCAATAAAAAGGACGCTAATTATCGTATTTGGGCTGACCTTGTGCCTATCAACACCATGCAACAAGAATATGTTATTGCTGATTTATACAAAGCGAAGTCTCATTTTGCTCAAATCATTCCACGCATTACCACTGAAACAGTTGTTGATGGGTATAAATTTAAATTGTCTTTTGATAAGCCTAAGCTCGAACTAGGCAAAGCAGCAATGGGTAAAATTGAGATCAGTGATGCTCAAGGAAATCCGGTGCACAATTTGGAACCCATCATGGGGGCTTATGCTCACATAGTTGGCTTTAGTGACGATTTTAACACCGTAGTGCACGTTCATCCGATGGGAATCGAACCTTCGCAAGCAGCAGATAGAGGGGGTCCTGAGCTTAACTTTCATATTGAGCCGCAAAAAGCCGGAGCAATTAAACTTTTTGCACAAGTTAAGATCAATGGGAAAGAACTGTTCGTTCCTTTTAGTTATTATGCTGCTGTCGGTTGATCATCATGGGTAAGGGGTTTTTTATTGTCATTATTCCCTTACCCAAGATCTAAGGAGTTATTGCTGAGAGCAGTTTTGCACTACGCAATTTTTCGCATAAGTTGAACCTTTTGAGCAAGCAGCCATTGCACTAGCCAGTGCACTTGCACGATCCCCGCCGGTCCCCGTAAATGTCAACTGTTTAGCATCAGAAACTGAGCACATCCAAGCTGCATTTGCTGCACCTACACTAGCTATACCTAAAACGGCAACAGTGAATAATGTTTTGATTGTTTTCATGACTATCTCCTTATAGTTCCATAAGCAATAGGTTATTTTTATATGGATTAATCCATTAGATAAAAATTTTCCTCAATGTTTAAATAGCAAACAATAAAACTGTAGAAGAGGAGTCCCTGTTTTGTCAAATCAAAAGTCAGACCCTTAACGCCTTAACCAACGTTCCATGGACAAGCTATTGGACCTCATCGAGAAGAGTCGATGTGTGTTTAGAAGAATTCAAAGGGGCAAACCTTCTCTGCCCCTTTTTAATTTACTGGAAAGATTAATCAAGCAAGCCTAATTCTTTAACAGCGTCTCGTTCTTGGCGAAGCTCATTTAACGTTTCATTGAATTTCGCTTGGCTATATTCATTGAATTTCAAATTTTCCACCACATGCACGTCATTGTGTTCACGACGACAAGGGAACGAGAAAATTAAGCCTTCATCCACCCCATACTCCCCTTGAGAGCTGCGGCAAACGGAGAAAGACTCCATTGATGGCGTATCATTGGTTAAGCAGCGAACGCCATGAATGGCGGCATTCGCAGCCGAGGCCGCAGATGAAGCACCACGGGCTTTAATGATTGCAGCACCTCGTTGTTGTATTGTGGAAACGAAAGTGTTCTTTAACCATTCTTCATCTTCAATGACCGTTGCTGCCGGAAAACCATTGATTTTAGCATTGTAAAAATCAGGGTATTGTGTCGAAGAGTGATTCCCCCAAATGGTCATTTGGGTCACTCCTGTTACATCAACACCCGCTTTGTTTGCAAGCTGAGCACGCGCTCGTAGCTCATCCAGAGTAGTCATTGCATAAAATCGATCATCCGGTATATCTCTGGCATGATGTTTAGCAATTAAGCAATTTGTGTTGCAGGGATTTCCTACTACGAAGACACGAACATCTTGAGCCGCGTAGTCATTAATCGCTTTCCCTTGTTTAGTGAAAATTCCGCCATTAATTTGCAGCAAATCAGAGCGCTCCATGCCTTGTTTACGAGGTACGGAACCGACCAATAAGGCCCAGTTTATGCCATCCATTGCCTGTTTTAACTCAGAAGTACAAACAATGTTTTTCAATAGTGGGAAGGCGCAGTCTTCTAACTCCATTGCGACCCCTTCAAGCGCTGGCAAAGCTTGTTCTAACTCAAGCAGGTGCAACTCAATATCCGTATTTGGACCGAACATTTGTCCTGATGCAATTCTGAATAATAAAGCATATCCAATTTGCCCGGCAGCGCCAGTGACGGCGATTCTAACTCGTTTATTCATTGTTCACTTCCTCTTTCTAACCATTGTTTTACCATTAAAAGCGCAGCAATGCTGCGCGCTTCAGAAAAATCTGGACGCACCAATAACTCATTATAAGCACTTAAAGGCCACTCGATGACTTCAGGAGGCTCAGGCTCATCTCCAGGAAGAGGCGAAGGGTATAAATCTCTGGCAACGACTAAATCGATCTTTGCACCAAAATAAGCAGGAGCTAAAGTCATTGTTTTCAACCAGTCTAATTTTTTCGCAGCAAAACCGACTTCTTCACGCAACTCACGATTAGCGGCTTCAAATAAAGATTCACCTTTTTCAATTAACCCTTTTGGAAAACTGAGTTCGTAGGTGTCCGTTCCGGCGGCATACTCGCGTGCAAGCAGCAGCGACTCACCCGCCGTCAGGGCAACAATTAATACTGCCCCATGACCATGGCTACGAATTCGCTCAAAACAACGCTGAGCACCATTTGCAAAACGAAGATGCATTTCTTCGACAGTAAATAATCTTGACTTGGCAACGACTGTTCTATGAGTACAAACCGGTTTTTCTCGCATCCTGATGATTACCTTTCCAAAATAAGCGACTCGGTAGTCCAAAACAAACTATGATACTATTGCCCTCCTGAACAAGCCAGTACGATTTAAATAATGTTACCAACCTCTTTGTATATCCATATTCCTTGGTGTCTTCGTAAATGTCCTTACTGTGACTTTAATTCTCATAAAAGTCCGGAAAGTTTACCCGAAAAGCAATACCTCAGCGCTTTACTCGCTGATTTTAAAGCCGATTTAACTCATTTCCCTACACGCGAAATTCAGAGTATTTTCATCGGTGGAGGCACACCTAGCTTATTATCCGCAGAAACTTATGCTCTTTTATTTGCTCAATTGCAGAAACTTGTTCCCTTTGCTAAAGACATTGAGATTACTCTGGAAGCGAATCCAGGCACTGTGGAACAGCAGCGCTTTACTGACTATCGTCAATTGGGAATTAATCGACTCTCTTTAGGAGTTCAGAGCTTTAATCCTCTGCATTTAAAAGCGCTTGGGCGTATTCATGACGATAAACAAGCTCATAAGGCAATTGAGGCAGCTCGTTATGCCGGTTTTAACAATCTCAATATTGACATTATGCATGGATTGCCCGGGCAATCAGTCGACCAGGGACTTGAAGATTTAAATATAGCTTTAGCTCATAGGCCAGAGCATCTATCTTGGTATCAATTAACCATTGAACCGAATACCCTTTTCTATAAAAGTCCTCCGTCTCTACCTACTGAGGATGAGGCTTTTCTGCTCGAGGAGCAAGGCCTAGCGTGCTTAGCAACAAATGGCTATCAACGCTACGAAATCTCTGCCTTCTGTAAAACTGAACAAGTTGCTCGTCATAACCTCAATTATTGGCTTTTTGGGGATTATTACGGCATTGGTGCAGGCGCACATGGAAAAATAACGGTGGATGGGCAAGTTTTTCGCACAAGGAAACAGCGTCAACCGACTGATTATTTAAACCCCGCAAAACCATTTCTTGCCGCAAAGGAACAAGTGAACGCCGATTCACTAGTTTTTGAATTCATGTTGAATACAAGCCGTTTAGAGCAAGCTATTCCTCATTCTTTATTCACTGAAAGGACTGGCCTGCAAGGACATATTTTAAGCCCTTTACTGAAAAAAGCAGCAAAAAGAGGCCTTATCACCTTAAATAATGATTTTTGGCAAGTTACTTCTCTAGGTCGGCGCTATACTAATAATTTGCAAGCGATGTTTTTGCCCGATTAATCCTCTTCACTTCCAACTCGCTTTGCTTAATAATAGATTTTCATTCTGAACTTAAACAGGACCCGAACAAGGGAATTAAAAAAGATTAAGTTGAGATCTTTCCTGTAGTAGGAGGCATACAATGGCAGCCCTGGCATTTATTTTTTTTATGGTCCTTGGTTACGTATTTGGTTCAATTTGCTCCGCCGTAATTGTCAGTCGTATTTTTTCCCTTCCCGATCCCCGTATTTCTGGGTCACGAAATCCAGGTGCTACCAATGTTCTGCGATTAGCGGGCAAAAAATATGCAGCCATAGTATTAATTGCGGATATGCTAAAAGGATTACTTCCTGTCCTACTGGCTAAAGCATTTGATGTGAGTCCCATCACCGTTAGCTTCACCTGCTTAGCTACCGTTCTAGGGCATATGTACCCCGTTTTTTTTGGCTTTCATGGGGGCAAAGGGGTCGCCACAGCCATTGGTTCGTTGCTCGGCCTACACTTTATTCTAGGCGTTATGGTGATTGCGACATGGTTATTGATTGCAAACTTCACTCGCTACTCATCGCTAGCTTCCATTGCCTCCATGGCACTCGCCCCTTTATACGCCCTCCTTACGATAGGACGGCTCGATATTTTCCCTCCTCTCTTTTTCATCGCTTTATTCATCCTTTATAAACATCGCAACAATATCACCCGCCTCATTGATGGTGAGGAACCTAAAATTAAATTTAATCGCAGCTCACTCAATGAAGAAATCAATGCGACTCTCACTGAAGCAATCCGAGAGAGCCAAATTGAACAAGAAGAAGAGGCTACGTTATTGCCACCTGATGAAGCGAAAGAAAAGTTAGCCCCGATTCTTAAGGAAAGCGAACCTCCAAAAGAATTACCACCTGCAACTGAAGCCGAAGAAAAACGTCCATCAAAACCCAAACGTAGAAAAAAAAGAACTGAAGCCGGTGGAACTCGAGTTAAAGGAGAAGAAAACAAATAATCACAAACTGTGCTTAGTTAAAGGCCAGCGCGCTTTGACCTCCACCGCAGCACTTAAATCTTTTTCTCCTTGTAACAAATGTAGGCAACCCGCGTAAGCAACCATCGCCCCATTATCAGTACAATATTCGGGGCGGGGGAAATAAACCTCCCCTCCTAACTCCTGCATTAAAGCCTGCAAGGCAACACGTAAACTGCGATTAGCCCCTACGCCTCCTGCTACGACTAACCGACGGCATGCTGTTTGTTTTAATGCCCGCTTACACTTAATCAGCAAAGTCTCCACTATTGCTTGTTGAAAGGCTTTGGCAATTGCTGCTTTAGCTGCGTCATTTTTAGCACTGCCACTCCATGCAGTTAATGCATGGGTTTTAAGGCCACTGAAGCTGAAATCGAGACCCGGTCTATCTGTCATTGGTCGAGGAAAAGGAGGAAAGGCCTCAGCTTCAGTAGGACAGTCATCTGCTAATTTTGCAAGAATTGCCCCTCCGGGATAAGCCAATCCCATCAATTTTGCAGTTTTATCAAACGCTTCACCCACTGCATCATCCAAAGTATCACCCAACAATTGATAATCTCCTAAACCATACACCTCAATCAACTGGGTATGCCCTCCAGAAACCAATAAAGCTAAAAAAGGAAAATCAAGCTGGGGTGAATCCAGCTTCGCGGCTAACAAATGGGCTTCTAAATGATGGATGGCTAATGCCGGCTTATTAAGACCCAAAGCTAAGCTCTTTGCAAAACATGCGCCGGTTAAAAGAGCACCCACTAAACCAGGACCCGCTGTGTAAGCAATGGCATCAAGAGCGGTTTTCGTAACACCCGCTTGTTGTAAAACCCTATCCACCAAGGGCACTAAATACTTTACATGATCCCGTGAAGCAAGCTCGGGCACCACACCACCATAACGTTGATGTATCGCGATTTGTGAATGAAGTGCATGAGCTAACAATCCCTTTGCAGAATCGTAAATGGCCACACCTGTTTCATCACAAGAAGATTCAATTCCCAAAACTTGCATCAATACCCCAAAAAAATCATCTTTGCCAATTATATACCCGCGATCCTTCAAAACGCTATTTTGGGTCTATTGCCTTTTCCGCCTGGGATTATTTTAAAAACTCGCAAGGACTTGCTATTACTCGTTTTTAAAATAATCCCAGCCAAAAAAATCAAGTTGCCCAAAACATAGCATTTTGAAGGATCACGGGTATATAAAGATAAACAATCCACAATCCAGGGCGTGTTGATAATTAACTCATGAAATAAACTTGACGACTGTTACAACTAGCACTAGAATTGCCAACCTATTGTATTCAATTAAATCAGAGGAAATAATTAATGCCTACCGTTCGTGTGAAAGAGGGAGAAAATCCCGAATACGCACTACGCCGTTTCAAGCGTTCCTGCGAAAAAGCAGGAATTTTGACTGAGTTACGTCGTCGCGAGTTTTACGAAAAGCCAACTGCTGAGCGTAAACGCAAACAAGCAGCTGCGGTAAAACGTCATCTCAAAAAGATTTCTCGTGATGCTACTTCTTCTCGCCGTAATGTCAAGCATCGACGTAAATAATCATGACCATTAAAGACCGTATTAGTGACGATCTCAAAGATGCGATGCGTGCCAGAGATAAAAAAAAGCTGGACACTCTACGCCTCGTTGCTGCTGCTGTCAAACAGGTTGAAGTCGATGAACGAATTGTTATCGACGATGAGCGAATGCTGACCATTCTGGACAAACTTGCTAAGCAACGCAAAGAATCCATTGCTCAGTTCCAGACCGCAGGGCGGGATGATCTGGTCGCCCAAGAGCAATATGAATTGGACATTATCAACCATTATTTGCCTGAACCCTTGTCAGATGAAGAAATCGAGGCGCTTATTGCAAAAGCTCTAGCTGATACAGGTGCAACCAAAATGAGTGATATGGGTAAAGTGATGGCGCAGTTGAAACCTCAGCTGCAAGGTCGAGCTGACATGAGCAAAGTCAGTCAATTAATAAAGGCTAAGTTGAGTTAGCACTCCTCATGTCTGGCTTAATACCACGGCCATTCATTGATGAACTGCTTAGCCGAATTGATCTTGTAGAGCTAATTGACGGTTATGTTCCTCTCAAAAAACAAGGCACTAGCTATGTGGCTTGCTGCCCTTTTCATAGTGAAAAAACCCCATCATTCAACGTAGTGGCTAAAAAACAGTTTTATCACTGCTTTGGCTGTGGTGTAAGCGGCAATGCTATTAGTTTTATCATGAGCTACTTAAATCAAGGATTTACTGACGCCATCGAAACTCTAGCCTCTCGCTTAGGAATGAAAGTTCCGCGCGAGGGAAACACTGAAAAACACCAACACACTCTAAGCTTGTATCAACTGCTTAACCAAGTGAGCCAATTCTATCAGCAAACACTTAGAACAAACGGCGAAGTAGCGATTAACTATTTACGTCAACGCGGTTTAAGTGGCGACATCGCAAAACTATACCAATTGGGTTATGCGCCAGCAGGCTGGCAAACGCTTGAATCACAGTTTAAGCGGAACAAAAGTGAACTTATCGCCACAGGAATGCTTATTAAAAAAGAAGAGGGCAAAACCTATGATCGTTATCGTCATCGGATTATGTTTCCCATTCACGATCGCCACGGCCGTATTATCGGTTTTGGTGGACGAAGCATTGATCCACAGCAAAAACCTAAATATTTAAATTCACCTGAAACAACCCTGTTCCAAAAAAGCCGAGAACTTTACGGCTTACATCAGATTCTTAATCAACAACGGACTATCGATAATATTGTAATTGTTGAAGGTTATATGGATGTTATCGCTTTAGCCCAACATGGGATTAGAAATGCAGTTGCTACACTAGGAACAGCAACGAGCAGCTACCATATCCAGCTTCTCACCAAACACACTAAACAACTCATTTTCTGTTTTGATGGTGATGAGGCCGGCCGCCAAGCGGCTTGGAGAGCTTTGGAAAGTTGCCTGCCGGAATTAAATGCGGGTCTCGATGTAAATTTTATTTTTCTTCCTGAAGGGCACGATCCGGATAGCTTAGTCAGAGAGGAAGGTAAGGAGAAATTTCAAGAACGCTTAAAAAACGCAACCCCTTTAAACCGCTTTTTCTTAGATAATATCGCTAGCGGAATAGATGTTTTTACCGTTGCCGGAAAAAGCCAATTAATCAATGCGGCAAAGCCGTATTTATTAAAAATGGCAGAGGGACCCTATAAGCAATTGTTACTCAATGAACTCTCTCGCATGACTCATATTGAGACTTACCGAGTTGCCCAAATACTTTACGACAATCATCAACAAAAAAAACAAGAAAGCAACAAAAAAATTGCAAACTCCCCCATTCGCCTCGCAATCGCTTTGTTGATTCAAAATCCTGAAATCTACCATGCTTGCAAAGCCCAAATAAATTCGGGCTTGCTCGATGGTAAAGGACAAGAAATACTGCGGAAACTTCTTCAACAAATTGAAAATTCACCCAATGCAAATACAGCCACTCTTATCGAAGCTTGGCGGGACACGCCGTATTTTGAAGCGCTCGGAAAACTGGCAAGCTGGGACCATAATGAGCCAGAAGAGGAGTTAACAAAAAAATTTACGGATATCATTCTATTTTTGCAAAAACAAAATTTAGAAAATAAAATAAAATTATATCTTGCAAAATCACGAAATCAGGGCTTAACTGTCTCTGAAAGATTAATGTTACAAGAGATGATGAAACAGAGGCATCAAATTGAATGATGAAATTTAACCCATAATAAGCTGGCAAGTTTACGATAGCGGGTTTATAATCAAACCCTTTTTGTAGCTTTATTCACTCACCTGAAAGTGCCTATGAACATGAATGACCAAGAACAGCAGCGCTCGCAAATCACCAAAGTTATTAGCTTAGGTAAAGAACAAAACTACCTGACTTATGCTCAGATTAACGACCTGCTACCCAACATTGTTGATACTGAACATTTTGATGTCATCATCAGCATGTTAGAGGGCATGAATATTAAAGTATTCGAAACACCTCCAAGCGATGATGAGTTAGCGCTTTTGGGTACCACCGAGGAAGCGCCGGAAGATGTGGAAGAAGCAGCTGCTGTTCTCGCTTCTGTGGATAAAGAAACAGGCCGTACAACTGATCCCGTACGCATGTACATGCGTGAAATGGGTACGGTAGAGCTTCTGACCCGTGATGGTGAAATACGCATTGCTAAACGCATTGAGGAAGGCATTTACCAAGTCTTAAAATCACTCGCTCATTACCCAGAAACAGTTGAGCTAGTGCTAGAAGATTACGAACGAGTCGCTACAGAAGAAATGCGCCTAAGCGAAATTATCAGTGGCTTTGCCGATACCGAAGAAGAAGCCCCGCCTACTACTATCGGCTCTATGCTCGACGAATCGCAGCAAGAAGCCCTCATCGCCGAAGAAGACATTCTTGCTACTGAAGAAGATGAAGATGGCGAAGGCGGCGGAGGAATCGTTGAGGCTGATGATGGTCCCAACCCAGAACAAGCTAAAATCTATTTTGACGAGCTGCGCGAGAACTATAACCATGCAATGAAGGCATTGAAAGAACATGGTCGAAATGATAGCAAAACGCTGGTTTTACTCGACACAATGTCTGACTCCTTCTTAAAATTAAAATTAACTTCTCGACAAGTCGACAGGCTTACCCGTCACTTCCGTCAACTGCGTAATCACATCCGCGAATTCGAACGAAGTGTGATGCGACTTTGCATTGAGAAAGCACGCATTCCACGTAAACTCTTCATTGAGACTTTCCCAGGCCAAGAAACGGATCTGAAATGGTTAGATGATTTGATTCGTCAGCACGGTAAAAAGCTTGAAATGGAACGTATCGAAGAATACCGTGATGAAATTCTACGCTTACAAAACAAACTTGCTGCCTTCGAGGAAGAGTATGGCTTGACCATCAGCGAAATCAAAGACATCAATCGGAAGATGTCTATTGGTGAAGCAAAAGCAAGACGCGCTAAAAAAGAAATGGTGGAAGCCAACTTACGTTTGGTGATTTCAATTGCCAAAAAATACACCAACCGCGGCTTGCAATTCCTTGATTTAATTCAAGAAGGTAACATTGGTTTGATGAAAGCGGTGGATAAATTTGAATATCGCCGTGGCTATAAATTCTCCACCTACGCAACCTGGTGGATTCGTCAAGCAATCACTCGATCGATTGCTGATCAAGCGCGCACCATTCGTATTCCGGTCCATATGATTGAGACCATTAATAAACTCAATCGTATTTCACGCCAAATTTTACAGGAAACCGGTCGTGAGGCCACACCTGAAGAATTAGCGGAAAAAATGGAGCTCAGCGAAGATAAAATACGCAAAGTATTAAAAATCGCGAAGGAACCCATCTCCATGGAAACACCGGTTGGCGATGATGACGACTCGCATTTAGGTGATTTTATCGAAGACAACAACATCGAATCACCCATCGACTGCGCAACCGCGGAGGGTCTACGAGAAGCAACCCTAGAAATTTTGGAGACGCTAACCCCAAGAGAAGCAAAAGTACTGCGCATGCGCTTTGGCATCGAAATGAATACCGACCATACACTAGAGGAAGTGGGCAAACAATTCGACGTAACGCGCGAACGAATCCGCCAAATCGAAGCCAAAGCCCTCCGCAAACTACGCCACCCTTCCCGCTCAGAGAAACTGCGTAGCTTCCTTGAAGGAGATGAATCCTAAGAAATAATCTGAGGACGAAATTTCGTCCTCAGATAAAAAACTGTGGAAATAAACCCTTTTAGCCATTACAATGGCAAACTCCCCGGGCCCATAGCTCAGTTGGTTAGAGCAGCGGACTCATAATCCGTTGGTCCTAGGTTCAAGTCCTAGTGGGCCCACCAATTTAAGCCATTAAAATCAATAAGTTACACTTGATACCTTTAGTCACCTCAAAAGCCTTGCGTGACTTTTGCGTGACCTACATTTAAAACCCTATAAAACAACTACCTTTGAAGCCTGTTTATTTGCAGGCATTCTCAAATTTGGATTACGTAACAAAGTCAGCACTACCCCACTTTTTTGTTTTTCACACACTTTATTCGCAGCATCATACAGATTTTGTAATTCTGCTGATGAATAATGCGTTGTAATCCGACCTGAGCGATGGCCAAGCAAATCCTGCCTATCTTCAAAACTGACACCAGCTGCACGTAATCGTCGACCAAAAGTATGCTTAAGATCATGAACACGCACCTGTTGAAGATTGACTTTAGTTCTTGCTTGCCTCCATCCAGTTGATAAAATTCGAGCTAAGGGTCTTCCTCTAAAACTAAAAACATGAGTAGGATGCTTTCCCCTCTCTTCTTCTACAACTGAACGGGCAGTGTCATTACAAACAACAAGTCGCTCTTCACCATTTTTTACTAACTCAGCTGGAATAATAAATACTAAAATATGAGGTAGCTCCGGAATTTTTATTTCCCAATCCCAACGCAAACCGCATACTTCCTGATCTCTACATCCAGTATTCACAGCAAATAATGCCATTTTTTTCAGATGAGAAGGAAGCTCATTAAAAAGTCGATGTTGCTCATCCCAATTCAGTGGATAAGGTTTGCGCAGATCATGCTCCGGTAAAAGCTTAATTTTAGGGGCATTAATAATCCACGTTAATCCATACTCATCCATCCACTCACTGGCAGCCAGATTAAGTATACGGCGAACTAGTTGCAACCCATGATTTATCGTTCTCGTACTAACTCCATCCTTTCGTCTTCCCTCTATAAAAGGCTGTAGTGCTCCGATATGGATTGCCTCTAGCGATATATCGCCGATGTACTTAATCAGCTCACGTAAACGTCCCGCATCGTCTGCCAGGCTACGTTTATGCTGATTTTCCATCAGAAATTTTGTTGCTGCTTCCATAAAACTTCTCTTAGGCCTTACACCATACACTGTTGCAAGTCTGATTTCTTCAAGTCGCCTTGCTAGATATTTTTCCGCCTCTTCGAGGTCGCTAGCTCCAGTGCTTTCGCAAAATCGGCGTCCGAATACTTTCTTGTCAATGACCCAGAACTCACCTCTTTTTTGCAGTCCTGGCGTTCGTTTACGTCCCATTTATTAAAATTCCTTTGTTTTTTTGCTGCAGGACGACCACTACATTGGATATAATCGTCTACCCATGCATCTAAATCAAGCCGATCAAACGCCACTCCTTGTGAGCCAATAGGAATTTCAATTAACATAGGTCTAACTAATTCATTAAATCGATGTCGATCCATTCCTAAATATAAAGGAGCATCTCTAAGTCGGATAAGTCTAGGTAAAAAAGGATAAGTGGCTTTATTAATCATTGTTCCCCATAAATTAAACAAATAGTTTAAACATATTAAACTATTTGTTTAATATAATTCAATTAATAACGTCCTGAAATTTCAAATATTCGAAGAAAACGTAGTTTGGTCTAGCCAAATTGGCGGTCGATTTAATCGATGGAGCAATAAATGATAACCCAAGATTATCCATCTCGGATGCATGAGCCACGCAAGACGTTCTTTTGCAGAATTGGTTAAATTTGCAAAAACCACCGGCAAATCTCATCAAGCTATTGCCTATTTATAAAAACTTTATACCATTGAAAAAATAGCACCCGAGGGGCTGGTAATGAAAAAAAGGATTCTTGATGAGTTTATAGCAAGCACAGGTTACCAGAGGAAATATGCGATCAGCTTGCTTAATCAAAGTAAACTTCCAATTTCCGCCGCTAAAGAAGCAAAGAAGATATCTAAAAGAAAATGAAGTGATACGTCAAGCTCTATTAACGTTATGGCATGCAGCTAATCAAATTATCGGGTATACCGGCAAGTTTCCTAACCGGCACCGGGCTGTTCAACCTTCGGTTTACCCAACCACCAGTGATTCAAAGCTCAAATTATCATATTTGAGTTAGGCTTTATCACCGGATAGTATTGTCGCCAGCAGTTGTAAACTGCCCCCCACAAACGAAAACTGATCCCCCCGATACCCTACTAGAAAAAACTAAATACTTAGGGAGTTCATCTTTATCTCGAAATTCACATCATCGGAGTGCGCACCACCAACCATGTAACTTTGTAACCTTCCTTTCGAAAAGATCTTCAGGTTCGATAGCGCTGTTACCTAGACGATGAAAATAGCCTTTTACTAATTCGGTCATACAGAATTGGAAGTATTATCACTCTTGAGCTCAGCAAACTTAGCGGCCATTGTAGGGTTACCTTTGGTCAGTTTCTTAACAGTTAAATCTTCAGCTTTGTTGTTAGCAAGACGGAGATTGTTTTCGGAACCAAGAAGAGCATCCTTCGTCTTCTGAAGATGGTCAATAGTTTTGTCGATTTCCTCAATAGCCGTTTTAAATTTCTTGGATGCTAATTCATAATTCCGAGCAAAGCCAGTTTTGAAGGCCTCGAGTTCATTCTCGAAGTTCGTGATATCAATGTTTTGTTCTTTTACTAGAGCGAGCTCTTTTTTGTACTTCAGTGAGTTCTGAGCAGCATTTCGCAGCAATGTAATGATTGGAATGAAAAACTGTGGTCGAACGACATACATTTTTCGGTAACGATGAGATACATCAACAATGCCAGTGTTGTAAAGCTCGCTATCAGGCTCAAGAAGTGAAACGAGAATCGCGTATTCACAATTCTTTTCATTCCTATCCTTGTCAAGTTCTTTAAGAAAGTCTTCATTCTTCTTTTTGGTAGCTGTTTCGTCGTTCTCGTTTTTCATCTCAAACATAATCGAGACGAACTCAGTGTGAGCCTCATCAAAGTCACGAAAGATATAATCTCCCTTACTACCAGATCGCGAGTCGTTGTCTTTTTCAAAATACGCTTTAGGAAATGCCATCGCCCGAATACGATTGAACTCAGTTTCACAATGTTGCTCAAGGGTTTCGCCAACCATCTTGGTTGATAAGCGAGCTTTCATGTCACGAAGACGCTCGATCTCGCTTTCACGATCTTTGATTTGTGTTTCATACTTTTCCTTGAGTGACTGCTCAACTCGTTGCTTTTCAAGCTGCATTTGCACAAAGTCATTTTTCAGTTTGTCGCGTTCTCTTTCGATTGCCATAACTGCATCAGTCATGGCAATCTTCTGTGTAAGCTCGATAGATTCGATTTTGGCCTTCAGCTCTTGGATTTCGGCGTCCTTCATTGCAGTAATTTTTTGCCGTTCGTTCACAAGCTTTTCTTCGGCAAGTTGAAAGATGGAAAGATTATCATGTTTTGCTTGTTTAAGCTCATTATCGAGTGCATCACGCTCTTTTTCCAGAACATTTACCGCTTCAGTCACAGCGAGTTTTTGTTCGACTTTACTGGCATCAAGTTTAGCCCTCAATTCCTTGATTTCAGCATCTTTGGTTGCTGCGGTCTTCTCCAATTCGCTGGTGATTTTAGTTGTAGCTAGTTGCACGGCATTCATCTTATCCTTTTCAGCTAACTCAAGCCGCTCTTTTAACTGCTGTTCAAAATCTTTGTCACGAACCTGTTTAAGAATCTCTGCATACCCAGCCTCGTCAATTTTGAATGCTTTCTTGCAGTGTGGGCATATGATGTCATGCATAATGAGGTATCCTTCTTAATTTCGGTTGTGACAGTAGTGGAATTATATAACATTATTTCGTAGAAAGTACTTCCCCAAAGCAGTTAAGACCGTTTCCAGATTTTCAATGATTTCTGCTGCGAGATCATATAGTTAAGGTAGATTGTTCAAATCAGTCAGACTGTTGTCTTTCAACCAGAAAATCTCAAGGCTTATTTTGTCACTCATAATTAGTTCTTCATAACTGTATCTACGCCAACGACCCTCTAGATTTTTTTCGGGGTGCTAAGTTCTTTTACGTTCACATGGATTTTTGGAGTATAACATTCAATAGATCCTGTTAAATCTTAAAGCGCATTGGCTTTTTTTAGGGTGTGATGAACATTGGTAAGGTAATGATAGAACCAGACTTCCTTATTTCAAGAATTTGGGCTAGCGGCTTGGTTGTCAGAAAAAAAAGAACATTTGCTTTACCCCCATTAGCGTAAAAAATACCTGTTGGTAAAAAGAGGAGGGGGTGCACTGTAATATTTTGGAGGAATTTTTTACGGATAGTTTCACCGACACCACCTTCAAATAACACGTTATCTGGAACCACAACCGCGGCCTTACCAGTCTGATATTTAGCATGCTGCGAATGTACTGTACACAGTTAAGCTGCTTGTTTGAGGTGGCTGCCCAGAAATCTTGGTGATTATAGGTCAGATTGCCAGTTTCCTATTTTCCTTCCTGATTTGTAAAACTCATCGAGTTTTCTTACCAAAGGGAGGATTCGCCACTACGTAATCAACGTTGATGCGTCACCAAAGCATGATTCGGAGAAACAAGACTATCAACATCAATTTCGCCAATGATGTGCTAAAACAGATCCATCAAACACAAGCAACGAGTGTTAGCGACTATCTCTTGGCCATGAAAGGTATTGTGCTTTAAAAACTGTCTTTGTTCTTTATCGAGGGAATAGTTTTCAGGCAATTGGAGCGGGTTTTAGGTCAAAAGACTTTATAGAATGAGATATTAAAAGAAGCGGTGAAGCTTCGCCGTGAAAAAAAACTCATCTCGCGACAACCCTTGCTAGGACTGGAAGATTTCGAGTGAAAGCGATTGCTCGCACGTTGAATGTCTCTCGCTCTAATTTAACAGAAAGGCTTAATGCGATGAAAAGAAGAACTCAAATGTATAAAAAAATAGAAGATGAACAAATTCTACCTGCTATTTTAGCAATTACTCATAAACGGAGTAGTTATGGGTATCGACGAGTAAGCACTTTACTCAACCAAGAACTAACTCGACAACAGCAACCGAGAGTAAACCATAAACGCGTCTATCGAATTATCAAGCAAAATCAATTGCTCTAACCCGCTTTGGTAAAGACCAAGGACAACCCATGACCGCAAAATTATCATGCTTAAAAGCAACCTGCGATGGTGCTCGAATTGCTTCACCGTCTAGTGTGCCAATGGGGAGAAAGTCTATGTTGCTTTCACCTTGGATACTTGTGATAGAGAGATTTTAAGTTATATCGCTTCAACGGTAGGTATCAATGGTGAAGCCATACGTGATTTGATGCTTGAAGCCCCTAGAGTATTGTTTTGGTAGGATTGAGCGTCTTCCTCATAAAATTCAGTGGCTGAGTGATAACGGGCCTTGCTATGTCACTAAAGAGAGCGTCGAATTTGCTAGGTCATTAGGCTTTGACATCTACACAACTGCTCTTTATAGCCCAGAATCCAGTGGAATGGCTGAAGCCTTCGTCAAAATTTTTAAGCGAGATTACGTTGCTTTTTATGATGCTTTAAATGCTTATGACTTTATTAAGCAACTTGCTGCCTGGTTTGATGATTATAGTGAAATTGCTCCTCATAAAGGGCTTAATATGATGTCTCCAACGCAGTTTTTAAAAACTATTGCGCGATGATCTTGTGGTTCAGTTTGATAGGGACAACTCCAGATGTGAATATATTTCATCAATCGCTTACGACTTATTTTGTATGCGTAAGAATAATGCTACAATTTTTGATTTGGACTATAAGTATAGGGATTTATGGATGTTTTAGAAAATACACAGAGAGAATTTCAGTCGAAATTTCTTTTCCTTCTTGCAACATTATTTTCAGCAACCTGGTTAATTTCAGGTATAGCAGCTGTGAAATTAGTTTCTTTTTGGGGTATTGTTCTAACTGGTAGTTTCTTCATTTTTCCGATTACCAGCATCCTTAATTGCCTTATCGTAGAAATTTACGGTTATAAAAATGCCCGGCAAGCAATCTGGTCTGGATTTTTACTCAATCTTTTATTTGTATTTTTTATTCACATAGTTGACAAAATCCCTCCATCTCCTTCATGGACACTACAAAATCAATTTCACGATATTCTCGTACCGAGTACGAGAATTATATGTGCTTCTGTAATAAGCTATTTAATATCTGATTTTCTTAATAGTTACTTACTAGCAAAATTAAAATGTAAAAATTACATCCTGCCTAAAAGAATTTTAGTATCGACTATTTGCGCTAGTTCAATTGATATTATTTGTTTCTTTCTTTTAGCTTTTTTTGGGACAATGCCTGGTGATTTATTTTTAAAAATATTCGGGTATGCATATATAAAAAAAATATTGTGCCAAATCTTTTTCCTACCTTTAATTTTAATCCTTACTGACCTTATCAAAAAAAAGGAGGGATTTGAATTATATGATTTTGATACAGAGTTTACGCCTTTTTCTTTAAATAATGTTTATGACTTTCATGCGTATAAAACTTATTCCTCTACCACATCTAAAGCGAAAATTAGCACTAGATGAGTGATGAAATTATATACATAACCAAGTTAAAAATGGAACTTTAATGTCCAAATTTTTTAGAAAAATAGTTAATTACGTCAGGTCAGTTTATCCAATTACTTTTATTCAAAATCGTCCCTACTGTAATCTAAAAAAAATTACAGGCAATAAAATTTATTTTTCTTGCAGAGGGTCAGGCTCTCTACTTCATATAAAATTTGACGATATTATTAATGATCATGCTGTTCTTTCAGATTTTTCTTCAGAACAGGCTTCGTACATAGGTTATTGTTATGGAGAATACTGGGAAGAGTTAACCAAAAAGAATCAAAGCATTGATAGGTGCGATTTTTTTATTATCAACTCTCAAAAAAAATACTCCATATATTCGACTGATCGAAGAAATAATTTATTATTTTTAGACAAAGATACTCAAGAAATTCACACCCTTCCTCTCCTAACAATATTTAATAACAAAGAACTTATTAAAGGATTCGATCCGACTCAAGCTTTTTATATCGGGTTTTTATCAAAAAAATATGAAAAGCGAATTTGCCGGAACCAACCCAAAGTCTCTACCAATAAAATAACCTTGGTCAAATAAGCAACCTATTTTTATTAGGTGAAAGAAAGACTCTTACTTAGTTGATAACTCTCAACCAAGCGAGTAAATTGCCCAATTTCATCACATTCACCCAATGCAAGAATAAAACAATCGGAAATCGAAGAATACTGAGACAAATCATCCTTAATAAGTGTTTTATACTCTTTATTTTTAGTATTAAAAAGAGTCATATGCGGATCAAATAATTTATTATTAAATGGTTTTACTATTTTTATTATTTCTGAGTACATGTCATTTAATGCATCTACTTTATCAGGAAGCAGAGAAACCCAGAAAGTGCTCTCATCAAAAGAAATACAGCTAAAATTTCCAAATGTTAGCTCTAAAGAGTGTTCAGTCAAAGTATTGCATGCATTTTCCCATACCTCGTTTACTTGTTTTTCTTCTGCATAGAATTGGCAGAGAGTCACATGCGGTAATGATTTCTCACCCAGCATGTAATTTTCAGACAAAGTAGAAAATTTTTTTGCAAACTCGATAATCTCATCACTGCTATGCAGCGGTAATAAAGCGATATTATATTTTTTAGGCATCTATTAGTCCTTTATTTATGTCTCGACTGGATAAGCGTTAAAATCACTATGCCAATAATTTCTATTACTTCTTTGTCGTATATAAGCGCTTTTGAACCAGGGATAATTGGCAGTAATTGCCAATCAGGTGAATCAATAACCAATTCTCTCAAAGAGACACTTCTATCCTCTTTAAACCTAATAATGACTAAATCACCATCAATAGGTGGCTCATCCGGTTTCACAACAAAAGTTGAGCCGATAGGAAACCTTGGCGACATTGAGCGAGTACTTTCTAACGCATAACATTTATCGCTAATTATATTTTGTTTGTTTGCCACGACTGGAATCCAACCAGTTGAAGCCTGGGGTACAAAGTGACTATTGAAATCGGATGTTTGAATATATTCCCATGAGAGTATTGGAATAAATTGAGGCTTGCCTGAGTCAAAATTTTCACAGTTCACATTATCAGACAACAAATAATCTAAGCTAACATGAAAATATTCCGCAATTAGCTTCAGAGTAGACAATTTCGGATCGGGAGTAGTCCTATTTATTATCCGATGAATAGTGTTATAAGTTATATTCAACTTCCTAGCTAGCTCAGCTTCATTAATATGATTAGCTTTTAACAGATTAGCCAGATTTTCTGATAAATTCTCAAGTGCGCTTTTTTCTACAGGCTTTTGGTCAGTATTTTCTAGCATTGCTCAAGGTAGCTCCATCTATGATAATTATATTCTTACACATTTATATTATTTTTAAAAGTAATTATTATTTAACTAATTAAATTTACCTAAAGAAAAATATTATTTACTTGCAAGTAAAAATTTATTACTCTAATTAAAATTAAAATACTGAGGAATTCTGCATGGGATGCATTATTGAGTTTAGTGAACCATTTATTCGATTTAATTTTGGAGAAAATAAACACAATCAGAAAATATGGATTGAAGCATTATTACGATTTAAACCAATTAGTCTCGACGATCTGGCGAGTGTTCTTGAGGTACCAATTCAGATATTATCAGAGGTCCATGAAGGAAAAGCATTCTTTTCTGATGATGCTGCCCAACGGTTAGGGCAGTTTTTTTTACTTGTATTCAGTATATAACTTGCAAAATCACTTATGCTAAACATAAGCCCTCGATAGTACACAGCAAATAAAAAATTACAGGCTTATATTAAACAGCCATCTTTTTAAATAAATAGGATTTATTCTTAAAAAAATCTTCTATATTCTGTTACCACTCCAAGCATGAGTACTTCGTTAGGTTTTTTTATATCTATAGTTGCCCACAATTCATTATTTGGCAATAAACGAAATAAGTAACCTTGAACTTCACGATATTTGCGAAGCACTGTTTGTTTTTTTCCCAATAAATAAATAAGAACAAAATCACCAGGCTTAGGGGTTAACTCAGGATTAATTACGATAACATCACCTTTATTAAATTCTGGCTCCATACTGCTATCATCGATGATACTAGCAAAGAGATTGCTATTGCTGTATTCATTTCCTCTATCTATTGTAATTAAATCTTCTGAACTTAAGTGACTGACATCACCATTTGCCTTTGTTATATCTTCCATAAGCAGCACTCTAATTTGTTGAGGACCACTTTGTTCTTTCTTAGGGTTGTCTGTTAAACATAAGAGATAAGAAGCTGATACATTTAATAGTTCTGCTAATAATTTAATTTCTCCTGCCCGAGGGCTTCGTGTTCCTCGTTCCCAATTTGAAATTCTTCCTATAGATAAACCATCTGATTTTGCTGCTAACTCTGTGAGGGATAATCCTAATGCCTTACGTGCCTCGCTAATTCGATGACCTATTTTGGTTCTGAGATCCATACTTACCTCGAAAAAATAAAATCATTGACATTAAACTAAATGTTCAATAATCTTTTTATAAATTAAACTTTTTGTTTAAATTAATGGGTAAACAAATAAAATGTTTATTTTTATAGCAGTTTTTTATACAGATTATCCAAACTTACAGAATGGTAGTCAACATTTATTAACAGAAATGAGAAATTTGCATTTCATGACAAAACTCATTTTAAGATCTAATAGGAGAGTTCATATATGACAATCAGAAAGAGCGAATTTCGATTCACATCAATAGCTGATTTAAAATGAATTTTCTATTAATCAACATGGGTGAGCTTACAGCCCTTCAGGAGCTACCCTATATCCAGCGACTTATCTACCTCATGGGAATCCGTCCCTATATGGATAGAGCAACAGGGATAGTCGGGATTAAACGACGCATCAGTTATCAATCCATACGGGAAGTGTTGTATGTCGCTCCAATTGCTGGGGTGAAAACAGGTAGTCCTAGTCTTCAACAAGTCAAACGAGGAGTAAAATCTTTAGAACGCGCAGGCATAATTTTAAACCAATCAATTAACCAGCAACTTATTTTAAAATGCCTTCTTCCAGACTTGGATAATTTTAACCAAAAAAAGGCCATACCGAAGCCGAACCACGAAGCAGACTTGCAATCTACCAAAATAAATAACTTTAAATCAGAACGTTACGGAAAGAATTGCCTCGAGGTCGAACCACCAAAAATCCCACAGGCCGACATACCTCATATTAATAATAATTATTTTATTTATTTACACTCGCAATTCGAAAAGTTTTGGTCGCTTTATCCGCAAAAAACAGGCAAACAAAAAGCCTGGGAAGCTTTTGAGCAACTTAACCCCTCACAGGAACTAATCACAGAGATGCTTGCTGCTCTCAAACAACAAATCGACAACACACAAAGCCTAAAAGCAAATGGCCAATGGACTCCAAACTGGAAACATCCTGCTAACTGGCTAGCGCAACAGTGCTGGGAAGACGAAATTAATTTACCAACGCTTAAGGGAAACCATCATGAAAAACATCAGCGAAGTGCTGAAAAGCAATCCCCTTTCACTCGGCTCTGGGAATCCTGCCAAAATGGAGCCGATTTTGATTTTGACACCGAGGAGCCAGAACAACCACAACAGGACAACACAAACCCGATCTACCAATCCTGAGTATGAGCGCAAACGCATTGAACGCTTATTTTTACGGTTTGCTACAAGTTACGGCTATTTATGGCAAAACCTTTTTCAAAGCGATTTCGCTATTTTGCAATGGAAAGAAGATTGGGAAACTACGTTGCAACCTTACGATAATCAAACCGTTAAAGAAGCGATAGCGCTTTGCCTAAAGATTTCACCTAGACCACCAACATTGCCTGAATTTGTAGGTTTTTGCAAAAACGCTAATCGTAAAAATAACTTATACCAGCCTGAAAAAGTAGCACGAGCGAGCCCAGAAGTCGCTAAATATCACCTTCAAAAAATGAAAGCAATACTGCATAGCCATACAAGATAAGAGAGAAACATCATGCTAAAACTGAGAAGAAAAAAAGGTGAAATCATTATCATCAATAAAGGCCAAATCGCAATTAAGTTACTCTCTGTTAAAAAATATGCGGTTGTCTTAAATATCAAAGCAACACCAGTAACAGACATGAATTTCAGAAAAGATTTTGTACAATTTAGTCAACTCTTAAAAATTCAACGCCAAGGGGAGTCCCTTTTTTTTGATCAGGGTCAAATTGAAGTGAAAATCATTTCGATTAACCTGCCTAAAAATTCGGTGGAATTCGGCATTAAGGCACCGCCTAAAATTGATGTAGACCGCTTAGAGATTTATCTCCAAAAACAAGCTGAATTAACTGTAAAGGATAGTAACGTCTTTCAACTGAAATGCCTCCCTTAAGGAAAAACTGCATGTCTCGAATCCGTTCTCTCTTAATGCTCAGTGTCTTTTGTGTATCATTTAACCTGGATGCTGCCAATGTCACCCAGATTAATCGGTACGGCACAGTGGAAAATAAGCCATCAGCGGCACAACTAAACCCTCTGCTTGCGGTACAACAAGTCCACTTTCCACAAACCGTAATAACCATCGCTCAAGCTTTGGAATATTGGCTTCAGTATTCCGGTTTTCACCTTGCACCTGCGGATAAAAGGTCTCAAGAACTTCAATTGACACTAAGCCTACCCTTACCTCAAGTCGTTCGCCATTTAGGCCCGCTTACAGTCAAAGAGGGGCTGGAAACTTTGGTTGGCCAAAACGTATTCACCCTCATTACTAATCCTCTACTTCGGGAAATTAATTTTAGGCTCAATCAAAATTTAAAAATTAATCTATCCCATACACAAGGGAGAAAAGCCTAATGCACTTACAGAGCATAAAAAAATGGGGAAATTTTATCCCAATGAGCTTAATGTGTATCGTGACGATCATTATTTTGATCGTACTTAAGCAGCATAAACCTTCAATCGATTCAAGCGAATTTTCTGCCCCTATTAAACAACTCCAATCGCAATTAACCCAATTGCAACATCAACTCACTCATGCTGAAAATCCGGATTTAACTGCCATGAATACACAGTTCATGCAGCTTAAATCCTTAATCAAGGAGCTTAAAACCTCAAATGAACAGGAAATCAATCAATTCCTTCAAGAAAATCATTCAACTTTAAATAATAAACTTGAATCCATTCAAACCACATTAAATGCCTTTAACCAGAAACAGCATCCAGTGCAATTTCTTACCAAAACTGCATTACCTTTTGAGCTAGTCAGCATTGATAGCATTCAACAAATGAGTCTAGTCAGTGTTATTTATAACTACAAAGTAATACCGCTTGAAAAAGACGACTCTCTTGCGGGTTGGACTGTAGCACGTGTTGATTTTGGTAAACAAATGGCGGAATTTGTGAATCGCAAAAAAGAGCATGTCATCGTAACCCTTGAGTATGATGAGGATGAAGAGCATGCTTAAACCAGCAACCATGATCTTTTCCTTACTGTCAGCCCAATGTGTGTTTGCTGAACTAGCTATCCCTCCTCTTGTTCAGCAAAACATCAGCTCCATAAATCTTGAAGATATAACACTTGCAAAAACAGGATTACAAAAAAACGAAGATGATGTCACTGCAGACCAAGACATCAACCAAGTCAATTTATCGGCGTTACAATTGCATGAAGCAAAAGTTTGGGGGCTAACCTTAGAGGAAGAAAAGCGCTATGTCTTATTAATGCAAAACCGCAGTTTAATGTATTACGAAGGCTTAAGACTTACTCCCATTGACATCCTTGGCCTTAATGCGAGAAACGAAGCCGAACGTAATCATTTCGCTGAGTTAGCAGCCAACCAAGAAGCACAAAAAATTAGTAAAAACATCGCTTGGAACAATGCCTTTTACAAATCTTACAGCAAACTTTTTGCTCATGTCCCCATTGTTGGTAATTTTGATCCTGCCCCATTTTCACCTTATGCCTACAGACCCTTGCAATTAAAACCAGGCGATAACCTCTATTTCTTTATTAAACCTAATGATGCCGTGCAAACTATTCTTATGATGCTACAAGATGCTATTGCTACTGCGCCTAATAGCCATTTGCATATAATGATTTTAGGGAGCGATAGCTTAAGCATTCAACTCTTCGCAAATCAGCATCAAATTCCTCTGCATTTGGTTAACAGCGGCCAAATTACCCTTAATCAAGGCGACCTTCATTTTCAATCGTTAGACTTAAACACAAAGACGACCCCATTGCTATTATTAAGTGCTCACGGCCAATCCTCTATTGTCGATTTGGGGAGATTTTGAGCATGAAAAATCAAACTTTTCTTTGCCTTTTCCTCATCATTGGTTCTTGCTATGGCTGGCAAATTGCAGAACTTCGACAAGCCAATGAAATGCAACAAATGCAAATCACGCAAGCATCTTTAAAGCTGCAAGAAAAACTTGATGCCAGATTACCCGCAAAGAGTAAAGCGACAAGCGGCAGTGTGGCGTCACACCATGTAAACCTTGCTCATTTTTCTTATCCCTTATTTATCTTAAGCGCTGATGCACTGTCTTATCAGTGGTTAAAAACACATAGCCAAGAATTAGAAGAAATAAATGCCATTGGCTTTATCACCAATATTGAAAATTCACAGCAGCTTAATCGCTTACAGGAACTCACCAAAATGCCTTTATTACCTGCCAATGTGGATGACTTAATGGCATTACTGCATGAAACCCATTACCCCCTCATTTTTAATAAGGGTAAGGTATGGCAATAAGTAGACAAACAATACAAACTAGAAGATTACTCATTCGTGTGATTCAAGCCCTATTCTTAGGTTGGTTATTACTCTTAGGACTAACACTCATTTTTTGGATCCGATTCGGTTTTGAGAAGACCACAGGTTTTATCCAAACGCTGACGATTAGCCAATGCAGTAGATTACCTGTTTCGTTAGATTGTAAGCTGTGGTTTGAAGAACAGACTCTTTCTTCTTTAGAAGGTTACAGCCAACATACCCAAACCTATATTAACTACTTAAACTCTTTCCATATCCCCGTTGATAGGGAATTAAACACGGCTTTAGCTAAACTCTCCTTAAGCCTAAAACAATTTTGGGATCTTACGCGTTTAACCTTCTCACTTGTATCTATCAAACTGTTAGTGATTATCACGGGGATCCCACTTTTTTTGCTTGCAATAACCGTTGGCCTTGTTGATGGTTTAAACCAACGCGCTATCCGCACCTATTCTCTTGGTCGTGAGTCCAGCTTTGTTTTTCATCAATTAACCCGCCAAAGCAAAAAATTACTATTGTTGCTGATCACCGCCTGGGTAGCACTCCCGATTAGCTTTTCACCCGATGTTTTATTTATTCCAGCAAGTCTTTTGTTCGGCTTACTTGCCTCATTCACTACTTGCCGATTTAAAAAATACGCTTAAGGAGAATCATGAAACGTTTATTGTTGTTAATACTCCTCATTGGGATGAGTTTTTCATCAGTCGCTGCTAATGAGGAATTAAACCAAACCCTAGTACGTGTTATTCAACAATTGAATGCGCTCATGCCTTTATTGGATGAAGCACAAACTGAAATTAAGCCGAATGAACGTATTCAATTGCACATTGAATCGTTTGAAGGAGCCGATGGGAAAATGCATGCTGGATTGCGTGATGATGTGCTGCTTATTCGCGATAGTTTAATCGATTACATTAATCAACCCATCATTGAGCCTAAAATTATACCACCTCTGCCTCTTGACTTCATTGGAAAATAACCATGAGTAATGCCGACTTAAGCCAACAATTCGCCATCAGTTTTGCTCATGCTGCCGACGGACTTACTGTAACCATGTTTGCTAATAGCATCCGCTTTTTGGCGTTAATGTTAATGATTGTTGCAATCCTGTTTAGCATAAATCAGTTCATGGCTGACTTAAAGGCACAAGAGGATTTTTTAACTCAGTTCGCTTTTCGCCTTATTCGTCTCATCATCGCTTGCTGCTGTTTTCTTTTACTGTTAACCACTAAGGGGTAATTCAATGAAAAATTTCACATTCTTCTGCAAACAGAGTTTTCAAAAAATTGGGGCAGGTTTAATCAGCTTTTATTATGCTCCCATTCTTTTTGCCGATAACTGGGTGCCTAAAATCACCGATGCCGACAACATCGGCGATGGCAGCAAAAGCATGATGACAGTGGCGAGCAACTATGTGAAGCAAGGCTTAAGCCTGCTGCTTTTTATCGCTTCTGTCGTAAGTTTCATTAAGTTCATTACCACCATCCAACATGGGATTGAAGAAGCAAAGAAAAACGATGGCTCAATGGTCGCCTTTGGCACTTTCGCCGTAATGGGCATTACCTATTTAGCCATCAGCGTTGTCGCAGGTTACGTCGGCTACAGCATGGTCTCTAAATTCACCCTTTAAGAATAAATCATGAATCAACCTTCCTCACGCCACTTGACTTACGACTATGAGGCCTACAAGGGTTTAAGTTTAAAGGAGCTTTTTTGGATAGTCGTGGTTACCACGCCACTGACGAGTCTTGTGTTTGCTCTTGTAGGCTTAAATTGGGGTTTCTCACTTGCACTTAGTTGCATTGGTTTTTTACTGGGCTTTGTTCTTGCGATTACCGTCTGTCCTAAACAAATAGCCCGACTTAAAACAGGAAAACCGAAATGCTATTTGGCAAAGAAGATAAGGATTAAGTTGAGCCGCTGGGGTATTTGTCGGCGGGTGTACTTAAATTATCAAGGCCTGTGGCAAATTACGAAGACACTAGGGGAATAGATGTTTAAGTACTGGAAAAAAATTGACAGCCTTAATCAATTAAATCGCCTCTTGCTGCTATTTGTGGTGCTTCTTGGGATGATTGTTTCAGGGCTTCTCGTAACCTTAGGCCTTATACCTAAGCGTTATGAATTTTGGCTCTCGCCTGCGATTACCAGTAATGGTGGCTTAATGGTATCCAATGAAATTCCTAACGAATACGTACAAGGCTTTGTTGCCACTTTAGTGCCAGCATTAAACAGCTGGTCTAAAGGAGGCAAAGCCGAATTTGCGCATAATTTATCAACTTATCATTATTATTTAACTCCACGACATCGTGAGCTTCTCAAGCAAACCTTGATTGCTTACGAAGAAACTCAATTGTTTAATCGCGCTCAAGTCGCAAGCCTTTATCGATTTATGGAAGAAAACGATGTAAAAAAAATTGCACCCAATCTTTGGGAAGTGCATTTAACCCTTCGCATCAGTCAACGAATTAGTGATGCAAGTCCGATGGTTATTGCCGATAAAGTTGTCGATTACCATTTTCGCGTAGCCAGAGTGTACTTATCGCGTCTTAATAACCCTTTCCAATTAGCCTTAGATGGTTATACCCAACCAGAAACCCTTGTCAACGATTTGTTGGCATCTCCCACAAAGGATAAACATGACAACATTTAAATGGTTAGTGCCCCTCTTTGTTTTTTTAGCAAGTGAAGCTTTTGCACTGGAAACTAACCACATTTTATGGGATAAAACACCGATAGCAGTTCAGCTATCTTTAGAGAATGAACAAATCATTCATTTCCCAAAGCCCATAAGTATCATTGATAACGAAGCAGGCGAAAATCTTGCCGTGCTTAAAGTTAAAGATACCCTCTACCTCAAAGGAAAAGACGCTTTTCATAAGAAGCGGTTGATTGTGCAACTCATGCCGCAAGGTGAAGTGGTTATCTTAAATCTTTCAGCTGGCGAAAAAACTTTAGAAGGCAAAGCACTCGATATTTTGCTTGAAAATAGCAGCCAAGATCCTTCTAAAACAGATCCAGCAGGGCAAGTCATTTCCTTTGATGTCAATGCGATTACCCTTACTCGTTTTGCCATTCAATCGCTCTATTCCCCACAACGCTTAGTGAATATTCTAGAGGGCATTAATCGCATCCCCATGCAAACCAGACGGCAAATTTCGCTCTATTCAGGTGCAAGCATTGAAGCACGGCCATTGATTTCTTGGCAGCGAGGCTTGCTTTATATCACTGCAGTTGAACTTAAAAATTTACTCAATAAGGAAGTGACTATCGATCCACGCCATTTAGTAGGGCATTGGCAAACGGCAACATTTTATCCTACCAATACCCTAGCACCAAGAAGCCACGAGGATACTACTACCGTTTTTCTTATTTCCGATAAGCCTTTTGCTAATGCTTTAGCGGAAGCTGGGGAGTATGTGCGATGAAAAAACACGCCAGCCTTAAGATTTTAACAGGGACAGTGATTGGGGTTACTCTTTTAATCCTCTTTAATCATAAAACCGCAGGACCTGTGGATGAAAAAGCGAATGATCCAAATAATCTTAATGAAGCAATTGCCAGCCAATTTAATGACAACATTCGTGATGTAGCAGCGCGGCTACAAGAGGCAGAGAAAAAATTAAGCCTGCTGGAGGAACAAAATAACACACTAAAGACGCGCTTACCCATAACAAATAACGCTAATCCATTCGCAGAGGAACTTCGAACACTTAAAGAAGAAGTCACTCAGCTTAAATCAGCAGGAGAGAATAAAGCGTATCCCATTGAACGCATTAGCACCGACTCGTCACAAAAAGGCAACAGCATTAAAGACATCGATCAACTACTTATCCAACGAGAAACAAATCCTCGAGAATTGGCTTATTGGCAAAATTTAAACGAGACATCTGCATCCAGATCTGAAAAAGGTTCTACTCTCTCTCAAGCGAAAAAAAGAATTCCCTATTACACTATCCCGGCAGGTTCTGATTTAGGCCATACCACCTTACTCTCAGCATTAATTGGTGAAGTGCCGGTGGAGGGAAAACTCATGCAACCCCTTTTTCCTTTCTCAGCCATCATCAGTCGTGGTGATTTAATGGCGGCCAATAGCATTCCTTTACCGCCTGCCATTTCGGGCATGAAAATCAATGGATATGCTATCGGCGTAGGTTCCTTTCTCGATAACATCAGCTGCGTCAGAGCCTATGTTACTTCCGCCTTGTTTGTGTTTAGCGACGGCCATTTTGTCACGGTAGGTAAAGAACAAATGCAGGGTAGCGCTGAAATGATTAATAACGAAAGCTTAGGCTATCTAACTACCGCTTTCGGTAATCCTTGCATTAAAGGTCAGTATTTGAGTAATGCCCCTCGTGTGCTTGCTGCCATGGTAGCAGCCGAAGGGGTAAAAGGATTTGGTAATGCCCTTTCACAATGGCAAATGAGCTATACCACCAATGGTAACAGTATCATGAGCACACCCAATGGCTCGATGGTGAATTACGGCTTAGGAGGCAGCCTATCACAAAGCACAATCAAAGCTGCCGATTGGCTTGAAAAGCGCATTCAAGGAAGCTTTGACATGGTGTTTATCCCTGCGAGTATCCCTTCTTCCTTCGGTTTTAAACCGCAGCAATTTTCCTTTCATTTAACAAAGACCATTCAATTAGATAAAGACATTCACGGGAGACGATTAGATTATGGTCAAGCACCGCAAATTAGTCATGATTTTAGCCTTTAGCCCTGTTTTTCTCATCACCGCTTGCACTTCATCAAAAGTGACAGCCCAAGCCATTCCTGAAGGGGGATTAACGGTAGGCCAACTTTATCAACAGAGTGTGAATGAGCCGACTGAGCATTGGTCAGTTAAACACCCTTTATTGCAGCAAGTCGATTATGCCGGCTATACGCAAACGGCTGCCAATGAAATCAATGCATTATTTAAACCCATAGATAACCCGCAAATTCCAATCTATGTTTTCCCGCATGTAGCCCTCATTGGCGATGAACAATTAATTAAGCCTGGTTATACCACTGCTTTTTTTCTCTATAAGCAAAACCAATTTGCCCTAGCTTCTGAATCTTACTAAGGACAGCCATGAAACAGCGCATTTTACAATTAGGCAATTGGCTTATGGGAGAAACCAATCCCAAAGCCGTTTCAGAAAAAGCAGTAAAAGCACGCTATCAAGACATGACGCTTTCCTTACCTGACCACCTTGCTATTGTCGATTTTTGCGATAAAACCAATGTGTTTTTATTAAACGATGGACTTAGTGTGGGCTCAGGGTTTGAACTGGCCAGTATTCCTACAGAAGCAGCTTCCCCTGAATATTTAAGTGCCCTCTTTCAAAAAATTAAGGAAACATTTACCTCCGTAGTACCTTTAGAAAAAGAAGACCCGTGGATAATGCAGATCTATGTCAATGATGACTACAGCTTAAAACCCGTATTGCACCACATTAAGCGGACAATCGAACCTGCAATTGCTGAAACGTCATTTACGCAAGATTATTTAAAAAGGCTTAACGATTTATTTTATAAAATGACCCGCCCAAAAGGTCTATTTATCGACCCTAAAACAGATTCTCCATACCGGGGTAGAAGACGGCGCGTACGCGTGTTGTTTTATCGACTTTATCGCAGTGCAAAGCCTTCGCGCGAACAAGCCCTTATCGAACATCAAGAAGTTTTAACCCAAATTGAAAGTAAATTAAAATCGCCTGGCCTTGAGCTTAAGCGCTTAGCGGGTAAGGATTATTACTACTGGTGGGTGCGCTGGTTTAATCCTAAACCCGCCCTCACTGGAGGTGATGTGGATGCGTTATTGCATCAATTTCCTTATCCAAAAGCTAAGCGCGCTGCCAATTTTAATTTAAGTCAATCGGTCTTTTTTACACAAGCTCAAAGCAAGGCACAAGGGTTTCTCTTTGATGGGCTTCATCATCGAATTCTCTATGTGGATGGATTAAGGGAAGCTCCGGAAATTGGCTTGTTTTCTCGAGAAAAACCACAAGCAAATCCCAAACACCGCTATGCACTCATCGATAAACTGCCTGAAGGTGCAATTTACACCCTACAGGTGGTGTTTAGTGATGACTTAAGCCTTGATGCTCATCTAAGACGATTAGAAAAAGGCATTGTCGGCACAAGTTTAAAACCGCAGCAAGTCAAAAATGACATTAAATCGGCACGCGATGAATTAGCGATAGGTAATCGCTTGTTTTGGGTCAATCAAGCGGTTTTTTATCGTGCCGATTCTGAAGGTGAGGCTAATCGCATGGAAAAAGAATTAAAAGACTTGTTTAATGAGGCGAAAATGCCGCTAATCGCTTCAACTTACGATTTACACCCCTTAAACAGCTATTTAAATGCACTGCCATTTAACTTTATTCCTCAGTTTGCACGAGCCCACCTTCGCTTTGACCGCTTAATGTACGCCTCTGAGCTGGCAGCCCTTTTACCCGTCTATGGCCGCAACCAAGGGGCAAAACATTTGCCCTGTTTTACCTTTTTTAATCGTCTAGGTGAGCCAGTGCTCTTTGATGTGCTTCATCCTGATTTTATCACGCAAAACTCTCATCTTGCCTTATTTGCTAATTCCGGCGGGGGCAAATCTGTTGCCACGGGCTGGATGATTAATTCGCTCATGGCAATAAAGGATGCTCGTATTGTGCTTTTTGAAATGGGTAATTCTTTTGATCGCATGCTAATTCATGCGAAAGCTTATGGCAAAAAAACTAAGCAATTACTCTTAAGTAACAAAAAAGAGGAAGCCGTTCCTTTAAATCCTTTCTGTGAAGCCTATAAAGCCATTCCAGAAATTTCTGAGCAACTAACGGAAGAAGAAGCCAACTCGCTTGCTAAAAAAATGATGGAACTACAATCAGGACTCGCCGAAAAAGCAAATCCTGCTGAACTCGCTTGCAATGACAGCTCACGCAATTATCTTGCTGAATTAGCCCTTGCACTTCGTACCATGATTACCGAAGCGAACGTATTGGAAGAAGAACAATTTACTCTTGCTGATGAAACACTGCTTATTGAAGTGTTAAACGATGCCATTTTAACCTCGTTTAAGGAAAACGTGCCGCAAATGCTCACAGAGCATGTCGTGCTTGCCTTTGCGCGCCGGTTAAATCGCGAAACGGTCCCGCGTAAAAAAGACCGTCTTTTAGATTTTCATGACCGTTTAAAAAGCTATGTGATTAACAGCAGCAAGGCACGTTTTTTTAATGTGCCCACAGAGCCTCTCGATGATTTCGATATTTTTCATATCGACATTTCAGCAATTAAGGACGACCCAGGTAAGCTTGCGTTAGTAATGGTCTCTCTACTTCCCCGTATTTTAGCGATAGCGGAAGCCACCCAAAACGATAATCGTCCTACCTTTTTATTCATTGATGAATCGCATTTGCAATTTCAAATTCCTAGTGTGGTAACCAGTTGCTTACTAATTGCCAAAGTAGCGAGAAAATTAGGGCTTTGGTTAGTGGCCATCACGCAAAATGTTAATGACATGAATTCAGAAAAAGCCACAAAAATTTTATCCCTCATTGAAACATGGATTTTATTAGGTCTTGATGAGAAAGAAATCAGTGATGTAAAGCGCTTTAAGCAGCTAAGCCCACAAGAAGAAGCCTTAATCCGTGATATTGACTCCCCAAAAGGCCTTTATGCCGAGGCGGTGTTGTTGGGTTCACGCTACCAAGGTTTATTTCGCGTCATTCCACCGCGTTACTTATTAGCCTTACTCATGAATGAGAAAACAGAAAAAGCTGAACGTAATCAGCTGGAGAAAGATCACGATGTCCTGAAAGCAGCTGAACTTCTTGCCGAACGCTTGGAAAACAAACCGCAGCAGGCTATTGATGCGAGGGCTTTTTATGAAGACTAGGTTAATTTCTGCAAGCCTACTGATTTGCGTTTGCGTTCATGCCCAAGAAAGCATTAACCCTCGCAATCCTATCAGTACGCTTGGCATTGCCACTAAGGTGTTAAGCAAAACAGTTAAGAATAGCCATTATAAAATCATCGGCAGCTGCACCTGGGCCGTCACAAAACCTGCGCCTCAATTAATTGAAGTTCCAGCTGTAGAGCAATTTATACCGGATTTAATTGTTACTGTAGCCAATCATCCTGAATCAAACCCATGGATTGAGGCGAAAGCGCTTTATGAAAACCCAGCGTCGATTGCTCTTTATCAAAAAACGTATCAACTCGCCACAGGGTTTCCTTTAGCTTTCGGTGATACAAGTGCGCAGATAAGTACAATGCACACCAATGAGGCAAGAACACGAGTGGTGAATGTGATTGGGAGCCCTGCTGGGTTTTATCGGCTTCCTGAGGTGTCGCATAAGCCTGAAACACAATTTGGCTTTCCTTACTATTTAAGTGAAGCTGATGCCATTTCAGATCGTACCGAAATCGCCGAAATTGCCTACATGGCTACTCACCCACAGCTCTTAATCAATCATACGATCGGCAAACAAGGTCAAGTGTGGGGAAATGAAATCCCACGTATCATGCAGATATCCAATCCATCACGCTTTCGCGCATCCGTTGTGGCGGCGTTGCATGCTGCTGATATCGTGACCAATAAAAATAGTCTCCATGTCACCCAAAGTACAAAGAATTCCTGCGGGAAAAATTGCGTAGTAGCCAATGTCATTTTTGACCCTCAACAAAAACAAGTCATTTGGCAGGAAGTTTATCCTAAAAATCGCAACATCTCTTTTGCTGCTGACGATGAAGGCATTACAGATGAACTACTCGGTAATGGCAATTATATCTTTGTGGTCTGGCGAAAATACCGTGGCTGTGTTCAACATGAGGGCAAATTAATATTGCCCTTATCTTTTCCGAAAGTCAGTCGTCCTCAAAAACGCTAAGAGAAACGCTCATGAAAAAAATTTACTTCTCCTTAATGCTTATCAATGCTTTTTCTCCAGCACTATTAGCAGGTTCCTTTCTACCCAATCAATCCGATTATTACTACAAATTAGGTGGCACCTCCAATTTGTACATTCCTCCTATCAACAAAGACCAAACCATTACGATTGGTGGTAATGTCGATAGTCGATTAGGGTTTAGCTGCAATGGCTTTAATCCCGTGGTATCAATCAGCAATACTTTTCAAGATTTAAAATCCTCTGTGGTTAACATCCCTGGCGGCATTATTGAGAATTTGAAAGGCTCAGTCATTGGCTATCCCCTCTATAAGCTGCAGCAATCCATGCCGGGGCTTTATAACGTTTTACAAAACACCGCAGCAGCGGCTATGAATGAATTTACCGTGCGGGTTAAAGATTGCCAGGATGTGAAATTAGCGTTAGAAGCTGGCCAATCGCCAATTGAAAACATGCTTTCTGTCTCCGATAGCCAAGGCTGGCTTGACGCGGCAAAACGAGCTAAAACGAGTAACGTGGATGTCATGCAGGTGTCAAAGACTCTGGCACAAAAACGCGATGAGTATGGGCTACCTTGGATAGGCCACCACCAGGGTAATGCAGGTGGAAAATACCAGCGTCCGATTAGAGTCATCAATGATGTGGTGATTGCAGGCTACAACGTGCTACTACAGCGTGCACCTTTAAATAATGAACAACCATCCGATGCACAGACGCCAATGACTCAAACTTGGGCCTCACCCCTCATCGCTGCCGATTGGGCAGTCAAAGTGTTAGGTGATATTCATGTCAGTGCCAACGATGAGAGTACGAAATCTAGCAATCACGATACCAAAGCCGGTATTGGTTTATCAGCCCTACTCCAAAGCTGTGATAGCTCCAATACCTGCACCCAAAATGTCGCTAAAGCCCTTTGGCAATTAGTCGATAAACAATGGCCGCTAACCGAAGAAAAGTTAAAACCAGTGAGCGCTTCAAATCTCATGGTGACCGATGAAATCATCACCACCCTTCAGCATATGGAGCGTGAAGAACAAATCCTCACGGTCTCCAAACTCGCAGAAGAAGTTGCCGTGCAAAATATGCTCGACAAAGCATTAATGATGCGCAAAATCTTACAAGCAGGCGGCCAAGTTCAAGAAGTACAAAATTTAAAACCTGCTCTTGGCATGGTGCATTTTGCGCTTAAAAAATTAGATGAAGAAGTTCACTCGTTAAGTTTTGAAAGTGAGGTAAGAAAGAAAATGCTTACTGATACTTTAAAGCTCATCATGGACATGAAAAAGCAGGCCATTGATAGAGCACAACCGAATGAGACAACAGTCCAAGTGCCTGTGAAAAATGGCGCAATTTATGTAAAACCCAACGCGAACGGAGCCTAATACCATGGTTGTATTTAGCCCACTTTCGCTTTATACCACCTATTTAGGTTGGCAATACTATAACATCCTGTTTAATGCTTTATGGCAAACAGGTCTTCTTTACTTAGGCTTTTTGATGGTTGCTTATCGTTTTTTAAAGCACGCCTTAGCCCCCACTGCCTCAGCTCATCATGCCGCTGAATATGCTTTAAATAATTTTTTATATGAGTTAACAATCACCTTTTTAATTTGTGCTTTTTTTGTTTATCCGTGTGTTCCCCTTGAAGCACAGGCACTGAATTTTAAGCCGCTTTGTGAAATGACCAAAAATACAGGGGAAATTAAAGCCTCAACGCTTAAAAATTCCGGCACTACTTATGATGAAGCCTTTGCTGATCTCTTGACGACGAAGGTGAAAATGCCCATTGGATTTGCGCTCCTTCAAAATTACTTTTCCAGTCTTACCTACGGCTTAATGAAAGTGACAGGTTGCACCGATAGTTTGCAAGCCATTGAGGGGGATTTAGTCTCTATTTATCTACCTATGGCAGTGCGTGAGTCTGCCTTAAATTTTCATCGTCAATGTTTTTTAGAAGCACGCAACCGCTATGGAAGCGAAGCGCACGATAAAGAACAAGTCGATAAACTACTTAAGGATTATGGTGGAGAGGATGATTTAAATTGGATGGGGTCAAAAGTATATCAAACCCTTTATTACGACAACCTACACGCACGCTCACCAGTGACAGGATTTAATTTTACTGAAGCACCCAATAACAATTTAAAAGACGCCTCTGACCGAGGTGACATTGAAGCAAAGCATTTACCTAATGAAGGGTATCCCACGTGCAATGCATGGTGGACAAAACTTCGCCATGATTTAGTTAGCATTGCAAATAATGCAAGCCTTTTTGATGAGCATCTTAATTATTATGCCGTCTTAGATAGAGTTCGTACTTTTAAAGAAAACCATCCCAAAGCTTGGGATTCGCAACTTTCTTCCGAAGATTACGTTGCCAAAATGCTTCTTAATGATAATAAAGATTTGCAGACCCATAGCATGCGAAATTTAATGGATAATACCAATAGTGCAGTTTCTGGAGCCCTCTCACATGGACTAGTCAATTTAGGTCAATGGGCTAAATCATGGACCTCAACCCCTTTAAAACGCGAGGCCATTATGCAAACCCTACCCGTCATGCAAGCCTTTCTTTATTTCTTTCTCATCATCCTAACTCCCTTAATTCTTTCCTTAAGTGGCTATAGTCCGAAAGCTTTAGGTAGCTTATGTGGTTTATTCATGATGACGATTTTCTTGCAATACCTCTGGCATTTAGTTGGGTTTGTAGAACGAAGTGTGTTAGACCCACTTGGTAATAATGATGTGGTTGCTGCTATGCGCAATATGGCAGTGATGTTTTATTTTATTGCCCCGATGGTGCTGCTTCGACTCTCTTATCATTTTGGAGGAGAAGCAGGAGCAGGTTTGATTAATTTGATTGATGAAGCAGGTCAACAAAGCGATCAACTAGCCCATTCAGGAATAACTGTTCTAAACCAAGGAGCAAAAATAGCAAGGAAAGGAAACTAAAATGAAAAACACATTATGTATCACCACGAATATGTTTGGCGCATTCAGCACCTGTTATAGAGCCACTCTCACGCAATCGTCGTGCTTTTATAGCCACAAACCGAGCTTTAGGTCTCTCATCAGAAGCAAAAGCGATCACTACTTCCAAAACAACAATTACCAATCGCCAAAACACAGACACGCTTTTTTTAGTAACTACCCACACCATTTTCCTTTTAGTCATCGGAAGAATACCCATGTTTATTAAATTTTTGCGCTTTTTCATTGTAACGTTCATTCCAATTGTTCTGCTAGTTTGGCTTATCGTCCTTCTCTCCCAGTACATTAATCTCAATGAGCCATTTAAGCAATTAGAACACTTTTTAAAGTCTCAAACGGTTTTCTGGCTTCTATTTCGAGCAAATATTTATGCTGTTCTGTACTACTTATGGCCATACACTGTTCAATGGCGTATCACAGCGGTTAACGAAATTCCCACGCCTGAACAAATCAAAAAAATTTTGTTGGCACGCAATTATCTTTTAGTTGCCGTAGTGCTTCATGAACTACTCAATTTCTGGAAATAATAATGGCTGATTATCCCGTAGAAAATCTTCTACGCGAGCCTACCGAGTTTTACACCAGTGTCGTTTGTGGACTTCTAGCCCTGCTTACTGCGAGCAAGCCGCACTTGTTTTTATTAACTCCACCTATGGCTTATTTTACAACGAGTATTCTTCTATTTTTAACTTTTATGCGGGGACTTCAGGGCTTACGCGTCAAACGATACCACAGACGTTTAGTGGCGATGCCCTTTTATGCCCTGTCTACCACACAAATTCCTCTTTCATCGAAATGGCTTTTCCTAGGTAGGGGATTTCGCTGGCTGCCTCACCACACGCAACGCTTGCATCAAATTAAGCAAATTAAAAATGAATCCTTCTTACAAAAAGGTAGGCTTTATGCGTTTATTCAAAGTTTTTGCCAACATCATGAACACCATTTTTTAGCTAAGCGATTGAATTCCCCTTATCAACTCAACCCATTTAGACCGCCATCACACGTTGGTGGTAGCCCCTACTTACACGGATTAGGTGGAAAAGATAAACCTGTTTTTATCCCTCAAGAAGTGCGAGCAGGCCATACCTTTGTGGTTGGTACAACACGTGTCGGCAAAACACGACTTGCCAGTATTCTCATAAATCAAGATATTCGCTCAGGGGATGCTGTCATTGTGGTTGACCCCAAAGGTGATTTAGAACTCGTTCGTGATATGTATTCTGCCTGTAAGGCGGCTAATCGCCTTGATGATTTTCGAGTGGTGCATTTGGGTTTTCCTGAACTATCGGCACACTACAATCCCTTGCAAAACTATGACCAGATTAGTGAAGTTGCAACACGTATTACCGATGCCATTGCGGCTGTTGGGGAAGGAAAGCAATTTGCTGCGTTCGCTTGGAAATACGCCAATATCGTCGCAATCTGTCTTGAAGAAATGAATCAGCCCATCACCTACAAATCCATTGCTTTCTACATAACTCGCCTTGACCAGTTACTGATGAGCTATGCGGATTGCATTATGCCTTCACGGTTTCCTGATTATCAATCGAAGATTGAGCAAGTCATAGCCAATAACAATTGCCGCATTGATAAATTCGGCAAAACGCCAGAACCGATGGATAGAACTAAAGCCGTCATTCATTATTTGAAAGATTACATCTACAAAACCATTGCCACAGGAAGCATGGAAAGTTTGCAAGACCAAATTATCATCGACTTATACGATGCGGCCATCATGGATAAACACTATTATGACAAAATTACCGCAAGCATCGGACCGGTGCTATCGGAAATTAATAAAAGCAACGCTTCATCCATTTTTTCTTTTCCTAAAACGACGAATGAAATTGAATTAATGCGGGTCATCAAAGAAAAGAAAGTTTTTTATTTAGGCTTAGATAGTTTAACTAATTGCAACGTGGCGCAAGCCGTTGGTAAGGCATTTTTATCCGACCTAGTCTCCACTGCAGGTAAACTGTACAAAGAAAATCCTACTAATTACCGACTTAATCTTCATTGCGATGAGCTTTCAGAAATTATCCAAGACTCTTTCGTCAAAGTCTTAAACAAAGCAGGAGGTGCCGGCTTTCAGGTCACCGCCTACGCGCAAACCAAACAAGACTTAGAGGTTGCTTTAGGAACACGTGCCAAAGCGGAAGTCACAGAGGGGAATTTAAATACCCTAATTATGCTAAGAGTAAAAAATGAAGAAACCGCTCACCTTCTAGTAAAGTCTCTACCCACTGTAGATATCATAACAAATACTCAAGTCTCGATGGTTAATGACACCCCACATGGTGATGAGGGGATTTATTTTAGTACTACCAATGAAGATCGCCTACAAACAACCCCTGTTGCTATGGTTAATGTCGATGACATCATGTCCCTTCCCAAAGGACAAGCTTTTGTTTTAGTCAATGGTGGTGAGCTTTATAAAATCAGAATTCCGTTTCCATTAAACGATGGACTTGCCCCAAAAGACCTCAAAACTGCCATCAGAATCATCAATCAATTACCCTCAACCCCTCCTGGAGACTTTCATGAAAGCTAACCTTGAGTTAACTTTAATAACTCGCGAAGTTCATTACTGTTTTGTTAGAAAAGTAAAAGACAAGCGATACTTGATACCTGCGATTCAACATCGAATCAATCGGTTAATGAATACTTCACAGCAGAATAATGAACAGGCAACTCTTCTTCTTAAGGAGTTTAAAGGTAAAATAACCGAACTCACTGATCATTTTATTGCTGAAACAACACGATTTAAGGAACTGCTGCAGCAAAAAGCCCTTTTTCACAATAAACCCATCCATTTTATAGGACAGTTTCGAAAAAAAATGATTCTCGAGAATGAGTTAAGTCCACTGCTTGCCTATTTTTTAGAATGCTATGACCGTTTAGTTGCGATTTTAAAATTACTGCACCTTGCAGGCTGCTTTAATAGTGAAAAAGACTTCAAACATACTTTAAATAATTATCATAAAATGGCAAATCACTTATTTTGTTTTTTACTCTTTACACCTGCAATTAGCCAATAGACTCTAAAAACAACTCATTAAGTATGAAACTTAAAATACCAAGTAAAGGGGTTATTGCATAATGAATAAAGCATTATTCGAAAATTTTTTGATTTTTAGAGGAATTCAATGATGACTCAACAAAGAAAGGATTCCACATTATCTCTCATTGTAGACACCTATTCAGCGGTACGACCCTCAGAAACAATCAGCCAAGTGAACGAGCATTTTAGCTTTGATGAGGAAAATCCCTCAGATTCAGATTTATCAAAAAAACAATTACTTTCAGAGCAAAGCCTATTTGGCAAAGCCGCGAGAAAATTCTCAGCACTTAAATGGTGGAAAAAAGGATTGATTGGTTTAAGTATCGTTCTTGTTTTTTCTTTCGTAGGCTTAATGTTCTCAATTGTTTGGGCTATCGCTTTACCTATAATAATCCTCGTATGTTATGCTACTATTTCTTATCTTTTCAATGACTATATAGGGCATAAGAACACCAATTTAAAATATGACCTAATAGATAAAGAAACTCGATTCCGTGAGCAGCAACGAGAACGGTCTCTTACATCAACCTATAAACGTGTGAAGGAGGCTACAGATAATATTATGAAGGATTTCGATGAAAACAATAATAAAATGGCCAATGCTATCGAAAGATTGGACGGATTGACAGTTATGGCTGAAGATGCAAATGAGAATATTTCTAAATTTTTGCTAGAAGAACCGACAGTTAATCAATTGACTGCTGAACTAAAACAAAAAACAGACCAGCTCACAAAAATAACTGAAGAGTATGAGGCGCTTAAACAGAGGTTTACTCAAGCTGTTAACAAAATTGAAGAGGAATTAATAAGCTTAAAGCAGGTCAAGCAAGAAAGATGGGGAGGTGCTGAGGGTACAGATAAGATTTTTGATTTGTTTAATAAAATGAAAAGTCATAATGTTGAGCTTAGAAAAAGTTTGGAAACAAGGAATGAACAATTAAAAAAAGCAGAGCAACAAATCATACAGTTGACCAATCTGTTAAAAGAAGCCAAAGCAATCATCGAAGCACACGATCGCGAGGATTCCAATATCGGCCCTACATTAAACTAATTAACCAAGATTTTTTCAGGAATGGCCATATAAATGTCTCCTGTAATCATTGGAATCAGATAGCTCGCCGTTCTGCGACAAGCTGTCTGACACACGATATGTTACAGTTAGTCATCAAATAAATTCTGAAATCAATGATTAAATCAACCGAAATAAGCTCTCTTCAGTTCTAATCTTTCATTTTGGCTAACTTACTTCGTGATCTACAATTTGATTGAACAAGCGACAAATTTCGAGTCTTTATTTTCTTTTTTCTTTAAAGTAATATGCACGGGATTTTAATTAATCGTTTTACTTAATGGAAAAATAAAGGAGATGTAATGGATCTTATCACTATCAATTTTCAAGAAAAATTAATTCTCAAAAAAGACAATAAAAAAATAGTAATTATTGCCTATCCAAACAAAGGATTTAGTGGAATCTCCATTGGAGTCGATGCGCCACAAGCTATCTCGGTAAATCGTGAAGAGATTTTTAAAAAAAAGATAAAATGAGTTAGAGCATCCTAGAGGTGACCGATTTCAGAAATTTATATTATTTTATAATAAGAGACTTTGAAGCTTTTCCGCCGAAATCTCGAATAGGAATTAATGGAACCGTCAATAAAATTTTATCAAATAAAATAAGGAAATTTTTTTCCAATCCACAACTAATATTTTTATTTAATTCATCGAAATGGTTTTACATGAGCTTGGAAATTTAGGCAGAAATAATAAAAGGTGATAATTTCAAATAGTACACAGCTGCGCATCCCATATAAAACATTTTATTATGGTGGTTCGACCAGTAGAAATTGTAGTCATTGCTTTTAGTATTATGCTAGTACAAAAACAAAAAGCCTTAATTACCCAAAAACGAAGAAATGTTATCATGATTCATTACAATTTATAAACAATTCAAAGCCTCATCCCCGCGGGTTAGTGACTATGCTCATTATCTATTACAACACCTAAAAAACCACCTATACTTATCGGTTTTTGCTCAATTTGGTGTTTTTTGATAAAATTCATGCTTTGTAAACACAACCCAAGGAAGAAGATATGCATCATAATTTGACTAAAAAAGCGATTTTAAAATCAAAACATAATTTAACTCATGGTTCAAAAACAATTATTACTATCAGTGTAGGTCAACCCAATCATGAGGGCGATAAATTATTGTCTACTCTGATCGCTGCAAATAAGCAGTTTTCATTTATACGGATTATGGTCTGTGACAGCTTGCAAAGACATACTATGAAAATAACATCTCCTCTTAGCATAGAGGAACTCCACGATATATCAGTTCAGCTTGGTAGTGAGTGGATAGAGCGCAATAATATGTACATAAAAGCTTTGACCGTTCCCTATCATATCTCAAGGTGGGATGAATGGCTTTATCACCCAGATTTTAATTATAAACAAAGGGTTATCTCAGATTTGTATTTAAATGATTCGTCATTTAAAAGTAGTATACTTGATACTGTAAATGAATTTATCACTAGAAATCCCGAACGATTATTAGTTGACAGCCAAACAGCATTTAATTTAAGCAGAGATTATTTATTAGAAGAATGTGCTGTTATGTTGCTTTTGGCAGATGAAGAGTTTGAATATGAAATTTATCCAAGCCAGCGGAATAAAGCCTTAGATTATGTCTATCAAGCAGTCATCTCAAAAGTAAACAGCAAACTAATGCAGGCGGTTTCAATCAAATTTAAAAACATTAGCTATAATGAGATTAAACATGAACTGGCATAATTCGAAAAATGAAGAAAAACTTTTGGAATTTAGAGCAGTTTTTTTCATTATTTCCTGTACATCTTTACATGATTGATGTTCATGGACGATATCAATCATGTAATGAAATGCAAGCACAAGATTTTGGCCTTAATGATATTAGAGATATAGTTGGCAAAACTAATTATGATATTCCAACTCTTAAAAAACACCCTTCTGTAGTCGAGATCCTTGAAAAAAACAATAAGCAAGTCCTCACTGAAAAAAAACCCTTAGAGTTTTATGAGCCAGGGTATAGGCAAAATGGCACATTGACTCACTTCAAATCATACAAGATACCTATTTTTCAAAGCAATGATTTAATGGGTTTGATTGGAATCTCGTTTGATTTATCTAACGAGGCAGAACGCATAGGAAGTTTGGTTCAAAAAATTGATCAAACTGAACTTACCCTTAATAATATAATAGATAATCTCCCTGAGCATATCTATTGGCTTGACAAAGAAAATCGTTTTTTAGGTTGCAACCAAAATCAAGCCAAAGATTTTGGGTTAAAAAATAGCAATGAAGTAATCGGTTTTCCCGTTTCAAGTTTTCAAACAAAAGAAAATGCGCATACATTAATATTAAATAATAATAAAATTCTAAAAGAAGGGATCTCTTTATCGGCAGAGGAAACTTACCAAAACCCTAATGGTGAAACTCAATACTATCTTTCCAAAAAAGTTCCATTAAAAAATAATGCTAATGAAATAGTGGGCATTGTAGGTATTTCTGTAGATATAACCGAGCAAAAAAAATTAGAAATTTCATTGCGTGAAGCAAGAGACGCCGCCGAGGCTGCTAATCATGCTAAAACTGAATTCCTTGCAAATATGCGCCACGACATTCGCACACCACTTTCAGGTATCGTTGGTTTCGCAGAACTACTTAAATCTGAAGCGCAGGATTCACGTATAAAAGAATATGCAGAAAACTTACTTGCCTCAAGTAATGCCCTTAGGGATTTCTTGGATGAAATTCTCGAAGCCGTACGTGTTAGTTCCGGTGAAATACCTATGTTAAAAAAGAAATTTGACTTGAAAGCAACCTTTGAAAAAATAATTGATCTTTACTTAGCTAAAGCACATCAAAAAGATTTGGAATTAACACTTACTATTGATCCTAAACTCCCCTCTTATGTAATAGGAGATAAAATCAGATTACATCGTATCATTCTTGAATTAATTGGGAATGCATTAAATTTTACCGATAAGGGGAAAGTGGCTGTAAATGTAGATATGGCTAAACGAAAAAATAGACAGATAATTATTAAAGCAACAGTAATAGATACCGGCATTGGTATGCCAAAAGATAAACAGCAAGAGATCTATCTACAATTTAAAAGACTAACTCCTTCTTACCAAGGTATTTATAAAGGCGCGGGACTTGGCTTGTATATTGTTAAACAATTTATTGATGAATTAGATGGTGAAATTTATGTAGAGAGTGAACCTAATAAGGGTACATGTTTTACTTGTTTGCTTCCTCTGCAATTGCCGCTATTAGATGATGCTTATGGTATAGATACCATTGGTGAAGCTGAAATAGAGCAGCCCTATTTACAACCTATTACAGTTCGACAATTACCAATAAACAAAATAGGTGAACATTCCAGTTCAAATAAACCACGCATTCTCATTGTTGAAGATAATAAAATAGCTCAACTTGTTGCTCAAAAGATTCTGTCAGCATTGGACTGTATTGTTGATATTGCTTCTGATGGACAAGAAGCACTTAATCTCTTCTCTTCTAATACATACAATTTAATTTTCATGGACATTGGATTAGGGGCAGGAATGGATGGCTATGAAGTGACAAACCATATCCGAAGCAACCAGTTAGCATCACATTACACACCTATTGTGGCTCTTACCGCTCATGGCAGCGAAGAAAATAAAGAACGATGTATACGAGCTGGCATGGATACAGTTCTTACTAAACCTCTTACTCACGCTCATGCAGCGGATATGATTAAGGCTTTCATTCTTGAAGAAAATGTTCCACAAGATACCAATGTGCCTACTGTTCGTCGTGATTTACCTGATACAGACGAGGAATTATTTCAGCTTAACCAATTTGCTTTGCTCGATTTTGAATTAGGGCTTAAAACTTATACATCTAAATCAACCTATATCGAATTGCTGCAACTGTCATTAGAGGATACGGCAAATGAATTAAAAAGAATGAAACAAGCCTTCACCGAAAAGGATTTTGCTTTAGTAGAAAAAATAGCACATAAACTTAAAGGTGGTGCGGAATATATTAGTACAGTTCGTATGAAATATGCCTGTCAGTATCTCGAACGCTATTGTAAAACGGGAGCAACCACACTGTTCAAACCCTTATATTATCAAGCAATTCAGGTCATTACAGAGACACAAATTGCTGTAAAGGAATGGTTAAATAAAAATGAATAATCCAGGTTCTAATTGTCAATTCTATTTATTAAATTTTTTTTTATGGTATCCACGGTTAATAAGAAGCATTCGTTTTGGAATGACCACATACAAAGCTGGAAAGAAAGCGGGTTAAGCCAGCCTGAGTATTGTGAAGCCCATGGAATAAAGTTATCGATTTTTTCGTACTATCGGTATATTTATTTAAAGATCACATCACCGATTGGGTTTGTCTCGATTAAGCCTAAGGTAGAGAAGGCTCCATTGTCAGTTAATTCACTTCAACTCTTACTACCAAATGGCATTCGTGTAATGATAGCCGCCGAAGTACCAGAGCACCTATTAAAGATGGTTATAAATATAGCGGGACAAACCCCAGGTAATCTCCCCCTTTTTAACTGAAACCATAAGTAGAGGAATTAGGCAACTAATGCCATCCGCAATCAGTGATGATTTCGGCCGAAAGCTGCATTAGGGGTAATATTCTTCTGGACGCACCAGCCAAACCCCCTTTATTTTTTCTTTATCAAAGATAATTTTTAATTTTTCACTGACTAATAAATTACTGTGGTATTCTTTGTCGCGGGCTAAAGGGTGCGCTCCCATGCATCCTTTCTTATAAGTTAAGTAATGGAAACCATAACCGGAGCGGTCATAAACCGTTTTTTCTTTATCAATTCCCTCTATTTCGACTGTTACATTTAAAAAAGAATACCCTTCTAACTCCCCATCGACACATATAATCCTTGCTGGAAAAAATTGCACTTCATTAGGAGCGATTTCTTCCAAGATGTCTTGAACTCTCTCGTTAATTAGCGGAACCATCGCATTGTTATCTAAGCAATCAAACTTTAATGCCCGTGCTTTAGGAATTTCAAAATTTACTACCGGCACAGCGCTAAACTCCTCTGGCTCGAGCTTACGACCTGCTTTTAATAAAAAGCGATCGGGCGAACAGTCCGTATCATATTCTCCAATTTCTTTGTTTAAAATATTATCGGAAGGATTCCATAAATAAATCATGTTTTATTCCTCCTACCACTTGGTGGCCTCGGGTCTAAGATTCTTGTTCAAGCCAATATTACCTGCTCGTAATTCCTGGCGTAATGCAGATAACACTTTTCTTGTTTCTGCCCGATATTGCTGTTGGGTCCACCCTTGAGCTCTCCCTTGCTCTACCACTGTATCCAAGCGTCGAGCCACTTTTACACTGTAGCTATTAGTATGCCGGCCCTGGTGAATGGAGCGCGTTTTATGCAGAGAAGGATCGGTAGGTAAGTATATCTTATTAGCGCGCGAATTAATATTGATGCCTGCTAAAGCAAAAGCTTGATGGTTTTTTGTATGGCTATTGGTATTACTAGCAATATGATGGTCTTGAAACCCTTTTGTAACCGCATTACGGTTAAAAGAACCCCCATTAACTGGATTACCACCGAGCGGCCTATTGCCGCCCTGGACCACATTAATCCGAGGTTGGACATTGACCCCACCATAAACAAAAAATGAATAACGGTTGGTCCCTCTAGAGTCCTCTTTATGCACTTCATGGCGGACACTCGCAGGAACCCATAAACACTCTTTAGTCACCTCTTTGTTTTGTTCTTCTTCATCGCTGAAATGGGCGTTAAAAAAACCCCAAGCTAGCTTTAAATCCTTTTCCCTTTGCTCATGAAAAAGATGCTTGGATTCTTCAGCAGCTATACGGTCAACAGCCTTATCATCCCCATGCTCAAAAGCCATCTCGATATCAGCATAAGGGCTATGTGGAAAGTGGGAAGACATCTTATCAGTAAGCTTCCACTTGTCCTCTTGACTCATGGTACTTAAGACTGCTTTAGGAATTTGTTCACGCCATTTTTTAAAGGTAGACATCGTGTGTTGAAGCACTCTGTCCTGCTCTTGCTGATACACCTTATAGGCATGTAATGTAAAATAATTGTATGCAAAAGAGATCCCAAGCAAGGCATTTAAAGCTTGGATTGATTCTTTATTCGCTTGGCGGATACCACTTAAATAACGAATCAAGGCAGATATCCTGCTCAGCTCCCTTAAGCGGCCAAATTCAGGTAAGTATTGGGCAAACTCATCGTAATGGGTTGTAAATTTATGGGCAAAGATAAATTCGGGTGAGTAACGATTAGGCATGCCCGCATGCTGGGCCATTTCCGTAGTCACTTTGTAAATCAAGGGCATATTGCTGCTATTGGCAATGACCTTTCCATCCCCATCTCGTGGTTGGGTATATAGCCGGATTAAAGTATCGCGATATTCTCGTGTTGGGAAAAACGATTTTACAACCTCCTGGTTTTCCCAATAATACAACTTGGCCTCTGCATGAATAAAAATCATGGCATGGCCTATAATGGTTCGTTTCCCTTGTGATAGCTCCTGAAATTGTTGAGGAGTTAGCACATAAATGGGCCATCCTTCTTCATCATCCAAAACATCATGAAGTTCACCATTAATGTCCCTTTCCATACGGTGCTTTTTAACCACCATCTTAACCGTATCAACGCCAATTCGAGTGGTTTTATTTTCATCCTGACCTTGCTCATCAACAAAGAGATTCAACTCTTCTGCCTCAATCCAAAAACGATGGAGCTGGCCTGAATGCTGCGTACTTTGAAAATCTTTGATTATTTTGCGCAAATACCCAGGCAAATGCTGAATCATGTCGTCAACTGGCCGTTGGGCAAAGGGATAATAACCTTGGACTTCCTGGTCTGTTGTCAGGAATTTAAGGATATAATCCGTCATCAACATGGTATTGAATAATTCAGTTTCTAAAAGTTGGTTTGGTGCATAGCGCATTTTGTTAAACGGATGATAAGGTTTATTGGCATCCGCCGGGTCGAGGCTAAAAATAGCCCCTTGCAGGTTTTTTTCCAGCATCTCCTGAAAGTCATATAAGGTAAATAATCGCTCATAACTAGGCCTGTCTTGACTCCAGGGCGTTAAATAAAACTCAATCTCACCGGTCTTATAATTGATTTTTGCCCCATTAATGGCCCGATAAATGGTCACTTCCTCATCCTTAGGAAACGGCAAGGTGCGTGTTGGATTGAGCCAGCCGTCCTTGTTTCTATCGACCATAATCCAGGGTGAAGTCAGCCGTTGTTCGACGTCTAAAAAAGTCCAGCCATTATCGAACAATAATTCTTCCATCAATTCGACCCGAAACTGGTTTTCCAAAACCGGATCATATTCCTCCTGGTACCAGTTTTTTAAACACGCTTCATACGCTTGATACAAAATGGTGACCGAATCATGGCCGAGAGGAATGGCTGGTGCATGGGATTTATTATGGTCGTAAATGGCAACCATGGTTTTAAGCAGGCGGCGCATCAAGTGTAGGGTTTTATGTTCTTCTTTTACCAGCGTGATATTTGATTTTGGACTCTCAAGAAAAGGAAAAACGTCCACAAGGTTTAAGGTTCTTTCCTTCAAGACAGGAAGAATCTCTTGCAAGACTTTGTTTTGATAAGTGAACGATGACAGGCCTTTTATAACTGCAGTATTGATATAAATTTCCACATTGGGCGTGCAATGGGGCGCAATGCCTACTGCGGTTAAATAGAGTTTTAAAGCGAGTTGCTCATCAGCCATTTGCTCGGTAGGGGACTCTGAAACACTGGCTGCCCGTTGCAATTGGAAACCCACTTGCAAAAAAACATTGGCAAGCACTTCCCGGTTACATTTATCAAGTAACGCAGGGATCCAATCAAGACAGTGAAAAGCACTTTCTCGGTAAGCGTCTGCCTCTTTTTCCTCAGCTTCCCTCCGGTGCTTGTCTTTTTCAAACAAGAAAAGCAATTTGACATAACGGATTAATTCCGTTAATTCCTTTATTTCACTGCTAGTTGATAGGCGCTCTTTTAACACCAGAAGAAGGTTTTTTGTTTCTTCATACCCGTCAAATTGTTGGAACAGACCAGGCTCTAGCTTGCCCTCATCAGAATGCCACGATAACGTCAGGGTATAGGCAAATAAGTTTCTGAAATGGCTATCATAAAAAAGCGGGATTAGGATTGGCAGGAGCCCATCCGGTGCTCGTTTAGCAAAATCAGAGAGTTTTTGCATGGCTGAAATCAGGGACTGGTGTTCTTTAGCAGGCTTTTCTGCCAAAGCAATGATTTCAAAAACACCTTGATAAAAAGTGTCTATTGAAACCTGCTGGCCCGTTTTGGGTACCTGTTGCGATAAATAATCAATAAGCTTTGTTAAAGCAGGGCCATAATAGCGCCCTGATAAAAAATCCATGAGTATTTTTACGGCCAGTTGTACCGTTAAGGCTTCCTTTGGAACGGTTGCCGCTTCAAGTTGGGAATAATCCCTTTTTGCGTGCAGCAAATCAAAAATATGGGCATAGTTCATGCCTGAAAACGAATAATGAGTTGAGCTAAAAGGTTTCTTTTCTTTTTCTCGGGGCGATAAAGGGGTATGCTGGCATTGTTTGAGGAATTCTGTGTGCGCTGCCCTAAATGAAAAGGAATAGGGGATTGTTTTGCCTTCCCTTAAATGCCCCACAATATCGACAGCGGACTCCTCATCCACGTCTGCTTCTCTTGCTGCATCCAAACTTGCATCAAAATGCCGTCTTTTAGTTGGATCAGAGAGTACTTCATAGGCAGCATTTAGGTGTTGCATGCGTTCAGTACTTCCCCCTCTATCAGGATGCGCCTGTAAAGAGAGTTTTCGATAGGCATTTTTTATTTCATTCGGGGTGGCTTCCTTGGGAACACCAAGAACTTCATATAAATCTCTCATCTCATTATTCCTGCTTAATTAAATTGAATATCGAATGAAGGTTGTGCGATTTCGGTCGCTTTTTGGCGCCAGTAGGCCGCCTTTTCATCGTTGTGAAAAAAAGAGCCATATAATTGGCTAAGAGCTAATTGCTGGTCTTTGTTCGCTTCTTGGGCAAGCCTTTCCAGTGACACCAAGGCTTCGCTATGCCCAGAGCGTGCTGCATGAAGATAAGAGGAAAATACCTGTTTAAAATCGCCTGGCTTATTTTCTTCGGTTAATTGGGCTAACTCTAAAGCGCTTTGCTCGGTTTCTTTATCCGATGCACTTGATGGGATAGATGGTGTTGATGAACTCGTCTTGGCACTGGATGGTTTATCACAAAGGGCTTTTTGCATTTTCGACGCTTGAGTTAGCCCCTTATTTTGCGGCACTTCATGGGTGCTTGCCTCTGCTTGCATTTGGGCTAGACTTTTAAACGGGCCTTCCTCTTTTGCCCTAATTTGTTCAGCGATGGTTCTATACACTTCATTGGAAATGCCTTCAAATAATTCGGGGTTTTCACTGAGTACTAGCATGCTTGGGTGGAGGTGGTGCTTAAACTCTGTTTCGTAAAGCGACACTTTCGAAAAGGTTGACCAAAACCCACCAAGCTCTTTATCTTCTGAGAACGTACAGTCATGTACGACGATTGCTTTATGATTAAAGGGGGCATGGGGATGGTTTTTTCCAAACACCATGAACGCAGTCCATAAATACCTTACAATTTTTGATGTTTCCCCTGTATTTCTAATTTCTATAACAATGGGGTGTTCTTCTGAGGGAGGCTCCTTATTTACAAGGTAAAGATTGGCGATAGCCATTGCAAATTTGACACGCGCAGAAGGTGTTTTGGGGAAAAGCAGAGGGTTATTGAGGAGTGTTTCAATGTGCTGCTGTTTTTCCTTTTCTTTATCCAACTCTTTGGCTATTTTTTCTTTGCCAGCTGTTATTTGTTCATCCACTGTTTTATATTGCTCGCTGGAAACGCCTTCAAATAACTCAGGATTTTCCGTCAGGACGAGCATCTCTTGAGTGAGATAATGTTTAAATACCGTTTCATAGAGTGATTTTGCGGAAAAAGTTGACCAAAATCCCCCTAATTCTTCCTCAGGATAGCGTTCTGAGCTTCCGCTGATCACTATTGCCTCATGGCCAAATGCCCCATCCGGATGGTGTTTTCCAAATACCATTAATGCAGTCCATAAATATCTGGCAAAACCAGCCGGCCCCTTGGTATTCACTTGAATTGGGTATGTTTTCGAAGGGAGGCCGAAGTATCCAAGCAGTAAGTTGGCAACACCCATTGCAAATTTGACGCGCGCAGAAGCTGTCTGAGGAAAGAGAGAGCGATCGCTTAGAAGCCGATAAATTTGCTGCTTCCTTTCCTCGATTCTTTTGAGCTCCTCGGAAGAATAGTCCTCGTCGGAACCATGATCAAAAAACTCTAAATAAAGCCGGTGATTTTTTCGCATAAACACTCCTTGTCATAATTAAAAATAAATTTTATTAAAGTCGTAGTCGAAAAATGAGAATGTGGTTTTGGGAAATTATCCTTTGAAGTATGATTCAGCCTATTTTCTCTCATCCAGATCGTGGAAATTGGCACTGATAGAATTTTGATTAGGCATCTTGATACTCCTCTCTAAAATCCACATCGTAAATATGACCATTTTTTGTCCGCTTAAAGTCGGTTATATGGAAATACACCCGTCTTATGGCCATCTTTGCATCTACTCTTGCCCTGAAACCATATTGTTCTGGCAATAAATCTGCTTCAAATATGGGATTTAGCAGGATAAGCATTGCTTGTTGAACTACTCAATCTTTTATACAAGTAATGCTAAGGGGACGCATCGATTTCCTATTTGCTTTTGGGATCCAAACTCGTCAAAGGGGCTGTGGTTCATATGTTTTTATCCTAAGCTCCTCCTGTAGCTTCCCAATCCATTCTTTCACTCCCGCCTGGTCAATTGCCGAAAAGGTCTCTTCGTCTATGCTATGACTACCAGCATTCCTGCGGCATTTTAAGTAGGCAATTGTCAGAATATCTTCGCGGTATATCTTGTCCCAGAGTGTGTAAAATCGGTAGTTTGGTTCAGCCTTAGCTTTTGCGTGTAATGCACTCTGTAGTTTCTGAACGATATTACTCAGTGTTCCTAGACTTCCGTCAATCACCTTGCTCTCTCTACTTATTACATTCCCTTTAAATCAGGGCCGCTTCCCTCCATCTGCATTACCAGCTCTCCTCGGTACTACCAGCCCATCCGCCATCTATAAGGTTCAATCTCAGTTCCTCACGGAACGATTGTTTAATAAGTGCCAATTATTCACCCTATAGACTTCCCCTGTTGACTATATGTCCTCTCCTGTACGCGCTATCACCACTACCTCGCTGGTACTAATGGGTTCACTTAATACTCAATCCCCAATCAGCATCGAACTTCCCCGTTATTATGGCGGGTCGTTTACCAGAAGGCATTTTCGAGGCCTGCTCAGTGTTCGCTGCGCGCTATGGCCCGCACAGTCGTTGACCTCCTAAAGAGCCTTTTTCTTCAGATGCTTTAACCCATTCGTTGCCTCCTGAGCTACTCCAAAGTACTTCCGGCTGGAGTAATAGTAACCGTGTGGGATTTGAACCCACTGAACATATTGCCCTTAGCAGGGCGCACATAACAATCGTACTGAGCGCTCTATTAAACCCTTTGTTATTGGCCCGCAAAAACTGGCTCTTTCATGGGAATGACATCGGCGCTAACGCTGATAGCATCCTCTTTTCCCTTATCGAAACTTGTAAACAACATCAGGTTGACCCTTTTGCTTGGTTCAAATACGTTCTTTCCAATATTCATAATGCCCACACCATCGAACAACTCGATTTGCTCCTGCCATTTAATGTGAATCCAGACCAATTAATCAGTATGCGAAATATACCTAAGCTAATTTTTCCTTACAAGAAGGCGGTTGGTTAAACGCTTACGGCTTATCTTCTTCCCTGGTATTCCTTTGCCAGCTACGCACTCTAAGCACTTAAAAATCGCCACCTAGAAGCAAAACCTTCGGTCGAAAAAAAGTAACTCTAATCCAGAATCCAAAACCTTATCGAAATTGATGAAACCAATACCGATAATAAAAAAACGAGTATCTCAGAAGGATAGGTTTACCATCTTTGAATCACATACTGAACAACTCAAAGAAATCACTAATAAATATAAGTTTGGTGATGGAATATAGTGGAGCTCTGGCTTATATAGAGAACACGCTTCTTTTGTCACAATTATTTTATTTCCCATCATAACCGGTATTTAGCTATAATCAGCTTAACACACCCGCCAAGCCTCTATTGACTTAGGTCAATAAGCTCAAATCGAGCGGTTTTTTTATGTCTAAAATTAAGGTGGGCGGATGGCAAGGATAAGTACAAGGAAAAATAAAAGTCCATCTGGTACCTGGGACACATGAATCAATGTTTTTCCATCCCAATGTAGAAAAATGGGCTCCTTTATTTTTAACCTTCTCTGTTAAAAGCAATAATTTGCAATTTAGTTACAATCTTTGCTAATTATTGACATTAAGACATCATTTCAGTAAAATTTGCTGCACTTCGCGGTGACAAGGAGATGAGTTGTGCCTTTACCTTTACAGGATAGAGAAAATCCTCTGTATAGCTTAACGCTTGAAGCACAGTGCGAAGTGGTTATCAAATGGCAGGAAAAGAAGATAACTCCCAAGAAGCTATTCTCTTTAACCTCTCCTTATACCGAAGAAGCACTTAAAAAGGCCTACCGTCAGTTAGCACTTCATTTTCATCCGGATAAAAATGTAGAATTAAAATCAGCGGAAAGCGCTTTTAAAATCGTAACTGCTGCTTATGATTATTTAAAATACGATATAATACCAGAAGCTGAAAAGACAAGTGCTTTTCTCGCTCTGCAGGGAAATGAGTTTTACAAACAATATGGTCTTTTAAACTCTAAAACCCATTCCACTTACTCTAATTTTTATTCCTACGGATTTAGCTCAACTTCTAAAAAACAAGCTCAGCCTCCTAAAAAAAAAGCTTACAGTGAGATGAGTTTTTTAGAGCTTCTCGCCGAAGCTAAACAAAGCCCTATTCCTGATGAAGTAATCGAGGGATTGAAGCGCTACATTCGACGCGATAAGCATTATTTAACAGTCCAAATTCGGGAAGATTTACCTGGCGTAACTACGTTTGATACTATTTTAAACATCGCTGCTTTTTATGGTGACCTCAATTTTTTCCAATGGTTGCTTGACGAAGGGGCAACACTTTATATCACTCAAGAGCGCTCTTATGAGGATGTAATCAATTGCGTCTGCTGTAACAGAGAGCACAATAAAACTATCCTACCTTATTTGTTGAAGCGTTTGGGTAGAAACATTTTTTATACCCAAACAACAGAAGGACTCTTACAGCCCCAATGGTGGCGTTTGCAAACAGCGATTAAGGGACGCCTTAAGTATGCAGCAGTATTCTTGTTGGAAGAGGTAGGTTATGCGCAACATCTAAAGGGCCATTTTTTCGACGAGGCTTGGCATGAGTCTGTAAAGGATGATGCATGGATTAAATCTCAAGACTATCAGGGTAATCGAGAGCCCATGCTGGCCTTGTGCTTAAAGTATGGGCTATTGAAGGATTTAAAACAATGCTTTTATTCTTTGATAAAATGTGATTTTCGCTCCGAAGCCTTATTAATTTTACCCAAATTACCTACCAAAGAGTTAGAAACATCCATTTATTATGCACTAAAGCTTAATCGTATTAACCTGGCTAAGGAGATATTACGCCATTATAAGGGAACTGTTTACTACACTATAATGTTGGATGCTTTATTAGTAGGCACCCAATACTGCTCTATTGAAACTCACGCGGAAACTCTCGCATGGTTGCGTGCTCTTCTTTCCGATTATGACTTCTCCCCGCTAATACTGCGTGATATCTTAAAGGATCTCATTTCAGTTAATGGCGCCGATAATCCTACACACTTGGCTATAAGCCTTCAAATACTCCCCGATGTGGCGCAACAACTCGTTTCAAGAACTTGCAAATACCAAATAGAACAGGAAATGCTAAGCGATCTCTTAAGTGAGACCTATTTTGCGGTAATGCGAAAGGCAAATGCTAGAGCTTTAGATGATGGCAATATCGGCTGCGAGAACCTTGCCCTTAAGACGCTACAAAAATTGCACGCCATCTACCCTCCCCCGATTGGCTTATTAAGGGCAGCCCTTTGGGCAGCATATCTGCGCGATTGGGAAGAAAAAAACAATCAACTAGACAGCACCATTTCCTGGTTGATTAGTTTAGGGGGGGAACCGCTAGTGTTGCCAGAGGATTATTACGAGTTTAAAGACATTACGCCGCTTCATTTTACTATCGAATATAATCTTAACGCTTTCGCACAGCAACTCTTTGAAAAAATGCGCGCAGAAAAATGTTCATTGAATGCGATAATGAGTAGAAAAGAAAAGCATCGATCCTATGATGGTCGCTATGTTTTATGCAATTACACCTACTTGCATTTAGCCATCGAAAAAGGCCAGGAGCAACTAGCAGTCAATTTAATCCACGCAGGTGCTGATATTCATCTTAACGCCACGATTGAAAAAACCGAAGAGGGCTTCATGAGCTTCTTTTCTCCCATTAGCTATCAAGAAAAAACAGCGCTTGAAATGGCTATTGAATATAAGCGCCCACAAGTCATTCGTGTTTTGCAGCTCGCTTTGCTTGATGAATACATTGAGCAGCGGGAACAAGAGGAGGAATACCTAAGTCAGTT
>NZ_FUXJ01000005.1 GCF_900167045.1 Legionella maceachernii | reverse complement strand
TAATGGTACTCTTTACGTAGGCTCTACGTCAGACATCATTAAACGAACTTGGGAACACAAAAATAAAGTCATTCCTGGTTTCACTGCTCAGTATAACGTACATATGCTGGTCTATTATGAAGCACATGAATTATACGTTGAAGCAGCACGACGTGAAAAACGTTTCAAAAATTGGCCAAGACAATGGAAAATAAATTTAATAGAGAAACTAAACCCTGAATGGCGTGACCTGTATGAAGAAATTTGCCAATGATTTAGATCGAATGGATGCCGCGGACAAGCCGCGGCACGTAGGCGGCAGGTGAATTGTCAACAGACCCTAGTAATTTCACTCACAACGTTAAAAACACACACGTTCTTCACGGAGTGCTCAGCAACTCAAGTGAATAGATTGGCTAAAACAATCTATTCCCCTGAGCATTGTTTACTATACTCTTAGCTAGTTAACATTTGTTCAAACTTTCAAGGACGAAGAACATGTCACCCTTTCTTTCCAAAATAAAATTGCGCTCTACTCTAGTGATGCGCCATATTACCCAATCTACAATAGCTTGCCTTCTTGCTATGACTAAAGGAAACTTGTATGTGCTCTCTTTCCATCATTGGGAAATAGCAATTGGTACAGGATTAGGTACAGGATTAATTAGCTTATTGGCTTCTTATGGGAATTTAGTTAAATTTCAAACTTCACGCTACGGTGTAGCGGCAATTGCTTTCGTGGGTACTTCAATTGCTGATTTTGTAAGCCATGGAGGTATGTCAATAAAAGAAGCATTGATTACTGGTTTAGGGGCTGCTTTACTCTCTTTCTTTGTTTCCTTTACTCCACTGGATAAATATCTAGCAGACTTGCAAGAAAAGCTAGAGGAAGAAAAAAAACACATCCGAGAATAAGCCTTGCAGGAAAAAACCTTCATTCTCTTTCATGCGGGTTTTTTAGATACGGTTTAGGCTGTGGGCGCTAGGTATTGATTTTCCATTGTTTCATCATACGCTTTAGCTAATACTTCGAAAAAAGTAACGCATTGGTTTCGCTTATACGCCATTATTTCGGTTATTGCATCACACTCTAGAGAAACATTCGAATCATTGCCTGAAGAAAGCAATAACTCTTTTAAATCTTCACGATAAAATCCAATTTCACTCGCTAAATGGTTACCATTAAAAATAATATGTAGAGATAAATTTTTCGTTTGGCACTCTTTTATTAAACTCATCAGATCTTCGATAAGCGCCCTTGGCCTAACAAATCCTTTAAGATTGGAGAGATTAAGGACTTTTAAACGAGGAGGTAGGCAAGAAGCCATTTTTGGCAGGTCACCAGCAGAAATGAAACAGCCTTTTAAAGACAATTCTAACAATTGCGTGTTTTTTACTAAACCAGACTTTAATTTAAAAAAATCGCTGGTGTCTGAGTCGGTAAATTTAAAGTCACTAATTGAATGGTTTTTCTCTAACATTAAATTCAGTGCTTTCGCGTCTGCCTCTGAAGAGATATCGAATCGTTTTAAATGGAGAGCCTGTACCGAAGAGTTAGCAGCATTTTTATCTTCATCCAATGCATCATTCGTTAATGCTTGAAAAATAGGGTTTAACACCTTCCAGCCGTGAAACAACATACTATAAGTAATTTTTAGTTGAGTGAGCGTTCTATTCGCCCGTAGCGTCTGAGCGAGAGGGGAAAAAACTTCATTTGGCCCTATTTCAAAACTCAGCGCTTCAATACAACTACCGGATTGTGTTAAAGCGTTGGTGATTAAATCGACAGCTTTTTGGGCAGGCGAACCTTTAAAATCCAATTGGTTAATGTTTGGATTTCCCTCTATCATCGTAAAAATGGCTTCTATAACATCATGCGGGGAACTTAAGTCAATCGATAGAGCAATCTTGCTTTGGCGTTCGTTTACTATCTTCTGAAATGAAGTAAAGCAGCGCTTCTGGCTTTCTGCATCGACATTCCAAAGATCCACTGCTACAGTACCCGGATTAGTGTCGAGTATAAACCGTTCAAGTTGTGCATCAAAGTCCGGAGAATAGATGGTGTTTCGACTTAAAGAAAATTTCACAGGGAGGCAATCCAATAAAAAAGTTGGTAAAAATTATATCATATTATTTTTTTATTGTTCGATTTTGTCTCAACGGAATTTCAAAAAGGGCTTAAAACAGCGGTTTTTCTTCCTCGAAAGGTGAGAAATTTAAAAATCGGTTATTTTAATCACACTCGGCTCTTGTATACTTCTTTGAGAGTTTTAGTTTTACTGTTATTATCCTCCCTTTTTGGATAAGATTTTCTAATTTATGACCGAGCAACAAGCATTTTTAAATCAACTACAAAGCGCTTTAGATGATATTCAAGCGATTGACGTAGTCATTATTGACGTAAGAAAGCAAACTTCTGTTACCGATTATATGATCGTTTGCAGTGGCCGCTCTTCTCGCCATGTTAGAGCAGTTGCTGAATTTGTTGTGGAGCAAATGGAAGCTGCTGGGCTGCCACCTTTAAGTCAAAGTGGCCTTGAAAATGGTGAATGGGTCTTGATTGATTTTGGCGATTTTGTTTTGCATATTATGCAAGCTGAAAGTCGTGCCTTTTACAATTTAGAAGGATTATGGCAGAGCAATCTTACTAGTGAATAATGATGATTAAGATTACGCTCATTGCTTGCGGTAATAAAATGCCCACATGGGTAAATAGTGCTGTTTCTGAATTCACAAAACGTTTGCAAGAATTTGCGCAGTTTAATTTAATTGAAATTCCACTCGCAAAGCGAGGAAAATCAAGTGACTTAACGCGAATTTTAGAAAAAGAAGCCGCCTTAATCGTTCATGCTATTCCTCAAAGCGCACGCGTTATTGCACTGGATATGGGTGGGGAGTCATTCAGCAGCGAAAAATTAGCTTTAAAACTTGAGCAGCTACAACAAATCAAGAGCCATCTCTGTTTTCTTATTGGTGGGCCCGAAGGGCTGCTTACCTCAATATTAGCCAAAGCCGATGAACGGTGGTCTTTATCTCAACTAACCTTACCTCATCCCTTAGTTCGCATTATTCTCTTGGAAACACTTTATAGAGCTTGGTCAATTATACATAATCACCCTTACCACAAATGAACTTTTAAGCTAAGATGTCTACCCTTATCTTATTTGTAGTATTTGCAGAAAATGCGATTTAACAATTCAGTAAAAAATGATCGAGCAGAGTTACGATTACATACCTCTCGATTAAATTTACTTGTGATATTGGTAATCCTGTTATCATTGACACTTATTTTGCGCTTAACTTATTTACAAATCGCTGAGTTTAGACGCTATGAAACACTTTCTTTAAAAAATCAAATGAGTGTCATTCCCATTGCGCCTCCACGAGGCATTATTCTTGATAAAAATGGGGTTGTTCTTGCAGAAAATACACCTGTCTATGTTTTAGAAATTATTCCTGAGCGTGTTAAAGATATAACGAAAACGTTAGAGCAACTGCGAATCCTTCTTCCCTCTATTACTGATGAGGATATCGAAAATTTTAATCGTGCTCGTAAACAGAATCGTTCTTTTGTTCCCATCCCTTTTAAACTCAAACTGACTCAGGAAGAAGTCGCTATTTTTGCCAGTAATCAATATCGATTTTCAGGGGTCAGTATCAAGGCAAGACTAATGCGTTACTACCCTTTTGGGGAAATGATGGCGCACATCTTAGGTTACGTGGGTCGAATCAATGTACAGGAACTGCGTCAAGTGGATCCAACCAATTATCAAGCAACTAATTTTATTGGAAAATCAGGGATTGAGAAATATTATGAGGACATCTTACATGGCGAAATTGGATATCAATTGATCGAAACAGATGTGAGTGGTAGGACCATAAGAGTTCTCAATAAACAAAACCCAATATCTGGTGAAAAACTGTATTTAACGATTGATACAAGACTACAGCAAGTTGCTTACCAGGCCATGAAAGATAAACGTGGTGCCGTCGTGGCGTTGAGTACTCATGACGGAGATATTTTAGCGATGGTAAGTGCTCCAAGTTTTGATCCCAACCTTTTTGTCAATGGAATTAGTGCTGAAGATTATAAACGATTGGCTACTGCCCGAGATCGGCCTCTCTATAATCGAGCAGTTCGAGGTTTATACCCTCCCGCGTCAACGATTAAGCCATTTATGGGCTTAGCAGGTTTGGAAAAAGGTGTCGTCGATACGACTTACAGTATACATGATCCCGGTTGGTTTCGATTGCCCGGTGTGAGCCATCCCTATCGGGACTGGAAAAAAGCGGGACATGGTTTTATTAATTTAAAACGTGCCATTACTGTCTCTTGCGATACCTATTTTTATCATTTGGGTCACAAAATGGGTATTTCAGCCATTGAAGATATGCTAATTCAATTTGGATTTGGTCAATTAACGCATGTTGATTTGCACGAAGAAGCGCCTGGCCTTGTTCCCAACAAACATTGGAAAAGACAAGTGAAAGGCCAACCCTGGTACCCGGGTGATACGGTTATTACTTCAATTGGACAAGGATTTACTTTGGTTTCTCCTCTCCAGCTTGCAAATGCTACTGCTTCATTAAGCCAGAAAGGGAGGCGGTTTAGACCTCATTTCTTACATAAGTCCATTCAAAGCGACAAAGGGGAAGTGCATGAGTACAAGGTGCTTGAAGAATACCCTGTGAAGCTTAAAGATGAAAATTATTGGACTATCATCGCGGAAGCCATGCAATCAGTCATCACGAATAATGAAGGCACGGGTTACCGTTTCGGTAGAAATGCCCCCTATTCCGTTGCTGCCAAAACAGGCACAGCCCAGGTTTTCGGCGGTAAACAATATGAAAAAGTCCGCAAAATTAAATACGAGGATATTCCTGAATACTTAAGAGATCACTCACTCATCATTGCCTTTGCCCCTGTTGAAAATCCTGAAATTGCAGTAGCAGTGATGGTAGAAAATGATTTAGCAGCATCGAATGTGGCACGCAAAGTCATGGATGCTTATTTTGAACTTAAGAAAAGCGAACCAAAGCCATGAAAACAAGTCATACACGCCCCGTTTATAGACTAACGGCTAAGTCTATGCATATTGATTTACCTTTACTGGGTTTACTCATCGCCTTAATTGCGATGGGCATGCTTATTTTATACAGTGCTTCAAACCAAAATTTGAGTATGGTCTTTCGTCAATCAATGCGATTGGTGTTTGCTTTAAGCATCATGATGGTTTTTGCCGCTATTCCCCCTCATAAATATAAGGCGTGGACACCATGGCTCTACGGAATTGGCCTTGCTTTGCTTATTGCTGTGATGTTAATTGGTAAAATTGGTAAGGGTGCCCAACGCTGGTTAGATTTAGGGCTATTTCGTTTTCAACCCTCAGAAATCATGAAATTAGCCATTCCGATGATGGCAGCTTGGTATTTTGATCGCCAACCTTTTCCTATTAGTATAAAATCAATTCTCATCGCTGCATTAATGATCTTTATCCCAGGTGTATTGATTGCAAAGCAACCTGATTTAGGTACAGCAATCATGGTGATCGCTTCAGGCCTATGCGTTATTTTTCTCGCTGGAATAAGAATGCGAATTTTATTAATCATGAGCGTTATTATTGGAGCGAGTATCCCATTGCTTTGGCATGTCATGCACGATTACCAAAAACAACGAATTTATACCTTACTTAACCCAGAACAAGATCCTCTTGGATCTGGTTATCATATTATCCAATCCAAAATTGCTATTGGTTCAGGAGGGGTTTTTGGAAAAGGCTGGCTTGAAGGAAGCCAATCCCATCTTAATTTTTTACCCGAACATGCCACTGATTTCATTTTTGCAGTCAGTGGCGAAGAATTTGGCTTCGTAGGTTCTTGCATTCTCATTGCTTTAGTTGTGCTCATTTCACTGCGAGGCCTTCACATAGCAAGGCATGCTCAAACGAGTTTTACTCGTCTTTTGGCCGCCAGCTTGGCAATGACATTCTTTCTTTCAGCTTTTGTCAATACAGGCATGGTAATGGGTATTTTACCCGTTGTCGGAGTTCCTCTGCCTTTAGTCAGCTATGGTGGAACAGCCATGGTTACTTTCCTCACTGGTTTTGGTGTTTTGATGTCGATAAGTTCCCACCGCATTTTATTCAACAATTTATCATACGGTCGCTAATCTCAGCGCTTATTTTAAATTATTAAACCTTAAAGTAGGTGTTCCGTGAAAATTCTTGTTTTCCCGGATAACTGTTTCATGTCAATTTATACTAATTCGTCTATAGCAAGGCTGCAGCTACCGATGAAAAATTCTTACGGTGAATCGCACAGGGGCCTTTTTCTTTTAAGGCGGTACGATGCATGGGTGTAGCATAGCCTTTATGCAGCGCAAAACCATAACCCGGATAAAGTAAATCCATAGATACCATTTCTTCGTCGCGCAAAACCTTTGCTAAAATTGAAGCAGCACTGATTGCGTTTTCTAAATTATCACCATTCACAATCGCTCGGCATGGCATGGCTATTGCGGGAACGAATAAACCATCGACAATGACTTCATCCGGTTGAATCGTTAAAGCCTCAACAGCCCGTTTCATTGCTAGTAGCGTCGCATGATGAATGTTGAGGCGATCAATTTCCTCCACTTCCGCTCGGCCGTAAGCAAAGCAACGTGCTTCATTTTTTATCTTGTGAACGAGTTCTTTTCGCTTAGCTGCTGTTAATTTTTTCGAATCCATCACACCTTCGATAGGCTTATTTAAAATGACTGCAGCAGTGATAAGTGGTCCTGCTAAAGGGCCTCGTCCTACTTCATCAACTCCGGCAATACACCTTGCCATTGCTTCTCTCCTGAAAATCAACAATCGGCTAATCATAACCATTTAAAATTGATTTATCATTAAGAAAATGAGATCATGCGCGCAAATTATCATCATCGTTGTATTATGAGTATATTAAATTGCGCAGTCATTGGCGTCGGCTACCTCGGACGTTTTCATGCTCAAAAATATAAAATGCTACCCAATGCTAATTTAGTAGCCATTTGTGACATTAATCCAGAAGCTTGTGAAACCGTATCTCGAGAGCTCAATGTTCCTGCTTATTTTGATTATAAGGATCTGTTTGGTAAAGTGGATGCTGTCAGCATTGTCTCTACCACAAATAGACACTATGAAATTGCCAAGGCTTTTTTAGAGCAAGGCATTCATGTGCTCATTGAAAAACCGATCACTGAAACAGTCGATCAGGCAAATGAATTGATTGCTTTAGCAAAGCAGCATCAGGTGAAATTGCAGGTTGGTCATTTAGAGCGATTTAATGCAGCCCGCTTAGCGCTCGATGAATACCTCGAGCGACCATTATTCATTGAGTCACACCGGCTGGCCCCGTTTAATCCGCGAGGAACAGATGTCAATGTCGTTCTCGATCTAATGATTCACGACATCGATTTAATCCAGGCTATCGTTAGCTCTCCCATCGTTAATATTGATGCACAAGGAGCACCGGTTTTATCGAAGTCCATTGATATTGCCAATGCAAGAATTACCTTTGCCAACCATTGCATTGCCAATGTAACAGCCAGTCGTGTAAGTTTTAAAACCGAGCGTAAAACCCGCATATTTCAACCGAACTCCTACATATCCATTGATTATCAGAATAAGCAGTTTGCTGTATTTCAAAAGGGGGAAGGCGAAATGTTTCCAGGTATTCCCGAGATCACGCGGCATCAGTCTGTATTTGAAAAAGGTGACGCATTACTTGCCGAAATTAAAGCCTTCCTAGAATGCATTGAGAACGATACAATACCTTTAGTGACCGGAGAAGAAGGACGAGATGCATTGGCAACAGCAGCAAAAATTACAGCATTAATTGATAATCATTTAAACTATGCCCGAAACTAAACGGCTTGTAATTATAGCTGGCGAAGAATCAGGGGATATTCACGCTGCTTCGCTCGTGCGCCAACTAAGAACTGAACACAAATCGCTTGAAATCAGTGGTATTGGTGGTCGACATATGCAAGAAGCAGGTGTTCATCTTATCAGTGATTTAGCGCGCTTTGGCACTACGGGCCTCACTGAAGTATTGCGTAATCTATTGATTATCAAAAAAGCGTTTGACGCAATTAAAATTCATTTGACTCATAACAAGCCTGACTTGCTCATTTTGGTTGATTTTCCGGGCTTCAATTTGCGCTTGGTTAAGTTCGCTAAACAACTTGGCATTCGTATCTTATATTATATAAGTCCCCAAATTTGGGCTTGGAAAGCAAATCGTATTGAAATTATTCGCGCTTATGTGGACAGAATGGCTGTTATTCTCCCCTTTGAGAAAGCAATTTATCAGCGAGCAAATATTCCTGTCTCTTTTGTTGGACATCCACTTGTTGAAAAAATACCTGCTTGCGATGACATACTCTTTGCTAGAGAAAATTTCGGCCTACCCACAAATAAGCGCTTGATAGCCATGCTACCAGGAAGTAGGCGTAATGAAATTGAAAGGCATATGCCAGTGCTCTTAGCAACGGCTGAAATGCTGAACGAAAAAACGCCTAATCTTCATTTTGTTATTCCAATTGCGGGTACTCTCGACCCATCCCTTGTTAAAAATTATTTCTCTAAATCCAAAGTAAGCATTTCATTCATACTCGGTAGAGCAAGTGAGGTTGTTGCCTGTAGCGACTGTGCTGTTGTGGCTTCAGGAACTGCCTCTCTTGAATGCGCGCTACTTGAAAAACCCATGTGTATTATTTACAAAGGCTCATTGCTTAGTTTTATTGCTGCAATGAAAGTGATTAAAGTGAAATACTTAGGTTTATGCAATCTCTTGCAAAATGAAATGATTGTGCCGGAATTATTACAATACGATTGTAATGTGAAAGAATTAACACGTTCTTTGTTGGAGTTATTAACCGATCAAGGAACGATTGAGCGCATGCAAAAACGTCTTAGGCAGCTAAAATTATCACTTTCTGCTGGCCAGGCAGATTGTACCATTGCAGAATTGGTCATTTCTGAGTTGAAGTATGCTGAAGAAATGAACTCCTGTGCAGGAAACACCGCATCTGTTTAAGAATTCCTTAAGATTTCCTTAAGAATAGTAGATTATCAATTAACCTTCATGTACAATTAATTTTGCTTTCATCTAAAAATGGAAGTATTGGGATAGATTGATTTAACTAAAATAAGGAAGTTATGATGAATGTCATTGAAACACAATTAGCTACTCAGACCACAAAACAAGATCAAGGGCTTCAAGATTTGGTTTACGGTTTGGTAACACGATTTCTTGCTGACAATAAAGGCAAAGCCATCGATGATCTCTATGACATGATTCTTTCTGAAGTTGAGCCGCCCCTTTTACAAGCCGTTATGGAAAAGAAACGAGGTAATCAGCTACAAGCAGCCAGACTGCTTGGGATTAGCCGCGGTACAATCAGGAAAAAATTACAACGCTATTTCGGTACGAAATATTTTCGTTTAACCGACGATGAATAACCCTCTTTTATAAATCACTCCTAATCAGAGCTAACGCATTAGCAAAATGAGGTACAGAGTGAGTTTATAAAGCTTTAAAAGGCCCTTATAAGGGCCTTTATTATTTCTACTATTTAAATGTAGCTCCAACAAGTTGATCTTTAAGAAGGTTGGGCTTTAGCCCAACCTGCATCGTTAAAAGTAATTTCTTACTTTGAGATTAAGCGATAACGCTTATTTTTTAAGCTTCAAGGAGTAATTTGTTTACGCGGTTAACGAAATCGGCAGGGTTATCCAATTGCCCGCCTTCAGCGAGTACCGCTTGCTCGAAGAGCATTGTTACCCATTCGGCAAAAAGACTCTCATCGGTGATATCATGCAAACGTTTGATCAAAGCATGCTCGGGATTAAGCTCAAAAATAGGTTTACTTTGAGGCACTTTTTGACCAGCTGCTTGTAAGATACGCTGCATCTCCATTCCCATATCTCCTTCATCAGCGATAATACATGCTGGAGAGATTGTTAATCGATGAGTAAATTGCACTTCTTTTACTCTATCACCTAATACCTCTTTAATCTGTTTCAGCATAGGCGTTAATGTCTTTTCTTCTTCTTTTACCTTTTCATTTTCCTCAGGCTCTAGATCAAATTTTCCTTTGCTTATAGATTGTAATTTTTTCCCATCAAACTCACTCAAATACCCTACTAACCATTCGTCAACTCGGTCGCTAAGAAGTAATACTTCGATTCCCTTTTGTCTAAAAATTTCCAGATGTGGACTGTTTTTGGCTGCGTTATAGCTAGACGCTGTGATGTAGTAGATTTTGTCTTGATTTTCTTTCATACGCGCAACATAGTCTGTCAGTTTTACCGTTTGTTTTTCAGAATCACTCATTGTGGTGGCAAAACGTAACAATTTAGCGATTGCTTCTTTATTGGCGTAATCCTCAATCGGACCTTCTTTGAGTACTAAACCGAATTCATCCCAAAATCGTTGGTAAGCCTCCGGATCTTGGGTGCTTAATTTTTCAAGCATGGATAAAACACGCTTAGTACTAGCGGATTTAATCGAATCAACAAGTTTATTTTCTTGTAAAATTTCACGAGAGACATTTAAAGGTAAATCATTGGCATCAATAATTCCTTTTACGAAGCGTAAATAGCGAGGTAAAAATTGAGCCGCCTCATCCATGATAAACACACGCTTAACATAAAGTTTTAAGCCATGCTTCGTTTCTTGCTGCCACAAATCGAAAGGTGCATGAGTGGGAATATAAAGTAAACAAATATAATCTTGCTTACCTTCAACATGATTGTGTGACCAGATGAGTGGATCTTGATAATCGTGTGAAATGTGTTTATACAATTCTTTATATTCCTCATCGGAAATTTCTGCTTTCGGTAATGTCCATAATGCAGTGGCTTTGTTTACAGTTTCGTACTCGTCTGATTCTTTACCACTGTCATCCATTTTTTTCATTACAATGGGCCAGCAAATGTGATCAGAATATTTAGTAATAATTTGTCGTAATCGCCAATCGCTTAAAAACTCATCAAAATCGTCTTTGAGATGCAAAATAACTTCCGTACCCCTATCAACTTTCTTTTCTTGAGCAATGGTAAACTCACCTTCCCCTTTGGACTCCCAAACAATGCCTTCTTCAGGTTTTAACCCTGCACGGCGGCTTTTGAGAGTGACTTTGTCTGCTACAATAAATGAAGAATAAAAACCCACACCAAATTGACCAATTAAGTGAGAGTCTTTCGCCGTTTCTCCTGTTAAGTGACTTAAGAATTCTTTAGTACCTGATTTAGCAATAGTACCTAAATTCTCAACAGCTTCCTCCCAACTTAAACCAATCCCATTATCTTTCACCGTGATTGTTTTTAATTTTTCATTAAATTCCACAGTAATACGAAGGTCAGGATCATTCTCATATAAAGAAGCATCAGCAAGTGCTAAGAACCGAAGTTTATCCACAGCATCAGAAGCATTCGAAATTAGCTCTCTTAAGAATATTTCCTTGTTGGAATAAAGCGAATGAACAACAAGATGGAGCATTTGTTTAACTTCAGTTTGAAATCCCATAGTTTGCTGCTTTGCCGCCATTTATAAATCTCCCCTACTCAAATTAGCGTTTAATAAATTAGTTTATGTAGCCAGTTAGCCCCTTTAAGGCAACCGATTTCTACTTTGATAAAAAAGCTATATGCGGGCTGAATGGATAAATTTCAAGAGCTTTTTGAAGATGAACGATAATTTTAACATAGATAATCAGGTTGACATTTTGTCACTATCACGCTTTTATTTAAAAAATTCTCGCCCAGTCAGTGCGATTTGCTCGATATTTCGGCTGACGTTTTTAGCAATGATGCTCAAAGGCAAATCATTATCGTCTTTGCCAAAAGGTTCTTCTAATTCTTCAGATAATATTTCTAAGCCTAATAAGATATAAACAATCATGATCATCATCGGGATGATTAAAAAACCAAAAGTATCAACCCATCCGAACGGGAACATTAATGCATAAAAGAGTAAGGCCTGTTTAACGAAAAAAGCGAATGCTGGAGGTACGTGGGTGTTGGCAATTCGTTCACAACCACCTACCATATCGATAATATTGGCCAAATGATTATCTAAAGCTAAATATTGTTCGAAGCGAAGCTTTTCTTCGTTACGTAATTGATTCAGTATAAAATACATTCTCTGAACCACTAAAAGCACAGGATGCTGAGTACTATACTCTTCAATGCCAAGGGACCTTAATTCCGATTCAATTTCCCTAGTGTCTTTGCGTAAATTTGCCTTAATAATAATCGGCAGTTTTTTTAGTAATTCATAAAAATTCGGATTCGCATCAAGCCCAGCGAAGATCTCGAATTTTAAACCTAAATTCCGGCAATTATTAACAATAGCCCCCCAAAGAATTCGTCCTTCCCACCAACGCGAATAACTGGTGTTCACTCTAAAACTAATGATAATGGCTAAGATAAAGCTAAAAATGAGATGAAATTGACCAAGATTATAGCGTGTAGCGTGTTGAAAAAAATGGGCAATTAATATCGCATAGATCGTTAGAATAACGATAATTGGCAGCAGCTTACGAAAAACTTTTTCTCTGTAGAATAAAAATAAATGAGGTACCCATGTTAAAAGATTATGGGATCTTAACTTCATAGATTCTCCAAACACTGAGCAACGAGAGTAAATAGCCTATCCATAAGGGTATCGATTTATACAGTGTTCTGCAAATTAATCCTTAATGCCTAAGTCCGTTTTACTAAGCTTTTTAAAATTAAATAGGACTAAGCAACCTAATTGAGGACTTGGCTTAAGTTACAAATTATTTTTTACTGAGGAATGTTGTATCGCTTACGGGCGAAATTCGGATGAGACTTCATTTTCCTGATGTGGTTCTTCTGGTTTTTGACCTTTTGCTTTCACTTCCATTTCAGTATCAATAGGTCCTAAATTAGACTCAAGACTTCTTCTAATTTCGCTTGGCGTGTCATTAGGATCCACAACAAGTTCAGTGTTTCCCAAAATTTTTTCTTCTACGCTGACTGGATCAAGCACCTGCTGAGCCGATTCACTTTGCTTACGGAACGCATTAAGTTGATTACGAAAAAAGACAGTATGAGAGATAGTCATAATAAAATATAAATACAATTTGGTTAATTATAAGTCTATATTAAGCTAAAATGCAACTCCAGGAGCACTCTTTTCAAGTTCTTCCGCTAATGGGTGATCAATTAGATGATTAATTTGTTCAATATATCCAACCATCGCTTGTGCTGTCGTGCTATAAGCAGAACCTTTAAATCGGGTGGACGAACCTTGGACGACTGAAAACACATTACGGCTTAAGTAACCGTCTCTTACAGTCTCTAAAGCGGATTTAATTTCTGCTTCGGTCGGAGCTGTTCTTAGACAAGCAATAGCTACCTGAATTAAAGTCACATTTTCCGCAAGTTGAAAGGGTTTTGCTTTGGCTTCAACAAGCGTATGTATTGCATTCTTTCTAATGAGATCAAGCTGTAATCCATCAAAGAACTGAGCATGCTCTTTTTGAGCAGGGCTTTGCCGAAGTCTTTCAACGAGATCGTGCTTAAGCAATGGATTAGCATTCATGTGATTGGCAAGCTCTTCAAGTTCTGTGCTAAAGATATCTTTTACTTTTTGATAAAGACAGGCTTTATGCGCTTCATTCAATGTAACCATCTCACCACCATTAAGTTCGGTTTGATGCAGAATGAGTGTATCAAGGTTTTTCACTAATTTATCAATATGTTCTTGCTGCTCCTCAAATGGAAGTTTTTGCTCGATAGCAAAATTTATTCCTTTTATCTCTGTTAATATACTGCTTAACAGAGTATCTTCTTCTGCCCTGAAACGAACGACCCATTCTTTGAGTTGCTTAATTTTATCTTGCTCATTTTTGTCAACGAGAGCTTCCATAAACAGTGAAACATTTTTTTCAATGTCATCAAGAGGCGCTTCTAGCAAATACCTGAGAATGTCACAATTCATTGATTTTCTTTTTCTTCCTTCTAAAATTTCCTCAATCCTTTGTTTTGTTGTAGTTTTTGCTTGTTCTTGTAACAATGCTTTTTTATCGGGTGGCAGCTTAAAATCCAGCGTGGAAAAACCAGAGGGAAGCGGAAGATCGATACGATTTTTTGAAATATCTTCCATAAGTGCTTGTTTTAATTCTTCATTACTTGTAGCCACATCGATTTTGCCACAAGCTAAATATTTTATAAAATTCTGTATGGTTGTAAAAAATCCGGTTACTGTAGTCAAAAACCCCTGCGCTGTCTTTTGTGGATTAAGTTCGAACGCGATCGTTTCGTCGGTTTTTTCTTGTTGCCTTCTTAATAAAGGCACATCTTTCTTTTGTTTTGTCAGAGGCCTTACAGGCAAATTGTCTAATACACCACCATCAATGTATCTTTTACCATTATATTCAACGGCCTGAAATACGATTGGGTAAGAAGCAGAAATTCTCGCAGCAATATCAATTGGCATTTGTGGGGTCGTTTCATCTGAAAACAGCTCCAATTCGCCAGTATCAATATTTGTTCCTGTGATCATTAAGTGTTTGACTCGATTGCCCAACACGTTATTTAGATAGGAAAGATCAATGAATTTGACCGAGTTAATATTGATTTGTTGGATATGATCATACCGAGTAAGAAGCTCTTTTGTAAACTCAAAGTTTGAATGAGCATAACGATAAAAAAAATCGTGTTTCGACAGCAGATGAGATAAAACTGTTTTTAATTTAGCATCACGATCTTTACCTGTGTATGCCCTAAAACTCTTGAGTTCGCTTAAAACTGTTCTTATTTCATTTATTTCATCAAGCTTGTTCTCCTTTTTCTTCGCTAAATCCTCCTTATCATGAAGTAATAATTCCCAGGCAGAGATAGAGTGTTCGATGCTTTCTATTCGTGACTCAAGATCTTTCTCAATTTTAGTCAACGAATACATAATGCCTTCATCTAAAATGGATTTAGCCCATTCAATTTGTTCAGGTAAATAGGTTCTTATGATTCTTTTAATATCATTTAGGAGAGCTTCCCCCTTACAAATTCCTCGTTTTGTGAACAAACCCGTGAGGTGGTAATCTTTGTATTTGTTAAAATCAGTTTTATTAACTTCGATTTTAATTTGTTCTGGTGTCATACCAATGGCCACCATAAGCGCTGTTAAAGCCCCTGCTGACGAACCAGCAATAGTATCAATCTTATCCAAAATATTGGCTTCTTTTAACGCTTCGACTGCGCCAGGATAGACAACACCTTTGGCTCCTCCACCACGCAAAGCAATTTTACGAATTGGCTTGGATGACAAGGGAAACTCAAAAGAAATTTGTAGTAATTCCGCGATTGACCGAGTCATAATTATTTTATCAAATAGATCAAAACATATTCACCATGGTTAAATTATAGTGATATATGATGAAGGAATTATTAAGGGAATAAGATTTTTAAAGAGGTAGTACAAAATAGAATCCCCTTGTTTAAAGGACAAGCTAACTGAAGTCGACTACATCGCGAACTATCCTCTGCGCTGACTAGCGCAGAGGTAAGATACTGTCTAATCGAAATTGAATTTAGAGGCTATAATACAATTCAAACTCGAACGGGTGAGGAAGGGTTCTCAGCATTTGTATTTCTTCTTCTTTTAACTCAATGTAACTTTGCAGAAAATCTTTACTAAACACATCCCCTTGTAATAAAAACTCATGATTTTCTTTCAAATGCTGCATGGCTTGCTCTAAAGAGTTACAAACCGTTGGCACATCAACAAGTTCTTCGGGCGGTAAATCGTATAAATCTTTATCCATAGGCTGACCCGGATGGATTTTCTTTTGAATGCCATCAAGTCCAGCCATCATCATTGCAGAAAATGCAAGATAAGGATTAGCCATGGGATCAGGAAAACGCACTTCAATTCGACGTCCTTTGGGATTACTTGTATGAGGAATACGAATTGCTGCTGATCGGTTACGTGCTGAGTAAGCCAATAATACCGGCGCTTCAAAACCAGGCACTAATCGCTTATAGCTATTGGTTGCAGGATTAGTGAAGGCATTTAATGCACGGGCATGCTTGATAATGCCGCCTATATAATAAAGTGCTGTTTCAGATAATCCAGCATATTGATCACCGGTAAATAAATTGACACCATCTTTCATTAAAGATTGATGACAATGCATGCCGTTACCATTATCTCCGACTAAGGGCTTAGGCATAAACGTCGCTGTTTTACCGTAATTGTGGGCAACATTGTGAACAACGTATTTTAGAATTTGCAATTCATCTGCTTTTTTAGTGAGTTCATTAAAACGAGTAGCGACTTCGCACTGATTTGCTGTAGCCACTTCGTGGTGATGCGCTTCAACTGAGATTCCCATGGATTCCAAAGTGAGGCAGATTGCCGAACGAATATCTTGAGAGGAATCAACGGGAGGCACAGGAAAGTAACCGCCCTTCACACTTGGCCTGTGGCCGATATTTCCCCCTTCCATCATCTTCCCTAAATTCCAGTGTCCTTCAGCAGAATCTAATTCGTAAAAAGCACGGCGCATTCCAATTTCCGAACGCACATCGTCAAAAATGAAAAACTCTGGCTCCGGTCCAAATAATGCTTTATCGGCAATACCTGTCGATTTCATATAAGCTTCAGCACGCTGGGCAATTGAGCGAGGATCACGGTCATATCCCAGCATGGTCTGTGGATCAACAACATTACAACGTATAATCAAGGAATTATCTTGGTAGAAGGGATCAAGGATTACTGTATCCAAATCCGGAATGAGCGCTAAGTCCGATTTATGTATTTTTTGCCAGCCTTTAATTGATGAACCATCGAACATTTTTCCGTTTTCAATCATATCATCATCAAGCGCGGATACTGGAATAGTGATGTGTTGTTCTTTTCCTTTTGTATCAGTAAAACGAAGATCGATGAACTTAATGTCCTCTTTTTTTATGGTTTCATGTAATGCTGCTGCGTTGCTCATAATGCTCTCCAAGATTACCGACTAACTTCACTTATTTAGCCTTATAGATTAAACTAATTCCCATTAAAACTGAAAGTAATTCTTATGGGCGCCTATCATTATCAAGCGCTAAATAAATCTGGCTCTACCAAAAAAGGGGTTATTGAAGCTGACTCCGAACGTCAAGCCCGGCAACTCCTACGTGAACAAGGTCTTGTTCCCACACAGATTCGTGCTTTAGCGAAGCAACAGCAATCACGTAATAAAGGCAAAATACCCGCGCAAGATCTTGCATTATTAACCCGTCAATTAGCCACATTGCTTGCAGCAGGGATTCCTGTTGAAGAATCACTACGCGGAGTGAGTGAGCAAACCGAAAAAGATAAAGTCCGTGGACTTATTATCGGAGTTCGTGCAAAAGTTTTAGAGGGCTATGGTTTAGCGCAAGCAATGGGTGAGTTTCCTAATGCCTTCCCAGAACTGTATCGTGCCACAGTGGGTGCGGGTGAGCAGACGGGCCGCTTGGATATGGTATTGGAGAAACTGGCTGATTATACAGAAAATCAACAACAAACACGGCAAAAAGTTCAACAAGCCTTGATTTATCCTTTATTAATGATCACCGTTTCAACTGGAATTATTAGCTTTCTTTTAGCCTTTGTGGTACCTAAAATCATTGAAGTTTTTAGCAATAGCGGTCAAGAATTACCTAACATGACGAAAGTACTCATTCATCTTAGCAACCTCATTAAGTCATACGGTTTACTCGCTCTTTTAGCCTTTATCATCTCACTTGTGGCTTTTAAAAAGAGTCTCTCTAATCTAAAAATACGCACTGCTTGGCATGCACTCTTACTTAAACTACCTGTATCGTCTTATTTGGTAAGATCGGTTAATGTAGCCCGCTATATCCATACATTTGGTATTTTGTTTGCTGCTGGAGTAAGTGTCCTTGAAACGATGCGTGTTTCAGCGAGTTTAGTCACTAATCTAGTCATGAGAAATGCCTTTGATCAAGCGGCAGTTCGCGTACGCGAAGGGGGTTCAATTAGCCAATCTTTGAAAGACACAGGCTTCTTAAGCCCAATGGCAACTCACTTAATTGCCAGTGGAGAAAAAAGCGGCCAAATTGCATCCATGATGGAAAAAGCAGCATCGCATTTAGATAACGAAGTAAAACGACTAATTGATACTGCCCTCACCCTTTTGGAGCCTCTCATTATTCTATTTATGGGAGCTGTGGTTTTATTTATAGTGCTTGCAACCCTTTTACCTGTTTTTTCAATGGACCAATTAGTTGGTTGAGCAGTGTGCACGAAAAGGCGAAAACTCACATTTCTTCCTCTACGTCTCGTGAGCAAGCCGCGGGACGTAGGAATAAGAAGTATTACGCGCAGGCGACCAATTGATCGCCTAATAGGTTATAAGGTGGGTGATGAATTTAAAGTACTTTCATCTTCTTTCACTTCGCTCACTCCCAGCTTCTCAAACTCCTTCATGAAGCTATCCAGGCTCTTGCGTGTGGCTTCTTCGACATAAGTACTCAGCAATTCTCTAGCTCTCGCATGTTCTTCTTCCATAAGCTCAACAACAAGGCCATTTTTTTCTGTGAGTTGTTCGCAAAGTCGCTTTATATACACCTCATCATTAAACACCCCTTTCGCCATTAAACCTACATAAGTTTCGATTGTGCGCATATGACTCTCAACATCGGCCTGAGCAGCTTTTATTTTGTCTCTTATCTCTGCGTTGAACAACTCCCCGAGTAGGTTTTGTGTCTTTTCTTTCTGATGCTCGATCCTTTTTTTAAGTTCGTCAGGACAATCTTTAGGGAAATGAATAGCTTCGCAAATGAGCGACACCGTTTCTTTAGCATGCTCCATTGGATAAGGCTTTTTAGTATTACGAAAGTCTTTTAATGAGGCATAATTTGCTTTCATGGTAGCGAAAAAGCTTGCAGGATTTTTCATAACATCTCCATTAATGTAAATCGACTTTAATTTTATGTGATTAAAAAACCGCTTATTGTACTTATTTTAAACTAAAAAGCAATTATATTAACCGTAACTTTTAAGTGCACTCTAATGGGTACAAGAGAAAACGGGTATTCAAAACACCAGTAAAATCAGGTCTTATCAGGGATTGATAATACATGTCTTTAGAAAATTGGCCGCTACTTTCTTCATTATGCTAGAGCGGCTAAGATTGTATGCTTAATTTTAAAGCTTGGATTGGCATTCTAGTTTTGATTGATAAGTGGAGACAGCAATTTTGCCCACTCTTGGTAACCGGCATAATTTAAATGTACCCCATCGGGTGTGTATTTTTCGTTTAATCCATTCGCACCGGATAGTTTTTCATTGACATCGACAAAAGTGATTCCCTTAGTCTGGCAAAAATCTTTCAACTTTGTGTTTAAAATATCGACTTTTTGATTAATGACCTGAGGTTGCAGATAAATCTGATTCGCATTGCATTTAATAGTAGAAGAAACAATCACTTTGATGTTTGCGTTTTGTAATATCTCTATGATTTTTTTATAATTATTGAACACTTGCTCGGGATCAGCTCCCCTGCCGAAATCATTAATACCGAACATTAAAAACGCTTTTTTGGGATTTACCGCGAGAATACCATCCATCCTTTGCAAAATAAGAGAAGACGTGTCGCCACTCACTCCCCGATTGGCAATATCTGATTTCGCTAGCAAATTTTGCCAAGGCCAAGCTGCTGTAATGGAATCCCCCACTAAAACATTGGTGACGCTTTGGTTTTGAGTGGCATTTGCAGTTGGGACACTTGCGGCCGAAGCAAGATTAAAAAGGGAAACGAGAAAGAAAGTTAAAAGGATGCATTTAATTTGCTTCATGATTTATTTCTCCATTTATACCTTGTATCGGCAGTTTTAAGGTATAATTTAGCGACAAATTTTAATAAAAACCAGCAATTCTACTCGCTGAAGGAACAACCAACTGTTTTTCAATTCGTTATAGTAGAATAAGCTGGACTCTTTTTCCTGCTTGGAGTTTGAAATGAATAGACAAAGTGGTTTTTCTTTAATCGAGATCATGGTTGTTGTTGTGATACTTGGTATCCTTGCTTCAATCGTTGTTCCTAAAATTATCAACCGCCCTGATGAAGCGCGAGTGGTAAAAGCCAAACAAGATGTATTAGCGATTCAAAATGCCCTGGATTTGTATAAACTCGATAATGGCATGTACCCTACGACTGACCAGGGGTTAATCGCCTTAGTTGAAAAGCCTACTTCAAATCCTACACCTCGCGATTGGAAACAGTACCTTAAATCGTTACCGAAAGATCCATGGGGACATGATTATTTATACCTTAATCCTGGCGAACATGCGGATGTGGACGTATTTACTTATGGCGCCTCAGGTCAGCCCGGAGGCAGTGGAATCAATGCGCAAATAGGCAATTGGGATGCCCGCTGAACGTGGGTTTACACTGATCGAAATTTTAGTGGTGGTGGTTATCATTAGCATCACCCTTGGTTTTGCCATGCTCGCTTTTGGTGATTTCGGTGCCAGTCGACGCGCTATAGTTACCGCAGAACAATTTGCAGCTTATATTAAATTGGTGCAACAACAAGCAATCCTTGAAACAAACACGCTGGGTATTAACTTATCTAAGGAGGGTTATGACACGTATCGTTTTGAGGAGAGCACCTGGAAATTATTACCTGCAAAAGGCATTTTTCACCCGCGCAGTTTTCCAGAGAATGTTATTGTCACCATTAAACAAAATAATGCTACAACCAAGTTGAAAAATCCTGATATCGTTATTACTCCATCAGGAGATATGACTGAGTTCATTGCTGATTTTGGCACAGCAAAAAATCTCAATGTAGTAACCTTATTCGGCAAAAACGACGGCCAAATTGTCATTCAACAACCCAAGCTATCATGACAAACTCAATTAGAAAACGAAAACAACAGGGATTTACTTTAATCGAAGTTTTGCTTGCTTTGTCAGTCATCGCCATAGCCTTAACTGCTCTGTTTAAAGCAACAGCTCAAAATGTCTCACATACCCAGCGTATTAAAGAAAAGGCAATTAGTCATTGGGTGGCCATGCAAGGTGTATCCATGATTCAATTAGGGTTGTTGCAATTGGGAAATCAAGAAATCACCCAAGTTACCTCTATGTTAGGGCAACGTTGGTATTGGCGAGCAAGAACTGACTCAACCCCAATTAAATCCGTTCATCAAATTACTATCACTGTCAGCAGAAATCAGGCGGGACCATTTCAAGATCCTCTTGTTGCCTTTTGGTATAGACCATGAAAAATAGAGGCTTTACTCTCATTGAAATTTTAGTCGCGCTTGCGGTTTTTGCCATCCTTGCCACAATGACTTCTTCGGCTATGTACTATGCATTTAATACAAGAGCCCGTGTCAATGAGCAGGCAGAGCAATTAAATGCGCTACAACTTGCGCTAATGCTTATTGAACGCGATACTCAGCAAATTATTCAACGTGAGGTGCACAGAGGAAGTGAGATGCATCGCTATCCACCGTTCGTGGGCGAATCGCACTATGTTGAATTCACACGCAGTGGTATAGTGAATCCAAATAGCGAAGAGAAACGCAGCGTCCTTCAGCGCATCGCCTATTTTTGCCGAAACAACCAGTTTGTACGTCGAAGCTGGATAAGTCTTGATCCAGTTGACAGAAAAGCCTATCGAGATAAGGTATTAATTGAGAATCTCACCCGTTGTCAATTTGCCTATTTAAATGCAAATTTACACGTTTTACCAGAATGGCAAGCTAATGCTCTCCAAGAAAATCAGCGGGCTGAACCCTTTCCAAAAGCGATTCGTATGGATTTAACTTTAAAAAATTGGGGTACTTTAAGTCGACTTTTCATTATCCCCGAGGCGCTCTATGCAGAAAAATAATAAGCTTCTTACGCACACTTTATCGGTAAAGAAACACGCTGCAGCAGAGTTTCGAGGGAAATCGAATGGTAGCGCGTTAATTTCTGCACTTTTTATAATGACCTTAGTTGCCATCGCTGCCACAGCGATGAGCACCCGTCTACAGCTTGATATTTACCGTACGCGGCTTACTATTATGAGTGATAAACTTTATCTTGCCTCACAAGCAGTGTCTTTTTGGGCCATGAGCGAGTTAACTCACTCCAAAAATCAGTTCACCATAAGCGATGAGTTTGGTAAAGTACTTGATTTTCCAAAGCAATTTAAATCCATTTATCCTGATATTTTGCTCAAAGGAGAGCTATATGATTTACAATCCCGGTTTAATTTAAATAATATTTCTGAGCAAAAATACCAACTCCCTTTTCTTCACCTTCTCAAGCAAATCACCCCTTTAAATCAGCAACAACGCGAAGAGTTACGCTTAATACTGAACAATTGGCTCACTCCTTATCAGCCAGGCCAAGATAATGAAATTTCACTTTATTATATGAAGCAGAAACCACCTTATTATCCGGCTCAACAACTCATGCGAAGTGTTTCTGAGTTTCGGCTACTAAAAGGGATTAGTGCCAAACTCTACAGGCGTTTATTGAATCAAATGACAGTACTTCCTGAATCAACCCCTATAAACATCAATACTGCTTCCCGACCTGTTTTAACAACTTTAGGTTATGGGCTAACCACGACTCAGGTGAATGAATTAATTAAGGCTCGAGGCAAAAAAGGAATTACCAATTTAAAACAAATTACTCCTATACTCAAAAAACTCAATATCCGCGATGAGCAAATTACTCTAGCGAGTCAATATTTTATGAGCATTGCTCGGGTCTCATCTGCAGATTTAAATTTGACAGTCTATTCAGTTTTTAAACGCAATAAAGATAAGAAAGGACAGGTGAGCGTTAGTGTGATCAGTGAGAGTTTTAATACTTTTGGCTGATGGTTTTTGGCTCATACATTGTTGCATAATTCACTAAGTTTCTTACTAAACAAAAATGTGCTTCAGGATGTCAATAGAGTAATTTCATTTACTCATCATCCTCTTCATCGGGTTCAGTTGTGGGTAATTTAGCACTGAGCTCTTTAAATAATAAATCACCACGCGTTTTATCGTCAGGGGACAAAGTCGGCTCTAATTCAGCCAGTTCTTTTGCTGCTTGCTGATTTTTGTTTGTCGCTGCCAATTTTAGCCAAGCATAAGCTTTAGGAAGATCCTTAGACACACCCAGCCCGGCCATGTATAAATAACCTAGTTTTCCTTGAGCGATTGAGTTGCCTTTCTCAGCCGCTTTTCCGAACCAATAAGCAGCTTGTTCGTAATCTTTATCGACACCTGTGCCTGTGAGTAAGAGCTGCCCCAATTCTGCTTGTGCATGAGAGTTCCCTTGTTCTGCTGAAGCCTGAAACCAGTATGCGGCTTTTTTAGGATCAGCCTTTACTCCCAAACCATTTAGATATTGATAAGCCAAATAAGCTTGGGCATTTTTGTGTCCCTGGTTGGCAGCACTGGAAAACCAGTAAGTAGCCGCACTTTGATCGGGAGCAATCCCATATTTTCCAGTGTACAAAAGACCAAGGCTATATTGTCCTTTCGCATCTCCCTGCTCTGCTGCTTGTTGATACCAATAAAACGCTTTATCGACATCCTTTTGAGTACCCACACCCGTCATGTACAAGTAAGCAAGATTCACTTGCGCTCTGGCATAGCCTTGCTCAGCTGATTTTTTAAACCATTCAAATGCTTTTGCATCATTTGCTTCCACTCCATCGCCAACCGCGTACATCAAACCAATATTACGTTGCGCAATGGAATTTCCTTGTAAAGCTGCTTTCATATACCATGAAAAAGCTTGTTTTAAATCTCGGTTTACTCCCAATCCATTGTCATAAAGAAAGCCTAAGCTTAACTGAGCCAGTGCATTATTTTGCTCTGCAGATTTTTTATACCATTCACTTGCTTTGGTTTCGTCTTTATTAACACCGTAACCGTATTGGTACATTCGCCCCAATAGATACATTGCCTCGTTATTTCCTTCACCTGCAGCCTGAACCAAATGAGGATAAGCGGTGGTGTAATCACCGTTATCGTATGCAGTAAAACCAATGATGACGTCAGCAAATGCCGAATTAATATAAAGACAAGCAGCGAGAAAGAGTAGTCGCATGCCTACCCTCCAAATAATTCCCTTACTACAAAGAGTAGAATATTAGAAGAACAAAGCAAATTATTATTCCTGTTTAGTGATCGAGGACACCGATTCCCTCAAGTCATCACGGTGATTCTAATCCTAAACAGAGAAAAGGGGCTGATGACTTGAAGAAGTAAACGATTGAGTCTCCCTTGGCATCTGAAAAAGATGGTATCGAGAGGTGGAGGCTTGATCGAGTGTGCTATTTAGATCATTTATTGCTAGCTCAAGCAAGATGAGTTGCTCTTGGATTTTCTGAAACACCCTTAAATTTCGCCTAAAATAATTGATTACATCGACACAAGTTGTTTTAAAAATCTGATAGTTACTTTCTGTTTTATTTTCCAAATAAAGACCTGCAGAAATTTCCACTACGGCTACAATGATTTCAATCATTCTTGCGGAAAACGCATAGTAGCCATTTACTGAAGCTTTGCAATAAAGTATTTTGTTTAATTCATTGAGCTTATTTAATTGCATTTTAAAATTATCTTCATTTTTATTTGGCGTTGTTATCTTTTGCGTTTCAACACAATGAATTTCACGGAGAGCTGTTTTTTTAGTTTGGCTTGAAATCATCCTCTGCTCTATTTCTAATTCATTGGTTATCATTTCAAATTCAACCAATAATGCTTTCCACTTGCTTCCTAAAAGACCAATTCCAACGCTTTTTGCTTCGGTAATTATTGTTATAATATTATTGGTAAATTGTTTAAGTGAACCAGGCGTATTTTTATAAAGAAGATAAGCGCTATATTGATCATTTAATATTAAGACGAATCGCTCTAATTTTTCAAGATAAAAAGAGGCGTTTTCATTGGGGTAAAATATCATAGCATTTTTAAATTCCGCGACTCTTGTCTCTACCGTATTGAGTAAATTAAAAAATTTTCTTTCTTTATCTGTTTCACCTTTTTTCCTTCGGTTTTGATAAGTTAATCCAAGTCCAATTAGGGCAAATTCAAGTCTTTGTAAATGCAATTTTCCTTTCGGATCCTTTTCTATTTCTGCACGAGCTTTCTGAATTGCCTCCTTACATTGAATACACAATAATCGGAAGTCAATTGCATTTTTATTTTGCAAATAGTTGCCTATCAAATCGCTGAGCATTACTATCAATCGGTCTCGCGCTTTGCAACTCAGCTCATTATCAAATTCAGCATTCTCTAACGCTTCGAATTGCATTAAAAAATGGATTTCATCCTTTAATAGCGGCGCAGTTTCCTCCCTATAGCAGATGTGGAATAATCCCAATTTCATTAGAGAGAAATATAATCTATTAAGAACCCATTTTATTCGTGAATCATGCATAAAACACATTGCAATATTATTAATGTCGGCTAAGCAAACTCTTTTAAGATCATGATAACTCTGCGAGGTTCGATGAAGAAAATGCATCTGGCTCACTAGGGTAAGCTTAGTGATGAATTCTTTAGTTTGCTGAACAACCTTATTGTCTTCAGTTTCTATTTCATCAATTAAATCAGCTAACAGAATAAGAAGATGACTAAAATCTAATTCTGGTCTTGTTAACTTAGTTTGAGCGTCTAAACTCGCATGAGTTTTGTTGTAAAGTCTCAATAGGAATTGATCAAATTTAGAATTAATCCCTAAAACCATGGCTGCTTTTTCGAAAAATTCGCGAAGCGAAGAGGGAGTCATCTTTCTTAAAAGAGCCGAAACTCGTTTGAAATTAACCTTAAGATTAAATTTCAAGTCAGCTAAAACCCTTCGCTCCACGCGATTAATTTTAGTGACATAATTTCCATGGAAACCCAGGGCTTCAATTATTTTTTTATTGGCAAGCAACGGAATAAAATGGCGATTCCATACTTCTGTACTGTCTTTTTCCTTTTTTGCATAGATGACAGTTAGCCCCAGCAAATAGCGAGAAAAAGTCCGCAAAGAAATTGTATCCGGCCGCTTTTCACCAAATTTTTTAAAGAGTTTTGAAACAATGCCTAAAATAAGCTCTAGATGAGGCTCTCCTCTAAACCGAGTCGATTTAAACATCAGCCCATCAAAAGCTTCAAAAAAGAGCAGAAGGAATTCTTGCGCGCCTTGTTTCTCTTTTGTAGTAATCTTTGTTAATAACGGGCTAATGATTTCTGCATACCACATGACTTTTACTCAAAGTAACTAATTAGTGATTTTATATTGAAAAAGAGCGTTTATGCGAAGGAATGGATTCTTGATTAGTCGATTCAATCATGGAAAAAGAAGTATGCCTTCCTCCTTTACGATAATAATCCGTTAGTGATTTATCCAATTGATCGATAACAAGATTGAGTTGGCTTAACGCTTTCTGCAGTTCATCATAAGGAAGAGAGGAGTCTACGGCCCTCAATTGCGGTGTCATTTGACATAACATTAATCCGCAATGAGCGATAACCTCACCACATACAAATTTTAACACTTGGCAATTCGCCGCACTTCTATTTTGAAAATACACGAGTGCTGAGGTTCCAATAACTGCTTCAATAATTTCCACTATACGAGCAAAAAGAACAAATTGCTCATCACTAGAAGCTTTTTCAAAAAACAATTCCGATAAATCGGACCATTTTTCCAATTGAATAAAAAAATTATTTTCCCTTTCACTGTATTGCCGAGAAGAGTTGAATTTTTCTTTTTTATGAACAAAATTATTTATTAATCCTAAACAGAGCAACATAAACTCAATTCGTGCTAAAAAAAGCTCTCCTTGAAATTCATGCCCTATTACGGGGCGTACCTGCTCGATAATTTCCCTAAATTGTTTTCTAAAAAACTTAAAATCAACTGTACGCTTATTTAACATGTAACTTGCGACCAGATCATAAATAGCCGCGCGTACATTCTCTGCAGCTTGGCCGCTTACATCATCAGTAAATTTTAAATTATTTTTTAACCCCTCCAGCTGAAGCACAATCCCTATTTCTTCTACAAAAAAAGCATCATTATTTGTCTCAAGCTGGATATGGAACAATCCCAAAACTTTGAGGGAGTAGTACAATCGTTCTAAGGTTAATTTTAATTTAGGAAAGTTTTGGAATTCAGCAGCGCTCTTTTTAATATCACTAAGACAGGCCGCGGCGAAGTTTGCATAGGAAGAGGCGTTTCTATTATAAAGGTAGGCATAACTGGCAATCTTTAGGCGGAAAATAAGCGTGTGGAGTCTTTCATTTTCCAGCTCAAATTCGTGTACCAAATGAATGAGGCTCTGCAAGTGAATATAAAATTGCTGTTCATTCTCCGATAATTCAAATTTTCTCCAAAAATCGGAGTGAATTTCCTCATAAATAGAGGCTATAAAATCATCAAATTCAGTACTTCTTCCTAAAAGAAATACGGTTTCGGCTAAAAAGCCGTAAAGCAATGGCGGAGGCATTTTTTTAAACGCAGGTGTCATTTGGGATGGAATAATCTTAAGATTGTAATTTAATTCCTCTAATATCCATTTTTCCAGCGAGTTCATTGCGAGTACAAAGGCCTGTGCTCTAAAAGGTAAAGGTTGTTCTGATGAAGTAAATGTTCTTTTTCCTGTTTTTAGCACTTGTTCATAAGAATTGATGGTTTCATCTAACCCTAAATATTTGGATTTAATCAGTAATGGAATAAAATCAATATTTCGAAAATCATAATTTTCATTTCCATGTTTAGCATAAACCAAAACGAGTCCAACTAAGTATTTTGCAAAATAATTTAAATCGATGCTGCCTTCAGGAGCATCATTAAATCTTGCAAAAAGCTTAGAAATGACACCAAACATCATTTCAATTTGAAAATGAGTATTCGCTTCAGTTTTAAATACGGTGCGCTTCAATTTGACAAAGAAAAATTTTAGAAATTCTTTAGCATTATTTTGTTCTGTCGCTTTCACTTTGTTAATAAACGACTTAATTACTTCTTTATACCACATACTGTTTAACCACTAATTATTGACAACCCTAATAAAATCCATGAATCAAAATGTTCCTAAATCTTGCCTAAAGACGATAGAAATTGCTCTACTTCCTTACTCGATAATTCCTTCCAACTTCCTCTGACTAAGAAGCGCGGAAGAGCTAATTGCCCATAGCGGATGCGAATAAGACGACTCACCTCCACCCCCTGTGATTGCCATAAACGACGAACCTCACGATTTCGTCCTTCACTGAGTGTGACATGATACCAAGCATTAGCTCCCTCACCTCCCCTAAATTCTATACGCTTAAATTGCGCATGCCCATCGTCCAGTTCAACTCCCTTTAACATCGCATCAATTGCCTCAGTGCTTACTTGTCCATGGACACGTACCGCGTACTCTCTTTCTAAGCCAAATTTAGGATGCATCAGACGATTAGCCAGTTCGCCATCATTCGTAAAAATCAATAATCCGGAGGTATTAATATCTAAACGCCCGACTTGTACCCATCGCCCTTGTTTCAAGGGCGGTAGTTTATCAAAAACGGTTCTGTTGTGCTTCGGATCATGACGACTGGAGATTTCCCCAACTGGCTTATGGTAAATCAGAATACGTGTTTTGCTTTGTCTTGTTAAAGGATTCGCGATGAGACGACCACGTACACTAATTTTATCATTCGCACCTGCACTATCTCCTACCTTGGCTGTTTTGCCGTTCACCTGAACCATACCCTGTTCTATCCATCGCTCCATTTCTCTTCGCGAGCCTAATCCTGCTTGGCTTAATATTTTTTGTAATCGTTCGCTACTCATTATTCGACACACTCTTCAAAAGGTTGTTCAGCTACTGGGGTCAAAGCATCCGTGATAACCTCCAAAGCAGGTAAATCACTCAGGCTTGATAAATTAAAATAATCCAGAAAAAGCTTAGTTGTCACGTAGACTGCTGGTTTTCCTGGCACATCACGATGGCCTGCTACTCTAATCCATTCACGCTCAATCAGTGTTTTTAAAATAGAGCTACTGACTGCAACCCCGCGTATCTCTTCAATATCAGCTCGAGTAACGGGTTGGCGATATGCAATAATGGCTAATGTCTCCAAAAGTGCACGGGAATATTTGGCTGGTTTTTCAGCGTAAAGCCGGCCAATCCACACACTGTATACCGGTTTGGTCTGCAAGCAATAACCACTTGCTAAGCATTTCAGCTCAATGGCTCTAGTTTCATAATCCTTCGTCAGCTCATTTAATGCGGCGAGAAGTTGTTCTCGATTTGGCCTTTGCCACTCATCAAATAGGGCTTGCAATCGCTCAATCGATAAGGGCTGATTTGAATTCATCAGTAAAGCTTCCACTATAAGCTTAAGTTCACTTTCATTCATCATACACAACCTGTAAGTGAATAGTAGCGTAAGGATTCGCTTGAGTAATAATCAGTAGCGATTGCCTAGCGAGTTCCAATATTGCTAATAACGTGACAACGAGTCCCATTCTACCTTCCGTTCGCTTAATTAACTGGGAAAATACCATGCTCTTCCCCTGACTGAGCCGGTCCAATATGAGAGTCATACGCTCCCTGACTGACAAAGGTTCGCGAGCGATTTGATGGTGAGCTAAGTGACTTTGCCGCTTAATTAATTCATGCATTGCTTCAACTAATGCATTAAGCTCCACATCAGGATGCAAAACAGTCTGGGTTAAATTTTCACAAAGAATCGAAAATCGAAATACATCCCGATCACAACGCGGTAAATTGTCTATTTCTAAAGCGGCGTTTTTAAACTGCTCATAGGTTTGCAATTTTCTAACCAACTCCAATCGAGGATCTTCTTCCATTTCTTCTGTCTGGCTGGAATTAACGGGCAATAAAAAGCGCGACTTTATTTCTGCAAGCATTGCCGCCATCACCAAATAATCAGCCGCTAACTCCATACGATGCTCTTCCATCAGGTGAATGTATTGCATGTATTGCCGAGTAATATGGGAAATGGGGATATCCAAAATATCAATATTCTGGCGCCGAATAAGATATAACAATAAATCTAATGGACCTGAAAAAGACTCCAACAAGATTTCCAATGCATCCGGAGGAATAAAGAGATCAGAGGGTACTTCAGTAATGGGTTTGCCATCAACAACAGCTAATATCGAAATAGGCAGCGATGACACCTCAAGACTCATTAGTAATCCAAACCCATGACTTCACGAACAGTATTAAGATTTTTATTCGCTTCCTCTCGAGCTGCCTCTGAACCCTCAGCAATAATGCGTTTTACTGAACCAAGATCCGCTTCATATTCCTTTGCAGCAGCTTGAATTGGCTGTAATTCATGGTTAATGGCCTCAATTACTGGCCTTTTACAATCGATACACCCAATTCCAGCGGTACGACAACCCGCCTGCACCCATTCTTTTACCTCTGCGGGTGAATACACTTTATGCAATTGCCAAACCGGACATTTGTCAGGCTCACCTGGATCAGTACGTTTTACGCGAGCAGGATCCGTAGGCATTGTTAAAATTTTTCTCTCAACTTGTTCAGGCTCCTCCCGCAATTGAATTGTATTATTGTAGGATTTTGACATTTTTTGGCCGTCTATACCGGGCATTTTTGAAGTTTCAGTGAGCATGGGCTGGGGTTCAGGTAATATAATTTTTCCTGAGCCATCTAAAAAGCCAAGTAAGCGCTCCTTATCCCCAATTGACAAATTACTTTGGTTAGCAAGTAAGGCCTTCGCAGTACTTAATGACTCTAGGCACCCTTCTTGTTGAAAAGCTTTGCGTAATTGAGTGTAAAGAGAACCATTTTTTTTGCCCATTTTTTTAATAGCCTCTAAAGCGAGTGATTCAAAATTAGGCTCTCGACCATAGAGAAAATTAAAACGTCGGGCTATTTCACGCGTTAATTCAATGTGCGCTACTTGATCTTCGCCAACAGGCACGTAATCGGCTTTATACAAGAGTACATCCGCGCTTTGTAGCAGTGGATAACCTAAGAACCCATAAGTCGATAGATCTTTATCATTTAATTTCTCTTGTTGATCTTTAAAACTAGGAACACGCTCAAGCCAACCTAGCGGTGTAATCATGGACAATAAAAGATGCAATTCAGCGTGTTCAGGTACCCATGATTGAATAAAAATTTTCGACAAGCTCGGGTTTAATCCGCAGGCAAGCCAATCAATGACCATATCCCATAAAATAGACTCGATAAAACCTGGCTCATCATAACGAGTGGTTAAACCATGCCAATCGGCAACAAAAAAATAACAATCATATTGATGTTGCAGCTTAAGCCAATTTTTTAATACACCATGGTAATGACCTAAGTGTAAGCGGCCACTTGCACGCATACCCGACACAACTCGCTTATTAGCACTGAATAAGGCTGACATCTAATCTTTCACTCTCTTTATAACTTATCAATTATCTAGTCATTTTAACTGCTAGAACCTTTCAATTGTCGTCTTCGCATTACACTGGCATTTGGAGACAACAATATTTTGAATAACAAAATCCAGTAAAACACTCTACCTGAACGGCTCTGGATCCCCTTTTCCTTCACGTAAAATAACCGGATAATCCCCTGTCAAATCCACCACTGTCGTGGGTTGATGACCGCAATTTCCACCATCAATGATTAAATCGATTTGGTTCCCCAACAAATCTCTGATTGCTTCAGGCTCACTCAGTGGGGCTGATGCGCCAGGTAAAATGAGGGTTGTGCTCATTAATGGTGCCTCAAGGCATTCAAGCAAAGACAGCGTGATGTTATTCTCTGGTACTCGTAGCCCTAGGGTTCTGCGTTTAGGATGTAACATTAACCGGGGAACTTCATGCGTTGCATTTAAAATAAAAGTGTAAGATCCGGGCGTAAAGGCTTTTAACAAACGAAAAATGGCATTGGAAACTTTTGCGTAAGTACCCAATTGAGATAAATCACGACACACTAGGGTCATATTATGGTTTTTATCCAATTGACGCAGGCGTCTAATCCTTTCGAGCGCGGATTTATTTCCCAATTTGCAACCCAATGCGTACCCTGAATCAGTTGGATAAACGATCAATCCGCTTTCGTCGATGATTGCGGCTGCTTGCCTTAACAATCGAGCTTGCGGGTTATCAGGATGAATTGCAAAAAATTGGCTCATTAATATCCCCTGTTACATAATCCATTGGTGCCAAATGGGCACACAGTTTAACGGTAATTGCCGTTGTCTTCCAAGAGAAATACGTGACAAAGACCCACCATGGTAGTCTGAGCCAGTAGAAGCAAGCAACTGGTTGCGTACGCAAAGTTCAGCCATTTCTTGCACTTGAGCAGGCGCCATATCCCCTGAAACCACTTCCATTCCTATGCCACCTGCTTCTTTAAACTCACAAATTAATTCTTGTAGTTTTGTACGGGTAAGGGAATACTTTAGCGGATGCGCAATAACTGCACACCCTTTCGCTTGCAGAATCCCTTCCACCGCTTCGCGAATAGAAATCCAAGGCGTTGGGACAAAAGCAGCCTTTCCTCTCGCTAAGAATCGATCAAATGCTACCTGTAGATTTTTTGCCAAACCTTCATTAACAAAAACTTGAGCTAAATGAGGACGAGCGATACGTTGATGACCTGCAATAATACATGCTTTGTTATAAGCATCTTCAACACCACAAGACTCCATTTTTTCAGCAATCTGCTGTGCTCGCTCAATGCGACTTTCACTCTGTTGCTTGATTAATGTTTGTATATGCTGATTATTCACATCAAAATTTAAACCCAAAATATGGATATCGTATTTTTTCCAGCGCGTGCTAAATTCTATGCCGGTGATAATTTTAATGGAATATCCCGCTGCGGCCTCTCGAATGGCCTCAACACCCGCTATCGTATCGTGATCCGTTAACGCCAAAGTCTTAATATTGGCTTCCAATGCTTTCGAGACTAAGGCTTGAGGTGAGAGTATTCCATCAGAAAAATTACTGTGGCAATGTAAATCAATCATAAGTGAGCAGAGGTTTGAGTTAGCGATAAAATAAACGTATCTGTTAAGTATATCAAATCCAATCTAATAGAATAACCTTAAAAAGGCAAGAAGACCAGTTTTTCATAACGAACTCTAGGGAATACGCATCTAACTTTTGAACATAATACTCTCTTTTGCCTGGTTTGGTGCATTTTGCGAGTGGATTCCTGCAATCCAATCATGATCGAAGCCTTGATTCACGCATTAAAATTAACTTGTTGGTTTTATACAGTAACATTAGATGTGTTTACTCTATAATGAACTTAACAATGCCTACGCTATACTAATAATATAGGATGACTGATTTGAGCACTTCCATGTCTGCAAAGATTCACATTGTGTTGGTCGAGGATAATGTCATCAACCGAAATAAAATGAAACAAATTCTCGAGACGCTATTTCCTTGTCAGGTAACGACATTTACCCACGGCATTGAGGCGGCTAATTTTCTTCTTGCCCCATCAAGTCAGTATGATCTAATTATTCTGGATGGCCGGTTACGATCTTTACCCCATACCCTGCAAAGCGTTGCCATTGATGGTCCGGATATTGCTGAAAGCTTAAAAGAAAAGGGAATCAGAGCCTCGGTTATTTTATGGACTAACGATCCAGACATGTTACAACGTTTTGATGATGTTTATGGAAGAAGGCTTCCCGAAATTGAAAAGCCTTGTCGAGAATCCAACGTGAGAGCTGTGCTAGATCCTATTATTCAGTCCATTATCTCAAATGGAGCAGCGCTGCCCAATTATGGTCAGGACAATGAGCCCTCAAAAATCTCATCTTCTCTTAATTAAGTTCATTGGATTATCAACTTAAGTTGCAACACTTGCTAAAAAACCTGTTTATGAACTATCCTTCACTCAAGAGAACTTACTTTTTTTAATATCGCTTTGAGCAGTACACTGCATAACGAAAAACTTGCTTTTCCTAACCTGAGTTCGCACCAGCTGGCAAATCTGTGTGGTGCTTTTCACGAGAATATTCACTTTTTAGAACAAGTTTTTAACATAATCATCAAGATTGGTCATGAAGAAATTGCCTTATTTGGAAGTTCAATCACTCAACTCCATAAAGCAAAACAAATCATCAAACAACTCCATCAATTTGCGGATAACCCTATTCAGGTTGAATTCATTCATTCTTTATTAGTTGGACAAGACGAGGATTCTCAAATTACTATGTCACCTATCAAATTGTCTCGTAAAACCATTCTGCCTCGCAATACAAAACAAGCCGATTATTTAACAAGTATCAATAAGCATGATATTGTTTTCGCAGTGGGTCCCGCAGGTACTGGCAAAACCTATCTAGCGGTTTCTAAAGCAATTGAAAGTTTTGAAAAAGGCGAGGTTCAGCGGCTTGTTTTTGTGCGTCCAGCGGTTGAAGCAGGTGAAAAATTAGGTTTCTTACCCGGCGACCTCGTGGAAAAAGTTTTACCATATTTGCGCCCTATTTATGATGCGTTGTATGAAATGATAGGCTTTAAAGAAACCCAAAAACTAATCCAAACGGATGTTATTGAGGTTTTGCCTTTGGCGTTTATGCGCGGTAGAACATTAAATGAAGCCTTTATCATTCTCGATGAAGCACAGAATACCACGATCACACAAATGAAAATGTTTTTGACTCGTATGGGTTTTGGTTCCAAAACAGTCATTACGGGTGACATGACACAAATTGATTTACCTAAAGGAACTGATTCAGGTTTAGCGCATGCCATTCATTTACTTGCCAACATCAATGAAATCAGTATTCATACCTTTACAAGCCGTGAGGTAGTGCGGCATCCTCTGGTTTCTCAAATCATTGATTGTTACGATGAGGTCAAAAAGGGAAAAGAATAATGAATTACCATATTGATTTACAACATGCTTGTCATAATCCTATTCCTGTCTCTGATGAATTACTCATCAAATGGGCACAATTCGCTTTAGTCGATCACAAAGAATTTGCTGAACTGACTTTACGCTTAGTCGATGAAGAGGAAATGATTCACTTAAATCATGCCTATAGGCAACAGAATAAAGTAACCAATGTGCTTGCCTTTCCGAGTACTCTCCCTGAAGGTATAGAGCTTGATTTTCCCTTACTTGGGGATGTGATCATTTGTCCATCGGTTTTGCAAAAAGAAAGCGACGAACTGGGTAAGCCCCTTCAAGCGCATTGGGCACACATTGTAATTCACGGGGTTTTACATTTATTAGGCTATGATCATATTAAGGAAAGCGACGCTGAAATAATGCAAGCACTTGAGATCAAGTTACTTGCCAATCTTGGTTTTGCAAATCCTTACCAAATCGAGGGTGACAACATTGAGTAAAGAGGAAGAAAGCGGTTCATTGCTTACACGCTTGAGACAATTTTTACAAGTTGAACCACAGAATCAAGAGGAATTAATTGGTTTATTACGCGACGCACACAGTCGTTCACTGATAGACTCGGAAACATTGGGAATGATCGAGGGCGTCATTCAATTCACTCAAATGCGCGTAAGAGACATTATGTTGCCTAAAAAACAGATGATTTCCATTGCCCAAGATGCCGAGCTTAATGAAGTGATTGAAATTGTGACAAACACAGGACATTCTCGATTCCCAGTGATTGCTACGCATGGAGATGAAGTGATTGGTATTTTGCATGCAAAGGATCTGCTACGCTTTCAGGCAGAGCAAAATGCCGAGTTTGATTTGCAAGATATTATTCGGCAGGCTGCATTTGTACCCGAAAGCAAACGCTTGGATTTGCTATTAAGCGAATTTCGCAATAATCGTAATCACATGGCCATTGTTGTGGATGAATACGGCGCGGTGAGCGGATTTGTTACAATTGAGGACATCATTGAGCAAATTGTGGGCGACATCGAAGACGAATTTGATATTGACGAAGAAGCTTACATTAAGGCTCACAGTGACAATTATTATATCGTTAAAGCGTACACACCTATTGAAGAGTTTAATGAGCAATTACATGCCAATTTCAGTGACGAAAACTATGACACGATTGGCGGCATTGTAATGACAAATTTTGGTTATTTACCGAAACGAGGCGAAGCGATTACCATTGATCAATTCGAATTTAAAGTGATTAATGCGGATGCTCGCAGAATTAAGCTTCTGGCTTGCTATGATAAACGCCAAAAATAGCGAAAAACATTGAGGACAGCGAACCAATGAGCAACCACATCTTAATTGTAGATGACGACACCGAACTCACCGACCTTTTAGTTCAGTATCTAGAGCCGGAAGGCTTTGCAGTGGTTTGTGTTCATGATGGCGAAAATGCCGTCAAAAAAGCACTTAATCAATCTTTTGATGCAATTATTCTTGACGTAATGCTTCCTAAATTAAACGGTTTTGAAGTCTTAAAAGCAATCCGTGAGCATTTGGAAACACCTGTGCTTATGCTCACAGCCCGTGGCGATGACATTGATCGCATTGTGGGTCTTGAAATTGGTGCGGATGATTATTTACCCAAACCCTGTAACCCTCGTGAATTGGTAGCACGATTACGTGCCATTCTCCGCCGCACACAAAAAATACCCGCTCAACGTCCTATTATTGAGCATCAAGGCATTCTCGTGGATTGTTCTAAGCGAATCGCAACGCACCATGGAGAGGTTTTAGAATTAACCAACGCTGAATTTAATATTCTCGAAATGCTAATCAAATCACCAGGTCAAGCTTTTTCTAAAGAAGAGCTCACTGAATACGCCCTTGGCAGAAAGTACACTGCGTATGATCGCAGTATTGATGTGCATATTTCTAATCTCAGAAATAAACTGGGTGATAATCAGGAAGGCGAACCCATCGTAAAAACTGTTCGTGGATTTGGGTATATGTTTAATGCGTAGTTTGTATTGGAAGATTTTTCTGTCCTTTTGGTTAGCTACTATTTTAATTATTATTACCACCGCTTGGGTAACCAGTGAGATTGCACAAAAATCGTCAATCCCTGCTCGTGAGCGCGTTTTTATGGACAGCTACGCAAGCGCTGCAGTTGCAACCTTCGAATCAGGGCGTCATGGAGCCTTGGAAAAATGGCTTGACCAAATGGGTGAATCGCGTGAGATGAATTTATATTTGCTCACTAGCACCGGTGAAATTATTGGCGATCCTGTACCTCCCGACGTGGTCAAACAAATTGCAGCCAATCTGGAAGAATTAGACGATGGCTTATTAAAATTTGGCGATATTATAGTAAGCCATGAAATTCTTTCGACTTCCGGTCGTGCTTACCGTCTTGTTGCCGTGAGTGAAAAACCTCTCGCTCACTTTGTTGAAATTCCTTGGGCTGGATTAACGCTACGCCTACTGATTGCTATCATCATCAGTGGGCTTATCTGTTATTTTTTATCCATTTATCTAACAAAGCCTCTTCGCTCACTCCGACTGGCTGCCAAATCGATAGCTACAGGCAAATTAAACACGCGTGTTGGACGTTTTAAAGGTCATCGCCGCGACGAAATCGCCGAACTCAGTGGTGAATTTGATCGCATGGCAGAACAACTTGAAGGTATTATGAATTCCAAAGAGCGACTGCTGCAAGACATTTCGCATGAGCTACGCTCTCCATTGGCTCGTTTGCAAATTGCGATCGAGTTAGGACGAAACAAAGCGAATCACGCTGCAGAGGCGGAGTTTTGCCGAATGGAAATCGAATGTTTACGGTTAAACACATTAATAGGAGAAATACTTGAGTTCGCTAGACTCGATAAACTCTCAACTCATCTTAATAAAACACTGGTTAATTTACCTGACTTGCTTAAACGAATCATTGCAGATGCTAATTTTGAGGTCAGCAAAGGGAAACCAGTGGTCGTATTGCATCACTCACACAGCAGTGAATTATTTCTCGACGAGCGCTTAATTCATCGAGCTATAGAAAATATCATTCGTAACGCATTACGCTATTCGGCACCTGATCCACAAATCGATGTTAAGTTATACCCTGCAGAATCAAACACTGAAATCTACATCGACATTGAAGATAATGGACCTGGCGTTCCTGAAGAACAACTTGCTAAAATTTTTAATCCCTTTTACCGAGTTGATACCTCAAGAGAAAAGAAAACAGGCGGCTATGGCCTTGGTTTATCTATAGCCCAACAAGCCATTAAATTGCATCATGGGGAAATTCACGCCTTTAATCGCAAAAATGGCGGCTTATTAGTAAGAATTAGTTTACCCATTTTAGTCAATCTCCAATAGCGTCATGCAGGATTATTTAAAACCCACTTTCTGCTGAGCCATGGCCAAAACTATCCTAAACCCATAAACACCGGGTAATGCATCTAATAGTATTATACAAAACCAAAATCTACGTACAGAGCTAGGCGTGTAATTCAGACTATGATTCGGATAGAATTGCATTTATTATGTATACAAAGCGCGACAAGAAGGCAAAAAGACAAGTATCTGTGTTCAACTGTTAGCTACGTTTGCCGTGAATAACCACTTGAACTCATTATCAAAATCTAATTACTATTATTAACTCCGTAAATAATAGGTAATTAGACGTGCTGAGTTACGCCAAAAGTCTTGATAGAGCCAGCAGTACCTTTTTCTTTTTCGGTTTCGCAATCTCACAACTTCGTTTTGCCCCATTTATCATCGCTGCTTTTGCAAAAATTTCTTCTTTATTTCTCTATCTAGTTGCTTATGTGCTTTGGTTAGTCGCCTGTCAACTTTACCCGGATCATCCTCGCTTAAAGAAAGAATGGTATGGTTTTGCCCAGTTTAAGAATCAACATAGAATTGCTGCAGCGCTTGGCACTATCGCTGTGTTATGCAGCATCTTGACCTTCTTTTTTCCTATTATCGCAGTACCTGCAAGTTGGCTTTTTGCTATCAGTAATGGTTTTTGGCTAATCAGTGAGTACCACAAAAAACAAAATCCAATTTGCGAAGAAAATTATTCGAGTGAACGCCAACAGGTTTATCTAATATATGCCTTACTTGTCACTACAATGGCCATAGTCACAGCCATAGCAACCACGCTTATTACCTTTTATCCTATTGTCACAACGGCAACGATTTTGCTTGCATCCCTGTTTAGCCTCTGCATCGGTGCAGCAGCGTTTAAATATTGGGCAGAATACACTTTTCTGGATTATAAAGCAGATAACGATACGAAAGGCAGCTATACGTTCTTTTTGTCTAATAAGTTAGTGCAAAATGCGAAAACGTCTACTCTTGAGCATCAAGGAAAATTAGAGTCTTCTTACTACCCCTCTCCTATTATGTCATCCGTGCCACCTAAAAAAGATTCACAATTACCGCTTTCACCATCGGACGATAATTCAGTTTTCTTATTCAATTAAGATTCATTTGCCGTTTGCAAGTATTTGGTTAAAATAGGCCGCTGCTTCATGATGTAAGTTGCTAGCTAATTTATTTAAGATTTTAAAAGGATAGAAAATAATGGGTGTGCTGGCTGAGGGATTAAAACAGAAAATTTTTCAATTATCTAATCAAAAAATTAGGACCTTACTCCTAACTCATTATGTCGATACGGACAATCCTACCGAATTCTTTACAGCACAATTTACCAATGACCATACCGAAATTCCCACCAACGATGAGTTGGATAACCTATCTGTTCTCGACCTAGTGTATAAGTACGCGCCAACGGAGTTAGGCAATGAGTTAACAGGTTTATTATTAGCAGCCCCACACACTGAATTCGTAAGCTTACTTTCTCAGGACACACAAGGAGGTGATGCCTCCTTATTGAGCACTGTATTGAAGTATGGCTCCATGGAAGCACGACGAAAGATTGCAGAAAAAATGAAAATGCTTCGTGAGGATGACATTATTCATTTATTGTTTCACAATCCAAAAGCCACTAGTGAGTTTATCAGTGAATGTAGTCCAGAGTTACTCATGCAACCTGAAAATTATCAGGCTCTATCCGAAGTACTTGCTGTCGCTTCACCTGCAAACGCGCGTTCGATAATTCGGACCATACAAAAAAACCTTGCTCCTAAAATCGCTACTGCGTCTTTACATTCAGTCGGTGCATTTGAACCTGAAAATGACGCTTTAACTCTTTGGTTTCATCGCTTAGAAAGTAAAAACCAACGCCTTGGTTTAGTTCCTTTTATTATACAAATCGATCAACTGCACGCTAAAGCATCACAATTCTCCCGCTCATTAACAGAAAATAAATATACTCCTTTGCGTGGCGCCATAACCCATTTAGCCAATCATCTTAATGAAATTTCAGACTATCTATTTAGCATTCATCTCGACCAAACCGATTTAGCATGGGACTCAAAACTTCAGAATACTTTATGCGAATTAAACCTGTCATTGGAGGAAATACGAACCCAATTCAATGAAAAGGAATTAAGCCTCAAAGCGGATTTTCTAACTCTGCCAATTGAATTAAGTCGCTTTATTTCCTCGGATGAGTTGACACTTTTAGGGAGTAAAATTAGCCTTTTTTGTCAAGGTTTCGATGATTTTGAGCAGCGGATTGCGCACAACCATGCCGCCATCCGAATGCAACAACAACAGGAGCCTCAAACTAATTTAAATTTAAGAGCCCTCGAAGAAACAAATTTGCTTCTCAATCGCATCAATCGCCCTGTTCTTCTTGGTCTCTTACGCAATCCTCAGCGCACTCTGCTTTTACCTCAGCTTTTTGACTGGATATTCAGCTGTGGATATGGGATTTCAAGCAATCTGTTATATCGGTACATGCTTCAATTAATTGAAACGACGAAACCCCATGACTGGCTTGAAGTGGATAAACAGATCGATCACTTGCTTACATTAAGAAACGATATAATAACCGTCCTGCTTGATTTGCAGATCGCAATTATTTCACCTCCCACTTCATTGAGCAGTTTATTACTCAGCCTTTACAACAATGATGAAATCAAATTACAAAAAACAGCAGAGTTCTGCTCTTTAGCGCAATTGCATGAGTTCAAAGCCCTCATCAATTATGTCATTACTGCAAAACGAAACAATGTACCTGTAGAGCTATTAAAAATTGACTCTTCTTTGAAAACTACTGATCTTTCAAATTGGATTCAATACAATTTAATTGCCATTGATTCGTATGCGAGCAAAGCAATCTCTTTTAAAGTGCTCAAGGCAGGGGTTTACCAACAAGATAGGAACGAAGTGAAACTTCAAGCTAAAGAAGTTTACGCTGCTGCTGCCGCTTTTGGTGAAATGCTTAGCGAAAACATCGCAAAACCTACACCGCAGGCAATCATCGAACTGATTGCAACACACACCCCCATGTTTAGTAACCCAGCAAGCTCTTTAGGGCATCGTGTATTCTTTTTAAAACTTCATAGTTTATTTAAGCAGATGAACCCCACTGCAGTTGCTGAAACAATCAATCAACTTCCCCCTGAAATGCTGGAATTAATTCTTAATCAGTGCTTGTTGAGCTTAAACGATGAGGGTAAATTACACCAAGATAAGGAAGGTAGATTATATTATGAAGCATGTCGGTTCTTACTCAATAATTTATGCACTTATGCTGAATCTAATGCAAACTCATTAAATCGGATCAAAGAGCGCTTAGGTCAACAAGATTTAGACTTGCTCGGGAATGAAACGCTCATTGCACTAGCAAAAGATATACTTACTAGTAAAGAAGATGACTTATTCGATTATATGCCGAATGCTATTTGGATCCAAAAACTTCTTGTTAATCCTCGCTTTATGGCTGCTTTAAAATCGTCTTCAATCGACAATGCTACCAAGGTATTGCAACGACTAAGCGATCGTTATCGCTACTATTCAATGATCTTAAAACGAGATGAAAACGACACACTTAATCAATTTTTTGATGGGAAAATGGATTTTTCAGATGATCATAAAGCGGAGAGGGAGGGATTTCGAAAAGCAATTTTAGCTGATCCTGAAAAAGCAGATCAGTTGTTTAAGGAGTTAGACCAATTATTAGCATTTCATGGCGATGAATGCATTCGTATGCTATTTAATCAACTCGAAAATAATTGTCATGCTTTAGAAGGTTCCTGCCCAGAAATAGCAAGTACTGCACTAGAGGTTTTATATACTCACTATAATAACCGCATTGCAGGAATGCGTTCTGATTTGTTATTTAGAATTGCTGATTTTATTGTGAGCAATGCATCTCACATTAAAGATGATCTTGACCAAGCGCAAAGCACCTTGGTCACCTGGTTAAAAGTGTATCTACCCCATAAAAACTTTGAGCAAACTGAATTGACGCGCAAGTCACCAGTCTTTCTTTACAATGAAAAGCGCCAGAAAATCGGCTTTATTAATGAAGCCAATTATGCCATGACATTAGGGACTCCATCGCGTTCTTTACTTGGACAGAATGGCATTGTGGTAGGGACCTGCTTGTATGATAGCCAACGGAAAAGAATTGGCACTATTACAATAACAGGGCAAATTCAACAAGAGAACTTATTTCAAAAATTGACTGGAGCCTTGTTAATCGCTAACGTCCCGCAAGAACAATTAGAAAAATCGCCCGAAACGCTTAATCTATTAATGGATGATATCTTCGTCGAAAATTCGGTCGAAGACTTATATGAGAACGCAACGCTCAATAAGCATGCATGGATAACCGAGCAGATTCAACAACACCTGATTTGCACTTCCAGCGCTATTCCAAAAGAAAGCTTACGTGCATTAGCAGCAAACAGTGCTCCTGATTCGTTTTTCTCGCTCCTAGCCAACATTCAATTACAAGAAAATGCTGAGCAATTTTTTGAACTTATTCTAGCTGATCCCAGTAAGCGGCATGAACTATTAACTGGCAAAAAGCAACAAGCATTAGTCTTTGAATTTTTTGCTCGGCACGACACGAGTTTATTATTGGCTCATTTTCTAGCAAACCATAACGACAAATCCTGGTTCAACCAAGGTTTCCAAGTCTTTGGGCTTTATGCCGAGCACACAAATCAACCTGACTTATTAGTTAAAGCAATCGCTCATCTTGGCGAACAAGCATTTGTGCAAAAAACGCTAGCGCAACAGGAGTATGATGCTATTTTAACTCGATTAATTAGCAATCAAGCATGCGCTTCCATCATTTGGCAGTGTTTTCTTAAAACCACAGCTCTAACCAGCATTCAAGAAGTCGATGCGGAGCTCGCTGATCATTTCACCTCCTGCTTTTTTAAACACCATTGTCTCCCGGCAATAAACGAGTTAAATAAACAAGGTAATTTGACGCAAACAGCGCAGCATCGACTACTCATGCTTATTTTTGCAAAACAGCGCGAACAACTTTTTCATCGAAAAGAACTTTGCTTTTCCTCCAAAATTGCCTGGTCTCAAAGCGAACTTGAACAAGTAAGTAACTTTGTTAAGCGGCATTTTCATCAACATGCCAATGCGGATAAAAATTTTGCAGTAGGAAAAGACCTTCTCGCGGAATTGGTATTTCGCTGCGCTCATTTCGGCCTTACTAGTCTATTTTATCAAAATGGTCGCTTAGATCAGACAATTGCCACACAAACATTGAACCGATCTCTTCTCAATGCAATTGCAGCAAAAGATTATTTACCTAAAGCGCTTAAAGAAAAAGTTAACGATATTTATTCCATTATTATTGGATGGTTTGATAATCAACATATAGAAAATAAACGAGCGATTGATCAACTCAAGCAACATCACGCAATCATCGATTGGAAGGAACTCAGCAACCAAGCTTGGGACGTGAATGACTCCATGACACAACTGCCATTAATCAGCGCTTATTTAATCAATTACTCAGGAGAACAAGGCCCGCTACTTAAACTGATAAAAGATTATGTTAGTCATCCTATGATTAAAACAAAGCCTACTTGTTTAAAACATGTTTCTCAAGTCATGGCCAAGTTCCCTCAACGCGATCTCAGTAATTGTATCTTCACCGCTCTGGAAGAACTTGTCACTGAAAATCCTGATTATTTAAGCCTCGATTTACTTCAGCACATGGCAAAATTTTACGTCAGTAAATTTCCTGAAAAAACAAAAAAAAATTTTAGTCCAGAAATTAATTTAATCAATCATTTTGGTCAACAGCAGAAATATAGCTTAGTCATGCGCAGCTGTGAATTGATTGAAATGGATACGGACTCATCTGCCCAAGATCTGCTGCGGAAGATAAACAAAGAAGCCAAAATCGAGTCATTTTTAGTTCAACATGAAGACAGTAGGTATTACTCTCTCTTACAATTTTTCTTAAGGCTTTTTTTGTATGGCTTTAATGCAGAAAAAAGGGCTTCTAAGGTGGTGGCTTTTTGCGACCAAGAGAGCCCCTACTCTTCTCCAGTCGTAGTACCGCAGATCATAAATACCCCAGTGGAAGGAAGCGAGGAAATTGAACAAGCGAAAGTGTTTGCTGAAAGCACAGGAAAATTAAGAACGCGCTATGAAAAATCTTTACAAGCTGATCGGTTAAGAAAAGCCAAAGAAGAAAGAAGAACTCGATCTTCTAAGCCATCGCCCTATAGAAGGAATTCCAGTTTCGTCCATTTTACTCCGAAACAAGCATTCGGTTGCCGCGCTGAACTCGCATGCTCGATTGAGCTGATGCCTCCTCAAAGCTTACTAACGTTCTAATTGTATAAATATACCTATTGTACTACGCCCAAAGTATGTCCAATTGAACTAAACTAGTCTATACCCGTGATCCTTCAAAACGCTGTGTTTTGGGCAACTTGATTTTTTTGGCTGGGATTATTTTAAAAACGAGTAATAGCAAGCCCTATTGCGAGGTTTTAAAATAATCCGAGGCGGAAAAAGCAATAGACCAAAAATAGCGTTTTGAAGGATCACGGGTATATACAATAGTCAATCTATAACTTGTAACCTAGCTCAATAATTTAGTATAGTTTGCAACCAATTGGGAGTGATGAATGGCCGACTTAATTCAATTAATGATTAACAAAGCAAAAGAAGTATTACCCAACGCCTATGCCCCCTATTCTCACTATCAAGTAGCTGCTTGTGTATGCACCGATGATGATCAACTTTATTCGGGCGTCAATGTTGAAAATGCCTCTTATGGTTTAACACTTTGCGCCGAAACTTCTGCTATTTGCCAAATGATTGGCGCTAATAGACGAAAAATAAAAAGTTTAGTTGTATTGAATGGAGAAAACAATTTATGCTCACCCTGTGGAGCCTGTCGCCAACGGATTGCCGAATTCTCCACGAATGAAACGATGATTTATCTTTGTAACCATCAAAGTGTCATCCAATCAATGACAATGGAAGAGTTGTTACCTCTCGCGTTTAAATTTAAGCCTTAACCTGGAATAAAGATGACAAAACTGAGTAAAAGTGCTGCGCATTTAGCGGCAGATAAGATTAAACAATTATTGCCAAATTTTAAACCCACCCTAGGGATTGTTCTGGGCTCAGGATTAGGAAGTTTCGCTGAGCAGTTAGAGGATGCAGTAAGCATTTGCTATGAGGAATTACCCGGTTTTCCCAAACCTACCGTGTTTGGACATGGTGGAAAATTGGTCTTAGGCTATATCCATGGTGTAAGCGTCGTTTGTTTGCAGGGTCGCGCGCACAGTTATGAGGGCAATCACCATGACACAGTTAAAACTTACATCCGTTGTTTGCGTTTATTAGGCTGCGAATACTTCTTTGCAACCAATGCTTCGGGCTCGCTTCATGAGGAAGTAGGTCCTGGTGAATTAATGCTGATCACTGATCATATTAATCTCCAACCAGGGAATCCATTGGTCGGCCCGAATGATGATGAGTTTGGCCCTCGTTTTCTCCCTCTGGATAATGCCTATGACCGCCAACTCCGAGAACAATTGTTGCAAACCGCTCATAAAGAAAAAATTTCACTACATCAAGGGGTTTATATTGCTGTGATCGGCCCCAATTATGAAACAGCAGCTGAAATTCGCGCATTTCGCATTTTAGGCGCTGACGCCGTTGGCATGTCCACTGTTCCGGAAGTTTTAGTGGCCAATCATTGTGGAATGAAAGTCGCTGTGATTGCAATTATCACCAATCACGCTACTGGTCTTTCTGCGACCAGTCATAGTCATGAAGCAGTGGTAAAAATGGCCGCAAATGCCGCTGAAAAATTAGGTCGATTGCTGAAACAATTTATTGCGAGCTTAGCATGAGTCTAGAAGAAGACTATTTATTCGTTTATGACGCGCTAAAGGACGCATTACGATTTAGCGCGCCAACAAATAACGAGGTTATTCCACTCATTGATCTTACTTTGCTGGATGAAGCAGCGAGTGACAATGCGTTGTTACTCCTTAACCAGAAAGCACATCGTCATCAGGTCGCAGCGATTTGTGTTTACCCTCAACATTTAAAAAAAATATCCTCTTCCATAGTAGCACAACCCTTTTCCCTTCCGCAGGATGCAGAAGGGAAAAAAGTTAAGCTGGCTACTGTAGTCAATTTTCCTGAAGGAGATCAATCAACTCAGCACGTTTTAACCGCTGTCGATAACATTTTATCGACAAATTTAGCGGATGAAATCGATTATGTCTTCCCGCATCAATTTTATTTAGAAGGCGAGCAAAAAGAGGCTTTAAAACAATGCCAACAAACTCACCAACTTTGTAAGCAAGCAGGCATTACTTTTAAAGTCATTTTAGAAACAGGCGCATTACCTTCTTTAGCGTTTATTTACCAGCTAAGCATGGCAGTCATTGGAGAAGGTTGTGATTTTTTAAAAACATCGACAGGCAAAATTGCTCAAGGAGCAACTTTTTCAGCAGCTTTTGCCATTCTTAAAGCCATTAAAGACAGTAAAGCTACTTGCGGTCTTAAAGTCTCTGGTGGCATTAAAAAACCAGAACAAGCATTGACTTATATGGCTTTGGCCAAACAGATGTTCGATCGAGAGCCCGATAAATCTTGGTTTCGCATAGGAGCAAGCAGTTTATTAGATGAGCTAATTAATTAATATACCTAGCCACATCACAAGCCCATACCAGTTATTCGTAAGAAAAGCGCGAAAACACGCCTCTCTCTGTCGGTCAGCAATTAATTTTTGCTGATAAAGTAAAATACCGGCCGCAATACTCCAGCAAACATAAAAACCGAGAGAAAAATTAGCTTCAACTGCGAGCTTTAACCAAAGCAGATGAAGTACAAGCTGAAAAGAACCAATGATGGCTTTATCATAACTCGCAAAAAGTATTGCTGTGGATTTTACTCCTATGCGTACATCATCATCGCGATCGACCATAGCATATTGCGTATCATACGCAACAATCCACAAAAAATTAATGGCCAATAAATACCATACGGGGCTGTTAGATAATGCATTTGCAGTAACAAAAACCATGGGGATTCCCATGGAAAAAGCCACACCTAAAACGAACTGAGGCCCTTGGATAAATCGTTTACAAAACGGATATAAAATGGTTACAAAAACCGCAGCAAGGGCATAATAAAAACACACCTTCGGCAGTTGAATCAACACCAAGAAGGCACAAAATAAAAGAAAAAGAAGCAACAATAGCGATTCAATTAACCCTATCTCTCCTGATGCTAAAGGACGCGACTGTGTGCGTTTTACATGCGCATCAATATGACGATCGGCTATATCATTGATTACACATCCCGCCGAACGCATTACAATAGTTCCGAGAAAAAATAATAAAATAGAGAAGATTGGAGGTTTACCTTCATTGGCAATCCATAAAGCCCAAGCGGTAGGCCACCATAACAGAAGAATGCCGACAGGTTTATGAAGACGCATTAATTTAAGATAACTTACCCAATTCACTTCATGATCCCCAATAGTCCTGGAAGTAAAATTTCAATCAAATAAAAGTTTAAACCTTCCTTGGCAGTAAAAAGGGATAATCGTGTCCAAAGTTGCTCCTTTTGTAAGAGATTACACCTCTCCTTATCCTTACCTCCCGCTTGCCCGCGGGATTGTGTCAGAGTGGCAGATTCTTGCATCCCGCCAAGCCGCGGGACATTGAAGAACTGGGAATCGGATATCTCTTTTTCCTCCCTCTTTAAAAAATTGGGAAGCCAATAATATTCTATGCATTGCGGAGTAATGGGATAATTGACTAACTGCACACGTGCCACATTTGACTCACTAAAAACAATGGATCCCAATGATTCATGCGTTAATCGATTGAAAAAATGATCATTTGCCTTATAAGTTTGCTCTGGAATAATAGAGCGCGCATACCAACAAGGAATTTGATGAGAAAACATCAATATATCTCGATGAAACACGGATTTTTCTGCTATTCCTAGTACTTGCTTATCCCACCAGTTAGGGGACGTCCAATATTGCTTCAGCACTTCAAGTTCAGCATCCCCACTAAAGTCCCGCAATTTATCGGTTAACGACATCGGGTGATTCAACCAAGTTAATAAATAGTTTGGTGGGTTATTGTGAGCCTGCAATAAACGTGCGATATCAATAAACATAATTTGGCTATAAGGCTAATTTGCGAAGACAAGTATACCTCTGTATTTGTAAAAGCACTAGGCAAGTCGAGTAACTTACCCAGCACAAGCTCTAACAGTCCCTTCATCAACAGCGGTGACCGTTGCTGCGCGAGTCGCTTCAGTGCTTTCATCGCTTGTCTCGGCGAAAAAACCAGCCTCCCCTATTTTCCCTAGGGATGATTGTAGCTTTGTGTTATAGAGTGCGGTTAAGCCATCCAGTTTTAAAGCATGGAAATGTTCGGAAATATCTGTTGAATCAGGCTTAAGCGCTAGCATAGTCTCCACCAACTGGGTAAAATTGCGATCAGAAAGATAGGAATCGCCGTATTTTTTGATCAAATAGAGAATAAAATCCCTCTGCTTTTCTTCAGGAAGATTAAGTTCGGAAAGGCATTGTGCGCTGACCTCATCAACATTAAGCATCGTCAAGTAATAAGTAAACGCTCGATAAAAAGCTACTCGATTTTCTTCTTTAATTTGAGAATCAAAAAATGTACGCGCGAAATCTCTGATTTCTTGTAAAATGTTATCTTTTGTCAGGATATCGAGCAAAGGGTGGCCAATCACCGCTTGAAACAAGCGCCTCTTAACCCCTGAAAAACAGCTGGGCTTATCCCCTTTTAAATCATCGTATTCTTCCTCTTTGTTTCGGGAATTAATGCGTTTTTTATCCCAATTATGAGCTCGTCCCAGTAGAGCAAGCTCCTCAACAAAATGATTAAGTCTACCCTCCAAAGTATGCCCATTGATAGGCGGCATTGTTTCATCAATGGCTGCTAACCACAGCATAACGATCAAAGGCTGATATTCCTCAAAAGTAGACCAGCGCTCGGTTTTATCTTCATTGACACAGACATAACTTGCCTTTTTATCCATCCAATGATTGGGTTTTGAGAGGTAACGTAATGCAGTGTGGTCTTTATTTTGATAATAAGCTTTTAACGCCTCTTGATGAGCTTCAGGCTCTAAGTTTAATTGCTGAAAGTCAGCAAATTCCAAAGGCAAATTAATAAGTTGACCATTCACAGTAATCCGCGCAGGATTTGCTTGATAGCGCTCTGCAAGTTGATAGCGCAGTGCATCCATTAAATTAGCCACGCCTGCCTGTTTTAGCATGGGTTCGTATCGTTTAATTGCAGCATCAAGACGCTTTTGCTCTCCACTCGTCAACGCAGTCATTGAGGATTCACGATCGCGTGCTAACTGAGAGAGATCAATGCCTCTATTCACTTCGTTCTGATAAAAGTTATTTTCCTCCGCCAGCACCCTCACCGCTTCAATATTGAGCAGTATTTCAGCCGCTTCTCGATTTCCACTATGCAGTGCGAGTCGCAAAAGCTCATTCGTTTGCCCTTCGGCTCTCTGATGCGCTAGCGATTTAACTGAGGGAATGTTTAAAAGAAAACGTATTTCATCATCTAAATTTCTGTCATTGCGACGAATTAAATTCCTTAAAATATAAAAACAATACCATGCATCTTCTGGATCAGTGAGGTTATAAGGATCAGGGCCATGGTGGGACTCACTGGCTAAGTGGAGTTTGGATAACGTGCTTTCTATGAAGGGGAATACTATTGCTCCGTATTCAGAGACATGACTTTCTGCGTAAGCTAAGCAACTAGCGTTTCGCAATAACCAATGGCAGACAGAGTAGTGGTTGTTTCGTGCAGCCTCCCTAAAAGCGTAATAATTATATGACCTGATCATTTCTATAAGTTCTTGGGGAGCCTGTGTGGCTAGCCATTCTAGTGTTTGCAGATGGCCATTTGCTGCGGCCTCTCCAAAAGCGTAATAATTATATGACCTGATCATTTCTATAAGTTCTTGGGGAGCCTGTGTGGCCAGCCATTCTAGTGTTTGCAGATGGCCATTTGCTCCGGCCTCTCGAAACGCATAATAATTTTTAGCCACAATCATGTCAGTAAGCTTATGCCCAGCCTTTGCGACAAGCCATTCCAATGCTGCTATTTGGCCATTTGCTGCTGCATGGCCAAAAGCGAAATATTCTTTACTTTCAATCATCTGTATGACTTCATCAGGTGCTTGCTCAGCAAACCACTCAAGAATATCTACACCATTTACTACCGATTGAGAAAAGGCCTCATAATCCCTTTTTCTTATCATCTCCGTTTGCCTGGAAGGGGTTTGTGCGATAAACCATTTCAGCATTTCTAGATGACCATTGGCTGCAGCTTTACAAAATGCACTATACCATAACCACCCCTCTTTTAATTGATCACGTCGTTGTGCGACAAGCCATTCTAATGTTGTCAAATGGCCATTGGCAGCAATTGTGCAAATAAGGTCAGGTGAATGCTTTCTTTTTACAATTTTTCCCGGTACGTGGTCATTTAACCATTTAAGTGTATCCAGTTGGCCTAGAGCCGCACTGAGCTCAAAAATGTCTTTGTCATTTAATTGCAAGACGGCGCGAGCAAAGCGAATCAATTCATCCGCCCCTATATTCGGATAGAGTATCAATGTAAGGATAAATGCTTGTTTGTTATCAGTGGGTAAATCGCTACGGATTATGCTATCCACTGTTTTATTCTGAATGGATTGTTCGTCCCATAAAAGTTTAGAATTGAATACACTTATCCATAAATTCATCGGAATTTGTGCAGCAATAGAATGCTCTTTTTTTGATTTAATAGAATTAATTTGTATCACTTTGTAAACTCCTAATTACCTCGTGAAAATGCATCACGTAGTCCAATTAGGCTTTTTGGGGCTTAGAAACTCTATTTGAGTAGGATGATCGCCCTGACAAAGCCTCTGCTTTTATCATGACGACGCACCCGTTTCATTTTGAAAACTTGATTTGCATCAGTTCTTCCAAGCTGTCCATAGGGAAGAAGACACATCGCGGAAATTAATTATTTTAAAAATAAAACAAAATTATATCATGCCAACTGACTTAATTCCATACAAATAGTTTATTTAACGTCTACAATTAACAACAGGAAGCTTTTTGAAAAAGGATCCAACTGCAAATGAAACTTAGTATTCGCTTGTTCGTGTTGTTTTTTTGCTTTTTCCTAAATCTTTCTTCTTTGTATGCCAATATCCGAGTAGGCACGCTTCTTTTCTATCCACCCTTTGTCAGCTCGAGCGGTGATGGATTTAATATTGATTTCATGCAAACTATTTGTCGACGATTACAAGAAAAATGCGAGTTTATTCCCATGGATTCTAATCGATTATTCCTGGCATTGGATAAAAAGCAAATTGATATTGCCATAGGAGTCATTTCAATTTCCCAAAATAGTTCATCCAAGTATATCTTTAGCCTGCCTTACCTCGTGAGCAAAGGACAATTCTTAATTTCAAATAATGGCAGTATACAGACAATCCAAGATTTAAACGGAAAAAGCGTCGGTGTGATTAGAGGAGAACAAGACAGTGCCGATGAGTTTTATCGCTTTTTAATCACTAATTTTAATGGATTATTTGAAGTTAAACAGTTTGATGACATAGAAGATTTGATTACTGCTTTAAACCAGGGCGATATTGCAGCCGCTTATATCCATAAATCAGCAGCCATTTATTGGCAACGTAATAGTAACGGACAGCTAATTACTTTAGGACCCGCCAATGTCTTAAGCGAAGGCTTAACGATTATCGCTTTACCTGAAAATACCCTTTTAATTCAACGCATCAATCAGAAAATACAAGAAATGGAGAAAGACTCCACCTTCTTAAATTTATACAAAACCTATTTCGGCCTATTATGATTGCTCTTGTGATAAAGCTCAGTAATTCTCTACTTGCATGTTGAGGCTTTCAATTAGAAACGGCGGATCTTCATCAGGTTTTGCATTAATAACCAAAACAGAAAACCGAATGTTTGCTCGTAATTCCGGGATATTAAAAATTTGGTCAACTCTCCAACTTTGGAAACCCGCTAGCTGACCGGAAGCGACTATTACTGGATTAGTCAACGGTCTTGGATGCAAGGTAAGCTGTTGTGAACGAATCAAATCGAGTTTTTCATGAAAAAAATTAACCATCTGGTCCCAGGCTGCCGAATAGTATTTTTTCTGTATAGCTTCATTATCAGCAGGCTTATCATTATAGCTGGCTGATAATGTTTCCATTAGCGTTTGCTGTGCCCAACTGAGCACATCCCTGTCAGTATAGTCATAAGCAAGTGAAGAAATTACAAGGGATATTGCGCAAGCAAATCGAATATAATGCATTGTTTTCATAGCTGATTCCTAAATAGGCTCCATCCATAATAGGAAATACATAACTACAGTCTAGAATAAGAATTGCTATTCAGGTAGTTACTGGGGTTTTGTTTTTTGCTTTCTCAACAATTTCAGGCACATCAAGACGTGTATAACCTGCTTCAATTTTAAGCTCGCAAGGTAATGGGCTGGGATGCAAATGAATAAAATATTCATCGGTAGTCTCTATAGCCATCAGGTCATCGATGGGAAGATTGTCATCACAATGAGGTTCGTTTAAAGATAGGCCAAGGTCTTGCTTTGCCCTGATAAGCGCTGCCGTTTTGGTGGGTTCGACATAAAATTTAATTTCATGTAATTCACCGAAGTAACCGGGCTTGTAACCACCAAAATTCACAAAGAAGAGTTTTTTATGATTAATTGAAGCATCCGGTTTATGCTGGCTAACAATGATTTCGTGGCCATCGATGTATTTTAATTCAATCACTGCATCAATGTGCAGTCGTTTGGGAACACCAAACCATTTTTTCACAAGTTTAGGATAAGTCTCCTCCAAAGAATGTCCTACCACAAAAACCACATCGTGCAGCTCGGTATTGCACCCTTCTGCACGCCCACCCAGTAAAACTGCAAAAAGTTTCAACATATTAATTTCCCAATTTATTGAGTTTGCCTGCTCATTCGTCCTAAACGGTTGATAACTAATTTTACACTTTCCCCTTTACTGTCTTGCAGAGTAAAATGACCGCTACTGGCTAAACGATTTATGTCGGAGGCAAACAATAAATAATTTTTAGAATAAAAACCCTTCCAACTCACCCTAATGCCCTTTTTCAACCAATTCCATTGGTGAATCATTGTATCTCGTTCAGTATAATGATGATTCTTATTATCCACAAACAGTATCATTCCTTCCGACCAGTCCACTGAATTGGGCAGAGGCGTGAGAATAAGAGGCAAATGATGCAAAAGCGCTTTATTTCTCGTGTATCGAATAGCAGTACTTATTTCATGTTCAAGTACTTGTAATTGATTTTTCTCATTATTTGAAAAGCCTAATGGCAAACAAAAAGTAAATACAATACTCATGATCATTAAAGTGGTGAGTAACTCAACAAGAGTGAGGCCACTGTTCCTAACCATGTTCTACCATTAACAATTTTTTTACGGTGGTCAAATCATCATAAGCTTTCTTTTTATCAATTGGGTTACGCAATAAGTAAGCAGGATGGTAACTTACCATAAAAGGAATATCGTTATATCGATGAATTGTCTTACGAAGTTTATTTAATGGAAGTTGCTTCTTTAGCAGAAACTGACCCGCGAAACGCCCTAACGCCAAGATTAAATCAGGCGCAATGAAATCGATTTGTTGAGCCAAGTAGGGACTGCATTGCTCAATTTCCTCTAACGCAGGATCACGATTATTTGGCGGTCTACATTTCAACACATTAGCGATATAAACATCCGATTCACTCATGCCTATACTTTGTAACATCTGATTTAATAAACCACCCGCTTTACCGACAAAGGGCAAACCTTGTTGATCCTCATAAAACCCTGGTGCTTCACCAATAATCATCAGTTTCGCCTTTGGATTACCTCGAGAAAAAACAGTTTGCGTGCGCGTCTTATACAAAGGACAACGGTTACAAACAGCCACTTCTTGGGCGAGTGTTGCAAGATGATTTTCAGAGGAGTGTTTCGTTTGACGCCTCAGCCAACGCTCTATTCCCATAGTTTGTAGGTAATACTGAGTCAAATCCTCTGACAGGGTGGGTTGGCATTGTTGATCATTCCTTTTCATTATTTTGTCCACTGATGAATTAGTGCAAACTTAACAGCAAATCTTGTACAACTTTTTCAGGTTCTGGAGCTGCTGTGATAGAGCGCCCAACCACTAAAAAATCACTGCCTAGCTGTAGGGCTTGCAGAGGGGTCATCACACGGTTTTGATCATCCAGTTTATCCCCCGAAAATCGAATACCAGGTGTGACCGTAAGAAAAGTTTGATCACACAATTTTTTAATCATAGGTACCTCATGCGCAGAACATACTACCCCATCAAGCTCTGCATCATGAGCCAATTTTGCTAGTCGATTCACTTGCTCTTCTACAGAAAAAGGTAATCCGATTGCCGGTAGATCATCCATCCCTAAACTGGTTAAAACAGTTACAGCGATTAGTAATGGTCGATTACTCCCATACGATTCGAGTGCCTTTTTTGCTGCTTGCATCATTTTTAAACCGCCTGAGGCGTGAACATTAATCATCCAAACATCTAAATCAGCGCACGCCTTACAGGCCTGAGCTACCGTATTGGGAATATCATGAAACTTTAAATCAAGAAAAACCTTAAATCCCTTCTTGATTAAATTGCGCACAAAATTGGCACCGAACAAAGTAAACATTTCGCTACCGACTTTGAGTGCGCATTGGTCAGGATTTAATTTTTCAACTAAAGCAAGCGCTTGATTTTGATGATCAAAATCAAGCGCAACAATAAGCTTTAAGCTCACCTAAGCCCCCACTAACTCGTCAGAAAGTGATTTTTGCACGGCATTAGCAATCGCTTGTTGATCTTCCAAGGTCAAATATGGATGCATTGGTAAACTCACTACGTGCTTGCTTGCTTTTTCTGCACAAGGAAAGTCCCCGAGTTGGTAACCAATGTACTTGAGCGCCTGTTGTTGATGCATCGCGACAGGATAATGAGTCGCAGTGGGAATACCTAACGCCTGCATGTTCTTTTGAAAATGTTCACGATTGGGTACTTCAATGGTGTACTGCGCGTAGGCACTGACATTACCTGGCATAATTGTTGGGGTTTTTACAAGAGGAGAAAGGAGCTCCTCATAGCGCTGCGCGACCCGTTGGCGCATGATCATTTCATCAGGAAACAATTTTAGCTTCTCAAGTAAAATAGCCGCTTGAATCGTATCCATACGGCCATTAATTCCTATACGGCTATGACAATAGCGTGTATTTTGTCCGTGGTTACGAATTTCAAACAATTTTTCAGCCAAAACATCATCATCAGTGAAACAAGCGCCAGAATCCCCGTACCCGCCTAAAGGTTTAGAAGGGAAAAAACTAGTACAACCTATTGTGGACAAAGCTCCTGAATACCCTCCGTGGTAAGTGGCTCCAAAACTTTGAGCTGCATCTTCAATAACCGGCAGCCCATATTTTTTGGCAATTTGATTAATGGACTTCATGTCTGCACATTGCCCATAAAGACTAACAGGCATGATCGCCTTTGTTCTAGGAGATATTGCCGCTTCAATTTTTGTTGCATCGATATTATACGTTACAGGATCAATGTCGACAAAAACAGGCTTAGCCTGGCACAGCGCAATCACTTCAGCTGAAGCAAAAAAACTAAAAGGACTTGTGATAACTTCATCGCCTGGTTGAATATCCAGCGCTAACAGAGCCATTAGCAACGCGTCAGTTCCACTTGAATTAGCGATAACATGCTTTACACCCAAGAACTCAGCCAATTGGCGCTCAAGTTTACTTATTTCAGGCCCCATTATGTATTGACCATGATCCAATACGGTTTGGATGCTGCGTAAAATATCATTTTCAATTAATTTATATTGTTTTTTAAGATCAATAAATTGCATAATTTTCTCAATATTACGAATAAAGGCTTAGCCATAGTAAATAGCCACCCTAGGAAACCTAGTCCCCCTGCCATTAAGTTAAACAATAAAAGTAGGTTGAGCTAAAGGCGCAACCTACTTTTAATCCCATACATTGCTCAACTTAATACCAGTAATCTAGTCCCCTTCCAATCCATGAACGGGCTTCATTCTACCCCACTGTTTACAACTTGGGCAATGCCAATGCAAATGTTTACCCCCAAAACCACAATGTCCACAGCGATAGATGGGTTTATTATCCAAGAACTTGCTAGTGATGTCATACAACATTTGCAATTTTTCTTTCACTTTGCCGTGAGCGGTTTCAAGATGCCAAAAAATTAAACGATTTAAACCTCTGATTGAGGGATGGGTACTCAATTTTTCAGACACGAAATCAATGGCAATATCCATGTTTTTTTCGCGTCGTAAAAACTCAGCAATCACGAAAATGGTTGATGCCCTGGGATGCTCAGTTAAAGTTTGTTGCAAATATTCCACACACTCATCCATTGCATCGAGCTGGCGATAACAGTGCACTAAAGGCTCTATAATTTCACTAAGAAATTCAGGGTCTTGCTGAGGAACTCGTTTTAATGAGCGAATAGCTTGTTTATATCGCTCATGTTGAATGTCCAATGTTGCTTGCATAAGGCTAGCACGGACTGACATTTTATCAATTTGCAGTGCTTGTTTAGTCGCATGCTGTGCTTTATCGATTGCATTATTTTTTAAAGCATGGCTGGCAATTTCGCAGTAGTAATGGGCCGCTTGCGTATGCATACTTTGTCCTGCTGATAACTCTAGTTTTTTCAACACATCCAATGCTTTTTCCCAGGCCTTTTCTTGTTGATAAATCGCAAGCAAACCTTGTAGGCTGCAGATTTCGCGGCTTCCTCCAAGTTCAACCACTTCTAAAAAGATACGCTCTGCTCGATCAAATACCCCCGCACTCATGTAATCTTGCCCCAACGCCATTAAGGCTTCTTTTCGTTCACCTAAACTTAATTGGGGTCTTGCGATCAAATTTTGATGAACTCTTATTGCACGATCCACTTCGCCGCGACGACGAAATAATGAGCCAAGTGCGAGATGAGTCTCAACCGTATCGCTGTCAACTTCTAACAACTTTATAAATACGTCGACTGCCTTATCAGGTTGCTCATTGAGAAGATAATTTAGGCCAACGACATATTCACGAGATAAACGATTGTCAAACTTTTTCTGTTTATCTGAGTAGTTACGGCTAGCTACCCACCAACCAGACCAGGCGGCAGCAGGTAACAGTAATGGCCATAAATCAATCATTAAAGCTCTCCAATCTTTAATATTCCTGCGATTCTTCGGGATTAAAAAATAAGTTGGGCTAAGGCCCAATCTACTTTTTATGCCTTGTAGAATTTGCTCCCATCGATCCACAGATAATAAATTTTCAATCCTTATAGGTCAATTCTGTTAATGTTGATTTTTTAAGGGTATTGATCTCAGGTTTTTAATTTCTTTTTCAGTCATTCTCAACTGATTTCTGATTTTTAAATAATCTACCTTGAGCCGCCAGTAGCGATACAGGAAAAATAAAAAACCTAAAAGAAGCCCGACACCAAGCATGATGGTCATTAGCACAGAAACAGGCATGCTAACAGTCTTAAAATAAAAATTAACTTGCACCGAAGAAGCATTCAAGGCAGCAAAGCTTACACCCAGTACGATTAGTATTAAATAAATTAACATCATAAATAGGCGCATTATTCACCTCACAAAAAGTAAGTACCACCTACGGGTGTCTCTGCAGAAAAGTCAAATTTGAATGGAGATTGGTTGGGTCAAATAGGGCTTTTCAGTGAACGTGGTGGAATAGTTACCAAAAAAAAAGCGTAGTTTCCTACGCTTTCATTTTGGCTAAAGTGGTTATTCACCCTCTTTACTTGCCATTTTTTCTTTTAACAAATCACCCAAGGTTGTGGAAGCCACTTCCCCACTTCGTGAGTATTTTTTAATCGCCTCAGCCTGATCTTGAGCATCTTTCGCTTTAATGGAAAGTGATATTGTGCGATTTTTCTTATCAACATTGACAATTTTCGCTTCCACTTCATCACCTTCCTTAAAGAGAGTTGATGCGTCATCAACACGCTCTTCAGAAAGCTCAGCCGCGCGGATTGTACCAGTAACCTCAGCAGCCAGTTCAACAGTAACTGTTTTAGCATCCACTGCAGTCACTTTACCTTTCACTACAGAACCTTTTGCATGTTCTTCTACATAGCTTGTAAATGCATCCCCTTCAAGTTGCTTCAAGCCTAAAGAAATGCGTTCACGCTCTGGATCAATGGCGAGAATAACCGCTTCCAATTCTTGGCCTTTCTTAAACTGCTTAACTGCTTCTTCACCAGGAACATTCCAGGAGATGTCAGACAAGTGAACCAAACCGTCGATGTCACCATCTAGACCAATGAAAATTCCGAAATCAGTGATAGAACGAATTTTGCCGCGAACTTTTTGGCCTTTATTGTGAGACTGGGCAAATTGATGCCAAGGATTGCCCACGCATTGTTTCATACCAAGAGAGATACGGCGACGTTCTTCATCGATTTCAAGAACCATCACGTCTACCACATCACCCATGGATACTACCTTGCTTGGATGTACGTTTTTGTTGGTCCAATCCATTTCAGACATGTGAACCAATCCTTCTACACCTTCCTCAATTTCAACAAAGCAACCATAATCAGTAATATTGGTGACTTTACCTTGAAGTTTTTTGCCGACTGGGTAACGCTCGACTAAATCCACCCACGGGTCATTACCGAGTTGTTTCATACCTAATGAAACACGATTGCGTTCGCTATCAAAGCTTAATACTTTCACTTTTACATCTTGACCAACTGTTAATACTTCACTTGGGTGTTTAACACGTTTCCAAGAAATATCAGTGATATGGAGCAGCCCGTCTATACCGCCTAAATCAATGAATGCACCGTAGTCAGTAAGGTTTTTAACAATCCCGTGAAGTACTTGTCCATCATGTAGGGATTCAAGTAAAGCTTGTCGATCAGCACTACTTTCTTCTTCAACTACTGCACGTCGTGAAACAACAATGTTGTTTCGCTTCAAATCCATTTTAATGACTTTAAATTCAAGCTCTTTACCTTCTAGGTAAGAGGGATCACGTACTGGTCTGACGTCTACTAAAGAACCAGGTAAGAAGGCGCGTATAGAGCCAATTTCAACAGTGAAGCCGCCTTTGACTTTACCGGAAATCAAACCTGTGACTGTATCGTTATTCTCATGGCACTTAGATAATTTACGCCATGCTTCCTGACGCTTGGCTTTTTCTCTGGACAGCAATGTTTCACCATAACCGTCTTCTACTGAGTCGAGAGCAACCTCAACCATGTCACCCACATGGACTTCTAATTCGCCGTTTTTGTCCTGAAACTCTTCAACAGCGACGATGCCTTCAGACTTTAAGCCTGCATTTAAGGTAACATAATCTTCATCTATCCCGATTACTTTTGCGGTAATAATTGCACCAGGATAGAACTGTGCGCCAGCGATACTTTGCTCAAATAATTCTTTGAAACTTTCAGACATTTTAATAAACTCTTTAGTAAAATTATGGAAAAACAAGATCCAACTTATTTTTCCCCCCAATAAGCCCTACCTTAATCCGGTAAAGCAGTTAAAAGATTGTTGATCAGTTTTACTATAGCAAATAGCTTCACGCACTAGCTGCTTTGAGATACCGTTTAAAACAGTATCTTCAGCATTAATGCTATGAAGCTTGTTTTAGCGAATTGATTACCAATCCTTATTAACTACGAAACAAGTGTTCATCCACTAATTTTAATACATAATCGAACACCTGTACAACAGTTAATCCAGTTGTGTCAATCAGAACCGCATCCTCTGCAGGTTTTAATGGCGCATGTAGCCGTTTAGTGTCTCTTGCGTCACGTTTAGCCAGTTCATCAACAACTTCGGCGAGGCTAACATCAATTCCTTTTTCTTTCAACTGAAAATATCGACGGGATGCTCTTTCTTCCGGTGTAGCATATAAATAAACCTTAATAAGTGCCTCAGGAAAAACCACTGTGCCCATATCTCGACCATCCGTTACTAATCCAGGCGGTTTTGCAAAAGCGCGCTGACGTGTAAGTAGAGCCTCTCTTATTTCAGGAACAACTGCAATTTTGGATGCGTCTTGACCACATTGCTCTGTTCTCAACTCATCAAAAACATCTTTACCATCCAAAATAACTTGATTTTTATGATGCGGATTGGTATCAAAACGTAAATTTAGGCCATGAGCGAGCTCCACCATAGCCGGAATATTGTTAAAATCGATTTCTTTAACCCTTGCCGCAAACGCAAGAACACGGTACAAACTGCCACTATCTAGCACATGCCAGTCTAAATGATTAGCAAGCATATGACAGATTGTTCCTTTTCCAGTTCCGCTAGGACCATCAATTGTAATTACTGGCGCACTTCTATCAGACTTCATCGTGTATTTCCTTTATCGCCAATTTGATCGTATTGGCTGTATCGACAAATGTTGGAAATGAGGTTGCGACATTCACACAATCTTTGATGGTGACAGGACCTTTAGCCACTGCGCCTGCGATAGCGAAAGCCATAGCAATACGGTGATCGTGATAACTGTTTACTTCGCCACCTTGTAATTTTCCACCATTAATATATAAACCGTCTTCAAAGGCTTGAGACTCAATCCCTAATTGTTGTAAGCCTTCCACCATTGCCCCAATACGATCACTTTCCTTGCAGCGTAACTCTCTCGCACCGTGTAAAAGTGTCTGCCCTTTGGCACAAGCCGCCGCAATGAAAATAACTGGAAACTCATCTATCGCCAAAGGAACAAGTGCAGTTGGAATGTCAATACCTTCAAGCGATGCGGATTTAACAACAAGATCAGCAACCAATTCTTCTCCGCAAAGGCGTTTGTTATTAAGGCTAATGTTTGCTCCCATACGGGTTAAAATTTGAATGATGCCGGTTCGCGTGGGATTAATACCCACATTTCGAATCAAAAGCTCCGAGCCTGGTATAAGCGTCGCAGCCACAATAAAAAAAGCGGCAGATGAAAGATCCCCCGGGACAGTGATATCGGTACTCAGACATTCACTTTCGGAATTAATTATAATCGCGTCTTCTGATTTTTGAATGGGATAGGAAAACGTCGTTAACATTCTTTCAGTATGATCACGAGTAAGACCAGGCTCTATTACTCTCGTTTCGCCCTGAGCGTACATGCCCGCAAGTAATAAACAAGATTTGACTTGTGCGCTTGCTTCTGGCATTTCATAAGTAATACCGTGCAAAACGTGCCCCCCTCGAATATGCAGAGGTGGACGCCCTTCGGTGGTGGTGATTTCAGCACCCATTTGCATTAAAGGACGACTAACTCGCTCCATTGGACGTTTCTGCAAACTTTCATCCCCATTTAATTCACTGTCAAAGGGTTGAGCTGCAAGCAGTCCCGCAAGTAGGCGCATACTAGTACCTGAATTACCGCAATCGATGACGCCTTTCGGTTTTTTTAAACCATATTTACCCACACCATGGATGACAACTCGCTGATTGGTAGGTCCTTCAATTTTTACCCCCATGCCTTGAAAAGCGCGCAGCGTTGCGAGGCAATCTTCACCCTCTAAAAAGCCATTGACGGTGGTTGTGCCCTTAGCAATTGCAGCAAAAATAATCGATCGATGTGATATCGATTTATCTCCAGGTACCGAAATTTCTCCTCGAATGCCTTTGACAGGACTGCTTACAAAATCGAGCATTATTCATATTCCTTAGCAAAATCATCCATGTATTCGATTAGGCAATCAACACCCTCCATAGGCATTGAATTGTACATACTTGCTCTTAAGCCTCCCACCGCACGATGTCCTTTTAAAGCCAATAAACCACGCGTTTTAGCACCATCAAGGAATGCCTGTTCTAACTTTGGATTATTGAGTGCAAAGCAGACATTAACCAGGGAGCGTGCTTCTTTGGCTACCTTGCAACTATAAAAAGGAGATGCTTCAATATATCCATAGAGTTTTGCCGCTTTTTGACAATTGATTTTATAAAGCGCATTCACCCCTCCCTGTTTTTTAATCCATTGAAACATTTTATGAGCTAAATAACAGCTGAAAGTGGGAGGTGTTGCGTAAGTTGATTTTGTGGCGCTATAGGTCCGGTAGTCAAACATGGTTGGAATAGGCGCATTTTTGATTGTATTTAGAAAATCATCACTCACAATAACAAGAGTTAACCCCGCAATAGCGATGTTTTTTTGTGCTCCTGCAAAAATTAAACTGTAATCTTCGATATTGATAGGCTCACTTAACAAAGAAGACGTCATGTCTGAAATAAGCGGCACGCCGTTTATTTTGGGCGTTTCTGGAAATCGTACCCCATTGACTGTTTCATTTGAGGTGAAATACAAATACCGTATATTGTCTCGAAGCTGCCACTCTTTTACAGCAGGAATCGCTGTGAATCCACTTGCTTCACCCGTTGCCACACAATAAGCTTCCTTTAATCGACAAGCTTCTTGATAAGCCATTTGAGACCAAAGCCCAGTAATTAGATACCCAGCAAATTCACCTGAAGCTAGAAAATTCGATGGGATCATACCAAACTGTGTACGCGCCGCCCCACTTAAAAAAAGCACGTGATAACTTTGAGGTACCTTTAATAGCGCTCTCAATTCATTTTCAGTCTGCTCCATCAAGGCAGTAAACTCAGGCGTTCGATGGCCAATTTCCATCACTGACATGCCAAGACCACGCCAATCCAACAGCTCCTCTTGTACGTCTTTTAAAATTGACTCAGGCAACATAGCAGGGCCTGCGCCAAAATTATAACTTCTACTCATCGTTATCTTCTTCTATCTCATCATCGTTTTCGTCGTGAGAGTCACTGATTTCTTCTATGCGTTGCATACCAACAACGTACTCACCCTGAGTGACATTAATGAGACGAACACCTTGGGTATTACGACCAATAATGGATATTTCATCGACTTTAAAGCGGACTAAAGTTCCCCTGTCGGTAATAAGCATGGCTTCATCATTGTCGTCTACTTGGAGTGCACGAACCACTTTTCCATTACGCTCATTGACTTGAATAGAAATAACCCCTTGGCCACCGCGTCCTGATACCCGGTATTCTTCAATATCAGTACGTTTACCATAACCATTTTCGGTTGCAGTCAAAATAGCGCCCTCTGATTTAGCAACTACAAGAGAAATCACTGATTGCCCATCACTCAAGCGAATACCACGCACCCCTCTTGCTGTTCTTCCCATGGGGCGTACAAGACTTTCACTGAAACGAATGACTTTACCTGCATCAGTGAAAAGCATAATATCTTTTGAGCCATCCGTAATGTCTACGCCAACCAAACGATCATCTTCATTGAGATCAACGGCAATGATTCCACTAGAGCGCGGACGACTAAATGCTTCAAGCGGCACTTTTTTCACTGTACCATGTTTTGTAGCCATAAAGACAAAATAACCCTCTTGATATTCTCGAACAGGTAACATTGCATTGATAGCTTCATTTTCAGCAAGTGGAAGAATATTCACGATCGGTTTGCCTCGGGAAATTCGACTTGCTAAAGGAAGTTGATACGCTTTGAGCCAATATAACTTGCCAAAATTGGAGAAACACAGCAACGTGTCATGCGTATTAGCAATAATTAATCGTTCAACAAAATCCTCGTCTTTGACATTAGTAGCCGATTTACCCTTCCCACCACGGCGCTGAGCTTGATAAGAAGACAGGGGTTGATATTTTACGTAACCTTGATGCGATAAGGTAACTACAACATCTTCCTCGGTAATTAAATCTTCAATGGTTAAATCTTCTTGTGAAGCACTTATCTCCGTGCGGCGTGCATCACCAAATTGCGCTCTGACTTCAAGTAATTCATCTCGAATGACCTGCATCAATCGTTCGGGTGAAGCGAGAATATCAAGCAACTCTTTAATCACGCCCAACAATTCTTCGAATTCCGAAATGATTTTATCCTGCTCCAGAGCGGTTAAGCGATGGAGTCTCAACTCAAGAATCGCTTGTGCCTGCTCAGGTGATAGCCGGTACCCTGCTTCGGTTAATCCGTATTCACTGGATAAATCATCTGGGCGACAAGCATTGCTTCCTGCATTCTTCAGCATGTTTTTGACTAAACCAGGCTGCCATAAACGCGCTAAGAGGGCTTCTTTAGCCTCTTGTGGAGTAGGCGATTTTTTAATGAGATCGATCATCTCATCAATATTCGCTAGCGCAACACCAAGACCTTCTAACAAGTGAGCACGATTACGGGCTTTCTTTAACTCGTAAATAGTACGTCGAGTGACTACTTCACGTCGGTGCTTAATAAAATAGTCAAGCACCTCTTTCAAATTAAGCGTGCGTGGTTGACCATCTACTAGAGCGACCATATTGATGCCAAATACATTTTGCATCTGGGTATGAGTATAGAGATTATTGAGGATAACCTCGGCGACTTCACCTCGCTTAAGCTCGATGACAACTCTCATTCCTTGCTTATCTGACTCGTCCCGTAATCCAGAAATGCCTTCTATGCGTTTTTCGCGCACAAGATCAGCTATTTTTTCAACAAGGCGCGCTTTATTCACTTGGTAAGGGAGTTCCGTAATAATAATGGCTTGGCGTCCTGAGTGGCTATCTGTTTCAATTTCAGTTCTAGCACGAACTAAAATACGACCTCGCCCAGTACGATAAGCCTGCACAATTCCCGCTTTTCCGTTAATAATTGCCGCGGTTGGAAAATCAGGCCCTGGAATATAAGCCATTAACTCATCCACTGACAAATCAGGATTAGCGACTAAAGCAATACATGCATCAATCACTTCTGTCATATTATGCGGCGGGATATTCGTTGCCATTCCTACGGCAATACCTGAAGAACCATTAACTAACAAATTGGGAATACGGGAAGGTAATACAACTGGAGCAAATTCAGTCTCATCATAGTTAGGGCTAAAATCAACCGTTTCTTTATCTAAATCCGCAAGTAAAGCGTGTGCCACCTTGGACATTCTGATTTCGGTATACCGCATGGCTGCAGCGAGGTCGCCATCCACAGAACCAAAGTTACCCTGCCCATCCACCAGCATATAACGCATTGAAAAAGGCTGAGCCATCCGTACGATGGTGTCGTACACAGCGGTATCACCGTGTGGATGATATTTACCAATCACATCCCCCACCACACGGGCCGATTTTTTATAAGGTTTATTCCAATCATTACCCAATTCACTCATCGCAAAAAGGACGCGTCGATGCACCGGCTTTAAACCGTCCCGCACATCAGGTAATGCCCGGCCAACAATAACGCTCATCGCGTAATCTAAATAAGATTGTTTTAGTTCGTCTTCAATATTGACGGGTATGACTTCTTTGGCTAAATAAACCATAGTTAGGAGGGATCCTCATGCAATGTTTATAATTAAAATTAATCTTAAATTATACCACAATGGGGCTTTTAATAGAATCACGTTGATAGCCTCAGTATAGCTAATTTGTAAGTTCGACCTTAGCCCAACAGTAGGAAATTGCTCACAAGACATGATGTTCTAAAGCTGTTGGGCTAAAGCTCTACCCACTTATTTCAAAATTAAGCTTTAATGAAATCACCCTGAGTCAATTTTATTTTTCTTATTCCTATTAAAAGTCGCTAAACTGGATCATAATTACCTAAGTTGACATGAGTTTCTGAGGTAGAGATAAATTGACTGTAAGAAGGCATTTTAATATAGTTCTGCCCATTGAATGCAAGCGAAAAGGCTGTCAAGCCCATGATTAGAGGAGACGCGATGACAAAAAAAATTGCACGACTAACAATAGACGGCCATGACCCAATCGAATTACCCATTTATAGCCCGACGCTTGGTAATGATGTTATCGATATAAACAAATTGGGTGAAAATGGCATGTTCACCTACGATCCGGGTTTTGTCTCAACTGCGTCTTGCGAATCTAAAATCACTTTTATCGATGGTGATAAAGGTATATTGCTTTACAGAGGTTACCCCATTGAGCAATTGGCTGAAAAAAAGGATTTTTTGGATGTCAGCTATCTGCTCCTTAATGGTGAGTTACCTAGTGAAAAAGAAAAGAAAGAGTTTGTTAGTTTAATTAATAACCATACGATGGTACATCAGCAGATGTATAATTTTTTAAATGGCTTTCGTCGCGATGCCCATCCCATGGCAATTATGGTTGGTATTGTGGGCGCTCTATCCGCCTTCTATCACGAATCCATGGATTTAAGCAACCAGCAGGATCGCTACATTTCAGCTATTCGCTTGATTGCCAAAATGCCTACGCTTGCTGCAATGAGCTATAAGTACTCAATTGGCCAGCCCTACATGTATCCACAAAATAAAATGTCATACGCAGAAAATTTTCTGCATATGATGTTTGGTGTACCTTCTGAAGAAATCACACCAAATCCTGTGATTGTTAACGCCATGGACACTATTTTTACCTTGCATGCTGACCATGAACAAAATGCCTCAACTTCTACTGTTCGTTTAGCTGGTTCGACTGGCGCTAATCCTTTTGCATGCATTTCAGCAGGAATTGGCGCGCTGTGGGGCCCTGCTCATGGTGGTGCCAATGAAGCTTGCCTTAATATGCTTAAAGAAATTGGTGATGTGAAACACATCAATCACTACATTAAACGCGCTAAAGATAAAGATGACCCGTTTCGTTTAATGGGCTTTGGCCACCGAGTGTACAAGAGCTATGACCCTCGTGCAAAAGTGATGCGTAAAACGTGTCATGATGTCTTAAACGCAGTAGGTGCACATGATGCGCCTCTCTTTAAATTAGCAATGGAACTTGAACGAATTGCTTTAGAAGATGAGTATTTTGTAGAGAAAAAACTTTATCCTAACGTCGATTTTTATTCTGGCATTACTTTAAGTGCAATTGGTATTCCTACAAACATGTACACCGTTATCTTTGCCTTAGCTCGAACTGTAGGGTGGATGTCCCACTGGATGGAAATGGTCGCCGGTAAATCTAAAATTGGCCGTCCTCGACAGCTTTATACAGGAGAGAAGCAAAGAGACGTTAAGTGATTTTTCTCATTCCAGCACAGTAGCCTGAGTGCAGGCGTAGCCGTAATCCGGGGAATCAAAAATAAAATCCTGGGTTACGGCTACGCCTGCACCCAGGCTACTTATCATTAAAATTGATACAAACGTCCGACTGCAGAGGGCACTACGATACTGTCACCAAAGGCATTGCCTAAAGCATTCACAGCTCGCCAACCCGTGCAATGAGCAGGAATTATCATTTTAAGATCAAACTGCTTCATATCATGCACTGTTTCGTGAATAATCTTCTCCACAGAGCGGCCTGATAAATGAAAACCACCCATTACGGCATAGAGAGGTACACCAGGGAATAAATTCCTGGCTTCATTTAAGACATTAATAATGCCTGCATGAGAACAAGCAGAAAAGACGACTAAACCTTTATTGCGTACATGCACCGCAAGGAATCGTTCATCCATGATCAATGGATCAGAAACCCACTCTTGATTAGGTAATTGCTTCACGTGCTCGGGAAACCCTTTTTCATAAGGAGTGACTCGAGGAATTTCCCCGCTAAGATAGAACATCTTATCCAATAACGATCGCGCCTGACCAGAAACAACTAATTCAGCCCCCAGATTTTCCAACTCTTCTACCGAAGGAATGCGCTTAAAAGGATGAATATGCCCATCCAATTTTAAAGCGCGTTGGTGAAACATTTCTGAATTTAAATGAAACACAACTTTTTGCTGAGCATTTTTAGATTTTATTAGCTTTAATGCCTCTAAGAATCCACCAGCATGATCCCAGTGACCATGAGACAACACGATTTCTTCAATAATTGTCGGATCAATTTTTAATTTATTCATATTCCTGAGAAAAACCTCACCTTCAGGACCTGCATCGAATAAGATCGAATGCCTGATACGACCGCTTGATGCAGTCAGCAGTAAAGAAAGTCCATGAGCTCCGCAACAAAGGCATTCCCCTGATAATTCTTTCATTCCATATTGTTCAAGATAATCCATTTCGTGAGTCACATTGACTGGCACACTTGAAAGGCTATCGGTGACATTGTCGACTATTACTTGAACGTCTAATGTATCTACTTCAACTAAATTCATTTTTATTCCTTTTTCAGCTTATAAAGGATTCGCTGGATCACCACACGAAATCTCACAGTCACTCACCCTGCTTTCACCATACGTAGCGCTCTTTGCCATCCGAGAAAATCATATTCGACTTGTTCATTAATTTCTGGCAGAAATTCCTGCTCACAAATCCAGGTTTCTTGTAAAGTATCTAAAGAACGAATAAGACCGCAACCGATAGCTGCAAGTAAAGCTGCCCCTTGGGCTGTTGTCTCAATGTCTTGCGGCCTTTGGACGATTAATTTGCATTGAGAGGATAAAAACTGTAAAAACCAGCCATTAGCCGCCATCCCTCCATCCACACGTAATAGCAGCAAATCCATTGTACTGCTTTCTCGCATACAAGCTATGATTTCGCGCGTCTGGTAACAGACGCTCTCTAATGCCGCTCGAGCAAAATGAGAGCGATTACTGGTGCGTGTAAGGCCGACAATCATCGCACCAGGAGTTGTAATCCAATGCGGAGCACCCAAACCAGTAAAAGAGGGGACTAAATAAACGCCGTCATTTCCTGATAAGCTTTTAGCCAAAGCCTCTGTGTCTGAAGCAGCTTCAATCAATTTTAACTCATCACGTAACCATTTTACTGTCGTCCCAGCTTGGTATAGACTACCCTCTAAACCATAATGTGTTTGTTCTTTAATCCGATACGCGATGGTTGTTAATAGCTTATGTTTTGATAAGATTGGCTCGGTGCCAGTATTCATTAATAAAAAACCGCCTGTACCAAACGTCGCTTTGATCATACCGTCTTTAAAACACCGTTGCCCAATGAGGGCAGCTTGCTGATCCCCTGCTACTCCAGTAATGGGAATACTCACTCCAAAATAGTGACTCTCAATCGCTCCAAAATCCGCATCACTTGCGCAAACATTGGGTAAAATAGTATCGGGAACGTCAAAAAGAGATAATAATTCCTCATCCCAATCTTGCGTAAAAATATTAAACAGTAATGTTCGTGAAGCATTGGTAATATCTGTTAAATGGGCTTTATTGCCGGTTAATCGCCAAATTAAAAAAGAATCAACAGTACCGAATGCAAGTCGATTTTTTAGCGCAAGTGCTTTTGCCTCAGGGCTATTTTTCAATAGCCAATGTAATTTGCTGGCTGAAAAATAGGGATCGGGCAATAAACCTGTTTTTCTTTGAATATAGTCCGCTTCATCTGATAGCGATTCACAAAAAGCATGCGTGCGTCTATCTTGCCAGACAATTGCTGGTGATAAGCATTGACCCGTATGTTTATCCCAAATTAAAGTTGTTTCTCGCTGGTTAGTGATACCACACGCCACTATTTTTTTAGTGTCTACTTGCCCAACAACATCTTTCATTGCCTGTAAGGTTTTTTTCCAAATTTCCTCCGGATCATGCTCCACCCATCCAGATTTAGGATAATATTGCTTAAGCGAATATTGGCTGGATACCACTAATTTACCCGTTAATGTATATAGCATTGCCCGTGTACTGCTCGTTCCCTGATCAACAGCAAGAAGATATGTCATTGATTTCCATTTCCCTATTATAATTAGGTTAACAATGTCGTGAGATTACCCAGTTCATTACGTTGGCGGATTAGGTCCTACCTTAATATTGGGTATGGGTAGCCGATGTCCTATTTTATACGCTTTTTGCGGAGACAAGAACATGGATCAAGTTTTCGATGTAGCAATTATAGGAGGAGGTATCAATGGCTGTGGCGCCGCAGCAGACGCTGCGCTACGTGGGCTTTCTGTCGTTCTTATTGAAAAAGATGATCTTGCCTCGAAAACGTCCTCTTCGAGCAGTAAACTGATTCATGGGGGATTACGTTACTTAGAATATTATGATTTCGCTTTGGTAAAGAAAGCGCTCAACGAAAGGCAATTATTGCTAAGCTTAGCTCCTCATTTAGTGCAACCGCTCTCTTTTGTCCTACCCTATCAGCGCAATATGCGTCCCGCATGGTTATTACGAACAGGTTTATTTTTTTATGATAATTTGAGTCGCAAAAATGAACTCCCCCGATCCAAACTGATTCGCCGAAGACCTCAATCGACCTATTTCTCTCCCCTAACTGATGCCTACACTAAAGGTTTTTTATTTTATGATTGCGCAACCGATGATGCCCGCTTAACCCTTGCTAATGCTCTGCAGGCAAAAGAGCAAGGTGCGGTCATTCTAAGAGATTCTGAATTAATGGAAGCACGCGTATCTAATCATCTTTGGCATCTTGCCATTCAACCTAAAAGGGCACAGGCGCACGTGCTCAAAGCAAAATCAATCATTAACGCAGCAGGACCGTGGGTTGAGTCGATTAACAATACTCTTCGAATTTCAAGCCAATTCAAAATGTCATTGGTGAAAGGAAGTCATATCGTTGTGCATCGACTCTATGAAGGTAATCATGCCTATCTTTTACAAAATGACGACCATCGTATTATTTTTATTGTGCCTTATCATGGCTACTCGATGATTGGTACTACGGATGTCGCATTGAATGGTTCTTTAGATGAAGTGACTATTTCAAGTGAAGAAATTGATTATTTATGCAAAATCGTGAATCTGTATTTTAATCGTCATTTAGATAAAAATGACATCGTTAATACCTGGAGTGGCGTTCGCCCACTCATTGCGTCAGACAGCAACAAACTCAGCGCGTTAAGCCGTGATTACATTTGCGGGTACACTGAGTCCCCTGCACCAGCGGTCACCATTTACGGGGGCAAAATTACTACGTATAGACAGTCCGCTTTAGATGCGGTAAATCAACTCCACGCTACCTTTCCTCAGTTAAAAGACTCCCAATCAGCATTTAAACCACTGCCAGGCTCCACAATCCACAACTGGCCCTATAAAGAATATGTACATCATGCTCGTGAAAAATATTTTTGGCTTGATGAATTGCTGAAAGAACGCTATCTAGCAAGTTATGGAACCCGAACTGAATTGCTCCTGGACGGGTGCAATAACATGTCCGATTTAGGGCAAGACTTTGGTCACGGGCTTTATCAAATTGAAGTGGATTATTTGTGTCGTGAGGAATGGGCTAAGAGTTGTGATGATATTCTTTGGCGACGTACGAAGCTTGGTCTTGACTTTAATTTAAAAGACAAGCAGATTTTAGCGCACTATTTACACAGTAAATAGTGCGCCTTGTGCGTTGGATGATCAGATTACGCGCCGCTCATCGAGTAAGCTAGTAGATTAAGATTCTTTATCAATCTGGGCACGAATATCGCTTACATCCACCTCAATGGCCTGCTGCACTAAGTCTTTTAATATGGATTCTGGCATGGCCCCCGCCTCGGAATAAATAAGAATGCCATGCTTAAAAATCATTAAGTGAGGGATAGATCGAATCTGTAGTTGCTCAGCAAATTCGACTTCTTTCTCAATATTTACCTTAGCAAATTTTATTGTTGGATTTTGCTCAGCAACGCGCTCGTAGACCGCTCCAAATTGTTTGCAAGGTGCGCACCACTCTGCCCAAAAATCAATGAAAACGATTTCCTCTTTTTTAAGGACATCATCAAATTGACTAAACGCCAGGGTGTAAGTCGACATGGGGGCTCCTTGAGGTTGATAGACAGGATAAAATCCGGTCAAAAATGGCGTCAACGCTACCTATCCCATTGACACGATGAAACCGAGGTGCGTTTTTATTTTCTTGCTCCCAACGCTTATAGTAATTGACTAGGGGCTCAGTTTGCTGATGATAGACAGCTAAACGACGTTTGATTGTTTCTTCTTTGTCGTCATCACGCTGTATTAATTGTTCGCCAGTGAAATCATCAACGCCGTCGTCTTTAGGAGGGTGGAATTTAATGTGGTAAACACGCCCGGAAGCCACATGGACTCGGCGTCCACTAATACGGTTGATAATTTCTTCATCTGGCACTGCAATTTCAATCACATGGTCGAGTTTGATGTTGGCTTCTTTTAATGCATCTGCCTGAGGAATAGTGCGTGGAAAACCATCAAATAAAAACCCCCTTTGACAATCGGGCTGTTGTAACCGCTCTTTAACCAACGCAATAATGATCTCGTCGGAAACTAATTGTCCCGTGTCCATTATTTTTTTTGCACTTTTACCTAATTCAGTTCCTGCTGCAATTGCGGAACGAAGCATATCCCCTGTAGAAATTTGCGGTATATTAAAATAGTTAATTAATTTAAGTGCCTGAGTTCCTTTCCCTGCACCAGGACCACCTAATAACATTAATCGCATCAATAAACTCCTACTAAATTAACCTATTTTCTACAGTAAAAACTATTATACCGCAATTTCTTCAATACCGCCTTACGGAAGCACTGAAGCCCTACTTATATACCATAGTCTAATTAGCACTTATCTTCTACATTGGTTTAATTGCGCTTGGTAAATTTGTGAGCGAGCCTTCACCTTACGAGCAACTTGAATTAACCATGGTTTCTTAAGATAAGTTTTACGTTGATAGCCCCCTATTCCTTCATGGTAAGCCAAGTATAAAAGGTAGGCATCATCCCTTGGGATATGAGCAGTACGATAAGCTTGATTAGCATACCAACCGACAAAATCAACCGCATCAGAAAACACATCGCGTGAAGCAAACATTCCTCCACCGCTTTCTGCTTTTTTATATTGGCGCCAAGTGGTGCGAAGTGCCTGCGTATAACCATACGCACTAGAGGCTCTCTTGAAAGGAATAACCCAAAGAAGCTTCGTACGAGGTGGTTTCGCTCTACCATCAAATTTTGATTCCTGGTGAATGATGGCCATTTGCACAGCAACTGGAATGCGCCAGCGTCGCTCAACATCTTTGGCATCTCGATACCATTGGGGGTATTGGTTAAAAATTCTACAAATATTATTCACATCGGAGGGGGGCTTGCTCACACAAGAAACAAGTAAAAAGGAAAATGCAATAAGCGGTAACGTCTTAAAATTCATTTTTATTGTTGATCATTAGTTAATAAGTCCCGTATTAGTAACAAAAAAGCTAACAAAATTAAATATTTTTATCGATAATTATTTTTAATGCGATTATTTTATATAATTTGATCTTAAAGAGATCATATAAAATCTAATATTGCTCGCCTTTTCACGACATAGGCAATTCACAAATTAGGTTGGCTATGATAACTTGCATAAGAATTGAAGGCCGGTTTAACTTTAAGATGAGTATTTTAGTCTTTGACATTGAAACTATTCCTGACGTAGAAGCAGGGCGTCGTTTATATAATCTTCACAGTTTATCTGACGAAGACACTGCAAATGCCCTTTTTGCTTTACGCCGGGCCAAATCAGGTAATGATTTTTTACCGCATTATTTGCAAAAAATTGTCGCTATTTCTTTGGTGCTAAGCCAAGGTGCTCATCTTAAAGTATGGTCTTTAGGTGATGAACATTCCGATGAGAAAGATCTAATTCAGCGTTTTTTTTCTGGCATTGATAAATACGCACCTACCTTGGTCAGCTGGAATGGTTGTGGTTTTGATTTACCCGTTCTTCACTATCGCGCTCTTTTACATGGGGTATCTGCCTCTACTTATTGGGAAACCGGTGAAAATCACCAATCATTTCGCTGGAATAACTACCTAAATCGTTTCCACTATCGCCATCTTGATCTCATGGATATTTTAGCCGCGTACCAGAATAAAGCATTTGCACCTTTAGACGAAATCGCCTCCATGTTAGGGTTCCCGGGGAAAATGGGAATGAGTGGAGCAAAGGTTTGGGAGCAATTTCGTTCAGGCCAGCTCAAAAGTATCCGCAACTATTGTGAGACCGATGTATTGAATACTTATTGCGTTTATTTGCGTTTCGAATTAATGCGAGGCATATTAACTCAGGAAAACTATCAGCTCTCACTGCAAAATTTACATCATTATTTACAATCGGAAGTGGATAAGCCTCATCTTCAAGAGTTTTTAGCAAAGATGTTGACCAATCAGTTCCCCGAAATGAGCACAAGCAATTAAATTGCAGCACAGATTACGACGGGAAATAAAAATAATTCCAAGACAATTGACTGTACGAACAGTTTTTGCCCTGTTCTCTCATAAAAAATGAACTACTCTTAAATTAGGGCATCTAAGGTCACTGTTACGGAAGAACACTATGAAAAGAACCTTAGCTTTTAAGCGTTCAACCCAGGTATCATTGGGTGTCGAATTGGAATTGCAAATTATTAACTCTCACAGCTATGGTCTCGCCCCAAGAGCAAAAGATCTTATAAGAAGCATTAAGGAACACCCCTATCAAAAACAAATAAAGCCCGAAATAACACAATCCATGATTGAAATTAATTCTTCCATTCATCATTCAGTGAATGACTTACTGGAAGAGTTATATAGTCTACAAGCTGTTTTATTAAACCTTGCCAAGCAGGTGGATGTCTTTTTTTGCGGTGGTGGAACTCATCCCTTTCATCGATGGTCCCTTCAAAAGATATTTCCTACTAAACGGTATAAGAATTTATCTCGACATTATCGTTACTTATCCAAGCGCTCAACGGTATTTGGTGAGCACATTCATATCGGCTGTGCACATCGTGAGGATGCGATTTATTTAACTCATGCACTTGCCCGCTATGTCCCCCATTTTATTGCGATTTGTGCATCATCTCCTTTTTATCAAGGCATTGACACGGGTTTTTATTCTTCTCGCTCCACTGTTTTTAACGCTTTTCCCTTGAGCGGTGTCATTCCTTATTTAACAAACTGGCAAGATTTTTCGACTTATTTTTATAAATTAAAAGGCCTAGGTATTGTTGAATCAATGAAAGATTTTTATTGGGATATTCGCCCCAAACCCGAGTACGGAACAGTTGAATTACGAGTATGTGATACTCCGCTTACACTAAAAAAAGCAGTCGCTATCGCTGCTTATCTTCAAGCCTTATCACTTTATTTGCTAAAAGAAAAACCGGATAAGCTTGAGCGCGATTTGTATTATGTTTACAACTACAATCGTTTTCAAGCCAGTCGCTATGGCTTTGATGGGTATACCATTAATCCCTACACTTCAGAACGTTGTCTTATTAAAAACGATGTACTGGACACGATCAAAAAAATTGAAAAATACGCAAATCAATTAAACTCAATGGACTATATTTTACAAATTGCGCAAGATGTCTGTAATAAGCAGAACGATTCTGTCTTACTGAAGCAATTATTAAAGCAGTTTAATTCCTATCCTAAAGTGGTTGCAGAACAATGTAAACTTTGGACCTCCTGAGCACCCTGTCATCCCGAGCAAAGCGAGGGACCTCCACACTCTTGGTAGGAGCTTTACTAAGGAGATCCCTCACTACGTTCGGGACGACAACCGTACGCTCGAACAACAACCGTCATCCCGAGCAAACCGAGGGACCTCCACACTCTTGACAGGAGCTTTACCAAGGAGATCCCTCACTACGTTCGGGACGACAACCGTACGCTCGAACAACAACCGTCATCCCGAGCAAACCGAGGGACCTCCACACTCTTGACAGGAGCTTTACCAAGGAGATCCCTCACTACGTTCGGGACGACAACCGTACGCTCGAACAACAACCGTCATCCTGAGCGTTAGCGAAGGACCTCCCGATTTTTGGCAGGAGCCCTACCAAGAGGTGATCCCGTAAGCATTTTATCAATCAAGTTACGACAGAAGTTTTTTCAATAAAATAGCATCTTCTAGTCCGTGACTGTCATTATAATAGCCTTTTTTAATCGAATCTTGCAGGAAACCAAATTTTTTATATAAAGCCATAGCAGCCGCATTACTTGGTCGAACTTCTAGAATAACGGTGTTTATCGCGGCATTACTTTTAAGCGAATCAAGTACTGATTGCAGAATTAATTGTCCGTAACCTTTGCCTTGATACGGTGTGGAGACACACAAATTGAGAATATGACAAACATTGAAGCTATAGCGACATATAATGTAACCAATGATCTGTTCGGTGTTATTTACCGTCAATTCAATTACACGGCAATCATAGCCTACTAATACGCAGTCGCTTAAGATGTCTTCTCCCCAAGGAGCAAGGTGGGATGACTTTTCAATTTCATACACACTTTCTATATCGCTTTGCTGCATGGGGCGTATTTTAGGTAGCATTTGAATCTCATCTTTGCGCTAATCTTTCCTAAAGATTAGCGCAAATTTAAAAGGTTATTCCTTTTTCTTTTTAGGTAAATAAAGATCGGTAATTGTACCCTCAAATATTTCGGCAGCTAGCCCAATAGGTTCGGAAAGAGTTGGATGGGGGTGAATAGTTAACGCGATATCTTCTACGTCACATTCCATCTCAATGGCCAATGAAGCTTCAGTAATCAAGTCTCCGGCATTAACCCCTACAATTCCCGCGCCGAGAATACGTTTGGATTTCGGATCAAACAATAGCTTCGTCATCCCTTCTTCACGACCTACGCTTAGTGCACGGCCGCTTGCTATCCAGGGGAAAACTGCTTTCTCGAATTCAATTCCCTTCTCTTTTGCTTCTTTTTCAGTAAGCCCTGTCCAAGCAATTTCTGGATCAGTATAGGCTACACTAGGAATACATTTAGGTTCGAAATAGTGTTTTTTACCCGCGATGACTTCCGCTGCGAGTCGCCCCTCTGGTATGGCTTTGTGAGCAAGCATCGGTTGACTTGCCACGTCACCAATAGCATAAATGTGAGGTACATTCGTTCGCATTTGTTTATCTACTTTAATAAAACCGCGTTCATCGACTTTAATACCGGCTTTATCCGCATCAATTGCTCCACCGTTCGGTTTTCTACCCACGGCTACGAGTACTTGCTGGAAGGTTAGGGGCTTATCAGTGGCGTGCTGACCTTCCATACTAACATAGATAGCATCTTTTTTTGCTTCCATTGCAGTCACTTTTGTCTTCAACAAGAATTTAACTCCCTTTTTCGCCATTCTCTTTTGCAGCACATTGACTAAATCCGCATCGGCACCAGGAATTAATTGATCCATGAACTCAACGACAGTCACCTCAACACCCATAGCTGAGTAAACAGTCGCCATCTCCAAACCAATGATTCCACCACCCAAAACAAGCAAGTTGCCTTTGATATCGGCTAACTCTAAAGCACCAGTCGAACTAAAAATACGTGGATCTTCCGGAATAAAAGGAAGATTAATCGATTCACTACCGACCGCAATGATTGCGTTTTCAAATTCAATCGTCGTATTGCCTTCTTTTCCTTTAACAGTTACTTGATGAGTACCAGAAAATTTGGCAAGCCCCGTAACCACGTCTACTTTTCGCTGCTTAGCTAAAATTTTTAAACCCCCCGTCAGTTTACTGACAACAGAGTTTTTCCAAGCCACAATTTTTTTTCTGTCTAATTTCGGTTTTCCAAAGCTGACACCTTGATCGGCCATTTCATCCGCTTCATCGATCACTTTAGCAATGTGTAATAAAGCTTTTGATGGAATACAACCAACATTTAAGCAAACGCCCCCTAGCGTGTCATAGCGCTCCACTAAAACCACTTTTTTGCCTAAATCAGCAGCGCGAAATGCTGCGGAATATCCCCCAGGACCACTTCCCAATACAACCACTTCAGTTTTTATAGTTTCAGTCATTTCATCCTCTTTACAATAAGACTCGTCGTATATCGCTAAGCGCTTCACTAATAAATCGTGTAAACCGAGCAGCTTCTGCTCCATCAATCACTCGATGATCATAGGAAAGTGACAAAGGCAACATCAGGCGCGGCTTAAACTCCCCTTGTTCATAAACAGGCTTTATACTTGAACGAGAAAGCCCCAAAATAGCCACTTCTGGACTGTTCACAATAGGAGTAAATGCAGTGCCACCAATACCGCCCAAACTGGATATCGTAAAGCATCCGCCACTCATATCAGTCGGCATTAATCCTTTATCACGCGCTTTAGCACTCACTTGAGCCATTTCAACAGCAATCTCGCTCACTGATAATTGATCCACATTCTTGATAACAGGGACAACCAGGCCATTGGGTGTTTCAACTGCTATACCAATGTGATAATAACGCTTATAAATCAGATTTTCACCCGCGACATCCAAAGAAGCATTAAATTGTGGGTAGGCTGCTAAAGCTTTTGCCACCACTTTGGTTACAAAAGCAAGTAATGTTAATTTATAACCAGCTTGTTTGGCATTTTCAGCTTCTGATTTACGAAATGTTTCTAAATCAGTAATGTCTGCTTCATCAAATTGAGTCACATGAGGGATAGTAATCCAAGAACGATGAACATTTATCCCTGTTAGCCGCTTGATCTTATTTAATGGTTTAACTTCAATTTCACCAAATTTGCTAAAATCGATAACAGGTGCACTTGGCACTGAAAAACTACCTGCTTGCTTTTCGCTCAATTTGGTTTTTACATAGAGTTGAACATCTTCTTTAGTGATTCTTGACTTACGCCCAGTTCCTTTTACCTCAGATAGATTCACTCCAAATTCCCGGGCTAAACGACGGACCGAAGGTCCAGCAGAAACACTAACACCAGCGGTTTTTTCAAAGGATTCTGTTTTAAGCGAGGAAACACCTTTCTCTGGTTGCTCTATTTCCTCTTTTTCTGTGGATTGTACTGCCAGTGAAGAGGGCTTCACGGGTTCTTTGGCAACGGTCTCTTCTGAACTCAAAGTTAAAATCAGGCTATCTTGTGAAACCTTATCGCCTACTTTAACGGAAACTTCTTCAACCGTCCCCGCAGCGGGGGAAGGAATATCCATGGTGGCTTTATCACCTTCTAGCGTGATAATGGATTGCTCTTTTTCGACCCATTGCCCTGCCTTAATCATGACATCGATGACGTCAACTTCGGTTGCACTACCAATGTCAGGAACACGAACTTCAAGTCGCTGAGAAGTTGTGACAGTTTTTTCAACTTTAGGCGTTTCTTCCGTTTTTTCCTCGGTTTTCTTTTCAGCCTTTTTGTCAATGGAGACTGCGGGTTTAGAAGCCTCGCTTTGTGCACTCGTAGTCAAAGTGAGAATTACATCACCCTCCGAAACCTTGTCTCCTACTTTCACTTTCACGTTATTTATTTTGCCGGCTTGCGGCGATGGAATCTCCATACTTGCTTTGTCTGATTCAAGGGTAATCAGTGGAGCATCTTTTTTTATTTCATCCCCAGGTTTTACCATAATTTCAATGACATCAACATCTGTTGCGCCACCAATATCGGGAATTTTAATTTCAATCTCATCGGCCATATTTATCCTCAGTAAACAGGTAAGCTTGCAAGGGCTACTTGAAGCACAGTAGGTTGGGCCTTGGCCCAACCTACATTTTACTTCTGGTCTAGTTAGTGAGTCGCTGGGTCCTGCTTCTCACTGTCGATTTTGTATCGCTTCATCGCGTCAGTGAGGGTTGATTTAGGCATATCACCTTGTCGCACTAATGCTTCTAATGCGGCTAGAGCAATAAATTTAGCGTCAACCTCAAAGAAATGGCGCAATTGTTTACGTGTGTCACTGCGTCCATAACCATCTGTCCCTAATGCCGTAAAGGAAGCTGAAACAAAAGGCCTAATTTGATCCGCATACAACCGCATGTAATCTGTAGCAGCGATGATTGGACCTTGTTGATTAGCAAGAAGTTTGGACACATAAGCTTGGCGCGGTTTATCTTCAGGATGCATGCGATTATAACGCTCAACAGCTAAACCATCGCGTCTTAATTCAGTAAAACTGGTCACGCTCCACACATTAGCAGTAACCCCATAATCGTCTTGCAATAATTTAGCCGCTGCAATCACTTCCCGCAAAATAGTACCACTACCTAATAGCTGAACATGTTTTTTTGATTTCTTTTTATTTTCTTGGAGAAGGTACATTCCTTTGATAATGCCTTCCTCCACCCCTTTTGGCATGTCAGGATGAGTATAATTTTCATTCATTACTGTGATGTAATAAAACATGTTTTCTTGTTTTTCATACATCCGATGCAGACCATCTTGGATAATAACTGCAAGCTCATAAGCATAGGTCGGATCATAAGATTTACAATTTGGGATTGTTGAAGCCATGAGGTGACTATGTCCATCCTGATGCTGTAAACCCTCTCCTGCTAAAGTGGTCCGTCCTGCCGTTCCACCTAATAAAAATCCGCGTGCTTGCATATCGCCAGCAGCCCACGCTAAATCGCCAATGCGCTGAAACCCAAACATGGAGTAATAAATATAGAAAGGAATCATTGCCAGTTTATTTGAGCTATAAGACGTGGCAGCGGCCATCCAAGAGCAAAATGCGCCGGCTTCATTAATACCTTCCTCGAGAATTTGGCCATCTTTTGCCTCGCGGTAATACATCACTTGCCCATGATCGACTGGAGTATAGAGTTGTCCGACGGGCGAATAAATACCGATTTGGCGGAATAAGCCTTCCATACCAAAAGTTCGACATTCATCGGGAACAATAGGCACTATTCTCGAGCCAATTTCTTTGTCTTTAAGTAGCACGGAAAGAATACGCACAAAAGCCATAGTAGTGGAAATTTCACGATCACCTGTGCTTTGAGTAATGGCAGAAAATGCGGATAAATCGGGCACTTTCAAGGGTGTAAATTCAGTGTCACGTGCAGGTAAATAGCCGCCCAGCGCTTCACGCTGTTTATGAAGATAACGAATTTCTGGACTATCGTCATCTGGACGATAAAAAGGAATATCCGTAATTTGATCATCACTAATGGGAATGCTAAATCGATCACGAAAAGCACGCAGTTGCTCAATGGTCATTTTCTTTTGCTGATGAGTAATGTTTTGTCCTTCACCTGCGGCTCCCATACCATAACCTTTGACTGTTTTGGCGAGAATCACCGTTGGACTTCCCTTATTCTCAAGCGCTTGAGCATATGCAGCATAAATTTTTTGTGGATCATGACCACCACGGTTTAAACGCCAGATTTCTTCGTCTGACATGTTCTCTACCATTTTCTTCAGCTCAGGGTATTGACCAAAGAAATGTTCACGCACATAGGCGCCATCATTCGCTTTATAAGCTTGATAATCACCATCGACACATTCTTCCATGCGTTTTTGCATCAAACCATTATGATCACGTGCAAAGAGAGGATCCCAGCGACCACCCCAAATCACCTTAATCACATTCCAACCAGCACCTCGGAAGAGCCCTTCCAATTCTTGAATGATTTTGCTGTTCCCACGTACCGGACCATCAAGTCTTTGCAGATTACAATTCACCACAAAAATCAAATTATCTAATTTTTCACGTGCTGCGATGGATAAAGCACCCACTGATTCAGGTTCATCCATTTCACCATCACCAAGAAAAGCCCAAACTTTGCGCCCTTCTGATTGAATGAGTCCCCGATTTTCAAGGTATTTGAGGAATCGTGCTTGATAAATTGCTTGAAGCGGACCTAACCCCATTGATACGGTAGGAAATTGCCAAAAATCCCCCATCAACCAGGGGTGTGGGTAAGATGCAAGCCCATCCACTTCCACTTCTTGTCGAAATTTATCCAATTGCTGCTCAGATAAACGACCTTCAAGAAATGCACGAGCATAAATACCTGGTGCAGAATGCCCTTGAATGTAAAGTAAATCACCGCCATGGGGTCCATTCGGACCTTTGAAAAAATAGTTAAAACCCACTTCATAAAGCGTTAGTGATGACGCGTAGGTCGCGATGTGGCCACCAAGCTCAGGAGCGTATTTCCCAGCACGTAAAACCATTGCTACCGCATTCCAGCGAAGGAGCGCATTAATTCGCTTTCCTATGCCTTCATCAGGGGGTAGTTGTTTTTCTTCGTAGGTTTTGATGGTATTGCAATAAGGCGTATTTATAGCGCTTTTGAGTTTTACTCCCTCGGCATTTGCCTTATTGATAAGCTCTTGAATTAGAAAAGCTGCACGTTCATTACCATCACTGATTAAAACAGACTGCAGAGCATCCAACCACTCACGCGTTTCTACTGGATCAAGGTCGTTACTATTCTCATATGTCATGAATCTGTTCCTCTAACATTCTGGTGAGTATGCTTTAAAATTCATTTCGAAAGACAACTCTTAACTACAAAGTGGTGCATGCTGCAAATATTTCTTAATTGCGCCACCATCACCGCCACCGCATGACTGCATGCAAACTTGATAATCTTCTCGACAACTACAGGTTACCTTGCGGCATTGTAGTGGATCGCGGAAGGAATTCAACTGGAGCGCAATCATTCTGCCTTTTACATATTGTTCATGAATGTAATGATTATAATTTTTATCCCTTGCTTGCCCTGCGGCTGCTGTGCATTGCGGGCAATTATTTCGACATACTTTAGTACACGCTTGATACCTACTTTCGCAGGTCGTCGTACAAGGTGTATTTGGCACACGATGAAGGCATGCTGTAATAAAAAACAAGCAGCTAAAACAAATTACTAGGCGAGCTATGAAATTTATCATGTTGGGCTCATAAAAAATAAGGTCAGTTTGCGATCCATATTATAACCAAGCACCTAAAGTAAACAGGGCAAGGAAAACTAAGTAAACAATCATTGCATGTTCCACTAAATTTTCCGCGTACGGCAATTGTACAGGCTCAGCGTCAGCAGCACGGGCAGCAAGCAATCCCCCTTCACGCAACAGTAGGTCATTGCTTTTCGGCGCAGATAAGACGTTTTGACTCAAAAAATGAATACCCCGCTGAAAGTTCCCAACCAATAAATAAAGAAAAACGGTGATTCTGGCAGGAATCCAATCGAGTAAATCCGTTAAGCGCGTAGCTAATGGAGCAGTTACTTCTTGAGTGCGACATAATGAAATAAGTCGATAAACAAGGGCTCCTAGTGCACCTAATACAATGTACCAAAATACCACAGCAAACAATTGGCCATTTACTTTTACAAAATAATTACCTACAACCAGCTCACTACTTTCCGCATCAGTATCTTCTCTCACCGGATAAAAAGGATTTTCTGGACCAAGGCAATAATAGAAAATCACTAAATTGAGTAAAAATCCGATAAAGCCAAAGAGAATGTGATCAAAAACAAAAAGAAGTAAGGCACTTAAAATCAATAAAGGCAGTATCACCATCAGCAAGATAATTGTTTGGTTCAATGATTGTTTTGTTTGCGGAAGATACTGGCAAATGGTCTTAAAGTAGACTGGAAACCAATCAAATCGCCTGTGCGACACTGCATGAACTAGATACCTTTCACTCAACAGGCTAAGAATAATAACAAGTAGTTTCATTTCTAATCCTTACGCATTTTGTCAGATAACGCGATTGGTGTTGGATACTTTAACACAACTAAATAAGATGAAACGATAAAAGTTAAAATCGTCGTTGCTTGTATTAAATTTGAAGCAACTTCCGAAATTAATTGAGTACTTACCGCAATACTTGCCACTAAAAGAGAAAACTCACTCGCTTGACCTAAACGCACACCAACTTCTTTGGCAACCGGCTTTTTTTCTCCTGCTCTAATCAGTAAAAAACGAAAGAGCAGAGGTTTTACAAGTAGCATGAGAAATGCCAATATACAAGCGGGTATAACAACCTGAGCCGCAAAACCAAAGTTAAAAGTTGCCCCAATGGAAAAGAAAAACATCACAAGGAAAAAGTCACGGAGCGGCTTTAAGCTTTCGGCAAGGTAAAGAGAAATTGGGCTTGCAGCCAATGCAACTCCTGCAACAAAAGCGCCAATATCTTCGGATAAACCGACTTTCTGAGCTAAAAAAGACATGCCTAAGCACCAACCGATGGAAAGCAAGAAAACATATTCTTGTGTTCTGTCAAAACGGGCAAGTAATTTCACCAAAATGTAGCGTTCGACTGCAAAGGCAAAAAGCGTCAGTGCAGGAAGTGCGATACCTACTAGAATAAGATCATTCCAGGAGAAACCATGACTTTGTTGAGCGCCGTTAATTAAAATCAGAATAATAATTGCGATAACGTCTTGCATCAAAAGCACACTGATCATAACCTCACCCGTGTGTTGATGATGCAAAATAGTTGTTGGCAACAGTTTAAGCCCAATAATCGTACTGGAGAACATCATCGCAGCCCCTAAAATCCAGGACTCCGTTACATTTAATCCAAACCAACGCCCAATTAAGTAGGCAATAACAGCAAATAACACAGAACTCACTACTGCAATCCACGTGACTTTTCTTAACATGTGGAGCAAATTTTGCGGCTGCAGATGCAAGCCAAGTAAAAATAATAGAAATACAATACCGATATCCCCGACTTGCTGCACTACAGTAATATCAGAAACAAGCTGTAACCCCCAAGGGCCTAGAGCAGCACCTAGAAGGATATAAGCAACGAGCAGGGATTGTTTGGTGTAGAGTACCAGAGTGGAAAAAATTGCTGCTCCCGCAAAAATTAAGAAAATAGTATAAAAAACCGCTCCGGTCTGCATAAGCCTAATATCCTACTCTAAAAAATGGATCGAAATTTTTAAAAACGCTATATACCACAAAATGCATTCATTAAACTAGGGCTCTTAAGACCGCTGGCCTTAAGTTATTCCCCGTCAGTTCAAAAAACTGTCATTTCCCCCTTTATGAGGATGATAACTCATCTCGTTACATGAAACGCGCTCGATGCTTAGGCAGTTAAATTAATGATAACCCTCTCCTGTCTTGCCCCTAAACACATAATAAGCATACGAGGTATAAGCAAGTAAAACAGGTAACATGATTATTACCCCAATCAAAATAAAGTTTAAAGTGGATTTGGGGGCAGCGGCCTCCCATAAGGTCACCTGATGCGGTATGAGGTAAGGATAAACGCTGATTGCAATACCCACGTAAGAGCATAAAAAAATCACAATACTAAAAAGAAACGGTCTAAGCTCATCCCCGTTCGTTAAACTTTTCCAGGTTAACCAAATCATAATCGCGGTAATCAGAGGGAGAGGAGACAGTAATAAAACATTGGGAAAACTGTACCAACGATTAAAAATCACCGCACTGTGTAAAGGTGTCCAAATACTTACGAAAACCAAAAATAAGCTGACCAAAACAAGCAAACCCTTGGCATAATGCACCATTTTGCGTTGTAAGCGCCCTTCCGATTTGAAAATCATCCAAGTAGCACCCAATAAACCATAACCACAGACTAGAGCAATACCTGTGAGAAAGCTAAAAGGAGTTAACCAATTGGTTTCATTAATGGTTAAAGACATTTTATCAATTGCAAAACCCTTAACGAAACAACCCAAGACCACCCCTTGAAAAAAAGCGGCTGCAACCGAGCTTATCGAAAACAACCAATTCCACAATGTTTTTGAAGTTTCCGCTTTAAAGCGGAATTCGAAACTGACTCCCCGAAAAATAAGAGCTATCAGCATAAGCATTAAAGGCATATAGAGAATGGGCAACAATAAACCATAAACAAGGGGGAAAGCGCCATACAACATTGCCCCACCAAAAACTAACCACGTCTCATTACCATCCCACACGGGTGCAACGGAGTTCATCATCCGATCTCGCTCACGCTCGCTGCCCGTAAACGGAAATAATATGCCTATGCCTAAATCAAAACCATCTAAAATAACATACATGATCACGATAAAACCTATTAAACCGGCAAATAGGAAAGGAAGCATTAGTGTTCTCCTTGATCAGTCATGTATTGAAAAGAGTGATGCTCAATGTCGTGACTATCGAGCGCCAAAGGACCAAGACGAATCATCTTAAAAAGATAATAAAGATAAAAACTAAACACTACACCGTAAGCTAAAACAAGTAACACAAAAGAAATAATAACCTCTTCCATACCGACTGCCGAAATAGCCTCCTTAATTTTCAAAAGGTTATATACAACCCAGGGTTGGCGACCAATTTCAGCAGTTAACCATCCAGAAATGCTAGCTATAAAACCCAAAGGTGCAATAAATAAACACCATTGGTGAAAGAAGCGTGAGGTATAAAGAGTGCTTTTCATGCGTAGCAATAAAGCCACCAAAGCGGTGATTAACATTAATAAGCCGATTCCCACCATTACTCTAAAGGCAAAGAAAACAGGGGCTACATGCGGTTGTTCTGTCTTATCCACAGCGTTAAGGCCCAATAACTCTCCATCCCATTCATGGGTATTGAGTAAACTGGCTAATTTTGGAATAGCAATTACGAATTCATTTTTCTGTTGCTCTTGAGAAGGCCAAGCAAAAAGGATCAAGGAGGCGCCTTTTTGCGTGGTCCAATTGGCTTCCATCGCCGCTGTTTTAAGAGGTTGATACCGATGGACAGCAAGCCCCACCGTGTCTCCGATAAAAATCTGCAAAGGAACGACAACTAAAGCGGCCCACATAGCAAACGATAAGCTTTTTTTGGCGATATCTTGATGTCTATTTTTAAGTAAGAAATAACAAGCAACACCACCGACGACAAAACAAGTTGTTGTGTAAGATGCCAAAATCATGTGCAGGAAACGGGGAATAAAAGAGGGATTAAAAACCACACGCCACCAATCAGCAACGACGTATTTTCCATTAATCACTTCGTAACCATGCGGTGTTTGCATCCAAGAGTTGGCGGCCAGAATCCAAAAAGCAGAGACCGTCGTTCCAAGAGTTACGAGAAGGGTTGCTGTGAAATGAAGACCCGGTGGCACACGTTTCCAACCAAAGAGCATTACACCTAAAAATCCGGCTTCCAAAAAGAAGGCGGTTAATGTCTCATAGGCGAATAAAGCACCAAGGACATTGCCAAACTGGGCTATAAACGGACCAAAGTTTGTTCCAATTTGATAAGCCAGTACAATGCCTGAAACAACCCCCATTCCGAACGTTAGAGCAAAAATTTTGGTCCAAAATTTACAGGTTGCAAGGTAAACCGGGTTTCGTGTCTTTAGCCATACACCTTCCATAATGACTAAAAAAGCGGCTAGGCCAAGATTTAAGGTGGGAAAAAGGATATGAAACCCAATACTAAAAGCAAATTGTATTCTTGATAAAATCTCAACAATCATACTGGCTCCTCATTTTTAAGGAAATCAATTTTGCTTCCAGGCGCTAAAGTCCAAAATTACTCAGGGGTGCAATCGATGAAACTGAGAAATATCATACACCTAATTGCCGGGTATTAAACTGATTTTTTATGAATTTACTTATTTCCTCCTTGTTTTTAATAGCGTATATTCCTTAATAAAAATTTTGATGGGTGTAACTCCCATTTAGGCAAAGAAAATATCGTAATCTGGGCCAAGGCCCAACCTATTCATTTGCTGATATGAGGGATTGTATTCCTCTGATCAGAGAATAGACAAATAGTAATCATCCTGTTAAAATTTTACTTTTGCCTATTCATTTTATACAGTCTGTTCAATAAATAGGGAGCATTAAAGTCAATGACTTACAGCAGCGAGCAATCTTCAGTAGAATCTCAGTCCGCTACGCAAATAATTGTTCCATGGATCGTATGGGGATTGGGGTGTCTTTTCTATTTCTATGAGTGCTTGCTGCAAGTTTCTCCCTCAGTCATGAGTACGGAACTCATGCGGGATTTTGCTGTCACTAGTCGGACGCTCGGTATTCTATCGGGTATTTATTTTTATTCTTACGCCGCAATGCAATTGCCTGGTGGTGTATTAATGGACCGCTTTGGCCCACATCGCTTGCTTACTCTAGCAACAGCAATTTGTGCCATTAGCACGATTGCTTTTGGACTTACCAGTAATTTTTTCATGGCCTGTATCGCCCGGTTGATGATTGGCTTCGGCTCAGCTTTTGCTGCCGTGGGGTCGATGAAATTAGCTGCTAATTGGTTTCCTGCACAACGTTTTGCGCTGCTAACAGGAATGATGGTCACCATCGGCATGTTAGGCGCCATTGGAGGCGAAGGTCCTTTAGCATTGTTAGTGGATACTGTTGGCTGGCGACAGAGTATGATAGTTATGGGGGTAATTGGCCTTTTCCTTGCTTTCCTCATCTTACTCATCGCTAAAGACGCACCGAATAAAACCCATTCTACGACCCATTCTATCGAAGAAGAGCCTCTTTTAAGTAGCCTACTCACCTTAATTAAAAATAAGCAGCTCTGGCTGGTTGCCGTTTATGGTGGTTTAATGTACATGGCAACACCAGTTTTTTGTGGGCTATGGGGTGTACCTTTTCTAATGTTTAAAATGCACCTTGCCAAAGCAACCGCGGCAAATTACATTTCTTTGGTCTTTGTTGGATGGGCGATTGGTAGTCCGCTGTGGGGAATTTTTTCTAATCGCATTGGCCTTAGAAAGCCTCCTATGTATATCGCAGCTGTTGGTGCTTTATTTACATGTGTGCTTTTTATTTACGCACCAATTAAACAGGGTTGGATCATGCAGACCCTGCTATTCTTTTTTGGCATCTTTTCTTCCGCTTTTCTTCCTGCTTTCGCAGTGGCTAAAGAATTATGCAGCAAGCGCTATGTCGCAACGGGCTTAAGTTTTATGAACATGATGAACATGGTCGGTATTGCTCTTGCTCAGCCCATTATTGGCTTTATTTTAGATTCAATGTGGAAAGGTGAAATTGTCAACAAAGTAAGGGTGTATCCATTGGAAGCCTATTATATTGCACTGGCATTGCTGCCTGTTGGAATTTTTATTTCCTTATTGATTTTGCCCCGCATTAAAGAGACTTACTGTCAAAGTGTTCAAGATAAATAATAATTGATTTTATAAGTAGATAGAATTATGGCGAAAAAACTTTTTATTAAAACAAATGGCTGCCAAATGAATGAATACGATTCATCTAAAATGGCTGAAGTATTACTGCAATCACACGGTTTAGAAAAAACAGATAAAGTCGAAGAAGCTGACGTTATTCTTTTAAACACCTGTTCCATTCGTGAAAAAGCACAGGAAAAAGTGTTTTCACAGCTGGGCCAATGGCGCGAATTTAAAAAGGCCAACCCCAATGTGGTTATTGGGGTGGGTGGCTGTGTCGCCAGTCAAGAAGGAGCGGACATTATAAAACGTGCACCTTTTGTAGACCTTGTTTTCGGTCCACAAACATTGCATCGTTTACCTGCGTTGCTCAATGAGCGTTTAAGCACCCAAAAACCGGTGGTGGATATTAGCTTCCCAGAAATTGAAAAATTTGACCATCTACCCGCGCCCCGAGCCGAAGGACCAGTTGCTTTTGTGTCCATTATGGAAGGCTGTAGCAAATATTGCAGCTATTGTGTCGTTCCTTACACGCGTGGTGAAGAAATCAGTCGCCCTTTTGATGACGTCTTAGCAGAATGTTACCAACTAGCCGCCCAAGGTGTACGTGAAATCAATCTTCTAGGACAAAATGTTAACGACTACAGAGGCGCCATGGATAATGGTGAAATTGCTGATTTAGCATTGTTAATTCACTACCTTGCAGCGATAGACAATATCGGGCGTATTCGATTTACCACCTCACATCCGCTTGCCTTCTCTGATAATTTAATTAACGCTTACGCTGAAGTGCCCAAACTGGCAAATCATCTTCATTTACCCGTACAAAGCGGATCAGATAAGATTCTTTCAATGATGAAGCGCGGCTATACTGCAATGGAATTTAAGTCAAAAATCCGCAAATTGCGCAAGGTGCGTCCTGATATTCGTCTATCTACTGATATCATCGTTGGATTTCCAGGAGAAACCGATCAAGATTTCCAAGATACCATGGATTTAGTTCATGAAATGGGTTTCGATACCTCTTTTAGTTTTATCTATAGCCCACGTCCTGGTACGCCTGCGGCTAATTTGCCTGATGAAACATCCATGGAAGTTAAAAAGCAGCGATTGCAAATTTTGCAAAATCGATTGCTTTTACAAGCCTCTCATTATAGTCAAGCAATGGTGGGAAGTACTCAACGAATTCTTGTTACAGGCAACTCTAAGAAGGATCCGCAACAATTATCAGGTCGAACTGAATGTAATCGGGTCGTTAATTTTGATGGTCCTAACCACTTAATAGGCCAATTTGTCGAGGTTCACATCAATGAAGCGTTGCCCAATTCTTTACGTGGTAGATTAACGGAGGATAGGTTCATTCCCGCTTGATATGACTGAGACTATTACTAAACAACTGATTATCCCTCGCGAATACCATGGTCAAAGACTCGATGTAGTGCTTGCACAATTGTTTCCTGATTATTCGCGTTCGCAATTGAGTTCGTGGCTAAAAGAAGGTTTCATTACTTTAAATGACGCAAAAGCCAAACCCAAGGACAAAGTGATTGGTGGTGAACACATTGAAATAGCAGTTGCTTTAACTGGAATTGAATCTAAGGACTCTTATCTTCCTGAAAATATCCCCTTAAGTGTGGTTTATGATGATGAACATATTGTGATTATTGATAAACCTGCTGGAATAGTGGTTCATCCAGGGGCTGGTAATCGCGAACACACTTTGATGAATGCCCTACTACATCACTTTCCTGCTTTACACCATTTACCAAGGGCGGGGATCATCCATCGATTAGATAAAGAAACAACCGGTTTGTTAATTATCGCCAAAACGTTGGCTGCTCACACTCATCTTATTCGCCAAATGCAAGCACGCGAGATAAAACGCAATTATTTGACTCTCGTCCAGGGGCATCTCATTTCAGGGGGAGAAATCCATACTTTTTACGGCAGACATCCTCGAAACCGTTTAAAAATGGCGGTATGCAACGAGGGAAAAGAAGCGATAACGCTGTACTCCATTCGCAAGCACTATCATGATTTTACCCTGCTTGATGTTCAACTAATGACAGGTCGTACTCATCAGATACGCGTTCATATGGCTTATATTAATCATCCAGTAGTGGGCGATCCACTGTATGGAGGAAGAATGCGGTTTCCTTCGCAAGCAACTAATGAATTGAGAGAACGGTTTAATCATTTTCACAGGCAAGCCTTACACGCTTGTCAATTATCATTTACCCATCCGGAAACTGGAGAATTATTGACATTTACTGTTGATTTGCCGGATGATTTTCAACAACTTATATATGCTTTGGATGAACATCTTGCCTAATTTATACGCCAATTGGCCCGCGCCCGACAATGTGTGCGCCTTAACGACAGTGCGAACTCCGGGGTTTAGTCCACCACCCTATGATTCGAATAATCTAGGTCTTCATGTGGGCGATAATGAAGCCGCTGTTTATGCCAATCGCAAACAACTTACTGTTTCCCTAGAACGCCCAAAAGAACCTGAGTGGTTAGAGCAAATCCATTCTAACCTTTGTGTTGTTGTGGAAGAAGAGTCAAATCGCACAGCAGATGCTGCGGTTACTCGCTCCACAGATTACACGTTAGCAATCATGACTGCTGATTGCTTACCCATTATGCTATGCAATAAGCAAGGGACAGAAATCGCTGCCATTCACTCAGGATGGCGGGGATTAGTCAATGGTGTCATTGAGAATACGCTTAAGAAAATGCACAGCACTCCTGAGCAACTCATAGCCTGGGTTGGTCCAGCGATTTGTCAATCCTGCTATGAAGTTGGCGGCGAAGTATTAGAGGCTTATCAAAACCGCTATTCCTTTGCTTCCGACGCATTTCAGCGTAAAGGAGAAAAATGGCTTGCTAATTTGCCGCAGTTAGCAGAGTGGGTTCTCAACTCTTTAGGCGTTTTAGCTGTTTATCAATCAAAAATTTGCACTTTTGAACAAAAAAAAGACTTCTATTCCTACCGCCGAGAGGCACAAACGGGTAGAATGGCAACTCTCATTTGGCTTAAGTGAATCAATCGGGATAACTAATATGGCTTTTAAAATTCATAGACTCATCAAAACACTAGTACTGTGCGTATTGCCCTTCGCTGCTTCAGCAGTACCTATGGAAAATGCAGCAGTTACACCAACGCTTGCACCTGTTCTTAAAAATGCAATGCCAGCTATTGTGAATGTTGCTGTCCAAGGGGTAATACCCGCTACCACTGCAAGCGCGGATGATGAAGAAGCGGATGCTCAAGATCAAGCCCCGCAACAATCACCGCAATACGTTCCTGAAAAACCTCGAAAGTTCCAAAGTATAGGTTCAGGAGTGATTGTAGACCCACAAAACGGAGTAATCATTACCAATGATCATGTGATTCGCAATGCTACACTCATCACAGTGACTCTACACGATGGCCGCCGTTTAAAGGCTAAACTGATTGGTGGCGACAGCGAAACAGACATTGCCGTGTTAAAAATTGACGCAAAAAATCTCAAAAGCCTGCCCATTGGCGATTCTGACAAAGCGGAAGTAGGTGATTTTGTCGTCGCAATTGGCAACCCGTTCGGACTCAATAGCTTTGGTAATAGTCAAACAGCTACTTTTGGAATTATCAGTGCAACAAAACGCAGTGATTTGAATATTGAAGGAGTTGAAAATTTCATTCAGACAGATGCTGCAATTAATCCAGGAAATTCCGGAGGTGCTTTAGTGAATGCCGCTGGCGAATTAATTGGTATAAATACAGCCATTCTTTCCCCTTATGGAGGAAATGTCGGTATTGGTTTTGCAATTCCTATTAACATGGCAAAAGATGTTGCTCAGCAACTGATCAAATACGGCTCTATTCACCGAGGTCTAATGGGTATTTTTGTGCAGCACCTTACCCCAGAATTAGCGCAAGCAATGGGCTATTCAGAAGACCTTAAAGGAGCGCTCGTTTCACAGGTTAATCAAGATTCACCGGCAGAAAAAGCGGGATTAAGACCAGGTGATATCATTACGCAAATTAATGACACCAAAATAACTGAAGCTGCCCAGGTTAAAACCACCATTGGACTTTTACGTGTTGGTAGTGAAGCGAAAATTATTTTACAACGCGATAACAAAGAAATCGCGCTAAAAGCGTTTGTCACCGACGTTAAGAAGCATGAGCAAAAACTTCAAGCGAGCAACCCATTCCTCTATGGCCTTGCGCTTAAGAATTTTGAACAAGACTCACCTCTTCACGGTCATGTCACCGGAATTCAAGTGGTTGGTGCTTCTGAAAACAGTGCTGGATGGCGAGCTGGATTACGGCCAGGTGATATTATTATTGCAGCTAATAAACAACCTACAATTAACGTTAAAGACTTACAATCTGTCGCAATGCAACAAAAGCAACAATTGTTAGTCCAAGTATTACGTGGTCCAGGAGCACTCTTTTTATTGATTGTTTAAATGCGTTAATCCAAAAGGACAGATACCTTTTGGGTTCAGCCTTGAAGCAATGATAAAAACAATTAATCCCGCGGCTTCGCGGGATTTTTCTCTTTTCTACCCCCTGTAGATTGAACCTTGACCCAACAAAAAAGCAGAGCCCTCTGTTAGGGCCAGGGCTCAACTACTTTTGACTGCAGCTCTCTAATTGATTTGCTTTCTTCCTCTCTCAGTTTTTCCGCGAAAATAATCATCACGTTAGATAAAAAAATATTAACTTTTTAGTATTGACATGAATGTGATTAAACGCCAAAATCACCACCTCTTGTGGCTACGTAGCTCAGCCGGTTAGAGCGCGGCACTCATAATGCTGAGGTCGGTGGTTCGAGTCCACCCGTAGCCACCATTAACACTTGGGTCTATTCTGGAGACATAGGTAACACTTTTGACCCAACAGGCTCTAGAGCAGATTCTTTTTCAAATTAATAATAATTTGTCCGTAAAAATAGCTCGCCTTATCGATAGGTGTTGGCTGCAGGAGCTATCTCAATTTCTGGCCAAATATCACCACGGCATTTCTCAAGAATTCGATCAAATTCTCCTTTAACTAATCTTCGAGTATCTGAATAATATTTGTGAATTTGTCTTTCGCCAGAGGCGATTATTTTAGCTAATTTGGTTATGTCATTCCCTTTGCCCTTCTCGTCCAATTTATGCAGCTTATAACCAAGTTCAATGGCCAAATCATTTTTAAATGGAGTGAAAAAAGGAGGTATGTGAATTGGTATCACTGCAGACAGTACTTTTTTAACACCTTCCCAAAATCGATTACGCTCAGTGTAACCAGCAAATCGTCTTGCCATCTTTTGAGCAATACTTATTTCTCCAAATCCTGGGGCATTTAATTGATTTATCGCTGAGGTGAGTTGCTTAATGGTGAGTATTTTATCAGAATAAAAATATAACCTAGGCGCCATGTGATTATGGATAAAAATAGTCGTATCTTTTTCTTGCATTTGTTGCAAGGTTTTAGGTATTTTTTTTACAATCGCTTTTGCCTCTCTAAGTTTTTGTAGATAGCCTAACTGTGAATCCATTTTAATGGACTCAAGTTGTTGACGAATATCCTGCAAATAGTTTTTTTGGCTATAGTGAAGCTCTCTATTTCTATTGTTCCTGCAATGCAACTCAATAAGTTCACCAACCTGCTCGATGTATTCGTTAGGTCCAATAGCTAATTTTTTTAACTGCTTTGCCATATAGCTTGTCGGTTTGGACTCATTCAAATATGCAGCGGCTGCGCGAACTGCCCTTTGCATCATTTCCATCGCAAGTTCTGGCGAGTTACACGTTTTAGCTTTTTCTAAAGTGTCGTTCAATACCCTTCTTGCTGCTCTAATTTCCAAGCTGTCTTCTTTACTATGATGGAAGGTATAATTGATGATAGAAAGTATTGAATGTTGCAAGAAACTATAATCATCATTCACTAAGGGGTTATCAAGTGGGGGATGAAAATAAGGTGCTGCTTTACCTGGCGGAGGTAATTTATCCCCTTCAATCCCGCATACTTTGCACAATCTGCTATAGAAAAAAGGAAATTCTTTCGATAACTTCTCAAGCTGTTCTTTTACCTCAAGTGTTGTGAATTGCTTATTGTTCTCATCCAAAAACCAATCATATAAAGCGGGGTAACGACTCATAAACAGTTCGCCATGTTCTTGATTGACAAACAACTCTTTACTCTGGGTGTAATACCGATGATCGGTTAAGATGGCTCGTGTATTGATGAGGGACCATCCCCCTACAGCATAATTTCCCCAATGCGCTAACATGCCCTCATACTCTTTAAATCGCTGTTCCGAATTTAATACTTGCGCTTTTTTTTCTTCGTAATGAGTCCAAGTGTGCATGATTTTGTAATTGGGTATTTCAGCATCCTCAGGCAGGCTCCCTGTTTCTTTTGTGAAACGGAAAAAATCATCATGCAACAGTCTGGGGACATGATTTGTTTTTTCATCAGGAGTGAGGTACATGGCTTTTCCATGCCAGCCCGGATAGACTTTGATTGCTACTTTTGTCTTTTCAGGATTACTAATAACATACCGATTCCTATCTTGTGGATTAAACCCAGGTTTGTATTCATGTAACATTATCACTGATTCAAATTTCCTAACATTTCGTGGGACGGTATAAGAGCTTGGATCATCGGCGCGGCCTGGGCCTGGGACATGATCAACTAAAAACATATTGACTTTCACGTTTGGGTACATGCTGTCTAATAAGTTAGCCAACCGCATGCAAGCATCCGCACCACGACTATAACCATGCAAATTAATGGTTTCAGGCATAACTCCGTCGTTTTTCCTTATGAGGTTTTCTAAATAAAGAATGGATTCAAACAATAATTCATCCATTCCATCACCCCCCAAACAACCCTGTAAGCGTTGCATAAGATCCCTAATGCCTCGCGTTATGTTCTCGTTGGCTGGAATTTTTTTATCTTCTTCAGGATCATAAATATACCGTCCTGGCGTAGGATGAGTATCGGCTAAACTCTCAGGATGAGAGCCCACACCATCGAATAATCGAGATACGGTATGCTTAGATGTCGCATTATAAAAATTCGTTAAAGCATCTTCATAAGAGCTTCGGTGACATGCAGTACCTAAAAAGAAAAAACTGACTACTTTATCGGCCATGTTTCAGTGCTTAATTAACACCTATTTAATTAATAATAATACGACATGATTATTATGTGCACATTACGCACCTATTTAATGAGGTAATGAAGTCGACTACTATCGATTGGCGATTAGCCCAAATGGGGAGATACTTCCTTGCTTCTGGATACCCTCAGCGAAAACACCTAATTTCTTATCAAGGCATGAGATTCTAAAGCTTGTTTAGCCTAAGCCAAACCTATTCTGGAACTGATTTTTGGAGTCATTATTAGACTTTTTGTTTAGAAAATAATATTTTTTGTCAGTGATTTGCTTAAAACGCTAGGGTATCTTTCGAAATTTAGTTATGATGTTGTCATCCATGGAAGTTCCGATATAAGGACTATACCAAGTATCTTGATATAAAAAACCCGTTATAATCATTCAGTGGGTAAGCTTAATCGGTGAATAATTAATGGTTGTTTAATGCGAAAATTTGCGTTTTTTCTACTAACATTTTTATTTATAGCAAATACATATGCTACTGATGTCACTCTAAAAACAGTTACTGTGAGTGGCAAACCAGCTTATATGCTCTATGTCGGTACCTTTTCGCAGGAAAATAATGCCTTACAATTAAAGGTTAAGCTATCCTCATCCATTAAAGAGCCTATCACTATTGATCATCCAGCTAATCAAAACAATTATTTTGTCAGTATTGGCCCCTTTAATAACTATAAAGCCGCTATTGATCTACAGAAAAAATTAGTTACAGAGGCCTCAAATAAATCCGCTGCACAAAAACCAAAAGTCGAACCCGCAGCAAGCCCCTCAATCCAAATCCCAGCTCAAACTCAGCCGCAAATCCAAACGCAGCCGCAAACCCCAAAAGAGGAAGCGACAAACAACGTTGCCAAAGAAAAGACAATCGAGAAAGAAAATAAATTGTGGAACTTAAAAGCAGCAGACATACGAGCAGTCATTAGCGAAGTTTCCAGAGTCACTGGCAAAAATTTTGTCATTGACCCTCGCGTTCAAGGGAAAATTTCCATTACCTCAAGCACTCCTATGTCTGATAAAGAGCTCTACCAAGTCTTTTTATCCATGCTGCAAGTCTCTGGCTATGCTGCTGTACCAAGTGGTGATGTCATTAAAATTATTCCAAATATCGATGCGAAAACCATCTCTCCTGTTCCACTGCAAACGGGAAATCCACCGCAGGGCGATGAAATGATGGTGGCGGTTGTCCCTGTTCACTACGTCCCTTCCGAACAGCTTGTTCCCGTGCTACGTCCATTGATGCCTCAATGGAGTAGTGTTTCTGCTTATGGGCCATCCAATATGCTTATCTTGTCGGGTCGCGCAAGTAATATTAAGCAGATTGTAAGAATCGTCAAACAAGTGGATGCACCATCTGTGAATGGGCTGGACATGGTACATCTCAAGCATGCTTTAGCGATGGACGTGGCTAACACGCTAAAGGATTTAATGAAAGCTCAATCCGGAGTTGGAGCAAATCATATCCAAACCATGATTGCAGTAGATGACCGTAGTAATGCCATTATATTAAGTGGAAGTCGGACAGAACGACTTAAATTACGCTTGCTAATAAACCGTCTCGATCGTGCGAATTTAAATGGTTATGAAAGTAACACACAAGTCGTTTACTTGAATTACCTGCGAGCTGAGGATTTAGTGCCTATTTTAGCAGGAATCGCTCAAGCCAATTTTAGTGGCAATGTAGGCACTACTATTGGTACGATCACCCGACCTGAATTGGATAGCACCAATCCCGCGTCAAGCTTGGTTTCATCTGGCAGTGGAGGCAACTACAATAATACTTCTCCTTCAAGCTCTTCTCAAACTGCTGCGACCAGCGCAAATGCCTCAGCTGCAGCCCCTAACACGAGCGGGGCAAGCACACAAAATGAAGGCTCTACTAAACCGACAGTACAAATTATTGCTGAACCCAATACAAATTCAATCATCATTAATGCGCCAGCAAGTGTCATTCGGATTTTAAGATCGGTTATTAACCAACTGGATATACGCCCGGCACAGTTGCTCATCGAAGCATTGGTTGCAGAAGTTAATGAAAACGACGTCAAGAGCCTAGGGATAGAATGGGGATCAAACCAGCAAACAGGAAAAGCAAGCGATTTTAGACCTGGCTTTGCTATCGTCAATGGCAAAACATCAATTGATGATTTTCAAGCAGAAATTTTTGCATTGGCGCAGCAACGCAAAGCGAACATTTTATCGACGCCTTCAGTGGTGGTACTGGATAATAGACAAGCAAAAATTCTTATTGGTAAGCAAGTCTCTGTGGCTTCAACCACTTATCCAAACAATGCCGGAGGTACAACCACGGCAAGCCCTTATGTCACTTTTGATCGCGTCAACGTCGCTCTTCACCTCTACGTCAGACCCCAAATTACTCGTGGTCGAGGCATTCAACTGCAAATTGATCAAGGGAACGACACGCTTGACCCTGCGTCCTCTCCGAACAGTACAACACCTACTTTTGATATTAGTAGCATTGTCACTTCTGTTCATATAGAAAGTGGCGACATCGTGGTGCTCGGTGGTCTAATTCAAAACAGTTTGGGTAATGACAACAATAAAATTCCTATTCTAGGTGATATTCCCGGTATGGGTCGCGTTTTCCAGCACAATATAAATAATCATGAAAAACGGGTGTTAATGGTCTTTATACGTCCTATAATATTAAGAAATGAGCGAGATGCTGTAGAAATTACCAACGGTAAGTACAACGATATTCGCCAGTATGAGCTGAAATGGTTACGAGAACAAGCTTACAATGCTGAAAACAAAGAGATGATTTTACCCCCATTGAGTCAGGCAAAGTTACCAAAACCTTTCAGTCATCATGCTAAACCTAAACCACCGATACCTATGACAAAGTAATGCGTATGGAAAACCAAGATAAATTAAAGCGTCTTCCTTATACTTTTGCTAAAACTCAAGGGGTCATCGCTGTACCTGATACTGAGGGGTTAGCGGTTTATCATCTCCCTAATCCTTCTTTACCTGTTTTAGCCGAGGTCAAGCGGCTGTTACAGGATAAATTAACGTTTAAAGAAGTGAATGAAACTGAATTCCAACAACACTTGGCTCAACTTTATCAATCACAATCGTCTGTCCTTGATGCAGCAGAAGGCATGGAAGAAGACATGGATCTCTCCCTGCTTGCTGATCAACTGCCCATTAGCGAAGATTTGCTTGATAACCAAGATGATGCACCGATTATTCGCTTACTTAATGCTTTATTCACTCAGGCAATTAAGCAAAAGGCCTCTGATATTCATATTGAAACCTATGAAAATCGCGTCTTGGTCCGTAATCGTATTGATGGGGTCTTGCATGAAGTTTTAGAAATCCAGCGCGCTATTGCACCACTAGTGATATCCCGTGTAAAAGTCATGGCCAAATTGGATATCGCTGAAAAACGCGTTCCTCAAGATGGGCGTATTGCGCTACGGATTGGTGGCCATAATATTGATGTGCGTGTCTCAACCCTCCCATCGAATCATGGTGAACGCATTGTATTAAGGATTTTAGATAAGCAAGCAGCCCAATTGGATTTGAGTCTTTTAGGCATGCCTAAAACCACCCTGAAATCGATACGGAAGATGATTGCTCAACCCCATGGAATTATTTTAGTGACTGGACCAACAGGTTCAGGTAAAACGACTTCATTATATGCCATGCTGACCGAGCTGAACCAAGTCTCCCGCAATATCCTCACTATTGAAGATCCCATCGAATATGATTTGCCTGGCATCGGACAAACACAAGTGAACACGAAGGTGCAAATGACTTTTGCGAAAGGTCTTCGTGCCATTTTACGCCAAGATCCCGATGTGGTGATGATCGGTGAAATACGTGATTTAGAAACCGCTGAAATTGCGGTTCAGGCCAGTCTTACTGGCCACTTGGTTCTGTCGACTTTGCATACCAACAGTGCTTTGGGCGCCCTCACACGACTTCATGATATGGGGGTTGAATCTTTTCTATTGTCATCCAGTATCGTGGGATTAATTGCTCAACGTTTAGTAAGGAAGCTCTGTAATCATTGTAAAATTCCCCATGAATTACGTGAAGATGAGCGCGAGCTAATGGGAATCGGTCCTGAAACAAACATCTCCAATGTGCGCGAACCTAAGGGCTGTGATCAGTGTAATCACTTAGGTTACCGAGGCCGCACAGGCATCTATGAGCTAATCCCCATTGATGAAACCTTAAGAGGCATGATTCACCGTAATGAAAGCTTACAGACCATAGACAATTATCTTCGTCCAACTCATCCCACCATACGTCAAGATGGATTTAAACGTGTGCTCGCAGGCGATACTTCTCTAGCTGAAATTCTGCGCGTAACCAGCCAACACTGATGCATTTACTCTGCATTTGCAACTAACAAGGCTTTTATATCCTAACACCTTTCTAGCCTACCCAAAATTCGCTTTATTGAAAAGAAAATTTTAGGCATAATAGGCAAAAATAAGTCATTTTGAATTCAGAATTATAAAATACATTATTTTTCAATCAATTAATTAACCATCCCATATAGGCTTTTTATGACCACATTAGCAAAAATACAATCTAAGCTGCATAAAAATTATAAAGACTACTTAAAAGATAATGACTTAAGTTTTTTAGAAAGTAATATTGCTCTCTTTCAACAGGTGGATAAAACAGGATTAAGGAAAGAACTTCGTCGAGCGCCTAATGATGTTCTAGCCCATTATACTCAGACACTTTTTATCGTGGCTGAGGGCTTTGTTACTTGCGCCTACGAGAAGAGAACCGAGCTTAAAGAGGACGCTATTTTCAAGTATTTGCAGCAAGCGAAAGAATGCTATGACTTAATCAGCCATCATATTAGACAAATTCCACCATTCAGCTTGGATGAAACACTGGGTGCTCACTTAACTCAATCTGAATTTTTCAAACATAAAATAAAATTTCAAATCGCACAGGCAGAATTATTTCTTCTCAAACAACAGATTCCTGAGCGGGGAATACCGGCAAGATCCCTTCAATCCATAAAACAAAAATGCGAAGACTTTAAATATCAATTGCAGCACCAGTATAGAGATCATAAATACCAAGCGTTATTTCAAATCGATGCACTTATAGATGCAATTAATTTTGATTTAGAAGAAATCAAGGAACTAACGAATAAGTCAACACCTCTCACGGCAAGGAAACCTTCTGACCAAACACCTATTCGACAAACGACCACTCGACAAACGCCTAATGCGGAAAAAACTGGAGCTCCGAAAAAAAGAAAAAGACACCTAGAAGTACTCGAAGCTACCCCAATGGAAACGAATAGCGACTCTTTGCCTCGTTCTCAACACCATAACAAAAATAAAGCAACAGTTTCTCTTAGAGAAAAAGAAACCTTAACTGCGGTTCTGGATAAAGAAGAAGAGGATGAAGAAATTAAGCCAGTTCGACGACAATTATCGCAAAAAGAAAAAGAGGCGGTCACAGGGATGTCCACCCTATTCCAAGTTTTAGAGGAAAAATTTATTAAAGGGCAAAATACAGAAGACTTAGAAAAAGGAATTTTAAGCGAAATCACGATTCCAGAAATGCCGAAAGGAATAGTAAGAACTGATTTATGGCAACCTCAGATTGCCTCTTCTATTGGAATATCTCCTTTGGGACAAACGGTGAATAGCCCCTATTCTATTTTTTCTCAATCTCCTTCATTTAACCCAGGATCCTCTGATTTAGCAACACTACCCGTTCCTGCAACTCCAATTACAAATTCTACTTACCCATTTTGGACAGCTCCTCTTAATCCTGTCCAAGACAGTAGGGAATGTTTTCGAGTGTTATCTGCCTGGGAAAACGCCTATTTTAGTACCCTTACTTTTCACCATGATGAAAATATCGCTGCAAAAGATAAGAAATCGCTTACTCTGGAAAAATTAGGGCAAATCCTGCTAATTGCCGCAAATAAGCTGCAGAGAGACAGCGAGGTTTTCGCGTCAAAAGACGTAAACCCAGCACTTCGACTTGCAATTCTATTGTTAATCAAGTCTGCTGAAACTTATCATGATAGGTTAGTAAAACCAACCGAAATTTCTGTGAATGCTTTATGGCAAGATAAGTTTAATCTAGCCATGGGCAAATTATCGCAACGCTACAGGCCCCTGTTAGAGGGATTTCTTGATGCGAAAGGCGAAGATTACGCCTTATACTTCCTCATGCAAAAATTCCGTCCGCAAGGACCTCTGATTAATATTCATGGGGTTTCAATCGAAGGAACAGTGCAATTAGTTTTCGAAGCTTTGTCTAAAAACCTTCCCGCAAAAGACTATGAAGAAGTGAAAAAAGAGTTCGTTTCTGCTTTTAAGCAGGCAACTAGTCGGATTGCCCCTGTAACAGAAATAACCACAGAAATATCTGAGGAAAGAACTTACCAAGCAAGAAACTAATTACTTGTTGCATTCAGAACAATTAAACAGCAGGAGCTCCATAATCCTGCTGTTCTCTGTATTCTTCACTTTGATAAAGTTGTAATAATTCTGACAATTCGGATTTATCCAATACTGCCTTGGCTTTAGGATCTTCGAGTAATTTTTCAATTTGGTGCAGAGGATATAATTTATTATTGAGTGAATTGAACAATTGTACGGCTCGCTCGACAGGCTCTAAAGACTCATCAATCATTGTTCGAGCATGGTGATAAACTGCTTTAGCAATTTGGTATTTTTCCAAGTGGTGCCCTAAGCTGCTTCCCATTAATTTAAAAAAAGCTTGAGAGGATTTCATTGCTATCTCGACTAGAAAATCGGGGTTAGCATACAAATGTAATCTTAATTTTGTTCTAAATTCCATTTCTGCTTTTAAACTGATCAGCGCTTTGACCTGAGCTACACCATCGAGATTGTTAAAATCCTTACCAATTCGGGAAGTAAGCCAGGGAATGAGGTCGGTGTTGGTGTCTTTTGGCGTTGCAGGTGGGTGGAAGAAAGGGTAGCGGTTAGTCTGTTTCGACGAACTCCAATTTATTGCCTCCCCTTCTCTTTGTGCAATGACTTCGATATTTTGCCTTACTTTATAAGAGTCGACGGAGTATTTTTCAATGACTGGGAACGCATTTCTGAGAGCAGTAATTAAGGCTTTTAATGAATTAGAAGATGGTTTTTCTTGATAATGATCCAGAGCTCTTCTCAGTTTATTCACCAAAGGGTCAATATAGCCACCCGTATTTTTTGCTTGCAACTCAAACATATATGCCAGAGAGGCTTCTAATTCGCCGAGTGGGTCCATCATTGGCTCCTTTCTGGATCACTTGCCTTATTATTTTAACCTTAGTTCAATTTCTGATTTTTACAACTAAAAATATGCATAAATTGTGCTCAATTTGTAATATTGTTTTTTTATCAAACTGTTAATATTTAAAAAATTTGAACAAAAAGAATAAATTATTGTTTGTTTGTATTATTTATCTCGAATTGTGTATAATTCATTCTTTTGTGTGAATTGGCATGCACCTGAACTTAAAGAGGAAAGTTACATGCGCTATTGGTTTTTGATCCTTACCCTTTTAACCTCCCTTGTCTATGCCAATCATTTTACTGGAAAGGACGATATCCGATTTCTAAGACAATCCATTACATTAGGTGAGATCAATTTCCCGGTTACTAGTAAAAACGCTATAGCGAAGGAACATTTTTGGTTGGGCACCGCTTTTTTACATGCGTTTATGTATGATCATGCTTTAACTCAATTTAAACAGGCGCAACAACTCGATCCCGGCTTTGCAATGAGTTATTGGGGAGAGGCAATGGCTTATAAGCACCCTATTTGGAATTCAGAAAATCGACAGGCAGCCCAAGATGCCCTGAAGCGCTATGCTTTAAATAAAACTAACTATCCAATTACTGAAAAAGAACAAGCCTACCTAAGAGCGGCACAACAATTATTCAGCGATGCCAATTTATATGAAAGAGACAATGCTTATAGACTTGCTATGAAAAACTTACTTCAGCAATACCCAAACGATGTGGATGTTGCTGCATTTTATGCGTTATCTTTACTAGGTATTGCTTCCGATTTTCCACAACATCAGGAAAGTGAAACTTATATTGAGGAGGGAAGAAAACTTATCACCCAAGTATTTACAAAATACCCTACTCACCCAGGCATCGTTCACTATTTTTTGCATTATCACGATAATCCTAATCTTGATATAGCCAAAAAAGGACTTCCTGCTGCGAAAATTGCTTTGAACCGCATGAGTTCTTCCTCTCATGTCACTCATATGGCTGCGCATATTTATCGTCGTTTAAAGCAATGGAATAATTACATTTTAGCTAATCAAATTTCAATAAACGCCTCTGAAAAGTTATGTAAGCTCTTTGACAAATATCCGCTATACGCTTGCGATGCAGACAATAAATACCATGCTTTGGAATGGCTGCATGAAGGTTATCTTAAAAAAGGACGCTACAATGAAGCCCATCACTTAGTTAAGCAAATGGCTGAAATCACCGAAAAAGATTCTGGGCTAGACTACAAAGAGTGGTACTATCGCATGTGGGCACGCCAAATTCTTACCACCAAAGACTGGAAGAGCCCTGCCATTAAAATTTTACCTATTAGCAAGCCAGATGCGGATCTTTACTGGTCTGCCTATTCTGAATGTGGCGCCTTACAGGCAGCAAGTTTTCTCGCTATTCATCAAGGAAAACCAATCCAAGCACTATTAAATCGACTTGATACCTTAATTCGCTACACCAGCGGACTAGAAGATCCTTATATTATGCAGACTTGCCAAATCGCTAAGCTTGAAATCCAAACGGAGGCAGCAAAACAAAAAGGGAATCTTGAAACGGCGAAAAATTATCTTAAACAAGCACTTGTGGAACAAAAAAAGCAAATTTCCACAGAGCTGACCCCTTCTTTGTCTTTTTTACCCGCAGGGCTTTATTATCACTTTTATTGGATTTAATTTTTGCTCGATATTTTATTAAGCTAACTATTTGTAAGATTTAACCAAAAGCTTTTACACAAGGAGCAACTTCTAAATTAATTTTGCCTGATGGTTTGCAAGATCAGTATAATCCCTGGTTTTATTTATTACTGGCGTCCTCCCTATGTTCACTAACCAACTTTTAAGCCATGGATTTACCCGAGAGCAGATCATCGAATTGTCTATTCATTTTTCATTCGAAAAAGGGCAAGCCTTACAATACCTATTAGAACCGATAACGGACAAGAATCAGCAACCTGTATTAGATTCCACTGGCACACCCGTAAATTCTTTATCTGTACTTATCCGTGACGGCTTTACTCCAGAGCAATTACTGAAAATACTCAAATGTGAAAATGAAATTAACAATATTGACATTCTGCTCGAGTTAATAATGCCTGCTTTAGACCAAAATCAACAACGCTTGTTTGATTATGCGGGTAATCCTATCACTCCACTTTCTGAACTTCTGAGTGTTAGAGTTTCTCGTGACCAAATCGTCTCTGTGCTGAGTCATTATCGTGGTTCTGAAAGTCTCAGAGCCCTACAACAGTTACTACAACCGATACAGGATGCAAACGGCTCTTTCACAACTCCATTTTTTATATTAACTCAGATGGGGTTTACTCCTGCCGGAATTATTGCTGTTTTAAACCATGATCAGGGCTATAGAAATCTAAAAGCCTTATTAAAACTTTTCAATCCACTTCCAAGCGTGACGGGCTCTACGACACTATTTGATTGCCTAACTGGAGTAGGATTTACTCTTAATCAGATCATTTCTGTGTTAAGTCATGATGGGGGTTATAAAAAATTACGTGCTCTACAACGATTGGCAAGCCCCCCATTAGAAACTGATGAGCAGCCCTCTTTTCCTGCTATTCCTTCCCCTTTTACAAACTCCCTTTCTCGTCTTATTCAAGCTGGGTTTACATTAAGCCAGCTCATTTTCGTATTCAATCGTAATTCAGAATTGGTTAACTTAATGAATATATCGGCTATTTTTGATTTTGTTAATCGTCGATCGCGTATTGTTGCTCTTTTTGAGGTAGCTAAAGCTCCCGATAGAACTATTCATACAGAGCTGTTAAAAACCATTTTAAAAATTCCAGAATATCGCGAGCATTTAGCGCAACAACCAGATACTGCATTTCAAAATTTATGCATCACTATTAAATCATTGCGTATCGAGCAGCTCAGCGAAGTAAAAATTTTTTCTGTCGCTGATTTAGATCAGTTATGTCAGCCATTAAGCAGTCACCAATATGGAGGGGGCGCAAGCAATAGCAGGTATCGGCTTTTTCCCGCAGTCAATTTAACCCCTACTGCGTCATCTGAACTGCTCATGACCGCTAGCATGCCATTCTAAGCATGCTAGTTTTTTAATTTCGTCTGCGCCAGGTTGTTCCTGTGGGACCGTCTTCCAGTTCGATGCCTTGCTGTATTAGGCTATTTCTAATTTCATCCGCTTTTGCCCAATCACGATTGGCTCTAGCTAAGAGCCGTTCCTCAATTAACTGTTCTATTTGAGTCTTTGCTTCGTCCTCAAGCCCTGCTTGGAGAAATTCCTCAGGAGGTGTCATTAGCAAGCCCAAAACGGAGGCCGCCTTTTTAAGAGTTGAAGCCAGTAATACTGAATTGGTTTTGTTAATTTCGTGACTTAATTGAAATAAAATAGATAACGCAACCGGGGTATTAAAGTCGTCATTCATAGCGTCGTTGAATTGTTCAAACCAATCCGCCGCTAACTCAGCATTTTCTTCCATGTTACCAAAATCTTTAATGGATTGATAAAGACGAGTTAATGCCTTGTTCGCATTTTGCAAATTTTCTTCTGAATAATTCAGAGGACTACGATAATGGCTACTCAACAGAAAATAGCGTACCACTTCTGGATGATGTTGCTTGAGCACGTCTTCAATTGTGTAAAAATTGCCAAGCGATTTTGCCATTTTTTCATTGTTAACCTGCAACATACCCACGTGCAACCAATAATTTGCAAAAGTTCGCCCACTGGCTGCTTCGCTTTGAGCGATTTCATTTTCATGGTGAGGAAACTGCAAATCCAATCCACCACCGTGAATATCAAATTGCTCCCCAAGTTCATGCATCGCCATTGCCGAACATTCGATATGCCAACCCGGTCGTCCATCCCCCCATGGTGACGGCCAGCTGGGTTCATCCGGTTTTGCTTTTTTCCACAAAACGAAATCAAGCGGAGAACGTTTTTCTTTGACCACCTCAATACGCGCTCCCGCCATTAAACCATCCAAGTCTTTATGAGAGAGCTTGCCGTAATCAGCGAACTGTTCAACCTGGTAGCACACATCCCCATTATCGCTAATGTAGGCATAGCCGTTGTCAATTAATCGCTTAATTAATTGGATAATTGAATCAATATGATTGGTTGCTCGCGGTTCTATATCTGGAGGTAAAATATTTAATGCCTGAGCATCCTCATGCATGGCTTTAATATACTGGGCAGTTAATTCATCAATGCGCATACTACGTTCATTCGCACGAACGATGATTTTGTCATCAATATCCGTGATATTACGGACATAGTTCACTTCATACCCTTGAGCACGCAGAAAGCGCACAATAACATCAAAACACACCATGGAGCGCGCATGCCCTAGATGGCAGCGGTCGTAAACAGTTACACCGCAAACGTACATACCCACTTTACCTGGCTTAAGTGGTTTAAATGGCTCTTTTGTTCGTGTTAATGAATTGTATAGGTTTAACATGCCTGCCCCTTAACTGATTTTGCCCCAGGTGTCTTTAAGATCAACCACCCGATGAAATGCCTTCACTTCGCCTTTCTCGACTTGATTAACGGCATAATAGCCAAGTCGCTCAAACTGAAAAACGTCATGTAGAGGTTGGTTTAAAAGCGAGGGTTCGCAAAATCCATGGCGGACGGCTAATGAGTTTGGATTTAAAAACTTGAGAAAATCTTTCTCACGTCCTGGATTGGCATCATTAAACAAACGATCATATTGATAGATAGTTACGGGAAAAGCATGTTCACAAGATACCCAGTGAATTACTCCCTTTACCTTCCGATCGGTGGGATTTCTTCCTAGTGTATCTTCATCATAGCTGCAGCGAAGCTCTATCACCTTCCCTTGTGTATCTCGAATAACCTCGTTACAACGGATCACATAGCCGTATCTTAAACGCACCTCCGTACCGGGTGAGAGGCGAAAATAATTTTTAGGAGGATTTTCCATAAAATCGCTTTGATCAATATAAATTTCCCGGCTAAACGGAATAGTACGATTGCCCACAGTAGGATCCTGTGGATGGAATGAGGCTGTTAAGTGTTCTACTTTATCTTGGGGGTAATTTTCAATAACCACTTTTAAGGGATCAAGAACACACATTGCTCGTCTTGCTGTTTTATTCAGCTCAGCGCGAACACACTCCTCAAGCACGGACATGTCAATAACGGAATCACTACGTGAGACGCCAATGATTTCACAGAATTGCCTAATGGCAGCCGGTGGATATCCTCTTTTGCGCATACCTCGCAAGGTAGGCAATCGTGGATCATCCCAACCCTCAACAATCTCTTCCTCAACAAGCTGTCTTAATTTCCGCTTAGAAGTGACAGTATGAGACAAATTGAGACGAGCAAATTCAGTTTGAATGGGTTTGGCGGGAACGTCTAAATTGTCAATAAACCAATCATATAATGGTCGATGGTCTTGGAATTCTAAAGTACAAAGGGAGTGCGTTATTTTTTCGAGCGCATCAGAGAGCGGATGCGCGTAGTCATACATCGGATAAATACACCACGCATCTCCAGTACGCTGATGATGCACATGACGAATACGATAAAGCACAGGATCACGCATGTTCACATTGCCTGACTGCATATCGATACGTGCACGCAACACATGTGCGCCATCAGCAAATTCGCCCGCTTTCATTCGCGCAAATAAATCGAGATTTTCCTCTATAGAGCGATTCCGATAGGGGCTTTCGCGGCCAGGCTCTTGCAAGGTCCCTCGATAAGCTCGGATTTCTTCCATGCTTAAACTATCGACATAGGCCTTACCTTGCTTGATCAAATCCACAGCATAATCATACAGTTCTTGGTAGTAGTCTGAAGAATGGGTCATCGCACACCACTCAAAACCCAGCCAACGTACATCCTCGATGATGGCATTGACGTATTCTTCTTCCTCTTTGATTGGGTTAGTATCGTCAAATCGCAAATAGCAACGGCCATCAAATTCTTCAGCCACACCAAAATTCAAACAAATTGACTTAGCATGACCCACGTGTAAATAACCATTGGGTTCAGGTGGAAATCGGGTGATGATCTCTTGATGCTTGCCAGTTGCTAATTCGTCAGCAATCAATTGTCGTATAAAATTTGCTCTTTTCTCGTTCGTCTTTTCACTGCTTTCTGTCATAATTTTTTCCGTTACTTATCCATCGCCAATCGCATATCGTGTATTAGAGAGGCTCCTGCAGCGAGTGCGTTCGCCGATGTCGTGTACGCTTCAAAAATGCGACTAATTAGTGCTGCGCCGACAATAACTCCATCCGCAAACTGGGCCACTTCAGCGGCCATTTCCGGTGTTTTAATACCAAAACCAACCATGAGTGGCAATTGGGTTTGCGATTTTCGATGGTGGTACAATTCTTTTACATGCTCCAAATTAAAATCACTTGACCCCGTCACGCCTTTTAATGACACAAAATAGAGGTAACCGCCTCCATATTGGTTAATCATAGCCATTCGCTCATCAGACGTTGTCGGGGAGCATAAATAGATGCTGTGCAAATCATAGGCATGCCAAATAGGCGCAATGGCGTCACTTTCTTCCGGAGGTAAATCCACCAATATTGTTCCATCCACGCCTACTTGCTTAGCACGCTTGGCGAAAGCCTCATAGCCATACTGCTCTATGGGGTTTAAATACCCCATTAAGATGATGGGTGTTTCTTGATCGCGTTCACGAAATTTCTTAACCATCATAAACACATTTTCACAAGACATGTTATAAGCTAAAGCACGCTCCATCGCTGCTTGGATAACCACACCTTCAGCCATTGGATCAGAAAATGGAATCCCTATCTCAAGAATGTCTGCTCCTGCTTTCACGAGCTCATGCATCAGTGAAACAGTCATTTCTGGATGTGGATCACCCGCTGTAAGATAGGGGCTTAGCATCTTTTTACCTCTAGCTTGCAATTGCGCTAAAGTTTTATCAATTCGATTCATAGAATACCCTTCCAAATTACACGGATAAGTTGTCGATGCTCGCGACAGTATGCATATCTTTATCACCACGACCGGATAAATTGACAATGACTCGTTGCGAGGATTTCAGGGTTTTGGCGAGTTTCATCGCGTAGGCAACGGCGTGGCTCGATTCCAATGCTGGAATAATACCCTCGACTCGCGTTAATGTACGAAATGCATCAAGCGCCTCTTCATCATTAATAGGCACATATTTTACTCTACCAGTGTCTTTAAGATAAGCGTGCTCAGGGCCTACTCCGGGGTAATCAAGTCCTGCTGAGATGGAGTGGGTGTCTTTTATTTGCCCGTACTGATCACAAAGCAAATAGGTGCGATTACCGTGTAGAACCCCGGGTTTACCAGCGATTAAAGAGGCCGCGTGCAGTCCTGATTCAATTCCTTTCCCAGCGGCCTCAACACCATAAATGGCCACTGATTTGTCGTGTAAAAAAGGATAAAATAGTCCCATTGCATTCGACCCTCCTCCCACACAGGCCACTAGAGCCTCAGGAAGATGACCTGTTTTTTCCAAAACCTGTGCTCTTGCTTCTCGACCGATAATCGATTGAAAATCCCTAACCATTTGTGGATAAGGATGAGGACCTGCCACTGTTCCAATGATATAAAACGTATTATCAATATGGGCTACCCAATCCCGCATTGCTTCATTTAAAGCGTCTTTCAATGTCTTAGAACCCGCTGTAACGGGTACAACTTCAGCACCCAATAGCTTCATTCGATAAACATTGGAAGCTTGACGCTTAATGTCCTCTATACCCATGTAAACGACGCATTCTAAACCATATTTTGCCGCAACCGTTGCTGTAGCAACACCGTGTTGCCCTGCTCCTGTCTCCGCAATAACCCGTGTTTTTCCCATTCGCTTAGCAAGCAAAGCTTGCCCGACGGTATTATTAATTTTATGAGCACCGGTATGGTTAAGGTCTTCACGTTTTAAAAAAATCTGCGCGCCTCCGATTTTGGCAGATAAATGTTCTGCGTGGTAGAGGGGTGTTGGACGTCCCACGTAATCGGCAAATTCTTTATTCAATTCAGCTAAAAATTCTGGATCACAACGGTAATGCTGATAAGCTTTCTGTAGCTCGTCTAAAGCATGCATTAGGGTATCGGCTACAAACATACCTCCGTAAGGCCCAAAATGCCCACGCTCATCAGGAAGTTCTTTCTCACTCATTTTTCCCCCGTAATGCATTTACAAATTGATTCATTTTCTCGTGATCTTTAATCCCATAGGATGCTTCTATACCACTGCACACATCCACAGCATAAGGAAACCCTTTATTGACAGCTCGATTAACGTTGGCCGCATCCAAGCCACCGGATAAAATAAAAGGTTTATCCAAATTTCCCGGAATAAGCCCCCAATCAAAGGTTTGGCCTGTACCCCCATAACTGCTCTCTGATGGCGTGTCTAAAAGAATCGCCGAAGCTTGTGGATAGTCTGAACAGCATTTATGGATTGAGGCAGCTGTGCTTACTTGCATTGCTTTGATGTAGGGTTTTTTAAATTGATTACAAAATTCAGGCGATTCTTCACCATGAAACTGCAACCAACCAATGGGCAACTCATTAAGGATTTCATCCACTAATAGTGAAGAAGGATTCACCAAGACCGCCACTACATCAACAAAAAGGGGAACATTGCGGAGTAATTTTTTTGCTTGGGTAAGCGAAACACAACGAGGGCTTTGGGGATAAAAAATTAAGCCGATGGCATCAACTCCCAACTTGGCAGCATGAATAATGTCTTCTTCACGTGTCATCCCGCACATTTTTATTCGCACTCGTGTGTTAGTCAATTAGCGCTCCCAAAGAAATAGAGGCCCCGGGTTGGCTTGAATTACACCAAATTCGCTCGGGTACGTAACACCTACTAAGTATAAACCATAGGGCGGTGCTGTTTCCGCACCCAATCGTCTATCCTTTGCATGCAACACTTCCTTAACCCAACCGACCGATTGCTTTCCAGAACCAACCGCCATGAGGACTCCTGCAATGTTTCTTACCATATGATGTAAAAAAGCATTGGCAGTGATATCAATCATAACCAAGTCACCAGAACGCGTCACCTTCAGCTGGTGTATATTGCGCATCGGTGTATTCGACTGACACTCTACCGAACGAAACGACGTATAATCGTTTTCTCCAATTAAAAACTGGCTGGCTTCTTGCATGGCACGATGGTCAAGCTGTCGATATTGCCAGGTAACACTGCTTCGCAAAAGAGCAGGCCGGATAGGCGAATTATAAATAATGTACCGATAGCGCCGAGATAAAGCGGAGTAGCGCGCGTGAAACTCATTGGGCATTTCGCGCCCCCATTTCACACACACGTCCTTAGGCAAAAACGAGTTTGCACCATGAATCCAGGAACGGATGGTACGCTCTTTATCACAATCAAAATGAATAATCTGGTTTGTTGCATGAACGCCTGTATCAGTTCGGCCAGCGCAAACGATGCTGATTTCACAATCCGCTACTTTCATCAAAGCCTGCTCTAATACCTGCTGCACGGTATGCAGTCCAGTCTGCGCTTGCCAGCCATGATACTGGCTACCATCGTATTCAACCCCTAAGGCAATACGCATTTTCGCATTTCCTGCTGGAAAATGGCCAATGTATAACACTGGAATCCTTTTGTCTAGGCTGTGGCAACATTTCCAAGGCAAGATTACCTAAATTCAAACCCCTCGTAATACTTAAGAATGTGCACCCGTAAATTTCATTGCATAACGAACTACACTGCTCCATAATTTGCACTTAGAATTTCTCTTTGTGTATAAAATGACAGCATTACTCTTAGATGGCAGAAAAGCAGCAGCCTACCTTAAAGAAGAGGTCAAACACGCTGTTGCTGAAAGAATTGCACAAGGCCACTTAGCGCCCGGCTTGGCAGTGATTTTAGTCGGTGAAGATCCTGCCTCCAATATCTATGTCGCTAATAAGCGCAAAGCTTGTCTTGAAGTGGGGTTTAACTCTCATGCTTATGACTTGCCTGCAACCACTTCCGAGAAAGAACTTCTTGAATTAATCACTCAATTAAACCATGCAGAAGAGATTGATGGCATTTTGGTGCAATTACCTCTCCCTGATGTGATTGATCCTAATAAAGTGATTGAATGCATCGATCCTGCCAAAGACGTGGACGGATTTCATCCCTATAATATAGGTCGCCTAGCACAACGCAATCCATTACTCAGACCCTGCACGCCTTATGGAATTATTCACTTACTGTCTTATTACCAAATTCCGCTTGTAGGAGTTAATACTTTAGTTATTGGAGCCTCAAATATTGTTGGCCGACCTATGGCCATGGAGTTTCTATTAGCTGCATCAACCGTCAGTGTGTGTCACCGGTTTACTAAGGACCTTGAAAAATATGTCCGAATTGCCGACATTATCGTCATTGCGACTGGAGTACGGGATGTTATTGATGTTGATTGGTTAAATGAGAAACAAATTATTATCGATGTAGGCATGCATCGTTTAGCAGATGGAACACTTCGAGGTGATATTGACTTTAAACGAGCAAAAGAAATTGTTTCCTGGATAACGCCGGTACCCGGCGGCGTTGGCCCAATGACCATTGCTACCTTACTGCAAAATACAGTGCTTGCAGCCAATTATCGATTACAAAATGAATAGTTAACATAAGCTTCATTAAGCGAGGGGACTTGATTTCAACTTTTTCTACCTAGGCATCTCGAGGCTGGATTTAGCGATCAAGCTCGTCCCAATCAAACTCTCCATCTAACTCATCATCAAATTCTTTTTTTAATCGTTTGCGTTCAAGCTTTTCCTCGAGCAATTTCCGCACTTGTCTTTTATGGCTTAACTCCTCAGGATTTTCTTCATCTTCTTCATAATGTTCAGAAAAAGAATGAGGATCTTCTTCGTATTCTCTTCTCAAGCCCATAATTGCCTCCCGTTATGCGCCTATGGCTTAATTAAAAAGATATTGGTAGCACAACCTAAGTATAGTGCAATATTTTAAGTGCGAGAGCGGTTATCAAAACGACCAATTCTTCAAAAATACTTATATCTTAATAAAAACTTTTTTACGATAAAGAATAGCGAGAATAAGCAGCCAGAATAAGGTGTAGCTTAATGCATATAAGAAAGAAGCCTTTTCTGGGGATACCCACCCAAAAAGCGTGTTAGTGATGAATAATTTTAAATTTTCCGGAGTACCAACGCCTTGATGTATTTTTATTACTATCTGCAATTTTAAGAATAAGACATGTAAAAAATACACAGCCAAAGCATTCGCGCCGAAAATTTCAAAGGGTTTAGACCAAGTTTTCCACCCTTGAATTTCGATGAGCCAATAACAAAATGCTAACACAATAAGTGCCCAACCTCCTGTCCACAAGACATAAGAGCTTGACCATAATGTTTTGTTAATTGGAAACTCCATGTTCCAGAGTCCTCCTGCGATTAAAGCAAGAAAACCCACAGCCATCAAACCCTTCCATTTTTGCCAATAACTATAACCCGATAGAAGCCAAACCCCTGTTAAATTGCCCAGTATCGCTGTGGCAATAGCTGGAATGGTACTTAACAGTCCTTCTGGATCGTAAAATTTTCCATACAGGTGCATTGAAGAGAAAATCAAACGATCCACATAAGCTGCTAAATTACCTTCGATCGTCAAATTGCCGGTGCCGTATCCGGGCACATTGATCTGAGTCATCATTAACCAGTACGCGATTAATAAAGTACACATAACAACAACTTGCACTGCAATTTTTGTTGTTAAAAATAGAATAGAGGCAACAAAATAACAGATTGCGATGCGTTGCAAGACACCATGAAATCGTAGGGTAGAAAAATCAAAATGATTAGGAAAAGCGTTAAGAAGAAGCCCAATAAAAAAAATGATGAGGGTTCGTTTGATGATCTTGGCAAACAACTGTTGTGACGGTGTATGATAAACCTCTCTCGCCTTTGATAGGCTGAACACTGAAGATACGCCCACAATAAAAATAAAAAAAGGAAAAACCAAATCAGCTAAAGTACATCCATTCCAAGCAGAGTGCTCAAGCCATGAGTAAGCCGTTTGATTGCCAGGGCTGTTGACTAAAATCATTAGCGCAATGGTGAGACCGCGAAAAACGTCAAGCGATAATAATCGAGAAAATTTGTTCTCTTTGTTTTTTACAGAGGGAATCATGCAGAGCCTACATACCATTTATGGGTTTCGGTTCTTGGGAGTGCCTTAACTCCATGAGCTTCAATGAAAGCAACAATTGCCCATCTCGCAAACGGCTTGCCAATGAGTGTTTCATTGAGCTGAATAACATCATGCCAGCCAGGAGAAAATTCATCGCTGCTTATCACTTGCTTATAATTTGATGAGAGCATAAAAATGGCATGGCCTTTTTGATGTTCTACGATTTTTAAGTCCCCAGGACACGACCCAATTCTTAATCCAGGACAGCTTTCCGCAATGGCTAAAGTAAACGATCCCGCGTCAAAATGTGGTTTGGCTAGATATTTCCCTGATTCTTGCCAATCATATTTTAAAAATCGCAATAGGATATGCACGTGCTCTGTAGCAAAAACCTTATTGACTACCCCAGCAAATTTTTCTTCAATAGCCCGCAAAATAGCGTAAACGGTTTTGTAGGCCACATCCCAAATGGGTTTCGCTTTTGACACAAAATCAAAAACCACTGGATTTTCTTTTAAAAACGGCTCATATTTTTCAAATAATGCAGGATGGAAATGGAAAAAATCTTTTGAATCGTTATAAACGTGATCCGCAGCAACTCGGTGTTTAAACCCTACATCCCCTCTACGATGCTCAGGCGCTATAGAAAAATCAATCTGATTTTTGACCTCATCGGGCTCCTCTAAAAATTTAAAAAAGGAAACGATCGCTTTTCGAAGAACTTCCTGATCGATAGAGAAGGGAACTTGCACAAAATTTTGCTTCTTTAGGTCCTGGAAGATTGTCTCCCCCGTTAAAATCATAACTACCTCTTATGCCCAAGTTGGCTGCTCAAGTCTCAATGATACGACTTCATTTTCGACAAGCGTTTTAGGAAAGACTAGCTGCTTTGCCCGGTCTGAGATTATTAGTATGATACTCCTCGTTAAGTTTCAGTCAATCATCAACAAAACACTTGGCAATGATTAGAATTTTTCATTTCCCTCCTGACCTTTGATACTTTTTAATCCTCGAACAGGAATATCAATGTGATAAATGTAATGCTGAATAATTTGTTTTGCTTGTTCAGTAGTCAACGGCTTAGTTAGAGCCCCTTCCATGCTGTAATCATCGCAATCGTATTTGACAATATCTGCTTGATAACCCGTAAGTGCAATGATTGGTACATGGTGTTCAGTACCTTGTTCAAGCTGTCGAATTCTTTTCGAAACAACGTAACCTGAAGTATCTTCTAAACCAATATCCATAAACACAAGATCGTATTTACCTGGCGCAAATAATGTCGTTGCCTTATCTCCTGATTCCGCGACATCGACATGGCAATCGAGTTGCATTAATAAGGCTTGAGTTGCCCTTTGAGCAACAGAGTTGTCTTCCACCATTAAGACTCTAGGGGGCTTTTTCTCAATAAGATTTTCCAAGCTATCATTACGCGCTGCAGTGAGCTCTTCAGGCTCTTGTTTTTGGTTATAAGCTTGCAGCTCTTTTTTAATTTTGGCCAATTGTTCTTTTAATTTTCTCGTTTCAGTGATGTCAGTTAGGATACACACCAAGCCAATGACTTGTTTATCCTTATTATAGAGAGGTATCCTCGTAGAAAGGTAATAGACAATATCGCCATTTTTATTAACAACAGGGGCCTCGGTCGCATCATACACAGGCTCTCCAGAGACCAGCACATGGATATCATCCTTTTTGAGTATTTCACTTCGCTCTTCTGACCAATCAGCCAGAGCAACTAGCTTCTTATAGGGATGAACCCCTATCATTTCTTCCAATTGATTAACACCAAGCAAGCTACGAAAGTTTCTATTACATCCCATAAGACAGCAATTTTTATCTAATAAATAAACAATATTTGGCATGCAATCGATCACATCAAGATAATATTGATGCATATCAATATCATCTCCATTTTTTAGGCTCATTGGAACAGTGGAGCGGGCCATGCTCTTTTCTCCTCAAAAAATACTTGCAAATGAAGTATAGTACATCCAATAGCAAAACGATTTTTAGCTAACAATTTGATAGTTAGGATAAATTGCTTCCCTCAGTCATACAAAGCCATGAGAACACCATAATTTAGCAGTTAATTTTTCCTTAAGCTAATTATGAAATAATTAACTATCTAATCTGTCTTCTTTTGCCATGTTTATATCGGTTGATAATCCAAGAGATGGGAATTGCGCCTTTTATGCTTATCCATTGAGAATAATTCCACAAAGAATTATCATCGTTTTTGCACCGATAGCCTATTAGCAAAACAAGAAATTCAAAAAAAATACAAAATATACACGACGGGTTTTATTGCTTTCTTTGGCAGAAATCACGTGGCCAAAGGAAAAAAAATTGTTCGGATGTGCGATAACCGGCAAGTGACAGTTGATCAAATTATTGCGGTGATTACGCAGTACATTAATAACTCAGAGATTAGATTTAATTCGGATAGCAGCTTTATGAAGCGCGCTAATTACATCTTGGAAAGGTATAGGTATTACAATGGCTCTGATGAAACTTTAGCGGAGTCTTCGGCCTTGTCAACCGAGTTACAAAGCATTTTGTAGTCTATTAATCGGACAAAATGACTACTTGATTTGTTAAATGACATTGGATAAGATGAGTTTTACGATTTTGCTTAAAAAAAGGTCATAGTATGGAAATTATGACTTCAGGCAGGTCAAACCAATTTTTATAGCTTAGATGGAGATGTGTTTATGTCTCAAGAAGGAATTTCGATATTAGGCTCAGAAGTGATAGAACCTTCTGCAAAAATCTGGCGCAAACAGGATACAGTTTGGATGCTGAGTCTCTATGGAACTGCGATTGGCGCAGGTACTCTGTTTCTTCCTATTAATGCTGGTTTACACGGTATTTGGCCTCTTATCATCATGGCCATTCTTGCCTTCCCGATGACTTATTTTTCTCATCAAGCCTTATGTCGATTTGTACTCTCAGGCTCCTCTGAAAATAATGATATTACCGAAGTTGTTGAACAACATTTTGGTAGCATCGCAGGTAAGATATTAACCATACTTTATTTCTTCGCTATCTACCCGATTTTACTTATGTACAGTGTCGCTATAACCAACACTACCGAAAGCTTCATTGTTCACCAATTAGGTATGGAAGCACCGCCTCGCGCGTTATTAGCCATTATTTTAATCATGGCGCTTATGGCTATTGTGCGTTTTGGCCAAGAAATAATTGTAAAATCAATGAGTTTGTTAGTGTATCCTTTCGTCAGTATTCTGTTGATATTATCTTTGTATCTTGTTCCGCATTGGAATGATGCGATTTTTCAACAAAGCAATTTTAATCAAGCTGCTGGAGGAAATGGCTTTCTAATGACCTTATGGTTAATTATTCCCGTTATGGTGTTTTCATTTAATCACTCACCAATCATTTCTTCTTTTGCGGTTAATCAAAAACAAGCTTATAAAGAAAAAGCAGATGAAAAAAGTTCATGGATATTAAAATACAGCCACATTATGATGGTCGTTACAGTGATGTTTTTCGTCTTTAGTTGTGTCCTTAGTTTATCACCGCAGGATCTCGCACTAGCCAAAAAGCAAAATATTTCAATTTTGTCCTACTTGGCCAATCACTTTCATACTCCAACCATTGCTTACATCGCCCCGATCATTGCTTTTATTGCCATCGCAAAATCGTTCCTTGGGCATTATTTGGGTGCTAGCGAGGGTTTACATGGCTTAATTGTTAAATCCCTTCGTTCTCGTGGCAAAACAATCGGAAACTTTAAACTGTATTCTTTAATTGAAGGATTCATGATTATCAGCTGCTGGGCTGTAGCGACAATTAATCCGAATATCCTGACAATGATTGAAACGCTCGGTGGCCCTATTATTGCGCTCATTCTGTTTTTGATGCCCATGTATGCAATCCTGAAAGTGCCAGCGATGAAAAAATACCGTAGTCCCTTTATTAATGTTTTTCTCACCATCATCGGAGTCATTGCGATTTCCGCTATTCTTTATGGCTTAGTGCGCTAGCCCTCATTGAGGGTTCGTGCATGCCCTTCGTAGGGATAGCCGAGGAGCAGACCAGCCATCATTAAGAGCAAAAAACAGCATCCCGAATGACGACGGCTTCTTCATTACGGGCTATCCCTTGCTCTTAACTCAGTTAAGATTAAAACCCCTCATAAAAATATATACTATTATATTGAAATCCAACTTGATTTGCTCAGTAGGAAAAAGATGAAGCAAGATTATGTTCTTTGTGCCACCAAAGAGGGGTACCATAAAGTGGCTTATACTGAATGGGGCGAGGTGAATTCTGAGCCCTCTGCGGTGATTTGTGTTCACGGGCTAACGCGAAACGCACATGACTTTGATCCACTTGCAAACTATTTAAGCACGCAAGGATACCACGTCTTTTGCCCAGACGTCGTTGGTCGTGGAGACAGTAGTTGGCTTAAGAACCCACAAAATTACAATTTCGACCGTTATATCTTAGACATGAATGTGCTCATCAGTCGAACGGGAGCAACAAAAATTGATTGGATAGGGACCTCGATGGGCGGTCTAATAGGAATTATGATGGCTGCTTTACCTAATACTCCTATTCGTCGGCTCATTCTCAATGATGTGAGTCCTCAGGTGCCCATTCACGCATTGTGGCAACTGGCAAAATACGTGGGTAAAGACCCCGAATTTTCAAGTAAAGAACAAGCCAAAGAGCACTATAAGAAAATTTATGCTGAGTTTGGTAATCTTACTGAGGAACAATGGGATCAATTCACCGAAACCAGCGTTATCGAACACTCCCCTGGTGTATTTATCAGTAAATATGATCCAAGTATTCATGATTTCCGAATTAAATGGCAGGCGGTTAAAGAGTTTTTTTATCATCCTCATAAAGCACTGGAAGGAATTTTGTTTGACGTCGATCTTTGGGAATTTTGGCATAATGTGAAGTGCCCTGTCCTTGTGATTCGAGGCCGTCATTCTAAGCTACTGCTCCCAGAACACATCAGAAAAATGAAGCGAACCCACCCGCATGTAGATGTTTTAGAGATCGAAGATGCCGGGCACGCCCCTGCCTTATTTGATCGAGACGATCATGAAAAGATAATCGATTGGTTAGACCATGTTAGTACTCATGCTTAACCACCCTATCTGTAGTAATCACTCCTACTAAGAAGAAAATCCACAAATTGATTAAGAAACATTCTAACTTACACGTTTTATGCAAATAATTTCAATCCTTTTCGCTTCTCCCACTGCTTTAGTATATTATTTATACAGGAACCACAATAATTTCATCTTGAGTGAGTTTACAATCTATATTCCATGGCTTGATAATGGCTAAATGAAAAGAGAATATAGAGGGACCGGGACTTAAGGATAGTTTAATGAAGCTATTATTTCTGGGTGTCTCATCGGCTTTTAGTGTAGGTGAAAACCGATTTCAATCGAATATGCTGGTTGAAAGTGACTCAGGGAGTAAATTGCTTCTTGATTGTGGAAGTGATGCAAGGCATTCACTCTATGCCCAAGGATACACCTATAGCGACATTGATGCTGTTTATGTGAGCCACCTGCATAGTGATCATATTGGGGGATTAGAATGGCTAGGCTTTTCCAAGCGCTTTATTGATGAGGGAAAAATAACGCTCTTCATTAGCCCTGACCAGGTAGATAGACTATGGGACAGCGTTTTGCGCGGTGGTATGTCATCCATAGAAACCGAGCAAGCCACATTATCGACTTACTTTAATGTTCAACCTGCTTACCACCACTTCGTTTGGGAAAATTATCACTTCCAACTGGTGAAAACGATCCATTCTATCTCGAACGGAAAAATTTTGCCGAGTTACGGGTTATTCATCACCGGGATTGCTAAAAAAGTATTCATTTCAATGGACACTCGTTTCACCCCTGATATTTTACAACCTTTTTACAATGCAGCGGATGTTATTTTTCACGATTGTGAAACTTCAGCAAAATTAAGTGGCCAACACGCACATTACAATGAGTTAAAAACCCTTGATAACAAAATTAAGAAGAAAATTTGGCTGTACGATTATAACTGTGGCCTTTTACCAAACGCAAAAAAAGATGGTTTTAAAGGGTTTGTAGTGCGGGGACAGCGCTTCGACTTTTAATCCATCCTGGAACTCAATTTGATCAATATCTAAAACAAAGTTATATTATTTTATCGATAAAAACCAATTGGTTAACTGTTTAGATTTAAAAAAAGAGTTGCATTCAATTCCAATTCGTGTAAAATTTGCCCAGTTATGAAAAGAAAATTAATACTTACTACAGGAATCGCTCTGCTCTCAATACTAGGTTTCTTTTCGTGGTGGCATTGGCTACAAAAGCCCCAAAAGCCCAAAGAAATCGTATTAAAGCAGAAATCATTCGAACAATTACCCGGTTGGAAAACAGCCAAGGTAAAAAAATCGCTCCTTGCCTTCCAGATCTCTTGTAAAGCTTTTTTGAAGCAAGATCCCGAACAATTAGTAGGTAGCGAGCATATCGCTTTACGAGCAAAAGACTGGCAACCTGCCTGCCGTGCTGCACTTGCGATTCATCCGCTTTCGGAAACCACTGCAAGAGCGTTTTTTCAGCAATGGTTCACTCCCGTTGAATTCAACAATAATCAGCCAGTACGTGGACTATTCACCGGTTATTATATGGCGCAATTGCGTGGCAGCCGTACCAAATCTAAAGAATATAACGTCCCTATTTATGGCTTACCTACTAACCTTGTGACAATTAACTTAGGCTTATTTGATCCAACCCTTAAAAATCGCCGAATTGTAGGGCGAATGGCTGATAATCAAGTGCTTCCCTATTATACTCGCGCTGAAATCAATAATGGGGCTATAGCGGAAAAAGCACCGGTGTTAATTTGGGTGAATAGTCATATAGATCGCCTTTTCTTAGAAATTCAAGGTTCAGGCACCGTTGAGCTTGACGATGGTTCACGAGTACATCTAGGCTATGCCGGCGAGAATGGCGCTCCTTATACTTCAGTCGCACGTGTTCTCATCGATCAAGGAGTTATGACAAGGGATAATGCCTCCATGCAGCACATTAAGCGCTATCTGGAAGAAAATCCTGAGCAAATGCACAAGGTGTTAAATCAAAATAAGTCCTTTGTGTTTTTTCATTATTTGAAAGATGAAGCTGCGCTGGGTTCTCAAGGTGTTGCCCTGACCCCAGGGTACTCCTTAGCAATTGATAAAAAATGGATTCCTTTAGGAGCACCACTGTGGTTAAGTACTACAAGGCCTGATGTGAACCCAGACCAAGAGAAAGCCTTTCAACGCTTAATGATTGCTCAAGACACCGGCGGCGCAATTAAAGGTTTAGTGCGTGGTGATGTCTATTGGGGAGCTGGTGAAAAAGCGACTTTTATTGCAGGTCACATGAAAAATCCAGGGCATTATTGGCTTTTGCTACCTAATCACATGATGACTAAATTACAGAAAAAAATGGCTTAGATCTCGACTTCTGGGTCAATCGGTTAATCGGATTGACCTATGCAGTCCCTTCCCATATTACTGCTTTAGAACGGTATCTATCCTTATCAAAATAATGAATTTTATACCCTATTGAATGCTCAATTTGCAACGTATCAGTACCTTTCTTAATTTGAAATACAGTAGCTGGTGAACACTCCACGTTAACACCTTGGTAAACAAAGCTATAATCTCCATGCACATGGCCAGTAACAATTAATTTCACTTTAGAATTGGAAATGGTTTTCCATAAATCCTCTCTATTGTTCAAAATATACTGATCGATCAATGGGGTATTAACAGGAATGGGATGGTGGTGCATGATTAAAGCGATATTCTTTTTGCTTGCATTGATGATTTTTTCTACTTCGTTTAACTCATCTAAATGAATATAACCACTCCCAGAGCCTTCAAGCTTAGAGTGAATAAACACTAAATTCCAATGCTTTAATTCAAGTAATCTTGTGCGTGTAAACAAAGAGAATGAATTAAAAACCGCACTCATAACGCTTTCATTATCATGATTCCCCGGGAGCCAAAAAACACGGCTCTTGCAGTTTTTAAATGACTTCAATAAATGCTGATAGGCAGCTGAGGTTTCATCTTGTGATAAATCCCCTGTTAATAAAATAAAGTCGGTATCTTCAAGTTCATTTCTAAAAATGACCTTCATAACCTCATCAAAATTTTTATTAGGATTAACACCGAACAAACTGGAATGATGAGCAAAGAGGTGCGTATCTGTAATTTGTAGAATTTTCAGACTGTCTTTTGTGGAAAAATCATTGAACATATCGATAAAGAACCGAATTGTTTCATTGCATTGTAATCATAATGCATTAAAATATCCATTTTTCAAATTCACTTTCTTCTGGGGATGTTGAATCATTGAGTGGCGGGTCATCAATAGGGGCTATCTTCGATACACCTGCGGTTTGATCTAAACTATCAGCTATGTCATTCCCTGTCGATGAGTTTTCCCCCAGTACGGGTTGTTGCAGCGCTTCTGACAAGCTAATGAATCGATAACCGTTTTTCTTAAACATAGCAATAATCTCTTCCATGCAGTAGCTATTGAGCAAATTAGAATGAATGAGCAAAATTTGTTTTATCGGTTGATTTTTATTTTTGGCAATCCTTTCTGCTTTTTGGATTTGACTTGCGAGATAAGCTAAGTATTCTTGCTTAATACGATTTAAATTCTTTTCTCGCACTTTGTATGACATTGCGTATAGCCGAGCATTAAAAACGAAATCTTTGCTGTCAATAGTCACTGGCGCAATAATGTAATTATTTGCCGCGAGAAAATCCTGCACTCGCTGTTTTTTCTCACCTCTACCTTCAGCTAAAAAAGGGTAACGAAAATACTTCGGTGATGACATGAGAGGGGCTAGAATTTTATCTGCTTTTTCCACATTGGAGATGTATTTGTCAGTGCTCATTGCATTTAAATTGGCATGAGTATAGGTATGATTACCTATCACAATACCCGCTTGCTGTAATTGTTCTAAAAGCTCCCATTGGCCATTTTCTATGTTTCCTGCGATAACAAAACCTGTGGCAGGCACATTGTTATCAATAAGTGCTTGCATGATTTTCCAGATTCTAACCTCTTCTCGTTTTAATTTAGCGGCATCATTATTTGCAAACCCCACATAAGGTAAATCATCAATGGTGATTGCAACTTCTTTTTCAAAAGCAAAGGAGGAATTGATCAAGCTAAATCCTAATAAAGTTAGACTTAAAAGGTATTTCTTTATCATTAAAAATCCTCCGCCATTGAATGAATTGATTCTCTATTCGTTTGCAATATCTATACCAAATGAACGAAGATAATTTTATGATAGCAATGAATTGAAATTGCGATTTGTAAAGCGCTTTTACCAAAAAAGGTTATTCGATGAACTCTAACCAGCGTAGTCGCCATAATTTAAACAAGAATATCTGATTGTGCTTGTCGTTAATAAAAGGAATGAGTCTTTTAGTGGTCAAGACCCGTGAATTCGCCACTGCCTTAATTAAATCGTTAGCGGCTTGGTCCGAGTCCCACAAACCCCCATTGATAAATAAATGAAGGAATCGTCGATCAATCGATTCTTGATAAGCAAAACGGCAAAGCGGGTTGCGAATGAGCCCTTCACTGTTTTTTAATTCTTTAACAAAATGATCTAACTGAGCACTTTTCTTGTTCAGTGGAGAAGGCAATAATGCTTCTGCTTGGCAATCCAACCGGGTGACAAAACAGCCAAACCAAGATTTAAGTAGCTCTTCATTATCTAATAGATGCCTCATCAGTTTTTTTGCGTTTAGCCAAGCCTGTTGCGGCAGTTCTGAAGTTCCACGATTAGGCTCCCAAATCGGATCTTGATACAACAAGGTGGACTGTCCTTGTTCTGCTAAATACTCCGCATAACTATCCCATAGTTCGTGGCCTTGATAACTGCGATAACCGAAAGAATACGTCATGCACGCTTCTGAGATGGCTATACCATAGTGCCCCACATGAGGCGGGAGATAAAGCATATCCCCTTCTTCAAGTATGTATTCATCTTCGATGTCAAATTGCTTCATAATGCGTAACTCGGTGTCAGCTAGGTAATTATGATTATTACAATCTTTAGTAGTAAGCGACCATTTTCGTCGCCCTTTTGCCTGATATAAGAAAACATCATAATTATCATAATGCGGTCCTACACTGCCATGATTAACTGCGTAACTGATCATCACATCATCAATTCGCCATTGAGGGATAAAATCAAAGTGATCGAGCATTGCATAGACATCCGGAATAAAACGGTCAACACCTTGCACCAGCAAGGTCCAATGCGTCGCAGGCAAGCGAGTGAAATCACTTTCGGAAAAAGGGCCACGTTTTAAATGCCAACGGGGGGCTTTATTCGGTGTTTCAAAAACAATTCGACTTTCTATTTCTTCTTCCATGGCTAAACCGGCTAATTCATCAGGAGTTAATGCATTGATAAAATCAGGCAAAGCCTGGCGAATAACAAGAGGCTTTTTTTGCCAATAGTGATTTAAAAATTCGTTTGCACTGATTTCTGTAAAACAAAGCATGCTAAAATTCCCCATTGAATTGAAGTCTATAATCCATTGATATTGATGAAAAAGGATGATTTCATGAATAATAGCTTAGAAAAACCAATCCGCTTACTGTTTATTTTACCCTTTTTTGCTTTTTAAAAACCCTCACTTCTACTGACGTACGCGAATTCGAATCCATTGCCAGAGTGAATGAAACATCACCCGTTGAATTGACTTTCATGTCTTGTTCATTGTTCTCTTCGATTTTATTGCTTTTTTCTCTCCTTTTATTAGAAAAATAAGCGTGGGTATCCTTAATTGTTATTAGAGCAAAATTGGTCGATTAATCGCTCATTCTCCTGCATAAATCTTATTGCGGAAAAAAGAGCACAATTAAGGTCATTATCCGCCAAAACTCCTTTTTAGACGTTCGAAACTAAGCACGATTAATACATAAAATAATAAATTCTAAACCTTAATATTGTGTTAATAATTATTACTTAGCTGTAAAAGCAGGGCTCCTGTTCTTCTGCTAATAGTTTGACCATGTTAGGCTTGCTCCAGTGTTCAAATGAGGGTCAGATTATGGCAAGATTTTTCTATCGATATTTACCTAAAAAAGCGCTTAATGAGGCAGAGCAAGCCTTACAAGAAGCGAAGCAGTTAATGCAGTTACCATCAAAAAACTACGATCATAATCAAGTTCAATCTCTTTTACACCTGATTGATGAGAGAGCGGCTGCTTTCAGAAGGCAAATTGAACGATTTAAAAAACCAAGTCACCAACAACCTTACATCAATAGTTTTTATGCTTTCGCAAAAACATTAAAAGACTATTTTGAAACCCCAGGAATGACAGATCCACTCAGCCGATACCATAATTCTGGGCTTTACTGTTATGTGGGTGAGAATCCAGATCTTTCCTATAGCTTTGCCGATACTGCATCCAGTGCTTTTTTCTACGGTGGTCTTGGACTATTAGTTTTGAGTTTATTCCTTATCCCGGTCAATTTGCCTGCCGCACTCATTACCCTAGGAGTTGCACTCAGCTTTCTATTCCCGAGCGCTTATTACTCGTTTTGTATCACCCGACCCAATGAGGCAGCAGTATTCAAGAAAGAAGAGGAATTATTTAATGCGGCCATTGCCGTTGCGACTGGTACACCCAGTAGGTCTGCAAATGAAGAATTTGAGCTTGAGGAGCACCTAAAAGTACAATAACCTTATCCAGTCAATGATTGACATCCTTTAATTAAAAAAAATTGCTGAAGCATTCCTTTGGCCCATGAAAACTTGCTTTATTTGAGCTATCATAATTGCTTTGAACTCAATGGAGTCGGTATATGAAAGTGGGCCAAAACAGTCTCTCAACTGAATGCCAATTACAAGTAGAAGATAAAACCTACCATTATTTTAGCCTCAAAGAAGCAGAGAAAAGACATTTTAAAGGCATTAATCGCCTACCCTACTCGCTCAAAGTCCTTTTCGAAAACTTATTGCGCTTTGAAGACGGCAGTACAGTGACGACAGAAGACATCAAAGCCCTGGCTGATTGGATACATACCAAAACCTCGCAACATGAGATTGCTTATCGTCCGGCAAGGGTATTAATGCAAGATTTCACCGGCGTGCCTGCGGTCGTCGATTTAGCAGCCATGCGCACGGCTTTGGAAAAAATGGGAGGAAATCCAGAAAAAATTTCACCGCTTTCCCCCGTGGATTTAGTGATTGACCATTCAGTAATGGTCGATAAATTTGCCAGTCCCGATGCCCTGAAAGTGAATACTGAAATTGAATTGGAACGTAACATCGAGCGTTATGAGTTCTTACGTTGGGGGCAGAAAGCGTTTGCTAATTTCCAGGTAGTGCCTCCAGGTACAGGGATCTGTCACCAAGTTAATTTGGAATATTTAGGAAAAGCGGTCTGGTCAAGTCAAGAAAATGGGACCTGGTATGCTTATCCAGATACTCTTGTCGGTACCGACTCACACACCACAATGATTAATGGCTTAGGTGTACTCGGTTGGGGGGTCGGCGGCATAGAAGCAGAAGCGGCAATGCTGGGACAACCTATTTCCATGCTCATACCCGAGGTTATTGGATTTAAATTAACAGGAAAAATGCGAGAAGGCATTACGGCAACGGATTTAGTGTTAACTGTCACACAGATGCTCCGTAAAAAAGGAGTTGTCGGTAAATTTGTTGAATTCTATGGCCCTGGTCTTGCGGAATTGCCCCTTGCCGATCGCGCAACCATCTCTAACATGGCACCGGAATACGGTGCGACTTGCGGCTTTTTCCCTGTCGATAAAGAGACTCTCCATTACATGCAATTGACAGGTCGCGATTCACATACTATCGCGTTAGTTGAAGCATATGCCAAAGCACAAGGCTTGTGGTATGACAGCAATGCAGAAGATCCTGTTTTTACTGACACATTAAGTCTTGATTTATCCACGGTGGAACCCTCACTTGCTGGCCCCAAACGTCCTCAAGACAAAGTGAATTTACCTTCGCTCTCTCAGGAGTTTTCCGCGTTTATGGAAGGAGTAGGTAAAATCAATGAAATGGATAATGCTTTTGCGGTTAAAGGAGAATCCTATGAAATGCATCACGGAGATGTGGTCATTGCTGCTATAACCAGTTGCACTAACACTTCAAATCCGAGTGTATTAATGGCTGCAGGCCTGGTGGCAAAAAAGGCGGTAGAGAAAGGGTTAAAACGTAAGCCTTGGGTTAAATCTTCTTTGGCTCCTGGATCAAAAGTGGTCACTGATTATTTGAAATACGCAGGATTACAAACGTACCTCGACGAACTCGGGTTTAATTTGGTGGGCTATGGCTGTACTACATGCATTGGTAACTCAGGACCGCTTCCTGATTCTGTTTCCCAAGCGGTCAATGACCATGATCTCGTAGTGTCCTCCGTTCTTTCAGGGAATCGTAACTTTGAAGGAAGAGTTCATCCTCAAGTTCGTGCAAATTGGTTAGCGTCTCCTCCTTTAGTCGTTGCTTTTGCGCTCGCTGGAACTGTTCGGATTAACTTAGCCCAAGATCCCATTGGTGAAAGTGCTGACGGCAAAGCCGTTTATCTTAAAGATATTTGGCCGAGCAATGAAGAGATTGCTCATGAGGTTGCCAAGGTAAATGGTTCAATGTTCCGCAAGGAATACGCTGAAGTCTTCCAAGGGGATAGTCATTGGCAAGGAATAAAAACCAGCAGTAGCTCGACTTACAATTGGAATGCAAGTTCGACTTACATTCAGCATCCACCGTATTTTGAAAACTTGCCTAAAACACCACAATCCATCAAACCAGTCACCAAGGCTTATGTCTTAGCCCTTTTAGGTGATTCAATTACAACCGATCATATTTCACCGGCAGGCTCTATTAAAGCAAACTCACCTGCAGGTTTATACCTAAAATCTCAAGGCGTAACAGAGGCCGACTTTAACTCATATGGTTCGCGGCGCGGAAATCATGAGGTGATGATGCGAGGAACCTTTGCCAATATCCGCATCCGCAACGAAATGACACCGGACATTGAAGGAGGCATTACTCGTCATATACCCACTGGCAAAGTGATGTCCATTTATGATGCTTCCATGCTTTACCAGAAAGATAAACAGCAGTTGGTGGTGATTGCCGGTAAAGAGTACGGAACAGGCTCTTCACGCGATTGGGCAGCAAAAGGAACTAATCTTTTGGGAGTAAAAGCCGTGATTGCTGAGAGTTTTGAACGTATTCATCGTTCCAACCTGATTGGCATGGGGATACTTCCCTTGCAATTTCAAGAAGGAACAACACGAAAAACATTGAACCTTGATGGTAGCGAACAAATCAGTATTGCCGTGGACGACACATTAAAACCCGGTGCGAGACTGGAAATGACCATCACTCGCCAAAATGGTCATGAAGACAAAATAAAAGTCATTTGCCGAATTGACACAGCAAATGAACTCGAATATTACCGTCATGGCGGTATCTTGCAGTACGTACTTCGTAATTTGCTTTGAGATAAAGTAACCAGCACGCGTACGCATCTAATGGTGGGACATAAAACCAAAAAGACCTGATTCCGCGCTTTATGCGCCAATCAGGTCTACGTCCCGTTTAGAGTGCATGAATCTCGCGCATAAAGCGCGGGAAGTTAGGCAAAAAAACAGGTTTTTATGTTCAAAAATTAGATGCGTTTGGCCTGAAGAAGCCACTAACCTGATTGATTTTAAGTAGGTAAACTGTTAAATTTTGCCGCCTGTCAATTTAACTGCGTGGCTTGCACTTATCTACCACCCATTTTTTAGAATTGAGTAACAATTCTCGAGTAAGGACTTTGCATGCATCCTTCTAAAAAAGTCTTGTCGGTTTTTTCCTTAGTCATGATCAACGTCATTGCTGTTGATAGCCTGAGGACTTTACCCATAAGTGCAAAACTTGGTTTACCTTTAGTCTCCTATTATTTAGTTGCTGCCGTCACTTTTTTTATTCCCATTGCGCTTGTTGCAGCGGAATTAGCAACGGCTTATCCCAACACAGGTGGGCTTTATGTTTGGGTTCGTGAAGCCTTTGGACGGCGTGCTGGGTTTATAACGATTTGGTTACAGTGGATTTATAATGTTGTTTGGTACCCCACAATTTTAGCTTTTATTGCAGCAACCTTGTCCTACCTTTTTGCCCCGGAGCTTGCTAACAATAAATTTTACTTACTGACCACTGTCCTTGGCTTGTTCTGGCTTTTCACTTTGCTCAACTGCTTTGGCATGAGAGTATCCAGCATAGTGAGCATTATTGGTGCAAGTTTAGGTACTATCCTGCCCATGGTTCTCGTCAGTATTTTAGGTGCACTTTGGCTTTTCCAGGGAAAACCTCTTCCTATCGATATGCCGTTTAATTGGATTCCTGACTTTAGCTCTGTAGGTAATTTATCGCTTTTTGCCGCTGTTTTATTCGGGCTACTTGGCATGGAAATGTCTGCTGTGCACGCAGAAGAAGTCAAAAATCCTCAGAGGGATTATCCAAGAGCCATTTTATACTCCACTATACTCATCTTTGCTACCCTTGTATTAGGCTCGCTTGCCATTGTGATCGTCGTGCCTAATAAAGAATTAAGTGTTGTATCTGGTTTGATTGATGCCTACGCCGTATTTTTTAGCAATTACCACATACCCTGGATGACTAAAGTCATTGCTGTCTTGATTATCCTTGGTGGGGTAAGCGGGGTTTCAGCCTGGATTATCGGGCCGACTAAAGGCTTATTGGTTGCTGCACGAGATGGCTCTTTGCCTGAGCGACTGGCAAAAGTAAATCGCCATGGCGCTCCTGTGGCCATTTTAATCGCTCAGGGAGTTATTTTCACTTTACTCAGCTCTGTGTTTATATTATTGGATTCCATCAATGCAGCCTACTGGCTTCTCAGCGACCTTAGCGCCCAGATGGCTCTACTCGTTTATGTTTTCATGTTTTCTGCTGCGATAAAATTACGTTATAGCCAACCCCATAAGCATCGAAGTTACACTATCCCTGGGGGAAACCTAATGATGTGGATTGTTGCTGGACTTGGTATTTTATGCTGCCTCACTGCGATGCTTATTGGTTTTGTTCCACCCACGCAAATCCCTGTAGGCAACGTTTTCTTTTTTGAAGCATTTCTCCTTGGCGGATTAATCCTTTTTGTTGTGCTTCCTTGGTTTTTGGCTAAAAAACATGAAGAGGTATTTGATCGTGAGCATGGAATTGACTCTGAAGCCTTCGATCTTCATGGAAGCAGTCAGCAAAAAAGTTGATTTTCAACTTCAAACATTGTTATCAGTTCAAAGTGTTTGCTTTTAAAAACAAGACCATTATAATTGCAGCGCTGTATAGAGCTCATGGAGTTACACCAGCTGTATTAGTTTTGCGCTTTAAATACAATAAAAGGCTCATGAGCTCTAAATAGCATCCCAGCCCTATTCGTAATGTGCTATTTTAGTATTCCATTTAAAGACTAGGATAGTTTTTTTAACCCAAGTATTTCGAGGACAGAGATGAAGATAAAAATTTTTGTAAAGGATGAATCAGAAAATAACAGCCCAGCTTTAAGAGGTTTATTAGAAGAAATCCAGCTTGATTCAGATGAAGATCAGGTAACTTATCATGATATTAGTGAAACTGAATTACCCTTAGAAAATGTAGTCTTTCAAGAAATAGGTCAAGGAATCACTTTATATTATCAATTCGATGAAGAGCCAAACGAAGAAAACAATAGCTCCAAACTGTTAGAATTTGCTAGTTCTCATAAAAACCGTATTGTTTCAAAACTAGAAACAAACGAACATTTTCAGCCTAGGCTGAAATCCAATTTGGAAACAGTATACAATGCGGTAAGAGAAGAGGCTACCCCTATATTCGCAACGATAAAAAAAGAAGTAGCGCCTGCTCTCGGAGGAGTATGGAATAGTGTAACTGCTTACGTTAGAGGCGGCCAATATCAACCCACTATGTTTAGCGCAGAACAACGCAAAAACTACTTCAATAAACAATCTAGAAATGAATTAATAGCAGGTGTTACGCTTGGTTTACTTTGTATACCAGTTGCCCTCTTTCTACCCACAGCAGTTACTGCCATTCTAGCTGTTGCTGCCATCGCTTTAATCGGCGCCGCGATTTATCATAAAACAAAAGCCAATCAAGTGGAAAATTTAGAAAAATACGAGCCAGTTCCACAGATGTAATTACTGCAGGAAATATATATAGCCTCAAACGAGGCTATATATACCTTAATGAATAATTTTAATGAGTCATCATAAGTTGCTTAGCATTGCCAAATTTATCAGCAATCGCAGCGTGAGCAAAAACATCCTTGGTTCGAGCAAAGCCAACGACCACCAAACAACAACATAGAACAGCAAGGATAATCTTAAATAGGCTTGATCTATCCATATTATTCTCCCCTATTTGAAGTTATTCTGTATTTTCCTTGAAATTAAAGCATAGGCAATGAATTTAAATTCTGCAAACTATCGCAATCCATCGATTCAATAGGAGTAAATTGATCATACTCTCGCAGGTGAACTACAAGAGATAATCGCAATACATCGGAATAAAAAAGCTACAGTATTGGAAGAGCGCACCCACCTTTACGAATCACCAAATTTTTAAGGTTTCTTTTTAGCAACTACCTTAAAATCGACCTTCACCTCATCCTGAATTTGATCAGTACTCGCCCACTCACCTTGTCCAACACCAAAAGCGCTGCGTTTCAAGACAGTACTTCCCACCACAACCCCGGTATCAGGTGAGGATTGCTCTGCAGTAAATGTTAAAATCACTGGGACCGACTTATCACGAATCGTAAGGTTACCGTTGGCTTGATAAGTATTATTCCCTGTTTTATTAAAATTCGTTGATTTGAACTCAGCCTTAGGGAACACTTTTACATTGAACCAATCGGATGTAAGCAAAGTATCTCTTACATCAGAATAATCAGTACTGATTGAATTCATATCGATAACAATATGGATACTGCTTGTTTTATAGTGGGCTGGATTCACAAAAATTTCTCCAGTAAAAGTCTTAAACAGACCTTTGACTGGTGCACCATTTTGTGTTGCTGTAAAAGAGAGATGACTTTGACTTGAATCAATTTGCCATTCCGGTGGAGTCGCTTCTGCTCCAAGCGGCATTAATAGGAATAGCAACACTATCATTCCGTGATGGATATACACTTTCATGCATTACTCCTTTAAACTCAACTTGTAATAGGTTTTCCTTTTTTCTCCGTTCCGCGATCCATGGTCTTTCGCCCTGCAGGACGGACGGAGGATAAGGCCAATCATTACGCTTTATACGCTTCAGCACCTATCTCAATTTTGACGTCATCACCGACTTGAGGAATTAGAGTCTTTATGCCGAAACTAGAACGCTTAATGGTCGTTGTGGCAGAAAAGCCTACCGTCATTTTGTTAGTGATGGGGTTTTTTCCTACTTTATTGAGTGTCACATCTAACGTAACGAGCTTAGTGACACCGTGTAAAGTTAATAAGCCTTCTACTTTAGCCGTGTTTTCACTGAGCACATTCACTTTCTTAGATACGAAAGTGGCCTTTGGGTATTTTGTGACATCAAAGAAAAGGGGGCCTTGCAAATGCTTATCCAACTCTGGAATTCCAGTAGTAACATTAGCCAGATCAATGACCACTTCCACTTTGCTGGTTTGTGGATTATCTTTATCCAGTGTTACCGTGCCATTACTGATATACCATTTACCCGCTTGAGTGGAAAAACCTAGATGCTCGACGCGCCATAAAACATAGCTATGTTTGGTATCAAGCGTCAGTGTTTCAGGGGCAGCATAGAGGTTAGTGTTAGACAGAATAAATAACGCAACCATAAAAAAACGCGCTAGATTCCTAATCATAAAGTACTCCGTGTAAGGTTAAATAGGTTTATGATTTTTTTTCTGTTCCGGCGCTTAAACTACCGCCTACGAGTTTCTCACATAACCCTTTTGAAACAAAAACAAAAGCGTCTGGCTGATTATCTTTGGTTGAAGAACCAGCACAAGAGGCAGTTGCTGTTGCGCAATCATTCATTCCTGCTTTAACTACACCATAACATTTTTCTGTATTTTGAGACGATTGATCTTCAGTTTTGGTATCAGCAGCAAAATCCTGAGCGGCAGCCATTGCAAGAAAAGCGGATACCGCAGCTTTAATTATTTTATCCTTATTCTTTATCATAATAGTCTTTTTCCCTATTTTCTTTAGAATAACAATAACTTCAACTTCTCTGTCTTGTCTACTTTTTACTTATTGAGATTCCATTCAAATACCTTTTGCTCGTCGATCACGTCATTTGTTTCACTGAAGCCACCCCGATTTTTTAGAGGCTCAATCGCCGAAGCGGCAATATTAATACAATTGGGCTTAGCGTATTTTTGCATGTGGCCAGCGATATCAATGACCCGATCACTGACTTGTTCAAGGGGCGTGTCTTCATCAAAATAGACAAATCCCGCATTTATCCCACAACGGATCTGAAAGTCTCGCTTTATTTTCTTGCTGGTTGCATTAAATACTTTTAACTTATCTAATAAATTTTGTGCGGCCCTCACTGCATCATCCACTGTACGAAAGCAACTCATGATACCGTCAGGAGTCATAGCGTATTTAAGAACACCGCTTTCTTTAAGACTACTACTAACAAGTTGGTTGTAACGATCGAAATCATAAGCAGCAACGTATTTATCCTCATTCCTTTTCATCCCCGTTGAATCAACGACGTCAATGGCAAGAAAAGCAAGCTGTTGCCCCATACTATCCAATTTACTTTTTAATAGAGCGAATTCTTTCAGGATTTTTTTCCGGTCGCTTGCTTTGCTCGTACTGAGCGCTTCAAATTTGCTATCAATTTCATGCATTTTCTCTTTCGATACCACAGTACTTACCTGCTTACGCCATTGATAATAAGTTTCTTTCTCATGAATTCGCTGAACCAACCCTTGCAATCGAGAGCGGGCCATGACGCAAAAATGACCCAAAATGAGCATCAGAAAAATTAGAATAAGCCTGCTGTAATCGGTTCCTTGATAGCGATGCGGCATCGCCATTTTTATTTGCTGGATCAATGGCCCGCTTAATTGTTGTTCGAGCTTATTTATTTTTACCAGAGTGGGATACTGACTAATGTTTTCAACAAATTGTGAAATAAATGCAATAAGTAAAAGGAAGACAAAAAGTAGAATAACTATTCTCACAAAATAGACTAGATACGCCAATGAGTTTAAGAAGAATGATTTCATTTTAGTCGTTCCCGCGCATGTTGGATTGTATCCTCACGTATAAGTTGGCCTTCGCCCAACAATGATTGATTAAGACATCGCTCTGTTCTGATATTGAGCTTAGGTCCAACTTTTACTTTGGTTCACCCTCAACTCATGAATTATTATAATAATAGGCTTTATTCGGCAGATCTGTAAATTGAATGACTTTATTCTTATTGAATAATTTTTCCCACATCTTCTTTTTTTAAAAAGAGTAGTTCATTTTTCCCCTTTATTTTTAGGTAAAAAGCTGTTTTTATTATTGAATTAAACGCATTTCCCCAAATTAACCAGACAAAACCCAAAGCAATAACCCCATAAAATAAAATATCTTTGACTATTTCTTGATAACCCAAAGGAGTTAGTTGTTGAGCTAAATAGAGAGAAGCAATTAATGGGACAAGGTAGAGGCCTAATAAGAATAAAATATTCACCTGAAATACCGCCGACGACACAAAATATTGCGAGGATTTTTCGAAAGCCGCACTGGGTGTTAGTTTTTCAATAATAAGGTAGGGCATCATTAAAAAAGCACAGATATGCCATCCAGCATTAGCCGTTGAAAAAATAAGTTTATCAATCTTTCCAGCACGCGAAAGCAACGATAAAATAAATCCCGCGCACAAAAAAAATATTCCCCAAGATAATAAGGCATTTCGTTGCAGCCAGCATTGCTGGAAAGCTTCTTTGCAAGAGACCGTTTTTCCTAATAAATTAAAACTCGCAATATAAACGATTGAGGCGCTAACGAACGTGTTGATGCCAATTATAAAAAACAAAAGGACTAAAAAAAGCCCAAGCTGTAAATACCAATAATATTGAGGGGCGTTGGCATAAGATCCATTGGACGCATTAATCCAATGAATATCACACCCGAGTAAAATAAACGCGGATAAACTTAATACTACGGAAATGAATGGTAGGATGATGAATACTTTATTATGTACAAGCAGATGTAGCGCTTGCATAAATAAACGGTTTGAGAGATACCACATACGAAGAACTTGAGTTTTGACTAGCGTGTTTCTTAGTATAGACAAACTGGATGGAGGGCGTTGGGCCGAAGGCCCAACTTACTCGCTGAAAAACCTAATACCCTTCGGGTAGCGACATTAAACTGGCATTCCCGCCGGCAGCAGTTGTATCAACCGTATAAGTCCGCTCATGGCATAAACGGAGCAAATAGTTTGGCCCCCCTGCTTTCGGCCCGGTACCAGATAGTCCCTCGCCACCAAAAGGCTGTAAACCCACTACAGCCCCAATCATGTTACGATTAACATAACAGTTACCGGCATGTACGCGCTCTTTGATATATTGCACCGTTTCGTTGATACGGCTGTGTATGCCTAATGTTAAACCGTAACCCGTGCTATTAATTTGCTCAATAACATCGTCAAGATTCTTTCGCTTGTAACTGATGACATGCAAGACGGGACCAAATATCTCTTTATGTAATGCCGATATAGTGTCAATTGCGATTGCCGTAGGAGGCATAAAGCAACCTGATTCACATTCTTCTGGAAGTTCACACTGATAAATGATTTCATGTTTTTGTCGCATCGCGGCAACATGCGTTTTTAATCCAGCTAAGGCCTCACTATCAATTACCGGTCCTATGTCCGTGGATAACCAACGAGGATCTCCTACCTGCAGTTCGGCCATTGCCCCTTTCAGTAAATGAATCATGCGAGGGTAAACTTCTTCCTGGACAAACAAAATACGTAAAGCAGAGCATCGTTGACCAGCACTACCGAAGGCCGAAGTGATCGCATCCACAGTGACTTGTTCAAGTAACGCGGAAGAATCCACAATCATTGCATTTTGGCCACCAGTTTCAGCAATTAAAGGAATAATCTCGCCACCACGTGTTGCAAGCGTTTTATTAATAAGTGCCGCGGTTTGTGTGGAACCGGTAAATAAAATTCCTTTCACCCGCAAATCAGCAACCAACGCAGCACCTACTGTTTCGCCGCTTCCCGGAAGTAATTGCACGACGTCTGTCGGAATTCCCGCTTTATGCATTAGCTGCACGGCAAAACAAGCGATTAATGGAGTTTGCTCAGCGGGTTTCGCAATGACACAATTGCCAGTCACCAGTGCTGCCACCACTTGTCCTGTAAAAATGGCCAAGGGAAAATTCCATGGACTTATACAAACAACAACTCCTCGCCCATGTAAACTAAGCTCGTTTAATTCACCAGTATACCCGTGCAATTTCATGGGCTTTGCCATGAGTTTTTCTGCCATCATCGCGTAATAACGGCAAAAGTCGACTGCTTCGCGAATCTCTGCAACCCCATCACTCCATGTTTTTCCAGCCTCAAGGCAAGCCATGGCAAGCAATTCAGGCATATTCTCTTCTAAAAGATTAGCAAAGCGCTCGATACAGACTATTCGCTCATTAACTGGCTTTCTACTCCACTTCGGAAATGCCAACTCTGCTTGCGATAAAGCCCAATCAACGTCTTGCCGGGTGGAATCATTGACACGACCAATGGGACGTTCGGGTTTTTGCGGTGAGACAACAGAGCGGTCTACTTCACCGCCTTGCTTTCCTCCGGCTAACAGAGGTTTAGCGAACCAATGTGAAAGATCCATATCAACATAGCGTTGCTGTAATTTTGCCACGGCTTCCCGATCAGAAAAATCAAATCCACTTGAATTTTTTCTTCCTGGAATAAAAATAGAGGCAGGCAATGGAATATTTTGGTTGATTTTACCTAACAAATGCATCGCTTTACTGACTGGATCTTCAACTAAAGTGCTTATTGGCGCTTTTTCGTCAACAATACGGTTTACAAAAGAAGAGTTCGCTCCATTTTCTAATAATCGGCGCACTAAATAAGGTAATAAATCTTCATGAGATCCAACGGGTGCATAAATACGACAAGGGATACCTAAGCGATTTGCAGGGACAATTTGCTCATAGAGTTCATTTCCCATCCCGTGCAAACATTGGAATTCAAAGTCGCGATAATCGCCAACAATATGGAGTATCATCGCGACAGAATAGGCATTGTGGGTAGCAAACTGCGGGTAAATGGCATCAGTCATTGTCAACAATTTTTTTGCACACGCTTGGAATGAAACATCAGTAAATACTTTTCGTGTGAACACAGGGTATTCTGAAAGTCCTTGCATTTGCGTTTTCTTAATTTCGCTATCCCAATAAGCGCCCTTAATCAAACGCACCATCATTCGTCGCTGTTTACTTCTGGCCAAAGCAGCAACCCAATCCAAGACATAAAAGGCTCTTTTTTGATACGATTGTACGGCCATTCCAAACCCATGCCAGCCGTGCAAACTATCATCAGTGAAGACTCGCTCAATAATATCCAGGGACAAATCAAGCCGTTCTGACTCTTCGGCATCAATGGTGAGAGCAATATCGAATTTTTTTGCTAATTGTGCCAGTGCCAGCAATTTGGGTGGGAGTTCTTCCATTACCCTTGCTCGCTGTGTTTCTTGATAACGTGGATGTAAAGCCGACAGTTTGATTGAAATACCTGGACGCTGATAAACATTCGTATCTTTATCAACACTTGCCCCTATCTTTTCAATGGCCTCTTTATAGGCATTGAAATAACGCTCAGCATCAATCGCAGTCAGTGCAGCCTCACCTAACATGTCATAGGAATAACGGTAACCTAAGGCTTCTTTTTTCTTTGCACGTGCTAACGCTTCTTCAATTGTTCTTCCAGTAACAAATTGTTTACTCATAATACGCATCGCCTTGTCCACTGCTTTACGTACTACAGGCTCACCGCTTCGATTAAGCAGTTTAAACAACGCTTTTGATAACATTGAATCTGCTTTCTCCGGAGTTAACACTTTTCCGGTTAACATCAGCGCCCAAGTGGTGGCATTGACAAAGAAAGAGTCACTTTGACCACGATGTGCCTTCCAATCGGCGCCAGTCAGTTTATCTTTAATTAAACTATCAATAGTCGGATTATCAGGCACGCGCAGTAGCGCTTCTGCCAAACACATTAAAGCAATTCCCTCATCACTGGATAATGAATACTCCGTTAAAAAGGAATCAATTCCGGTGCTTTTTTTTCGCTCAGCCCGAACTTGCTCTACTAAACTTGTCGCTTGATTGCGAATAGCAACGATTTGATCATTATCCAATTCAGCTTGTTTTATAAGCTCAGTTACTATTGTCAATTCATCAATGCGGTAAGCATTATTTATCAGTGCACGAGCACCTTGCGGCAGTTGTGCTGAGTATCGCTCAAGCATAATAATCTCCAGTCCAGCAGGTGAAAAATACCAAGGGATGATAATTCAGAACATTTCGAAATGAAATGCATTAGAACTAATTTTAGCGGTTCAAACCAGTTGTTTTCGCTTATTATTACAAATAATTTGTTCAAAAGATAGCCAAAATAGATCTATTTGTGATAATATTGCGTTTTTTTAATACTGTTAAATCGGTGGAAATTGAACAAAATAGATTTTTTTACAGACTTTTTGTGTAATATTTACCCTGATGTTAAGGTGTATTCTTTTAATAAGTTGCTGAATTTGGATAATATTTTATCCTAATGGGCAATCATCATCCTTGTAATTTTACATTTGCCTTACTTGTAAATATAATCACCAACCGTTTGTAGACGTTATTTCCTACGTTTAACAAGAAAAAAGGAGTGCTATGAGTACATTATTAAGCATAATCTCTGCAGCTTTTTTTTCAACAGGGCTCACACACAATTCATTGCCCTCAGCAAAAAACTTTGACATTAACACCCACGTGCAACATTTAAGTCAGAAGGCACCCCAACTTAACAAGAGGGTTCTTAAACTCGCACTAACTGCCTATAAAAAAGCAGCGGACAGAGGGGCTGTCAAAAAACAAGTTCTGACTGTCATTGATTATTCTTTACCTTCTAATAAACAACGTATGTGGGTTTTTGACCTTGGTAGAGAACGCCTTTTATATAATACTTATGTTGCTCATGGTAGAAACTCAGGAATGGATGTACCGACTCACTTCTCCAATGCGCCTTCAAGTAAGGCAACAAGCCTAGGTACATTTGTTACTCGCGACACCTATATTGGTTCTAAAGGCTACTCACTTAACTTACAAGGTTTAGAGCGTGGCTTTAATGATAATGCCTACAGTAGACGCGTTGTGATCCATGGAGCCTGGTATGTGGAACCCGATTTTATTAAGAAAGCGGGGCGTGCTGGTCGTAGCTGGGGTTGTCCATCTATTGCTCAGACTTTAGCTAAACCTGTGATCAATACCATAAAAGGCGGTTCTGTCGTCTTTGCCTATTATCCTGACCGCTACTACTTAAGTCACTCAGGATTTGCCACCGTATAAAAAGATAAAGCCAGGGGTCTACCCTGGCTTTCGCAGTCTTCCGTCAGAACATCCTGTTCCGACATCATCCCTGACTATCATTTCCCTATGATTACAAATCCTTTTGTCGAGCCCCAATTCCATTGAAGCCATGTTTGAAATTTAGCAACTGAATTGCTGCTTTGCAAGACAGTATGTCAGTCACAAGCCGGAATGCCCTTTTCTTAATAAATGGGTTTAGCGCATATAATTCAAAGAGTTAGTTAGCATAACAGAAGAATATAGAAGCAATTCCAATTGATTTCTTAATACAAATTGAGAAATTTCTTGGACTAAAGCAAGACATTAAGACAGAAAAAGATTAAGTTGATAAATAAAAGTGATGATTTAAAAAGAATTAAGCATTACGTGAAAACAATTGTGGCTAAGATGGGTATCCACTTAGTGGTCTGGATTCAAATTTGAGCCACTTATCGATGACGTACCCTTGATAAACGCATTAATTATGGTAGTTTAGTCAACATCCTATTGCTTCGGAGTGTAAAGCATGATTCAGCAAAGTGAGACTGCAAAAAAGGACAAACTGCAGATTATTGATTGGTTAGTGGAACATTTTCCCAGTGCTTTTTTTAAGAAGGCGAGTCAAGTAAGGCCCTTACAAATTGGTATATTTGATGAGATTATTGATTTTTATGAACGCTTGGATACTCCGCCTTTTAGCAAGAAAGCACTGCGAGAAGCCTTGAGCTATTACAGTTCATCACCTGCCTATTTAAATTGTCAAAAAGCGAATACTGCGCGTGTTGACCTATTTGGCAATGAGGTCGATGTCGTCACGGAGGAGCAAGCGAAGTACGCGTACCAACGCTATCAGCAACGGTATGGAGATAAAAAAAATCAGGGTTTAAAACAAGAAAATAAATAATTGACATCCACCGATTCTTGAAGTCTTGCCGTTCGACTTAAAGGATTGTAATTCATACCGACTAAGCCACGGAATTCAAGCCCGGCTTTTCTTGTCATAGCAGCTAATTCACTGGGCTTTATGAATTTCTCAAAATCATGGGTTTGTCTAGGAAGTAATCCCAGTACATATTCTGCAGCAACAATGGCAGTCGCATACGCTTTTAAGGTTCTATTGATAGTTGATAAAAAAAGATAACCACCTGGTTTTAATAAACGGGCGCAATGATTAATCACTAATTGTGGATCATTGACATGCTCTAACATCTCCATACAAGTTACAGCATCAAAAACACCTTCAAAGTCCTCCACCGGAGAACATATATAATTGATAGCGAATTGACTTGTTTTTGCATGTGCCTTTGCGGCTTCAAGTGCCTCAGCTTCAACATCCAAGCCAGTCACCAGAGCACTCTTCGCTGCCATTCCTTCACACAAAATACCCCCACCACAACCCACATCAAGAACGGAATGTTGAGCAAGAATAAAATAATTTTGAATGAATTCAAGTCGCGCAGGATTAATATCGTGCAACGTTTTAAAAGGGCCCTCTTTGTCCCACCAATGGGCAGCATGCTGCGCAAATTTAGCAACTTCTTGAGGATTAATGGTCGATTTATCCATAGCAATTCAGTAAGTTTAATGGTTTGAAGAATTCCAACACGTTTGGGTTGGTAATAAAACTTAAATTGTATGGATGCTCGGCAATTAAGCAAGAAAAAAAATGCGATTCGGGGATTTGTTCAGCAATTTTGCCAAATAAAAGGAGTTGTAAAGAGTCTTTTCTCTCTACCAACTGAATTAACAGGCTATGCATAAAAGGTCGCCATTGACGTGCATGGAATTGTACCTTACCTTCATCATAAACAAGCGAAGCATTTAGCAGCAAAAATCCTTTTTTGATTAAACTCGTAAAAAACTCTTCGGCTGTTTGCCAATAGTTTGATTTATCTAGCCCAGCAATCGCTGCTTGTGAGCAATCTTCACGGAGATCACCACAAGCGGTGAGTAACATTTTTAGCCAATTACGCAACGAAGTGGCTCGATTCACTTGTTTGCTAAACCCCGTACTACTCCACAACCCATGAACAGCACCATCCCAAAATGCATAACCATTTGCTGATTCAGACCGTGGATAAGGGGACTCCCCAAATAAAATATAGTTTGTTTGGCTTAGGGGAAGGCTAAACGCTGAAAATAATCGTGAAGAACCTGGCAACCAGTTCGTGCTGTTTAGTAATAGCTGTAAATATTCAGGATCCATCTGCTGTAATGCTTTCGTCAACACTGGATGCCATTCTGAATGGGTATTCTCGATGAAATAATGCACCACTTCTCCAACCAAAAAACATAATAAAAGTTAAGCATAATAGCGGATAAAGTGCTTAATGTCCTGAGTTAACTCATAAGTAAGTTGCATCTTGCCCTCGACCTACCCATTATTCTACCGAAGTGTTGATGCACTTCGCGTAATACAATATTGCGAACCCGCCTATTTTCCGCTAATGTCATTAATTGCCTTATCAATTTAAAGTGATCAATCTGATGACAAAGGAAGTTCTTCTCTCTTTAAATGCCCGTAAACAAACCATGGTTGAACAACTTCACCATCTTTGTGAAATCAATTCAGGAACTGAAAATTTGCAAGGGTTATCCCTCGTATGCCAAAGTCTAAAAACCTTGTTTTCTCCGCTGGCGGATGAAATTGAGACATTAAAGCTTCCCCCAATCACTCTCATGAACATGAGCGGGGAAAGCATAGCCCAGCAATGTGGTGACACCCTTCTCATTCGCAAACGTCCTGAGCTGAAACGACGAGTTCTATTAAGTGGTCACATGGATACGGTCTATGGGGTCAATCACCCCTTTCAAACACTGACTTATGTCAATGATAATCAACTCAATGGACCCGGGGTAGCAGATATGAAAGGCGGTTTACTGGTGATTCTTCATGCGCTCATCAGCGTTGAAGAAAGTAATGCCTCCAAAAACTTAGGCTGGGATGTGTTAATTAATGCGGATGAAGAAATTGGCTCTCCCGCATCCAGCCCCCTTTTTGCTGAACTAGCCCATCATCATCAAGCGGCTTTAGTGTATGAACCTGCAATGACGCCCAGTGGCACGCTCGCTAAAAATCGACGCGGTAGCGGCAAAGCCACTCTCATCGCCACTGGAAAATCTGCCCATGTGGGCAGGGCCTTTTCGGAGGGTCGCAATGCAATCTGTTATTTAGCAGAAACTATCACAGCAATTCATGCACTCAATCAGCAAGACAATGGCATCACAATTAATATCGGTAAAATTGCCGGGGGAGGAGCCTTGAATGTTGTTCCGGATAAGGCCGTTGCCAAATTAGATATTCGCATTACCAAACCTGAAGATGAATATTGGGTTAGACAACATCTTAATGAGATCATCAGTACTATGAATCGTGAAGATTACTCATTAACACTTCATTGTGATTTTGGTCGCCCAGTTAAACGGGTTTGCTCCGCTACAGAACGTTTATTTGCTCGGCTTCAAAAAGCAGGATGCGAATTGGGTTTGTCAATTGATTGGCAAGACAGTGGTGGTTGTTGCGATGGAAACAATTTTGCTCAGCTCGGTTTACCCGTGATCGATACTCTGGGTGTTCGCGGTGGAAATATTCATAGCGCAGAGGAATTCATTTTACTCGATAGTCTAACAGAACGCGCTGCACTAAGTGCCCTACTACTCATGGACTTAGCAGAGGGTGGGCTCGAGGAGCTAAAAACATGATGCTTTTTCGCAGCGCTCATACCGCTGATTTAGATGCCATTCATCAATTAGCTGAGCATTGCGGTGTCGGAATGACTACGCTACCGAAAGATAAAGAACTCCTGCATCATCGTCTTGATTGGTCTTGTCAATCTTTTCGTAAGACAGTGAATTTCCCAAGCAATGAATATTATTTATTTGTGTTAGAAGATCCCGAGTCCTCAAAAGTAATAGGCACCGCTGCAATTGCTTCGGCAATAGGACACGATGCCCCCTTCTATTCTTATAAATTATCGAAACGGACACGGATTTGTCGCGCATTAAATATTCGAAATGATTATGAAATTTTAAGCCTGGTTAACGATTATCAGGATGCAAGCGAGGTCTGTACACTCTTCTTAGAGCCTGCTTTTAGACACAGCGCAAATGGTTTGCTTCTTTCCCGCGCTCGATTCTTATTTATGGCCCACTTCCCAACGCGCTTTTCCCCCATTGTCATTGCAGAAATGCGTGGTATCTCGGATGATGCGGGTCACTCTCCTTTTTGGGATAATGTAGGTCGTCATTTTTTTCATATGCCTTTCCCTGAGGCGGATCGCTTGACACTATCTACCAATAAACAATTTATTGCTGATTTAATGCCAAGAAATTCCCTCTACGTTAAACTGCTCGCTCCAGCAGCCCAGGCGGTCATTGGCAAACCACATCAATCCACAGCGCCGGCTATGAATATTTTGCTTCATGAGGGTTTTCGCTATAACAACTACATTGATATCTTTGATGCAGGACCGACACTAGAGGCACCTCGTACACAAATAAAAACAATTGCGTCAAGTGGCATTATGACGATTAAAAGTCTCAGTGATGAAGTGAGCGCTAAACGACTTCTGCTTTCTAATACCAAACTTGATTTTCGTGCCACAGTAAGCCAAGCGATTTTAAATGAACCCCAGGGTTCCTGCATCATCAGCAAGAAAACCGCCCAGCTTTTAAAAGTAAAAGTGGGTGATTGCCTGCGAATCGCCCCTTTACAACAAGAGCAAGCCACCCCTGCAAGCGAGTCGTACTATGAAAAACAATCCACAAAATAGCAAGACAGCCGATCATTACATCAACGGACAATGGATGAATGGCCAAGGTGAAAATTTTATTTCAAAAAATCCTGCAGATGGCTCCATCATTTGGCGAGGAAATAAAGCCACCATTGCAGAAATCGCTTTGGCTTGTGAAGCAGCTCATTTAGCGCTCCCACATTGGTCTTCGCTTGAGGTACAAACTCGAACTCATTATCTACAGGCTTTCGCCAAAGAAGTCGAAGCAAGACGTCAAGAACTGGCCTATTTAATCGCGTTAGAAACTGGGAAACCCCTATGGGAAGCCCAAACCGAGGTGAGCGCAGTGGTAAGCAAAGTGAATCTTTCTATTCAAGCGTATCAAGAACGCAATGCAGAAAAGGAGTTTGCTCTACCTGAAGCCAATGCCTGTTTGCGTTACAAGCCACATGGTGTTGCCGCGGTATTGGGTGCCTTTAATTTTCCAGCTCACCTCAGTAATGGCCATATTGTTCCTGCTCTTTTAGCGGGTAACACTGTTGTTTATAAACCCAGTGAACTTACGCCAGCTGTTGCTCAATTCATAATGCAATGCTGGCATGAAAGTGGCCTACCTAAGGGGGTCCTTAATTGCATACAAGGTGATGGTTTTTGCGGTAAAGCCCTGCTCTCTTTTGATGTGCAAGCAGTGTATTTCACCGGTAGCTATAAAACAGGGAAACAAATTCATCAACAGTTTAGTGACAAACCTGAAGTGATTTTAGCGCTTGAGATGGGCGGCAATAATCCACTCATTATTGATGAAGTTAAGAATAGCCAAGCTGCTGTTTACCTCAGTCTTCTTTCATCAATGATTACCGCAGGACAGCGCTGTACTTGTGCAAGACGACTTTTTATTCCAAATGGCACTGCAGGAGAGCGCTTTTTAAAGCAATTCATTAAAAGTTGTCAATCACTTCGTGTAGGCAAATTTAATGACAAACCTGAGCCTTTTATGGGGCCTGTCATTACTCACGAACAGGCTCAAACACATCTAAAAGCTCAACAAGAGCTAACCGCTCTTGGTGGTCATGCACTGCTCACCATGTCATTATTAGCCGAAGACACCGGCCTGCTTTCTCCCGGTATTATGGATATGACGTCGATTGCAAACGTACCTGATGAGGAGATTTTTGCACCATTCGTGCAAATCTATCGCTATAATGATTTTGAAGAAGCCCTTTTTTTAGCAAATCAAACCCGTTATGGATTAGCTGCTGGTTTGTTATCAGACAATCTTAAGCATTATCAGCACTTCTATAAACACATTCGAGCAGGACTTATCAATTGGAATAGACCAACGACAGGGGCCGTAAGTAGCCTGCCTTTTGGCGGAGTGGGTTGTAGCGGTAACCACCGGCCAAGTGCTTATTTTGCTGCAGACTATTGTGCTTATCCGATTGCGAGTTTGGAGCAGTCTCATCTAACCTTGCCAGAGCAGTTATTACCTGGCATTAATTTGGAATAATAATGCGGGTACAGGTCTACGAGTTAAATATGGATGGCTTAGTCGGGCCAAATCATAATTATGCAGGTTTGTCTGTAGGCAATATCGCCTCCACATCTAATGCACTGAGTGTTTCAAATCCGCAAGCCGCGGCGTTGCAAGGCATCGCTAAAATGCGTTTGTTACATCAACTTGGTCTCAAACAAGCTTTATTACCTCCGCATCAACGCCCAAATTTGCAATTACTCCATCAGCTAGGATTTACAGGTACCCCAGCACAGCAAATCGAAAAGGCCTATCATACAGCACCAGCGCTGCTGGCTGCTTGCTATTCCGCTTCAGCCATGTGGACAGCAAATGCAGCAACCGTCTCTTCTAGCCTCGATACTGCTGACAATCGCGTTCATTTTACTGTGGCTAACCTTATTTCGAATTTACATCGACATCAAGAAGCTGTTTTTTCACAGGCGTTATTAAAAAAAATATTCAATGATGAGAAATTTTTTGCCCATCATCAGATATTACCTAACAGTTTTACGACAAGTGACGAAGGTGCTGCTAACCATAGTCGTTTATGTGCTTCTCATAATGCTGCTGGAATTAACCTTTTTGTTTATGGCAAAGAAGCGCTTAAAACCGGACAGGTAGAAAATCCAGTTAAATATCCAGCGCGGCAAACCCTTGAAGCCTCCCAGGCTATCGCCCGCGCACATTTGCTTAATCCAGAGAAAGTGATTTTTGCTCGCCAAAATCCAAAAGCAATTGATCAGGGTGTTTTTCATAACGATGTCATCGCTGTCGCTAATGAGTCCATCTTATTCATTCATGAAGAAGCTTTTGTTAATCAATCGGATGTTCTTACGGAACTTAGACGCAAGGCTGATTTTCACGTGCAAGTGATTGAGGTGAATAGTCAACGCCTTAGCGTTATGGACGCAGTAAACAGTTATCTTTTTAACTCTCAACTTGTTACCCTTCCTGATGCTAAGCAGATCATGAGTTTAATTGCACCCGCAGAATGCGCAAATAACTCTGCCGTTAAAACCTTAGTTGAAGAGCTAGTGGCAGAGACGACAAATCCCATTACGAGCGTCTATTACCTCGATCTGAAGCAAAGTATGCGCAATGGTGGCGGACCAGCCTGTCTACGGCTAAGAGTTCCTTTAGTACAAGACGAACTTACGGCGATGCATCAAGAAGTCTTAGTCACCGAGGCCCTTTTGAATAATTTAGAGCAATGGGTCATGCGCCATTATCGTAATCATCTGCACCCTAGTGATTTGGCTGATCCTCAATTCATCGATGAATGTTTATCGGCTTTAGATGAGCTCAGCCAAATAATAGCACTCGATTCGATTTATCCTTTTCAACGTGAAGTCAGCAGCTGAACATGTGGAAAACTTTCGCAGGACATTGTATTTATCACTCACCAACCGGTATTCGCGTTTTTCAAAATCCGATTTTTCGTTGGCTGCAGTTTGAAAGCAGAGCAATACAAACATTAATAAATCGCTATTATCCACAACAGCCGGGTTTAAGCTATATTAAAACGCTTATTTTTGCTGTGTCGCTGCAACCCACGAATTGTTGCATGCTAGGATTGGGTGGAGGAGGAGCAGCACATGCACTGTCCCCTCTTTTGGGCAAAGACAAGCTCGTCATTGTTGAAAATGATGATGAGGTGATTGAGGTCGCTTCTCGGTTTTTTATGATTAATGAATTAGATAATCTTTCTATTATTCATCAAGAAGCCAGTTCATTTGTGCACGAATGTCAAAATCAGTTTCAGCACCTTTTAGTGGATCTGTTCGACGCCGATACTTTTCCTGCGAGTTGTAATACTGAGGAATTTTTCTTTCATTGCAAACGATTGTTAAAACCTGGTGGTATCCTCGCCGTAAACTTAGCAAATCGCCATGAGCAATGGCCAATTTTTAAACTTATCCAAGAACAATTTTCCTATGCAACCCTTGTTTTACCTGTGCTGAACTCTGCAAACATGATTGTACTTGCACAAAATAATGATTCAATCATTCCTCTTTTGGACTTATTAAAAAAGAATACCAGATGTAAAAAAATCGCTTGGGACAGTAAATGGGGATGCGTGGCTAGAATCAAATGAGGCTCCATAAAAGAAAAGCACGGTCATCTTTCGCAAACTGCTTGTCGTCTTGAACATAGTGAAGAATCTTCTGTGTTTGTCATCCAGAACATAGTGACGAATCTTCTGTGTTTGTCGTCCTGAGCGTAGTGAAGGATCTCCCGTTGTTTGTCGTCTCCTGAACGCAGTGAAGGATCTCCTGTTGTTTGTCGTCCTGAGCGTAGTGAAGGATCTCCTGTTGTTTATCGTCCCGAACGTAGTGAAGGATCTCCTGTTGTTTGTCGTCCTGAACGCAGTGAAGGATCTCCTGTTGTTTGTCGTCCCGAACGTAGTGAGGGATCTCCTGTTGTTTGTCGTCCTGAGCGAAGCGAAGGATCTCCTTAGTGGAGTTACTGCCAAGAGTCGGGAGGTCCTTCGCGTTGCTCAGGATGACAGGGGTATTGTCGTCCTGAGCGAAGCGAAGGATCTCCTTGGTGGGGTTACTGCCAAGAGTCGGGAGGTCCTTCGCTTTGCTCAGGATGACGGTGGTGTTGTCGTCCCGAATGTAGTGAGGGATCTCCTTAGTGGGGTTATTGCCAAGAGTTGGGAGGTCCTTCGCTTCGCTCAGGATGACGGTGGTGTTGTCGTCCTGAGCGTAGTGAGGGATCTCCTTAGTGGAGTTACTGCCAAGAGTCGGGAGGTCCTTCGCGTTGCTCAGGATGACAGGGGTATTGTCGTCCTGAGCAACGCGAAGGATCTCCTTGGTGGGGTTATTGCCAAGAGTCGGGAGGTCCTTCGCTTTGCTCAGGATGACAATGGTGTTGTCGTTCCGAACATAGTGAGGGATCTCCTTGGTAGGGTTACTGCCAAGAGTCGGGAGGTCCTTCGCTTTGCTCAGGATGACAGTGAGTTGTATTGTCGTCCCGAACGTAGTGAGGGATCTCCTTAGTGGGGTTACTGCCAAGAGTCGGGAGGTCCTTCGCTTTGCTCAGGATGGCATAAGAGGGGGAAAGTAACTATTAAATTTCCATCAAATCTTTTTCTTTTTCCTGCAAAGCAACATCCACATCAGCAATATGTTTGTCGGTAATTTTTTGGATAACCTCGGCAGCACGACGTTCATCATCTTCAGAAATTGACTTATCTTTAACTAATTCCTTTAAATGATTGTTTGCATCACGACGAATATTGCGAATTGCAACTCGTGCATGCTCACCCTCGCCACGAACTACTTTAATGAGCTCCTTTCGGCGCTCTTCAGTTAAAGGTGGCATTGGAACTCGAATTGCATTACCCGCAGTTGCTGGGTTTAAGCCAAGATCAGACGTTAAAATGGCTTTTTCAACAGCAGCAACCATCGATTTTTCCCAAGGAGTGACCACTAGAGTGCGCGAGTCACTGCTTGTGATGTTTGCAATTTGATTTATGGGTGTGGGATTTCCATAATAATCGACTATGACATGGTCAAGAAGACCTACATTTGCTCTTCCCGTTCTTACTTTGCCTAAGTCATTTCGAAACGCTTCAACAGCCTTCTTCATCCGCTTTTCAGTATCTTGCTTAATATCATTGATCATGGTTTGCTCCTACTATAGTTCCTACTTGTTCACCTAGAACAATTTTCTTTAGGGCATGGGGTTCGGCAAGGTCAAATACTTGTAAAGGCATGCCATGGTCCTGACATAAACAAATTGCCGTGGCATCCATTACCTGTAATCCCTCTTGTAATACCTGCTTGTATGTTAAGTAATCATAGCGGATGGCATTAAAATTTTTAACAGGATCATCGGAATATATTCCATCAACCTTTGTCGCTTTCAAAACAACGTCAGCGCCGACTTCAATGGCTCTCAGGCACGCAGCTGTGTCAGTAGTGAAAAAAGGATTACCAGTGCCTGCTGCAAAAATTACCACATGTCCATTGCGTAAATGGGTAATTGCTTTACGTCGATGGTAAGGATCAACAATGCCAAGCATAGGAATAGCCGACATAATACGAGCAGGTAAATCAATGCGCTCAAGCGCGTCACGCAAAGCTAAAGCGTTCATTACCGTCGCCAACATACCCATATGATCACCGGTTACACGGCCAAGCCCAGCTTCAGATAAAGCTTTTCCACGAAATAAGTTTCCACCACCAACAACCAAACCGACTTCAACACCCATATGGATAAGCTCAGCGACATCTTTAGCAATGCGATCCAGGACAGAGGGGTCAATCCCGGATTGAGATTTCCCCATCAATGCCTCACCACTGCATTTTAGTAAAATGCGTTTATACTTTAATTTAGGGTGATTATCGTCCATCATTGATCACGAACCTGCGCCATTACTTCTTCAACAAAATTATCTTCTTTTTTCTCGATGCCTTCACCCACTTCGTAACGGACGAAAGAGATGATTTCAGCATTTTTTTCTTTCAGTAATTGACTCACTTTCTTGTTAGGATCCTTCACGTAAGGTTGCCCCATCAAGCTCACTTCATCGAGGAATTTATTAATACGACCTTCAATCATTTTATCGATGATTTCTTGCGGTTTTCCGCTTTCACGAGCTTGAGCGGTAAAGATATCACGCTCATTTTCGATGGCATCAGCAGGAACTTGCTCACGATTAATAACTAATGGGCGGCTAGCTGCAATGTGCATAGCGATATCCTTAGCTAAGGCCTCATCGCCATTTTTTAAAGCCACCATCACACCAATTCGAGTACCATGCAAATAAAAACCAATAACGCCATCGCAACTCATGCGAATCAAACGACGTAATTTAATGTTTTCTCCGATTTTGGCAATCAACTCTTGTCTCGCCTGTTCAACGGTAACATTCGTTCCAACTAATTTCGCATTGGCTAGCGCATTAATGTCTTCTGAACCTTGCAGTGCTGTTTCGACAGCTTTGTTTGCAAAAGCGGTGAAGCTTTCGTCACGAGCAACGAAATCAGTTTCACTGTTAATTTCAAGCATAACCGCAGTACGACCATCGTCAGAACGTGCAATAACGACAACACCTTCTGCCGCAACTCTGTCTGCCTTTTTGTCTGCTTTTGCTTGCCCTGCTTTACGCATCTCAGAAATTGCTAACTCAATATCACCGTTAGTAGCAATTAAAAACTTCTTACATTCCATCATACCAGCGCCAGTACGCTCCCGAAGTTGCATAACTAATGAAGCACTAATTGACATATAAAATCCTCCGCATAGCAAAAGGGGTAGGTGTTATTTGCAATAGTCATCTTGCGTCATTCTTTTAAAGCAAGATGACTAATTCATCCCTACCCCTGAAAAATATTACTCATCTGTCTTTTCTGATTCTTTTTCAGCAGCAATTTCTACAAATTCAGCATCAGAAGCAACACCACCAACAGTATTTCCACGTTTAGCATCAAGTATAGCATCGGCAATGCAACGGACGTAGATATCTACTGCGCGCATAGAATCATCGTTACCAGGAATAACATAATCAACATTATCTGGATTGTTATTCGTATCAACAATACCAATCACAGGGATTTTTAAACGACGAGCTTCCTCAACAGCAATGTGCTCAAAGCCAACATCAACAACAAATAGCGCATCGGGCAAACCACCCATCTCTTCTATACCCCCTAATCCGCGCTCTAGCTTTTCTAACTCTCGAGTCAGCATTAAGGCTTCTTTTTTAATCATTGCGTTAAATGCACCCTTTTCGCGCATTTCTTTCAATTCTTTCAGACGGAAGATGGATTGACGAACAGTTTTATAGTTAGTCAGCATACCGCCTAACCAACGATGATCGACATAAGGCATACCACAGCGCTTTGCGTGCTCTCGAACACTGTCTTGTGCAGCTCTTTTAGTACCAACAAATAGAATTTTTGCTTTATTGGCTGCCAAGCGTCCAACATAGTTAACCGCATCATTTAACATGGGCAGCGTTTTTTCTAAATTAATGATATGAATTTTATTTCTTGAACCAAAAATGTATTCAGCCATTTTTGGGTTCCAAAATCGGGTTCTATGTCCAAAGTGGGCACCCGCTTCAAGCAGTTCACGCATACTAACATTCATTTTTTTCTCCAGGGTTAGGCCTCCACGCTTCCCATACGGCACCCATGCGGGACCCTGTCGTATGTGACGAAGCGTGTGTGTATTTAAAAAGCGCGATAGTTATACCACAATTAGGTCTAATCATCAATGAATTAGCCTCCTCCCCGGCAGAAAGTAGATTCATGGAAGGGCAAAAATCGAATTTCCCGTCTATAATCTTTCTTGCCGTAATCAATAACTTTAACTAAGGACAGTATGATGAACAAACCTATTTTAAGGATAATCATTGTTGCTTTCTCTTTGATAGCAGGGCAAGTTTTTGCTGAATCTCAAAATCAGCAGCAAAAACCGCAAGATCAACAACAAACAAACAAATCCTGCGGTTGTAAAGAAGCTAAATTTAAGCAAATGATTAACTCATTGCATTTAAGCAGCGACCAGCAAGCTAAAATTAATGCAATTAAGGAACAGGCCAAAACAACCATGCAAGCGAATCATCAGCAAATAAAAGCGCTTCGCTCTCAACTCAATCAGCTCGTTGAATCGGACAACATGGATGAATCTAAACTGGATAGTCTAATTAATCAGAAAAAAGAACTCATGGCGTCAATGATAAAAACAAAAATGATGGCCAAGCATCAAATGTATGCCGTATTAAATACGCAACAAAAGGCACAATTTCAACAAATGATGCACCAAATGCAAATGGAAGACTAAATAAGATAATGCTTTCTGCAGGACTTGCGAAGCCTGCAGAAATAAAATTCAAGCGCTTTATGGAAATAACCACTAGGAGGGATATGACGCATTACACGCCACTCATCACCATCTTAGTTGCTGGTTTCGGTTTAGCTTTTATTTTTGGTTATCTTGCCCATTGCTTACGTATTTCTCCTATCGTCGGATACATCATCGCAGGCGTCGCTATTGGTCCATCAACACCTGGTTATATCGCGGATCGGGCCTTAACGGCTGAATTAGCAGAAATCGGCGTTATCTTATTAATGTTCAGCGTTGGACTTCATTTTTCTTTGTCTGATTTACAATCCGTTAAAAAAATTGCCATTCCAGGTGCCATTGCTCAAATGATTATCGCTACCTTATTAGGGATTGGTTTTTCTTCCTTAATTGGATGGCCTCTAGCGACTGGATTAATTTTTGGCCTGGCTTTATCCGTTGCAAGTACAGTCGTGCTAATTCGTGCTTTAGAAGAATGGAATTTTCTTAAAACCATTAACGGCCGAATAGCGGTTGGTTGGCTGATTGTTGAAGACTTGGCGATCATCATCATCCTTATTTTCCTTCCTTCTCTTGCGGCAATGACCGGTATCCAAGCAGCAGAAAAATCAAGCGCATCACCGTTTTTCTTAGTCGGGGTTACCCTACTTAAAGCCATTACTTTTTTTACCCTGATGCTCATTTTCGGCCGACGATATTTGCCCCGACTTCTTGCGAGCGTCGCTAAAAAGGGTTCGAATGAATTATTTCGTTTAGGTGTTTTAGCCATCGCTCTTGTGGTGGCATTTACCGCCGCTAATTTATTTGGTGTTTCTCTTGCGTTAGGTGCATTTTTTGCGGGTATGTTTTTGAGTGAATCAAAATTAAGTAGCCGTGCAGCCGAAGAAACATTGCCTTTGCGAGATGCCTTTGCTGTGTTATTTTTTATTTCCGTAGGTATGCTGTTGCGGCCTGAAATTTTGATTTCGCAACCACTTCTCGTCTTAATGACGGTATCAATCATTATTATGGGAAAAAGCTTTATTGCCTTTTTTATTGTTCGGCTATTCCATTATCCTTTTCATACCGCACTTATCATCTCAGTAAGTCTTGCCCAAATTGGCGAGTTTTCCTTTATCCTTGCTCAGCTAGGCTATAAACTGGAAATGTTGTCTGAACAAGCAAAAGATTTAATCCTTGTCGGTGCTATAATTTCAATTATGATTAATCCAATGCTCTTTGCCCTAATTAATAGGTTCAAATCTGAACAAATTCGCGACACAAACTAATTTTTATCGCATAATCGCTTATGCTAATATTGTTAATTTTGGGATTGCAAAATAATGGCAGTAACAATTAAAACCCCTGAAGAAATTGAAAAAATGCGGGTAGCTGGTCGTCTTGCTGGTGAAGTGCTCGAAATGATTGGTCCTTATGTGCGTGAGGGAATTACAACCGACGAATTGAACACAATCTGTCATGACTATATTGTCAATGTACAGCAGGCTATTCCTGCTCCTTTAAATTATAATGGTTTTCCTAAATCCATATGTACTTCAATTAATCATGTGGTTTGCCACGGTATACCGGGGAAAAAGGCACTCAAGGAAGGTGATATTATCAATATTGATATCACCGTCATTAAAGACGGTTACCATGGCGACACAAGCAAGATGTTTTTTGTTGGCGAACCCTCCATTAAAGCCAAGCATGTCGTTGATGTCGCCCATGAATGCCTTTTTATCGGCATTGAAATGGTAAAGCCAGGCGTCCGCTTAGGCGATATTGGTTATGCAATCCAGACATTTGCTGAAAAAAACCGCTGTTCAGTCGTGCGTGAATATTGTGGACATGGCATTGGACGTATTTTTCACGAAGACCCTCAAGTGCTTCACTATGGGATCCCTGGCACTGGAGAAATATTGCGGCAGGGTATGACTTTTACGATTGAGCCCATGATCAACGCCGGTAAACATCACACTCGGCTCCTCCCCGATAAATGGACAGTGGTCACCAAAGATCATAGCCTCTCTGCACAGTGGGAACATACTCTTTTGGTCACAGAAGATGGGGTAGAAATACTTACTTTACGTAATGAAGAACGATAACCTGTCTTTCAAGCAATCCATTAATCAGTTCAAAAATGAGCTATGTGAAGAATTTAAGCAAAAAACCAACATTAGTACACTCACTCACAAACTGGTGGGTTTTATTGATGAGATTCTCCTCACTTTATTTCAAAAAAACCGCCTGCACCTGAGTAATCAATTTTGTTTATTAGCGCTTGGAAGTTACGGGCGGCGCGAACTCCAACTGCACTCAGATGTTGATTTACTGTTACTCCATTCAGAAAAAATTACAAAATCACAATTGCAGCATGCTCAAGCGTTTATTCAAGATTGCTGGGATGTCGGCTTGGAAGTGAGTCATCAACTGACCACAGTAGACGCTTGCGCTGAGTTAGCCGCACGCGATCTCAGTGTCATTTCAAGTATTTTAGATATGCATTTGCTGTGTGGACGCGGTAGTTTAATGGAAGAGCTCCTGTATCAAACTCATCCTCTTCACATGTGGCCCAGTCATGATTATTTCTTTGCCAAGCAGCAAGAGCAGCTGCGGCGTTACGCCAAGTATGGAGAAACTGCGTATAATTTGGAGCCGAATGTTAAAAATGGACCAGGGGGATTGCGCGATTTACAAATTTTATTATCCATTGGCAAACGCCATTTTGGCATTAAAAAACTAGCTGATGGAATCAATTGCGGCTTTATTACCGATAAAGAATACGAAGAATTGATCGCATGCCAACATTTTTTGTGGCGAGTTCGTTTTGCTTTGCACTTATTATCTGAGAAACAGGAAGAGCGTTTGCTATTTGATTATCAAATGAAATTAGCAGCACTTTTCGGGTTCCACGATAATGCACACTCACTTGCTATTGAGCAGTTTATGAAGACTTATTTTAAAGTGATTAAGCGAAGCCGAGAGCTCAATGAAATGCTTTTACAATGGTTCGCTGAAGCAATTGTGCATCAACAAAAGCAGCGCATAACCCCTCTTAATCGTTATTTTCAACTCTCAAACAATTACATTGAAGTGAAGAACAACAGGATTTTCGCGTATAAACCGCAAGCGTTACTCGAAATCTTTCTTTGGATTGCTAAAATACCAAATATTGAGGGGGTTCGTGCCAGTACGATTCGCTTGATTCGTCAGCATCTTTATTTAATCGGCAATCGTTTTCGTCTCTCCAAATTCGCTACACAAACGTTTCTTGCTTTATTTGAAACAGAAGATCCTTATGAAGCCCTGCATCATATGAATCGTTATGGGGTTTTGGGACGATATTTGGATTGTTTTGCTGCCGTAACAGGACAAATGCAATATGATTTGTTCCATGTTTACACTGTTGATCAACACACCCTCTTTGTCATTCGTAATCTTGCCCGATTTTTAAAAGCGGAGTATGCCAACCAATTCCCTTTAGCCGCCAAATTGATGTCTCAAATAAAGAATCGCGCTATTTTATATTTGGCAGCGCTCTTCCATGATATTGCTAAAGGACGAGGTGGAGATCATTCAGAGTTAGGTGCTGAAGAAGCAAAACAATTTTCACTGCGGCATAAACTAAGTGAAGAAGCATCAAACCTCTTAATTTGGCTGGTACGCCATCATTTGCTCATGTCACAAACCGCTCAGCGACAAGATATTTATGATCCCAAAACCGTACAACATTTCTGCAGTCAGCTACCGCGCGCTGAATACCTCGACTATTTATACTTGCTTACTGTCGCCGATATTTGTGCCACTAATCCTGCGTTATGGAACGCCTGGAAGGATTCGCTGTTAAAAGAATTATATCGCGCAGCGAATCAACTCATGCAACAAGCAAAGCTTTCACTGGATGAAACGTCATTGATTAGCTCCCGACAGCAACAAGCTTTAAAAATTCTTACAGATGATGGCATTTCTCATTCAATCATTCAAAAGGTATGGGCTAATTTTAAAGAAAAGTATTTTCTTCACCAACCGGCTGAGGTGATCGCTAGGCATACAAAAGCCATTATTCATTGCAAAAAATACCCCCTCGTTATGATTATGCCTCACCACAGTGAAGGCGGCACAGAAGTTTTCATTTACATGCCCCATCGTGATGAACGGTTTATTATTACCACAACCGTTCTTAGCAACCATTATGCGACCATTCAAGAAGCCACCATCTTAACGTGTGATAATAATTATGACTTAGATACTTATATTATTCTTGATGAGCAACATCAGGCCTTTTTCGATAAACAACGAACCGCAGGTATACAGAAAGCGCTTGAGGAACAACTGGCGAATACAACCGAATTACCCACTATCACACGTCGTCGATTATCACGCACACAAGCGCATTTCAAATTAAAGCCACAAATTACTTTTGAAGAGACTGAAGCGCATTTTAGTCGTTTATTTTTAGTAACTCCTGACCGCCCCGGTTTGTTAGCGAGCATTAGTCATGTTTTTCTCAGTCATGAGATTCACTTACATAATGCTAAGATTGCAACAGCCGGTGAACGTGCAGAAGACATGTTTTTTATTTCTACTTTAAAGGGACAGTCTTTAAATACCAAAGAGAAAGAAAGCCTTAAACAAGCTTTAATTGCCGAATTAACTCATTTGGATTAAAACCTTTCCTATCGTCGGATTTTAAAAAAATCGGCAAGGAGTTTCGCGCATTTTTCTTGCATAATTCCTTCGTCGATGCGCACTTGGTGATTTAGAGGATAGCCGCGAAGCAAATTATATACTGAACCCGCCGCGCCGGCTTTAAAATCACGAGTGGCAAAAACTAATCGTCCTATGCGGGCATGCACTAATGCTCCAGCACACATGGGACAAGGCTCTAAGGTCACATAGAGGGTGGTGTGTAATAGGCGATAATTATTAAGCGTTGCTGCCGCTGAGCGAATAGCGAATAATTCGGCATGCGCACAAGGATCATTCGTTTGTAGTACTTGATTCCACCCACTTCCCAGTAAATTGTTTCCTTCGGAAACAAGAACAGCACCTACTGGAATCTCTCCTTGCTCTTCGGCTTTTAAGGCCAGCTCGTAAGCCTGTGCCATCCAAAATAAATCGCTCATTCCCATTCAATGGTTGCAGGTGGCTTTCCTGAAATATCATAGGTCACACGTGACACTCCTGGGACTTCATTGATGATACGGTTAGAGACTTGAGCTAAAAAATCCCAGGGCAATTGTGCCCAATGCGCAGTCATAAAATCAATGGTTTCAACTGCGCGAAGGCAAATGACATAATCATAACGCCTTCCATCCCCCATCACCCCGACGCTTTTTACGGGTAGAAACACGGCAAACGCTTGACTTACTTTTTGGTATAAATCAGCTTTATGTAACTCATCAATGAAAATGGCATCTGCTTGACGTAATATATCTGCATACTCCTTCCTCACTTGACCAAGAATGCGAACGCCAAGCCCTGGTCCAGGGAAAGGATGCCGATAAACCATGGTGTAGGGTAAACCGAGCTCTAAGCCAATCTTGCGTACTTCATCTTTAAATAATTCGCGAATGGGCTCTAGCAATTTTAAATTTAACTCTTCAGGTAATCCACCTACATTATGATGAGATTTAATGACTGCTGACGCGCCTTTTGTTTTAGTGGCGGCAGACTCAATGACATCAGGATAAATAGTTCCTTGTGCTAACCATTTTACATTGGGGATACGGTGCGCCTCTTCATCAAACACTTCGACAAAAGTTCGACCGATAATTTTCCGTTTTGTTTCTGGGCAATCCACTCCTTCCAGCGCTTTAAAAAATTTTTCTTCAGCATCAACAGCAATGATGCGTATTCCCATGTGTTGACCGAACATTGACATCACTTGTTCAGCCTCGTTTAAACGCAATAATCCGGTATCAACAAAAACACAAATTAATTGATCACCAATTGCCCGATGCAGTAAAGCAGCAACGACAGAAGAATCAACACCACCCGAAAGGCCGAGGAGTACTTGGTCATCCCCTACTTGCTCGCGAATATTCTTAATGGTTTGCTCGATAATATTATCGGGAGTCCAAGTGGTTTCCGCCTTACAAATATCAACAACAAAACGCTCCAGAATACGTAATCCTTGCAAGGTGTGAGTGACTTCGGGATGAAATTGCAATCCGTACCAGTGGCGTTCTTCGTTAGCCATGCCTGCAATAGGTGCATTGCGTGTTTCACAAATCACTTTAAAACCAGGCGGAAGTAAAGTCACCTTGTCGCCATGACTCATCCAAACATCTAATAAGGCTCGGCCATCCTGAGTCGTTCTGTCCTCGATGTTGTCGAGCAACTGACTGTGACCGTGCAATTTTAATTCAGCATAGCCGTATTCACGTAAAGGAGAAGCTTGGACTTCACCACCCAGTTGAACAGCCATTGTCTGCATTCCGTAGCAAATACCAAGTAAGGGCAATCCCGATTCAAATAACCATTCAGGTGCACGCGGGTTGCTATGCTCTGTGACCGTTGAGGGGCCACCTGATAGAATAACACCGCAGGGAGAAAGTGATTTTAAGCTGTTAGAGTCAATATCATAAGGGTGGATTTCGCAGTACACTCCCATCTCTCGTACGCGTCTTGCAATCAACTGGGAATATTGTGAACCGAAATCGAGAATAACAATAGGTTTTTGGGCGATAGCTCTCATCTTAATTATCAACCTGATAATTAGGCGCTTGTTTAGTAATACTTACATCATGTACATGAGATTCACGCATTCCCGCATTAGTTACTTGAACAAACTGTGCCTTTTCATGAAGTTCTGCTATGGTATTACAACCAGTGTATCCCATACAAGAACGAAGCCCTCCCATCATTTGATGAATAATCGTCTGTACAGGGCCTTTATAAGGAACTCTTCCTTCAATTCCCTCTGGAACTAATTTCTCAGCACCTTGGCTTGCGTCTTGAAAATAACGATCGCTTGAGCCTTGCGCTTGGGCCATAGCACCAATAGAGCCCATACCTCGGTAACTCTTATAGGTGCGCCCCTGGTACAGCTCGATTTCACCGGGTGATTCTTCAGTTCCAGCGAACATTCCACCTAACATCACCGTATCAGCACCTGCAGCCAAAGCCTTGCAAACATCACCTGAAAAACGAATTCCCCCGTCCGCAATAACAGGAACACGCCCCTTAAGACCCTGTGCAACATTGGCAATAGCAGTCACTTGAGGGACACCAACACCCGTCACAATCCGTGTGGTACAAATGGAACCAGGACCAATGCCTACTTTTACAGCATCTACTCCTGCTTCAACTAAATCTAAAGCGGCTGCGGCCGTAGCAATATTACCGCCGATAACTTGGACATCAGGAAATTGTTGTTTTATCCATTTTACGCGGTTAAGAACACCTTGTGAATGACCATGCGCAGTATCCACTACGAGCACATCCACTCCAGCCTCTACTAAAGCAATGACACGTTCGTCGGTGCCCTCACCCACGCCAACTGCAGCACCCACGCGCAATTGCTCCGCACTATCCTTACAAGCAAAGGGATTCTCTTTCGCTTTTTGAATATCTTTAACCGTAATTAATCCCCGAAGATTAAAGGCATCATTAACTACGAGTAATTTTTCGATACGATGCTTATGAAGAAGACTGCAAACCTCTTCACGGCTTGCACCTTCTTTCACCGTGACCAGCCGCTCTTTAGGCGTCATGACGGCAGAAACAGGTAACGCCAGATTGGTTTCAAAACGAATATCTCGACTGGTTACGATACCGACTAAAAGGTCCCCATCTACCACGGGAACGCCAGAAAAATTATGCTTTGTCATTACACTCAGCAATTCTCTCACACTCATGTTAGGAGTGACTGATATCGGATCTTTCACCATTCCACTTTCAAATTTCTTTACTTTGCGCACCTCTTCTGCTTGAGCTGAGATACTCATGTTCTTATGAATAATTCCAATTCCACCGTCCTGAGCCATGGCAATTGCCAAGCGGGCTTCCGTGACGGTATCCATTGCAGCAGAGATTAATGGAATATTTAATTCAATTTCGCGAGTGAGGGATGTTTTTAAAGAAACTTCTTTCGGTAACACGGTCGAGTGGGCAGGGACCAACAACACATCATCAAAAGTCAATGCTTGTTGCACAATAGAAAGCGACATACCACACTCCTACGGTTAGATTAACCGGATATTATATAACTATTATAGAAAACAGGGAAGAGTTTAGGTTTGAATAATTCTTAGGTGGAGGGTATCTTACCGAACTTATTACGCTTTGTTAAAGGTTTATGGCCGAAAGTGAAATTTCACTGCGATCCAAAGGTTAAAAACCTAAGCATGCAATCCATTTATAATCTATCTTTTAACCATAAACCCGCTTATTGTAGGCTTACTAGTGCTTTTTTACTCACTCAAAACAATACTTTAGGCTGAAATTCGGTAAGCAAATTGAATTGATTGTTCAAATCAATAGCTGGGTCCGCCTAACCTCATTAGTATCTATGTATTGCTCTTCCTCTCTGTTTTGATTATTACGTTTATAAAAAAAAGTACCTGCTGCTACAGCTCCGAGCACGACACCACCTGCTAACAAGGTAGCAGCCAAGGGAATCGAACCAACGACTCCCGCAGTGACTATAGCAGCCACACATAAACCAATCCCCCCTACTGCAGCAGTTGCAAATAAAGCATCTAATAAGAATGAATGGTTTTTTTCGGGCTCGCTGTGATTTAATGTCAATACGGGTTGTTGATCTTCAGTCGTTTTTTCCTCATGCCTCTCTTTCTGTTTCTTCTTGGCACGAAATATCTCGTCAAAAGTATCTTTCAATTGTTCAAGACCATCGCCTGATTTAGCACTTGTTTTTACATGATAAGTGATTCCATGTTCAATCTTCCATTGTGTAACTTCGTCTTCAGATACTTGTGGGGAACCCTCCAGGTCAGAGCAAGTTTCAACAAGAACAAATTGGCAATCTTGTTCAACGTAAGTTTTTAGTCTATCAATGTCTGCTGTAATTTTATAAAAGCTCTCTTTTTTTCTTGGATCGAAGCATAAACAAATAATCTTTGAGCCTTTATAATACAACCTTGTGATAGATTCATAGCGGCTATCACCACTAAGGTCCCAACATTGATATCTATTTTCAGGGGTATTAAAGAGAATAAAATCTACCCCAACAGTTGCTTTATAATCTTCGTTAAATTTAATTCCATCAAGTCTCTTAACTAGATTAGTCTTACCAATTTTTGTCGCACCATGAAACGATACTTTTAGCGTCATAACATAAAGCCTTCAAATCAAAGAGAAATAGAATACCATATTTAAATTTACGCAACAAGAACAAAATTAATACACCCATGCATAAATTAACTCAATACCCCGACGGCAAGTTGATTGGGCTAAAATGTTTATTCATCACACGAATACCCTAACGCTTCGAGCCCTTTTTCTAAATAATAAGCAATTAAAGGTTTAGCGAATAAATAGTCAGTCAGGTTATCTGCCAAATTGTTTTTTGCCTCTTGTTGGGCAGCATCCCATTCGTAACCTTCAAAATCGCCTCTTCCTACATACATTAATGCGAGCAGCGCAACTTTTTGCTCCTGATCGAAGGCCTCTATCTCTTTTTTCACTTCGATATAACAAAGATCATCAACATGATCAGCTAAAACCTGTGCCCAATCATATTCATAGGAAGAATCAGGCATTTTTTCGCTAAAGGTTACTTCTTCTTTGGCATGAAACTCCCTTGCGCGGGAAATAATAAAACAAACAATTTCTGGGTTAATAGTTAAGTTGTTTTTATTGACCATTTCAACATCCTTTTCCTTATCTAAACGGAATTAATAATCGTTACTAGCGTTGTTGATGACTGAGGTAATAAAATCATTAGTTAACATAAGAAGTTACAGGAGCAGCATTCCACAAAATACATTGTGGGGCAGGAAGGGCGTAAGCTGTAACGACATTATTAATAATACTCCTTAATAGTGCCTTTTTACCGCTAGAAATACCTTTCACCTTTTCCACTGTACATAACACATCTTTTTGTGAAAGATACACTGTGCATCCCCCATCTTCAGTGGCATTGCGCGTATAATTTATATCTCGAGTCGTCATACTATAAACGCGGCTCGCATTGTTTTCAGGGCTTGGAAGCCTTTTAATACTGAATGGAGAGGTAATATGGTGTTCACCATGATTGTCTATACCGAAGGCAGCTGTATTAGCCAAATCAGTAATCCCATCCACCACAATAGAAATTGTACTAGTAAGCTCTGGCGGAACAGGAAGCTTTTGTACTTCAAAGTGAACATCTGGCGTCACTACTTTTGTAAATTCTTCGGTAAACAGCGGGAGTTGAGCCGTTTGGTCACTTCTTAAATTTGACTTTATCGTTTCAAAAGAGAACCAGAGATGGTTATAGGCATTAATGCACAACTGTACTTCTTTATCAGAATAAGAGCTCGCAAAGCTGATATGGGAAGTACTCAGTAAAAAACAGAAGATTATAAATAGTCGTTTCATCATTCTTTTGGTTTTATTTTTGAATTAACAGTATAAAACGACAATACTTTATTTTTCAAGAAATTAGCGAACTATTTTTTGCCACATAATTCCTGTAAAAGCCACAGAAAAAGGATTTATTTCATGTGACTTAGGATTCGAACCAATTGATTGTTTTTTACAAAACCAACAATTTTTTCAGCATGTTGATGCGTAAAGGGTTTATTGAAATAACCTACCATTCCAACGGCTTTTGCCTTGTCTCGATACTCAGGTTCAATATGGGAAGTAACCGCAGCAATGGATGTTTTTTTATTTAAAACACTTTGTGATTTAATTTGAGCAGCAAGATCAAAACCATCTAATCCACTACCAAGATTTATATCCATTAAAATGACATCATAGTGATGACTATGCGCTTTTTGTAAGGCACACTCAGCATCATGTGCGACATCAACAATGCATCCGTGTTGCGCTAAGCTAGCCTCGATCGCCATTTGCGCAATCTCGGAGTCCTCAACGATCAAAATATGTATTGGATAACTCATTTTAAGCTTTCCTTTATAAGAATATTTATACACTGGGCAACATTAGACTTTATAAAAAAGTATCATACTTTCAGTTTTTGCGTAAATCACTCTCTAAAGTTTACCTATATAATACAGAATGTTTTTATTTTAGTCACTAAGTTTTTTTAGCAATGCCTTTTACATCACTTCATTGGATTAAGATTAGCAAATAAGAATCGTGCGTTGAAATAGGCCTTCAGAGCCACTCGAGAAGATTTATTTTTTTATTTTTTGTTTATTTAATATTCTATGCGTATAATTATTGATAATAACTAAAGCAAGGACTGCCACCATGAAAAAAATACTAATGCTTGCAGTAATTCTTACTTCAGCAGCGCTAATAACAGGTTGCGGTTTTACCAATTGCGGTTATTCAACATGTACTTCATGCTGTAGCACCAGTTACTATGGTGGTTGCTGCGGCTCTAATGGATGGTACTAATTCTTTACACCATTTATCTGCCTTCGTGGTTTAGGTCTGACTTACCCTAAAACTCAATTGGGTAAGTCAGTCCTGCCCGTTTGCTATAGACAGATGACTAGCATTTAAATAACGCTTGGCCCTTTCTCCATCCATGATGGTTAAACCGATGCGATGCTCTAGGTATAAAAACACCTAATTTTTGAAATGCAGCAAACTGAGTACGCGCAATTAAAAGGGTCATTTTTGCATTATTTTCATTAAGTTGATCAACCAATTTGCTCACATCTGCCCACTCAGTTTTGGGAGTAGCCATTATGCCTTTTAATTGCATTTTAAGGGCCATTTTTTTCTTAATTAAAGGCGTCAGCTGCTCATGTAAATTGTCCATAATATTCCTTAACTCACCTTGTTGTTCAACAGTGAGTATGCCTCCCATTCTTTGACAGTAGTATTTATTCTTCATGGGCATATTATTGACGGTGATTGTGGAAGATTGATTTGCAGAAACGCCTGTAGTACCCAACATCAAAATGCTGAGCATCGTGGTTATCATTAATTTTCTTAAATACATGGTTTATCTCCTCTTCTTTACAAACTCATATAGATTAACCATGTCATGTAATAGGCTTATGACAGTAATGAAAAACATTGTAACGATGTTGTTACGAAGAGTTATTTAGTCAGTCAAAATATCTCATCATGAAAAGAATTAGAAACACTCATTGAATTCATAGAAATTAAATAGACTTTGAGCTTGAATTAACTCAACAATACCGTGTAAACTGGGTAAAATTTTTAACCAGTCGGCTAAAGGAAGGGTTCAACGTTGGCTAAAATTATAGTTGTAACATCGGGCAAAGGTGGCGTGGGTAAAACCACAACTTCTGCAGCTTTTTCTTCAGGTCTTGCCTTGAAGGGTCATAAAACAGTAGTCATTGATTTTGATATAGGCCTTAGAAACCTCGATATCATTATGGGGTGTGAGCGCAGGGTTGTTTATGATTTTATCAATGTCATTAATGAAGAAGCGAGCTTAAATCAGGCTTTAATTAAAGATAAGCGCATTCCTAATCTATTTATATTACCTGCATCTCAAACACGTGATAAAGATGCCTTAACCCTAGCAGGGGTTGAAAAAGTGCTGTCTGATTTAGCAAAAGAATTTGAATACATTATTTGTGATTCACCAGCAGGAATAGAAGCGGGAGCACACATGGCAATGTATTTTGCTGATCATGCTATCGTGGTCACAAACCCTGAAGTTTCCTCCGTAAGAGACTCAGATCGCATTTTGGGGATCTTAGCAAGTAAAACCAAGCGCGCAGTTGAAAATGCAGGGTCTGTTCAAGAGCATCTATTATTAACTCGCTATGACCCAGAACGAGTCGAAAAAGGCGAGATGCTCTCCGTTGATGATGTAAAAGAAATTCTTGCAATTCCTCTTATTGGGGTCATTCCTGAATCCAAAGCAGTTCTTAAAGCCTCTAATACAGGAACACCGGTCATTCTTGATGAAGCCAGTGATGCTGGTCTTGCTTATCAAGATGCTATTGCGCGTTTTCTTGGCGAAAGTAGACCGATGCGCTTTGTTACAAGTGAGCGTAAAGGATTATTACGCCGCTTATTCGGTAAAAACAAGGAGGATGTGCCAGCATGAGCCTATTCAGTTATTTAAGAAGACGCAATAATACTGCCTCTGTAGCCAAAGAGCGCCTTCAGATTATAATTTCGCATGAGCGCTCTCAGCGGAATACGCCTGACTATCTGCCGAAATTACAAGAAGAAATTTTAACAGTGATTGCCAAGTATATCCGCATCAATCGCGATCAAGTCAGCGTGAATCTTGAGCGCATGGGCGACAATGCCGTACTTGAGCTGAATGTCACAATGCCTGATGAAGCTTTAGAGGAGGCGGATAGGTAATCATCCTTTCCTCCACGGTCCGCTATCCACACCCAGTCATCCTGAGCAAAAGCAAGGACCTCCCGACTCTTGGTAGTACCTTATCCCAGGAGATCCTTCGCTTCGCTCAGGACGACAATCTATAGGGTCATCCTGAGCAAAAGCGAAGGACCTCCCGACTCTTGGCAGTACCTCATCCCAGGAGATCCTTCGCTTCGCGCAGGACGACAATCTAGGGTCATCCTGAGCAAAAGCGAAGGACCTCCCGACTCTTGGCAGTACCTCATCCCAGGAGATCTTTCGCTTCGCTCAGGACGACAATCAACACGCAGGACGACAATAATCACTTTAGGAGCAACAGCAACCGTTACAATTAAACCTTAAACCGTTTCCGTTGCTAAATCATCATGACTATTTGCTTTTTCCTTTTTATTAACATTATCCGCAGATTGCCTTCGCAATTCTTCATCTGCGAAATCATCTACTGCAATAATTTCCTGCCTTGCCTGCTCTGCATCCCTTAATTGCTGCGCCTCTTTAGCATCCAGAATACCAGCACGTTCAGCTTCATCTATTCGCTCAAGCAAAGTTAATGAATGCAAGACGCCTTCTCTGCTTGCCCGACTCACCCTCTGTTCCAATGATTCCACAGCACAAAGTTTAAGAAAAGCCTCTTCTAATCTTCCAAGAGGACAATTAGGCAAGGGTTCTGCAAACACAAACCGTGTTAAGCGAGTCCGAGTATCATTGGGTTCAGTGAGTAAATGCGCTACTTTTTGGCTTAATTTATCAGAGGGTTGAGGACGCTGGGTTCCAAATGGTTGTAAGAATAACTTCAGAACAATGCGAGCCCAGCGCATTGGAAAATTTGCAATGACTCCGCGAATAGCAAACTCACATTCATGCAGCAATTGCTGACAGCACCACTCCACTAAGGGCAAATCTGCAAGTGGCTCGCCATCATCATGAAAACGCTTCAAGACTGCAGAAGTAAGGTAGAGTTTACTCAGTACATCGCCTAAACGAGCTGAAATCATTTCTTTACGCTTCAACTCACCACCTAATACAACCATTGAAAAATCAGCAAGAAAAGCAAGATTTGTGCTGTAGCGATGCACGAGCTGATAATATCGTTTTGCAGCACTGGCGGGTGCTCTTGTCAATCGAGCATCAGTCAATGCAAAAATAAGTGATTTCGTTAGGTTAGCCAGAACAAATGCGGCATGCCCCCAGAAAGCTTCATCAAATTGATGCAGGTTATTTCCTCTTACACTTTCTAACTCACGAAACACATAAGGATGGCAACGGATAGCACCCTGACCGAATATGATTAAATTGCGAGTTAAAATATTTGCTCCTTCAACGGTAATTCCTATGGGTGTATTTTGATAGCCACGGCCGAGATAATTGTTTGGGCCTAGGCAAATTCCCTTTCCACCATGAATATCCATTGCATCCATTACAACCTGCCGGGCGCGTTCAGTAGTATTAAATTTTAATATGGCACCTGCTACCGAAGGTTTTGCCCCTTGATCGATTGCAGCTGACGTCATCGTTAATCCTGCATCGATAATATAAGTATTCGCAGCAATACGGGCTAATGGCTCCTCGATGCCCTCAAAATTAGCGATGGGCTGATTAAATTGCTTACGAATCCTCGCGTAAGCCCCACTTGCTAGAGCACCTGCTTGTGTTCCCCCCGTGGAACTGGAAGGTAAAGAAATGGCTCGACCTGCACTCAAACATTCCATTAGCATCCGCCAACCGTGCCCAGCCATAGCCGCGCCGCCAATCAAACAATCAATGGGAACAAATACGTCTTTCCCTTGCGTTGGACCGTTTAAGAAGCCGGTATTTAAAGGGAAATGGCGTCTTCCCTTAATCACTCCAGGGGTATTAGCGGGTATTAAGGCGCAACTGATGCCAACATCATGACCCTTACCTAAAAGATTTTCAGGATCAAATAAGCGAAAGGCCAAACCAATAACTGTCGCTACCGGGCAAAGGGTAATATAACGCTTATTCCAAGTTAAGCGAATTCCCAATACCTCCTGACCATTGACAGTTTGCCGACCTATTACCCCTTTATCTGGTATAGAGGCTGCATCTGATCCTGCATTAGGTCCCGTTAAGGCAAAACAAGGGATTTCTCGTCCATCAGCTAACCGAGGCAAATAATACTCTTTTTGTTCTCTGGTGCCGTATTTTAAGAGTAATTCAGCAGGTCCAAGGGAATTAGGAACAGAAACAGTACTTCCGACAGTGACTGAGCGGCCATAAATTCGCGCTAAAATAGCCACTTGCGCTGTGGCAGAAAAATCAAGTCCTCCATACTCTTTAGGAATGATCATGCCAAAAAACCCCTTCTCCTTGAGGAATTGCCACATCTCTGGAGGCATATCAGTGCGAACGTGGGTAATATCCCAATCGTCGATCATTCGGCATAATTCATTGACAGGTCCATCCATGAACGCTTGCTCTTCAGCGGTGAGTTTCACTGTTGGAGCATTAAGCAACGCATTAAAATCGGGTGATCCACTGAATAAATCCCCTTCCCAGCTGACAGTTCCAGCTTCCAAAGCTTCACGCTCAGTTGCTGACATAGCAGGCATTGCTTTACTTATAACGGCAAAAAGCCGCTTAGATACTAGATTTCTACGCAATGGTTTTATTGAACTGAAGACAAGCATTGCAAACACTGCCCACAGGAAAAATTGAGCAATTAAACCCGGTGAACCATAGCGCTCAATCAATAGAGCAAATATCGCGTAGCTGATCGTCCAGACCATGATCGACGCTTGCCGGGTTATTAATAAGAGAACTCCCAATATAACGGCCAGAATAATCAGACTATGCAACACTGTTTTCTCCTTATCAGTCAACAATTCAGTATTTTCCACGGTAACCTACTGCTTTCGGGCACAGGAGCCTCTAGTAATCAATCCTTAATGAGCAACAATTCATCAATTCAGTATAGCATCCAAATGGCTGAGGATTTGCTTCGCCACTTGGGCTGGATACTCCATGGGAAACATATGCGTACCCTTCGTTTGATAGCCGGGTATATTGTAATGTTTCTCCATGTAACGAATATCAAGCCTGTCCACCACATTACTTTTGTCGCCGTAAATTAATGCAGATGGAACTACAAGTCGGCCTTCGTACTCGGATAAAGTGTGAGGTATTGTCCGGTAAATTAAATATTCAATGTGGCGATCAAACCGCAGCACGTAGCCGTCTTCCGTTTTTTTTAATCCGTAATCAATATAATCTTGTAAACATTCATCGGTAAATGTTCTAAACAACACCCTGGTTCGCAGATAAGCAATAAGCTGTTCTCTACTTTGCCAATGTTTTCTGCGTCCACGTGTCCGTGCAGCCGGTGTCACTCGATCAATGACTCCTAATGCTTTTGCCAACCGCACCATACTTGACTTAAAGCGACCAATTAACGGCGAATCAAGCATAATGACTGCTCTAAACAACGATGGCTGCTCTATTGCTGCAAGAAGACTTAGTACACCACCTAAAGAGTGCCCCACCGCAATCACAGGTTGTCTACTTTGCTCCTTAATGCTGTTGATCACCTCATCAACTAAATAATGCCAATTTTCAGTAACCGGAAATTGAGGGTTATGCCCGATTCGATCGATATAACAACAGTCATAACGAGCCTCTAACCCATTCAATAATTGCCTGTAACAAGGTGATGGAAATCCATTACCGTGTGCAAAATGGATTAATTCTCTCACGCAACCACCAGTTTCTGGCTTTCCCTTTTAAGTGATACTACAGCATAACTAAAATAAATAATAAAAATCAGTGGCATAAAAAATCCGTATTGGTTGGAAAAGCGTCCTAATGTCAAAAGAATCCAGAGGACAACCATGAAGGGGGTAATACTAACCATCGCTAAACGGCAGGATTGCGGGTAACTAATGGAAAATTTGAATAATTTTGCAATGAATTGTCCCATCAAAGCAAACGCAAGCAAAAGAATGAGGAACATAGCAAAAAAAATCAAAGCGACAGTCGGATAAATCAAAATTGCAAAAAAGATTTTTAGATTCGTCATTCCTGATGCTTTAACCCACTCCTTTCCATCAAAAACGGAATTACTATGCTCATTAAAAGGATAAACATAAATAGGGCTTACAGGATTTTGCACACCGCTTGTGTTAAAGAAAAATTGCGGCGAAGGAAATCGATAGAAAAGTTTATCTTTTGTGATGAGAATATTTAAAAAAGGATAGGTTTTATCTATCGTCTTGACTGTGCCGGTGGTATCAACAATGGCCACCACCTGATTTTGCTTGTTTTTTATCATGTAAGGCATTGGTTTGTCCAAACTTACAGTCCCATTCTGTATATACAGTGTGGGGAGCTGCTGCAGCGGTTGGACCAAATCCTCAACAAAAAAGCGATTAAAATCTGCTGCTACTCGCAATGAAAAAGGGAGCGTCACCACAAACATCAAAAGGAGCAAATAGCCAATTCCTAATCCCTTCCACCGCTTACCCACGTCAACATATAACTCATTATTAAAAAAAGAATGGTACAAAGCCTGCCAATAGCGATAAAAAGGTTTATCGATTTCTCGTAATGCTGTCTTATCTTCAGCCATGCCAGCCTCCCAAACGCAAACCTGTTTTTTGATGAAATAAATTTGCCTTATTTACAATTAGTTCTACAGCGAGTTGGTTATCAATCACTTCAATATCGGTTGATGTTCTTACTGCAAATCGTGCTTTCCCACATTGACTTGAAACTTGGATCAATTTATCCGCACCCATATCATCAATATATTCTACTTTTACTAAAATTGCGCCTTCTTTATTTCTTGGTGCAATCGTCAAATGCTCAGGCCTGATCCCCAAAACTACCTCTTCTCCGCAAGCAAGAAACTCGGTCATTTTAGGTAATGGTAGCTCAATACCAATATCAGTCATTATTTTCTGGCAACTCCGATTAATTTTTGCTGGTAAAAAATTAATGGGATAATGACCAGTAAACCCTGCCACAAAAAGCGAAGCGGGTCGCTGATATAAATTTTGTGGGGTATCAATTTGTTCTACTTTTCCTTTATTTAATACAAGAATTCTTGAAGCCAGAGTCATGGCTTCGGTTTGATCGTGAGTCACATAAAGCGAAGTTGTCTTTAACTGCTGATGCAGTTTTTTGATCTCTTGACGCATTTCGCTACGTAATTTTGCATCAAGATTTGATAACGGCTCATCAAATAAAAACACGGCAGGAGAGCGGACAATAGCTCTACCCATCGCAACACGCTGTCGTTGGCCACCTGAAAGCTCCGCGGGTTTACGTGTTAAGTAATCACCTAATTGCAGTAAAGACGCGACTTCGGTTACTTTTTGTCGGATTTGGTTGCGCTTCACTCCACGCATCTTTAAACCGTAAGCCATGTTATCAAAAACAGACATGTGTGGATAAAGGGCATAGCTTTGAAAAACCATGGACATATCCCTTTTGGCAGGTGGAATCGCATTAACGCACTGATTATTAATTAAAATATTACCGCTACTTACCTCATCCAAGCCGGCCACCAAACGAAGCAGCGTGGATTTACCACAGCCTGAAGGGCCAACAACCGCCACGAACTCCCCTTTATTAATCTGCAAATTAATTTGATCCAAGATAAGTTGTTGGCCACGGTATTTGCTCACTTCTATTAAATTGACGATTGCCATTTAATGCGTTAACCCCTTTTCAAACCAACGTTGCATGGTTACCACCACTAAACAAGGCGGCAACAGCGCAATCAATGCAACGGTCATAATGTAGTGCCATTGGGGAATTTGATCAGCAACACCTGCCAAATAACGAATCCCCATTACAATGGTGGCCATATCAGTCTCAGTCGTAATAACCAAAGGCCAGAGGTACTGATTCCAGCCATAGACAAAGAGGATAATAAATAAAGCAGCAATTTGCGTTTTTGATAAAGGGAGAAGAATATCGAGAAAAAAACGTACGGGCCCGGCTCCATCCAATTTTGCTGCATCAACAAGTTCTTTCGGCACCGTTTTGAAAAATTGCCTAAATAAAAAAGTTGCAGTTGCGGAAGCCATCAACGGTAATGTAAGCCCTGCAAATGTATTCAACCAAGAAAACGAGGCAATGACCTGAAAGGTAGGCACAATACGAACCTCCACTGGCAACATCATGGTTGAGAAAATAATAGCAAAAAAGAACCGTTTCAATGGAAGTTCAAAATAAACCAGAGCAAATGCCGAAAACAAGGCAAAAATAATTTTACCCAATGCAATTAAAACAGCCATCAGAAAACTATTTAATAACAACTGCCCTATCGGTTGTCCTCCTGTTGCCACTAATCCTTCAGTCAGTACGGTCTTAATGTTATGAAATAACGCGGTACCAGGCCATACAGGTAGAGGAGCATGCATCATTGCGGAACCTTCATGGCTAGCAGCCACAAGCGCTAAATAAAGAGGAAGAAACAAGAAAATAATAAACCCAATTAATAAGCTATGAGCAAGTACCTGGCGTAAACGTTTCATTCGTAATGCACCTTTTTTTCAAGGTAGCGAAACTGAAACAGTGTGAGCGCAATGACTATCCCCATCAGCATGACTGATTGGGCGGATGAGCTACCTGGATCCATACCCACAAAGCCATCTTTGTACACTTTATAAATGAGTGTCGTAGTACTGTTACCTGGCCCCCCATGCGTCATGACATCAATAATACCGAATGTATCAAAAAATGCATAAATTAAATTCATGACAAGCAAAAAGAACGTTGTCGGAGAAAGAAGAGGAAAAATGATTTGCCAAAAACGTCGCCAAGCAGACGCCCCATCCAAAATCGCTGCTTCTAACAAAGACTGAGGAATGGCTTTTAATGCAGCAAAGAAAAAAAGAAAATTATAGCTAAACTGTTGCCAACTGGCGGTTAGGATAATGACAAGTAAAGCCTGGTTAGCATGAGTCAGGTAATTAAAATGGACGCCTATGCTTTGCAAGCCATGAGCTAACCACCCCATCGTAGGTTGACAAAGAAAACGCCACAAAATCGCTGCCACGGCTGGAGCAACAGCATAAGGCCACAAAAGCAAAGACTTATACATTTTTTGGCTTTTACCTCGGCCTTGGAGCACGGTAGCCAATAGCAGCCCAAGACTCATGGTGGTTAAAGTAACGCAAAAAGCGACTACTAAAGTAATCCCTAATGCCTTACCATAATCCGGGTCTTGCAATAAATCAAGGAAATTGGTTAAAGCCGCAAAACGATGGTACAGACCAAATGAGTCGCTAAAAAAAACCGATTCGATTAAAGCAGAAAAGGCAGGCCAAATAAAAAATAAAACAGTAATTATTAATTGGAAAGAAATAAAGAAAAGCGCCAATTTCTTATGCTTCGTGTATTTTGCCATCAAACAACCAAGTTGCTCGCGTGAGCAAAAAGTATAACCCTAAGAAACTTTAAAACGCTAGGTTAAAGAGAGGTTTTTGATTCGCTCTGTCCATTCTATTCCAATTCTCCTATAAAAAATCCATTCTATTGTTCAATCAACGCAAATGAGTTATCAATATAACTTTTCAAACTATTCTTAGGAATTTTATGCGTTACGTAGCCATCGATACCCCTGGACAAGAAAGTCGTTTAATCCTACAAGAGCAAGACAAGCCTAGCTATAACAACGATCAACTCTTAGTTCGAGTCAAAGCAGCTGGGATAAATCGTGCCGATTTAATGCAAAGGCAAGGTAAATACCCACCTCCACCCGGCGAATCGGCTATTCCTGGGCTGGAAATTGCCGGCGAGGTGGTCGCACTTGGGACTCATGTTAAAAATTTTAATGTGGGTGATCGCGTGTATGGGTTAGTGGGTAGCGGAGGCTATGCCGATTATTGTTGCCTGCATCACTCCCTCGCAGCACCCATCCCTAAAGACTGGAGTTTTGATTATGCTGCAGCTATCCCAGAGGCCTTAATCACTGCCCATGCCACGGTATTTTCAATCGGCCAATTAAAACAAGGGCAAACCCTGCTTATCCATGCCGCTGGTAGTGGGATTTCCTCTTTCGCAATTCAGATGGCAAACCATATTGGAGCGAAGGTAATCACTACCGCAAGTCATCCAGACAAGATGGAAAAAGCAAAACAGCTGGGTGCGCAAATCATCATTAACTATAAAGAAGACGATTTTGCCGAGCTAATTAATACAGAATCCGTTAACTTAGTAGTGGATTTTATTGGGGGTTCTTATTTTCCTAAACATTTAGATTTGCTCAAACCAAAAGGCAAACTAATACAGATCGCCTCCATGCAAGGGCATAAAGTGGAATGTAATCTGGCCACATTAATGAGAAAGCGCCTACACATTATAGGCTTTGTATTGCGATCCCAATCGCTTTCTGAAAAAGCAGCACTGTGGAAATCAGCGCAAGAACATTGGGCTACGCCCTTGCTCAATAAACACATTATGCCGATCATTGATTCGGTGTTTGAATTTGCTGAAATTGAACAAGCCCATGCTCGCATGAGAAGCAGCGCGCATTTTGGCAAAATTGTTATCCGTATGGATTAATTGGGTATTGCTATCACTTTTTTATTAATAATTGCTCATTACCATTGCAATTCGTCTTCTTTTTTTGCCAAAAAAAGCAATTTTTATGGTAGAATGAGGGCCATTTTTTATAGAATAGCTTGATTATGTTGAATAAAAATCTTTTTAAGTCATTGATCTTAATTGGTTTGATGCTGGTTTATTCTTTATCCTTTGCCATTGATGTGCCTATTTATGATTTTCCTTTAGAGACCTACAGCCAAAATAGCAATGATTATTTGCCAACAGACAGTGAGGATTATTCCACCTCGATTCTCAGCGAAAATTATCAAAAAAAACAATTAAAACAATTCTACAATCACTATTATGCTAGTGATGCTCAAGGACTTTCTCCATGGAGTGAACAGATGGTTAAATCGGTTCTCCCAATAGTGCAGAAAGTTGAACCGCAAATCCTAGACGATTTCAACAATCAAAATAAAGCGCCTATCGATCGTCATTATTCCGAAAATTTTAAAGAAAAAACCCAATTATGGTGGAATAAAATCAAACGCAATATGGCCCTAGATGCCCTTTTAGCCAGTAATTTCAAAGAAGAAAATAAAGCCATCGCTGTAACGAATACTCTGGCTCGCGCTTTGCCAGACTCTGCGCCAGATTTTTATCATGTGAGTCTTCCAGGTCAAGGCTTTCCTTTTGATAACTTACAAGAGTCCGCCATTTGGGCTGGGACACCGCTTTATGTGGTCAGTACTTCACAGGATAAAGCATGGTCATTAGTTCTTACCCCAGATGCCTATTTTGCTTGGGTAAAAAGCAGTGATATTGCTTATGTCTCGAGTCAATTTATTAATCTATGGCAGCAAGCCGCACAAAAAAATCTGGTTGCAATCACTAAAACGGAGGCTAGTATTGTTGATACAAAGGGTAATTTCCGTTTTACAGGATACGTTGGGGCTGTATTCCCTCTTGCTCAACGCAATACGCAAAAAACATCTCTCTTAATCCCTGTTAAAAACGAGCATAATCAGGCGATCATTAAAACCGCCGTCGTTCAATCTCACAACGCCGAAGTAATGCCCTTAGCGGCATCGAAAAAAAATCTTGTTAAAATTCTCAGGCAATTAAAGAATCGCCCCTATGGCTGGGGAAGTACTTTCTTTTTTAATGACTGCTCCCAAGAGATGAAAAGCATTTTCACTCCTTTTGGCCTATGGCTACCAAGAAATTCGGGAGCACAAGGACAATTAAGCGCCTCCCTCGATTTATCTCAAAGCGATATGGATCAACGCCTTGCAGTGCTTAAAGAAAAAGGTCATCCATTGATGACACTTATCTATATTGGTGGTCATGTCATGTTGTATGTGGGCAATAAAAAACTGAATAACCAGGAAACAGAAGCCATTAGCTACCAAAATGTCTGGGGTCTATCACCTAAAAACCGAGATAAACGCTATGTGATAGGCCAGTCTGCTTTTCTTCCTCTTCTTAAGTACTTTCCCGAAAATCCGGATATTAATTCGCAAGCCAATGCCAAGTATTTCAAATTGGTTTATCTGGATCAATTACAAACAATACCAGAAACACCACAAGCCTTTTCAAAACACTTCATGGCCAAACTTGAGCAACCTGTTGGCTTTAGTAATTAATCGATAAGCTCTATATACATGATTATCATCTTGCGCGCAGCGAAGGACCTCCCGACTCTTAGGACATAGCCTGATGGAGGAGCTCCTTGTGCTGTGTTCAGGATGACGAGCAATGTAATGTTCTATAATTAATCAGAAAGGTTATTTAGGAGTATTCCCATGTTAAGCACATCTATTAAGAGCTATCTGGATAACCACAATATAAGCTATAAAACGGTCAGCCACCCAAGAGCCTATACCGCTTTGCAGTGCGCACAAGCAGCCCATATTAAAGGAGGCAATTTTGCTAAGTCTGTTGTTGTCAAATTGGATGGTAAGTTTGTACTTGTCGCAATTCCTGCCCACCTTCGCCTAGATTTAGATGAATTTAAAAAAGAGACTCGTGCAAAAGACGCAGAAATTGCTCATGAATACGAATTCCAAGATAAATTTTCAGACTGCGAAATTGGGGCTATACCCCTTTTAGGGGAGCTCTACGGCATGGATGTCTACCTTGCAGACAGTCTGGCACATCAAGAATGGTTAGCTTTTAATGCAGGTAATCATAATGAGTTATTAAAAATCAACAGCAAAGATTTTTTAGCTTTAGTGCATCCGAAAACGTTATCGTATTGTTAAAAGTCATCTTATTAGCAAAATAAAAAGACGAGATAAGAAGAACGAGGCTTAGACAAAACGAATGAAAGATAAGTCCATATTGATTGTAGAAGATAACGTTAAGTTAGCAAATTACCTCAAAGAAAGCTTACAAGAAGCAGGCTATGATGTTTCTATTGAAAAACGTGGTGATAGAGCGGTCTATCGCATCATTCGTGAGCAACCTTGCCTAGTGATATTAGATATCATGCTTCCTGGCATGAATGGGGATCAAATATGCCATACCATTAGAGATGAGTATTTAGGAAAAGTACTCATGCTAACAGCAATTAATGATATTGAAAGTGAAGTATCCTCTTTAAATTTAGGAGCGGATGACTACTTAACTAAACCTGTTGCAGACGAGGTTTTGAAAGCAAGAATAGAGGCATTGTTACGTCGACCCAATTTAGTGAATAATCAAAATCAATTTCAATTTGGCAATTTTTCTATCAATTTTAGTACTAAGAGTGTTCATCTCTTTGATAAAGAAATTTCAATAAGTACCAGTGACTTTGAAATGCTTGCTTTGTTGGTTAAAAACCATGATAGGTTGCTGAGTCGGGATAGCATTATGTATGCCCTTTCCGGGCATGAATACGATGGGGTTGATAGAGGTATCGATTTAAAAATCTCACGTTTAAGAAAAGCATTGAATGATAATAATAAAAAGCCCTATCGTATAAAAACAATCCATAAAAAAGGATATATTTTTGTATCAGCGGCTTGGGAATAAATATAGATCACAGCCACCGTTCTTATGTAAGTCTTATGAAAAATAGTAAAAAACTCTTTTGCCTCGACCTTGGGGGGTTTCGTCCAGTTATGAAAGCTTCACCAAATATATCGCAAATCGATAATCATTTACCCTCGACAAAGTAGCATTTTAAAATGCCTGTACAATATATATACATTTGAGCCAAGTGTTTTTGATAAAATCAACTTATTCTTTTAAGTAATAGTCGAGATGAGCCATGAAAGACGCTGCAATAGAAATTTTAATATATAAACCAGATCCAGATCATCCACTCCCTGAAAATCAGAGAGGTGTGGTGATAAATCCTCACTTAAAACAAAGGTTCAAGCAATTTATTCCCATTGGCGCCTATTTAGAAGGCTCTGACTTGAAGTATTATTTTTTCGATCAGTGTGATAAATCCCCAAAAATCTATAGTAGCTTGGATGAACTCAAACGAGACTTACCGGAAGAACTAGACAATATATTTGAGAAAAACCCCAAATTATTTATTATGGGCCATGCTAGTGGTGGCGAATATGGTATGGGAAATTGCCATGGCCCAAGTGAGCAGTTATATGATGATAATTTTGATAATTTATTACATGCTTTTAAACGAACATTGCCCGCACATCATGGTGAAGTTTTTGTGACTTTAGAAGGTTGTAATACAGACAACCAACTTAATGCTGTAGCAAACTCACAGGAAAAAACATTTTTAGAAAGAGTATCAGCGAAACATCCAGAAATCACGTTTGGTGGAACTGGACCATGGGGTGCGCAAGATGTACAAACAGGCTTTCGATCCCTTTCCCCGGCATCCCCAATCACATCGATGGCAGGAAATATTTGGAAGGCTGGAAACAGTGTTATTTTTCATCACGGTGAATACCAAGTTGCCGTTCGAAAATCTTTGTTTGCCTCAACACAAACAGCTAAAGAATTAAAAGTTAACACCATCGAATATGCTCGTGCAATTCTAGGTGAAGACGGAGCTGATGAGCAAATAGCAAAAATCGCTTTAAATCGAGATATTCTAACTATTCAAGATTTAGAGAAAATTGATGGTTTTCCAGAATTGCGATTTGAAGGAGATGATGTTGCAAAGTTTGTTGAACAGGAAAACCAAATATTAGGTAAAGAACAAGAAAATTATTTAATACGTGTCCGTGATATCTTAGGTCGGGCAGATCCTATAGAACAACTGACAGATAGAGATGTACTAGAAATTCTCTTAGGTTTACAAGAACCTTCTGTATTTAAAGGTCATGAAGGCTTGCGAGAGTTAATTCTATCTAATAAAGCTTTGTTAAATTTGGCAATAGTAAGTTGTGGAAAAGTCCTTATTGGTGGCCCAAGTAATGATAGCGTCATTGATTTATTATTAAAACATGGCGCTGATATTAATAGTACAGATAAAAAAGGCATGACGAGCTTACACTATGCAGTCCAGAATTTTTATAACTATAGAAAAGAGCCGCTAAATCTCATTAAAAAGTTATTAGAGTGTGGTGCTAGCCTTGAAGTGCGAAATGAAAAAGGACAGACTCCTATCGAGACAGCGCAAGAACATAGCAAAGATGGAAGAGTAACTGCTCGTGATAAGCTTCTCGCATCTTTGAAATCGAGCGATCCGCTGCCAACGCCCTTAGAACTAAAACAATCTGTTAGACAAATATTTCAGATGAGTCAACACAAGGCTGATGAACTGCTTTCGTTACCTATTGCGAAACGTGAATATAGCAAATGTAGTGAAGGCACTCTTTATATTCCTGGAGATGTAGTGGAAAAGTTGCATGGAATCTTGCAATCTGCAAAGGGGAATAATGAACTATTATCGGTGTTTGAATCAGAGCTTAGTATGGTTATCAGTGCTCTTGAAAAAGGCATTGGGACTGGAGAAGTGGTTGATGGCGAGGACGATGAATTTATCCCTAAACGTTTTGAAAACGCAAAATTCAAATTAACAGCGGTTATGGACGCACTGGTTGAGATGAAACAAGAGATGGATACTTCAAAAGATGCTAAAGTTGGGGTTCAACTTCCAAAACTAAACTCTTAATCGCTAAGAGCATACTGGAAGTACTATGGTGAATCGAGCACCTTTTAATATCGGTGATTGTGTAGCCATGACCTTTCCTCCGTGGAGATTAACAACTTTTTTAACAATAGCTAATCCTAACCCAATATGTTTATCTCCAATTCCGGAGTCTTCGGCAATGGTATATTCAGAAAAAATGTCATCCGCACCATCATCCGGCAAGCCTGGGCCATCATCGTCTACGTGAAGTAAAATATGACTCTTATCCTGCGAAATGGTTAAAGAAATAGTGTGCGCTGCAAATTTCATGGCATTTGTAATCAAATTGGTAACTGCGTGTTTTAAAATATTTTGATCTATATATGCTTTCAAAGAATTTAACTCATTAGAATGAAATGTAATTTCAAAGGGTGAGGAAGAATAAGACTCTAATAACTTTCTTAACCATACTATTATATCAGTCTCAGACTGTATTAATTTCAATTCGTTCGAATGCATTTTTGAGTAAATTAAAAAAGTGCTGACCAGCCGATTCATATCTGCAATATCTTCTTGTATGCTGTTTAGCTGTTTATTGAGCAATACATCTTCAGCGTTTTTCCTTTTGATACTATCCGTCGCCATTTGTATGGTTGACAAAGGGGTCCTAATTTCATGCGCGACAAATCGGCACATTTGTTTATGTGATTCAATCAGTTTTTTTAATTGCTCACCCATTTGGATGATATTTCTGTACAGCCCATACAAAACAGAGGTAGTCCCTATTTTCCGATGAAAATCAAAGTTCCCTTGACTGAAATGTTTAGTTATCTGATACACCTTTTTCATATTTCTAACAAAAAGCAATGAAAAAAAGGCAATAAAGCAGAGGGATAAAAAAAAGAAAGTCCCTATAAAATAGTACATAACATCACTGATTCTTGCCATAACTGGTAGATAGTTGAGTGGGCCTATTTTGAGTATTCCACCACTAAAACTATAATAGAGAATAACAATTTGTGACGAGTTTTTATTGGTTTCAAATACTAAACGCTTTGTTGATAAAGAATTAATTATATTATCAGGTAAGTGTTTACTTTTAATTTTATAAACATGAAGAGGAAAACCATATATTTTTTCTAAATGTAATAGTTCATTACTCCATGTATTTTTTGATTTTGATAATAAATGTTGGACGATTTGTATTAAAACAGGATTCATATAATTAAAAATAATGTCGCCAGGATCTGAAAAATTGTAAGCTAATGCATATGAAGTATTACCCATTTTTTTATACGCAGTATGTTCTACAATTACCTCGTTTAGAAATTGATAGGTTTTACCTGATAAAAAAATGATTTCACCATTATTTAATTGATTATTCTGCTCCAGGGTGAGTTTTAGACTGTCGATTGCTATAAGATGAATAAGATTATCTGTTTTTTTCTTTATTATTGAATCCCAGGTTGATTTTGGGTTATTAATTAACTCTTTTTCTAAACTAATTAAAAGCCCTTGTGACGTCGTTTTCCCTGCATTAACAACTATCTTTTTCTCAACTGACTTTAAATATTTAAAAAATGCCAAAACAAGAATTAAAAAAATCACAAAGAACGCAGTCAATATTTTAATATAAATATTAAATTTCATTACTATGTACTCTAAATAATAGATGCCTTTTCACAAGATAGTACTCTGGATTATCTTTGATAATTTCAATATCTAATTCTAGGCTGTGCTCTTCTCAGAGTTCTTCGCAAAAGTTGCGTGTAAATAGGTTCATTGCGAGCCAGTTGCATAATGGTAGTTGAAGTTAAGCAAGACACCATTAAAGGTAAAATTAAAGAATAATTTTGAGTCATTTCGACAACCAAAATAATACCAGTAAGCGGTGCGCGCACTGCTGCAGCAAATAAAGCACCCATACCCGCAACAGCAAACATTCCCGGATGAATCGTGATGTCTTGCATTAGGTTTTGTAATAAATAAGAGGAAGCCGTACCAAGCAAGGCACCTAAAGCAAGCATCGGCGCAAAAATTCCTCCGGGCACACCAGTCGAATAACACAGCATCGTAGTAAAAAATCGAATAACCAAAATAAGAACAAGCACAGAAGCACTCGGAGTAAAGGTTAACGCTTGATGAATAATCCGGTATCCACCTCCTACCCAATCAGGTTGATAATACGCTAAAAAACCTACCCCAGCACCGATCACCAGCACATAGATAACACGCATACCCACAGTGAATGTATCGATAATTTTTAAAGACAGTATTAATACCTTGTTAAACAAGATACCTATAAAGCCCACCATGATTCCAAGAATGAAAAAAAGCCAGAGGGATTTAAGACTAGGAAGCGCAAAAACATTCATGGGAATAGCGGCTTGTGGCCCAATAATGAAATGTAACGTGGCCGTTGCCATGACACAAGCGATAGCAACTGTTTTAAAATTAGTAAAAGTAAAATTGAATTCATTTCGTAGCTCTTCTAATACGAAAAGCACACCCGCTAAAGGCGCATTAAATGCAGTCGCAAGACCAGCGGCAGCTCCTGCCATGATTAAAGTATCTCGTCTGTCCTGTGAGAAATGCAGCAATTCGCCAAACATATCACCAAGGTTTCCCCCCATCTGAATCGTTGGGCCTTCACGACCAAGAACAAGTTTGGCGGAAATGGCCATTGCTCCTGCAACAAATTTAACCGGTAACAGCCGTCGCCAAAAAATAGGTCTTTCATGAAGCAACGCCCCTTCAATTTCTTGCACCCCACTTCCGGAGGCTTCTGGTGAAATGTAACGAACCATAAGCCAAGCAATAAAAGCAAAAATCATAGTGATAAGTGCAGAAAAGAGCCCTGCAGTCGCACCTTGCGCAGAAATGAAAGCAAGAAGTTGCTCAATACGATCATCTAACCAATGAATTGCAATTTGAAAAAAAGACCCCACAATCCCTGTGGTTATTCCTAATAGAATCGCTACACTATAAACGATCAATAATTTATCGCGCATGTCCTCTAATCAGTCCCATTAAATTAGAAATAATCCGCAATCCTGCTTGATTAGACATCGATAGAATTGTTTCAGGATGAAACTGCACAGCATATACGGGTAAGGTTTGATGCTCCACTGCCATAACAACACCATCTTGACTTAATGCAGTTACTTTTAATTCGTCTGGAATGGCTGCAAGGCGAGCATACAAAGAATGATAACGTCCAGCTGTGAAAGAAGAGCCAAGACCGGCAAATAACCCTGACTCGTCTTTCACTTCAATTTCAGACGCCTTACCATGCATTGGATAAGATAATACATCCAATACCCCACCAAAATACTCAACAATACCCTGTAAACCTAAGCATACCCCAAAAAGAGGAATTTTACGGTTAAGCACCTCTGCGATGGTTTCGGCGACTTTAAAATCAGCAGGCCGTCCTGGACCCGGTGAAAGCAGAACAAGGTCGAAATCCTGCTTTAAGTAATCCATCACATGCTCGCTGCGTATGGTCATGACGTCTGCACCCGTTTGGCGCACGTAATTTGCTAAGGTATGAACAAAAGAATCTTGATGATCCACTAAAAGCACTTTTTTTCCTAAACCTTGTTTAGGCATGGCACTGGACTGCTGCGGTTGCCTGTCCGGCTTTTGCAAAATATCCAAAAAAGCAGACGCTTTAAGGCGAGTTTCCTGCTCTTCCGCCTGCGGTTGCGAATCATAAAGTAAGGTGGCACCAACACGCACTTCTGCAATACCCTGCTGAATGCGTATCGTTCTTAAGACAAGTCCTGTGTTTAAATTCCCGTTAAAACCAAACCATCCTACCGCTCCTGCGTACCACTTGCGGGGTGATTTTTCATGTTTTTCAATGAAATTCATTGCCCAAAGTTTAGGCGCTCCCGTGACAGTAACCACCCACATGTGTGTCAAAAATGCATCCACAGCATCAAACCCTTCACGCAATGTACCCATCACATGGTCAACGGTATGAATCAAACGCGAATACATTTCAATTTGCCGACGGCCAACCACTCGTACCGAGCCTGCCTCACAAATTCGTGATTTATCATTGCGATCCACGTCAGTGCACATGGTCAATTCTGAAGCCTCTTTTTCAGAATCCAATAAGACTTGAATGTTGTGAGCGTCTTCTATTGCATCAGAACCCCGCTTAATCGTTCCTGAAATAGGACAAGTCTCGACTTGTCTGCCTTGAACCCGAACATACATTTCTGGTGAGGCTCCAACTAAATATTCCTCCTCTCCTAAGTTGATAAAAAAGCCATAAGGAGAGGGATTAGTTTTCCGCATTCTACGGAAAATGGTTGAAGGCTGTTCAGGGCAATGCGCATAGAACGTTTGGCTTGGCACTACTTCAAATAAATCCCCACAAGCAAACCGCTGTTTGGCTAATTCCACAAGTTGAGCATATTCACCTGGCGCATGGTCGCAATTTTTTATAGGCTTATTTTTAGGGTTATAAGGGCTAAATTCACCCTCGCGAGGCAATGATTGCGTGGACTTTCCTTTGTGTTGAAAATTATAACGCCGAATAAACGCAATTTCTTTGCGATGATTCACCACATAAATTTCATCCGGAAGATACAAAATCATTTCACGTTGATCGGAAGGGCGTTCTTTGCATTGCGCTAAGTGTTCAAATTGAAAAATTAAATCATACCCAAAAGCACCATAAAAACCTAAATAAGGTTCCTCTGTTTTAAAAAAGGCGAGCAATAATCGCAAGAGAGTAAAAACCGAAGGCTGATGACTGCGCTCTTCTTCACTGAAAATACGCTGTGAAGGTTTCACGGTTATTTGACATAAACGCTCAGAGCATTCTTTGATGAGCAAATCAGTTGAAGACTGCAATACTGAAGTGACAATCGCTAATAAAATTTCACCTCGTTGATTCAATGCTTCCACATGAATTTCATTACTCTTACAAATTAACACCAAAGGTGGGTTATAAAAACCAATATCCCAACAGGTATAGCGCCCTGGGAACTCAAAACTGGAAGCGAATAATGCACCGCGATGGGTATCTAGTCGCTCAAGAAGTGGCTCTATAGCATTCTCATAAACTAAATCATGATGTTCGTATTCAATATGAATACCACCGTCGGTTTTAATTTGGTGCAGCATCAATCCAACTCAATAGAAAAAACATGCTTTCATTCTACTTTAAAACACGCGCACTGCAAGGTTGTCTCTCTTCTATCCCATTTAACTTTTTCTTAATAATCTTTTGCTAGGATGTATTTCTATATGACAAGAGGATTAATGATGACTCAGTCTATAGAAGTGCTCGATGAAAAAATTGATAAGCGTCTAGCCCGTCTTAAAAAAACACGAGGACATCATAACGCCATCCAACACCACGCTGAAGCCATCGTGTTTCATTATTATTTGAAGCAACTGATGCAACACCAGCCTAGTCGAAAACAAAACCAGCTCATTCAACGAGTGACTTACGAGTCAAGATTAATCTCAGAAATAAAACCTTACTTTAGGCTATTTACTCTTCTCGAACTAGCGATTAAAGAAGATGATAGCGAACTCCTTGAAGCGGTCATTGATGCAGATCACACAATTGCAAATCATGTGTTTACTGACGAACAAAGCAAAAAAACAGCATTGGTTATGGCGGCAGAGCAGAATAAAGCAACACTTCTTGACCTGCTTGTTCGTATCGATGGGTTTGACCCGAGCGATACTTATACCCAAAAAGCGTTAAATGCAGCAATTTTTAATGGCGACATCACTATTGTTAAAACCTTGTTGGCTGCAGGAGTAACTCCTACTCAAAGTGATTTTCAAAGAGCCTGTGCTCAAGGTCGATTAGACATTGCCAAAATGCTTAACGCGGCGAGCCCTGAACCTTTTGATTACAATTCGGCATTGCTATCCGCGACGGCAGCCGGGAACCTCTTAGCAGTAAAATACCTGGTTGATGATTTACAAGCGGATGTTAATTACTTAGAACCGCCTTTATTTAAATTTTCAAAACATGAGCTCATGCCCCTTATTGTCGCAATTCAATACAAAAAGCCTGAAGTTGCCCGATATTTAATTGACCAAGGCGCTAATGTTAAGCAAGCTCAAGACGCTTTAGGCTTGAATACATTAAATTTAGCTGCCTTTTTGGGTAAATCAGAAGCTATTCAAGCGGAATTGAGGCAAGGCGAAGAAGACAATATTGAAGAAGGGGATGACATTGCGTGTGCTAGCCTCAATGAGCCAGACCATGAAGGATTTACACCATTAATGCGTGCAGTCCAAAATGGCAATGTCGAGAATATTGACTTACTTATTGCAGCAGGAGCTGATGTTAATGCGCACAGCAAAAATGGTCACACACCGCTTATCGAGGCTGTCATTAAAAATGACCCTGCAGGGGTTGCTGCTCTATTGAAAATCGATCACTTGAATGTAAATGCTCGAGAAAAAGTGAAAGGACTTTCAGCCAGGGAAATCGCTTTGCGAAGTAAAAATACAGTCATCGTTGAAGCCATTGATGCCTTTGTTGCTCATCGCAACCTGAAAGAAAATCAAGAATTGATAAAAGAGAATAAATTATACGAGTTGCACAAAATTATTGATACTTACCATCAACATCGAAAAGAACAAAAGAACGAAAAAGGCAAGGTAAAAGAGTATTTACATATCAACATTTTTGGGTTGTTTCAAAAAAGTTACACACAAAAAAATGCAGCCATTAAAGCACTAAAAAGTGTATTAAAAGGGGATTATTTTGATAAAGAAGGAAATCCTATTGATTTAATTGCTCACTTGTCTACTCTTAGAAAAGGACGCTTAGGAGACGATTTAAGAACATTTATAAAAGAAGGGCACGCTGATTGTATTATTGGTCGCCCAGTGAATACTGTAAGCGATTTTGTAAAAGCGTTGCAGGAATCAATTCCTCCACAAAGACCTACTTTTGAAATGCCTTAGTTTTATTAGCTAAGCATGAGCCATCATTTCTAGGATTAATGCCTAAAAGAGTTTCTTCGCTGATACGATGCGAGGTATAATCTCACCTTCAACTTATTGGAATTATTATGACAGTTTCTGAAACCGATTTAAAAAAAATAGAAGAACTTGCTTACCTAGACAGTGAATCAGAAGATCATTGCCAATTAGCCGAAGAAGTCAATGCAATCATGGATTTTGTGGATCAACTGCGCAGGATAGACACCTCTGGCGTAGCTCCTCTCTTTCATTCCTTTGATGAACACCAGCGCTTAAAAGCAGATAAAGTAACGGAGAAAGACCATAGTGCAGAGTTAGCGAAAATAGCTCCCCTTTTTGAAGATGGACTTTACTTAGTTCCTAAGGTCATCGATTCAGGACAATAATTATGCACAAGCTTTCTTTATCTGAACTAAGTCGTGCGCTTCATCATCGCGAGCTTTCCAGTAAGGAGCTTACCCAGCATTATCTTAAACGCATTCAGCATCATCAATCGCTCAATGCCTTTATTCATGTCATCGATGAAGAGCAGGCTTTAATTACTGCAGATGCGGCGGATAAATCGCTAGCAACAGGTCAAGCAAAACCTTTGACCGGTATCCCCATGGCTCATAAAGATATTTTTTGCACAAAAAATATGCCTACGACATGTGGTTCCAAAATGCTTGAGCACTATTATTCTCCCTTCCAAGCCACTGTAGTCAATCGATTAGAAGAGCAAGGTGTTATTCTCCTTGGAAAAACCAACATGGATGAATTTGCCATGGGTTCAGCCAATGAAAATAGCTATTTTGGCCCAGTAAAGAACCCCTGGAATAAGGAACACGTTTCTGGAGGATCTTCTGGGGGATCAGCGGCGGCTGTTGCTGCTCGATTGATTCCTTTTGCGACCGGAACAGATACAGGAGGCTCGATTAGACAGCCGGCCGCATTTTGTGGTATTTCAGGAATTAAGCCTACCTACGGTCTGGTTTCTCGATTTGGAATGGTTGCTTTTGCTTCAAGTCTTGATCAAGGGGGCCCATTAGCAGCCAGCGCAGAAGATCTTGCCTTCGTTCTACAAGCCATGGTTGGTTTTGATGCACATGACTCTACCTCAGTGAATCAACCCATTCCTGACTACTTAGCCTCATTGAATCACTCTATTAAAGGATTACGTATTGGCTTGCCTTCCTGCTTCTTCCATGAACAAGTGGAACAGGATATTCAACAAGCCATTCATGCAGCGGTTACTCTTTTTCAACAAGAAGGTGCTGAGATTATTGAGTTGGAGCTTGCATTACAACCTTTATGGGTCCCCTGCTATTATGTGATTGCCTGCGCGGAAGCGTCATCGAATCTCTCGCGCTATGATGGAATACGTTTTGGCTATCGCAGCAAAAAAGGGAATAGCTTGCGGGAGCAAATTACGCATACGCGTACTGAAGGATTTGGTATTGAAGTTAAACGTCGCATTCTTACCGGTACTCATGTACTCTCTTCAGGTTATTTCGATGATTATTACTTACAAGCATTAAAAATTAGGCGATTAATCCAGAATGAATTGCTCGATAACTTAAGCAAAGTAGATATTATCTTAGGTCCTACTACTCCTACTTGTGCCTTTAAATTAGGTGAGAAAATCGCTGATCCAATTCAGAATTACCTTGCGGATGTGTTTACCGTCGCTGCAAATTTAGCAGGCCTTCCTGCGCTTTCTATTCCGACAGGATTTAGCCAAGGACTGCCCATCGGCATGCAATTCATTGGCAAACCTTTCAGTGAAGCGCTACTGCTTAACTGTGCTCACCATTATCAACAATGTACGGACTGGCACCAAGCCAGACCTACCTTCAAAGGGTGATTTATGGCATGGGATACTGTGATTGGTCTTGAAGTTCACGCTCAATTAAAAACCAAATCCAAACTCTTCTCAGGCACAGCCACACGTTTTGGTGCGCCACCTAATACTCAGACTAGCTTTATTGATGCAGGTCTGCCGGGTGTTTTGCCAGTGCTTAATGAGCAAGCCGTCTTTATGGCGATCCAATTTGGTCTAGCGATTAATGCGCAAATTAATGATCATTCCTATTTCGAGCGGAAAAACTATTTTTATCCTGACTTGCCTAAGGGCTATCAAATAAGTCAATTCCAATGCCCTATTCTCTCTCATGGGCGTTTAATCATTGAAGTAGACGGCCATGAAAAGCAAGTTGAAATTGTGCGAGCTCATCTCGAAGAAGACGCGGGAAAATCACTTCATGATGCGCATCCACACTATACAGGAGTCGATCTTAATCGTGCGGGAACCCCTCTTCTTGAGATTGTTACTGCCCCCTGTTTATATTCCGCGGAGGAAGCAATCGCCTATCTTAGATCTCTTCATCGTTTAGTGCAGTTTTTAGGAATTTGTGATGGCAATATGCAAGAGGGTTCTTTTCGCTGCGATGTCAATATTTCACTTAAACCGCAAGGTGCAAACCAATTAGGCGTGCGCACTGAATTAAAGAACCTTAATTCGTTCCGTTTCATTGAGAAAGCCATTCACTATGAACAAGCAAGACACATGGATTTGCTTGAACGTGGGCAAGCCGTTCAACAGGAAACCCGCCTTTATTGCCCGAATTCCAATACTACCCAGGTTTTACGCTCAAAAGAAAATGAAAACGATTACCGCTATTTTCCCGATCCTGATTTATTACCTATTCGAATTCAACGCGAAGACATCGAGAAAATTAGAAAAACAATGCCTCCTTTACCTCAAGAGCTTCGGCAAAAACTTAAGATGAATCAAGACCTGCAGGATGAAGATATTAATTTTCTTCTCTCTTCACCTGCCACTTATCAATTTTTTAGTGAGGTAAAGCAGTTAAGTCAAGCGAATGAAAAAATGATTATAAACTGGCTTAGGGGGAGTTTTGCCGCAGCATTAAATGAAGCAAATCTTGGCTTTGAACAATCCCCAGTACCAGCAGCTAAGTTCGCGCCTCTTTTAAGTTTATTGGTCGAGCAAAAAATCTCCGTCAAAGTTGCCAAACAAATTTTCACTAAGTTATGGGCTGGCGAGGGTACCGTTGAGGAGATTGTTCAAAAAGAAGGTTATGGACAAATTAAAGATGACCATTTACTTGAAAGTATAGTACGCGCAGTCATTGACCAACATCCTCAACAAGTTGTTGATTTCCGAGCCGGTAAGGACAAATTATTAGGCTTTTTTGTGGGGCAAGTAATGAAGCAAACAGGAGGTCAAGCCGCTCCGGAACAAATTCATTCTTTGCTGAAAAAATATTTAAATGATCTGAAATAGCCCCTTTCTCAACGTCTTTTCTATTTACTCATTGACGTTGAGAAAAGGTGAGCCGTTGCCACCGCGTTAGCGGACTCTCAAGCTATTTTCTACCGGCGATTCTTCAATGCTATCAATTTCCTCCGATTTATCGTTAGGTTCATTTACTTTTCTGCCCATCGCCGCTGTTAATCTCGCTGGATCATTGATCTTTTCAAAGTGATTTTTCAACAGAAAATTAATTTCAGAAAAGGATAATGACTCAAGATAGTCATCATCTTCCAATATCGGTTGCAATAAATTAGGTTGTGCTTGAGCAACACTTAAAATCCAATGAGGTAACATTTTAGGCCGTTTATTAATCAGAATATCCTTGCAAGTCGAATCGAACAAAATAGCGTAACCTGTCTTTTCATCGACTGTTATGCAATCTAAAAACTGGCAAAACGCATTAGGACTTGGATTTTGTAGCACTTTAAAGAGGCGTCTTTGCATTTCTACCATGGTTACAGCCTTCACTTCTGGAGAAAAAAAACCCAGGGATCGTTCCTCTGTGATGTTCAGTCGATTACAAATTTGTACCAGGATTTCATACGGAAGGTTTTTAAACATAAGAAATCTCCTCTCCTTAATGTTTTCTTAATAAATGCATAATTTGCTCTTAATTTAAGCATGTTATTTTATCAATGTGGTGCTCATTATATCACCACATTGAAAAATGTAGTGCTTGAATTTGAGGTATTTTATGACAATTGGTACTTTATTTGCTGAATCACGTTTAATTGCCAAAACAGTCAACCGAATCATTTTAGATCCTGATTATGTAGGTTTACAGGATTGGCGTACCGAAGGCAAACTGTTATGCAGTCCAGGAGGCGATTGCCTTTCATCAACAACCTTACTTGTGAAAGGCAAATATGTTCCTACCTATGGAATTGATGGACGCTGCTATGGCCTTCTACTCGATGCTAACCAATGTTACATCTACGATGTCAACTCTATCGATGCAAACACCAATAGAACAGATAAATTGGAAAAACGGGCCGCTCGCAAAGGCATTAATTTTTTAACTGAAAATAAAAAGGGATTTAAAACGTTAGACGAGTTAAGTGCCGAAATAAAATCAGGCAATGATGGCCATATGAACGAAGTGTTGCTTGATGCATGGAAACATTCAGTAGCCGGTCTATTCGTGAAAATAGTGGATCTCGAAACTGCCTCCTCGGAAGCATTGAAACACTATTACCAATCTTTGCTCGAGATTAGGCTGATTCAAAAATTTCTCATTCAGACTTATGGTTTTTCCCCAGGGTCATTACCCATCTGCCAATATAACGAAAAAGAAGGCAGACTTCTTAAATTCCCATCAGATGAGCAATTGTTTGCTTATGCCAGAATGCACGGTTTTAGTAAAGTAACTTATCCTAAACTCTTCGAGCTTTTAAGCGATGAGTATACCTTTAAACCAGCACCAAAACCGATCACAGTTAAGGAGTATCTAGAACTGAATATCCCTACAGAAATTCTTGCTGCTGATTATGAGGAAATTTGTATGCAATTGGCCGCCAAATTTGAGCCTTTTGATGGAAGACCAGTGGATACAGTTAGCATTCTTGCAGAACCTGTCGATGATGTTATCGGCTTATCTGAGACCGCCATTAAAGAAGTTACAGACATTTATCTTTTGAAACAAAAGATAAATGAAATCAGCTTATCAGCGTCCAGAGATAGTTTTTTTAACCAGTCTAACGCTTCAGCTACTCGTTCAGAAGACTCTGTGTTAACCCCAGCCTCAGAAGAGGCGGATAAGAAAAAAATGCCTGATAGTACAGCAGCTATCTTTAATTAATTAACATGCAATACAGCATTAACATGCTGTATTGCATGCATTTGCTAGTAAGGCTTAACAATAACGGTTGAACCCACATCCAGAAATTCTTGATTCAACCATTTAGCTGCACTCGGTAAAACCCGAATACAACCATGGCTTGCATTGTAGTTGGGTACTTCATAGGCAGCGTGAATAGAATAACCACCACTGAAGTGCATACAATAGGGCATACGGGCACCACCATTCGTTTCGATAGGATAGAGGCTTGAAGTACAGTCCTCCCCTTTCTTAGAATAAATATGGTAAGTACCGGTAACAGTATGACAGCTTCTACCGATGTCCTCGCAGAAATCTTTACCCCCTGAAGCCCTACCCGTTTTAACCCGGTTACCTTGAGCATCATAAGCTGCCCAAGCGGTAGCTTTCGGATCGAAAACAAACACTTTTCTACCCGTGGGCTCACGATGTTCAGGGAAATAACCAGCACCTTTGTGATCAGAATTCATGCTCATTGTATAATGCGTATTACCCGCATCATCAACTATGGGCACTGATCTATCCATTGATGCACACGATGCTGCTAATACCGACAACGAGCCAATGATGAGTTGTTTTTTCATTGGTGACTCCTCCCTTCTTCTTTTTTTTATGTTATCGGGAGGAATTTGAATAAATTTAGGCTTTTTTATAAATTATTTTAACTATTTGTTTATTTTATGATCTTTTTTATTCGGTAAAGCCTCTGCTTTCAGCGACTTAGGGAGCATAGAAAGTATTGCTAACATGAGCTGCTCATCACTGCACTCAAAGCAACCACCACGCGCTGGCATCGCATTAAACCCTTCTTCGGTATGACTAAATAAACTGTTAATACCTCGTTTAATTCTCGGCGCCCAGTCCTCTTTCTCTCCAATTCGAGGGGCACCAAGGGGAATTAAAGGGCTAGCAGCATGACAGCTAGCGCAAAAATGTTGCACAATTTGTTTTCCTTCCTCTTTACTGCCTTTAATGGATTGCAAAAATGCTTGAGGATGATGAGGAGCAGCGTGAGAAAAAATTAAGGGTAAATAACTTAACAATAGAAAACCAAACTTACGGATCATGGGTCATTAGCCTTGACGTTGCTTAATTTGTCATTATAAAACTTATTCTTCTTTCAAAGAATGCTCAATCAACCAACTTGACGATAGGAATTAATCAATCTAACCTGTCTAAGTAGGAAATAAAATCCACAATCACTTAATTAAAGGGAGAAAAGCATGAAAGGAATTTTAAATTTGGCTATTGCTGGTGCTTTTATTTTCGCAACATCAATGAGTATGGCGGCTGATTCAACCACCACCTCAACGACAAGCACTACCTCAACCAGCACAACCAAAACGGATATGAATACAAATTGGACTTGCACTACCAATGCCAGTACAGCGACTACTGATGCCGATAAAGCTGCTGACGATCAAATGGCAAAAAACGTCACTTCAGCAACAAGCGCCTTTGCAATGGCAGCACAGAATTGCCGCGACTGCACAAAAATCACTTGTGAAGCTCAAAGCTCAAATCAAAGCCAATAACTAATAATTCATTTCCCAAGCCATTGCGCTTGGGAAACACTTAGCAAAATTTATCCTCTAAGCGAATAATCAAAGCACAAGTCAGCGCAAATAAACAAATAAGAGTAACCATTTAAAAATTTATTTAACATCATAATGACTTTGCTCCATAAATATGATATTGGTTGATAATTGGACGCGTCTTTCTAAGACATTTTCTAAAGATTTCAGGATAGGAGCCGATAGCCATGATGAGTGCAATTGAGAGCAATGTTATGGTAAATCCACTTAATGATTCAAATAACTTCAAGCGGATAGAAGTACAACAAGGCCCATCAAACACAACTTCTCATTCTCAAATCGATGAAGAGGTGAGTATCAGCATGAGTGATACATCAAAGCACCTCTCCTCATTAAAAGAATGCATTCTCAATGCACCTGACGTGAATCAGAGTAGAGTACAATTTCTCAAAGAAGAGCTTGCTAGCGGTCGCTATCGAATTGTCAGTGATGACATCGCAATAAAAATGCTTGCTGATATTGAGTTAGCATAGTGTGCCATTTTACAAATGGCTGCATCTAACCCTATTCATTTTATAGGAAACCCATGGCTTAAAGAGCAAACATGCAACATTCATTAGCCAGCTAACCCAAGGAATTAACTGAATTGACGAACTTATTCGATGCCTTGACCCAACAATTTATAAATACACCAACTCTAAAGGGTCGAGCCAAGCCCCAACTAAGTCTCTAGCGGCAGTTAAGCGCTATTATTTCATCGCGCTTGCATCCGTAATGCCCCATCTAAACGAATCACTTCACCATTAATCATTGAATTTTCAATAATATGGATTGCTAAAGCAGCAAATTCCTCAGGCTTTCCAAAACGTTTAGGGAAGGTTACGGTTGCTGCTAAGTTATCCTGTACCTCTTGCGGCATATTTAGAAGTAAAGGGGTGGCAATTAATCCAGGTGCAATAGTATTGACTCGAATCGCATGCTGGGCAAGCTCGCGTGCTGCGGGTAAAGTCATTGCAACCACCCCGCCCTTTGAAGCACTGTAAGCCATTTGCCCTATTTGTCCCTCAAAAGCAGCAATCGAAGCGGTATTAATGATAACCCCTCTCTCTTGTGAGCTCGATTCAAGATCAAGCTGTGACATTGCCTGAGCCACAACGCGCATTACATTAAATGTGCCTACTAAATTGATATCGATCACTTGTTTAAATGCGGCTAAAGGCATAGCGCCTTCTTTGCCAAACATTTTCTTTGCTGGCGCTATTCCCGCACAATTAATGCAAATTCTAGGTATCCCCATTTGAGCAATTGTCTTTTCTATTGCGCGCTCAACCTCTTCAGCAGAACTGACATCACAAGCAATGGCAAGAGCCACTTCTGGTGCGGTTTCAATTTGCTTATCCCAAACCACAACCTTGACCCCTTGCTCACCGAATTCCTGTGCACAAGTTTTGCCTATTCCTGATGCGCCGCCAGTGATAACCGCGATTTGATTATCTAAGTTCATAGAATGCTCCGTTCTCTCAATTTATTGCAAATACACTTTGCTTAACGCTTTAAATTGCGCTGTCCCTGCTTGTCCCACCCACTCAAAGAAAACCATCTCTGATGTCACTAAATGCACCCCATTTTGCTTCATGCGCTTAAGGCCATATTTATAATCCAGCTCAAATCGACTACTCACCGCGTCAACTACCACATACACATCATAACCTACGCGTTGGAGATCCAAGGCGGTCTGTAGCACACAGACATGCGCCTCAATGCCTATCAACACCATTTGTTTTTTATTGAGCGACTGCAATCTTGGCTTAAATTCAGGAGCACGAAAACAGGAAAATTGAATTTTGTCGATAAAGCTATCCTGAGGAGCTAAAGTACGCAAAGGTTCAACCGTTGGACCCAAACCTTTCGGGTATTGTTCACTCACTAACAAAGGCACATCAAATTCTGCCGCTAATTGAATTAACCATTGGCAACGCTCCACCATTGCATCAGCATGCAGTACATGGGGAGTTAATTTTTCTTGCACATCAATTAGCAACAAACATGACCTATCTTTTTCCAGCAGCATTCCCTTTCTCCAACAGAAAAAAGACAATCTCAGCGTAAAGCTGAAAGACTGTCAAGTGAATAATTAACGCTTATCTGTGAAAGAGGAGAATCCCGCAAAAATTCGTAGAAACTGCGTATTTCCTAGATTTAAGGTTGACATTTGCCGGCATTTTTGTACATTTGGCAGCCAAAATGGATAATTAAAGAGAATTATGGGTTCAAAAACTCACAATGCATCCACTGCGACATCGACTACCATCCCGCAAGGCCCAAAAACCATTAAAAGATTAAGTTCTAGCGAACAGTTTGTTGAGCTGGAACAAGAATACCGACGTTTAAAAGACATACGGGTAACCCTCGAGCAACGATATTGCGAGTTGCAGGCTGAATTTACCCGTCTTCAACAATTTGAATTGAATTTAAATTCAATTGCTTCGCCCGAAAGTACAGCTAGCATTATTGCTGAACCAATCTTGAATTCTGAGCAGAATAATTTATCGGACACGGATTCACTAAAGTCGCCTATCCGCGTTGCGGAGCTCTATGCTGGTTCTGGAGCTGGACGAATTGCACTGGGAAGCAATCGCTCAAACTTCTCCTGTCCAGTTTAATTATGTTTTTACGTCTGAGAAAAATCAATTCGCCCGAAAATGTTATGCAACTAATTTCTTGGATGGTGATACACAAAATCCCTCGTTTAATGAAGACATTACTCAAATAAAAAAAGAAAATTTTGCCAGGGTGATCCCTGATTTTGATTTATTGATTGCTGGTTTTCCTTGTCAATCGTTTTCCAAAGCAAATCCAAAGCGTCAAGGCATCCATGATAATAAAAATGGTATGCATCCCCAAATAGTACTTGATTTAATCAATGCAAAAAAACCCAGTCTCATTATTCTGGAAAATGTAAAAGGCATTAAGAGCATGCCTGGGCCCTCAGAGGAGATTTCACTACCTGCTTATATAGTGCAGCAATTAATTTCTGCCGGTTATTTAGTTCAATCATCGATTTTGGAGAGCCATCATTTTGGTGTTGCTCAAAATAGAGAGCGCTGGTATTTAGTAGCAGTCAGGCAAGACTCTCCGTATGCGCTCAAATTTGCAAGCTTTACTTTTCCTCAAGGCGAAGCAGATGCATTAACGCTGTTTGATATCATTTCAATGGAGGAGCCCGCCAATGCCCCTTCCGAAAGTATCAAAAAAGCAATCATGCTTAATTCAATGCACATCGCTAATGCTCAAGATGACACTCCGAAGAAAATTGCAGAGTACTCCATTGCCGGGACAACTTATTTTTTGCGTTATAATGGAGTAGGCATTCTCTTAAGGAATCAAGATAAAGAAAAACTAATTAATTATGCAACACGGCAACGATCAGTCAGTGTATTCAATAAATACCCTACACTAGTTTCTTCCGGAGGTCTCAAAACACCCCTATTAGAACTAGGACGAGTGTTATCAATTAATGAAATGAAAAAATTACAAGGGTTTCCTTGCTGGTACACTCTGCCTCAAGGCACCACTTCACAAAAAGCACTGTCCCTTTTTGGAAATTCGTTTACTGTCCCAGTGATTCAAGCTGTTGCTACTGCATTACTGGGCTGCCATCCTGATTGGTCTAAAGCGAATGAAGTGCCGTCAAAACCAAAGACTCAAGCAACAACTCGAACTTCTTCTCCTAAACCCAGTGACATTCGAACATTAAAAGAAACCATTGATAAAGCCGCTGCTTATCGGTCAGAGTCTTCCGCATTTCGATTGGTTAAGCCCACAAATCTGTTTAACAAATTGGCTGGGCGTTGTCCAGCTGAACAGCATCAACCCCTCGATCCTGATAAAAAACCGAGTGTTTTAAGGCGCCTTTATTCCTTTTATAAAGCATCCCCTACGTCTACTACTACTGATTGCAAACATCCTTCTTGTGAAAATTTAACTTTTTGAGAGTTTTTATGACTATTTTGACCTCCCAATCAATTCCTTCTCTAGAGATTTATCTCGATACGCATCAGAAGCAAAAATTAAACCGGTTATTTTCGAAGCACTTAACCACAAAAATAGTTAGGGAAGCGAAAGAAAAAGCGCTTCAGGATCCTGGCGACAACTCTCCAACGGCATTAAAATTAAAAATCGCATTGAATGTGATAAATCGTTTACTTAACAATACCAATGAATCCCTTTCATTTACTTATTCTAACGCAACTCTTACCCGTAAATCCAACGTCGTGTTTGTCGATAAAGAAGGCCAGCCCTTTTATTATTTGCACAGGCTTTTTACCAAAAGCTGGTATCGCTTGATTCCTTTTGAGAGTCCCGATTCAGCTATTGCAAACGTAACCACCACTTCTTCGCACACCGGAAAACGTCCTTTAGCGGAGCAAGAAAAGGTAAACCAATTGGATCAATTGCAAGAAAAAATTAAAGAAGAATTGAATGCAATAACTGATATTTCCAGGCTATTGAACCAATTATCAGGTCGAGTTAGCGAATTGAGAAAAGAACTACAAGCAGGCCACACCCACGCCGAATTTTCAGAGGATCAAGACCTTGCAGAAGCAACCCGCTTACAAAAGACTGCCGAAAGAACAAGGCTTGAAAAAGGAAAAGATGCTGATACTGATCAGGGAAATGGATCCGAAGAAGCACCCATGCTACAAAGCGTCGCAGAAGCAGAATTTGAAAAAAGAAAGCGCCTTTGTATCCACTATCTAATAGTTGAAGAAAATAACCGGTCAGCAATGTCGCAAAATTCCCAAGCAAGTTCCGGGCAATGTGCCACCCCTCATTCAGAAATGTCTACCTCGCCTAATGAACCGGCACTATCTACTGTAGAATTCCGGTATAGTCCTTTTTCCGCCTTTCACTTTTTTGAGCGAAAACAACAACCACAGGATTCAACCTTACTACCTATTACGCCTCTTCCTCGATAACCAAAGCATCACAGGGATAGTTAAAAATAGAAATAATCCGCTCGATACTTTGAAGGCTCAGTTCTGGTTGCTTGTTAACGCTTAAGCAGTCCTAGATACCATTCATTGTTGACAGAGCCCTCATGAATCGTTACACTGCAATAACGTTATAGCACATTAATACATTATTATGAAACCACAACACCTGCATAAACACCATTCAATCCATCATTTAATGCAAGCAATCTGTTTGCTTAAAAACTCAGACGAAGCCTTGGCTTTTTTTACTGATTTATGCACGCCAGCAGAGCTTGAGGCCATGGCGGATCGCTGGGAAGTAGTGCCTTTACTTCGTCAAGGCATTCCGTATCGTACTATCCATGAACAGACTGGGGTGAGCGTGACAACCATCACGCGTGTCGCACGCTGCTTAAGCTTTGGCAGTGGTGGCTATAACTTAATTGCAGAGCGTTTGGAGCCATCGTGAATAGAATACGTTTAGCCTTACAAAAAAAAGGGCGTTTAGCGCAAGAGTCCCTAACTTTGTTACAACGTTGTGGGTTAAAATTTCGCCTTAAAGAGAATGCATTACTTACGCATGTCGATAATCTTCCTATCGATTTACTGTTTGTCCGTGACGATGACATCCCTACCCTTATTTTTGATGGCTTATGCGATGGAGGTATCGTTGGCGAGAATGTTTTATTGGAAGCCGCATTGGGATCACCCAATAAAAGCTATAAAACGATTTTAAATCTAGGTAACTGCCGTTGTCGTCTTGCCATTGCTGTTCCTGAAGAGTTTGATTATCGTGGCCCAGGATCTTTAGATGGCAAACGGATCGCAACAAGCTACCCCCTTCTGCTTGCAAAATATTTAGCTGAGCAACAAATCTGCGCGGAAAGGCTTATCCTTTCTGGCTCGGTGGAGGTCGCCCCGCGAATGGGCATGGCCGATGCCATTTGCGATCTGGTTTCGACTGGACAAACGCTTGAAGAGAATAAGCTCATTGAAGTGGAGACTGTGTTGGTAAGCCAGGCTGTTTTTATTCAGGCGGACAAAGCCATTGTCCCAGCAATACAAGATGTATTCGACATGCTAAAAAGGCGTATACAGGCAGTACAGCAAGCTGCCGAGCGAAAATACATTCTTTTTCACGCCCCCAAAACAGCCCTTGCACGCATTTGTGAACGCTTGCCTGGCGCTGAATCCCCCACTATTCTGCCTTTGCCTGATTATCCTGACAAAGTTGCAGTACATGTTGTTTCCAGCGAAGGGATTTTCTGGAACACCTTAGAAACTATTCAATCTTTAGGCGCCAGTTCCATTTTGGTGTTACCGATTGAAAAAATGCTGGAGTGATTTTATGTTAACCACGACCGATTGGCAAAATTTATCCACCCAGGAAAAGCAGCAAAAGTTAAGCAGGCCGAAGCAAGCTCTTTCGTTTAAAACGCAAGTTCAAGCCATTATTCACGAAGTTAAAAGCCGCGGGGATGATGCGTTATTTGCCTTTACGCGCGAATTCGATGGCATTGATTTAACAGATTTAAAGGTTTCTGCTGCGATAATAAAGGAAGCAGAAATCAGTTCTAAGGCCAGTATTGCCTTAAATCAAGCTATAGAAACCATTCGCACCTATCACCAAGCGATGATGCCTTACGCAAAGCAGGTGACAACTGCTGAGGGCGTGGTCATTGAGCGTACTTATAGACCTATTAGCCGCGTGGGCTTATATGTGCCCGGCGGTCATAATACCCCGCTCGTGTCCTCATTGCTTATGCAAGCAATCCCCGCACAAGTGGCTGGGTGCCCATTAAAGGTGCTATGCACTCCGCCTAATCATCAGGGCGAAATTGATCCCCATCTTTTAGTTGCAGCTCGACTTTGTGGAATCGATACAATTTATCGCATCGGCGGAGCCCAAGCCATCGCGGCGATGGCCTATGGAACAGAAACCATTCCCAAGATGGATAAATTATTTGGTCCTGGTAATCGTTATGTGACTGAAGCGAAAACGTTGGTTGCTGCAGACTCGGATGGAGCAGCCATTGACATGCCCGCAGGCCCCTCGGAAGTGATGATTCTTGCAGATGAGGAAGCAAATCCTGACTTTGTCGCCGCTGATCTTCTTGCGCAGGCAGAGCATGGCATTGATTCTCAGGTTATCTTAATTTGCGAAAGCGAGGAATTTGCCTTTAAAGTCAAACAAAAGCTTAAGCAGCAAATGCTGTCGTTATCGCGGCAAGCTATTCTGAAGCAAGCTTTACAACAGGGTGCCATTTTAATTTGTACCGACCCTGCTGAACAAATTAACATAATCAACAGCTATGCACCGGAGCATTTGATCATCAATCGCCGCAATGCCAAAGAATTAGTTCCTCACATCGTCGCAGCCGGAACTGTATTTCTTGGCCAATGGGCTGCTGAGACAATGGGGGATTATGTGACAGGAAGTAATCATGTATTACCCACTCACGGATATGCACGCAATCACAGCGGGCTATGTACACTGGATTTTTTAAACGCACTGACTGTGCAGTCCGTCACTGCAGAAGGCGTTAAATCGCTAGGCGAAGCAGCAGAAACCTTAGCCCTCATTGAAGGCTTAGATGCACATGCCAATGCAATTAAATTACGTTTAAACCAACTAGGGGAGTTCTAACATGTCGGTATTGGATTTAATTCGTCCGGATTTAAAATCACTGCAAAACTATAAACCGGGTGGAGACCACTTAGACTGTCGTTTACACGCGAATGAATTACCCTGGTGCCCGGTGGCTTTTAGTCAAGTCCCCTTAAACCAGTATCCCGATATTCGCCAGCAGCACCAGTTACAACAATTGCTTGCCCAGTATTATCAAGTAAGTAGCGAGCAACTGGTTTTGACTCGGGGAAGCGATGATGGCATTGATTTGTTGATGCGCCTTTTTCTCCGACCGGGACAAGACTGTTTCATGCAATGCCCACCTACTTTTCCCATGTATGAATTCTATGCCCGCCTGCAACAAGCTGAAGTGTTAAATTGCCCACTGGATGCGAAAAACGATTTTAGTTTGTCCATCGAAAGCCTAATTTCATTTTGGCAACCCCATTGTAAACTTATCATGCTTTGTCGACCCAACAATCCCACTGGGAATGCGCTCGATTTGGCAAGTATAAAAACGCTTTGCGAATACTTTCAAGGCAAAGCCATTATCGTCGTGGACGAGGCTTATATTGAGTTTGCTCAAACAGAGAGTGCGACTGAGCTCCTGTCTTTCTTTGACAATTTAATCGTTTTACGCACGCTGTCTAAAGCTTACGGCTTGGCTGGGTTACGATTAGGGAGCATCATTGCTCAAGCGCAACTGATTAAAGCCATAGAAAGTACAATGCCCCCTTATACCTTATCAAGTGCCGTTATCGATCTAGCTAAGCAGGCATTAGCCAATAAAGCGTGGTTCACCAGCAAAATTGATGACATTCTCAATGAACGCCAAGGGCTAATTACCCAATTACAACAATTCCCTTGGATAGAAAAAATTTACCCCAGTAGTGCTAATTTTATTCTAATTGCCTCTACTAACGCCTCCTCACTTGCCGCTTGGCTTGCTGAACTAGGTATTGCTGTACGACATTTTGCTGCAGCCCCCCTGCAGAACATGTTGCGCATTACCGTGGGTGATTCAGCACAAAACCAGCAATTATTAGCCGCATTGCGCAGGTTTCAGCCGGAGGGATAGAAATGCAAAAGGTATTATTTATTGATAGAGATGGTACTTTAGTTGAAGAACCTGCGGATTTTCAAGTGGATGATTTGAGCAAGGTTCGTTTATGTCAAGGTGTCATTCCTGCCTTACTTTCTTTAAGCAAAGCAGGTTTTACCTTAGTGATGGTTTCTAATCAAGATGGTTTAGGAACAAGCCATTTTCCACAAACGGCTTTCCAGCGTTGTCATGAGTTTATTCTTGCTTTATTTTCTTCACAAGGCATTCATTTCAATGCGATCTTTATCTGTCCTCATCAGGATAACGATAATTGCAATTGCCGTAAGCCCAAAACCGGTTTGCTTGATCCCTTTTTATTGGAAAACGCGATCGACCGTAATCAATCCTGGGTTATTGGTGATAGGCAAACAGATAAAGAATTGGCCCAAAACATGGGGATTTCGTTTCTGCCTGTGAGCCAAGAGCACACCTGGAAACAAATCGCTGAAACTATTTTATCTCGGCAGCGCTCTGCCTCCGTTAGACGGCAGACAAAAGAAACCTCGATCGAGGTTAGTCTGAGTTTAGATACGGAAGCACCTTGCCACATTCAAACTCCCATTGGTTTTTTCAGTCACATGTTAGAGCAAACTGCCAAACATGGCGGATTCAGTTTACACGTTGAGGCACAGGGTGATACTGAAGTGGATGAACATCACTTGATTGAAGACACCGCACTTGCTTTGGGAGAAGCCTTAAAAAAAGCGCTGGGTGATAAATGGGGCATTGCTCGCTATGGTTTCACTTTACCCATGGACGAAGCACTCGCCACCGTTGCAATTGATTTAAGTGGACGAAATTTTTGTACTTTTGAAGGCCAATTTACACGTGAATTTGTGGGTGGAATGGCAACAGAAATGGTTCCCCATTTTTTTAATTCTCTGGCAAGCAGCCTCGGCGCCACGCTGCATGTGAGTGTCAAAGGACAAAATCACCATCACATGATTGAGGCCTGTTTTAAGGCATTGGGCCGTGCGCTGCGCCAAGCCTGTGCTCGCTGTGACACGAGTTTGCCTTCAACCAAGGGGGTTTTATGATTGCGGTCATTGATGTCTGCGGTAATAACCTAGCTTCGTTTACTAATGCGCTGAAACGTTTAGGCTATCACTACAAACTCACTCATGAAGCGAATGATCTGCTTACAGCTACCCATGTGATTTTACCCGGTGTAGGCACGGCTGCAGCAGCAATGCGAGCCTTAAAACACTATCAATTAATCGATGTATTGTGCCAGCTTACTCAACCTGTATTGGGCATTTGCCTCGGTATGCAATTATTACTTGAGTTCAGTGAAGAAGGCAATGTGGATTGTTTAAAACAAATACCAGGTTATGCCAAACGTTTTGTTCCCCTTCCCGATTACCCTGTTCCTCACATGGGATGGTCAAAGCTCGTATGGACTCAACAGACGCCACTTGCCCGAGGGTTGACTGCAGAAGATTATGTTTATTTCGTGCACAGTTATGCACTACCATGCAGCAGCCACGCGGTAGCCAATTGCCACTACAGCGAGGAATTTACTGCAATTGTGCAGCACGATAATTATTACGGAATGCAGTTTCATCCAGAGAAATCTGCGGCAACTGGGCTTAAATTACTCAATAATTTTTTGCAGTTGGAGAAATTATGATCATTATTCCAGCAATCGATTTGTACAAAGGTCAATGCGTACGCTTACGTAAAGGCCGCTTTGATCAAGTCTCTATTTACGATTACTCACCGATTACGCTTGCACAAGGTTATGCATTGCAAGGTGCCCAGCACCTACACATTGTTGATTTGGATGGTGCCAAATCAGGAGTAGTCGAACAACTGCCACTCATTCAGGCCATGCATGCACCAGGCTTGTGTTTACAAGTGGGTGGGGGTATTCGCAGCCTTGAAACAGCGAAAACTTGTTTGCAAGCGGGCATTGAGAAACTGGTCATTGGCAGCATTGCGGTCACCAATCCCAAGTTAACAGCACAAATTATTGAGGTCATCAAAGCAGAGAACATTGTCTTGGCTTTAGATGTTCAGATTAAAAACAACATTCCTAAACCGGCTATCAACGGCTGGCAAATACCAACAGAAACGAATTTATGGCAATTAGCCAATTATTATCAACAACTGGGTATCACTCAGATTCTATGCACAGACATTGAAAGCGATGGCATGATGAACGGCCCTAATTTTCAGCTTTATCGTGAAGCAGTCACTCGTTTCCCGCAAATTCGTTGGCAAGCTTCAGGCGGAATTCGCGATGTGGATGACTTGGAAAGATTATCCACCTTAGGATTAGCCGCAGCCATTTTAGGCCGCATGCTGTATGAGAGTGATTTTGATATATCGTCTTATTTAGCGAGACAAACATGGTAGCTAAACGTATTATTCCTTGTCTTGATGTAGCCAATAATCAAGTGGTTAAAGGCGTCAAATTTCGTAATCACCGTGTAGTGGGAGATATTTTATCTTTGGCTAACCGCTATTCAAACAGCGGAGCCGATGAGCTTGTTTTTTATGATATTACTGCCAGCGCTGATCATCGCTCTGTTTGTTCCCAATGGATTAATCAAGTTGCTGCAGCCATCAATATTCCTTTTACCGTTGCGGGTGGCATTCGTGATTTGGCTACAGCAAGAGCCATTCTTAATGCCGGTGCGGATAAACTATCCATTAATAGCCCCGCTTTGGAAAATCCTGAGTTAATTAATCAATTAAGCCAAGAATTCGGCAGTCAATGCGTTGTAATTGGTATTGATAGTCAATGGATTGAGGATGATTTTTACGTGTATCAATACACCGGGGATGAGGCGAAATCAAGAAACTCAAGACGTAAAACCTTTGATTGGGTTTGCGAAGTCCAAGAACGAGGAGCGGGTGAAATTGTTTTAAATTGTATGCAAGCGGATGGAGTAAGAAAGGGTTATGATTTACACCAATTGCAACTGGTTCGCAATCTTTCTCTCGTCCCGTTAATCGCTTCTGGCGGAGCAGGAAGTGCAGAAGATTTCGTGAAAGTGTTTCAACAGGCTAACGTTGATGGGGCTTTAGCAGCCTCCGTTTTTCACGATAAGATTCTCTCCATTGATGAAGTTAAACGTCAGTTAAAAGCCAATAGTATTGAGGTCAGATGATGAATACATTTCAAATTGAACAGTTAGATTGGCAAAAAATGAATGGCCTTATTCCCGCCATCGTCCAACATGCCAATAGCGGCGAAGTCTTAATGTTGGGTTACATGAATCGTGAAGCGCTGCAAATGACTTTACAACGAGAACAAGTGACTTTTTATAGCCGCAGCAAGCAACGTTTATGGACCAAAGGCGAATCATCCAGTCATTTCATGAGACTTAAAGCGATTGCCACTGATTGTGACGGCGATAGCCTATTAATCCAAGTAATCCCCGAGGGCCCTGCATGCCATCTTGGTTTCACAAGTTGTTTTCAGCCAGGGATAGTCACAACGCTTGGTTTTATTGATCACTTAATCAAGCTCATTCAAAATCGCGCAAAAGAAAGAAACACCAGCAGTTACACCGCTCAATTATTAGCCTCAGGCATTAACCGCTGCGCACAAAAAGTCGGTGAAGAAGCGGTGGAAACAGTCATTGCAGCTGTGACTCATAATCGCGACGAATTACTCAACGAAGCAGCCGATTTGGTATTCCATCTTCTTGTTATGCTGCAGGCTTGTGAACTGAGCTTTTATGAATTATTAGCGTGTTTGCAGGAAAGACATTGATAAAGTCTATGTTTGCACAAATGAATTCGATGGGCAAAGCAAACTGTATTGATTATAATGACGCACTTAGAAATGAGATATTCCTTGCAGGAGTCTTTCGATGTTTCCTGATACAACTCAATTAGCCTTCTTTCTAACTGCAACCATTATTTTAAATTTGACCCCAGGTAGCGACGTTTTATATGTCGCAAGCCAAAGCCTGAATAGCTTTAAACACGGTGCGGTTGCTACGATTGGTATCGCCACAGGAATTGCTATTTATGCAATTGCCTCAGCCCTGGGTTTATCTAGTGTCTTAATGCAATCTCCCTTCGTTTTTAATTTAATAAAAATAATGGGCGCTTTTTATTTATTTTACCTCGCTTGGCAAGCATTGAACTCTAAAAGCAAACGGATTACTCCCAATAAACAAAGCATTTCTGTTTGGAAATCTTATAAAAATGGCGTGCTTACAAACGTACTTAATCCCAAAGTAGGTATTTTCTTTTTAACCTTTTTACCCCAATTCGTGGATATTGAACGAGGGACCGTTTGGTTGCAACTATTAACATTAGGCGGCTGTTTTGTGATTTCAGGAACATTGATTAATTTTCTTTATGTTTTTTTGTTCGTATACTTAAAAGACCGTCTTTTTTCTAACTCCAGTGCCCAAAAATGGCTTAATAAATTCACTGCATTTATTTTCTGTGCCTTAGCTTTGAAAGTGCTTAGTGCTCAGCAACACTAGTCAATTAGGGCATATTAATCTGTCCCTCATTTCCTTCTAAACTATAGAAAGGAAAAATCGATAACCTTATAATATTTAATACAGTAGGTATATTCTTATCCTAAAATTCCTTTAAAAAGACTTTCACCGTTAACAAGTTAAGATTTCATTTCAAACCACAGCTAATAATATCGCAGTTAAATAATTCCCCTCAGGGAAAGAAGCCAAGGTGGGATGGCAACTTGCTGGACCAAAAATACCAAGCAGCCGCGCTTGTTTCCCAGCCGCAGCCGCTTGGCTACTGACCAAAATACTAAATTCTTGGGTCGTTAACGCAGACGAACAATTACAAGTCATCAGTAAACTACCCGGTTTCATCGCTTTGAAAATCTCACGATGCAAAAAGCGATAGTAATTTTTAGCACGCTCCAAATGCCGCTGTGAAGGGACGAGTTTTGGGGGGTCAAGAATAATCAAATCGTAATCGCCTGCTTGCGCCAAATGATCGCGAGCATCTGCCTCTATAAACTCGATATCTAAATTATTCAACCGCGCATTCTCTTTTGCCTGTGTAATTGCTTGAGCTGAACTATCGACTGCGGTGATTTTAATAGCTCCTGCTTTCGCTGCGTGCAAAGCAAAACCGCCCGTATAAGAATAAAGATCCAATACCCGCTTACCTTGTGCAAGCGCTGCAACACGCTGATGATTTTCACGTTGATCAAGAAACAACCCTGTCTTTTGCGCCTGAGAAAAATCAATTTGGTAAATCACTCCCGCCTCAAGCACTTTAATTTTTTTTCCACTCATCGATTCTGCTTGCTGATGCCAACCATCTTGAGCAAGTGGCTTTTCTTGGGACAACCAAATCACTTCCTCTTTCGGGAATAACGCTTGAATGCCTTGACGAATCATCTGCTTGTTTGCCTCCACCCAGTATGCAGAACTCGCAACAACAGAGATATCCTCGAACCGATCGACAGTCAAACCTGATAAACCATCAGCCTCACTGTTGAATAGCCGGTAAGCCGTGGTCATTTCATTGGGAAGATTTAACGCCTGTCTTACAGCTAAAGCTTGCCTTAAACGTTGAGTAATAATCGATGAAAGCGATTGGGTATCCATTGATTCGTGTTGAAGCGCTAAAACACGGACTCGATAGAGTGAATGCTCGTTGTAGGCTCCTACGCCAAGAAGCTCGCCTTCTGCTGAGAAAATATCAACCAATTCGCCCGTGGCTAATTCACCCGATGTTTTTGCAATCGCCTTTGGAAAAATCCAAGGATGTCCCCGCCGAACCGTATTCTGTTTCGCTTTATGCAGATAAACAGCAGCTTTCATACTCTTTTCACCCCCGCAACGATTAAGGTCGCTATATTAAGCAATCGCAACCCATTTAGAAACATGTTAGCATCCGTTTTTTAAGAAAAAGGATAAAAAATGTGGTTTAATAATGCTCTTATTTATCAATATGAACTCCATGAGCCAGTTGATCTGGCTCGTCAGCTTGACGAAGAAAAACTAAAGCCTTGCCCTCCGCATGCACGCTTTATTTATGGCTGGTTGCCTGCTTATGTGGATGAATTAGTCCAAGAAGTCGCCGGCTGTTCGTTAATTTGTTTAGGGAAAGAAGAAAAAATTTTACCCAACGGCGTGATTAAACGCTTACTTGCTGAGCGCATACAGACTATCGAGGCAGAACAAGGAAGAACAGTGAGGCGCGCGGAAAAGGCGCAAATGGCAGAAGATTTGGAGTTTGAACTCTTGCCAAAATCATTTTGTGTGCAAAAACGGTTACCTGCATTACTGGATAGCATGACTAAGCGATTAATTGTGAACACATCCAGTCAGAATCAAGCCTCCCAATTGACTTCTCTATTAAGAAAATCTGTTCCTGGTATTCACATTGAGCCGCTTGCGTGCAATGAAAATTTAGCCTTGCGTTTCGCGCAATGGTTAAGCAACCCGACCCTTTTACCTCCCTCTTTTCAACTTGCCTCGGACTGTTTATTGTTCTCTCTCGATAATGAAAAAAAACGAGTTAATTGCAAAGGGTATGAGCTGCCTGCCGAAGAAATCTTAACCCTTTTATCGCAAGGATTGGCCGCGGCGGAGATTTCATTGATTTGGAACGAGCGCATTCAACTGACTTTAACTCACGATTTAACATTTAAGCGGCTAAAAAGCCTTGACTATCTCATCGATGAATTTAATGAAATCCGCGATCTTGAAGAAGAATATCAGCAACGAGACGCGGCATTAACTCTGCTTTGCGGCGAGTTGCGAGGACTTACCAATGATTTATTAGCAGGGCTGAACGAATCGACGGAAATAAAAACCACTGAAAAACAAGAGAAAGACATTTGTATTGCTTAAAAAGGTAGTAGGTCACCACTCTCCATTCTCTACATTCTGGAGCGTAGAGAATGGGGACTATTAAAGCACAACCTTAGATCGTTTGACCTAACATTCGATCGCCTATTTGAAATCAATGCCCAGCCATCTTCCGCAGATCAATTAACGATAATCCCCGAATCTCATTCTCTTGTACCGTAAACTGTTTGGATGTGTTTATTCCGCCAGTAGTAATAAATAATTCATACCGGCCTGGGGATAAACCTGTTGCATAGAATTGACCACCCTGTGTTATAGTCAGCGGGATTGCAGGTTGATACCAGGGATCTTTCGCAATTTCCGACATTACTGAGCGCAACATAATATTCGAGCCTTCAACACCTGACCAAGGCAAAACACGCCCTACTACTCCGGTTTTCTTATTTCCACCTAGCTTAACAAGGACGACAGGAGGAACGCTCTGTAAAAGTTGTTTTTTATTTATCGATACTGTCACTGTTTTATAGCCAGGTAGCGCAAAAGAAATTGTTTTGCCCACAGGATGAACAATAAAAAATCCTTCGTCTAAAAGCTTTACTTCACTTCTGATCATCGCAAGTGGTTCTGGGCCTTGGATCATTACTTGCCCATAAACAATTGGGTATTGCTTGCCTTTATCTAATTCATGTTTGATTTGATCAATTGCATGCGCCTGTTGCTGATTACTTTGCGCTAACCAATCAAGCCATTTATCAAAATGCTCCCACGTTTCAGCGGTTGGCAACAAGAATTTAAAATCAGTCCAAGAAACGTTATTCTCGTGCAGGGTGTAAACTTGATATAACTCTTCTTCCGTAAAGGGTTTTGACAAACCATAGCGATGACGTAATGTTTGCGCTAACTGTGTGGCTTCGCTGATTTGTGAAGGGAGCAACTTGCGCTTATAAATTGCTAATAACTTCTCTTTTTCTGGGTAGGATGGGGGTAACATATCGACATAGATCAATTGCCACGCTAGGGCTTTAATCGGCTCTGGATTTAGAGTGGTACCAAACAGATAATTACGACTCAACACCCAAGCTTGATATTGTTGATACTCTTTCTGCAAAAGCTGCGCGTCTTCAATAGAGAGCGCAGCATAATCCACTAAAGTCCATAAGACTAACAGACCGCTGAGAAAACAACGAATAGTTCGCTGCGCTTTCCCTGCCATCCTAAACTCTTATGAAACAGAAACACTAGGTGGATTACTGTGATAGGTTGCTTGATAAACTTTTAAAGCATCCTCAGCGGCTTTCTTTAAACCCAAAATAGTATTAGCACTATAAAGAACCGCTAAACCTTCCTTTGTACTTGGTGCTTGTGGATAATTTTCAATCAAATAACTCGCGCGCTCTGCCGCAGCAACATACATTTTACGCTCATAATAATATTTGGCGGTATTCAGTTCACGCTGGGCAAACATATTACGTAAATAAATCATACGTTGTAGTGCATTGGCTTTGTAACGGCTGTCAGGGAATTTTTGCACAAGCGTCGCAAAATCTGAGTAAGCTTGTGATTGAGAGCCAGGATCTCGCCACGATTCATCAATAGGAAGACTACTAGCCAACGTACCCCGGGTTTGCTGGAAATTCGCCAATCCTTTCATGTAATAGGCATAATCAACATTTTTAGCGCGTGGATAAAGGTGTATAAATCGTTCGGCAGTCGCTGCTGCAGAAGGATAATCACCCTTTTGGTAGTAGGAATAAATTAAATCCATCTGCGCTTTCTCTGCGTGATCACTAAAAGGATACATGGATTCTAATGCCTCGAAGCGTTTAGCAGCACTATCATACTGCCCTTTTGCGAGGGCCTGCTCAGCTTCAGTATACAACTGTTTTGCAGTCATTCCCTGGTAAGGACTGTTATCCTCATCGTTTTTGCTCCACCAACTGCAGGCAGTAAGAGACAGCACAAGCCCCGTTAGGACCAGCTTTTGAATTCGTTTCATTTAAACACCCATTACAAAACAATTTGTTACAAATGCCGCCCATTATACCCACCCATGGGAATTTTGCGAATAAAAGCTAACCTAAAAAATGCATAAAAATTATTTGCAAACAATCAAACCTTGAGATAGTATTCAGCTCTGTCGGAGAGGTGGCTGAGCGGTTGAAAGCGGCGGTCTTGAAAACCGTTGAAGGGCGACCTTCCCAGGGTTCGAATCCCTGCCTCTCCGCCAAATCCTCCTTCCCTTTGTACCCCCCTACAGTTATTTACAAACACAATGGTAAAACAATGTCATCCCGAGCAAAGTGAGGAGCGGCAATACCACTGTCATCCTGAGCAACGCGAAGAACCTCCCAACTCTTGGCACTAGCCCCACCAAGCAGATCCCTCACTACGTTCGGGACGACAACACCAACTGTCATCCTGAGCAACGCGAAGGACCTCCCAACTCTTGGCAGTAACCCCCCAAGGAGATCCTTCGCATCGCTCAGGACGACAATACCACTGTCAGGAAGACAATACCGCTGTCATCCCGAGCAAAAGCGAGGGACCTCCCGACTCTTGGCACTAGACCCAAAGGAGATCCTTCGCTTCGCTCAGGACGACAAACCACTGTCAGGACGACAATACCGCTGTCATCCTGAGCAACGCGAAGGACCTCCCAACTCTTGGCACTAACCCCCAAAGGAGATCCTTCGCTTCGCTCAGGACGACAAACCACTGTCAGGACGACAATACCACTGTCAGGCAGGACGACAAACTGTCATCCTGAGCAAAGCGAAGGACCTCCCGACTCTTGGCAACAACCCATCCAGGAGGCTCCTTCGCTTCGCTCAGGACGCCACGCCTAGATACTCATCTTAGAAGTTTTGTCGATTGCCATTAATGTTTCCAATAATGACTTCATTTGAGATAAAGGCCAACTATTAGGGCCATCACTGAGGGCTTTCTCCGGTTGAGGATGCGTTTCCATAAAAATACCTGAAATGCCAACAGCTACTGCTGCCCTTGCCAAAGCGGGAACAAATTCACGCTGTCCACCAGAAACACCATTATTACCCCCAGGTAATTGAACGGAATGAGTTGCATCATAAATCACAGGACATCCTGTCTCGCGCATGATTTGCAGTGAGCGCATGTCGGAAACTAAATTGTTGTAGCCGAAACTGACTCCACGTTCACAAACCATGATTCTTTCATTGCCACAAGCCTTTGCTTTAGCAACTACATGCTTCATTTCCCAAGGCGCCAAGAACTGACCTTTTTTTATATTGACTGGTTTATTCATCGCAGCCACTTTTTGAATAAAATTAGTTTGACGGCACAAAAAAGCGGGGGTTTGCAACACGTCTACCACAGAAGCCACCTCTAACAAAGGCGTGTCCTCATGCACATCGGTGAGAACTGGAACACCGACTTGTGCCCTCACTTTCTCTAAAATAGAAAGACCCTTTTCAAAACCCGGGCCTCGATAGCTATTGATGGATGAGCGATTAGCCTTATCAAAAGAGGATTTGTAAATAAAAGGCAATTTAAGCTGTGAGCAAATTTCCTTCAGGTATCCCGCGGTTTCAATCGCCAACTCCTCACTTTCAATAACACAAGGCCCTGCAATTAAAAACAATGGAGACTCAAGACCGACTTCAAAACCACATAATTTCATTCTTTATCCTTGTTTTGGTGATGTTCGCGTGCGGCTAAAATAAATTGTAGAAATAAGGGATGGCCATCACGCGGAGTCGATGTAAACTCAGGATGAAACTGGCAAGCCACAAACCAGGGATGTTCTTTAAGTTCAATCATTTCAACGAGGTTATTGTCTGCCGAACGTCCAGAAATACTTAAACCATGTTGCATTAATACGTCAACTAATTGATTGTTTACTTCGTAACGATGACGATGGCGCTCAATGATCTCTGTGTTGTTATAAATTTTAAATGCAAGTGAATTTCTGTCCACCCGGCATAACTGCGCGCCCAGTCGCATGGTTCCACCAAGATCTACATTTTCATCGCGGAAGCTCATGCTACCATCGGCTTCTGACCATTCACTGATTAGGGCAATAACAGGGTAAGGAGTCTTTTTATCAAATTCAGTTGAATTAGCACCGGAAAGCCCAGCTACATGACGAGCAAACTCAATCACTGCGGTTTGTAAACCTAAACAAATGCCTAAAAAAGGCACCTTATTTTCGCGTGCATACTGAATGGCTCTGATCTTGCCTTCAATACCACGTTCACCAAACCCACCTGGGACAAGTAATGCATCAATCGAGGCTAAAGTTAATGGTTCAACGCCCTGTTTTTCGATTAATTCGGCGTCGATATAGACGATTTCAACCTTAGTTTGCGTATGAATTCCTGCGTGAATCAAAGCCTCATTAATGGATTTATAAGCATCGTTTAACTCGGTATATTTACCGACCATGCCTACTTTAACTGTCATTGTTTGTTTTGATTGAGCATCGACAACGTGTTGCCATTCGCTAAGATCAGCAGGCTTAACGTTTAAGCCTAATTTTTTCACCACAATTTCGTCTAGGCCTTGTCCATGGAGGATTATGGGAATTTGATAAATACTCTTAGCATCTTCTAAAGGAATGACCCCTTCTTTCTCCACGTTGGTAAATAAAGCAATTTTTGCTCTATCCGCGAATGATAAAGGTTTTTCTGAACGACAGATTAAAATATCAGGCTGAATACCAATCGAGCGTAATTCTTTTACCGAATGTTGGGTAGGCTTTGTTTTGGTTTCACCTGAAGTCGCAATATAAGGAACTAGCGTTAAATGAATAAAGAGTGAGCGCTGAGATCCCAGTTCGATACGCATTTGTCGAATCGCCTCAAGAAAAGGCAATGATTCAATATCCCCTACTGTTCCGCCAATCTCTATCATCGCGATATCATAATTATCCGCCCCTTCCTTGATAGAGCGTTTAATTTCATTCGTGATATGAGGAATCACTTGGACTGTACCACCTAAATAATCGCCGCGACGCTCTTTCTTAATCACCGTCTCGTAAATTTTACCTGAGGTGAAATTATTTCGTTTAGTCATTGTGGTTCGAACAAACCGCTCATAATGGCCGAGATCAAGATCTGTTTCTGCGCCGTCATGAGTTACAAAGACTTCACCATGTTGAAATGGGCTCATCGTACCTGGGTCAACGTTGATATAAGGATCAAGTTTAATAAGGGTGACGCGCAATCCTCGTGCTTCTAAGATTGCAGCTAGAGAAGCAGCAGCAATGCCTTTACCTAACGAAGAGACCACTCCGCCAGTGATAAAAATATAATTCGTCATAAGATGATCCCGTTTGAAATGCCAAAACCGCAGTGGGCGGTAAAATAGCTATGCATGTAAACGGGATTTAATTTTAACAAACTTGGAGAAGAAATAACACTTAATTCTAAAGAAATACATTATTTACTCAATACCCAACAAATGGCCAAGTTTCTGTTGCTTAGTTCTTAAGTATTCGCGATTCTCTGGTGTAGGCTCGACAGCCAAAGGTAACCGTTCGCAGACTTTTAAGCCAAAGTTTTCTAAAGACTCCACTTTTTTTGGATTATTAGTCAATAACCTTAACGATTCCACCCCTAAGTACTTTAAAATCTGGAAAGCAACTGCATAATCTCGATTATCAGCAGGAAAGCCTAACTGCAAATTAGCATCGACTGTGTCATATCCTTTTTCTTGTAAAGCGTAGGCTTTCAATTTATTCGCCAGTCCTATTCCACGCCCTTCTTGACGTAGATAAACAAGAATGCCTCCCTCTTTACCAATTTGCGCCAACGCCCGCTTCAATTGCTTACCGCAATCGCATTTGCATGAACCAAAAACATCACCGGTGATGCATTCTGAATGAATACGAACTAGAGGAATTTGATTTTTAACCATCGGAGCTTTGCTTAAAGCAAAATGTTCAGCCGAATCAAGTTCATTGTGAAATACGGTCATTGAAAACTCACCATGCTCATGTAAAGGAATCGGAGTCGTAGCGACTTCTTCCACTAAGTTTTCATGCCGAATGCGATATTCGATGAGGTCTTTGATTGAAACCATCGGCAAATCATGAGATTGTGAAAAGGCGACTAGTTCGTTGTGGCGACTCATTGTGCCATCTTCATTTATAATTTCACAAATGACTGCCGCTGGCTTAAGACCTGCAAGACGCGCTAAATCAACGCTACCTTCTGTTTGCCCTGGTCGCGCTAACACCCCCTTTTCCCTTGCTCGTAGCGGGAACACATGTCCAGGAGAAATGATTTCCTGAGGACCGCTGTCTTCGGAAATAGCCACTGCGATCGTGTGGGCACGGTCTTTAGCCGAAATGCCTGTGGATACACCACTCGCGGCCTCTATAGACACGGTAAAAGCAGTACCATAAGGTGAACGATTGTTGCTTGCCATCATCGGCAATGCTAATTTATCAATGTATTCACCCGTCATCGGTAAACAGATTAAGCCTCTGCCAAAGCGAGACATAAAATTAATTGCTTCAGGGGTAGCATGCTGAGCTGCAATAACCAAATCCCCTTCATTCTCACGCCCTTCATCGTCCACTAATATGATCATACGACCAGCCTTTAGTGCTGCAATCGCTTGCTCAATTGTTGCAAAAGCTGTCATGCAAATTCAACCTCATTCTTCAACTGTCCCGTTATCTTAAGCTGATGCGCAACGATTCGGGTCAAATAATCAAATTCCACATTTAAACGTTGGCCAACTTTAAATTGGCCTAAAGTTGTCTGCGCCAAAGTGTGCGGGACTAACATTAACTTAATATCCCCTTCCGTGACGGCATTAATCGTTAAACTGACACCATCCAGAGTAATGCTGCCTTTAGGCAAAAGGTACATGCTAGCACAAGCAGCAAAATCACCAACAATAACTTCTAGGAATTCACCTACTGTGATCATTGATTTAAAACAAGCGGTGGTGTCAATATGACCACTTACATAATGCCCCCCAAACCGTGCATTAGCCTGCATTGCACGCTCCAAATTGACTTTATCACCCTGCTTTAACTGGCCTAGCGTTGTTAAATGTAACGTTTCAGGGGATACATCAAAAACGAGGTTCCCACACTGCTCTGGAAGCAACGTTAAGCACACGCCATTGACGGCAATACTTTCACCTGTTTTTAAATCTTCAAAAGGCGACTTAATTTCCAATCGGTTCGCCCTCTTTATAGAGGTATTCGCTAAAACCACCCCTTGTTGCTCTATTATTCCGGTAAACATCACTTCTCCTGCCAATCAAAGCATGCTATCACATTATCGGCCTTTATTTCCCACGTTACCTTAGATTCCCTCTTAAAAATTTCGTGCCCATCAAACGCCGGTACTGCGTCATTGCCTAAAAGCTGAGGGACGACATAGAGATAGGTCCTCTGAACTAAAGCTTCACGATGCATTGCTGAAAAAAGTTGTCCGCCTGCCTCTAACCAAACATCATGAAAACCAAGATGCCCTAGATGCTTAACGATTGTAGTAAGATCAAGTAAGCCATTTTTACTAGGAACTGCATGATAAGAGCAATTGGGATAAGGACTCTCTACCTTATACCTTTCATCATAAAAGAAGTGGCAATGTTTTGCTGTTTTAAATAGCTTAGCCTCTTTATTGGTGGATAAACACCTATCGATGATTGCGACTACTTTACCCTGCTCGCTCTCTTTAATACGTACATTCAACAAAGGATTATCCAAATTAACCGTGCGAGCAGTGGTTAAAATGACATCAGTATGCAAGCGTTTTAAATGGGTAAACTCAGCGCATTCAGTGTTTGATAAATAGCACCGTTGTCCGTTGCTTCCCGCAATCTTACCATCTAACGATTGGGCTATTTTCGCCGTAACCCATGGCATTTTTGTTAATGTCCAATAGCGATAGCTTTGATAAAAAGCATTAATCTCTGTCAATGGATAATGGAGTACATTAACTCCTTTTGCCTGCAAAAGTTCAGGCGTATTGTTTGCAGCAACCAGAGGATTGGGGTCACTGTAACCATAAATCACTTCTGCGATGCCATGGTCAATAATGGCGGTCACGCAGGGAGGTGTTCGCCCCCAATGATTACAAGGTTCTAACGTGACATATAAAGTAACATCACTCATGCCTCGTGGGATTTGCTCCAGTACGCGTTGTTCTGCATGCGCTGTTCCGGCACCTCGGTGCCAAGCACGCGCAATGATTTCGCCTTTGTGAACTGCAACAGCACCAACACTTGGATTTGGTGCACAACTACCTCGTCCGAGCCAGGCCTGATCAAGAGCAGCCAGCATAAAGTATTTGTGCATAGTTAAATCACTGATGAAAAATTTTAATATGATAACAAATTATTCAATTTATGAGTAGCCTATGTCTTGCCGAAACGCTCAATAAAAACCGCTGATTTTACTTAATAACCTGGAGTAGTCAAAGAAATCAAGCTTCACTCGGTTTTCCTTAGGCTGGTATATATGCCTACTTGATTATGATATACTGCCTAAGTTCCACCAACGTCACGATCAATTGAGTAACGTATGAGCCTATTGCACCGTTTTAAACGACAAAGGTTTCTTAAAAGAAGTTTGGGATTCTTACTCGCTGTTTTGCAACTTTTTCCTTTTAATGCCTTTCCTTTGTCACCTTACTCAACGCACGAACTTGAAGAGCTAGAGAAGGAATTTGTGCAACTTATTAATCAATCAGACAGTGTGGAGCGTAATCCTCTCGCGACTCAATACATTAATCACTTAGGTCGAAGATTAGCCCATTTTGCGCACATTCCAACGCCATATTTCTTTATTGTAAAATCAAACGAAATTAACGCATTTGCCGGCCCTGGCGGCTATATCGGGATTAATACTCGGCTTATCCTTGCGACTGAAAATGAAAGCGAGCTTGCCGCAGTAATGGCGCATGAAATTGCTCACGTTCGACTTCATCATCTTTACAACATGATTGAGCATCAAAAACAAATGCGAATTCCGATGATAGCCTCTATGTTAGCTTCCATTGCTTTAGGCGCAATCAATCCAACTTTAGGTTCCGGCGCATTGATGGCTTCAATGAGTGGGTTTGCACAAGATAACATTAATTTTACTCGCGCAAATGAGAAAGAAGCGGATCGGATTGGTATTGATATGCTCATTAAATCTGATTTAGACCCTAAAGCGATGGTTAGTTTTTTTAAAAAAATGCAGGAAAATTCGCGTTACTACTATACAGCCAATATACCCGCTATTTTACGAACTCACCCTCTTGATGATGAGCGTATTGCCGAAGCAGAAAATCGCAGCTACCGTTTAGCTAAAAAACAATACCCTGATAATTTGAATTATCGCTTATTTAAGGAAATAATTCGTGTTTCGGTGACTAATGATAGTAAGCAGTTACTCGATTATTATCGTGATCAATGCCCCAAAAAAAATCATCCAGCCTGTGAATACGGGTATGCATTAACGCTGCTTAATATAAATCAATTTCAGCAGGCTGAAACACATTTGAATGCATTGCTTGCTCAAGATCATGATAATCTGTTTTATCAAATTGCGATGGCTCAAGCCGAAACAGGGGCTAAGCAGTTTGCTCCAGCGATAGCGCGATTAAGCGTTTTACAAAGTAATTATCCCGAAAACTATGCAGCCCTAATGGCTTATGGGCGAGGCCTTCTCGCCGCGGGGCAAGCAGAACGAGCAGCAAGTGTTTTGCTTAAAGGATCAAGACAATTTAAAAAGGATTTATCGCTGTGCGAAGAATTAGCCCACGCACAAGCGGCTGCTAATCGCAAAAGCTATGCCTATTTTACCGAGGCCCAATGTCAATTGCTTCAGGGACGCCAACGCGATGCGATTCGCCAATTAAAACTCGCTAAAACGCTAGCTAAAAACGATGCGTATCTACAAGCAAGGATCACCGCCATGATCGATGAGATTAAATTTTTGTTGGAAAAATAAATTGGCTCACTTCCTAATCAAAAATAGACGTGCTATTCCTTTCAAGCCATAGTCTATATATAGACTTTTTATGTTTTATAGTCTATATTTAAACTATCCTCAAAGTAGGAGAAGGAACAATGATTCGGCCTAAAAAAATAACAGAAATCAGTGGTCATCAAGTCCATACTGCCTTTAAGGCTGTACTGAATATTTTGCGTAAATGGCATTGCACCACTGAAGAAATGCAAATTTTACTTGGACTAAAACGTTCGACCCTTTTCAAATACAAAAGCATGCCTGAGAAAGCGTCTATCAGCCATGATTTAACCGAACGCCTATCGTACCTATTAAATATTCATGCCGCATTGAGAATTCTTTTTTCAAATCCCGATTCAGTCTATGGTTGGGTTAGAAAGCCTAATCGTGCTCCTTTTTTTAATGGTAAATCCGCAATGGATATCATGTTACAAGGACGCGTCGTGGATCTTTGGGCTGTTGCTAGCCGTCTTAATGCAGAGCGAGGTGGTAAATCATAATGGGCTTTTACATTGGATTGCATAAGCTTGTTTTCACCCATCAGCGATGTTATCGCTTGATTCCTTCTAAATTTCCTCCTATTCATCTCTTCGAGGATGTCGCGAGTGAAGAGGATTTTGCTGCATTGTATACAATACAAGCATTGACCAACCCTAGAATTCAAGACGAACTTGGTGATATATCCTTAGTGCCAGAAGGAGAAGGACTTTATGCCGTTCCTGGTGCAGGCTACGTGATGGCCGCTTTCACCCATGTCAATCCCAATGGCAGTCGATTTTCGAACGGCGATTACGGCGTTTACTACGCCTCAGAATCGTTAGACACTGCAATTGCGGAAACAGTTTATCACCGCGAGCGGTTCTTAAGCTACACACAGGAACCCGCGCAAGAAATTGATATGAGAGCACTCATCGCTGAATTCAGTGCCAGTTTGTATAGTTTGTTAAGTCTAAATAAATCCGAGCATCCACTTTATGCTTTAACCGACTATTCAGCCAGTCAACGTTTAGGTGCAGAGATAAAACAACGAGGTGAAGAAGGATTAGTTTATCACTCTGTTCGCGCTGTCGGGCCAGAAGATAAAAATTTTGCCCTCTTCAAACCAAAAAGTATCCGTCACTGCATTCAGAGCTCTCACTACACCTACGTGTGGACAGGTGAACGAATCAGCACTGTCTATAAAAAGACACTGACCAAGGCACTCGCCTGATTCTTTCTACTGCTGAATACCAAACCACCCACCCGTATCCCCTCCAGCCCAACACTCGATGTTTTTACAAGAAGCTATTCTTTGTGAGCATAAGCGCTTAAATTGATCTGCTGCGCTGATGTCTTTATTTTCATAGCCTGTCGGCTGACAAACACGTACCTGATAAGAGCCACTGACACGAATTTGCCCCATGACGTTAATGGTTGGCGAGACTGCATAAATTCCAGGTTGATGCGAATAACACGCGATGTAACACCCAGGTGACTTAGTATAACTATTGTCAGTCGGTAACATGAGTTTGGTCGCACCAGGGTAAGGATGATTAATCACACCCGAATTTTGAATAACGTAAATGGGAAAAGGGGAAGGTAATAATGTTTTATTGGCGATTTGATTAAGCGAAACGGGTTCACCATTAACAAACTGTACGCCTTCAGGCGAACCTGGAGTCAAAGAAAAACCGTTAAACGCAACGCCGAGCATGAGAAATAAACCACTTAATCGATAAGAAATTGGCATCATCATATTCCTTTTCTTGGTGACTTAACTTAACTAATTATAGGCAAAGAAAAAAAATGGCCGTAAACTATACGATTTTGTAGTCATGAAATAGAGTATGTCTCAAACCGATGAATTGATAATACAACACACACTCAATTGGATTCGCTTATTTGTTATCCAATTGAATATTTGCCCTTTTGCCAAACGAGAGGTCAATCGAGGTACTTTAAAAATCCAAGTCAGTAGAGCACAAACCCTTCAAGAAGCACTTGAGGCATTAATGGTAGAGGTCCAACGATTGGACCATGAATCTTCTATTGAGACGACCTTTTTAGTTTTTCCTAAGCTATTTGAAGATTTTTTTCATTACCTGGATTTTGTGGATGCAGCTGAGGCCCGCTTATTTGAAAACGACTATGAAGGAATCTATCAATTAGCCACTTTTCATCCTGATTACTGTTTTGCGGATGCGGGATTTGATGAGGTGACTAACTACACCAACCGCTCCCCCTACCCCATGCTCCACTTACTGCGCGAAGAAAGCGTGGAAAAAGCGATTGCTTTTTATGGAGACACAGAACAAATCCCTAAGACCAATATGGATTCTCTGCGTGGACTAGGGATAGAAGAGATTAAAAAAATATTAATCAATTGCACATCCCTCGAAATTGAATTACTGCCATAACGCTAAGTATTGCTATTTCCGCTAGCGCGGAATGCGCTCTTCATTTACTTAAAAAACTTGAATCTGCACAGGATCTAATGCATCCAATGCATCTTCTACGCCGCGGACTATTTTTTCAGAACGAGTAGCCCATATAGAACAACCTCTTCGCTTAGGGTCGCTGAAGTAATCAATTGCCGCATAGGCAAAATAAAAAATAACTAATCCTGCAATTAACCCTAGTATATTATACCCAATCATTTTATCTTTATTTCGAGGCGTTGCTAGAATAGGTAAATTCTCTTTGATTGCTTTATCAGCTACTCCTTGGAAAACAATATAGGCTTGATATGACGGGTTTTCTTTATAAGTATCCAAAGCCTCGGAAATACGCCCATGGATTGTTTTCGCTGCCTCCTCAGCCAATCTATATTTTTTAATTTCCTCATGCATACGCTGCAAAGTTTCATTGGGTTCTGAGATTTCATCAGCAATCGCATGCTCGTTTACAAACACCCTATATTCTCTTATCTTCTCTTTCTTTATTTCTTCGAACTCCGCTGCTTTGTCTAAAAGCTCTTCTAGCGTTTCCTCTAATACAGCGATTCGTCTCTTAAACTCCTTCTCTCTCTCAGTGGGTACGGTGAATGATCGCGTTTTGAAAGCAGTTGTAGCAAGATTACCTCGACCATTAGAAGTATCTATCTCCGATCTTCTACCAGTAGGTACAACGCGCTCATTCGCTGCGCCTGACTGAACTCTTTGGGACCCAGAATGAGTATAGGTTTGTCCAATTGCCGCGTGGGCTTGAGTTACTTGCCCTAATCCGCGACGGTCGATTTGTTCGGTTTCCCCAAATAATAGCGGAGTAATACCTCCTAATCCAATACCGGGTTGCTCAACTTTACTTAGCGAATCCTTGCTTTCTAATCGGTGACCATGAGCTGCTGACAGATCATACCCTTTAAGCTTAGTTACTGGGAATGGGTAGTCCTGGATTGGTTCCTTTCCATGACTTAAGAGTGCTTCATTCCACGGTTCCATCCTCGAAGAGGAAGATCGATGCTCATTTTCTCTTGCCTCTCTACTTTTCTTAATTTCTCGCCAACTGGGAACTTGCTTATCGAGCAATTCAAAAAGAATCTGATCATGATTTTGGGCAACGTAATCCCTATTGGCTAGTTGTCTCCAAGCGTTAACGACGTATGTGCCACATTCATAGTCATTCGACTGGGTTCCAGTGGTGAAGTATCGTAAGGTTCCAAAATCATTTTGTTTATGCATCTTTTCAAGAAAATCGAAGCATTGACCATAGATAGTACCTTGTCGGGGCGTGAGTGAATGGCCCGTACTGAAGGAATGACTACCATCAGCATAGGGTTGTGAATCGTGAATAACCCACTCTCCTTTCTCTCTTTTCAAATAGAACCAATGCCCATCATGCACAATAGGTAGAAATACATCCTTCTCAACTTGATTAATAAGGGTTTGAATGGGTTCTGCATCGAGAGGGTCGATCTCTGCAAGGGGAAAAGGATCAGACTTAAGTGTATCGTCAGCGTTAAAGCCCTCAACACCCAGAAGATCTTTCATGTCCTTAAGCGTGAGTAACGTTTGGCGACTCACTTTTCCAGTTCGTTGGAATTGATGCCCCACGCTTAAATCAGCATTCCTATGTTCTTCAAGCATTTGCTCGTCTGCTTCTTTTCTACAGGCTAAGAACTCCTGTTTCCATATTCGTCGCTCCTGCAATTTTATGGTGTATTGCTCTTCACCAAGAAGGTCTTTATCCAAAGGAACTGCGATCAAATCAACCAACTTCCTCAGTAAATATTGGGCCTGCCAATACGGCAAAGTCCTTATGTTATAGAGTTCTATTCCTTCTTTAAGACAAAAAACAATAACCGCTTCTTTAATCTGTTTCCAATCCGAAAGATTGCTGCTTAAATAGTGTCTTAGATCATCATAACTATCATTAACGAGCATTGTCTCAGTGCAAAGCTTTTTAAACGCTTCTTTCCATATTAACCGCTTCTCCAATTCGGCGGCGACCTGTCCATCCGAAACGGTGGAACTTGAAGGTCCTGGGAGAATCTCTATAAATTGACGGATTACCACTTTAGCAATTTCCTTGGGAAGTGCTTTAAGTTGATAAAGTTCTATCCCTTCTTGCTCACAAAACGCCACAATATGCTGTCTCAACTCGCTCCAAGCAACTCTGGCCTCCACATATTGAGCCAGCGAATCGTATTCCCTTTCTAACTCTGTTTTTTGATATTCATTTAAACTCATGATAGTCGCTCTCAAAAGACACGTGTTAATTGGATAATGACTAATTTGTATTTCCTAAACAAATAATCATCTTACGAGTGAACTGAAATTTTATCCCATCATAACAATTTCGTTCGAACTTGTAAAAGATGATTGCAAAATGTAAAAAAAATTTAATATAACCTTTACAATTTTGCCTCTTTGAGTCTCGCTATTAATCAAGGTAAACACCTCTAATAGTACTATATAAAACTAAAAAGTCTACTTTCCGTGCTTTATGCACGGAATCAAGTCTACTAGCCTCATTATATTGCATTTATTACGCGCATAAAAATCATAAAATAGACAAAAAGATAAGGCGTTTATTTTCAAAAATGAGATGAATTTACCCTTGCACTATTACTATTTAGACTTGACATCGTTTTACAATGATCATATCATGATCCGAATGACCATGATTTTTGCTCGTTGTGAGAAACAAAACATGTCTACTCGCATACATTCTTTTATAGCTTCTCTTCATAAGCTTCTCCGCTAAGCGGAGTACTTTTCAAGCCATTCATTACACTTTGTCCTCCAGCTCTTATAAAAAGATTAGAGTTGATTTCATTAAACTAACACTACTGAAGCGATAAGTTATGAATACATCAATTACACGCGTTGCAGCATGGGCAATATGGATCATTGCTTCATTATTCTATGCCTATCAATACATTTTACGAGTCATGCCTAACATCATGCTGGATAATTTTATTCAGCAATTTCACATTGATACCACGGTTTTTGGCCAATTTTCCGGTGTCTATTATCTAGGTTACTCGCTGATGCATTTACCCATTGGCATTATGCTAGATCGTTTTGGACCTAAAAAAGTGATGTCGAGTTGCATTTTGCTCACGGTCATTGGCCTTCTACCCATTCTTTTTGCAGAACGTTGGATGTATCCAATGATTGGTCGTGCTCTAATTGGTATGGGTTCTTCAGCAGCAATTCTAGGCACGTTTAAAATAATTCGCATGGCATTCAAAGAACAGCAATTTACGCGAATGCTAAGCTTCTCGGTCACGATAGGCTTAATTGGTGCAATCTACGGCGGCGGTCCAGTAAGTTATCTTTGCACCCATCTTGGTTATAAAACCGTAGTAGAAATTTTTGCTTTTTTTGGTATTTTACTCGCTGCATTAACTTATTTTATCGTGCCCGAGATTGAAAAAGACATTCAACCCCATTCAATCATGGCGGATATCAAACGAGTTCTTACCAACCGACAAGTGATCGCATTATGTCTTTTATCAGGCCTAATGGTAGGTCCTCTGGAGGGGTTCGCCGATGTTTGGGGTTCCGCGTTCATTAAGCGGGTTTATGGCTTCGATCCAACACTAGCTAGTTATCTGCCTTCGATGATTTTTATTGGCATGTGCTTTGGTGCTCCTGTGCTCAGTTTCATTGCCGAGAAAACCAATAATTATCTCGGTGTCATTATTGGAGCTGGAATTGCAATGATGCTGGTCTTTTTAGCACTTATTTCTAAGCAATTTACTGCAAATACAATGGCATTGAGTTTTATTTTAGTAGGTGTTTGCAGTGCTTATCAGATTTTGGCCATTTACAAAGCATCGACCTACTTACCTGAACAGGTAGCCGGCATTACTACTGCCATTGCTAATATGATCATCATGAGTTTTGGCTATGCATTCCATACGAGCATCGGCTTTTTAATCCATACGTTTGGTGGCTCTGGCGTGTCTAGTGCTTTTATTTATGGCTTAAGTGTTATTCCATTGACTCTAGCAATTGCTGTGATTGGATTTTTTGCCTTGTTCTACCAAGAACGAGGTAAAACTGCTTTTATTTCAGGAAATGCTGCCCTGTAATGTTATATGCTGCGTCATCCTGATCACACAGTGAAGAATCTCCCTAATTCATGGCTCTAACTTAATCCAGGAGTTTCGTCACTCGGTTCGGGACGACGCCGTCCTGTCATAAATTTGAATATAATTAATCGCTCATCTATCCTTAAAGAAGATTTTCGTCTATTTACAAATGGAGATTGAAATGGATAAGAAAAGTCTCATCATCGCAACTGCAGCAGCAACTCTCTTCACCTCGGGCCTTTATGCTTCTGGTTGGGGTGGCGGTTATGGAAGTACCCCGAACACCTCTGGAGGCTCTAACTCCGGTTACGGAGGTACCAATTCAGATTATGGAGACTCTAAAGGTTCTGATTCAGGTTATGGTGGCTCTAATGATTCAAAAAACTCGTGCAAGAGCAAAAACAGCTGTAAAAGTTCTAATTCTTGCAAAAGCAGCAACAGCTGTAAAAGCTCTAATTCTTGCAAAAGCAACAACAGCTGTAAAAGCTCTAATTCTTGCAAAAGTAAAAACAGCTGCAAAAGCTCTAATTCTTGCAAAAGCAACAACAGCTGTAAAAGCTCTAATTCGTGCAAAAGCAACAACAGCTGTAAAAGCTCTAATTCTTGCAAAAGCAAAAACAGCTGTAAAAGCTCTAATTCTTGCAAAAGCAAAAACAGCTGTAAAAGTTCTAATTCTTGCAAAAGCAAAAACAGCTGCAAGAGTTCTAATTCGTGCAAAAGCAAAAACAGCTGTAAAAGCTCTAATTACTGCAAAAGTAAAAACAGCTGCAAAAGTTCTAATTCTTGCAAAAGCAAAAACAGCTGCAAGAGTTCAAGCGGTTCATATTAATCGGGGTTAATCCATAGATGTCCCCCATGGGACATCTATTTTTATAACTTAGTCACCTGAGAATTCCATGGAAAACAATAATGGCGTTCAAGAAAAAAAATATTCACCCTTAGGCATGGGACTTGGCTTAAGAACAGATCATTATCACACCATTTTAGAGCGCTTACCTGCTGTGGATTGGTTTGAAATTCTAACAGAAAACTACCTCGTTGACGGCGGAACCCCCCTTTATTACTTGGATAAAATCCGTGAGAATTATCCTCTTGTCATGCATGGTGTTTCCTTATCCATCGGTAGTTCCGATCCTCTCAATGATGAATATTTGAAACGCGTCAAACAATTAGCCGATCGCATTCACCCTCAATGGATCTCGGATCATTTGTGTTGGACTGGGGTTAATCAACGGAACATGCATGATCTATTACCTTTACCCTATACTGAGAAAGCCATTGCACATGTCGTCGACCGAATAAATTACGTGCAAGATTTTTATCAGCGACGAATACTATTAGAAAATGTATCCAGCTACATTACTTATAAAGAATCTGAAATGACAGAGTGGGAATTTCTTAGCGAAATTGCTAATCGTTCGGATTGCTTAATTTTATTGGATATCAATAACATTTATGTGAGTGCATTTAATCACGGCTTCGACCCTATGCACTATATCCATTCAGTGCCTATCCATCGAGTTCAACAATTCCATTTAGCAGGCCATTTAAATTGTATCGATTATATTATCGATACTCATGATCACCCGATCATCACTGAAGTTTGGGATCTTTATGCTAAGGCGGTTAATCGGTTTGGTAATGTATCGACAATGATTGAGCGCGATGATCATATTCCGCCCTTTGAGGAGCTATGGCAAGAATTAATGCTCGCAAAAGTAATTCAGCAGAATAATCTATTCGCCACAAAAGAGAGCTTAAAGATATGAAACTCAATGAATTACATACGTTAATGCAAAATTCCATGCTTACTTTAGAGCCTCTCATTAAACCCTACCTATGCCCGCCACCACGCGGATCAATCGAGGACAGAATTGCTATTTATGCACAAGGATTTTATAGCAGACTTGAAGAAATATTAATGAGCGACTATGCCACACTTGTTGCGGTGATAGGAGAATCAAAGTTCATTCAGCTCTGTAAAAAATACACAGACACTTACCCGTCCTATCACTATTCGCTCGACACATTCGGTCAAAATTTAAGTCAATTTCTGATTGAAACACTTCCTTATCGTAAAAAACCCTATCTAAGTGAGATTGCTGCCTTCGAATGGGCAGAATCCCGGGCGGTTGTGAGTCGCAATCCGGTTCTATTAACCGAAATCGATTTACAGCAACTTTCCCCAAGTGAATGGCCTAGTCTTAAATTCCACCTGCATCCCTCAAGCCAGACGCTTTGCTTTCACTGGAACAGTCTTGCTCTCATTGAAGCAGTACGTCGGGGCAACTCAATACCTCACCCTAAAAAACTTAAACGACCACAGTCGGTGCTTGTTTGGCGTCGCGGGTTAGAGGTACGTTATTGCAAGCTTAACCCGTTAGAACAGCTTGTACTTAAAGAAATCGAATCTCAAGCTTCATTCGTTGAAATTTGCGAATGCTTGTGTCAACAAATGCCCGAGGAAGACGTAGCGAATTACATAGTCCAAGAATTACATTCTTGGCTTAATGAACAGTTATTTGAAAAGAAAGCTTAAGTATTCACCATTCAATCGATCGATTTGGAGAAAAGATGATGACTCTCATGACACGGAAATGGATGGTTACATCATTTATTATTTTCTTTCTCAATTTCCCCTTACAAACGCACAGCAACACAACAACGGTGTACAACACACAAAAAGAAGCACTCAACGAATTTGCATTTGATCTCTATAAACAGGTGACACAACCGAACCAAAATATCATCCTTTCACCGTACAGTCTTTCCTCCCTTTTAGTTATTTTACTGAATGGTGCCCAGGGTACTACGCAACAACAACTCGCTAAGCTTCTTCATTTTAATGAAGACAATGGAAATAAGTTTAATTTAGAGGCGATTGACGCCAATTTGTTAGGATCGAATGCCTGTCCGAGAGATGCTTATTGTAAAAGCGATGACAATAACTCGGTGCTCTTAATTGCAAACGCGCTTTGGGCAGACCGTAGTTTTTCTTATATTCCAGCGTTTCTTACCGCTTTACAACAAGCCAAAATCACTCAATTTCACCAAGCTGATTTTAAAAATCTACCTGAAAAAGCGCGAAACACCATCAATAATTGGGTTGAAAAGAAAACAAATAATTACATCCAGCACCTTATACCTCAAGGCGTCATTTCAGAGGATACCAAATTAATCTTGGTCAATGCCATTTACTTCAATGGATTATGGGCCTTGCCTTTTCAACCTAAAGATACGGCGACAGCACTTTTTCTTCTTGAGAATGGGACTTCTGTGCAAACACCGATGATGAAGCAAGAGGATCGGTTTCTTTACAAGGAAGATGCTCATTTGCAAATATTGCAATTAGGCTATAAAAACAGCGCTATTAGACTGGCCATTTTGCTCCCAAAAGGAAGTTACACCGTACAACAAGTGCTGAGAAATTTAGATCAAAATACATTTTCAAAACTCATTAATGCCTCTACAGAGCAAAAAATACAAGTCAATATTCCGCGCTTTAAACTCGAGTCAACTTTCAATGCATTAAATACTTCTCTTCAAAAAATGGGATTAAAAGATGCGTTTACGGATCAAGCCAATTTTTCTAGAATGACAAAATCGCCGCTCAGTATTTCTGCGATTTTACAAAAGGCAATCATTGAAGTAGATGAAAAAGGCACAGTCGCTGCGGCCGCAACAGCGACAATAATGACTGCCACCGCGGCATTTCCTCAACCCGTTATTCAATTTAATGCCAATCATCCTTTTTTACTGGTTTTATTTGATACAAAATCAGGCATTATTCTTTTTATAGGGCAGGTGGTTAATCCCACAGGAACGTAGACTCTTTGACTTGAATAATGCACCCTTCCAAAGTAAGTTGGGCCTGGCCCAACTTACATGAAGAATGATGACATTATTAAATCCGATTAAAACCCTAAAATATCTCTATGACGAAAAGTTTCTGCCAGATTTTCTTCAAATAGATGATCAAGTAGTTCAATTGTTTTTTGATGTAACGCTTTTTCTGCAGGAGAGGGATTAGGGATAGCGGCAGTGTGCTCTTTTACTGAAGAAATAACCGTTTTTAGCGTGCTCATTACAGTCATGTTATTTTTCACCCCTATAGAAAAATGATCTTCTAAAGGGTGGTCACTCATCACAGTTAAGAGTCTATGGACCTCTTCTGCATTGAATTTTGGCCTTTTTAGTAAAGTGTCTATTGCCAGAGCCATTATAGTAGTCGAAGCAGAATAACAATTGGAAGTAACCATGTTACAAGTCTGCGGTTTATTAATGAGTTCATCCGCTTTCCTAAGAAGTCCATTAACCTCTTCTTTAGATAAGAAAACGCCTGTTGGGTGTGCTTTAAATTGAAACTTGGGATGCAGGTATTTCGCTTCATTATCCATCTTAGTGCGAAAAGTAATGCCATCACGTAACCAATTATAGAAATCCCATGGGCTTTGTCGTCCATAGATGGCAAAGCGATCCTTACTGGGATCATGAAATGCTGCCGCTGAATGGTTGATCGGGAAATGACGAATAGGTAATCCTTCTTTCGTTGCAAACATGAGCTCTAAATGATGATTATCTGAGCAATGTTCCAATGATTGCATTTTTTCACGAGGAACAACAATAGGAGGTTTAATATCGGGTTTAATACTTGCTGTGGATGACGCTTCATTTGAAAAGGATCGCTTAAAAAAAGAAAAACCTTTTCCTATTGCAGGTTGAATTTTGGTTATTGGAGACCTTTTACCTAACATGGTGAATGCTAGACCCGCAGCTGCTTTTAACTCTGCTCCTGGCACGTTTCCTACTCCTTACTTTAGACTTTTCAAATTTTCCTTGCGGATTCCATATTTCTAAAAATAATGTTTAAAACCTAAATTGGTTCCTCATTAGAATTATTGATTTGCAGACCAGAATTTAGTGTGATGCATTCTTACATATAAAAGACGTTTAGTCAATCCAAATTGATCGAAATATTAACAATTAGAATTAAAACAAATCAAATAAGTTGTCTTTAACTCTTTTTCTTGTAACCTTTTAGTAGCATTTTAACTCAAAGCAGAAAGAATTCTGAGCTTAGGCGCCTCTTCCTCTATTTTCTTGCTTAAAGCCAAACTTTGTTTAACTAAAGAAAAATCTTCCTCGGATTTATTATCAATAGCGCCAAGTCGAGCTTGAATTTGCTTATTAACAGAAACTAGTTTATCAACAACAACTGGATTATTAAAAACACCAAAAGCGCAATGATCCGATAATGGATGCCCTTCCATAACGGAAATAATTCGGCTTATTGCCGCAGAATCCAAGATGGGACGTTCAAGCAATTGTTGAATCGCTAAAGCCATTACAGTGACTGAATAAGAATAGCAATTCGAATTAACCATATTACAAGACTGTTTTTCATTGATTAAGCGATCAGCCTCATTCAAGCAGTACTCCATTTCTTCTTTGCTAAAAAATACGCCCGTAGGGTAAGCAGTAAAATTAAACCCTTTATTTAAATAAGGCATTTCATTATCTTTCTTTGTGCGGATCTTAAACCCTTTATCCAACCACATTGTGAAATTATAGGGGCTTTGCCGACCATACACAGCAAAACGGTCTTTATCATCACGCAATGCAATGGCTGAATGGCTGACTGGAAAATTTGGAAGAGGCAAACCTGCCTTGGTTGCAAACATCAATTCATAAACAGCGTTCTCCGTAGCCCCTTCTTTCAAAGAGTCTAAAGAGCACATTTTATTAGGATCCACCGTAATGGGATCCGCTACATAACCGCTCGCTGATGATTTTTGTTTTAAAGAAGCTTCTGCACTATGGCTTGTCTTCTCCCTAGGACTGAAAAAAGATATCACTGAACGTATTTGTACCATTCCATTTTCCTTAACTAAACTAATAGTAGACTTGTAAAAGCCATTTGGGCTTGGCCCAACATTGTACTTTGCGTAACTATTAACTTTTCTTGAGTCAAGCTCAACCGACATTCATTACCGTGAATTACGCCATTCCTCTCTTTCGTTTTAGGCAAAGAGCAGGCTTTTTTATCAAAGGTGTAAATTTTTTTTATTTCTGGTTAATTCTAACTCATTTATAAAATCGATGAAAGATAATTATCCAGTCAATTTTAAATTAAATTTTATAAATTGGTTTCTTTTATTTTTATCCGACTCTTATTTGCCCATCCGATTAAAAAATATATAAATTTTTTCATAAATTATTATCAAAAAAAAAATCTTAATGTTATTTATATATTAATCATGAATATAATAAATCCTTAATGTTTAATTAGTATACTTAGTTTAAATTAGTAACTTTTAGAGGTGGTCATCGTGTGGTCTAGATTAGGTATATTTATTAAACCAGTATTAACAGGTACGATTGGAGCGGGGGCGGCTTATTTGACACAGCAAGCCGTTGAATATAAAGAATTTCACAAAAAAATGGAGGATTTCTCTCCAACCCAAGAACTCCCAGAAAGACCTGTCGTTGTCGCTGATAAAAAGGAATGGTTTGTTGTTGGTCGACAGAGTCCAGGCTATGTGCGCGATCCCCAAAAAAATCCCAAGCATCATCTTTTTGACAAAATCAAGCAAAGCCCGCTATTGATTCAAGGTTTAGGCACTCATATGGATAATGAGAAGCATTACGAGTTGCTCCCTGGTAGCGATTTTGAAACCGTGCCATTCACTCAAGATCCTAAAGCACCCAAAGTGGTAATTAAACCGGAACAAATGATTGGTAAAGAACTCCATAAGATCGAAGATGATGAGCAATTCGAGGTAAGCTTTGCGAGAAAGCAAGCCTTTGCGAAAGAGACTAACAAAAAATCTCCTTTTTTTCACTCTTCCTTTGCATTAAGAAAGGTGACTGAGGAACGGCCAGCTAGCTCTGGATCAGTGGTGATCTCTGGGTTAGAGGCAAAAAAATGGATTGAGGATATTAATGAAACGATTTGCAAACCTCAACATTGCACCATGTACACCTCTAATTGTTATTCTGCTGGGATTTATGGAACAGGCTCTCTTGTTCAAATCATTGATGCAAGAGTAGGTGGCGATGAAAAGAAAAAGAGCGATGATATTAAATCAATCGCAGACGTTGCGACAAAAGTTGCACTGGATAATTTTGGGCGAGGAGTGAGTAATAATCCGGTGGTGAATGTTCAGATGACTTCTACATTACCGAAGATACTGGCTAAACATGGACTACTGCAGACCGAAAAGGAAAAAACGGAAGAACACCAAACTAAGCCGCCCTCAAATTCATAGTCTTTTTCCGTTCATTAACGGTGAAATAAATTTTCATAGGAGATTATCTCATGAAAAATTCAGCTGGGGTTATAGTGGATGAGAATATCATAAAAGCCCTTGGAGCCCATACTGCTAAAGCAATCAGGGTAAAGAGTGCCCAAATGGAGCATGCCATCGCGGCAAAATTGGAAGATCTCGAGTTTTTAACCGTAGAAGGATTTTCAACTGGAGCACTGGTTAAAGCGAAAGTGGATGGTAATCATCAAGTATTAGGACTTAGCTTTGATCCTTCCTATACCGAGTGGAATGATCAAGATAAAACTTGTCGATTGATTGTCGAAGCAATTAACAATGGATTATATAAAGTTGATCTCGCCATAGAAACTGAGATTTCTACCATAAAATATGAATATGTGGGCGAAGTTATCCGCGCTATGGAGAAAAAGAAAGACTAATTCTAAACTTCAGTGGCGCATAGCGCCACTGAGTGTCAACTACTGCAATTCGATCCTATAGAATTTTTTATTTCCAATTCATCACAAAATAGCCTATTTGTGCAAATTTGAGCTATACCTTATATAAGCAATCCCATAGTAACACGATCAAGGAAATATCATGAGAAAAGCTCTGCTATGGATGTTAGCAGTTACTTCGACCTGTTTTTCTCTGTCCACTCATAAACATTTGCACGAAAAGGCGGTAACTGATAAAGATAGCGATAGAATTATAAAAATAATAGCGATGATTAGCCCTGAGCTTATTTCTCCCCAAACAACCAATAAAACCATGGCAGAAATAGCCAACATGCTTATGGCAAGTACATTAAATACCCCTGTCATCGAGAAAGTATTAAAAACGTTAAAGTGTGCCAATGAATACAATGTCATTCATAACAATATTTTAACCATTATCGACTATTCACTGCCTTCCAGTGAAAAGCGATTGTGGGTGTTTGATTTATATGAAAAAAAACTGCTGTTCCATACCTATGTCTCGCACGGTATTAAATCGGGAACCCTACTATCAACAAGTTTCTCAAACAAATACAACAGCAAATCAAGCAGTATCGGAGTGTACAAAACTGAAGATACTTACTACGGCCGCGATGGTCTTTCTTTAAAATTGGATGGGCTTGATGCTGGCTTTAATGATAATGCCTCTAATCGATCTGTCGTAATGCATGGCGGATGGTATGTAAGTGAAGATTTCATCAAAAAATACGGCAGAGCAGGCCGCAGCTGGGGATGTCCTGCACTACCTCTTGCTCTTACCTCAGCCATTATTAATACGATTAAAGGCGATTCGTTGTTTGTCATTTATTACCCAAGTGACAAATGGTTCCTTAAATCAAAATTCCTCAATTGTGATAATCTGTCGCCTACTCGATATGCTGCAGTTGTCGATACAGAAATCAAATCGGCAGAACAGGAGCAAAGAGAACCGGTTCTTTTTGCCAATATTAATAGCAAAAATTTAGGTACCGAACCAATCCTTGTCATGGCAGCGGTTGATTATGAGCGTGTATTTCATACTAAAGCACCTTTAGGTCGAATGCTTCGACGTCAAATTAACAACATGGAATACATTGCGCTGAGTAATACAGAACTTGAAAATCTAATCATTAATAATAACAAAGAGGCACTCAATACTGTGTATTTTGTTATCCCAGTCGTTAAAATGGTACGAGGGTATTACGCAACAGAAATGCACATTGTTGATTTAGGAAAAATAAAAGAAGTCAGACTCAATATAGAGCCCTCACAAAACCTGGCCTCCGTAAAAAGTTATACCGTGGATTTTGAAGCCAAACCATCCATTAGGCTTCGAGCAACAAATGAATTTATTCGCTGGTTAGGATTGTAATAATGAGCAATAAAGCCAAAACAATTTTAATGAAGATTCAACAAGAAAAACCCTTCTTATTGAATATTATTAATTACTATCCCATGGATCTGATTGCAAGTGGATTACGCAGCATCGGTGTATTTCCATTAATGAGCAACGCCGAACAAGAAATTGATGAACTTCTTGATTTAGCGCGTGCGGTTGTAATCAATTTGGGTAAACTGGACGATAGTTTTGTTGAGCTCTGCAATCGCATTTGTCAAAGTGCAAATGCAAGTAGCAAGCCGATCGTCCTCGACCCTGTTGGTGCGGGTGTAAGTCGTTATCGAACGGATGTTGCACTGAATTTTATTAAAAATCATAACATTTCGGTTGTGCGGGGCTATTCAAACGAACTTGCAAGCCTTTTAACTGAGAAAATTACGGTTCCTAATCAGAAAATTTCGGATGATAATTTAGTCATAGAAAACGCGAAAAAATTATCGGAAAAATACAATATTGCCTTAATAGTCAGCGGAAAATTTAACACCGTTATCGATGGAAATAAGATGGATAAATTCAATTTTGACTCCTCTTTGCTACAAAAAGTAGCAGGCATCGACAGTCTTCTTTCTGCTATTATTGGTGCCTTTCATACCGTTGAAAGCGACAGGTTTACAGCAGCTCGATCAGCCATTGGATTCTACGGAAATTGTGTTGGTTCCGTCACTTGCAGAGCACAAGGTCCAGCGTCTTTGAAAACAGCCCTTATTGATAAATTATACACTAATGCTTCGCAAGTAATGGAGTGGTGACAAAGTAAATTCAAACCAATCACTTTCAGCGAACAACTCATTACCCTAAATGATGTTCTTCTTTCCATGATTTAAATAAATTAATCATTCCTTCATTGAAGAAAGGGATATCGTCCGGTTTACGACTAGTGACTAGATTTTCATCCAAAACAACAGGTTCATCTACCCATTTTGCCCCCGCATTGATGAGATCAATTTTAATGGATAACCATGACGTAACCTTATGATTTTTTACAGCATCAGCATTAATTAATAACCAAGGGCCATGACATATTGCAGCAATCGGTTTTCTTTTATCATTTATTTCCTTCACAAAATTAATGGCTTCAGGAATCGTTCGTAATTTGTCTGGGTTTATCACTCCACCTGGTAACAATAAAGCATCATAATCTTCAGCACTGGCTTCTTTTAATGGCACATCGACTGTAAAGGTATCCCCTACTTCCAAGTGATTCCACCCTTGGACAAATTCCTTTTCTGGAGAAATTAGAAAAGTTTCAGCACCTTCTTTTTGCAACGCTTTTCGTGGCTTTTCCAGTTCAACTTCTTCGAAACCATTAGCTGCTAAAATTGCTATTTTTAATCCATTTAATTTGTTCATTATTAATCTCCTTTTTATACTTACGTATTCATAACAATGAAATATTTTATGGTTGGTAAATTAATTATTCTCATCTATAGTTTATAGTATACTTTATAATGCAAGGATAACATTATGCCTAATCAAAGGAATGAAAATAATACTGAAAATCTCTCATCCGCGCTTCAATCCTTGATGCAACTTAACCTTCAAATAATGCAAAATATGTATCAAATTGAAATAATGGACTTCATTAATAAACCGGAAAAGCTGCTCGAAAATCAGGTCAAATTGGCGCTAAAAAATAACCTTCTTTTCATGGAATACGCGAGAAAATCTTTCGATATTTTTTCAAAAATATTACTGGAACAAAATCCGGCTTTTTCTAATCTTCAACAGGGAATGAATTATTTGAAATCCGCTACTACAGCACTATCAACACCGGATATAGCGCTAGGAAATGCCACTAAATCCTTATTCTCTCCTTCTACCGATATGGATCCTCTTGATATAGCTCGATCAACCGCACAAATGGCGCTAAGAAGTCCCTCTAAAAATGAAACAAAAACAATAAAAACCAAATCCCAGAATGACATGAGAAAGGCGAAAAACAGTAAAAAATAAGTCGTTACGAGAAGCTCATCGCCTTAAGATATCGCGCGTAAAGCGCGATACTCAAAGGTTTTAATTTCGTGTGGAACTCTTGCGGTTGTCCATGTGCGTGGATATCGATTCAAGAGGTAGAATGGATGACTGTTACAGCTTCCCTCTTTTACCCTGCTCCCTCGGTTAACCTTGGGAGCAGAGCAAAGTCAAAAACACTTCTGTTACAGAAATTTGATCAGCTTAGTTTTAATTTTCTCGTTTGCAGTGCATTCCCCATTTAGCACCTAGACAACAGAAAAGCGCACCAATAAAGAAGAAACCAAACACAAGAAACGCTCCCCAAACTAAGGCGCTAGAAGAGGTGCGCACTACGATCACTTGGCTTCCTTCTGTTGTTAAGGCACTTGGCTGCACGGTTAATGGAGAAGCCGTCGCTGTGTTGGATGGCGCATTGGTTGGATTAGCCGTTGAATTGCTCGCTCCTTTCGAAGTTGATTGAGGGTTGGTTACTGAAGCTGTTGTTTCCTGAGGAGCTACAGAGGATTGCGAAGAACCTGTTGTATTCACTATTGGGGGTGATGCAGGATTAGAATAAGTAGAGACGTAAGCACTCATGTGGGTTGTGAGTACAGCGCTGAGTATTAAAATGATTGCCCAGGTCGTAAAGCCATACAGGACACCCAAATTCCGGCGAGGACAGTACAATCGACCTAAATAGCCAGCAGTATACCCTGCAACTAACATGGAAATAATAATGCTAATTAAAACGCCAATAGAGCCACTTAAAGCCACCATACCCATTCTATTAGCGCCCATATTGACCATGCTAAGACCTATTGCAGCACCTAAAAGCCCTAAAAGAAAACTCAAACCCACTCCCACAATGGCACCTGTAAAAATGGCTGTCCAGGAGATGCGCTTAGCTGCATTGAAGTTTCCAACATTCAGCGTTGTGGAAACAGTTTCATTTTCGATTGTCATGATAAATATCCTTATATTGCTTTAAGTTCCTTATGGACAAAAGATGAGATCTTTAAGTTTATTCATTATGGCCTTGTATTTAATACTAGTTTAACGATGGAGTTCTTTCAAATTTGTTGTGTCTAAAGCTCTAAACGGACAGACACCTCCTGCTCTTTTAGCCGACATTCAACGTTATGCTTAATGACAGCAACTAAATCGATTAATCCAGCTCTCTCAAGCGATTGATAAAAAATAGAAGCTGGAGGCGTTTGGCCAAAATCCGTTTTATAGAAATTCAAACCGTTTGTAGGTTTGGAGGCGTACACGATGAAACACATGACTGATTCAAAAGCTTCATCCCATTGCTTATTTTTATGATGTTCACTCAATTGAAGCCGTAATTTGGTTAACTCTGCTTCCTTTTGCTCACTGTTACTTACCTGAAAATTCAAACTGTCACAGGCCTCATTCATTGCAAGCATCACATATTCACAGGTTTCTTCATTCAATTTTTCCACGCCTATGATTTTATTTTCTAAAAGCGTTTGAAGCGTCTTATAACCAGTTGAACTGATACAAACTTCACCGATTCGTCCATCACAATTCAATAAGGTCACGGAAATGTGGTTCATTCTTAGAAAAGAAATAAGATCAATAAATGCGCTACCCAATTCGCCCGTTTCTCTCGTTACCCTTAGAATGACGCTATCTTCCTTTTCTTCGACACGCAAAAGATCAGGATTGCTTACGAATTCGTTGAGCCAAGATTTTGCTGCTTCAAAAGGCGGAGGTTCGACAGTTAAATTAGCTTCATGGTCATGCAGGGCAGCAAAATAACCTGGATTAGGCTCTACAATAGGACGATACCTTTGCAAATAGCGATAGGCCTGCACAAGGCTGACCCCATAAGTCTCCATCATATAAAGAATAGCCAAAGTGGCACTTCGTGACATTCCCATTTGGCAATTAATTAAAACTTTTTTCCTAGCTTCTCTTGCTTGATTTATTTTTTTAAAAATGTCTTGAGAACGGATTTGCTCCACCAATTCTGGAAAATTCATTCCATTGTCTTCAATGGTAATCGTATGGTGATGACTATCCAACTGGATGAATTGATTGTTTTTTCTAAACTCGGAAAGATCGATAATTAAGTCATACTTAGGGTACTCGTCCCCTCTATCGTAGTGACCGTATAAAGAATACACGCTTCCTATAAATAAATTCTCTAGGAATTCTTGGGCCCACGCGGAGGGGCTACTCACATAATGCGTGATGCTTAGTCGCTCTTCACCGTAAACAAATGAGGTATCGGTGAAACGCATCATGCATAACCTACTGAAATTTTCACTTATTTCTTTGCTTAAAGACCAAGGCGTTCGTTGAATAATTTCTTTCATTTTTAACCTTTTTATTTCGACTATACAATGGATCTAAATTTAAACAAAGCGACTATGCTTTATTATGGTAAAATGAATCTCTACGAAATTTAAAATGCATTATGAAACCCAATCAAACGATAAAAAACCGTGGAGCACTGAGTAATCCTGAAGGTCGCTTTGAAATCACTCAACATGAAAATGTTGATGATGGTTGGCCTATTGAGGAAGAAATACTTCCTCCTTTAATGACTGAATTATGGGTTGAAAAAGCAAAAACGATTATCAGCCACAACGACTCTCCGGATTTGGGCTTCGAGCAATCGATTAATCCCTATAGAGGCTGTGAACACGGATGCATCTATTGCTACGCAAGACCAAGTCATGCTTACCTGAATTTATCTCCTGGCTTGGATTTTGAGACAAAAATTTTTTATAAGGCTGATGCTGCCAATCTGTTGGAAAAAGAACTCAATAAGCCTCGTTATGTGTGTAAACCCATCGTTTTGGGAGCAAACACAGATCCTTATCAACCTGCTGAAGCCAAACTCAAAGTGACCCGTAGCCTTTTAGAAGTCTTACATCAGTATCAACATCCTGTATCCATCATCACTAAAAATGCATTAATAGAGCGTGACCTCGATCTTCTAGTATCCATGGCTCAGCAAAATTTAGTAAAAGTTGCTGTTAGCCTTACCACCCTTTCGCCACAGCTTAAACACATTATGGAACCTCGCACAACGACGCCTGCAGGTCGATTACGAACAATCAAACACTTATCTGAAAATCAAATTCCTGTTCGCGTTATGACAGCACCTGTGATACCTATGGTTAATGACATGGAATTGGAAAAAATTCTGCAAGCAGCAAGCGAAGCAGGTGCTCGACATGCCAGTTATGTACTCATTCGCTTACCTCATGAAGTCAAAGATTTATTTAAAGAATGGCTCACGCAACATTTTCCACAAAGGGCCGAACACATCATGAGCATTATTCGCCAAATGCGAGGAGGAAAAGACTATGATTCTACCTTTGGTAAGCGAATGCGTGGGGAAGGAGAATATGCAAATTTATTAGCGACGCGGTTTCGTTTGGCGTGTAAGCGATTTAATCTCAATACCCTCCCATCGACTGAATTAGCACTGGATAAATTTAGAAAAAAAGAATCCGTCGGATTTACACAATTAAGCCTATGGGATGAAGAAATGTTTTAATTTTTTGCAATTTTTCCTTTTAACTTGCAATTTTTTTTGATACCTTAACCCTTTTTCAACTCATTAGGTAAAATCATGCGCTCTAGAATCGCCTATACACGAGAACAACTTATCGCTCTCAGAAATGCTGAAACAGGAAATCCACAATTTAGAAATGCCTATAATCCTACTATATTTAGACCTGGCGCTTTTGCGTGTGTTCCTACTAAGCCCCTTGATTCTCGTGATAATAAATCTGAGCCGGATGATTGTGCACCGATGATTTGTATATCCTAATTCCACGCGATAATGAATAAAATTTTTGCCCAGTCCTATACTTTAATAACACTCAAATAACGAAAAGGAATCGGATTATGGGTAAATTCGTTATCCGTTTGCTGCTTTTGTTATTCGCTCTTTCATCTTGGGCAGCAGAGATGACTACCGAAGAGATTCAAGATCAGCAAAACGATCAGCAATTATGCGAGCAGCAACGCGTTAATCAATGTTTGACGACCTGTGAAAAAGCCAACGGTAATCATTGTATGCAAGCATGCGAAGAAAATGCTAAACACGAGTGTCGCCAAGCGGGCGAATAATGGCTTTTTCGTTATTAACGGATATAACGTTTTAATCGATGGTTTTATAGCCTCTGCGAATAACTCTTTCTTTTTTCTCTTTATCACTTTTTTCAAACTCAGAGCCTTCTAAATTAGTGGGTTTTGGTTTTACACAATGTTTATTTTCCCTTTCAACAGCAGAAGGCTGAGGATTTAAATAACTTTTTGTGCCCATTGCGAAACTCCATTTGAACTTTAATAGAAGTATAGAGCATCCTTTTGGGGTTAATGGCTCTCTTTTTTGATTGAGCCAACAAAAAGGAGCATCTCTTAAAATTCTTTCATGCGAGTAGAGACCTAAGGACCGACATTTTGTCCCACTTGACGCGTACCTGTTCTTCTAACATTAAAGCGATTATTCCTTTGAACTATCGAACTGGCATTCACAGGCTGAAGAATGCCCCAAGCGCTCGCGACACCAAAAGAAGCAATGGATTCCACATTAAATCCTCCTCTTTCGCCAATATTATTATCTACCGCACTTACCGCAGGATTTATCAACCCAGGATTAGTGGCATTGTTTATACCAATCGCTGTAGCGGAAGCATTTAAACCTAACTGTCTATTTGCATTCGTTGCCTTAATAAAAAATGCGGAGCGATTCACGATACTTCGAGAAAAATCTTTTACCCAAATGCCCTGCGCTGTTACATCACTGGCCAGGCTAGATTGATTAGCAAAATTGCCTCCTATATCCAATTCACTGCGCAAGAACCATAGTGTGCTATTGCTGTTAACCTCGACTCCTGTTGCAATCGTTTGTGCTGCGCTGTTTGGGTCACTGTTTGCCCGTACAGTAATAAACGAACCATCAATATCGACACTGCCCATTCGCGTGACTTCAACACCTGTTAGCTTTCTGACATTATTATTTCCCACAAAAATCCGAGTAAAAGCTATCCCTGCTTCTCTTGCTCCTGCGACGGAAATGCCAGTAATATACCCATTCGAATCATTTGGCCTACCGATAGTAATTTCGCGAATAATATGATTATTTCTGCGGATAGTTAATGCAACGGTCTGACTCGATTGAGGAACGTTACTAGGAGAGAATTCAGCAGTGAATGAGCGGAATAGATTCTCATCGACGGACTTATCGATAGCCACATCTGCTAGAAGGTTATCGCCATTCATGTCAAGTCCCCCAATGAGCAGAGGTTTAAATTTGTCCTCTAGAGCTGGTAAAAGGTATCCATCCTCTCGCCCTTCAATAGCCTGCCCAGGATTCATACTAATTCGCTCACTAGCTCCGGGATCTAATACATAAATCCCTGAAGCGAGATAAAGATCACTCGTTGGATCTAACGCACTGATATTATCCACTACGGCTTGCGTTAGCTGTGTATTGTCACAGGGGTGTTCAGCGGTGCAATTTTCTAATTCTTTCGTTACGAGATAACGCTCGCCGCCAGGTTTAAAAAACCAAAGATGATCTTTCTCAACTAAAGATTGCCCATTATCCAGCCACCCTCTTTCATTGGGAATACTTGTTCCATTGTCGATTGTTGCCAGATTTCGTCGAATGGGCTCTAAAAGACGAGTCTCTATTCCTCGGGTAGAGGGTATCTCTCCAAAGCGTAAGCGCACTGAAAACATACACGTATTACGACGCACATTGTCATAGGAATCCTGTAATAAAAGCGTAATCCGTTGATTTAATGGATACTCAACGGTCCCTATAATCCCATTCATATGACCTAAGTCATGAAAATCAAAATAATACCCTCCTAAAGCAAGGCGCAGTTGGTTTTCTGAGAATAAGTAACCTAATTCTGCATCTACACCTTTTCCAGCAATCTCCGTGTCCACGAACAAATGATCAAATTGTTTATGCCCCGAAAATTTCACATAGCGAACATCACCCAACTCATCGGCCCATGCACTTTTTAAGGCTGAATGGCGTTTATTCGCAGGCAGATAACCGTTCACATGCCAATCCCAATGAGAATAAATTCCTTCTATCCCCGGATTAATTGACCAATAATTTTTTTTGTTCTTTGTCGTGTTGGTATCAAAAAATAAATAAGCACCCAGAACATGCTGAGCATTTAAAACTTGACGTGTCCCTGCGCTAATTCCCGTAAACCAACTCTGATCGCGCATGTATTTTGACTGAGCATTCGTGTAAATAAATCCGCGTTGATTGGTATAAAGAGGCCACATAAAGTCGCCATTAAATCCAGTTGTGGTCCCTGTTGTTCCCGAAGCCAATAGGCGTGCAGGAAGATTTAGATTGACTTTTTCTGCAAAAGTACCTGTGCATAAAAAGGAGGAAAGAGCCAGAAGCACCAAATATTTCATTATTTTTTTATGTAGTCTAAAGACTTAATATCAACTAAAAAACAACAATTAGTCAACTCTTTAGCAGACTTTTTTGGGATTAAAATTTTGAATGAAGCCTTAAAAGGAAGGGGATTCTATAAGCTTCGAGCCCTCTTTTTCTGGTGTATCTAACAGTGTTTGAGGCCGCGAAAACTCATTCGGTCGCTTTTTAAAAAAACCAACCAGAGCGCTAGTGGCACTGTATGCTCCTAACGCCACTCCATTGGAAGCGACAACTAAAGTCGTCTGAATCGTTGTTTCTTTGAGAAGCAGTCTAAATCCTCTAAGCACAAATTTTCCTTAACAACATTTTTATTTTCAATTTTATTCTATCTTATCATCGCCACTAAATATACCTTATTGACCAGAATTTAATCTATGTTTAAAAAAATCATTTATCTTTAATATTTTCTTAACATTTGCCAGCTATATTCTCTGCCGAATTTGAATTAACAAAACAGTAAAGGCATGAAAACAAAAACCGATTCCAATACTACAACCACTCAACCCATTTCTCCGAACACTTCAATGCCAGTAAGTGGCCCAACAGCAAGTTATCAATTAAGCCCTTCACTGTGGAAAATACTTAACTTTACAGTCGTCACCGGAACAACTTGTGGGACAGTGGTGCTATTTCAAAGCCCCATTAGAACAATACTTACCCATCTCACGATGCAGGGGACTTTGCCCCAATATTCCATGAGTTCAATTGGAATATTATCAGCTCTCCGTGAGCTGTATAAAGGGACTTTCTCATCGTTAACAGGCTCGGCAGCCCGAACAGCTTATGTGACCACCACCCGAAACAATAGACCCACTGAAGTTAAGGAAAATACCGCCTCTGAAGAGAATATACCCGGAATTCAATTTAACAAAGCGGGCTATGTCATGTCCGCTGCAGTGGGCGATTATGTTATTACACAAATCCCCAAATCCCTTTCACAATTGAAAAAAACACCCAATCTTTTACCCCCAGAGTTCAAATGGTGGTCAAGAAATAACCTTCGTCAGCTCTTTCTTGGAGGAGCTCCTGCAGAAATTGTTGCAGGAATAACTAATTATGGGGCCCTGTGTGTTCTCGAAGATGAACTCGCTAAAAGGCTACCGTTCGAAGACGGCAAAGTACGGCATTTAGTAGCAGGCGCTGCCAGTGGAATGTGTGCAGGAATTATTTCTTATCCGTTTGCCGTATTTAAAGATTATACGTTGGTGAATGCCACAGTCACTAACGGTCAATTGAAAATCGACAGTACTGCTACTATGTTCAAGAAAATAGCAACAACTGTCATGCAAAATCCCCAAGAAGCGATATCAAGCTTTTTAGCCAATTCCGCTAAGCAAGTATTTATTCGCTCACTCCTTACTGGAGGGGTCTTTTCGACCGTGGCTGTAATGGGTACAGCCTTAGGCACTGAGCCTTTAAGTTCAATTATTCCAAAACGCTTTCAGCCGTCTGGAACGAATTCGCAAGGATTTTTTTGTAATCGCAAAACCATTTCTAATGAACCCCCTTCTCCACAAGAGCATCAAGAGACGCAACCTCCCCCAACGGCAAAATAGCCAACCCAATTAGGTCATTTTCACTCTTTGTGGGAATGATCATTTTTGACGCAAATGGCAACAAGCTTTATATAACGGACTGATATCACTAGCATTTTTCAGATTTAAGATGAATGGTGGTCTGAGAAAAATGGTGTAGCAATCGAAAAAACAGGGAGTGATTTTTAACCTTAGGAGTAACTATTTTCTCTAATTGCTACATAGGAAAATAATATCATTTCAAAATTAAATAAACATTAAGCAATTTGTTTATTTTTAAATCAATTTGAATTGTTTGATTTTCCTTTATGACTTAATATTATTGTCACTCACACCAACCGAATTAGTTCTCGTGTTCAACGGTATCGCACATTCCCTAAACAGTTCTTTTTATCACTTAAGCTCAACAGACTGCAAATAAAAAGGCACAACACATTTCCAACCGAATTGCTTTTCAACCTTTTGCTTAAAGGCTACCGAACTTTGGGCTTGACCATGAGTAATAAACACTGTTTGCGGTGGCCGCTTAAAATGGGATAACCAGGTTAATAATTCTTGGTAGTCCGCATGAGCGGAAATACTGCTTATCACTTCCACCTGAGCCTGTATAGGAACCATTTGCCCATGAATTTTCAGTTCACGTTCTCCTTTTAGCAATCGCGCACCTCGAGTGCCACCTGCTTGATAACCGGTAAGAATAATGGTGTTTCGATGATCAGGTCCAAAGACTTTTAAATGATGCAAAATGCGTCCTCCCTCAAGCATTCCACTTGCGGAAATAATGATTTGCATTTTTTTTTGATAATCAATTTGTTTGGATTCTTCTGGCGTATTCACGTAAGTGGCCACAGAACAGAGTCCTTTGCACTGCTCAATGTCTAATCGGTGATCTTCCCTGTAGGTTCGCAAAATTTGAGTGGCATTAATGGCCATGGGGCTATCTAAAAAAACTGGAATATCGGGGATTTTTCCGCTTTTTTTAAGCAGATAAATGTAATAAAGGAGTGCTTGAGCCCGCCCTACCGCAAATGCAGGGATAATGACACTTCCGCCTCGCTGGGTGGTTTGGTTAATGATGTTGCCAAGCTGTAATAGCGGATCCGTTGCATCATGCAGGCGATCACCGTAGGTTGATTCCATGACTAAATAATCAATTTCATCAACCACCGTGGGTGCCTGCATTACAAGATCATGAGGACGGCCAATATCACCTGTGAATAGAACCGAAGTAGCGTCGTTTTTTATTTTGACAAAGGAAGCCCCTATGATATGCCCTGCGCGACTCAATTCGAAGGTACCCTGATTTAAGAGTGGATAAGAAATCCCAAAGTCAACGACTTCAAATTGCAATAGTGCTTTTCTTGCATCTAACTCAGTATAAAGAGGCAAAGCCGGTCTATGCTTAGAGAAACCTTGTTTATTGGCGAATTTAGCATCTGCCTCCTGAAGGTGCCCACTGTCTGGAAGCAAGATAGAAGACAGTGCCTTCGTACCCGGAGTCGCATAAATGGGTCCTTTAAATCCATTTTTTACGAGTAAGGGTAAATAGCCAGTGTGATCGATATGCGCATGCGTGACAATGACTGCATCAATCTCTCCAGGGTTAACAGGAAATCTTTCCCAGTTGCGAAGACGCAATTCTTTATACCCTTGGAAAAGACCACAATCAATCAAAATGACTTTAGAACCCATTTCTAATAAGTACTTTGAGCCCGTAACTGTCTGCGTCGCGCCTAAAAACGTGAGTTGCATCGCCCCTCCATGCATGTAGTATATTCCGTCATTCAATGATCAAAGGCGATCAGTTTAAGTCGTAAAGTCGCTGCTATTTTTGGATGATTTCGATGTAGTGTATATCAATGCCAAGATACCAGAGCAATACCCACCTGACTAGTATCCCACCCTAAACTTGAGCGTAGATAAACGGAAAAAATAGGCCCAACACCTCCCTGTATATCGGCAATGTAAAATATCATTAAACTTAAAGCGAGCAAGCTTCGACACGGTAGACTATCCATTCAATTACTCTTCTATAAAAAATAAGCATAAACCAAAATGGGAACTAGCGTTAACGGTGCACCCAGTTCTATAAATTCTAAAAATCCAAATCCCCTGACCCGCCGTTTTTCACTATTTTGGATAATGATGATGTTACTTGCTGCACCTAAGATCGATAAATTACCAGCGATTGTGCTTCCTACTGCCAATGCTAAAAGATGAGAATCTGGCAGCTGATGATGCAATAGCAACGGTAAATACAAGGCAACTAAAGGAACATTGGAAATAAATTGACTAAGAATAATGCTGATAATCAAAATCACAGGGATACGCGTGACAGTAAAATGAAAATGATTAATGTTCTCTTGAAAAAAACCACTTTCCCATACTGCTTGCATCAGCACAAACGTACTCGCAAAAAAAATGAGTGTTCCCCAATCGAGTTTTTTGATGAAAGTCCAACGCTGGTTACTTAACAACAGAGGTAATGCCGAGAAAAGTGCAATGTAACTAAAATTAATTTGTGCGTTTGTTTGGATAAAATCCATTGATATTTTGACGAACACTAAAACAAATAGGGTCGCTAAACTTAGTTTAACCAGAATAACTACACGAGGATTATTAATTGGTGCAGAAGGCGTTTTTTCAATACGCTCATTTAAGGTGTTCCTGAATTTAAAATAAATCAGTAAATAAATAAGGATAAGGCTAAGCAGCGTCGGAATGATTAAAGGACCAATAAAATCAAGAAAAGGAGAAGCCATTTCTCCCTTTACCGCAATCAGTAAATTTTGTGGATTCCCTATTGGACTAAGTACGCTTCCAATGGTGATTGAAAACGCTAAGGCAAATAACAGTGGCTTAATTAACTCTTTGTGGGCTTTACACAACTGTAAGATAATGGGCGTGCCAATAATTGCTATTGTATCATTCATTAATAGTGCTGCACTTAATCCTAGAATGAAAACAATAATCGCTAACGCTTGTTTCCCTGTATGCGCGTGATGAAAAATTCTATCAGTTAAATGCGCTAAATAACCACACTCTTCCGCAGCCTGCGAGATTAAGAAAACCCCAAATAAATAAAGCATTACCTCAGGCTCTATGGCATTAAGAGCGCTTGACGCGGTGATTTGCTGGAGTAATAAGACCGCCACGGCACCCACAGTCATCATTGTCCAAATAGGAATGACCACCCTAATTAATCGGCGCAAGGCAATAGCAAACAACACCATTAAAAGAATGATGACCGCTATAGGCATTCTTTTTTATCCCTTATATTCCTTATCTCATCGCTGTAATAATGCGTTTAACACGCTGAACAATCAAATGGATTTTTTAGAAATAAAAATCCATTGATCATCAAATGCTTTCTGATTCAGTTCACATCAGCTGAAGTATATTAGACGATGACTAATGGATTAATAAAATGCAAATTAATTCTTTAAGCCGAGAAGAATTGCAAGAGGCGATTCTTCAACTTGAGCAAGCACTTTATAACCATCAACAATGGCATAACGCCCTTATTCGTTCTCTTACATGTCGACTACCTGCGGATCAACATGACATGAGTCAAGACGCGCACAAAGAATGCCGATTTGGGCAATGGTATTATAGAAGTGCATCTGAGAAATTGCGCCAACTTCCTGGATTTTCGGCTTTAGGCGAAGAACATCTTAAAATGCATAAAGAAGCAACCAATTTATTATCTGCAATCGATAATGGCAGAACAATACAGCCTTTTGATTATGACAATTTTTCTAACGCCTTGGAAAAAGTGCGACTTGAAATATCCGCTTTGCAGCGAGAACTGGGTGAATTACTGTATAACCGTGATGCGCTGACTGGTGCAATTAACCGTACCAGTATGCTTGCGGTATTGCGAGAACAACAGAATTTGGTCAAGCGCAATATACAAGCGTGTAGCATCGTCATGCTGGATTTGGATCACTTCAAGAAAGTGAACGATCAGTACGGACATACTGCAGGGGATTATGTCCTAGCATCAATATCCCGGTTTATCATTGAACACTTGCGGCCCTACGATAAATTTTTCCGTGTGGGTGGGGAAGAATTTTTAATCTGCCTACAAAATGCCGATGCAAAATTTGCCTTAAAGATTATTAAACGCCTAGGCGAAGGAATTGCTTCGATGAAAATTAATGTCAATCAGAATGAGGCCATTCATGTTACCGTGTCTTTTGGAATAGCAGAGATTGAAAACGATATTACTGTTGAACAATCCATAGAACACGCTGATCAGGCTCTGTATAAGGCGAAAGCCGAAGGAAGGAATTGCGCACGAATTTGAAGCTAGTCTTTGATAGCCTCAAGCTGTTGGCTTTAGCCGCCACTGTATCGATATCTTTGCCAAACAAGACTAATATTTAATTACATACCACTAAAAACGATTACGAATATTGGCTTCGTAAAAATCTAAGGTTTAAATATGCCAAAACGAGTCAGTAAAATGGAATCTTACGAACATTTTGAGCAAAAAAGACTTGATGCTCTACAAGGGCTAAAGATCCTGGATACAGCACCAGAAGAAAGTTATGATCGACTCGTACAACTTGCCATCGATTTATTTCAAATTCCTATTTGTTATATTGCCTTTCTTGATGAAAAAAGGCAGTGGTTTAAATCAAAGCAGGGGTTAAAACAAAAACAAACTCCACGAAAGATTGCTTTTTGTAATGAAACCATCAAAGGAAGTAAGCCACTGATTATTAACGACACCTACCTTGATGAACGATTTGCTAATAGCCCTCTTGTACAGCATGATCCGCGCATTCGATTTTATGCTGGGGTTCCTTTGACCGACCCGCAAGGTTATAACGTAGGTACTTTCTGTTTGGCAGACACTATCCCTAAAAAACTAAGCGCAAAACAACTCGACCTTTTATTGAATTTGGCAAACATAGCCAAAGAACAGCTCAGTCTTCGTAATGCTAATCTTTTATTGCGAAAAATAAAAAAACAACTTGAATTACGTAATCAATTTATCCGGAAAGTATTTAGTTTTTACATGTCTGATGAGGTGGTGAATACTATTCTGCAATCTCCTGAACATCAGAAATTAGGCGGTCAAGAAAACAAAATAACGATTATGTTTAGCGACCTAAGAAATTTTACTCCTTTATCTGAGACACTTCCCGGCGAGAAACTGGTTGCTCTTTTGAATACCTATTTTACCAAGATGGTTCGGGTTATCGAAAAATATCAGGGAACAGTGGATGCCTTTATTGGGGATGCGATCATGGTTATTTTTGGTGCTCCCCACTCTTCTGGAAAGGACTCCTTGCGTGCTATAACTTGTGCTTTAGAAATGCAGCGCGAATTAAAAAAACTTAATTCTTTAAATAAAAAACTTAACTTACCTCATTTGGAAATGGGTATAGGAATTAATACAGGGATTGCTGTAGTGGGGAATATCGGTTCAAAAAAGCGCATGCAATACAGTGCCATTGGCTCTTCAGTGAATTTATCTGCGCGTATCCAAGAGCTCAGTCTTGGAGGCCAGATCTTGATTTCTGAATCGACCTATCAAGAGGTGGCAAAAGAAATTGAAACCAATGGACATCTACGGGTAAAAGTGAAAGGAATTGATTCACCAATCACTATCTATGACGTGGCTCGATTAATCACTTAGTGCTACTTGGCCACAATTAAGTGCCCATTTGCCCAAAATTCACGTCAATTAACCTAAATTTTTTGCGATCAGAATAAGACATAACAAACTGATAAAAGATTATTCCCTATGCGTTACAAGAAATCTCTTGGGGTTTAGAGCGCTTATTGCTTAATGTACTCTTACTCTGAAACCGTTAAAGTATAGGTATTGGGAGTTGCAAATTTCCAGAACATGGATTGTTCGAAGATGGATCTTGCGCAGGGATGCACATGCTCAGGAGGAAAATTTGCAACTCACCAAACTACGTAAGTCATAGTCCTTTCAGAAACCATGTGCTCTATTGATTTAGCCTTTTCTATAATAACTCATTAAAATCCTCAAAGACATATCTTAATCAGCAGACCCTTCACTCAATAAATTTTATCTATACTTGTTACAGACGCTTAATGGATTTTTCCAGAAAAAAAATGCTACACGACTACACCATCGAACGCATGAGCAAAGAGGAAATCCAGCTCGCGATTGACTGGGCTGCAAAAGAAGGATGGAATCCGGGTTTGCATGATGCAGAGTGCTTTTACGAGGCCGATCCTAATGGCTTTTTTGCAGGAAAGTTAAATGGCAAGATTGTTGCGATAGGCTCTGCTGTGATTTATGACGATTCGTTTGCATTCTGCGGTCTTTATGTGGTTGATGCACATTATCGAGGTCAACAGTATGGGCTGGCATTAACCAAACAGCGCTTAGCTTATATAGGAAAACGCAATGCTGGCTTAGATGGCGTGATTAACATGACGGATAAATATGCTCGTCTAGGCTATAAAATAGCACACCATAACATTCGCTATCGTGGTCAAGGGATTCAAACCCTAGCGAAACCCAATAGCGCGATTCAATCTCTGACGAAAATCAATTTCAATTTACTCGCCAACTACGATCGCCAACACTTCCCAACCTCAAGAGTAAACTTTCTTAAATGTTGGATTAATCAACCTGAGGGAGCCAGTTTAGGCTATTTTAAGGACAGTAAATTGCAGGGTTATGGAGTAATAAGAGCATGTCGCAAAGGGTATAAAATCGGTCCTTTATTTGCAGATAATGAAAAAATTGCCGACGAATTATTTTTAGCCTTGATAAAATACGCCCAAGACGATTTCTTTTATTTGGATATCCCAGAAAATAATCAAAATGCCCTCGCTCTGGTGAAACGTTATCGCCTTGAAAAGGTATTCGAAACTGCACGGATGTATTTAAGAGGCGAGCCTAAACTTCCTATTGAAGAAATTTACGGCATCACTTCTTTTGAGTTAGGATGAATCATCATGGCACGAATGCTAGTGGGTTACGGTGGAAACACGCCACAAATTCAATGGCCCCATCAAGCAAGGATAGCAATCAATTTTGTAATCAATTATGAAGAAGGTGCTGAGTTATCCCCTATTAATGGTGATAATTTTGCCGAGACATACGGTGGCGAATTTCCGCTCGTTCACAAAGCTGCAGGCGTACGCAGTCTCAGTATGGAATCTCTCTTCGAATACGGAAGCCGTGCGGGCATTTGGCGGTTGATTCGGCTGTTTGATGAAAAGAAAATTCCCGTCACTTTTTTTCTTACAGGTTTTGCCCTAAGCCTCAATCCAGCATTATCTGATTACCTTCGAAAGGCCAAACATGAGATCGCAGGGCACGGATGGCGATGGATTGATTATGAAACACTTTCACGTGCTGAGGAAAAAACCCATATCTTGCGTTGTGTTGAAACCTTAGAAGAACTGACTGGCCAACGCCCCAGAGGTTGGTATAGTGGTCGCCATAGTCAATATACGCGCGAATTATTATTAGAAATTGGCGGCTTTTTGTATGATTCGGATAACTACGCAGACGATTATCCCTATTTTGAGGCAAATCACCTCATTATTCCCTACACTTTAGACTGTAATGACTTTCGCTTCGGTACCACGCCTGGATTTGTTACAGCCGATGACTTTTTTAATCACTTAAAAAATACGTTTGATTATCTCTATCAAGAACAACGACAAACGATGATGTCCATTGGCCTACACCCGCGATTTAGTGGCCATCCTGGCCGTTGCATCGCGGTTAAGAAATTCATTGATTATATTAATCAATTCCCAGATATTTGGATTGCGCGTCGTCTCGATATTGCAACTCATTGGCATAGAACAGGGTGTGTTTAAAAGTCCATTTGCTCGCAAAACGCGGATAAATGCCCCTCTTTGCATCGCGCCTCTTGTATTATATTCAGTTAGAATCTATCGTATAGCCGATAGTAAATCTCAGTGGTAAAATGCCAATCCAAAGCCAAAATTTAAACAACAAGCCCTGGATTTCAATAGATGTAGCACTTAAAATCGCATGTTCGGATAGCGCAGGGCCATTTTGCTAAAATGGTTTATAATTAACATTAAATGTACACTTATAGCGAAAAAAGAGCATGCGGATTCCATTGACCGAGCCTAGATCATCGAGATACCTCTACATTAATCCTAATAACAATCGGGTACATCTTCGGGTGCCTTTTATTGCAGGACAGAACATCAGCACAGACAATACCTGTAAGTCAAATGTGGAGTTAAAAGCGTTTTTTGAGGATGGCGCCGCTTACGAGGAATTGGAATCTTATAAAAGCGCGCTCGAATTTGATATGTCATTGCTGGAAGAAGGAACCTCCCTACGTCAAGTGAAAGAGGAACGCTTGGCTCAAATAAACACCTACATGGAAGCCGTAATAGCGATGAGGGATAGCTATGGGCAATCGGTCATTCATTTTCTCACCAAACCCTCTAATTTATACAGCATTCAATTGCGACCTCGCGTGCAAGACCCTTACTCTGTGGTGGTGAATCCAGTATTTAATGTAAATCGGCGCAATGATGGGGCAGGAAATCCTCTATCTCCTTTGTACAATAGCATGCATCGTATTTTCCCTGAAGTGACGTTAGCACGCCCAGACCCACGCACTCAGTTAATTGGCTGCGTGTTGATAGCCTTACCAGAGGGTGCCGCATTTCAAGACATTCTGCGTGTTTTAAAAGAGCAGTGTCAAACACTATTTGGAATCGAAATTGATGTTCAGAACTATTTTAAACGCACCCTTGATGGGACTGTAAAACAAGAAATCAATCAAGCGCATATCAATGCGTTAATGGGATTTGGTGGAGATGCCACCGCAAAAGATTATATCGAGGCCCTTTTGGGTGTTTGCGCACCGGACCTTTCGACGTTACTTCAGGGGTCGCCGTTTTATCTTGGCACCTATACTAAAAAGGAAGAGAAAGCCGAGCGTTTGTCCATCTTGACGCAATTTTACTTAGGTGTGATGAATGTGTATTGCCGAGCACAAGGCATCAGTGATAAAAATTTCGGGATGATTCTGGATGCATCCCCTCAATTAAGCCAAGAGTTGGTCGAAACTGTGTCGCAAGCCTTAAGTGCGGGGGATGATGTGGAAGAAGCGCTTTGTGTTTTTTTCAACCTTCATGCAAGTAAGTTCGGGCTTTCTCATTCGTTAAGCGCAGAAGATAAAGATGCCATTCAACAAAAATTTGAAACAGGTTTTCGAACCGTCACGGCAACCAAAGAAAACCCACACATGGATGACTTCATGATATTAGACCTTGACGCCCGCGGAGAAAACGCAAAATTCATCACCCATCAAGGTTTAATTTGTACGGATTTTGCTAACATCGTGGACCCTACCTGTGCAAATCAAAAATACTTTGAGCAAATTCGAAAAGATGCGGCCATTCATCCTGAAGTCATCACACCCAAAAATGAATCTGTTATCACGGAGGTTGATATCGAACCAGAAGTGCTACTGGATAAATTGAGCGATGTCCAATGGGAAAGACTACCCAAAGAAGCCAAAGAAGCATGTCAAGCTTTACCGGGCTTCCAAGTCCGTCAAATCCTGGATGATGTGGCAAAAGGCAAACAAGACGAAGCCGATGCTATTTTGAAAGCATCCTCAGATATTCAGGCCCTTCTCAGAAAGTCCGGTAAGTTCACTGATTACTCCGGAAGAACCTTTCACTGTACCGCTTATGAATATGCCTATTGGGCGAAAGACACACACATGTGCCGGATGTTAGAGCGCCATATGGATGAGGAGACCAAGGCCCATCTTTTAATTCAGATAGAAAAGATAGAAGAAGAAGGATTAACTTACCAGCAGCATGGCAAGACCCTCACACATTCCAAACATTTTGATTTAACGCCGCTCATCGAAGCGCTCGAGCACTTTGTGAATAATTTTGATGAATGGTATTCGGCTAAAAATTGGCATGAGATAGATACTGCGTGGATGGCCGTGGGCAAAGCCCAGCGTGAAGTTCCTGCGCATGTCGCACAAGAATACTGTAGAAAAGACCGCTCTTTTGAGCCGAAACCATCTTTTAAAGAGGGTACATTCCCTAGGTCGTTGACTTTTTCTAATTATTGGGTGACAGGTACCAAAAAAGATTCGTGGTTTCCTTTGGCCTCTGCTTCTACTTCTGGTCTTGGTTTCGATTTTGCATTAATTCGGGGTGCGGGGCGCGCGCACGTTGGTCGGCCCCTTGAGTTGGTGGGACGGGGGCGGTGGTCGAGTATTGATTTGACTGCAGTCCGCCACCTTGATGAAGTAAGATCAGCCGAACTCACGCAGCTGCGTGAGAACCTAAGCCAGCAGGGTCGAACCATGGGTATGTCTGTGTAATATCGTAAAACAATTCAACCGCATAGGCCGATATTTTGCGATCTCGACAAACGTCTAAAAACCATCCCAATAATTCTTCATACTCCCAGCCTTGAGCCGACCTACCTCACCACTGATGCAAGTAACGCTTGATTCGGCCAGGATAGACCTCAAAGTCCACCATTTGTTTAACCTGCTCACGGGCATTTCGCAACGTCCGAAGGTGCGGAACGAAGTGCTTTTGCTCAAGTACTCATTGATCAATACTTGCCTAAACAATCTAATATCATCCGTTGTGATGAAATAATATTCATAATGAGATTGACCCACTTGATCAGGTGATACTTGTGTGTCGTTGGTGCCATCCAGAGGTTGCGTCTCCAGATTGTTGATGCCCAAAAAATGAAAATCTTTATCGATAGCGCCTATGCGATTTTTTTACGGGATAATCGTAGCCGTCTTTCGTGTAAAACATCCATTAACCGCTGCTTGCAGCCTTGCAGTTGGCGTTGGTTTTACAGAGGACAATAATGTCATCTTGATAACGAGATAAGTCACGTCCATCGTATCAAATGCATCATCCAATGGCTTCAGGTAAAGCGCAGTGTATAGGTGCCATTAATAATGGATTGAACACCTTCGGTTAACCAGTCTATCAACCGCAATTTCCCAAGTGTGACAGCCTATCGAATTATTTTTCAATTGGGTAAACGAAAAAACAGGAATTCAGATCGCGAGTAAAGTTCGATCTTATCAAGGCTTGATGGTTCATGTGTTTGGAAAATTAGCCGCAGCTTTGTTCATTATGCGAGAGCGGATGATGGCAGGTGTTTAGATTTTGGCTTGAGATTGGCATTAAAGATCATTACCATGAGTAATACTCTAAAAACGAAAGGAATAATTCATTATGTCTTGGAAACAAACAATTACACTCAGGCAACTCCAACAAAAAGGACGCCACTGCGAGACCATTGATGGCCATAAGATTTTATTGATCTGGAATAATAACTCAGTTCATGCCATCGCCTCCCAATGTCCACACTTCAAATTACCTTTGACTAAAGCCGTGATTACGGATGAAAACACTATAGTATGTCCTTTTCATAAAAGTGCCTTTAATCTTGAGTCAGGTAAACCCGAATGCTGGTCCCCTTGGCCACCCGCCCTGGGCACTGTACTGGGTAAGATCAGCAAGCCTAAAAACTTAAAAGTCTATCCTGTCCGCATTGACGAAGATATGATTACGGTGGATGTGACCTAACTTAAACTCCGAATAAGCGAGTGCAGACTGAGATAAAACCTACAGATACTTGCGCATAAGTAGAGTTTTACCCGACACTCGCTTGCGGCTCTTTTTAATGCCCTATCGCTTTTAAAAAAAATAGTTGTCCACAATCAGAGGTCGAATCATTAATTCCTAAATTATTTAAATTGACAATGAATTTTAAGCAAGAAATAATGGTTTTTTTAGATTGGAAAAGAGGTTGATAATTCCACAAAATGGACAAAGAAAAAGCAGTAATTATAATTCCTACTTACAATGAAGCAGCCATTATCGAAGAAACTATCGAAAAAGTTTTTCAGGAAGTCTCTGCTATTTCAAATTTGGATGTTCACTTATTAATTTTTGATAGTAATTCGAATGATGGTACCCAGGATATTTTGTATCAGCTGCAAAAAAAATATTCTAAGCTGCATGTAAAAACAGAGGAATCAAAGTCGGGTTTAGGCTCTGCTTATTTTCAGGCAATGACCCATGCCTTAAATGAATTGCATGCCGATATTATTGTAGAATTTGATGCTGATTTATCGCACCAACCCATCTATCTTCCTCCGATGTTTGAAGCTTTGCAAAACTATGACGTTGTCATTGGCAGTCGTTATATCGTTGGTGGTAGTATTGCAAAAAACTGGTGTTGGAATCGAAAAATTTTGTCCATTTTAGGTAATCAGATCGCTCGGTTAATATTAACAAGGAAATATAAAGACTTTACTAGTGGCTTTAGAGTAACGCGTAAAAATGCTTTACTTAAAGCATTACCTTCCTCGTTTATCTCTCCTAACTATGCTTACAAAATAGAGCTTTTATGGCTATTACACAAAAACAAGCTCGCTATTTTAGAGTATCCGATTCATTTTATTGATAGGCAAAAGGGAAAAAGTAAACTACCTGCTCACAGTATATTTGATTCAATTAGGGTGCTTTGGAATTTACGATTTAACGAACTAAAGCGCTATATACCCAAAATACTCAGAAATGCTAGTGTGTCGCAGTAATTTATGAAACTCCATTTTAAAGTTCCTATTATTCTTATAGCAGCTTCTATTCTGCTGAGAATTTTTTTTATTTTAAATACCAATTTATTGGTACAGGAAGCCTATTACTGGAATTATTCTAATCACCTGGATTTCAGCTATCTTGATCATCCTCCCATGGTTGCTCTGTTAATTAAATTGAGCACATTCATTTTTGGGGTGAATGAATGGGGAGTGCGATTTGCAACCATTCCTTGCTGGTTCCTAACGGTGTTTTTCAGTTACAAATTAGCAGAGTTAATTCAGCGAGGAACGGGAAAATATTCCATACTTTTATTATCCCTTCTTCCCTTTTTTTTCGTTCATTCCTTAATTATTACACCTGATATTCCTCTTATTCTATGCTGGGCTGCAACGTTATATTACCTTTATCAAGCCCTCATTTTGGAAAAATCAAATAGCTGGTATTGGGCTGGATTGTGGATTGGATTGGGGCTTATATCGAAATACACGATTGCCCTGCTTGGTTTTACAACATTTATTTATTTGATATTTTTCTCCCCCAAGTGGTTTAAACGCAAAGAACCTTATGTTTGCGCATTCATTGCGATTTTGCTTTTTTTACCTGTTATATACTGGAATTGGACTCATGAATGGGCTTCTTTTTTATTTCAAAGTAAACGAAGGTTGCAAAATCATTATGTTTTTTCTTTTCATGCATTAGTCGGATTACTTATCGTTTTTCTAACGCCAATAGGGATTTGGAATGGCTGGCAACTGATTTCCGATAAATACTCACAGGCTATAAAAATAAGCACTCAAAATAAGTGTTTTTTAAAGCTTTTTACTTTTATCCCTCTTCTCGTTTTTGCATCATTTAGTTTGTTTCATGAAATTAAATTAAATTGGATTGGCCCGAGCCTTTTGGCTCTTCTTCCTTGGATTCAAATCGAGATCCAGGAGCATAGGAATAAGAGTTGGACTTTTATTTTAGGTGTATTGTTGTTTGTTTATGCAAGCATTATCTTTTGTCTTGTCTCTGGAAAACCTCAAGCAATTTATCAATATGCTTTTGCAAAACAATTACCTTGGGAAAAGCTCACTTCGCAACTGCAATTGATTGCTGAAAACATAGAATTTAATGCCAAGAGCGCGCCGATTATTGTTCCTTTAGACACCTACAATATTGGCAGTGAATTAACTTTTTATCAGAAAAAATTTTTTGACCATGGGCAAACAAAAACCAGTTATCCCATTATTGGCTCGCATATTTTTGGCACTAACAGTTTAATGTATAAATATTGGAGTAATAGTAAAGAAACAGAGGGAAAAATTCTAATTTTAGTTGCCAAAGAACCCTACCGATTTAACAACCTGGAAATTTGGCAAAAAACGACTTTTCTTACACCTGTTTTAGAAATGAATATTAATAATGAATTAAATCCGGCTAACGATAATAAAATCTATTACCAAATCGTAAAAAAAGCATAGAGTTAATTCGAAAAAATATGGTTTCTCTTAAGAATAATATCCTTTCGCAATTGATAATTAAAACAAGAAAGAAAATACTGCTGCAAATTGGGAGGTAATACGCCGTTTTCAAGGTTTATTCCGGCAGGATTAATTTGAATTAGATTTTTTTTCGCGCTTTGATTCGTATTCATTGGGACTATTATCATTTGCAGGTTCATGCTTATCCCTTTTATTATTTCAGTGGCTGTAAACGGTAAAGGGCAATTTTGTGGCGGTTCGCCTGCGGCTAATTGCTCCAACAGCTGCTCAGGAATAGTGAGGTTTGCTTCGATAGGTTGTCCAGTATTGAGATTGAAATCGGCTTGAATCATACCGGTTGCATACTGGATCTGAATGGGAGCAACGGTTAGTTGCTGATTACTTCCTTGCAACATTGCCTCCATTAGAATGGGTAATTTCTGTGCACTAATTCCTATTATCGACTCCAAGGCCTGGGGATTGTTAAACGTCGCCTTTATTTGGCCATTCAGATGCTGTTGTTGATAGTGAGAATTCACCTCGATTTGATTATTTGCAAGAGTAAATTTCCCTACAAAATCGAATAACCCTTTTTCAAAACGCAGTGTCGCATCACCTTGTATGAGTTGATCTTTGTACGCACTATTCACAGCGATTTGAAATTGCTTTTTATCAGAAGAGAATTGATCAATTTTAATGGTAGCGATATGGATAGGAGCCGCCTTAGTTGCATAAATAATATTTAAATCATTTAAATCAATCTTATCTACACTGACATGGGTAGACTTCATTGGGGTTTGACTTACTGGATTTTTATCTTGTGAGAGAACAGTACGATTCTCCTCATTTTGATGTTTTTCTTCCGGTTTAGGAAAATTGGGTAAATTTAAGAAAACCTTGTCCGCATGAATACTATAGATGTGCAATTGCTTTCTAAAGAGATCTAACAGTGAAAAGTCAAGGTAGGCTTTGTCGACACTCAGTGCGATTTTTCCCTGATATTGGTAATTTAAGTCATTCACAGTAATTTTAGGGTAGGGAAAAGCTCTAACATCCAAAATAAAATAGAGGTTGGTGACATTGGGGTTTTCGGGTTTGAACATTGAGTGTACCAAACGATTTGCAACAAAATTCACCGCGAAATTAATTAATAAAACCAACAAGACAATAATTCCAACAGAAATAGTAACGATTTTTAACAACTGAGAGCTCCCTTCTACTTTCATGATTAATCACTCATTTCCCATTTCATTTAAAATTCTCACTCTTTTGGATTGCTCTGTTAATACTAGACTATCCCTATTGTCTTTTTCGAATCACACAGGCGATAAGAATGAACACGATATATATCGCCATTAACAACAGAAAATAAAGTACCCGAGAATACCCTCTCATCTCCCGATTAAGACCAGAGCTCACCTGAACCAAATTGTTCTTTGGGAGCATCTTTAAATTTCGGTAAGTTATCATCAGAATTAACAATCCTATCCCCATACCAAATATGCCTGACTGGTTTAAATGATTCTGGCATTGAACCTATAAAATGAAAATTAGTTGCATTAATGCCTATACCCTCCTGTTGGTTTGGATCAAGAGAGATACCGTAAATAAGAGAATGGCATGATTTACAAAGGAATAGCCTTGCATTGTTTCTAATCATTTCATCAAGTTTATCTATCCCTGCTGTGATGTGAAAACGTGATTTTAAATATCCTGCTGTCCATGCATAACCTTGCTTATCAGCATCCCTTTTTGATTGCGATGCTACTTCACGGCATTTGTTGCAATGACAATATTGAGTAAAGAATGGATCACCATCACAATAAAATTTTACTGCTCCGCAATAACATTCACCTAAATATTTATGCATATATCTTTTAAACCAAAAAGGGTTCTTTTCCGGTGGAATCGAACGATTATTTGTTGCTCGTTTACAATCTAACGATGTCTACTGGTTAAAAACCCCAAACTAAATTTTCCAAATCCTTCATGCTGTGCACTTTAGATTGCCAATTTGGAACTCTTACCTGAATGTTTAAATTGCTATACTTATGGAGTAGCATAAGTGCAGTTAACTGATGGCTTAATACCTCTGTCATTTCATGGGACAAATACCCATAAGCTGCCAAAAAGGCTTGTAGTAATTGCTTATCACCCTGTATAAGAAACGCACCAGGACCAAGCAAGTCATATTCTGGTAACCCCAGCATTGCATCTCCAAAATCGATCAATCCACAGATATGCCAAATACCATCCACTTGGTTTACTAAAAAATTCATAGGGGTATATTCTCCAGTTAAGAGAACTGGCTTTTCGAACTTCGGTAATTCCTCTTTAATTGAATTAAGGTAAGCAGGTAGCTGTTCCAGCAAAGGCTGAGAAAGTCCTTTGGCTCGATGTTGTTCTATACAATTCGTTATTTGTTTTTCAATAAATTTCGGCCAATGGCAATCGATGACCTCAAGTCCATCAGTCGATAAAGCATGCACTTCTCGAATAAGAGCTCCTAGCTCGTGAATAATGACAACTTTATTGCTGTGCTCCATATTTTGCCAAAGAGTTTCCAAAAGAGTACCTTCCACTCTGCTAATAATGAGGTAAGGCCAACCTTCTATTTCCCCTTCGTACTCAAGCCTGGGAGTCTTTATCGACAGTTTTCCTTCTAAGTGTCCCAACACCAATCGCTCACTGTCAAATTGATCGCGATGGAAAGGAGGAAAAACTTTAATGACTTTGTCTTTTCCATACGCAAAAACAATATTCGTTCCTTCAGAAAAGGACGTCAATAAAGCTTCGGGTAATTGCTCTTGGTGAATTACTGCCCTAACAATATCGTCCTCAATATGTCGCTTTAGTTTTTCATAATCTTCGTAGGTATGAATGGCAGGAAACTGTTGGTTACTCATAATCGCTTCTCTTTGCTTCGTGCGTTCAATCTTTTGCAATAACTTGGTTATACTTTGAAAAAAAATTAATGCTATCACACAGAATCGAACAAACATTCATTCTTGCCAAATGATGTGTCTCGCTAAGAATAGCTCACGCGAACTGATAGTAATACCTAGTTTCATTATGAACGGGTGCATCCCCTGGATCAAGCATTGGCTTTAATAGGCAATTACGAGATTGATTTATCTCGGCGATAAAAACGCTTTAATATTTTTCACGACCTCTTTCGGCTGTTCTAGGTAGAGTAAATGTCCAGCTTTATTGATAACTTTAACTTTTGCATTCGGTAGTTTCTGCAAATTCAACTGTTGCCACTCAAAGGGCAAAACAGGATCACTATCGCACCATAAGACTAAAGTAGGGATTGATAGTTCATTGAGTTTTGTATTAATCCTTTTATAAATCGTCTTTTTAATCCCCCAAATATTAGACGAGGCGCTAGGGAAGAACGGACAGCATGGCCAAAACCCGGTAGCTGGCTTATGGCGTACATCTCGTCGATAAAATGAGCTTCAATGGTTTGATTGTCGACAACATTCATATGCAAACTATCACGCACTCCGTTGCGATTGAGGGTAGTTAATATCCTATTAAGTAAGGGGATAGTTAATAAACGATATAAGAGTTTTATTTTTCTTGAAAATCCGGCATTAGATAACAAAATTAAATTTTTAATTCCTGCTCTCTTTTCCAAGACATATTGCAGTGCTAATCCTCCGCCAAAAGAATGACCTAGCAAACTAACCTGCTCCAAACTTAGCTTTGCCATGAATTGCTCTAATAATTCAAGATAGAACGAAATGGAATAGTGAAGCTTCGGTTTAGCAGAACGTCCTGCCCCTGGCAAATCTAAAAGAATCAACTTGTAATTTTCAGCGAGTAAAGGTGCGAGCTGATACCAATGCTCCAAAGAAGCGCCCAGACCATGAATTAAGACCAAAGTCTCGCTGCCATCGCCGAACGCTCTGTAACGAATAGACAAGTCATTAATCGCAACATATTTGTCAGGTGCATAATTTAAAGTGGAGCTCATGAGTTGAGTCCTATGCTGTGCTTGCCAAATAAACGTTTAGCAAGAATGTTTCGCGTTTGGCAGTACTCGATGAGTTGCTCAGACTGTACGATAGGCGCTGATTCAACAGTGTAATTGACACTCATCACATAATTGAGCCAAGGTTCCTGGCCCAAGGCATAAACGTAGACTTGTTTGCAATTAAAGGTATCCACTATATATTTTGCTTTGACAAAATCGGAGCCGTTTAAACGCCGGGATTGATCCATTTTGCGGTTCAATGGCTTTAGCAAAATAGCTTGATAAAGCCAGCTTAGTGGAGCACCATCACATTCCATACCGACAAATAAAAGATCTAAATCGCCAACAATCGGCTGTAAATGATCGTAAAGTGCAGGATCTAAATTATTCGAGTCAGCCGCACATAAGATCTTTTTATTTTCTATGTTAATAAAATGAGCAATCTTGGTTTGAATATGAAGATCGCCATGCTCGCCTAAAAAAGGGAGGCCTTGAATGAAGCCATTAGGGATATTTATTTTCTCTAACTCACCTAAACTGATGACTGATTTAAATCCCACCGATTCAAGCATTAATTTTAATGAGGGATCTTGAAGCATCCCTGCACCGTTGGCAGGCACTACAACAGTAGTAATTTTATGTCTCAACTGAAATAAATGCTCTAGTAAAACATGATCCTGATGGGCGTGCGTTAACAATACATAATCGATTTTAGGCGGCAGATCCGCATAGGTAAAACGTTCAATATCGCTTGGATATTCATAACTGATTACAGGATCTACCAAGATATTACATGCCTTAGATTCAATTAAAATACAAGCATGGCCAAAATAACGGACTCTAACCTCAGATTCATTGTCGATAGCCTGATAACGATTAGCGGGTTGTTCTGTGGTAAATAAATGATTTATCTGCTTAGTACTAAGCCCCAGCTGCTGCGATAGCTCTACTAACTCCTCATCATTTAAGGGCAAATCCCTGGCCTGAAATAATCGGTCATATAAGGGATCTGAAAAGGGCAAATTCAAGTGTACTTCCGAGTCTTTTGGCAATCGGGGCGTACTAAGACAAAAAGGACGATAGTCCTTATCGGTAGTCGATAACAGCATTGATTGCATCGAAGTTGTCGCAAGCTTCCCATGATAGAGCAAGGCCTCGATAAAACGAAAATGGGGCTGATTCGCTGCATCATAGTAAAGTTCAACATAACCTTTAAGGACTTCAGGAAGATCAACATACAGAGGTTCTAAAGACATTCCTTCAGGATGCTCTGCTAGCATCGTCGTTAGTTGTTTCAGGGCATCGGCGAACATGGCATGATGCCCTATCTTTTCCTTAGTTTGCTCAAATAACTGACCGATTTCTTCAGTACGTATTTCAGGATAATCAATAAAAGGTCCGCCAATATTTTCAGGATTTTTACAGGCTATTTGATGCATCTGCGGGGATTTAAGATAGCTTTCCATAATCTTCATATGCGTTTGAGTAAAAACCATTGCTGCGGTTGCCGGCGAGATAATATAGCTCCAAGCATACCAAAGATTGACTAAGGGTTCTGCAACCACATTTTGTCTTAAATAATAGTTCTGATTAGGCATTTACTATCTCCTGCGCAAAAATTTGTTCAATAATTTCTGCCAATTGATTAACAGCAGGCTCAGCAAAGATCGATAAATGATCCCCTAATGACATTTGATGAACAACAACCCGATCAGCAAATTGTTGCCATCCCCAATCAGGGCTATGCAATAGCACCTCAGGCCTAAAATCGTCATCATGTATCTCCGAGGCTTTAACCAGATGGAGAGGGTGCATTGCTTTGCCAGTCGGGCAGTAATTTTTATAAGCCAGGGTATTATTAATTAACACATCAACAAATTTTCTCACCACTTCCCTGTTAGTCGACGCGGGAATCACCCCTGCTGACACTAAAGCCTGCTTAAATAATTCATATTTCTCTTCTGAATTAGCTATGCTAAGCATTGCTGTATCTATCACTAATGGGGTCTGTAAATAGCGCTCCATATGTCGTAAAGCATAAAGAATCCACTCCTGGTTATTCACTGGAAAATGACTGGGCTTAGAGTCTTTGGTAGGCGCCATCATATCCAATAGAATAACTTGGCCAATATCTTCTTTCTTCCTTAGCGCTTGCACGAGTTCAAAGACCGTAATAGCACCCAAGGAATGACCTAAAAAGTGATAAGGCGGCTTTAAACCTGCTTCCTTAATCGCTTTGATGTAAGTCTCCACTATCTCTGAGATCTGATTTAGTGGAGAAAAATCATCGTAGAGCCCCAAAGCCTGAATACCAAAACAGGGTAATCCGATCTTTAGCTTTTTAACCAACGGATGGAAATAGATGATATTACCGCCTGTTCCAGGAATAAAAATCACCGATCCTTGCCCATTTTTTAGAGCATTAAGAGGTATGACGAGATTAGCAAGATTAGGTACAGGCTTGCTAAAAGAGATTTCCTCTTGTTGGCCTAGAGGCGCAATGATGCTATCCAACAGCAGATTAATAGTCGTATCCTTTAATTTCTTAGCCGGATAGTAAAGCGAGATTTCCAATTGTTCCTGTACAATCTGGGCAGTAATTTCAATTTCATATAAACGTTGCTGTTCAGCGTGCCGTTCCTGAGCATTTAACTCCTTAGTTAAACGAAACGGCGCATTCTGACTAATCGTCTGATCAATATTCCCCAGATAGTTAAAACAAACCTCAGCATTTTCTCTGTTAGAAAGCAACAGAGAATTCTGGGTACAGGCTAAAATTTGCTCATCAATCGATTGCGGAGTATTAAATTGAACATTAAAAGGAACAATGTTGGTAAACCAGCCGACTGTATTGCTTACATCAATACCAGACAAAATCAGGTCCCGTCCATGCCCTTCCACATCAATAGTTAGTGCGTCCAGGTTAAAAACCTCTTTAAAGGCTCTAAACACACTAGTCAGCAGGCAAGCTTGATTGATCGTTTTTAAATTTTTTAGAGGCAGGGAGCGAAACAGCAAACGTTCATCTTTTACCTGATTAGCCTTTTCTTCCGGATAATCGAAGTCTAAGGGTGTGCTAGCTCCTACCTGCTCTTGACCACTGGAACTCATGTTCCTGAGTGCCAGGCTCCAGTCCTTGAAGGAGGAGCTCAAGGCCGACAAACTCGGATTAACATTTTTTACTAATTGCTCATAAACGGTCATCAAACTATTAAAGATAATCCGCCATGAAACCCCATCCACGATCAAATGGTGGACAGAGAAAACAAGGTATTTTGCCTGTTGTTTAGAGTCAATAAAGCAAGCGACCTTAAAGACAGGACCCTTTTCTATATCAAAGCCAGCTTGAAAATCCTGCAATGTTTTATCGATACCAGTGTCTGCATAATCGAACAAAGAAAAGACCTGTTCAACGAAGGGCTCATGTTGCTGCTGATCGAGATAATACTGTGTCCATAAGCCATCCTTGTTTTTAAACCTGAGGCGAAAGGCATCATAATGTCTCATGACTATCATGAGTGCCTTAGCCAATAAATGGTTATCAACGTCTTGCGTCACTTCGAGGCAGATGCTTTGCAAGAAAAAATCAGGGAAAGCTAATTGCTGCCTAAAGAACCAACTTTGTATTGCTGTTAATGGGACTTCACCCTGCAATTCTTTAGCAACAATTTTTTCTTGTTGATCAGATTGCAGATAGCTTGCTAATTCGCTAATTGAGGGATGGATCAAGATATGATTAGGATTGACCGTGTATCCGGTTGCCTCTTTGAGTAAGGAAGACATCTGCAAAGCTGTTATTGAATCACCACCTAAGGCAAAAAAATCGCTATGACGGCCTAAGGTTTCCACCTTAAATAATTGTTGCCAGATAGCAGCGATACTCTGTTCTAAATCACCTTGTGGCGCTTCATAGAGACTTTCCTCTTCATAGAGAGAAAACTCTTTCAGTAAGCGCTTAGTATCGACTTTGCCATTACTAGTCAGCGGCCATTGCTTCATAGCAACAAAATGATGCGGAATGGCATAAGAAGGTAAAAGGCCGGAGGCATATTTTCGTAACTCAGCTGATGTTAAGGGCTCTTGGTTCAGATCATAATAGAATAAGACTAGTTTTTTATTAGAGTCTTCTTCAATGCACATTAGCTTGCTTGCACTCAATTTCTCCCATTGATTAAATGCATTTTCGATATCATGGGCTTCAATACGATAGCCATTTATTTTTATCTGCTTATCCTTACGCCCAATAAATTCTATGGCATTTTCCTCATTGCAACGGACTAGATCACCGGTCTTATACATCCGTTTATTTAAGTAAGGACTTACGATAAAACGCTCATCAGTGAGCTGGCTATCATTCAAATAACCTAAAGCAAGGCCATCGCCTGCAATATATAATTCGCCAATGGCACCTTTAGGAACTAAATTTAAACGCTCGTCTAAGATGTAGGCCTGTGTATTGTTAATAGGTCTCCCTATGGGAACAGAGCCCTTAAGGCGCTGATTGGCTGAAACAAGGTAAGTACAAGCAAAAGTTGTTGCCTCTGTTGGGCCATAGCCGTTGATTAAAGCATGATGCGGATAGCGCTGAATAAACTGGTTTACATGTTCCACGGATAAAATATCACCACCAGCAATAAGCTGCTTCACCGAGCTTAGATCCTCTAAATGATGTTGCACGAATAACTGAAAAAGCCCAGCAGTTAACCATAAAATCGTTACCTGATGGCGACTAAGCAATTCTGCCATACCATCCATTGAATTAAGGCCTGCATCGGGGATGACGAGTTTGGCTCCATTTAACAAACAAGCCCAGATTTCAAAAGTAGTCGCGTCAAAACTTACAGCGGCCAATTGAATGAATACATCCTCAGGCTTGATATTTACATAGTTAGCATTCTGGCAAAGGCGTAAAACACCGCGATGAGCAATCATAACGCCTTTCGGTTTACCTGTGGTCCCTGAGGTATAACAGATATAGGCCAGATCATCTGGTTGTATAGTCGGTAGCTCGAATTGCTTAGACTCTGTTGCAATTGCTGATGCCTGCTCATCCAGACAGAGTAAACTGCCGTTTGCTGGTGGCAACTCATCGGCCAACTCGCTATTACTTACAATAATTGCAGCCAGAGCATCCTCCAAGATAGCCGCTGTTCGACTCACCGGATTTTTAGTATCTAAAATCAGATAAGCCGCTCCCAATTTAACAATAGCTAACAGCGTAGTGATTAAATCGATAGAGCGCTCAAGGAAAACCGCTATAACCATTCCCTGCCCTACCCCCATCGCACTCAAGTAATTAGCTAGCTGATTACTCTGCTCATCTAATTGTTGATAACTCCAGGTCTCGTGCTCACTAATTAATGCGGTTGCTTCTGGATTTTCTGCCACCCGCTGAGCAAACACCGAGGTGATTGACAGGTTTTCAAGAGGAATATTCACACAAGGGAATAATTCATTGGCTAACTCATTTTTTTCCTCGGCGCTTAAAATATCATTGAGGGAAAATACTAATTGATTATTGTTAAGAATGAGCTGAATCATGGCTTGATAATAGCTCAGCCAAGAAGCAATAGTAGTCTCTGAAAAACACTCGCTACGATAATCACAATCGAGAATTAATCGGTCACCTAGATTTAATAGATTAAAATCTAAATCAAAGACCTTATGCTGCACCTCCTGTTCTTCAATCTGAACATCAATATGAGCTAAGGCTTGAATATTAAGTGGGCGATCTAAATTAAAAATCACTTTGATCATCTCACTAGGATTGCTAAACCCTTGTTCAGCCAGGGCTTCCGTTAAAGACCCAAAGGGATAAGCCTGGTGCTCAAAGGCATCAAGTAAGGTTCCCTTAATTTTCATTAGATAAGACTGAAAGGATTCCCCCTGCTCGTAATGGCAAATAATGGGTAATAAATAAGTACAATAACCAACCAGAATATTATCATCTTTGTGTGTACGTCCCGATACCGGAATACCAACCATAATGGTTTCTTGTTGCGTTATAAAATGCAGCAAGTAACTATAAGTCGCAAAGAGCAACATAAATAAGGTACTTTTTTGTTCACCGGCAATTCTATTAAGTAATTCTAGTTGCTCACTATTGAATTGGAGACTTTGTCGTCTGGCCTGCGATGAAAATTGATTAGAAAGGGGCTGCTTATAAGGTAACTGTGTTCTGGGGATGCCATTTTGAAATTGCTTAAGCCAAAACTCCTTATGGGTTGCCATTTCAGCAGACAAGAGGCGTTCTTGACGCAGGTGGATAAAGGTATCAAAACCCATTAATTGATCGTCGACACTAAGAGGCTTATTCAGACTGCGCGCAGTATAGTATTGCGAAATATCCTTTAAAATAACCCCAATTGACCAGCCGTCAATAAGAATATGATTGACGACAAGAACCAAGATATGTTGTTCCGCTGAAAAACTTAATAAAAGAGCACGAATGGGCAGATCCTTGTTCAAGTTGAAGGGCTGGTCACGAAAGGCTGTTATTTGACTGTTAATCTCATTCGCCGGTTGTCTGAGCAGCGAGAATTTATAATCCGCTAAAATTCGCTGGCTTAAGCCCCCTTCATTGATCACCGTTCGCAATGCTGGGTGACGCTTAATAGCATAGTGGATACTCTGCTCTAAATGATCAACATTTAATAAGCCCTTAAATTTTAGAACACAGGCTTCGTTATAAGCGAGATAGGCTGTTGGATTTATCCTATTTAAAGCAAAGATTTGTCTTTGCTCGCGAGTGAGCGGGTATTCAATCGCTTTATCGCCTTGTGGCAAATCCTTCAGCTCATTAATATAAATTAAACCTTTTTGAGCTTTATCAGGGTCAATGCCAAAATCAATAAAGCAGGCTATTTCATCAACGCCAGCCCTATAGAGTTGATTAATAATAGGTTGTACTGACTGCGGAGAACCTATTAAGGCACTATTTTTAACGTAGTTATCGTAGGCCTTGGCTAAAATGAAATCCTTATCTTCTTCACTAAGCGTATCCACATCAATATTTAGTTGCTCGTTGGCAATCAAATTCTTAAACAGGCCGACAGAGGACTTCAAGTAATCACAAAAGGGTTTACGCGCTGTATTCACCGCCAGTTGCGCATCAGCATCGAGATAGGTATGGAGTAACACTGTCACATTCCCCATCTGAGGCGCATAACCATGAGCCTTGAGGCTTTCCCTGTAAACAGCAATATTTCTTCTTAAATCCTCAATGCTTTGCCCCAGAAGATTAGTGAGTATTCCCGCACCCATCTGCCCTGCTTTTTTATACATGTCTGTGGAGTTGACAATAGTGAGCCATATAGGAAGCTCCTTTTGTTTAGGCATAGGATAGAGTTTTATGTCCCTAGGCTTACCCTTAACTCCGTCAACCTTAACCGAATTACCTCGCCATAAATCCTGAATAACAGGAATTGCATCTAACATGACATCACGTTGCTGGCCATAGGTATTTTGCGCAAGAATAAAATCATCAGGATGCCAGCCTGAGGCAAAAGCGATACCCGTCCGGCCATTGGATAAATTGTCAATAATCGCCCAGTCCTCAGCGACTCGAATAGGGTGATGGAGAGGTAAGACTACACTACCAGCACGTAAGTTAATGTTCTGGGTCACTTGACTTATCGCCGAACAAAGCACTGAAGGATTAGGTGACAAACCACCGAATTCATGGAAATGGCGCTCTGGCAACCAAACAGCAGAAAAACCATGGCTATCAGCAAAACGAGAAGCGGATAAGACTAAATCATATTTGGATTCATTATAGTCATTACTATAGGTCCCAAAAAAAGAAATACCAATTTTGAGTTTTGCCTTTTCTGTCTCAGGGTTTTCCTCGATATGCTGCCCTAATTGAGCTAACTTCGACTGGCTTCTCTCCCAAAACCGTGTCTGCTGTTGTGTTTTGCTGGAAGTGCTTTGCTGATGAATACCGTAGATCGTTTTTAAATGAGATTTAATGCTGACCGACGGAAAAGCCAGACTGGCATTGAGCACAGCAGGGATCTTTCCAGGGAAAAAGCCATTAGAACGCAGTTGCATCAAAGTATCCTGAACGGCACCAACAAAATAATCCAGATCAGCTTCCGTATGTGCAGTGGAGATATAACAGGTTCTTCCTTCCCAAATATAAATCCCTCGATGAATCATCCCCGCATAGAATAAATCCATTTCCAAAGGCTGATATAAATAACTCGCATTCCCCGGCATGGTAAAACGGAACATGGTTCCAAAATTAACTACTTTTAAGGGGTAATCCTCGGCACCTAAAAAGGCATTAACCCTTGAAACCAGTGATTCGGCTCTTTGATTTAATTCTTCCTGTAAACTCGGACCCTCTTCTTTTAAATAACGAAGGACAGCCTCAGCGGCGGCCATGGTCAAAGGGTTTTGGTTAAAAGTGCCGCCAAAGAAGGTAGTCTCTTTTTGCGGATAACTTTCATCACCAAATTCCCAGGCTCCGCCATCTAAACAGTCAAGGAAATCACCTCGAGCTGCGACTACACCAATCGGTAGCCCTGATGCAATCAGCTTGCCATAAGTGACGATATCAGCCTGAACACCAAACCAGGCCTGCGCGCCGCCCTGATGAATCCTGAAACCGTTAACCATTTCATCAAAAATGAGTATGAGCTTGCATTCCTCAGTGAGCTGCCTTAATTGCTTTAGGAAATCTCGGGGTTGTAAATCAGGTTGACGGCTTTGTACCGGTTCAACGAGTATGGCCGCGATTTCGTCTGCGTGCTGACGAATATAGGCAAAACCCGCCTCATCAGCATAAGGCAGAACAACAACATCTTGAATTAAGGCTTCAGAAATACCCGGCCCAATTGGAAAAGACTCATAGCCATCGTCCTTTTTGCGAGAAAAAGCAAGCGTGTGATCAGAATGACCATGATAGGAGCTTGAGAAACTAATGATTTTATTCTTTTGACTATAAGCCCTTGCTATGCGAATTGCCGTATCAACCGCATGGGTACCCGAATTGCAAAAGGCAACCCGAGTCATACCTGTCATTTTTTTTATTAAATTTCCTGCTAACAAGGAGAGATGCGATTGCGGCCCAATCGCATAACCTTCAGAAATTTTGTCTTTCAAAGCCTTATCAAGAAAGGCCGGGCTGTGGCCAAAGAAATGAACCCCATAGCCTAGGCAATAGTCAATATACTCATTACCATCGATATCCCAAATGTGGGAACCCGCTGCTTGTTTGCAAACAATTGGATAAAGAATCTCTTTAGTTTCCAAACGGAAACCGACTGAATTACGAAAATCGGCAATCACTTGCCGCGATTGTTCCATCTGCGCTTTGGATTGTTTAGTTCTCTTGTTGTAATCCGCAATAAACTGCTCCAAGAACGACTGTTGCTCTTTGCTTAACTCACGACGTTGGGTTTGAATCGCCGCCCAAGGCCTTGTTGAAGTTGGGGCAGGTTTCCCCCTTACCGCTTTTCCAGTGCTTTGCGCCGCTCTGTTTACTGGAGTTGTACTTGACTGTTTATTAAGCACGGCCAGCTGTTGTGTAAATAATTGTTCCATAACCCTTAATTGCTGGCTGATGATCTGCTCTGCACCACTGCTTTGCAGGGGCAGCTCATTTTTCCCCTCTCCCCAGACCTGGGGAGAAGATGATGAGGGGCTGCAGGTTCGATCTTCATTCCTAATATTTGCCTCAGAGGGGCTGAGTTCCTCAGCAGGATTAGGGGGTGTGATAGCCGTTGTTTCTACTGCTGTTATTACCTCTTTTTTAACCGGACGATGCTTGGCAATATACGCTGCTAAGGCAGACAACGTATTAAATTCTTCAAATAACTGTCGGACTGATAATTTGAGCTGAAATAATTTTTCCACCATCTCAATTGCTTCAACCAGAACAATAGAATCTGCTCCAAGCTCCAGCAATGAACTATTACTATCTAACTCCTGTGGCTTAGCGCCCAAGAGTTTAGCAAGATTAATTTTCAATTGTTCCAAGACAAGGTCTGTATCATTCATAGTATTTACTTCCATTACATCGTCTCTGTTGCTATACCAATAAGGTTTGTGTCGAAAGGGGTAAGTGGGTAAAAGGCATTTCTGGCTATCGGGATAGAGTGCATTAAGTTCAAGTCTGTAACCACTTAAAAACAATTCCACTAACAATTGACCTTGTTGCTCCGTATCCATTGGTTCGGTTATGGAACCGCGTTGTGTTGTTCCATTAAGCTCAATTCCCTGCTCCTTTAATTGTTGTGCATCAAATACCTTGGGCTTAATCTCAGCCTTAACCGCTTTGATCATTCCTGAATGGATTGATTGTAGAAAGTCAAGAAGTGTGGATCGCTCCCTGAAAGTCGTCGCAGCACGATAAGCAAATTGCGCTCTCCCGCAATTGCTCGTAAAACAAAAATCCATTAAATCGATTTCAGGAAAATCAGTTAAATAACTGTGCAGAGCTCCTGCCTTTTGTTTGAGAGCCCACTCATCTTTCGCCGACAAGGTAAATAAATGCAGGGCCCGTGTTTTTTTCACAGCAGGCTTTTCTGGTAGATAATCCGTGATTATCGCATGAGCATTGGTACCACTCATGCCAAAAGAACTTATCCCGGCATAGCGCTGTTGCTTGGTTTTAGGCCAGGGCAAATTATTTTGCACTACTGCTATGTTGGCATTTTGCCAATCAATATGGGGATTTAAGCTCCGGCTATGTAAGCTTTGTGGCAGTAATTCGTATTTTAAAGAGAGAATAACCTTGATTAGGCTGGCGATACCCGCTGCCGCTTCCAAATGGCCGATATTACCCTTAACTGAACCTATTTTTAACTGCTTATTATTGTTTTTAAAAATTCCAGCTAGAGCGTCAACCTCAATGGGATCACCCAACTCAGTTCCCGTGCCATGTGCTTCGATGTAATCAATCATCTCAGGTCTTAATTGCGCTTTTTCCAAGGCCTTACTAATTAGATCGCGTTGGGCATAGCCATTAGGCACAGTAAGACCGCTGCTTTCACCATTATGATTGACATGAGTTGCCTTAATGACCGCTAAAATATTGTCTTGTGATGTGAGGGCATCAGCTAAACGCTTCAAAATGACAACGCCACAGCCTTCACCACGACCAAATCCATCCGCATCGGCAGCAAAGGCTTTACTACAGCCACTAGGTGATAGCGCTCTCAGGCGCGATAAACCAATCATGGTTTTCGGCGATAAAATTAATTGAACACCAGCAACTATCGCCTGATCGGATTCGCCAAGCGCTAAGCTATTACAGGCAAGATGCAAAGCAGTTAGAGAGGAAGAACAAGCAGTGTCAACTGCCATGCAAGGCCCTCTTAGGCCCAAATAATAAGCCAGACGCCCTGCTGCAAAACTAAAGCTGTTACCCGAGTTTGCATAGGTATCAATTTGCTCATCGGATAATTCATCCAGCTGGCGCTGCAAATAATCAATTTGTCCAATTCCCAGGAAAACACCGGTTTGGCTATCGTTTAAACGATTGAAATCAATACCAGCATTTTCCAGGGCTTGCCAACTTACTTCCAATAACAAACGGTGTTGTGGATCGAGGCTTTCTGTTTCTCGGTTGGACAGATTAAAAAACGCCGGGTCAAAATCCAGGGGATTAGTGATTAAATGAGCATATTTAGTATTAATCTTGCCTTTGGAGGCAGGCGAGGCATCATAATAGCTCGAAATATCAAAACGATCCTGAGGGATTTCAGTGACTGTGCTTTGGCCTTTCTGTAAAAGCTCCCAAAACTGTTCTGGCGTATTGGCATTACCAGGAAAACGGCAAGCCATACCAACAATAGCAATATCGTCTTGATGCTTTTTTAAAGACTCAACTTCTAACTTTAATTTTTTAATAATCAAAGCGGATTTTTGTAAGGGGCTTAATTCTTCATTAGTCATAACAATGCCATTTATAATTGTTCAAATTCTGCAGCGATCAGTGCAGCTAAATCGTCTTCACTAAGTGCCCTAACATCCCCGTCATGTCCGGAGTAGTGAGACATCTCCTGAATGCCGAGGACCCACTCACTGCGTTCAGGACGACGGAGGTCTTTTTGCGTCTGGCATAAATCCACAATAACCTGACTTAACTTAACCACCGTACTCGCATTAAAAAAGGCAGTGACTGGCAAATTAATCGCTAGCTCCTTATCCACCTCTTCTTTAATATCCACAGCCATTAAAGAGTCCAAGCCTAATTCATTAAAACCGGTATTTAAGGGCAATTGCTCGACTGGGCAATTTATTTTGTTCGCAATGCGTTGCTGCAGAAACTCGATGATCAGATCTAACTGTGTTGCCGGACTCTGTTGTGCTAAATGCGCGCGGAATTCATTGCTATTTGCTTTCTCAGCCGCAACTGGCTTCGTTAAGATCAACTGTTGTTGTAAAGGAGTTAACAACTCTGTCTTGATGTTATCTAAGTCCATTGGTTGTAAAATAACCTGCGCTGGATCTAATTGATAGATATTTTCCAGAGCCTTCCTAAAGAAAGTAGGCGAAATTTTCTGAATATTGATGCGCTCAAATAGCCCCTGATTTTTTAGCGCCTCCGACTTGGCCATACCTAAATTATCAAGGCTGCCCAATAAGATACTGGTTGACTTAAGTCTCTGTCGCTGCCTATAAACGCTGAGATGATTTTGAAAGGCATTCGCAGCGGCATAATTAGCCTGTCCTAAGGGACCAAACAAGGCACTAAGTGAAGAAAACATCAGAAAGAAATCAAGTTGCCAACCAAGCTGTAAGCTAAGTAGGTGCAGATTCCAACTTCCCTGAACCTTAGCGCGAGCCAGAGCACTATATTTCTCCAGGCTTTGATTCAGCAATAAAGCATCATCGACCAAACCAGCAGCATGAATCATCCCCTTAACCGCTCTATTCTGTGCCCAAGGTCTCAGAGCCAAGGATAAGGAAGCAAAATCAGCAAGATCGCATTGAATATAATCTAATTTGCCCTTGAAATGGACCAACTCAAAATCAGGTTTATGGCGACCAATCACAATAAAGTGCTCAGCCCCAGCATCGACTAATTGCTGCAAGACTAATTGACCCACAGCGCCAGAACCGCCAGCAATAACATAAATATCCCCGGGTTGCGGCTTATATTGCACTAAGCGTTCTTCCTTGATAGCAAGCAGTTTTTGTTGCCTAATCCCTTGCCTATCCAGCGATACATGCAATGGCTCTTTAGCCTGGCTAATCAGCGCAACGATTTTCAATAAGTCAGAGGAACTTGCTGTTTCACTATGAATACAGCCTCCCCAGTGTCTGGGAATTTCCGTAGCCATCACCGCAGCCAGACCGCTAAGCTCACCATGGAGAGGATTTATTGGCTTGAAATCAGAAAGCGCATCGCTTAGGAGCCAAAGTTTTCCTTGAAGGTTATTTTTCGATAAAAATTGCCCTAGATGCAGTAAAACAGCATACGACATCTTTTGTTGCGCTATAATATCTTGTTCCTTATCGGCTATTTCCCCAGAATTAATAGACAAAGCATGGATTATAAAAATTGCCTTATCTTGGTTTTCAGCATAAATTCTATTCAATAATGTCCAATCGTTATTAGCAAAATCCTGAGCATCAACCAAGAAAATACAATTCAGATCCGCTAAGCTTTCTGTCCATAAATCCAATTCGCTTTGCCTGACAAGCACAATAAACAACTGACCATCAGTTGTTAAGCTGAGCTTAGGGTTAAGCTGGCTGGGTTGCCATTGAATTTCATAGAGATAGTCAGGCTGCTGCTTGGCTTTCGCCAGGTTATAGTCCTGTCTGTCAAAGGCATAACCAGGAATAGCGATACGAAAAAGAGGAACATCCTTATAATAATTAGCCCAGTTTATTGTCACACCCTCTGTATAACAAAAACCAATCAAAGACATTAAAAGATTATCCTGGCCATTAAAGGAGAATTGCTTCCCGTCGCCCCAGACCTGAGGAGTTCGAAGTTCGCTAGGCTGCTCTCTAATCATTGTAAGAAGAACCTCCTCGCCACAAACTGATGTTTGCTCCCAGCGGGCAAAATTTAATAAGGCCTTTTGCAGCTGCTCAAGATCATCATAACCTTTAATCTTCAGCTGCCCTTGTTTAAGTTGAAGCTCAGAGCTTTCCAATGTCAAAAAGCCGATAGCCTGTTCCAAATCCAAGTAACCACCCAGGCAAGCAGCAACTAAGAGTCCCAGGCCATGCCCAGAAACAATAGAAGGATAGATGCCTATTCGTTTCAGGTATTGCGCTAAAGCGAACTGGTTAACAAAATCCACTTGCATCTCATTAGGAAAAGCACCCAAAAGCTGCAGATAATGTTGTCGCAATTTTTTATAGAGGGCTTCTTGCTCCCATTGATGTGCTATTTTGTCACCATATGGGCTTTTATGAGGAAAGTAAAATTCAAGCTCACTACTCTCCTTTATAGGGTCTGGCAGATCCAAGGGTTGGCTGAGCTGAGCAATTAAGCTTGCTCTGTCCTTAGCATAAAAAAATAAGCGATAAGGAAAATCGCTACGGCCAGCATTGGCAGTAAAACAAAAATTTGCTAATTGCCTATCATCTAGGTCACTTAGAGCAAGATGATAAGCGGTCTTTATATCTTTTAAGGACTTGAGAGATTTTGCACTTAGTTTTAAACCAAAAGGCTTAGTCCATGTAGGTATAGCGCTGTCAGCCTCTGTAGCTTGCTGCAGGATTGCATGAGCGTTGGTCCCCCCAAAACCAAAAGAACTGACCCCTGCCCTGCGAACCTCAACTGAATCCCAAGATTTAACTGTCTTATTGATATATAAAAAGCTGTTTTCAATTTCACAGGCCGGATTTAAGCTTTCACAATTGATTTGCGGTGGAATCTGCGCCTTGTGCAAGGCCATGATGGTTTTAATCGTTCCGATAATGCCAGAAGCCGTATTAAGATGGCCAATATTCGCTTTGACTGAGCCTAGGGCACAGCTGGCTATCTTGTTTTGTGCAAAAACCTGTTTCAAGGCCGCTATTTCAATGGGATCACCTAATTTGGTGCCTGTACCATGGGCTTCAATATAACTAATGCTTTCAGGTTCAATCTGTGCAACCGCCAAGGCCTCAGAAATCACAGCAGCCTGGCTTGCAACATTGGGAGCAATAAAACTGACCTTACGATGGCCATCATTATTAATTGCAGTTCCCTTTATCAGGGCATAAATCGAGTCTCTGTCACGGATAGCATCTTCATAGCGTTTGAGTACCACAACCCCAACACCATCGCCAATTACAGTGCCACTCGCATCTGCGGCAAAGGGACGGCAGTGTCCATCTTCCGAAAGAATCATCCCTTCCTGGTAGGTATAGGGTTCATTTTGCGGAAAAATAAGCGAGACCCCACCGGCTAAGGCACCATCCAACTCGCCATTCAATAAAGCCTGACAGGCCAGGTGCAAGGCCACTAAGGAGGTAGAACAAGCCGTCTGCACACCCACGGCCTGCCCTGATAAATTTAATTTATAGGCCACTCTGGTCGCGAGATAATCCTTATCATTCGCTAGCATCAGTTGAAATTTTTGCGCATGGCTTAGCTTATCTGAATAGCTATGAATATTGTCCAACAAGTAAGTCGGAAACGCACAACCAGCATAAATACCAAACAAACCCGGCGTCGAATCAGGGGCATAACCAGCCATCTCCAGAGCATGCCAGCAGGTCTCTAAAAAAATGCGCTGCTGCGGATCTAATAGCTCTGCTTCAAAACGACTATAGTTAAAAAAATTAGCATCAAATTCAGTCGCGCCAGAAAAGGCCATGACCGTCGAAATTTGATTGTCAGCCTTGATGGTTGTTTCAACCAAGGCGTCCTCTGCTTTACAAAGCATGCTCCAGAAAGCCTCTGCTGAGCTTGCTCCAGGAACACGGCAAGAATATCCAATAACAGCGATATCATTTTCACTAGAATTCATCAGCAAGGTTCTCCATTTCTAATTGACTCTGAGATAAACGTTTAGATCGACGGTTGCGTCGCTGCTCCCTCCCGGGCATAGAGCGATTAAGAGTTGTCGCGCTTGCAGACAGTTGGCTGGCAATCATCGAAGCTAGGGTAGCAATCGTGGGGCTATTAAATAGTTGCGCAATGGAGATGTCGACAGCAAAGGACTGCATTAACTGTTCTTTGATACGAATAATGTCGAGAGAACTACCGCCTAAATCAAAAAAATTGCTATCAATGCTAATATCTTCGTGGTTTAAAACCTCTTGCCAAATTTTTTTAGTTTTCGCAATAATTTCAAGAGGAGTCCTCTGCACGGTATCGTCTAAATCTGAATCCAGAACTGCTTTTCGTTGTTGCAGCTGGATTTGATGCTGGATAGCCTGAGGATAGTAACCAGAGGGTTTAATCAGTATTTCAAAGCGTTGGCCGCTCTGACCTTGTAGTGCCAATTGCCTAGTCGTTAAATCATCGCTGGCTTCGCTCCGATAAGCCCATAGAGTGCTTAGCCTCCTCGGTTGGCTAGCGATCATTTGCATAATATAGGGTTTAGAGCAATCCAGCCCAATATACAAATGCGGTTCCCAATGAGCTAAAGCCATAGTCATGGCAAGCAAGCCCTGTTGATTACTAATCAAATGAAAGCCTTTATTTTTTGCTAGCTCTTTGTACTCATAGTCTTTTCCCATTCCTGCATCTCGCCACATTGACCAAGATAGGATGCGGTAGTGAATGTTGCCTTTACTAAATAGGCTATGAATTGTTGAGTTAAAAATTTGATTGGCAATGGCATAAGCCGCTGAGCCCACTCCACCAAAGAAACTATTCACAGAAGAAAAGGCAATAAACACAGCCTCTTTTTTGCTACTTAGAAAGGCATGAATTGCAGCAAGACCGGCAATTTTTGCCTTGATCACTTGCATAATGTCCAAGGCTGATTCTTCGCTTAGCAAGCGCTGTGGAAAAGATCCTGCGAGGTGAATAATGCCTTGCAAAGGCTGCGCCCATAAATTCTCATAATGCTCACAGAGTTGACGAAGCAGTTCCAGGGTCAGACCATTGAGATCGACAGCCTGGTATGCACATTGGACGCCATTATTGCGTAGCCAGTCCAATTCTGTCGCAACAATCTCGGCACTTTTCCTTCCAAAGATAAGAACATGGGCGGCATGGCGCTGACTAAGCTCTTGACATAGTTCTTTGCCGATCCCCCCCAAGCCCCCTATGACTAAATAAAACCCCTTGGTTTTAAACAGGATCTTATTATTATTGTCTGATGGGGGTATTATCTTGCATAAACTTAGGGCATAGCGTTGTGAACTGCGATAGGCAACGAGATTTCTTCGGGTTAAGGCACCGGCTTCCTGTTTAAGGATGGTAGCTAAAGCAGGAATATCGTCTATATCAATTAAACGGCAATGCAAGGCAGTAGTTTCCAGGCTCATTGTTTTTAATAAACTTGCTAAGCCACTATACATACTCTGCTCACTATCACCCTCCACCACTTGAAACTTTTTATAGGTAAAGACATAAAGTTGCAGGGAAAGACCATTGAGCGTTAAGGGAGATAGAGATTGATAGAGTTTAAGAAGTCCATCATAAATACTCTCAATTGCAAGGCTAGTTCTTGTGAGGTCAACCACGATAATCGCCTGATTTTCAATGTACGTTTTGTTATGTGGCCCGGACTTTATATCCAGAAAACCCCAGCTGTCACCGTCATCCCGAACATACTGAGAGATCGCCGGAATTAGCGCTCTGCCATTTTCAGGAGCTGTCTCAGTGCGTTCGACATGATGCAAGTCTTTAAGAGAAATAAAATGAATTCTGGATTCAGGATTTTCTCTAATAAGATCCTTAGACAATCGCCATTTTTGCTTATAAAACCAATCAGGAATAACCTCCTTGGTTAAGAAATGTTTATCAAGCTGAATCGATTGCGGATAGCCCCCCTTCAGGAAATTATTTTTCATTTCCTGACGTTGGATTTTGCCACTGGTTGTTTTTTTAAAGTCGTCAAGGGTTAGAGGAATAATATGACGTGCAAAAACCGCAAGGTGTTTTGAAACGCTTTGCCTAATTTGGATAATAGTTTGTAGTTGTTCATCCGGATCGGAAGACTCCGGTACAAAAAATAAGGCCAGTGTTTCAGAGCCTGAATCCCTGTCTGGTACACCACAGGCTGCTGTGAAAGTAGGTTTGACACCAGGAAGGGTATTTACCAGGTCTTCAATTTCATAACAATAAAAATTGGTCCCGTTAATGATAATTGTTTCTTTTTGCCGTCCGGTTAAATATAAACAACCTTGGTAAATAAAGCCCAAATCACCACTGTCAAACCATCCATCCTCTTGAAAAGCTTCTTGGTTAGCTGCCGAATTCGCATAATATCCGGGCGTAATCACTGCACCATGAATTTGAAAGCGACCAATCACCAACTCAGGAAGAATCCTATTTTGAGCATCGGTAATACGAATAGCCACGCCTGGCATTACTGTACCTAAATTAACGAAACCAATGGCATCATCGCCTTCCTCACTTAACTCCAGATGACCTGAGAGCGAGGTTTTCTTAATAAACAAGGTACTGGTAGACGAAGAATAATCGTTTAAATAGGTCATACAGGTACAAGCTTCTGCCATACCAAAGGCCGGCTGCATTACGGCTTGTTCAACCCCATACCTTGCCACCCTATGAAGAAAGAGATCACAGACCAACTTCGTGACCTGCTCTCCCGCATTCATGAGTTTTTTAAGGGAAGCTAATTGCCAGGTTTTTCCATGCTCTTTTTTTAGTGCCTCACTTAATAATTTAAAACCAAAATTGGGTGACCAACTGTGAGTGACAGCATGCTTTTCAATCAGATCCAGCCAAAGGAGAGGCTCAGCAATGATCAGTTCCGTAAGCACTTCAATCTGGGTACAACCCAGGTAAACATTCTTTAAATGATAGGTAAGGATTGGGACAACATGATCCAATGGCAGCCAGTTTAAGCAAATATCTTCCTTTCTGTAGCCATTAGTTTGGCTTGAGCCATGAATATGGGCAATGATCCCTCGATGGGTTTCCTGAATGCATTTAGGCTTACCGGTTGAACCAGAAGTTAACTGATAAAAAACCACATCCGTTGGCTTCGCTGAATATATGAGCTCAGAGGCTGTGGGATACTCCAATTGTTCAACCGTCTCTACTTTAAAATCCATTCCCGGATAAAGCTCGGTTAACTGCGCAACCTCAACTTGATTAGCCTGACCGCTAATAAGCAGGGGTTGCTCTAACAACAGCCAGACATGTAACAATTTTTCGACAACAGCATTGCTCTTAGAGTAATTAGGGGGAATAGCAACTGTTACCGGAATGATCCCACCAAGAATTGCAGCCCAAAATACTGCAAGATGATCAGCCAGGTTGGGAATTTGTAAAATAATTTTATTTTGTGGTTTAAGCCCCCTTGCCTGCAAACCGGAAAGAATATGCAATGCTCTTTGGTATAAGGAGCCATAGCTTTGAAAATAAACGCCCTTGCGATTGTAATGATAGATGCCCTTTTCTGGAAATTGTTTCGCAGTTAAACAAAAGGCCTCGGTTAAGGTGATTGGGGCTTGGGATGGAATGATAAGTTCAGGGCCATGAACCAAAGCCTGCGGTCCAGCAGCCTCCTGCTCTAGAGTTAAGTAATGTTGATTGGCTACTACAGAATCATTTTGTTGGCTAAATTCGTGTAAATGAAGCAAAGCCGAGGCATTCATTTGTTCTCGAGTTAAGAGCTTCACATCTGAAAATCCTGTAGCTTGCCTGATTTTTTCCAGGATATATTGCTTGTCGTCTTCCTTTAAACAGGCTTCCTGCTCGAGAGCATGCCAGGCACAATCACCGTTATCCAATAAAGGAAATTGATACACCTGAATAGCCTGGATTTCGGCTGGCAATGATCGTGTATCCAAGAGCTCGTCAGCAACAAAATACATAACATTGTGCCAGCCCCCTTCCTTATGCTTTTTGCTGATTAACTTGCATGACTTTATTTTGTTATTTGCTTTTAAAAATTGTCGCTCAAAAATAGTTGTGTCATATAACTCATCATTAATGACACAGTGGTTATGGAGTAACTCGTAACAAAAACGCACTAAATCGGCGGGCGTTGTCCTGGTAACCATTAACCTGTTTAAGGACTGGCGATAAAAATCAGCATGCTCATAGCGTGCAAGAGGAGGCAACATTTCTGCTGCTGCAAGCTGAGCGATAAATAATTGTTCGACATTTTGTTGGGCGTTAATTATCAACTGGCGATAAACCAACTTAAATTGCTGGATCCAAAATTCTGCCTCTGTCTTTTTGAATAAAGAACGATTGAAATAGAGTTCAAAATGATAGCTCTCAGCGGTAGGCGAAATAATTAATAAAATAGGTTCATGAATTCCACGAATTGATGGCAACAAAAACAACTCCTCACCAATATGCTGACGAAATAATTGCATCGCCTGGCTAACATCCTGATGCCAGACAAACATTGCCTGTGTGGCGAGTGCTGACTTGGTCTTAGTCATTTCAGACAAAGCAAGGCTTTGATGACTCAATCCTTGGACAATTGTTTGTGCTAGCTGTTGGCAACAGCTTTGGAGACTTTGTTGTTCATCGATCACTGTAGGTATAGGAATAACATTCGCTAGAAAACCGATTATTTTTTTGCTCCACAAGACATTACGATTTAGTGCTGGTGTAGCAACAATCACATTGGGCTCGCCGGTGGAGAAAAATTGCAGCAGGTTAAATACCGCTAAAAACAAGCTATAGGGAGTTAACCCATTATCCCGGGCAAAGGCCTTTAATGCTGGCTGCAATTCATATTCATCAAAGGAGAAATAATGGTAGTCAGTGGAATTAATCTCCTGTGGTTGATCTTGCCTTCTTGTTAGCTCTTGGAAGCTTTCCTGCCAGAATAGTCTATCTGCGACTTTCTCAGGACTACTGTTGTATTTGCTTTGTTCATGAATGAATCGTTCATAATTGTCTTCAATGCTCAATGATTCACCGCTCACTAAAGTCGCTAGCTGCTCTAACAAGATTTGATAGGCACTGTGATCGACAGCAATATGGTGAACAACCAGGACAAAATAACGCTGGTCTTCGGCTTTAAAGATAGCTGCTCGCAGAGGAAGTTCTTTAGACAGATCAAAGGGAACATCGACATAAGCTTTTAGATCGGTAGACAAGTTTTCAAGGGTTGAGTGAATAGTGGTTATCTGGAACTCAACTGAAGGCAGTCTAAACTGACGAAGTTCCTGATCCTTATCACTGCGATATACCGATCTCAATACGCGATGGCTCTGTATTAATTGCAAAAGGCTAGTGGATAACTGTTCTTGTTTTAGTTCTTTATTAAGCCTGAAGGTCTTAACCAAATTATGAATTTCATTATTATGAAGTCGAGACAGAGACCAAAGTGCGCGCTGCCCTGCTGTTGTGGGCAAACCGAGATCCTGATCCTGCTTTTCTGTCAGCCAGGAAACTAATGGCTCTTTTTGTGCAGTTAGCGCAGCGATTAACTCAGGGGTTAGAGCAGATTTATTCCCTGTTAGGTGCAAGTTAGAGCCTTTAACTGCAATTTTTATGTCCTTTGCCAAGAGCTCATCGTAAAGTTGATACAGACTTTTCATAAGATAATCTCTATTTTTTCTTCTTGTGTACAAAGGGGTGAAGGGGCTTCTCTAGAGTTGTGGTCTTCTAATAAGCCAAGGAGCTTGTTAAAAGTCATGTGCTGATAAAATTGCTCTGCTGGAATTTGGCAATAATAGATTTCATAGAGATAACTACCCAATTCAGCGATCTGAACTGAATCAAAGCCCAAGGTTTGTAAGCTCTGCTGTTTGTTTTGTTCATCCATCTCCAAATCAACAATTTTTTTGCATAAAAGCTCTAACGTTTTTTCCAGATCTTTGGAATTAGCACGTAGTTCTTCAATAGAGATTGTTGGCCGGCTAATCGGTGTTTGCTTTTGCCATTGGGCAATAGTCTGCAATTGATTTTCTAAATACAAGGATTTAGTACGCAAACGCATGATTTTACCACTGGAGGTTTTTGGCAGTGTCAGGGGTCTTATCAAAACAATGGCATGGGCAACAATTCCTAAAGCCGATCCAACCTCCTCTTGAATCGATTGCAACAGCTCATTTGTATTTAACCCTTTGAGGTACTGGCGCTTAACTTCCTGCACAATGACCAGACGCTCCTCCCCCTCATGTTCAATAGAAAAACAGGCGCCGGCACCAGGAACTAAAGCAGGGTTTCTTTGTACTAATTGTTCTATGTCTTGAGGTACATAATTTTTCCCTCGGATAATAATCAATTCCTTTGCTCTACCAACAATGAATAATTGATTGTTATAAATAAAACCTAGATCACCTGTTTTAAAATAGTCATTTTCCCGAGCGGCTTTTCGCCAATAGCCGTCTGACACACTTTCGCCAGCAATACAGATCTCACCAATTTGACCCGTGACTTCAACCTGGCTAGCTGGATCGATTATTTTAATTTTAAACTCATTGTTTAATTGCCCAGAACTCACTAAGGTTCTGCCCCCAGCCTGCTCCACTATTTGGCCCATAGCCAAAAATTGCTTATCAAAACTTGCCTGCAGCGGCCTTTCTTGCCGCGGACAACCACTGACAAATAAAGTAGCCTCCGCCATACCATAACAAGGCAAGAAAGCTTCCCTAACAAAGCCTGCCGGAGCAAATTTATTATAAAAACGCTCCAGAGTAGCAGCCTGGACTACCTCTGACCCATTAAAAGCAACTCGCCAAGAAGATAGATCGAGAGTCTTGACCTCCTCATCACTAATTCGTTCAACACAAAAATCATAGGAGAAATTGGGACCACCACTGCACACTGCCTTGTATTTTGAAATAATATAGAGCCAGTTCAGTGGCTTACGCAAAAAAGTTGTCGGAGCCATTAATACCGCTCTTCCACCACAAAATATCGGCTGAATAATATTACCGATTAATCCCATATCGTGAAAAAAAGGTAACCAGCCGACGATAGTTGAATCAGCGTCAAGTTGAAACGAATCTTGTATTAAGGTTTCGTTATGAAAGATATTCCTATGTTTGACAATAACGCCCTTAGGATCAGCCGTTGAACCCGAGGTATATTGCAAAAAAGCAATATCCTCAGGTAAGCCACAAGAAAGCGCTGATGAATTGGTATTTTGCTCTGCCTCGCAGCAATTAAGTACGCTTATATTTCTTTGACGAAACTGTTCCGAAAGCGATGCACTCAAATCATCATCTGTGAGGAGAAAACTCGCATTGGAATCTTCAATAATCGCTAAAAAACGCTTTAAATTTTTATCAACAATACGCGCTGAATAACAAGGAACAGGAATGCTGCCTGCGTAGAGGCAAGCAAAAAAAGCAATGATGAAGTCTAATCCAGGATTAAACATTAGTAAGACCGTCTTTCCCTGCGCTGACTTGTTTACTAAGTAAGAGGCAAAGTTTTTTGACCTTTTTATGAGTTGGCTGTAAGTACAATGAGAGGTTTCCTGCAGCATATCATTCAAAAAAGAATAGGCAATCTTATCGGGATAGGCTTGGGCATTACGCTCAATGACTGATAGTAGAGTTTGACTAATCTCGGTCATACTTTAATTTCCGGTTAAAACTGTGTTAAAACTTTTTATCAAGATAGCTTTGTCGGTCTATTGAAAAATAACCAACATTCGAAATATCTTTATAGGTTGCAAAATGACTAAATTTCATACCTAGCTTGTCGAGTAATTTGATGCAGGGCTTATTTTCCATACGCGCAACAGCGATTAGCTGCTGATGATCCGGATTGTTAAACCAGTTATCCATCAGACTCTCGGCAGTTTCATAACCATAACCTTGATTCCAATAAGCCACTTTAAAGGCAAAAGCAATTTCTACCTCTTGGGCATTAGGATCTAATCCTAGATGAATAATACCTGCGCGCCCTATAAATTCCTCGGTTTCTTTATGAAGTACGGCATAAAGTCCAAAGCCAAATTGCTGCTGATGAGCAATACACAAATCAAGCGTTGCTTTTACCTCATCAGCTTTGCGAACACCATGACCAATATATTTCATTACCGCAACATCAGCCTGAAGAGTACACAATTCAGCAAAATCTTCATGGCATAGAGGCCGCAAGATTAATCGGTTTGTCCTAATTGATTGCATGAATATCATCCGTATCTATGAAAAAACAGCTAGAAACAACAAATTGAAATACTAACTCGCGCTTTAATTAATTTAGCTTTAAGCATTCTTTATCCAAAACTGTGCTAATTTAACATATGCTTTGCAAAAAGAAATGGGAGTAAGCAAAAATACAACAGATAGATGATTCTATGACTAGACAATACTAGTGGAGTTTGTTACAAATCTTTACAGCACTTTATAATTTTTTTTGTTCAATTGCTAAGTTTAAGCCAAAATTGGTCAGCTAGAGCGTCCTTAGAAAATCCCATTGGCTCCATCAATGTTCCTCCGGGTAGGAAACTCCTTCGATAATTGACCATTCCTTTTTCTTCCGTTGGTTGGTCTCAAGAGATATTAATCATGGTGTTTAATAAATAAACCTTGATTACGCTTTGCTGCATCAAGGCTACGATGGCTGGGAAATTCAGAACTGTAAATATGAGTAAAGTGGATTTCATTTTGTAATGCAGCCTCGCAATATATTCATAATCAATGCGGAATTTGGAAAACAAGTTTTAAAACTTTATACTCCTTGCAAAAAATTCGGTGATGTAATTGCTAACGCTTTAGTTGTTGTTCATGTTGAAGTAATTATTATTCACCGTTTAGAGAAAGATTTAATAGAAAAACATTTTAATAGGATTCCGAAAAATATTATTTAGGCTACAAAAACGATGCTAATAAAACCCGACCTTAAAGAGGAAAAAATCATCGCGTGTTTAAGAGATGCGTATGGATTGCCTATGGAAAAGATAGCGTTTCTGCCTCTCGGTGCTGATTTCAATACAGCTGTTTATCAGGCCACTACAAGCAGCCAGGTGGATTACTTCCTAAAGTTACGACGTGATGAATTTATTGACGCTTCAGTTTCAGTACCTAAATATTTGGCTTCCTTGGGCATCAAGCAAGTAATTCCGCCTCTTGCAACCAAAACAAGGCAACTTTGGACAAACTTGGCATCCTTTAAGGCAATTCTCTACTCCTATGTCGAGGGTCATAATGGAGTAGAATCCAAGCTATCAGAAGATCAGTGGGTTCAATTTGGGTCGGTAATTAAAAAGCTTCACAGCACCAATATTCCAAACGCTCTAACAAATGGCATACCAAGGGAAGTATTTTCTTCCAAATGGAGAGAAACCGTCAAAGCATTTCTTATATGCATTGAAAATGAGGTTTTTGTAGAGGCTGTTGCCGTAAAAATGGCAGAATTCCTGAAATCCAAAAGTAGCGAAATACGCAAACTTGTTGAGCGCGCTGAAAAGCTTGCAATCATACTCCGAAAACACCCCCGCGAATACATTTTATGCCACGCAGATATCCATGGCTGGAACTTGATTGTTGATAAAGAAGGTGCTCTTTACATTGTCGACTGGGATACCCTTATCTTTGCCCCGAAAGAACGTGATTTGATGTTTATCGGTGCTGGTATTTGGGACAGTGGTCGCACGGCAGCTGAAGAGGAATTACTCTTTTATCAGGGCTATGGCCAAACAAAGATAAATCAGGATGCCATTTGCTACTATCGTTTCGAACGTATTATTCAAGATATCGGCGAATATTGTGAATACATCTTTCTATCTGATGAGGGTGGAGACGATCGGATGCAATGCCTTGAACACTTACAATCCGTTTTTCTACTGAATGGTGCATTAGACAGAGCTTATCAGTCCTACAAGGTGAGAAAATACAATATCAATCAATAAGTTATAGGTTAATTCACTGGCTCATTGTATGTTCAGCAAGCGTAATCTTGATGAAGCAAAGCGTAATCAAGGTTTCATTCTCCGAAGCATAAATTATCAACATTCTTAATTTTCGAACTTGCTCAATTTTCGTTTATCAGGCCTCTATGAGCATAATGATGGAAGGAAGAATGTGGCCAATCATGTAAATCATCTACACTAAGCCATGTTTGATTGGATTGTAATGAATATAATTAACATGATTTTCAAAATCTTTCATATCTTTGATCGCATGTTCCCAAAATCGACGTTGCCAAAGAGGATACTCATTGTGCCTCGTTTTGGTTAATGCAATTCCTGATTTATGAACCGATCTTGAGAATTGCGCTTTGATTTTTTTCCACCGCTGCGAGTAATTCCAATCATTTTTGGGTAACTCCCAAATCATATGAAGATGTTCAGGTAAGATTACATAAGCTTTTATCCAAAATGGATGCTGGGCTTTAACTTTTTGAACTGCTTCTTTGAGCAAATTAACCCTCTCTATTAACAGCTCTGATTTTCTATTTTGCAAGGTTACAGTAAAGAAAAATGTTCCTCCTGGTAGGTAACTCCTTCGATAATTGACCATTCTTTTCCTCTCCGTTGGTTGGACTGAAGAGATATTAATCGATGGGTTCTAACAAATAAACCTTGATTACGCTTTGCTGCATCAAGGCTGCACCGGCTAATGCCGCCTTTAATAGTTCTTTATTAAGGGGGTAAGAATACCGTCTTTCCCTGTGAGAGATTGCCCAGACTTTAACTGGCTTAACGCCTCTGGTTTGAACTCATTGAAATCAAAATTCGATAAATCTATTTTCTTCTTATTCATGTATACCTCTTTTAACTGTTAAATTATAAACAAATTAAAAGAGATGACACAGTTATTTAAACATTACCGGAACCTTTTTTCCTTTCTTTTAAAACAGCATTTGAACGGGAATGGTCGATTTTCAGAGTCAAGAATTTATCTTTCGCTTTAATAACCTTCCACCCCACAAGAAGTCCTCGTAGAACGAGTATTTGAGCGTTTAGCCTGTTCCTTATCCTGCAGATAAGTATTTGTTTCTGATAATGTTTTCAAAACTAACTCATCCTCTTATAAACATAGTAGTTTTGCGTGGGACAGTGTGGTACTGTTGGAACAATAGCATGTCTATGTGATATGGTGGTACAGGTGAAACAATAGCAAGCTAGCCTTCAATCCCATAACATTCAAATTAGTTATGGGACGAAATTCTCTAGTTATAATCTGCTTGTCTCAACTACTCCCTTTGTCCCACTCTTTATAACTCTTCAAAACTTGTAGAAAACGTGTATAAAAATTTCAAAATATAAGTTTGATATTATATAACGTAGAGGCTATATTTTAAATTAAGGATTAATCTTTAATGTGGAGCGTCTTAACGGTTGAACGATTTGATGCGTGGTTTTTATCGCTTGATAAATCGCAACAAATAAGCGTGTAATGCCCCCTAATTAAACCGGTCCACGAGTTATTAACAAAAAAAACAAGTAAGGACTAGTAACATGACTATATCTACACTAATCGAACCAAACGAATGATCTTGCCCGGGAAAATCGGACACATTGCTAAGCGACCAATTTGACTTCAAATTTTGCTGGTGTTTGATAACCCAACATGGAATGGAGTCGTTTCCGATTGTAATAGATTTCAATATATTCGAATATATGATTTTTAGCTGTAGCTCTTGTTGCAAACTTTTCTCCATGGATTGCTTCAACTTTAAAGCTGTGGTTCCAACTTTCCATAGCAGCATTATCATAGCAATCGCCCCGTTTACTCATGCTACAAACAAGCTCATGACGGTTTAAGAGTTTCTGATAATCATAGGAACAATATTGGCTGCCGCGGTCAGAGTGGATAATAAGACCTCGAGGAGGCTTACGTTCCCATAGAGCCATCTGTAGTGCATCCATGACCAACTGCTTTGTCATACGCTCTGACAGAGCCCATCCGACCACTTTACGTGAGTACAAATCCATCACAACAGCAAGGTAAAGCCATCCTTCTTCTGTCCAACAATAGGTGATATCA
>NZ_FUXJ01000003.1:26577-353061 GCF_900167045.1 Legionella maceachernii | reverse complement strand
CCACTTTTTTTCAATAGCCTCTTTAAGAATTTCCGCTTTTAAGCGCTCTTCAGCGTACATCTTTTTGAGACGGCTATTTTCAGCTTCCAGTTCTTTGAGACGAGACATCATCGAGGTATCCATACCACCATATTTTGCGCGCCATTTATAAAAAGTAGCTGCACTAATGACATGTTCTCGGCATAGCTCTGAAACAGGTGTGCCATTTTCAGCTTGTTTTAGAATTGAATGGATCTGACTGTCTGTAAATTTTGATCTTTTCATGAAGAATCTCCTTCGTCATAAGGTACGAGAAAATTCTACTTTTGGCAGCAATTATTTTTTGGGGGGATTACCGAATAAACTTTGCCTTTTTCAGATATTCTTTCTAAAAGACTCCTAGTTTGCGAGTGGGAACTAATTGTTGGAATAGAACAGCCAAAAGCTAGACATAACCCCTTCCAGTTATCAAGAGAATATCGTTTTTGAGCTTTATCTATTAATTTTTTAACTATACGATTGTCCACTATTAACTTTAAAATGATTACAGTCTAATTTATATTAGCATATTTCGATTTTTAGCAGTCTTTTACCCAACAAGGTGTAGAAGTAAATATTCTAAGAAAATAATTTTACATTGCGGACTGAACCTCTTCCTAACTAGGTTTCGGATAACGAAAAATTTCCTTTATAGACACATTGCCACTAAGCTCTTGAGCGAAATGAACCCCATGCTTATCTGTCACCTTTTTTAAAAAAGTATGCCGAAGTTTATGAGGAGTAAACTCAAACTTCTCCTGCTCCGGTAAAAATGCTAAAGCTTGTTTTAGTACCCGTTGCATATTTGATAAACATCTAAGGTTTGTAAGCGCGTCCCATAACGTGTAATAAATAAAGGCTCTTCTTCTAGTGCTTCCCTTTTTTCTAAATATTGATCTAAATAGGCCCTACTTTCTTGCGGCAAAGGAATTTTTTGGCTAATGCGCTTTGACTTATGACGAAAGACTTCACAAAAACCCTTTTGTCGATACTGACCTACATTTAAGGTAATCACTTCGGATTCACGAAGCCCCGTACCAAGCAGTACATAAAAAAGAGCCGTTTCCATTAAAGGATTTTGATTCTTGCGAGTGCAACTTTTAATCCGTTGCTCACATGCAGACTTTAATCTCATTAACTGGCGGGAGGTCAATCCATTCCAATCGGGCGCATCGGTTTGCAAATCTTTCACTTGCGCTAATGGATCACCCTGCTAATAATGGGCGCTGCTGATGAAGCCAGCGACCAACATGACGAATGGTTGCCATTGTGCGGTTAATTGAAGTGGCTTTATAAGGTTTTCCTGTTTTCTCTGAAATCGTCTTACTTAGTTTTTTCTGAAATTGCTTACTCACTGCAGGTGTCCAACTATCAACCAAGTCATGCCCTACTTCATTTTGGAAAAAATGAATAAATTTTCACAGGTCTTTTATTTTGGCTTGTTCAGTTTTTTCAGGAGCACCTTTCACGTGCACTGAGTAATAATAGGACAGCCATGCAGAAAGTGAATTGGTGTCAAAATGAACATCTAAAGTATGGAAAATCTTATCTATCACAAACTTTCGCTTTCTTTCTAATTCACTCATTTTCGAAGCCCAATAAATTCGGGAGGCCCATAAAAGTCATTTTACCTATTTTTATGCGCTTCTGATAGACAAGGTACGATATCTATCCCAAACATTGTAGTAAAATATCTATGCCACAAAGTAACTACAAAGTATGTACATCGTGCTATAATTATTATTAATTTAGATATGGGAGATTTATATGAGCAACAAAACTAGGCTTGATCCATATGAACAAGACATAGAAGATAATTTTGAGCACCTACAGTCAGTCACTAACCTGGAGAAAGAAAAGGCCATGTTAAAAGAAGTGGCCTCAAACCATGTAAAAAGGAAAAAATCTATTACTATCCGTATTAGTGAGCTAGACCTTGAGGCAATGCAAATCAAGGCATCCAAGCTAGGGATCCCTTATCAAACCTATATTAACATGCTCATACACAAAGATGCAGTAAGTGATTTTAATACATGAAATTCAGATATGATGAGGCAAAAAATGCCAATCTTTTAACCACAAGAGGCATAGGGTTTGAGGAGATTATTCTTGAAATAAAAAATGGCAATTTGATTGATATTTTAGAGCATCATAACCAGGCTAAATATCCCAACCAAAAGATAATGCAAATTAGGTGTTTAGGAAAAATATACTGTGTACCCTATGTAAAAGAAATGGATGGTTCTCTTTTTCTAAAAACTCTTTATCCAAGTCGTAAGGCCACGAAGAAATACCTTTAATTTTTTGACATTTATTTAACGTTGGTAAAAATTTTCCTGGCTCTGCATAAAGCCCTTAATTTTGTGATAAAAAGGGTACGTTATCTATTGCAAACAGCAAAACTAAATCAATTTTAATAAAAAACTCACTCTTTATTTTATCTCAAAAAAAAGATACTAAATTTGTTAGCCTCTATAATTTTCGTCTATCATTAGTTAAATACACACTTCCAGATAATTATGAATAGAGTTAGAACTACGGATGAAAATAAACAAGCGGCGCGAGATCAACTGGCATTTATTCAAAATAGTTCGAGTTTATTTGATAATGGGCATGAAATTGAAGCACTTAGAATTTCAACTTGTATAAATATTTTGCTTAATGATGGTAAAAACAAAGGGTTGCTACAAAAGTTAAATTTTAAAGTGTCTATCCTATCTACAGTCCTTTGTGTCAATCAAATTAATTTAGATAAATTAAAAATTAATCCTTGTAGTTCACTGCAAGACATGGATACTCTGATTAATAAAGAATGCAGCACAAATTTTAATCTTTATTTTATAATTCCAACTAAAGAATGGTATTTATTCACCAAAGATAAAAACGGAGTGGTTATTAAATGCAGGATAGAAGAATTAGCAAAGCAATTGGAACCAACCCGTCAAATGAAATTAGTTTTCGAATCCTGTCTTCAGTCTAAAAACAGCGATGGGAATATTACAGATGAGTGTAAAGAAATTATTGTTAGGCATTTAGATGGCATCCTGGGATTTAATGAATTGGTTCCCTCCTTATTCTTCCCAATGGTTTCTAATAAATCAGTGATATTGAACAAGGGTAAAATTACTAGATATATTTCACATATAGACTGGTTTAATGAGACTATCTTTGCCATAGATAAAAATATTTTAACTCGAAAAAAATTAATACGTACTGCACGCGACATGGATGGCGGCAGTCATTTTGATCAAATTTTAAAAAAAGTGCCAGAATATTTAGCCTGCAAAGATGGAGTGTTTTTAGGAATTTACGATGATGGAGAAGAAAATTCCACAGCCAATTATCATTTGATAATGTTAAGGCAATTAGCCTATGAAATATTAAACTCTCCTGATATTAGTGACTTTTTAAAATAAAAGTGAAGTATATCCTTGTACCTTCTATTACTTAAAAATTAATAAACCCTTTGAAATTAGCAATAACCTAACTTAGAAAATTAACCGTAATTGTTAATCTAAAAAGTATTCACTTTTTACAGGGATATAAAAATATAATCTTTCTTTATAAAGAGTTAACAAAACCCCCAATTTATTTACTAAATTTGATATTTTTCATATAATCTCGGTGCGAGTTTAATATCGTAATAAATTAGGTCTTAGGAGTAGTAATATGGATATAATTCATAATAATTTTCTTCAGCATGTAACCCTCACATCTTACGCATTATTACGACAATAATTTTTACAGACAACAAAAATAAATGGAATTGAAATGAGTATTAAAAAAATGGCTTTACCTGTTATTCTAATTACGGTATTCATCTTGCCTACCTACGCAAAACAAATATTCCCTGCTGAAGTTATGGGGCGAGATTTACAAATACCAGGACTTGGGTGGGCAGGACATGTTGGAATAGCTACAACTTACATGATGTCCCCTGAAAGTATGAAAAATAATGCAGATCAAGTAATAGAAGTATTAAATGAAACTCCTGTTGGTCAAATTAACTATATTGGTAATTTTAAATCCCGCTCCAAATATTGGGGTAGTAAGTACGGAGTTACTGATAGAGGAATACTTGGTTACAAGATACTTGTCGAAGCCAATCATCAACGTTGGTGGTGCCCTACCTATACTTCTGATACTGATTATCATATTGGCTCGGGAATCCCAACAACAGGTCAAATTATTAGTTGTGGGAGATGGCGATGTGATACGTACGTTTGGTGGGCGTTCTATAGCCAAGGTATTGATACCATGCCTGGCAAAGTCTGGCTGCCCAGGAATTTATTTGATTTTTTTCCTTATTTTAATGATGAAAGATTAAGGGCATACTCTAGAACCCTCTCAAATTCAGCAGTAGATAGAACTTTAGAAGCTGTGTCGCCCGACGAACTTAATGTAATGCCTTATGAGGAATTCCAAATGATAATGAATGCTCCACCAACTCACTACGTAACAAGCCCATCGGCTGTTCAAATGCAGTTAGCTGCAAATCCAGAACTAAATGATATAAAGCGCGGCATTATGATAGATAGGCTTGTTTCGCGATCGACAGAGCCCGATTTAGTTAAAAAATTATTATCTATTTATTATGAAACCGATCGTGTGGAAGTTAAAAGCAAAATCGTAGAAAATTTAATGCTTTATAATCAGCAACATATAACTGAAAAATCCTATGTTGTTAATGAACAACCTCTTCTTAAGAACTTTTTTGAACAGCTTTTAGAGAATCAATCACTGACACCCCATATGATGGATACAGGAATTCGAGGTTTTATCGATACACATTCAGCTGATGAAATAACTAGCAATTTAGATAAAATTGACGAGAAACTAGCGCATATTAATCACTACTCTTCAATTATGTTGAAATATGCATTAACTTTTAAGTCAAAAGAACTACAAAAGATTTATATGGAATCGCTTATCAATGAATTAAGGATTGCTGACAGTTCTGATCTAGACAGTTATTTATTTGGCCCTTTGACTATTGCATATCAATCAATAGGAAAGGATTTCCTTCAACCCGAATCTAAACAAGTGGTTATAGATTATTTAAAACAGATCCGTTACAAATATTCTCCTCAAGGAATTAAAGATAATACAAATGATACGCATCGAAAAATAACCGCACATTACTATTTTGAATTAATTAAAATATTGGATATAAAAATTTGAATTTAGGAAAAATTAGTTTGCGTTCTAGTGAAAGACCGGCTTGCTGATGTAGATTTAAAGAAGTCAAGCTTCCATAAAAAAGTAGTAGTCTTCTTATCCTATCTTCTTTCTATAGAAATTTGTGATCATAGATAGACCCAATGTGCATTCTGTGCACATTGGGCTAGATTCCACATAAAAATATTTGGAATTAATTTTGCCAAGAAGGCAATTTAGCCACATTAACTGATTATAAGATTGTTGCAGGAGAACTGCTCATTGATTTTAAGCAGCACATAAGGAAAACTTCATCTTATGAACCTGAAAACTGTGTTCACAAAGTATTAAAAAATTTCGAAAAATAATTAAATCACTTGTATGTGAGATAGCGTCTCTATGACAAGCGATCACTGACTTTCATCAAGTAGTTATAAAAAGCCTAAAGTAACCCGTTTACAAAAAATCTGCCTCTTCTAAGCGATAGATGCATTATAAGAGCTGATGTAATGAACTACCCCATCCACTGAGTTGGCCGTTAATCGAATTTTCAATTTAAAAAAATTTCTTAAAGTTGATAATATTTGTAAATCAACTATATTCCTCTTGCTAAAGCGAATAGAGCAACCCTCCTTTAAGGTCCTGCTCTCATTTACCGTTAATTGGCTAGAAAATTTTTCCCATTCTTCAAGAAATCGACCTAAACGCTTGTTCAGAACAAGATCACCGATTGCAGTTGCCTTCCAGTTATTGGATCAATTTGATTGCACTTATGCCAGTCCTTAATTCCATTCTTACAATCTGAATCAGTCGATGCGGTTCATGCCGCTTGATCTTTTTTGACCATACACAACTTTCGAACGTAACTCGACTTGCGGTTGAGTTATCTTCATCATTGCTTTTTTCATTTAATCCCTTCAGTACAGTAAGAGAAATAGGCCAGGCAATTTATTTAATTTGTCTATGTGTAGTTGTTGAAAATAGCCGTGATTGGCTATTTTCAACATAACCTCTTAGGAAATAAGCGACTTAAATACTAAAAAGCCCTGCTAAATCATCCAATTAATTCAGCAGCATTTTATTTCCTGAAGCTTGGGTTGGCTCAGGTGCATCTGCTTTCACATGATGCTCCCTTAAAAATGCCTCCATTTCTACAATAAAAGCATCTGTGCTTTCAAAAAGAGCCTCTGCCTTAAGGTCCTTTTCTTGGTCAACTTGCAGATCTTCCTCACTTCTAAAATTAAAACCCTTTATCAGTTTGGCTAAGGGATTACTTGTAACCTGATCGCCCTCTCCAGTTAATAATAAGGTATCTTCCTTTAAAGAAGCGATATTTTCGTTTAGCTTTTGGGTGGCTTGTTCTACCGCATCCGTGTTTTTTCGCATACGCTCAAATTGTTGATTGATTTGTCCTTCAATTTGGTTCAATCCATCGGAGAAGCCACTTCCGATAGCTTGCATACCTTGGGTATGTGCTTTAAAAGCAGCTTTCAATTGCTCAAATTGCAAAACGGCATTCTCATAACGTTTGACTTCTTCTTTCAATAGTTGAACTTGCGTCTCATATCTATCAATAGCGCTTGCACTTGCCTGCCTAAATTCATTTAATTTTTCAATCATTTCATAAAGTGCATTCTCTGCAGCCTGCAACTCTAAAATGGTTTTTTGCATCTCCTCTTCGCGTTGAGCTAGGCTTTTTGTGAGCTGGGTAAAACGGTTTTCCTCCGATTGAGTATAATCATCAAACACATAACTCATGGTGCTATAAACTGTTAACGTGATGAAAGGTAAAGCAATAGCCCAGAATAGCGAAAACACTAAACCTAAAGAAGCTGCAAGGGCTCCTAATCCTACACCGATTAACCCTTTCTTCCACCACGAAAGCCCTGAAAAGCTTGTTGCAATTCGACCAAATAAGCCTTTCTCAACATCAAAGCGTTTCCTTTGCAAATCGATATCCGCAATAAACAAGTTCGCTTGTTCACGATGTTTTCTAATTCGACTCAATTGATCTAAAAATGGTTCTGGTAAAAGCTGAGCATCGTTATTTTCGTTCGCTAGCTGTGAATCTACTTTTTCAAATGACATGACATTAATCCTTTAGCATTGATTGATTAGAAAAACCGTAAATTGGTGTCTTTTCCTTTATCACTCGATTCTTCTCTCACTTCTTTTTGCAAGCCTAAGATAGTTTTTTCTTGTTCAAGTATGGTTTTTTTTGCTTCTCGCAAATTTTCAGTCAACGAACCAATACGTTGCTCTGCTTTTTCATAATTTTGAATTTGAACGTCCAATCTCGCTTTAAGCTGGTCATTGCTGTACCTCATGCGCTTCATTGTTTCAATGACCTGGCCTATGTAATCTTTCTCACCATTAGCAGCACGTATTGTTTTTCTGATAAAATCAAGCTCTGCTAATGCTTGCTCAAGTTTCTTTACTGCCTCGGCGAGTTTAACTTTAAGTTCTTCGTAGTCATTAGTTACTTTGATAAGTTGTTCCGTTTTCGATTTCAACTCAGCCATCAATTGCTTAATGGTTTCATTGTCTTGTATTGTTTCATCAATAACAACTCGACCGGATTCTTGAAATTTTTGAGCGGAGCTAATATGCCTATTTAATTCAGCAATGGAAGTGGAGGCTCTTTTTTGATTTTGAGCAATATCCGATAGGGTTTCTTCAGTGATTTGTGAGACACGATGATAAGTTGAATTAATTGAATACTGTCGTTGTTTTTCCCGAAAGGAACTTTCAGCGTCAAGCCGCTTATACTCCAATTCAGCTTCCTCATCCCGTGATGAATTCTTAATGAGGTAACCCACAGCCCCACCAACGACAAGTCCACCTCCTGCTGAACCCAAAATGATGCCAACCAGTGCTTTTGTGGTAAGTGCTATTGTAGCCATTTCCGCTAACATTTTTTACTCCTTTTTAATTAATCCGAAAACACCAAGCGAGGAGAAACAGTACATGAAGGACAATAAATTGCATGACAATATCCTTAAAAGTTGGACGCTTCCTACTTAGCAGCATCGATTCTATTTAATTTTTTTGCAAAAATAAATGTCTTAAAAGGGATAAATAATTTAAAAATTATATCTCTTTGAATTATCACAAAAAAGAGATTATGAAGGTTATTAAAATCGTTTTAAAACTTTAAATTTTGATTATGAACACGACTATTTGTAGTAAATTTATGAATAAATTTGTAAGCAAATTTTAATTTATTTCAATAAAATCAAAGAGTAAAATTAACGTTTGAATTCATCGTTTTTTTAGGACAAATTAAATTTATTTCGAAGTTTTTCTATTGTAGAATTTGCCTGCTAGGAAATTTTAAGGAAAAAATGTAATGAAAAAGTCCAAAATAGAGGAATTAGTTGAAAGTTATCACGCCGATGTTAATTGTGAAGCGTTGATTGCCCAAAACCCCTATCAAAAGGGATGGGTTAAACGGCTTTTTGGTACGCAAACAGAGGGGATAGCTAAGCTTCAAGCCTTTCTTGAATCAGAAGCAGTAAGCCAATTGACATCAGACGATGAAATCGAAGGGGAAAATTTATTGGTCTTGCTTAATATCATGTACCAACGAGAGAAGCGGATCTATAATACCCGACGCAGTTATGAAAATTACCCTGAAAAAAGCACCAATCGCGTTTATACCCGCTTGTATCATTTGTTGTTACTCGATGCTGCCATCCAATCCGATATGGGTATTCAGTTTACTCATTCGAAACCCCTTCTTCAGCTTTTATTTTGGCGAATAAAGAGTAAGGTACTCGCTGATATCGAAGAAAGAATAAAGGAAATGCAAGCAGAGCATTTGGAAAAAACCAACTCAATCTTGTTAAAGTTGGGCATATCCTTAATTTTCGGAAAACCGCTTAATCATACCTTGGCAAGAGAAGAAGAGCCTGATTTAGATGGGCTAACCCAGCATATCAAAGTGATTCAATTCGAAGAGCAATTTGTTCAAGTTGAATTTGATTTCTTAAACAAAGAACTTCATGAGGCAAAAATGCTTCGTGCTCAAATTCGACGCCAAGACATTATGGGGGGTCTTGAATGGTTAGAATTAGCCTCAGACAACGGCCATGCCTATGCGAGCCTTCATCTTGCCGCTTTTTATGCTCGAAGAAATGACTATAGTGTGGTTAATCAAGAAGTTGACCGTGATAAGACGGTTGAGTATTTGAATCGTGCACGCGATCAAGGGTCTAAACTCGCCGCAGAGGTTTTGGATGCAGGATTAACCTTTGGGATGGTTTCGGTGTCGAATGTTAATTGCGCCTATGCACCTTCTTAAAAAAAGGGATTCAGCACTTTATTGTTATGAGTGTCATGCTCAATTGAAACCCCATGGATTTGATTAAAAGCAAACATGACATCCTGTTTGCTTTTATCGAGCCAAATGAAAATTGGGATCTAATAAATCCTATGGCTTTAGTATCTCCTGGAGTGTAAAGATTATCCACAACACTAACGACGACATTCAAACAGGAGTTTCCTCCTTATACTTTATTAGGCAACATTTTAACATTGGGATCTTTCGCATAAGCATTAAGAATATCACTGAGTAACTGCTCAATAACGCTTTCTTTAGCATCGTCTTCAATCAATCCCGTTTCAGTCTTCAAAACAGCTAAACGATTCTCGATTTCTTTTGCTACCGATCCATTAGGAAATAGTGCAGCAAGTACTCTTCGTGCCTCTGCAGGACCCAAATGACGGTATAACTGATTACGTACTAACGCATCCTCTGCGGTAGTGCTGAACGCCCACACTTCAACTGGACCTAGCGTCAAGGTCAGTAATTGAACGTTTACTCCATATTTTGTGGCATACTGAACTAAGAAAGTCGCCCCCCCTAAGCGTGGCCCATGAACCCGAGTACGCAATGCTACTTTAGCAGTATTGGACAAGCCAAAAATCTGCGCGGTTTTCTCAACGGCTTGTGAAGGGCCTGCATCCATCACGTAAATTGCAGTACTGAAATCAATCATGATTGCATCAAAATCTTCAACCGATTGAGATAGCAAGGCGATTTGGACTTTCCATTTACGACCTTCCCGCATATCGATAATCACTTGGTCGCGCACGGCAGATGATTTTGCAGTTCGGTGGAACTCATCATAGACAATTCGCTTTGGATCTTCTCTTATTTCAGCAATACGCTGCCTATGATATTCTCGGTATTGCTCAGGTATACTGCTTAAACTTTCTTCGGTTAAGTAATAATGGCGAGCAAGCACATAGCGCGCTAACATGTACATGACCGAAGTTTGCCGATCGGCAGCGTCACCACCGCTTTTAGCCACTTCGTCTAAATCGAGGGAGACGACGCGTGCGTCACCAATATCAAAGCTTGTGACCCGAGATAGAATAGGATACTCACGTACAGCGCCTGAAATCATACGCGAAAAAGCATTGATTAATGATTCACCCGTCGGGGCAGTGACTTTCTCATATAAATCCTCGATGGATGGCGTGCGGCAAATGGATGCTGCATCGGCTAATAAGGGCATTGCATAGCGTTGAGCAAGCATGGCTTCATGAGTAAAACCAGCTGAGAATAAAGCATCTGTTACTTCCCACCAAGTGGATTTTGAATCTCTAACAAAACCAATCTCTTCGAGGATACTGTCAATAAACTCTTCAACACCGGGCGAATAGGGAGTTGGATTGTATTCATCAGCTAAACTTTTATACAATTCATCCACAACCATACCCGCAAGATCAGGCATTCCATCATAAGGTTTTGCTGCGCCAAGTGGAGTAGTCAATAAAGTGAGAAAATTAACTAAAAAAGAACGCTCTATCGCAGTAGGATAGCGACATCCTAATTGCGTATCAAACGGATTAATGGAATAGTCTGGTGTCATCCTTAAACGGTGATAAGCAACCAAGTGCCTCTTAGAGGCTGGCAATCCTTCTTTTAACAATGAAATCAAACCGCTACTGGATGGCCCGATATCAATAATTGCAATTCGTGGTAACCGAGTTAAACCACCAGAAAGACAAAGTGCTAGATTGAGTGCATTCGATAAAACAGACTTACCCGAACCTGGGCGCGCGTAGACTAGATCAATCCAGGTCGTCTGTTGCGTTGAGCCGGGTTGAAAAGGCCAAGGTTTCCCGTCAGGCGTACGGAATAATAAAGCCCCTTGTTGCCAAGGAGAAGCTGGTCTCGTAATGGGCAGCATGGTGATGATATCTGACAAGGGTGCTACAGAAGGCACGGCTGTGCTGTTCAACGTCGTTGCCAACATACTTGAAACAAAGCCGGCAAAAGGATCACCGCAAATTTCTGAAACGTCCGTGGAACCCCACCCTTCAATGGCTTTAACTAACTCTGAACTGCGGCGGCGTAGCAGAGGAAGCTCGCCTTCCGGAGCCCAGGTTGCGGCCACAACTCGTAACCGAACGATAGGATCATCGGTATTAAGCTGCAAATATTTTAACAGGTTAACCGAGTCACTAATTAATCGATTTTGCGCGGAAGAAAAGCTTAAAATAGCAGAAAGTAACCCTTTTAATTTAATGGTATTTAACCCTTCGCTTTCAACCAGAAACGAAATTCGCCAAGGCACATGTGAGGGCAAGATGCGTGAGAATAAGGTAATAAAGGGGCGAATATCTTTAGGAAAAAGATCGATATAGACGCAAGAGTAAATTTTATTACCTACTCTAACTGTTCGCAGATCCAGTACTTCACCATCTCTAGGAATCACCTGCTTTGCCAAAGCTGGCCACAATAAATCAGAAGGATCTCCACTAAATCCATTGATTTCGCGCGGTATAAGTTTATCACCTGGTAAAGAGGGTCGCCAATCGTCAGCTGTAAAATCAGGGTCGGCTGTCATCCGTACGGCATGCACAGCATCATGGACTTCCATGAGTCTTGCATGAATATTTAGTGCGTCTAAATCATTGAGAATTGTGCGTACGTAAGCATCGTGGGTGTCGCGTAATTCGGGAATAGCGGCAAAAATGGTCTGGCTATTTTTAAATGCCGGCGCCTTTTTGTCTTTTATCATTTTTAGCTTGGCTTTATTTGCCGTCTTTAATTGATCTTGCGGCAAATTAAAGGGACGTGTGTACAACACAAAATAGAGACGCTCATCCGCGCAATACTGAGCAAGAAAAGCCACACGTTCGTGGAATAAATCTTGTAAATTAAGCTCTAGTCTTTTTGCCGTGGCTTCTGCTGGCGCATAGATGTCTTGAATAACCTTTCTGATATTTTGTTTATCATGACTAAAATGAACCTGTAGAGCATGTCCTGGCCTTCCCATCGCCGCCTGAAAAGCGTTACTCAGTCCTTCAACAAGCCGTTCGAATTCCTCAGTACCAGCAAGAGCTGTAATGCCTTCGATTTTTAAAATGGAAAGCAAAGTGCCATCATGATTAACCAAAACAGTCGGGCTATCTGCTGTTTCAAGCTCGCAGTAAGACTCTGTTGTTTGTTTCAGAGAAGTACTTAACCAAGCAAAAAAAGTATCAACGCCATCAAAAAATGAATCAGCCCATTTTCCCATACTATTCCCCACTAATACTTACATTAGGGTCTGTCGACAGACTTTAGCATTAGGCGAAAAACTATTTAATTCAGCTAAACCTTAGTTGCTGTTATTTCCTCTAATGCGCTCGCAGCCCATCTCTCGATTTGTTTGCGGAATTTCGCTCTTGAAGGTAATAAACGAATATTCTTAAATAATTTTTCTGAAACCTCAGCCGAAGTCACTCCTGAGTCAATGATCAACTGACCAAATATTGCAGGATCACTGGTTCCCTCACCAAATTTTTCTTCGACAATCTGCGAACGAAATTTAAAGCTTCGATAAATATTTTGGGCACTATTTTTATACCCTGTATCATTGGTAATAGCACAAAAAAGCACATGACATAAACTATTTAACTCTGGCTGAGTAAGCTCTGGAAGATAAACGAGTGTACCTCCTCCATACCCTCCTACACCAACCGACTCAATAAAGAAGCATTGAGCACAAAAACAGCAAGCAGTTACCAAATTACTCAATTTGTTGTTTGTGAAATCGTGATCGAGATTAACGACCTCTTGAAATAGTCTTGCTTGAAATCCGCAGAATTGACAGGTATAACGATCGCGCTGAAATACCTTCATCTCAAAACCTTTAAAGCGCTCGTCGGCCTTTCGTGCCGAATACAACCGCCAGGAACCCGGGCTAGCAACAAGCCTCAACTTATTATGTTGTTTAGCAGCCATCTAACTATGCCCATAATAGCCAAAACTTCAAATAAATAGGAGGCCAACACAGTGGTTGCCTCCCCATTGCCCTTTATTAGCTTCCAAAAATTGTACCGGAAGGACCAGCAACAGAACCGCTAGTTCCCAACAAAGTTTGTCCGGCAACACCCAAAATTGAAGGCAGGAATAACAAAGCCGCTGCGATCAAAACCAAAGCAATTGGAGTACCAATTGGAATTTGGGTTGGGTTATCCTTGTGTTGTTTAAACTTCATTATTGCACCGATGGAAAAACCAAGGCCTGCCACATAGGATCCTGCTGTAATTAGTTTAGCCAAAGCAGTAAATGACGAAGTAACACTAGAAGCCATACCCCCTAATGATGTTGACGACGCCGCCACTTCACCTGCTACGACCATTAAACTCAAGCAAGCAACCCACATGAGTAAGCGTTCCATTTGGCGCTTTATTGTTAATGGCATTTTCACTGTTCTCTCTCCTTCTCATAAAAAATGTTTAACTAGTACCATATAATGTATTATTGATGATTTCTAGTGTGGCTACAATGTTCATTGCTAAAATTCCACCAAAAATATGTACCAATCCTTTTCCTGTACCTCCTGGAGGTTGCCCTTGAGAAGCGGATCGTGCAATAAGAATCCAACCTCTTACAAAAGCAATCAGTCCAATTGTCTGGATTATAATTGCTATTGGTCTCCCAACAACACTTCCAGTACCAAAAAGAGCACTAATGCCTGGGTTATTACTATTCACTGGTGCATACTGCAAGATACTCGAAGAGCCAAAAGTTGTTTGCAACATAATAGCTAATCCCGTCGGGAAATAGATAAATATTACTGCTACAACCATATAAATTATAGGCTCTTTGATGCTCGTACTAGACGACATCATTGATTTAGATTCACCATAGGCCTTTAGAGTATAGATCGCTTTAAACGCGAAAGCTAAACCAATTAAATAGGCAGCCCCTGTAATTAGGCGCTCAACAGGCAACAAGTTACTTGCGATATTATTTAATATATCAACTTGAGTTGTTAACCAGGATTGCCAAGAACCAGTTCCAGCAGACATAACCCCCTCAACTATCTTGCTGACTAAACCTAATTACTCTTCCTGAACTGGTTAATACGCGCCCTTGATTCGGATCAATCAATTTTACTACGCCATAACCAGCAATTTGGGTTCCCTCTCTAACGGTAAGTGTAGACCCATTTGGCGCAATTAACCAAGCCCGACCGGGTATTACTGCTTGAATATAATAAATTGGTGCACGAAGCCCTCTTACTGACGCACGACGGACTGGTGGTGGCTTAGGTTTTGTCCTTTCGGCCAAGATAGCAATTTGATTGGATTGTTGTTCAAGTTTAGCGGTTAATAAACTGATCATTCGATTTAAATTAGCAATTTTTTCAGACAGTTGATTTACATTTGAATTTATTCCATTGAGCTGGCTACTCATAGAACTCATCTCTGAGCGCACACTTTGTTGTGCCATCTCCAATGCGGAAAGTTTTTGAGTAATCTGTGAATTATCGACAGTAGGCTGAGTAGTCACAGGTGGAGGAGCCGTTTGAACTTGTGTTACTGGTTGTGAAGTGGTTACCGGAGGCGTTTCAGTTTGGGGTTGAGGAGTAACCGCTGTTATAGGAGGAACAATGGTCTCATCCGTAGTTGATTTTCTGGAAAAAAAAGAGCCCAAAAATTTATACCCGAGCATGACAAGAACGATAATTACCACGGCAATGAATGCATTTCGTCTGATATTCTTCCCTTGAGGTTGTTTTTTTGCAGGAGGAACTTCCTCATCGGATGCAATATGCTCTTCGTCGCCTAAGTTATCTGAGCCAATTGTATCCAGATCAGCGAATTGATATTCATCGTTATATTCATTATCTGCCATTTCTTACTCGCTCATCATGTTAAAGTGAGGTCACATCTTGAGTAAATAGTATACCCAAAGGTGTACCTGAATAGACTTCGACAGTCGTTGGTGTACTAAATTGTTGTTGAGCAACCTGGCCCCACGCTTTACCAAGCGTTGCCAATCCAATCACCGCATTTTGCAATGCTGAGCGACCGATACCATTTTGTACAGTGATATTCTGTCCCCCACCAGTACCACCAATAGTCACCGTGGTGTTTGCTGATTGGAATGCGTTTCCAAAACCTTCCAAAAATGAAGAGGCAAATAACGAACCGTAGCGTAACAAGTAATGGTGATTGGTATTACTCGATAACGCGGTACGCGCCGTATCCGGATCAATTGCATAGGCATTAATTGAAGTCGATTTAGGTGCACCAGGTACAGACATTGTATTAAAACTAATCACCATTTTGTCTGCATTAGTAGGCAAATTAAAGCTACCAATTAATTTCGCGCCTTTTAATTTGCCAGAAACAATTGTCGCAAGGATAGGTCCTGGCTCATCACTATTCACTGAAGTATCCAGTACGGCAAAAAGAATATCTCCCGTTTTAATGATAGCGCCTTGGCCTTTAGATGGCCCCCCCATCTCCCCTCCTGGAGTGAAAGAAGAACTAGTCGTCGTTTGACCTGCTCCTGTGGTTGCTGCACTTTTCTTTTCTTCAGACTCATTCCCGGCCACATAAGTCTGAGAGGCTACTTTCTGCCAAGTACTAATTGACTGGTTTGCGGTGCTTAGCATTTGCGAAGTACGCTGCGAAATCTTTTGCTGGAATTTTTGATCAGCCAATTGTTGATTTTGTTTTTTCAAAATCTCCTGTAATTGTTTGGCATTCGCCGCTTGGGCAGCTGCAGCCGCAGGGGTTTGACCTGGAATTCCTGGAATGGTAGGAATCGGCGTCACATTAGAGGGTTGACCACCAGGTATAGCAGCAGCTCCCAAACCGGCCACCTCTGTATTCAGCCCCGCATTTTGAATTTCGGCATCGCTAAACCCAGCATTTTTTAAATCAGCTGCAGTATATCCTGCATCTGCTAAGTCCTTAGCAGAATACCCCGCTTGACGAAGCTCGGCTGCACCAAAACCGGCATCTTTTAAATCTTTAGCGCTAAATCCCGCCGCTTTAAGTTGACTTGCCGAAAAACCTGCATTTTTTAAATCGGCAGCACTGAATCCTGCATCTTTAAGCTGACTTGCACTAAATCCAGCATTCTTTAAATCAGCGGCACTAAATCCGGCATCACGTAATTCTTTTGCGGAGAACCCAGCATTTTTAAGATCAGCAGCACTAAAGCCAGCATTTTTCAACTCGGCTGCGGTAAAACCAGCATCTTTTAATTCTTGGGCAGTATAACCTGCTGCTTTCATTGCAGCTGCACTACAGCCTAAAGTTTGCTTAATAGTGGTTGCTGATACTCCTGCAGCACGTGCTGCTTGTAGCGAAGCCACACTACAGTCTGCTGTTCGCCCTGCAGCAATCACAGCAGCCCCCCCAACGCCTGCCTGCCTTAATTGTTGCGGGGTAAATCCTGCATTTAAAAGATCTTGTGGGCTAAATCCCGCATCAGACAGTGCTTTCGCATCATAACCCGCATTTTTTAATGCTTCGGCACTACACCCATTTAGCTCCCGAATGCGCTTGGCAGAGACGCCTAAATTAAACAGCTGCTTCAATTTGGTCGGATCGCACCCAGCGGCTCGTATTGCATCATCGGTAAGCGCTCCACGAACTTGTTCAGGTGCATAGCCTGCGGCCAAAAGTTGCTGGGGTGTAAATCCCGCTGCCGCTAGTTGTTTTGCATCATAACCAGCCGCTTTTAGTTGAGCTGCATTACACCCATTGAGTGCACGGATTTTTGCAGCAGACACCCCTCGAGCAAAAAGGGCTTTTAGTTTATTCGGGTCGCAATCTGCTGCTCTTATAGCATTATCATCAATAGGGCCTGTCGCACTGATCTCCGCGGGAGTAAATCCTGCTTGCGCTAAATCACTATCACTAAACCCAGCCTCTTTTAACGCTTTAGCACTACAACCGGCATATTGCCTGATGAGCCTTGCACTCACTCCTGCAAGTCGTTCTTTCTTCAATGCTTCAACATCGCAGCCGGCACTTTTAATATCAGAAGGACTAATTCCGGGTGGCAATTCCGACTCTGCAGCTGAAATTTCACCAGGACTGTACCCCGCACTGGCTAAATCATCAGGACTAAAGCCGGCGTTAAGCAAGTCTCTAGCAGTATAGCCTGCTTGCCTAAGCTCAGCGGGTGTAAAGCCTGCGTTTTTTAAATCAGCCGCACTAAATCCTGCATTTTTTAATTCAGCTGCCGTAAAGCCCGCCGCTTTTAGCTGCGCAGCGCTACAACCACTTATCCGCCGAATCGCAGATGCAGAAACGCCGGCAGCACGTAACCGCTTTAGCGCGTCAACTTGACAACCGGCTTTACGCACATCAGCTTCACTGATCCCATTCGGTAATCCCCCTGCCTTGGCAATCTCCGCATCAGAAAATCCAGCTCCTTTAAGCTCACCATCTGAAAAACCACCGTCTTTCATTTGTTGAGCTGTAAAACCAGCATTTCGTAATTCGCAGGCGTCAAATCCACAAAGCCGTAAGCGACCGGCACTAAACCCTGCATCCTTTAATTGGCGGGCGTTAAATCCTGCTGCTCTGAGTTCTTTACAAGAGCATATTTGTTGTAAATCAGAAATTTGGTAACCGTTATCTTTCAATTGAGTACAAGTACAGGCATTTTTCAGATCAGTAAGGGTTGCCCCTTGATTGACGACATTCGTAACAGTGGCTTTACTGCAACTACTATTTTGTAGAGATTGAATCCATAAGCTACGTTGAGCACCGGCCTCATTTTCCCGGGCTAACGTTGTAAATCCTACCCCACTCTCACCACTTGGTGGCTGGCCTATGGGTTGTACACCCGCTCCTAACGCTTGAGTACGAACAATAGTAGGAATAGCACTTCCACCCGTTTTTAAAGCCGAGGTCGCTTGACTGACATTTTGTGCCTCTTGCAACTTTGCATATTGTACAGTTGGATTCAGCGCTCCAGGGATAGATCGAATCCCCTGCGGAACATTACTCACTCCTGACTGCTCATTCCCTATGTCTTCTGAGAACTTTAATTTAAATACACCAATGGCAACAGCGGCAATTAATAATATTGCGGTAAATACAATAATGACCCGTGTACGGGTATTGGTAAATAGCGACTTTAGATTCTCTTTTTTACCTGCCATTTGATTATAACCCTTCTACCTTAAGCTGCATGACTTTTCCATGCCATGAAACCAGTAACACCGGTGATTTTTGCATCTCGTAAGCATGCATTCCATCCGCACTTGTCATACTCCCTATCCATCCTGGAGATAAAATAGTGAGGTTAGTTCTTACGTACATTTTGTCACCAATTATCCATGCTCTTGCATCACCGCCACTTACTGTTAACCGCTGACTCCCCGCCGGAGGCACTCCATCTAGAACATGCAACAAGACATCGTTTGCACTGGGAGGTAGGCCCTCTTCGGTAGGCATTGTTTTAGCATTAGGACCAAATCCTTGGATTCGTAGATCCACTCGGTAATCCACTGCTTTTTGGCCAGGAATAAGTGTCAACATAACAGGGGTATTCAAACCACGCAATCGTACAGCAAGATTGCCGTAATTGTATAACTTCAAGGCTTGAATCATCAAAGTATTACTTGTTTTATCCCATTGAATGTTAAACGAAGACGGATCACCTAAATCATAGGCGCTAATGGGCCAAGGAGCCCCAGTAGAATCCAGAAACACCAGCGAGGATACGAATCCTTGTGACAAACGAATGACCGGGGGTGTGGATCCTGGTGATAAATTGACAATTTGAGAGGTTGCTGTGGGTTTAGGGGGAGTACCCGCAGTAGACGCTTCTGCAAATTCATTGGCTTGATACATTTGTTTCAAGCGAATAATTTGTTCAGGTGTCAGCGGGAAAAGTTGTCGCGTTACTCCTTCGAAAGCTTTTACATCAATTAGCTCATTATCTTCTTGCGATAAAACATCGGCATTAGCTTGTTGTCCTTGAGTGGCAGGGGCATTCCCTGCAGCAGCAGTTGGAGATTTACCTGCTGCTCCTTGTTGGTTCGCTTGGTTTGGCTTATTGGGTTCTGTAGAAGCTGGCGGCGTAACGCCGGATTGGGATAACCGCTGTTGTAAAAGCCGAAGCTGCTGGAGAGCTTGCTGGGCAGAATCGGCCTCCGAGGCTGCATTGGCTGGAAAAGGTACTGAATTAGTTACAAAAATCATAACTAACCCAATTAAATGGAATAAATTTTTCTTCTTATTATTCATTAAATGATCCAATTAACCTATCCCACCACTCGCTGGGCCTACAACAAACTGAGCTATACCAATTCCGCGTGGAGAATTCAATGTTGACACACGCGTTATTAACATTGTAACCACATTATTTTGCTGAGAAAATTCACTGGCGCTTTGATAAGTAACTAAAATAGGCATCTGAACACGCCAAGAATAAACTCCATTTAATAAACCTTTCTGTAAAATGATCGGCGCGCGAGTAGCCACGGCTGATACAATTAATTTTTTCGCTTTTACCGCATCAAGGTTATTAGACTGTTGTAATGCAGTCAAAAATTGAGTCCAACCATCTGCCGTAAAGAATCCAGAGGATGCTTGTAACTCATCGCGATAATTCACAAAGTTGTAGGTAAACGCAGCTATGGCTGCCTGATTTGCCCATTGTAATACCGCTGAGTCTGACTGGTTAGGCTCATCTAAAGGAAATAATGGTGTAATTCTCCCATTGATACTTGTCGCAAAATATTTAGGCGCTGGAGGATGTGTTATCATATACACCAAAAGCGAAGCCAAAACAAAATTAATGAGAATAGAAAACAGCAAAGCAAGAATTGTCTTACGTTGACCGTCTCGATAAAACTCATTTCTCATTGAAACAGCAGTTAAAGCATCTTGAGCCATAATTACCTCATTTATTGCGGTATGACCTTTTCACTATCATCATCAATCGGATCAGGTGGAAGTAGTGGCGTTGATGAATAATTAGGTTCATCCAAAGGGTTTAATAAAACCGGGGGAGTAACACCACTCGTAGCATAAAAATCACGTTCAGGTTCATGAAAATACAGATAATAAATACCGAGCACTAAGAGTAGATTTAATATCAGCGAAATAACTAGACTCGTTCCCCCTATTCGGTAAGTCCGAATGTAAAAGGATTTAGAACGTTTAATTGTATTCCAAGCCTCTTGACTCATTGCTGCCTCATTTAAACAATCGCATCTCTGAAAGTAATTTCAATGCGTGAATTAGGTGATATGTCCCCTCCTCGAGTATAGCCCATCATTGGCTTATCCCGTCCCATTCCTTCTGTAAAAATAAAGCGACTATCAATGCCTTGCGACCATAGGTAATCTGCAACTGCTCTCGCTCTCGCTAAGGTCAATGCATGTTCTCGTCTATCCGAAACATATTGGCTACTAAAAGCGGTGATGTTTACCGCCACCTTTCGGAATTGCTTTAAAAATCGCACTACATTATTAAGTAAACCGTAAGAGGCCCAGGTCAATTGTGGTGATTGGTTTGGAAATAATCGAGGAGAAGGTATACTAATCAGGTAATCTTGGCCAATAGTAATCACAGCCACTCCGCAACGCAAAAGACTTTTTTGCAATCTTATTATTGCCTCATCATCCGCACCTTCAACCTTATAAGGCAATTTTAAAGCTTCACTGTCTTCAGGGTGGTATACCTTTGTCTTACATCCAAGTAAAAGCAAAAATGCAAGCAGGGTAGCATGCCATGTTGAAAAAACAAATAAACCAACACGCAATTGTCTCACCAAAACCTCTCACGTTTATTAAAATTAGATTTCTCCATACTAGTGAAATAAAAACATACAAATCATTGCGTTACAAGCTATTCTTAAAAAATAGAGTGATTAGCCTAAGTTTGACAATGAAAGGCTTATTATTTGCACTTTTTCTCTTATCCATTACGCCTCTTCTTGCGCCTTAGCTTTCGCTTTTTCACGCTCACTCACTATCTTGTTTGAAAGCTCTTTTGTCAAAAGAGATAATTCTTCGGCACTAACAACATCACGATCATAGGGGGGATAACTCGTTGCCATTTGAAAATCTTTAATTAACTCGTTTGCCACTGTTCCAGCATATTTATCCTTCGCCCCACTTGCGCGTTCAACAATAGAGAGGTAATTCCTTGTCTCGTTGATTCCAAGCAGTGGTAATGAAAATTGCTCAACGTCTTTAACCAATAAGGGTAAGCTGTTGGCAGAACGACGCAGTCTGCTGAAAATGGTCAGAGCACCTTCTTGCTCTTCTTCAATTAATTCTTCTATCGGCTCAGGCTCATTGTAACCGTGGAAAGCCAATAAGGCTGCGACGCCACGTTCAATGGGCTCAGGAATATTCGATTCGCGCAGGGCCTTCGTGATCATCGTAATTTCTTCAGTCTCAACCTCTTTTTCAATGCTGAGGTCGCCACTATCAAGCACTTGTCGGAAACCAGAAAGTTGTTTCTGTAATTTAATCAAATAATCATCAGGTGGTGGCTCAACTTTCAAGAACTGATTAAGCTTTAATTGTTTAACTGGAGTCGGGTTCGCATAAAACATTCGCGCCCGTACAATTTTGGATTTAAAAAAGATGTGAGCTTCACCTTCGGTTTGATCTTTTAAATCGAGTAAATCAATACGGGATCGCTTTTCAAAAGAGGAACTCTTAGTATCCATATAGCTGTTAGCAATACTTGTATCCTTCGTTTGAAAAGAGTCCACTTTTGTCACGTAAGCCTCACCGGCCGTTTTAGTGAAGAAGTCCCACGTTTCTGTTGGATCTTCAAGCTTCATACAGATTTTAATGTTGGTATTAGCACCAATTGAAGCAGCTTCTTCTTTTGATGCCTTTTGGAAAGCTGGTAAATCTTGTCCCGCAAAAATAGCCGAGAAACCGAGAGAACGCGCTTGAGCCGGCACGACAGCAAAACCTTGTACCGCATAGTAGCCGTACTCATCCAAAATGCACATATAAGGCGTCGGTGAATTAGTCGGTTTTCGCAAAATGACATCTCGATAATCCCCTTCAACCTGATCCCCCAAACCTGCAGCCATCATCGCTTTGAGTGAGGACACAATCACTTTGCCTAAGTTCGATAATTCATCGGGGGATTTTTCCAAAGCAGGCAACAGTACAACCAAAATGCGACGATTCAGTACTACGTCTTTAAAATCCACCTCTGCAAGATTAGTTCTGATGATATGACCATAGGTATCCGCAAGGGATGAAAACACTCGAACTAACTGCATAGTAATAAAGCCATGCTGTTCTAAAACTTGAGAAACTTGCTTCCCTTTTTTCTCTTTATTGTACCCTGGTAAGTTAAAAACATAGTTACGCAAAGGATCAGTCACTAATTTAGGAACTGACTCTATATTAATGCTTTCCTGCTCATCGCGGGGGAAAACTTTGTCGATGACAATGGATTCTAATCGCTGTAAATCAAAATAGTTTCTAATGGTATTCGCATCCAATAAGATGGCCCCTTCGTCTCGCATATAGACGAGTAGCTTCATCAATGCCTCAACGAAGCTAATAGCCCGGCCTTTCCACATATCCCCATCGGAGGATTGACCGGAAGAGCCCATCAAACTAACTACCAACTGCGTTAACATGCTTGAAGAACCCTGACAAAACGGATTAAGCGTATTAGACAGACGCTTTTCTTGAGGACCGATAATATCCCGAGCCCCCGTCATGAAATTGATCAACAGTAAGTCATCCTCTCGCCCCATGCTGCGCACCATCGAAAATACTTTTGCATAGAGAGAGTTATCCCCTTTTCCGTCGACATAAATAAAGCCGCTAGCCTGTACTAATGCATTGTAAGCAAGTGAAACTAACGTTTCCGTTTTACCACTACCGGTAGAACCGAAAATCAGCGCATGGGTTCTTAAATCTTCATTGGCAAACCACAATTCCTCTCCTGTTTTTCGGTCATTACCAAAAAAAGCAATACCCCTTGCGATATTGGGGGTACCTATTCCAGGCTTTAAGTCATTGTAATCTTTAACGCGAGCAATTTTAGGTAAGCGAAAGGGCAATTTTTGTTTGCGTGTATAAGTATAAAGAAAGAATAGGATGCCAAAAATGAGCACCAGACTCGAAATCTCAGAAATATAATAAGCGACAGCCGCTAAAGAAACCAAAACAATAGAAATATTGGTGGGATCAGAAAAAAAATCAGCCATACGCTGGCCGAGGGTTCTGGTATCCCTTAGCAGTAGAGTAGGATCTATTTCATGACGCGAATCTATACCACGCATTACGGTTGTAACTCCTGCATCTCTTTAGGTGTTAACTTCACTTCTTTCACCGCAAGCTCGAGTGCTTTTATCGCTTCATCGATCATCGGTACTAGCGAGCGCCTTCCCATTTCCTTTTCAGCGCGCCAGTGAGCAAAAGGTCCTCCGACCTCAACGAAAGGAGTTTGCCTACCAATACTATTAAGCATATACCATAATCGACGATCAAGAGGCTTTAACCACAAAAATTCTGCTGTAGGGACTACCCCATCATCTCGCGCCCCTTCTAATAGTGAAGCGAGTACAGTTAAAAGATAAGCATGCTTCGCAATGATTTCCTGCACATTTTCTTCATTTTGATATTTTTTTAAAACAGGTCTTGCAACACTAAAATCCGGTTTTCCTGCGGTAAAAGTCCTATCCAATGTTTCTAAAATTAAGTTAGCCGCCTCCCTATCTCGATTCATGCGGGCCATAAAAACCGCAGCTAACGCATACGCTTGCGGGGGGCATCGTTCAAATCCATCCCAGTAGGGCCCTAATTGCAAAGTAAAGACTCTTTTGGCGTCCCCTTTTCTAATTCCAGCAGTCATTTCCTGCCCCGGGACAGGATTATCTAATAAGGCGTCTTCTTTTTTTAATAAATGGTACTTGCGCGCAAACTCCATTGGTGTTAACGCCATGGCCCAAGGACCTTTGTTAATATCGGTATTGATTAAATCTTCTTTGACCACGGGCATAATAGCAAGCCAATTATGCTGCTCCTGCGCACGCAGTGTCTTCATGTTATGGGCTTTACGAAACTTTAGCGTAATATCGGATTTGTAGAGGAACATGGCTAACAAAACCAGAATAGCAACCACAGGATAGCGAATGTAATCCCCCACACCGCGAGTTAAATCAACAAGCTGATCCCACTCGACGCTGGCGGGATCAATGGTCTGCATGACATACACATTGCTTTCTAATTGAGGATTACTAATAAACAAACTGACTAATTTTGCTTCCAATACATTCAAATAGAAAACAAACGCAACAATGTATTGATGCGAAGTTTTCCAGATGATGAAGCCGATAATGAACACGAGCACCATAATCCACACAGGTGCCATCGAATTATCGCTGCTACCGCCTGATTGTTGTGGTTGTTGAGCCATTCCCACTTCTAATAAACCCGTTATAATTTCAAGTATATACCACTCTTTTAACTGTGGTGTGATCCGATACTTCAGGTCATTAAGCAATTTCTTTGACTTAACATAAATAGGAGACCTGAGCGATACCTATTCAGCTTGCGTGTTTTTAAGCAAACGCCCTTTGAAGTAATGGTAAGTGCCAGAAGTATGAACGAATCGTGTTATGTTGTCCAAACTTATTGCCCGATCTTTAAGGCTTAATAGTGGCTTACCGAATTTATCCAAGGGAATTTTATCCTCGGGTATATTTAAGATATCGGCTTGGTTAATGTAGATAGCAACATAAGCTTCATTCTCTTTATTTTCTTTTGACTTAATAATTGTTCTTACCGCTTCTTCATCGGCATAGATAGGACGAGAAATAATCTGCCGAGATAGCGTTGCAAGCAGGCGCTCCCAAGATTGGATATTGCTCCCATCCGAGGAATAGAGGGAAATAAATACTTCTTGATGATCGGCACGTTGCGAGATCCGATTAATATGAGAATGCCTTTCAATTTTTGGTTTATTCACTTCAGTCTCAACGCCACTAAGATGTGAAGCAAATTTATTGCGTATTTCTCGGAGGTTTTTTCCAATCACACGCAAAAAATTCGACTCGTCCCATGGCCCCGTTTCAATAGCCTCATCCAATGCTTCTAAAATCGCATGAGCTTGTTGTTTGGTTAATTCATCTTTCATAGTCTATAGAATGACATCAGAGTAGCTCTGATAAAGTTTAGTTCTAAAAGGAAGTATATCAGTATTCAGCGTGAAACGCTGAATACTGTCTTAAAACATTGAAGGGGTTATCGTGTCATCTAGAGACGAATCTTTATCCGATTCGGCTTGCGCCTTTTTGGTCTCTTTAGGAAATTCATTATTAAGAGAGTGCCCAGTTTTTTCAACAGCTTTTCCTAAAGCGATACCAGCAATTTCATTCGCTGACGGTTTTTTAACCTCGTCATTCGCTGAAATCTTACTCTTACAAATCGCAATCATTTTTTCCACCTGCCCCTTTAATGTTTGCAGACTACGAAATGTCTCCATTCCATCAGTACGAGGCACGCCAGAAAAATCTTCGCTTGTTAGTGAAGAACTTGACAGCAAATCTGACGCAGTGCTTTTAGCATTCGTCGTCGGTTTAAAATGAGTATACGGATTGCGTAACATACAGAGGTACTCCAATACCAAATTCTTTAATTCTGTAGCAACAATACCAGATATTTCCTTAAGCTAAGCTTAAGAAAACCCAAACTTTCACTTTTTTTACACTTTGATTGATAAAAATGACTTAAACGAACTAATTGTTCCCAAGCTCGAGGCGTAGAGACAGAATAAAATGGATTAGACGCTTTAGTCATACATTAACTCATCTAAAGGGGTGTAATCCTTACTCGGACCTCCTTGAATTAGTTCATTTAATACGTCCGTCATACACAATAAACGCAAAGCATTAGGGGTTACCTCATCAAAAACTACCCTTATGCCTAATAAGGCGTTCTCCGCTTCATCAAAAGTAGCACCTAGCCCGTAACCTAAGCATAGTGAGCAAAGCTGATCCGCTCGGCGTGCTATGGCTGGAAGTAACCCTGTGTCGGAAAATACTTCTTCATAGGTTACAAAACGATCATTTAAATAGAACTTGGCATTTAAGGCCGCAGCAATCTTCGCCATGCATTTACGAATATCAGTTTCCATCATTTCCACCAAGGTTGCGCCGAGCGCAAAGGACCTGCCAGAAAACTTCTAAGCCAGCGTAAGAAAACAGGAACAGTAAAACCATAATGTTCTATAATGCCAAAAAAAACCGTCGATACAAGCACTAAAATCCCAGTCCAAACCCTGATATGCATCAAAAAAAGAAAGATTGGAAAAGCGGCTCTTGCATCCACCAGAAAAAAACGAGCACTTCTAGCCGAATCACGCCAATGCGATGTTTCTGAAAACCCGGCCATAAAAAATCCTCAAAAAAACCAAAACTATATAAAATAGAGTATATACCCAAGAAACCTCAAAATGCCATTGTTTCAGGGTAAACCATCTCAATCAATATTATCCAGTAAAGGTCTAGCGCTCAAGAATAAGATGCAGCTACCCTATTGTTTTTTTGCTTAAGGGGAAAAATAGAGTCTTGCAATTCATTTTCTGGGTATCTTAGTCAGATAGGCTCACTGAAACATTAAGAAAGCAGACATTAAAGCTCTTTGCAAAGCAAATACGCTATACAAATCTATTTTGCCTATTTCCTAAACGAGGGGCCGCCTTTCGTTGGTGTTATGGAAGCTTTTAATACATCAGCCATACTTGGTTTGAGTTCAGGCTGTTTCTTCTCTCTTTCTTTTTTCTCAGCACTGGCAGTATCTTGCACACGATTTTTCTGCTGTACATTCGCAGCCGGCTTTTTTGCATCGGGCTTTAATGTTTTCAACATACTGTAAGTGTTTGCCATAGTTGGCTCCAAAGGAGAATTAATAATTTCATCATAGCAGGGAAATATTAAGGTTTTCTTAAGAGTTAAAAATTTATTGCAGACACAAAGTCCTCGCTATGACAAGCTTGCTCCTGCAGACGAGTCAGAAAAAAAAGTAGCCAAATTACGTTCCAATGAAGGGTAATCTATTTTCCCTGAAGCTAAAACTGGAATTTTAACATTAGAAAAAACGCTTTGAGGAACTAATATTTCGGGGTATTTTTGTGCGTGCACATGGTGGATAAAAGCGGATTTACTTGCTTGAGCATATTCAGAAAAGAGAATGATTTGTTCTCCCTTACGAGGGCATTTTCTGCTGAGGGCAGCGTGTAATTGTTCTGGCCATAAAGCGGAAGCAATTGATTCAACAACAGATAAGGAAATCATTTCCCCTCCAAGCTTAGCAAACCGTTTTACTCGACCTATAATCGACAAAAAACCTTCATCATCCTCGATAACAATATCCCCTGTATCATACCATCCGTCATTTTCAATGGGGTTTACTTTATCAGGGGTTAAGTAAGCCGACATAACATTCGGGCCACGAATAAACAACTTGCCTCCTTCGGCTATCCCTTCAACCGGTTCAATGCGATATTCAATAGCTGGCAGAACTAACCCTACACTGTCCGTTCTGGATGCTAAAGGACAGTTTAATGAAATCACAGGAGAAGCCTCCGTTGCTCCATAACCTTCATAGATTTGCACATGAAAAGTTTCTCGCCAATGCTGCATTGTTGCGGCTCTCACCTTTTCCGCACCCGCAAAAATATACCTTAGCGAGTTAAAATCCTTAGGCCCCGCCGCTCGAGCATATCCGGTTAAAAAAGTATCTGTCGCAAAAAAAATCGTCGCTTTCGTTTCATAAACAAGACCTGAAATTACTTTAAAATGCAAAGGAGAAGGATAGAGAAAACAAGAGTTTCCTGCGAGCAAAGGGACAATAGTTCCCGCGGTTAAGCCAAAACAATGGAAAATGGGTAACGCATTAAAAAAGACATCTTGAATTGAAAAATCCACTCGCGACATCATTTGATAACAATTTGCCAAAATATTTTTGTGGGTGAGCGCCACTCCTTTGGGAACCCCTTCGGATCCAGAAGTAAATAACACTAAGGCAGGATCATCTGATTTAACAATTCCACTGATTAAGCGATAGGTTAAGCTTGGTAGAATGCTTTTCAATAAAGCGGCAAGCTTCCGTGCCAAAGTGATTTTCGGAGCAAAATCCTCAAGAAATCGTATATTAAATCCAGCTGTACCTAGTTCGACAACTAATGTCTCAAGTTTTGCCGTCTCAATAAACAGGCGAGAAGTATAGATGGTTGTAATTCCTGTGGCTTGGCATACTGAATAGAGGTTATAAAAACCACTGCTAAAATTGAGCATCGCGGGAATTCGATGATAAGCCTGTAAAGCAAAAAAGCTGACTACACCGGCAATGGTGGTCGGCATCATAACCCCCACAATTTCCGACTGTCGAGTTTCGCTTTTCAATTGCCGTCCTAAAATAAAACAGCGGAGAATAAATTGACGAAAAGAGAGTCGCTGGCGATTCTGATCTTCGAGCCATGACGCTTGATTCCGTGCGTGTTTGCCACCTTGAAGTAGCGCGTCAAAAAGAGATTTTTCCGTATCAAAATTAGCAAAAGTCATATCACTCAGTAACAAAAATAACTTTCTACCCCAGCTTTTTTCATCTTTATTTTGTGCATTTAAGGATAACCGCTTCATCCTATGAAGGGTGATCTTTGGAAAAAACAATACAGCGTGTTTCTCTTTGCAGAGAGAGAAAAAGCTATGCTGCGCTCCATCAATACGAATTGGCCATATTTCCCTCCCTAATTGCTGCAAAACGAAGCCATAATCATCAAATTTATTGATTTCTTTTTTAAATTCTTGAGGAAACAACACCCAAGCTTTTTTTTCAGCCTGCATCACTTCAATAAGCTGTTGCTTGGCGGATGATTGAGACAAATCCAGCAAGAACACTTCGGCGAATAATTTAAGGACTTTAATCCACAATTTATTCTGCAACTGTGGTTCCAAAACAAAACTTAAGCGTTCGGGTAAAAATAAAGCAAGTAAGAGTGGATCAATCACCGAGGTACAATTGGCAACGATGATCATGGAGGGCTCGCTTGGCATCAGCCCTTTCACCTTCACTCGAAACCATATAGCAAGAACTAATTGCAGTAGCCATCGCATCGGTTTAAGTAAGATCACTTGACACTCTTTTCTTAACATGGTTCGCAATCCCTTAATGGGTTAAAAAATTTATACTCAATTGGAAGAGTCATTGCAATACAGCCTTACTTAAAGCATACACATAAAAACCAGATTGGTTTTTCTTTATACGTAAGCGGTAAACAACCACCCACGTATAAATCAATACCTACTTGCCCAAACTATTACGGTGTAATAAAGTGTGAACCATGTGCCTTAAAAACCCCTATCTAAAAACGTTTTGCATCGTAGTGATATTGATTACGAGTGCAATTATTTTTCAAGAGAAAGCGCCAATTATTCTTAGTAGTATTAAAGAGCTAGGCTGGTTAGCGCCTATCTTGTTCTTACTGATTTATTGCTTAGCAACCATTCTTCTCTTACCCACCATGGTTTTGACCCTTGCTGGAGGCGCTTTATTTGGTCCTTTATTCGGAACTCTTTTCAATTTGATGGGAGCTACCTTGGGCGCAGCATGTGCTTTTTGTATTAGTCGTCATCTAGCTATTGATTGGCTAGCCGCTAAGAGAGGGCCAAAATTAAATAAACTCATTTCTGGAGTAGAACGTCGTGGGTGGCAATTCGTTGCTTTACTGCGCTTGCTACCCATCGTCCCCTTTAACTTAGTCAATTATGGTTTAGGCATCACTCAAATTAAGTTTAGTCATTACATTCTTACTACGTTTATTTTTTTAACACCGGCTGAAATTATTTACACCTATTGCGGTCACGCAGGAATGGATGCACTTACTCACCCAACCCCTTTTTATAAGAATGCAAGTATCGTCGTACTCTGCGGCTTAGCGATCGCATTCCTCTTGTTCAAATTTTTTAAGTATTCGCGCCAGCAGGACCTAGAGGAAGAGTGATCTATTATGGCTCATCAAGTGCCAAAAAATGGTTTAATTTAGTCACAAGGGGATGGTTTACGTTCAAAACATGATTGTCGAAAGCTCGAATGGGACGGATACCTTGTAATACATTGCAAGTGAATGCTGCATCTGCCTGAAGCAAATCAGCCTTCAATAGTTCAAGTTCAAAACAATGAATACCCTGCTTTTTTCCAAGACACAATAATCGCTCCCGAAGAATTCCAGGAAGCACACCGCAATGCAAAGCAGGAGTGAGCAGTTGATCATTTTTTATAATAAAAAAGTTAGCAATAGTTGTTTCAGTCGCATGGTGCTGAAAATTAAAAAATAAAGCATCATCCACACCCGCTGCTTCTGCATGACGGCGAGCAATAATGGCCTCTAAATAATTAATCGATTTCAATTGATAAATAGGATTTTTTGCATCACGCAGCCAAGGTACACTTAATAGGGAAAGAGGTTGAGAGTTACGAATATATTGAAAAGCAATCAACGTGAGACTTGTTTCCTTGCTACGGGCTGATAAGCCACGAGGTGCTCTACCACTACAAAGAATCGCTTTAATTCCCCCTTCTTGCAGGGCGTGTAATTTAATGCATTCATTGAGCTTTTCAAGCCAGACTTCAAAAGACACATCCAAAGCCAAGCCTAAAAAAGAAGCCGCTTTTTTCAAACGCTGCCAATGAGCCTTGGGGTAGCAAGGTTTATGGTTAACCACTCGTAATGTTTCAAAAAGGCCTTCACCTAAAAAAATACGATCGTCAGCGGTAAAGCAAAGTTTGGCCCCCTGTTCATGCACCATTACGAGCGTGGCCATTGGTTTTAATAATCGTCAAAATCGTCTTTAAGCTCAGCCTCCAAACGCATATCATCTAACTTGTTTTCAAGACGTCGACGCGCATCCATCGTATAAATTTCTTCTGGTATGTCGATATCAACATCCTCATCCAGAGAAGCAGCAAATACATCACCTTCAACAAGATCATCATCCTCTTCAAATATATCGCTCATTTGTACTCTCTCAAGTCAAGGTTAGTTAATCACGCTTTAGACAAGCACCAATAATTTTGCCGTATATACCTCATTTTTTTCATTATGCCTAGATCTTTTAAAAAATTCTTCACATCTAACTTGAACTTACCCATTTAACTAAGCAATAATCATAAAAAATGAAAAAAATCAAACTATGCCCAACCGCTTTAAGCTTGCCCTCAGACGAAGTTGCCGGCAAATTCGTGAAAATTTACCTCTGGAATATCAGCATGCAGCATCTGCTAAAGTATGTTCGCGTATCCGGGGCATGCATGACTATCGCCATGCAAAACGCATTGCTCTTTACCAAGCAATGAGAGGAGAAATTAGTTTAAATGCGCTATGGGATTCAGCGCCCTTACAAGGCAAATTTTGTTATTTCCCAGCGCTTAGAGAAGACAAAACCTTGTTATTTTTACCGGCTACACCAGCAACCCCTTTTGTAAAAAATCGCTATGGAATTGATGAACCTGATGTAGATAAGTCTCAAGCCATAGAACCTAAATTACTTGATATCATTTTCATGCCACTCGTGGTTTTCGATGATTATGGTACGCGCCTTGGAATGGGGGCTGGTTATTATGATCGAACTTTAGCGAAAGAAGATCATCCCATGCTCGTTGGCGTTGCTTATCAGTTTCAACGCTATCCTTATATCGAACCACACACCTGGGATATTCCGCTGACAGCGGTAGTGACCGAGAGAATGATCCATTGGAGTAAACTAGAAAATGACTAACTATTGGTTGATGAAATCAGAGCCTTCTTGTTTCAGCATTGATGATTTGCGCGCCTCTCCTCATCAAACGACACATTGGGATGGTGTACGCAATTACCAAGCACGTAATTTTATTAATGCGATGGCAATGGGTGATCAAGTCTTGTTTTATCATTCAAATTGCAACCCGCCAGGAATTATCGGCATTGCAGAAGTCGTGAGTAAACCCTACCCCGACTACACTGCCTTTGATCCGAATAGCGAGCATCCTGATCCCAAAAGCACACCGGATAAACCACGATGGTTTATGGTTGATATCCGCTTTAAAGAGAAATTTAAGGAACTTATTCCACTTGATGCCTTAAAGCGATACCCTCAACTCGAAAAAATGCCCTTAGTTCGCAAAGGGAATCGGTTATCGGTTTTGCCTGTTACTCAGGATGAATGGTTATTCATTACTCGAGAACTGACTGCTGATTAGATCGCGGGTCTAAAGGGCATCCACTCCTACTTCCCCCGTTCTTATTCGAACCACTTGTTGTAACTCGTAGACAAAAATTTTGCCATCTCCAATTTTACCGGTGTAAGCCGATTTGCAGATGGCATCAATCGCTGCTTCAACCATATCATCCGCCAAAGCAAGTTCAATTTTTATTTTCGGCAAAAAATCGACGACATATTCTGCACCGCGATAAAGTTCAGTATGCCCTTTTTGCCTGCCAAACCCACGTGTTTCAGAGATAGTAATTCCGGGGACACCAATTTCCATCAGTGCTTCGTGCACGTCATCAAGTTTAAAAGGCTTAATAATCGCTGTAAGCATTTTCATAGTCATTCCTTCTCTCATTAAATTGGATACATAAGGCCTCTTAAAATCGATTGGGGCTAAATGGTAATGGATTCGTTATTGTGTCTTTTTCTGTCATCATCTCGGCAAGCATACGTCCAGTTACTGGTCCTAGCGTCAAGCCGTGATGCGCATGGCCAAATGCAAACCAAAGCCCATCATGACGGGAGGCTTTTCCGATGATGGGAAGCATGTCTGGGGTACATGGCCTACTCCCCATCCAAGGCAGCTCTTCTAAACGATGAGTAATAGGAAAAAGAGTACGAGCAATGGGCTCGACTGTATCCAGTTGCAACGGTGTTTTTCTTGAGTCTCGGTTTGCAAATTCAGCGCCAGTCGTTAATCGGACACCGCGCGCCATTGGAGTGACTAAATAACCATTTTCGATATCGAGCACTGGGTGAATAAGGCGTGCATCTGGCTTTGCCTTATAATGCATATGGTACCCTCGCTTGACAGCAAGGGGAAAGCGATACCCAAGTCGCGCGCTTAAGACATCAGACCACGGTCCTAGTGTGATCACTGCAGCATCTGCATTAATCTGACCATCCTTGGTTTTAAGCTTCCATTGATCCGTTAGAGTCAATGCATCTCCAAAGAAAAATCGTCCTCCAATACGCTCAAAATGGCTCGCGTAAGCAGAAACAAGCGCACCAGGGTCACTGACAGATTCTGATTCTGTATAGCGAAGGGCACCTAATAAGGCGGGGTCAAGATCAGGTTCAATGTGACGCAAAGAAGCTGAGTCCAGTATTTCAAATTGAACACCATATTCTTCTTGGCATTTTTCAGCAAAACGCGTTTCTTTATCTTGTGTTTTCGCTGTTCTAAATACTTTGAGCCATCCATCAGAGCGAAATAAATGCTTAGCTTGAGCAACTTCGGCTAATGCATGGTGTTCTGTTACACTATGCTGAATTAATGTGGCGTAAGAACGAGCGATTTCCGCGTGACGTCGAGGATGTGAGTGAAACCAGTATTTCCACAGGAATGGCGCGAGCTTAAGTAGAGATTTTAAGTGATACCTTACCTCAGGCGAGCGATTAAACGCATATTTTATCAATGAAGCAGCATCTCTTGGAAAGGCGTAGGGATACACTCCTTCGCGTTGAATCAACCCCGCATTGCCAAACGAGGTTTCGCTTCCAGGCGCTTTTAAATCGACTAATGCAACAGAACGTCCTCGCATTTGCAAATGGATTGCAACCGATACGCCAACAATTCCGCCTCCTAGTACCATGGCATCGAATTTCATCACTTTTGACCCTGCCTTTTTTCCGGGAATAGCCTAATTCTATGGAGATTAATACTTGTTGTAAATTAGGTTTATTTTTATTAAAATCAATTAAAATATAACCTGTTTGTTAATTAACTAATCCTACAGGGGAAATCATGACGAAGGAACGACGTGAATCATTACCTATTCCTATCCCCGGAAGAAAAAATTCTTTTTTTTCGCAAGAGGCCAGCTTTTTCCCTCCTAAAGATGATTTTTATTTTTCTCCTAAAGAAGAAAAGACTGCAAAGACCCGAAAGGAAGCGGCAAGATTAATGGAAGAAGGGATTGCTGCTCTGAAAAAAAAGGCTGAAGAAAAGCCAGAAAACGGCTCAGCCCAGGCCAAATGGAACAAATTCTAACTGACCAGTTCTGTGAATTTAAGGTTCTAGTAGAATTCATGGATAACCGTTGCTAGACTGTCGTGATAGCAATATCTCGACAGGAGATCTTTATGTTTGACCCAAAACAATTTGATGATCTAGCTAAGAAGCTTTTTGCTAGCTTACCGGGAAGTTTCCAAAATTTCGAAAATGAGATTCAACAGAAATTTAAAGAGATTCTTCAAGCGACTTTCGCACGAATGGATTTAGTCACTCGTGAAGAATTTGACGTGCAAATGAAAGTATTAGCTCGAACACGTGAAAAATTAGATGCCTTGCAAAAGCAAGTGGATACTTTGCTTACTCAGCAAACCACGGAAAGCAAAAAAGAAGGATTGAGCTAGTCCTCAGTTTTTCCGTAGAATAGCCTTGTCCAATCTTTAAATCAGGAAGAAAGATGAATCTCGCATTTAGCAAAACGCGCTCTGCCGTGGGAGTTCAGGCTCAGCCTGTCTCCGTTGAAGTCCACCTATCCAATGGATTACCCAATTTCACTATCGTTGGATTAGCTGAAACTGCTGTCAAAGAAAGTAAGGATAGGGTGCGCAGCGCCATTATCAATAGCCAGTTTGATTTTCCCTACCGTAAAATCACTGTCAATTTGGCCCCTGCTGATTTACCTAAATCCGGCAGTGGTTTTGATTTACCTATAGCCATTGGTATTCTCGCCGCTTCTGGACAAATTGCTTCGCAAAAACTCGCTTCGCATGAATTTATTGGCGAACTGGCCTTAAGCGGTCATCTGCGCGGTGTATCAGCAATTATCCCCGTTGTGCTTGCTGCACATCGGGATAAACAATTCTTAGTCATTGCAGCGGCTAATGCAGAAGAAGCTTCGCTTGTAGGACAAGAAGGAGTTTATGCGGCCAATAATCTTCGTGAAGTGTGTAGTTACTTATGTCAAGATACACCTCTGCAAACACTACCTCCCAAGCCCAGTGATTATGATTTTAAGCATGAACTCGATTGGTCGGAGGTCAAAGGCCAACACCACGCTAAATTAGCCTTAGAGATAGCAGCTTGTGGTGGTCATAGTGTCTTATTGTGCGGCCCACCAGGTAGCGGTAAAACCATGCTTGCTAAACGCTTCAACACATTATTACCCTCCTTGACGGAAGAGGAAGCGCTAGAGTGTGCTGCGATAAACTCCATTCGTGGTCGGCAACTTAATTGCCATCAATGGCGCTGTCCCCCTTTTCGCTCTCCTCATCATACTGCCTCGCCAGTTGCTCTCGTGGGTGGAGGTAATCCACCTAAACCGGGCGAAATTTCTCTTGCCCATCATGGGGTTTTATTTCTTGATGAATTACCCGAGTTCCATAAGCATGTTTTAGAGACCCTGCGTGAGCCTTTAGAATCAGGCCACATTTGCATCTCAAGAGCCGCAGTGCAAACTGAATTTCCCGCAAAATTTCAACTTATTGCGGCAATGAACCCCTGCCCTTGTGGACAATGGGGAAATCCTCAAGCCGACTGCTTATGTTCACCTGAACGAATTAACCGTTACCTAGCAAAATTATCTGCCCCCTTACTGGATAGGATTGATATGCAAATCAATGTCCAGGCACTTACTCAATCGGAAATGGTGAAACCTCTTGAATATGAAACACCACAAAGCGATAAGATAAGACAATTTGTTGCAAAAATTCGATTGGTACAACTGGAACGCCAAAATTGCATCAATGCTCAATTAAGTGTGAAAGATTGTGAGCGCTTTTGCGCATTAAATCATGAAGAGCGTCAATTTCTAGGCCATGCATTGGAGCGCCTTAAGCTCTCTGCCCGAGCTTATCATCGCCTTCTTAAAGTAGCCAGAACCATTGCAGACATGAACGGATTACCCACAGTTGAACTGGGTTGTTTACAACAAGCACTCTCGTTTAAACAAACGATTAGACCTCAAAGGAAAGAATAAATTGCAGTAACGGGGCTAGGACTGCACGCGCAAGTAGACTCATAAGAGCACGTGTTCTTATCTGCTTGCTTACGCACGCAGCACGGTTGCATTCTCAGGGTCATAATCAGAGATATAAAGCTGGAAAATTATTTTATTTTCTTCTTACTGGTCATAGTACAACTCTCTACTTCCCTCACCATTTCATTTACTAGAGTTTGCAACTTTTCAATTTCATTATCTTTCTCTTTATTTACTTCTTCTATCTCTTTGAGATCCATTAATGCCGCCTGGTCAATTTCGTTTTTTAACACTAGAATTGAAGTCTTTAATTCTTCTCTAAAATCCAAGCGTTTTTCTTCCATTTTCCTTTGGTTATCCAAGCATATTTCCTCTAATTCATAACTAAAATCAATAGTGATTTTATTTAAATTTCCATCCCCATTTTCCCTTTTAAGTAAAGACATCTTAATCTCCGATAATTATCTTTAATTATTTGAAAAAACCAAAATGAATTATTTTAATGGTTATTCATAAAATATAGACCAATTTACCAAATAAAATCCGAATTTTTATACGCATAAATTTAGATACTTATTTAAAGCTATAATACTTTTATCAAATGGATTAATGCTGGAGAGCATTAATGACCTACCACAAAGAATTGCATAGCCCAAAGAGCAAAGTTGATTATCAGGCATTTGACCGTCACTTATTTGAAGAAACGCGGCTGCTTGAGGAATGGTTTATTGAACAGTATTTCATGGAGCGTGAGTTAGCCATTGGTGCAGAAATTGAATTTTTTATTCTTGATAAAGCCTTTAGTCCTCTTCCTGAAAATTTAGCATTCATCGACCGCGTGAATCGCCCTTTTTTAATACCTGAAGTAGGTGCATCACATCTGGAAATTAATACTTCACATTTTAGTCTATATGGAGATTGCTTTAGTTCCTTGCATAAAAACATACTGGAATTATGGAATCATTGTTTACATACTGCCGGAGAATGCAATTCTTATTTAGCTTTAATTGGAAGCTTACCCACTGCTACTGAAAAAGCTCATCATCCTGAGTTTATGACGAATAAACAAAGGTATCAAATACTCAGCTCCTGCATAGCCAAGCATTGTAAAGGAAAAATATCAAAAATTCATATTGAAGGCCCGAAAGGAGAAACCTTGACGATAAAGCCTAAATCCTTAGCAATCAATGGCCTTATTTCAGCATTTCAAATGCATATTCAAATCGGGTTAAGTCAGTCAGTACAATACTATAACGTTGCTCAAGCAATCGCAGGACCTGTCTTGGCTATTTCGGCTAATAGTCCTTTTTTATTAGGACATCAACTTTGGAGTGAAACAAGAATAGCTTCATTTGATCAATCCATGACATTACATTTATTTGATCGCGATAGGGGGTTTAAGTGCTGCTTATTCGGAACTAATTATCTACGTAACTCTTTTTTCGAATTATTCGATCAAAACTATCAATATTTTCCTCGCCTTTTACCCGAGGTTTTTCCCGAATTTACCCCTGAAATGATGATACACGTAAGACGGCAAAATGGCGTGGTTTACCGTTGGAATCGCCCAGTCATCGATTTTAGTCCTAATTTAAAACCCCATTTACGCATTGAACACCGTGGTCCACCTTCGGGTCCAACCATCATTGATATGATGGCAAACGCTGCTTTTTTTTATGGCCTTCTTCATTATTTTTCAATTCAATCAGTACCCATTGACTATCTCTTGCCTTTTCATGCTGCACGCAGAAATTTTTTTAATGCTGCGCGCTTTGGTCTTCAAGCAAAATTCAAATGGTTTGCGAATCGCGAAATGCATGCTATTACCCTCTTAGAGGAGTTACTTCCATTAGCCTATAAGGGGCTAGAAGCACTAGGTATTTCTACAGACGATATTAATGATTATTTAGGCATTATCAAACAACGAGTAAAATTAAAAACGAATGGGAGTCAATGGCAAATCAATTTTATCGAAAAATACGGTAAAAATTTCTATAATATGATGACAAGTTATTTGGAAAATCAATACCAAGAACGTCCTGTTTCAGAATGGAAAATATAAGGAATGTAATGAATATTTCTTCTGCTACCAACTTTAAAAACCATCCTCTGTTTATTGATTTTTTGGAGGATGAGTTATCTTTCGTCCGAGAGCACTCCCGAATCGAGCAGTTTAGAGCCGGTGAAACAATCATGTCTCAAGGTTCTTATGGAGATAAACTTTATTTACTCGAAAAGGGAAGCGTTTTAGTGTATGTCACTTTACCCGGCGATACTCAAAAACTGGCAACAAAACTTGATTGTGGCCAGATTTTTGGAGAGGTGACGTTTCTTACGCATACCCCGATTACCGCGTCGATTATTGCTGAAAACAATTGCACTTGCTTAAGTTTTTCGCGAGAAATTTTGAACACACTTCATTTTTCTTATCCTAGTACGGCATATAAGTTCGAAACCAATATAATCCGTCAAACCCGAAAAAAAATTATTAATCAAATTCTTTTACTGATCTCACTCCTTAGAAAAATAGCTGAACGGATAGATATTTCATCGCAGTACGCACTATCTCTACTTAATCACAAAGCTCGATGTAAAAAATTATCGAATAATCAGTTGGATTTTAATTACCTTAAACAAATGCATTTCTTTTCCACATTAGAAGAGGAGCAGCTTCATTTCTTGTTATCTTTTATGTCTTTTCGCCAGTATGATCGCGGTTATCCATTTCAACTTCATAACTCCAAAAATTCGCGATTGTGTATTCCCTATTCAGGCGCAGTAATGATGTTCATCAAACAAGATGAAGTATTAAATAAATCGCTCGCAGTTTCTGGCATAGGCGAAATTTTTTTAGAAAACCCAACCAGTATTTTTCCTGAATTTCAGCATCATGTGGCTTATCTTACTAGCGAGAACTCCACACTCCTTGAATTGGATTTTGATTCTTATTACAAAATCCGCGACCTTAATCCAGACATCTTCTTTCATATTAGCAGGCAGATAAATCACCACATTGCACGATTAGTTTATGTCGTAAATCGCCAATTTGTCAGAATCAATTGTGAGTACGAAAACCTAATAGGATAAAATTATGTGTAGAGTACTAATTTACCTCGGTCAAAATGAATCAAGTATTTTTGACTTACTTTACGGCCCAGACAATGGTTTAGTCCACCAAAGTTATGCTCCACAGCTTATGAAACATATTCAAAACCTAGCAGGGCTGGGATTTTGTGCGTGGTCTAAGTCATCTCATTATCCCAAGGAACCCTATCTTTATAAAACAACATGCCTACCCTTTTTTGATAAGAATCTTTTTCGCTTATCAAAAAAATTAACCACTCATTGCATGGTTGCTCATGTGCGTGGTGTCGAATACAAAACAGTAGAAACTGTTTCAGAGCAAAATGTCCATCCATTCAAATTCGACGATACGTGTTTCGCTTTAGCACACAATGGCAGTCTAGCGCACATGGAGCGATTAAAAGTAGCTTTAGTCAAATACATAAAACCGCAATTAATGAGCATGATTAAGGGCACAACAGATAGCGAATGGGTCTACGTTTTATTTTTATCACAGTTTAAAGATTACCGGGAAAATGTTCCCATGGAAGAAGCGTTTCAGGCCATCGTTAATACCTTCGAAATTTTAGGCAAAGCGAGGAAAGAATGTGGTATCGAGGAGGCTTCGCCGGTTAATTTATTCATTACCAATGGCGAATACCTTTTCGTTACACGTTTTGTTTTTAACTTTGGTTGCAACACCTCTAATGTGCAGAAGGCATTTCTCGAGTACCATAGTCTCTGGTTAACCGTAGGCGAAAGCTATAGCATCGTGAATGGCATATACAAGATGCACGGTACCGGAATAAGGCGAAACATCCTTTTTGCTTCAGAACCCTTATCAACGGACCGCACTACCTGGATAGAGTTACCTGAATATTCAATTACCCAAGCCTGGATTCAGGAAGAAGAGGTGAATTTCAGAACATTTGATTTGGTCGTCAACTGAAGGTTAAAAAGCACAATCAGTGGGCATAACCACCAAATCTCTAATACATATTTTCTGAGGCAGCTTCCAACAAAAGAGAATAATGTCAGCCAACTCCTCTGGCATGATAAAAGTGGGATTGCCTAAGAGTTCGCAATATTCTTCAAAACTTATTCCCATATTCGCATGAATATTAGTTCGAATTAATCCGGGAGCAATATTCATAATTCGTACATTATTCTTAGCTTCAGCCATCTGCAAACTTTCCGCCACACTACGAACAGCATGCTTACTGGCATGATAGCTAACCCCTAAAGCCCCTGGTTTTCGATCCCCAATCGAGCTGATATTCATAATTGTCCCGGACTTCCTTTCTGCCATGTCCGATAAAACAACTTTTATACCATTAATGACCCCATTCAATAACACTGCAATTTCCTCGTGAATTTTTTCGATGGGCATCTCGCTAAATTCACCAATATGGATAAGGCCCGCATTATTAATAAGACATTCTGTTTTACCGTATTTTTTTTCTGCGTCACGAATGGCTTCTTCCAATTGGAGATAATTCGTCACATCCACCTGAGCATAGCTGATTTCTCGTCCTGTTAACTCTGGTAGCGGTTCCATATGACGACTGATCAGCAAACAAGGGTGACCTTCCTCTGAAAATTTATTAGCCAAAGCTCTACCGATACCAGCACTGGCTCCTGTTATCACCACAAGAGGTTTTTTATTACTCATACCAAAGTCCTTTTAGGCTTCACATAAAATTAAAGATTCAAGTATCGCCATGCGCATGAATACCCCATTAGTAACTTGCTGTAAAATGCAAGATTGAGGCCCATCAGCGACCTCACTATCAATTTCTACACCACGGTTCATAGGCCCCGGATGCATGATTAAGGCATCAGGCTTCGCGTATTTGATCGTCTCCTGCGTTAAAGCATATTCACGACGATAAGTGGCTAAATCCATTTGCTCATTTTCCTGCAATCGCTCATGCTGAACACGTAAACAAATCACCACATCTGCATCAGCTAAACCCTCTCTTAAAGAATGTGTCACTCTTCCATAGTGCACTTTTTGGGGTTGCCAAAGAGCAGGAGCAACCAATGTCAATTCGCTAATACCCAATGTGGCACAAAGACATTGCAATGAATTTGCCACTCGTGAATGTCTAATATTACCAACGATAGCTAATTTAAGCTGAGTTAAATCAGGTTTTTTCTCGACTATTGTCATCAAATCCAACATTGCTTGGCTGGGATGAGCATGCTGTCCATCACCGGCATTAATAATATGGATATTCTTGGGCAATTTTTCAGCTAATGCGTTTTGCAAGCCATCTTGTCGATGCCTTATAACGAATAGATTTATTCCCATTGCAGACAGAGTCCGAATGGTATCCTCAATCGCTTCTCCCTTTGCCTCAGATGAACTTTGTAAATTAAGGTTAATGGTTGTCATGGAGAGCTTTTTAGCCGCCAACTCGAAACTCACGCGTGTGCGCGTACTGTTTTCATAAAACAAATTGGCGACGGTGTATTGAGCATAACCAGGGTATCGATTATTACGCTTAAAATCCAAAGATCTTTGTAAAAGGGAATTAATTTGTTGGCTGGAAAGTTGACTGATTTCTAAAAAATGGTTCATGATTCACTTGTTAGGAATGCTGCAGCCACTGCTCAAGAATAATACAGGCAGCAAAGCTGTCGATTTGAGATTGCTTGATTTTACGGTATCCGCCTTTAGCAAACAACTGAGCACGAGCTTCTACGGTGGATAATCGCTCATCAACTAAATGGACCGGCAAAGAAAAACGCCCCTGTAATTGGCTTGCAAATTGACGAGCTGCCTCAGTGGTGTACAGCTCTCTATCATCAATGCAGGTAGGCAAACCTACAATCAACGCTTGTGGACGCCATTCGTTAATTATTTTTTGGACTTCAACCCAATGGGGAACACCTTGTTTTGCATCAAGCGTTGTTAATGGCCTGGCGCTGCAAGTAATTTGTTGACCCACAGCTACACCGATACGTTTGTAACCAAAATCAAATCCTAAAAAAACCCCTTCTGGCATATTTACCTATTATTTTGAATCAGGCATGGCCTGCTTGATTTGTTAACTGGTTCATTTTAACGCCAATAGTCAAGCCCGCATACTCCCAGCGTTTAGAAAAAGGGACCTCATAAAGAATCTCAGAAGAAAAAGGACAAATCAGCCAAACATTAGCAAGCACCTCTTGTTCTAACTGACTTTCACCCCAACCCGTATATCCTAAAGTCACCAAAACGTCTTTTGGCCCAGTGTCAGCAGCTATTGCGCGAATAATATCATTCGAAGTCGTAACCGTCACCTCATCTCTCAATGACAAGCTCGAGCGCCAACCACCCACAGGGCGGTGAATAACAAAACCACGTTCAGGCTGTACTGGGCCTCCAAAAAGGAGCGGCATTTGATAGCGTTCGGTTGATGTGGGTTCGATTTGCATTTGATCAAAAACCACACCTAACGGAAACTGCATAGGCCGGTTAATCATTAAACCAACGGTACCTTGCACGTGATGTTCACAAATGTATATTACGGATCGCTCGAAATTAGGGTCAGTGAGAGAGGGCATGGCTATCAGCAGATGGTTGGCCAGTGAGGAATGCATGTTAGCCCCCTAAAATCTCACCAGATTTAATTTAAGTATATACTAAATAAATTGTTACAAATTGCTAAGCCAGTTTATTTTTTATTAACTAATTCATCGACCAATCTCTTATTATCAAAAACAAACCCTGGCCATTCCCAGTGATCGTTGCCTCCTCACGCTTTAGAATGAAGAGTCGAGCACTGCACTTACCCCAGCATTCACCCCAGTAGAGTTTGGAAAGAGCTCTAGTGTATACTCTACAACTTTCAGGATAATAAGGATTTTTGTTAGTGGAATCGATACAGTTTAAGAAGCGCGACGTATTCTTTCTACGTGCTTTGGAAACCGATGAACTTCTTATCATCATTCTTACTACTACTCTGGTCATTCTGTTAGTGTCTATCTATCTTTGGGATAGGAATCAAAAGCAACACACTGTCTTACGCAATTATCCCATCATTGGTCATTTTCGTTATTTCCTTGAATACATCGGTGTGTATCTTCGACAATACCTTTTTGCAGATGATCGACAAGAATTACCTTTTAATAGGGCAAATCGCTCCTGGGTTTATCGCGCTTCTAAAAATGAGGATACCACAGTCGGCTTTGGTTCAACCCGGCCTTTACATACCACAGGAACCGTTTATTTTGTGAGTGCCCCCTTTCCTCCTCTAGAAACGAATAAAGCAACTATCAAACCTGTAACCATTGGCCCTCATTGCAGGCAGCCTTATACCTCCAATCATATTTTTAATATTTCTTCGATGAGTTACGGTGCCATTTCAAAACCAGCCATTCAAGCCTTAGCAAGAGGAGCAAAAAAAGCAGGCTGCTGGCTTAATACAGGAGAAGGCGGCGTTTCTCCTTATCATCTTGAGGTAGGGTGCGATATCATAGCTCAAATTGGGACTGCAAAATACGGTTTCCGCGATGCGCAAGGGAATTTATCAGACGAGCGTTTACGTGAGCTTGCTGCCTATGATTGCATTAAAATGTTTGAAATCAAATTAAGCCAAGGTGCAAAACCCGGGAAAGGGGGACTTTTACCTGCGGTAAAAGTCACTGAAGAAGTGGCCAAGATTCGGGGCATTCCCCCTTACCAAGACTCGATTAGTCCTAATCGACATACAGATATTGCGAATGTAAGCGAGCTTTTAGATAAAATCGAGCATATTCGTCAAGTGACCGGTAAACCTGTTGGATGCAAATTTGTCCTGGGTAGTTATGAGTGGCTTAATGATCTTTGTTTTACAATACACCAGCGAGGCATCCAATTTGCTCCCGATTTTATTAGCCTAGACAGTGCCGATGGGGGGACTGGTGCTTCGCCACAAGGTCTTATGGACTATATGGGAATACCTATTCAAGAGTCCCTACCTCGTCTTGTGGATATTCTAGTCACTTATAATTTGCGCGATCGCATTAAAGTCATCGCCAGCGGTAAACTCATTACTCCAGCTGAAGTCACTTGGGCGCTCTGTGCTGGTGCAGACTTTATCAATTCAGCAAGAGGATTTTTATTTGCCTTAGGCTGTATTCAAGCAATGAAATGCCATAAAAACACTTGTCCTACGGGTATTACCACTCATGATCCTAAATTACAACGCGGCTTAGTGGTAGAGGATAAGGCTGAGCGTGTTTACCATTATGCAACGAACATGGCTCATGAAGTAGCCGTTCTTTGTCATTCGTGTGGTGTTAATGAACCTAGAGAACTACAACGAAGCCATGCACGCATAGTTACGGAAAATGGTTTTTCAGTGTCTTTAGAAGAAATTTTCCCCAATCAGAAACCCCTACCTGAATACTTGTAGCAGTGCTATCCGTTCTTTTAATGCATTCACATGGTTATTCAGCACTTCTTCTGCATAAACGCCCATAGTCAAGTTAGGCTGCCATATACTGTGCGGCCAAGCTTTGTCTTCTTTAAACCGTGCAACCACATGGACATGGAGCTGCGAAACAATATTACCCAAAGCCCCAATATTTAATTTCTCCGGCTGGAAATAATCCCTCATTATTTGTGAAATAGCAGCTATTTCTTCAGTGAGGATCTGACGCTTGGGTGACGATAATTGATAAATTTCTTGAACATTCTCCTCGCGAGGCACCAAAATGATCCAAGGAAAATTAGCATCTTTCTTAAAATAGAGCCGCGACAAAGTCCAGTCAGCCAACAAAACAGAACTCATTTCAATACGGCTATCCACTGCAAAAACCATTAATCACCTATTTTTGGATAAAAGATCTTAAAAAGGCCAGAATTGAGTTAAAATTTGCATTCTCTTAACCTTCTAATTGAGTGGCATGAAATCGTAAATGATCTTCAATGAAACTGGCAATGAAATAATAATTGTGATCATAGCCTTTTTGCCATCGTAAATTTAAATCCACACCTGCAGTTGTACAGGCAGCTTCGAATCGTTTCGGATTTAATTCGGTTTCAATAAACGGATCTTGGGTACCTTGATCAATTAAAATAGGGCCGTATGGCCACCCTTTTTTTAGGACTAACTCACAAGCATCATAATTTTTCCAAAGTTCTTTGTCTTCACCTAAATACCCTTTAAACGCTTTCTGTCCCCAGGGACATTGCATAGGTGCACAAATGGGTGCAAAGGCCGATAAAGAACGATACTGTTCTGGCTTTTTGAGCGCCAAAGTCAATGCCCCATGTCCTCCCATGGAATGACCAAAAATACCAGTACGGCGCTCATTCAAAGGAAAAAGCCGATTAAGTAAATGTGGTAACTCTTCTGTAATGTAAGTAAACATCCGATAATAATTCGACCAAGGCTCTTTTATTGCATCGAGATAAAAACCTGCGCCTACACCGAAATCATCACTCGCCCTATCCCCTGGCAATTCGATGCCTCGAGGACTTGTATCAGGAGCAACGATGGCGAGTCCTAATTGGGAAGCTATTCGTTGTGACCCAGCCTTCGTGATAAAATTCTGTTCATTGGCTGTTAACCCTGACAGCCAATACAGTACTGGCACTTTATGTTGTTTTGCTTGGGGAGGGAGAAATAAACCAAAGCGCATTGGACAATTAGTTATAGAAGAGGGGTGTGAGTAAACATACTGTACTCCACCAAAACAAAGATGCTCCTCAATGAGTTCGATCGTCATCTATTAATTCCCCAATTAAAAAGTGACAACAGTCCGTATTGATTCTCCCCGACGCATTAAATCAAATGCCTCATTAATTCGCTCGATAGGCAAAACATGAGTAATTAAATCATCAATATTAATTTTACCTTCCATATACCAATCCACTATTTTGGGCACATCTGTTCGTCCTCTCGCACCGCCGAAAGCACTGCCTTTCCAAACTCGACCAGTGACTAACTGAAAAGGCCTTGTGGAAATTTCTTCCCCAGCACCAGCTACCCCAATAATAGTACAGACTCCCCAACCTTTATGACAGCACTCTAATGCTTGCCGCATGAGATCTACTTTTCCCACGCATTCAAAACTGTAGTCGGCGCCACCTTTAGTTAATTCGATGAGGTAATTGACGAGATCACCACCCAATTCATTCGGATTAACAAAATCAGTCATACCCATTTTTTCGGCTAAAGCACGTCGCTTTGGATTTTTATCAATGCCAACAATTTGATCCGCACCCACCATACGTGCCGCTTGAATGACATTAAGACCAATACCACCTAACCCAAACACCACTACTTTGGACCCTGCCTCTACTTTGGCCGTATAAATAACCGCACCAATACCAGTCGTCACTCCACAGCCGATATAGCAAATTTTTTCAAAAGGGGCGTCTTCGCGAATTTTTGCCACAGCAATTTCAGGTAAAACCGTATAATTGGCAAAAGTCGAAGTTCCCATATAGTGAAATAAAGGTTCACCATTTAAGCTAAAGCGACTACTGCCATCAGGCATGAGTCCTTTACTCTGCGTTCCACGTATCGCTTGGCAAAGATTGGTTTTTTGTGAAAGACAATATTCGCATTCCCTGCATTCAGGCGTATAAAGGGGAATGACATGATCGCCGGGTTTAAGGGATGATACTCCAGGGCCGACCTCAACCACGATGCCTGCACCTTCATGTCCTAAAATGACGGGAAATAAGCCTTCTGGATCCACCCCTGACAAGGTGTAGGCATCGGTATGGCAAACACCTGTTGCTTTTACCTCGATAAGTACTTCGCCATGCCGTGGTCCTGCTAACTCAACCCTTTCGATGGTTAAGGGTTTGCCCACTCGATGAGCAACAGCGGCTTTAACTTGCATTGATATTCCTCTTTAGATCAATAATAAGATTATGAGCAACATTCAATAAAAAAGAAACCTCTAACTACATGATTTTAATAAGGTCTATTGACAAAATGATTCAATCAGGCATTTAAGCGGGTGTAAATTCCCAGTACACTTCTTCAAGAAAGCTCTGCGAGAAAAATATTCTCCACACTTTTATAACTATTTGTAAAAAAAGCCTTTATTCTATTTCTGATTTACACGTGTTGTCAGTGCTGATATCAAAATCAGCAATAAAAGAAACCAACCGGTGAACGCGATTAGTTGTAGGATTAATGCGGATGTAACGAAAATTGCTCAGTTCACACAAGGTAGTCGCCTATTTTTAAATTTTGATTAGGGTTTGACCCTAGCCTTTTCAAGGATTCTTCCGCAAACCCAGCTATGGTTAATCAGCGATTCTATGATTGATGCATTCCAAACACGATTAGTCAGATTCCAAAAATTACCTGTAATATACTTAGGCATTGTGGCCTAATATTCTACCGATTGAGCTGCGAAGCAGGCTAAAGGCTTACAACTCTTCATTGCCCATTAGTTACTGTTACCCCTTTAATTTAACTTGATTAAGTTATACTTAAACTATAGCGAACTTCACATGCGTAATATCAACATGGACCTGAATCAAATTCGTGCATTTATTGCCGCCGCGGATTTTGGCTCCTTTACCCTAGCAGCTGATTTCCTTTACATCACGCAATCAGCGATCAGTAAACGCATTGCTTCTCTCGAAGCGGAAATTAAAACACCGCTTTTCATTAGAGACCATAATCGCTTAATGCTTACCGAAGCAGGGAAAATTTTCCTACCTCATGCAATAGAGGTGTTACAAACAGTGCAAACAGGAATCTCCTCTGTTAATCTTTTTCTAGAACGACAAAAAAAACCTTTTAAAGTTGGTTTAGATTTTTTAATTGGCAGTTTCATGCTTCCCGATTTATTGGCTTCTTTTAACAATGATCACCCTAATATGGATTTTTCTGTCAATTATTTATCGCCTTTAATGAGTCTAAGAGCGCTGCGCAATCGTGAAATTGAGCTGTGTCTCAATTGCATCAGTAACAAAGTGATTCATGAATTTGAGTTAATCCCTCTTTTTACTCTGCCTTTTGTTATCAAAGTCTCTCGCAGGCATCCTCTCATGAGAAAGAAAAAAATAAGCTTGGAAGAGATTTTGCAATACCCAGGCATAGTCATGCCCAAATATGCTCCGCCTCGCCAAGTACTGGATAGTTTCCTTTATCGTAAAAATTTATTTTTAACTATTCAACATGAAGCCGAACCCATTTTTGCCTTATTGAAGCTCGCCAAGTTGGGTCTTGGATGGAGCTTTATTCCAAAAAACATTATCGATAAAGACTTAATAACCATTTATGAGCACAACGATTTGTCCATCAATTATTTCATTATTTATCGTAAAGGACACAAACTCAGTCATGATGCTCAGCGTTTCATTTCCACTTTAAAAGAAACGCAGTTCTTTGAGTATGATAATGAGTAGAATTATTAACACGCTAGCATTTTTAAGTCTCTTAAGTATAAGATAACTAAAAAATGCTGAGATAATTATGCATACTCTTTACCCTGCTATTAAACCCTACCAATGCCACGAGTTACCTGTTAGTAAACCACATGTGCTTTATATCGAGGAGATAGGTAACCCTCAAGGCATACCGATTATTGGTTTACACGGTGGACCAGGAGCAGGGGGAGATACCCATTTACGACGCTTTTTTGATCCCCAAATCTATCGCATTGTGCTTTTTGATCAACGAGGCTGTGGGCGCTCAACTCCTCATATTGAACAACACAACAACAACACCCAAAGTTTGCTAGACGACATCGACACCATTCGTGATTACTTGAAAATTAATCGCTTTGTGTTATTTGGTGGCGGCTGGGGCGCTTTACTTGCACTGCTTTATGCGCAATTTTATCCTCAACAGGTATCCGCCTTATTGTTGCAGCAAATCTTCTTAGGCAGGAAAAAAGACATCGACTGGCTTTATAAAGCCGGGACCAATCTTATCTATCCTGATTGCTGGCAAGAATTTAAAAATTTCGTACCCAGTGAAGAACAGCATGATTTACTTCGCTTTTATGCCAAATGCTTACAGGGAGATAATGAGTTAGTACGGATGTCTGCGGCAAAAAACTGGGCCTTGTGGCAAGCACACTGCAACAGTTTACAATCACATCTCTCTGTCATTGATCAATTTAGTGATCCTCATTTTGCTCTTGCGCTTGCTTGCTTACAATCTCATTACCTTAACCATCATTATTTTATTGAAGAAAATCAAGTGTTATCACAAGTTCACAAAATTAGGCATATTCCTACGTATTTAATACATGGCCGCTACGATATGATATGCCCGCTTGAAGGCGCATGGGCATTACATCAAGCCCTACCTGCCTCCAGTTTAAGGATTGTCCGAGATGCCGGTCACTCTGATCGAGAGGTAGGCATTATTGATGCCCTCATCGATGCAAGCATAGAGATTTCACGCCAGGGTTTAGATGCATGTTAACTGTTGTTCAGCGAGTCAGTGAAGCTAAAGTGGTTGTCAACAATCAAGTCGTAGGGGAAATAGGCCGTGGCTTGATGATTCTTTGTGGTTTTGAAAAGCACGATACCGAAATTACCCTTGTTCGCATGTTAGAAAAATGTCTTAATTATCGCATTTTTGATGACTCCCAGGGGAAAATGAATTTAAGTTTGAAAGAAGTCAACGGGGGTCTTTTACTTGTTCCCCAATTCACCTTAATGGCTGATACCAATAAAGGGTTACGGCCCAGTTTTTCTAATGCTGCGCCACCTGAATTAGGTCAACCCTTATTTCATCAATTATTGCATCTGGCTCGAGAAAAATATCCCTCCGTTGCGCAGGGTCAGTTCGGTGCAGACATGAAAGTCCATTTATGTAATGATGGCCCAGTCACTTTTTTGCTTAAGTTTTAATAGGTAAGCTTTCATGCTTAGTTCCCAAGAATAAGAAAGTGGTGTAACATCAATTTTCGCATCCTAAAAAATAGAAGAATCATGCGTTTGATTGCCACTCTGATAAGTTCTTTAATGCTTTGTGCCTGTATTCATAAAGGCAACAATCCGGTTGATCCTTATGAGTCAATGAACCGCAAGATCTATAATTTTAACATGGCTTTTGACGCCACCGTATTAAAACCCCCTGCTAAGCTTTATAAAGCGGCAATCCCTGCGCCGGTACGTAAAAGCATTAACAATGCCTACAATAACGTATACATGTTGCCGACAGTAGCCAGTGATCTTTTTCAGGGGGAGTGGAAACTAGCAATAAAAGACAGTTGGCGTTTTTTGATTAACTCCACTTTTGGCATTGCTGGCTTTTTTGATGTTGCCGATAAAAGTTTTAGCCTTCCCCCCCACTACAATGATTTCGGCTTAACCTTTGCTAAATGGGGCCATAAAAAATCCGCTTACCTGATGCTGCCCTTTTTAGGCCCAAGTACTGTTCGCGATGCATTAGGCTTACCTCTCGATTACGCATTTACCCCTTACCCTTATATACCGAGTGGGGTCGCAATCTATTCCATTGCAATACTAAGATACATTGATCTACGCTCACAATTGCTTGAGACCGACGCGATTATGAACCAAGCACTGGATAAATATGCTTTCATGCGAGATGCCTATCTACAGCATCGCAATTTCTTAATCACGGGTGAACAAGCAGATACGGATGCCTCGCTGTATGTGGACGAAGTAGATGTGAGCGATTATGTCGATGAAGAATCTTCCTCCACGAAAAAACCGGTTAATTCACGTAGTAGTAAAAATGCTCCACATCGCTCTGCATCAACCTGAAATCCCTCCTAACACGGGTAATATAATTCGTTTGTGCGCTAATAGTGGCGCACAATTGCATCTCATCCACCCGCTCGGGTTTACTCTCGATGACAAGCGAATGCGCCGCGCAGGGCTTGATTATCATGAATGGATTAACATTATTCACTACCCGAATGAGCAGGATTTTAAAGAAAAAAACCAACAAAGAAGGATTTTTGCCTGTTCAACGAAAGGGCAAAAAAAGTATCATGAAGTCCGTTACCACGATGAAGACATGCTGCTCTTTGGCGCCGAAACTCGAGGGCTACCTCCTGAGTTAAGGGAACTTTATACAGTGATTCGTATTCCGATGAGTCCTAATAATCGCAGTCTCAATCTATCCAATTCGGTTGCCATTATCCTTTTTGAGGCATGGAGGCAGCTTGATTTCATCGGCAGTGTGTAGTTCTTTTTACCACTGATTTTAATCACATTATTACTAGTCAATTGCCCAATTAATCCCGATTTAATCAAATGATAGAGTAAATTTATGCACAATATTTTAGATTTAATTGGCTCAATACACTATTCTTATAATGAGTTACAGAAATGGAGAGAGAAAATAATTATGGCAGAATACAATTATAGGGGATTCCGTATTTCCTATAAAATTAATGTATCCAAAGATAATTTATATAAAGCAGATGGAAAAGTGATTAAACAAGGAAAAGGTGGTTCAAGAGTCGCACAAAAATTTCATACAGAACACTACACAGAGAGTGGCGCTAAAAAAGAAATTAAAAAATTAATTAAAAATTATGTGGATTTTGAATGGCAAGAATTCCATTCAATGCATTAAATGCGTTTGAAATTCGTTTAGTAATTAGGTCATTCCTACCACCTTACACGACGTTCCCACGGCTTTGTCCATGGTTCCAAGAATCCCTCACTGTGGATGGAGCCCCGGACAAGCCGAGAGATGTACTTACTCCCGTTTTAGGCCTAAGAAAAACGAAATGTGCGTTATGAATCGCTCCTCTTCACAACTTGTTTGCGAGGCCCCGAAAGTTATACGCTCATCGTCGGAATAAACGCGCTAAAATAAAGCCAATTCCTGCGGCCATAAGCAAGGATGACAAGGGACTCTCATGGACTTTATGTGCAATTTTATCCGTGTGTCCTTTTACGTTTTCATGGAGCTCATCAAATCGATGCTTACCTTCATCATAAATTTGCTCACCCAATTTTTTGGCCTCATGATACACATGATCCGCTTGCTCGGCGATTTCAGCTCGGTGTGATTCATGTCGATTAGGAGAAAGCTTTGGTTTATCGTGTCTGGTGTTCATTTTGATATCCTTAAAAATGAAAATAGATTAATCCCATTACTCCTTATGCTGCAAAGCACAAAGTAAGTTTAGTTGCCCACCAACATATTGTCCATTTTTAAGCCTTCTTCCTCACTCAATAGAATTTGATTTCCAAGAGTCGAAATAGAAAACACCGGCAGTTATAGTTGCGCAGTAAGTTCCGCACTAGGAGCTTCAAGATTGCTGTGCCCTTGTAAAAGAGCAGGATAAGACTCTAAAAATGCGATACCCTTCTCAATTTCTTTAACTGGGCTATCCGCTATGTTACGGCTATCCACATAAATACTATAAGCTGCCAACGCTAACACTAAAGCCGATAGAATTGCCAAACCTAATCCTAGAAGAGCAATACCCAATGGACCCGTGCCAACGGCAGCCCCAAAAAGAACAACGCCGAAAGCAGAGGAGGCAACTACTATCGAGTTAGTAAAAATAAACAAACCTGACCATACTTTTCGGCCCGTCTCATGACTTAGCTCAGCCTTTATCTTAGCAAGCGAGTTCTTTACTGGATTTGCATGCGGCAAGGGATTAAATTGCGGATTACAAACTGCATCCACAATAGCCGCATGGAGTCTATTGTGGAGAAGATTAACAGAGTTCCTAGAGCTTAAAATGCCTTGCAATTGATGAATACTGTTTGCTATCTTTTCAGCATGTTCTGCTAATTGCAACAAAGCATTATATTTGTGATTTTCTGCTTCCAACATTGCGTCGCTTAATAATTTTTTCTGGATTAATTTTTCATAATCTGTTGAGGAGAACCGTGGAAGATGTATTCTTGTAAAAAAGAACATGCTAAGTCACCAAATTAAGTAAAAAAAGCTCATTTTAGTCAAAATTTTTATACCAAGCAACTGTATTTAAACGTTTTCGCAATAATCGAGTCCCCCTAAATCTGGTATTTTCAAGGGTATAAGGTATAGTACCGTTTTCCATCAACTAGGAATCAGCAATGAAGCGATACTCTTTTGCGGAAATTAATGCCAAAACGACGGCGCGTATTAATGAACTTGGGGGGAAACCAATTAATCTTTATCGCATTTTGGCTAATCAACCGGATATGCTGGATGCCTGGTTAGAATTTGCCTATAGTTTACGCCTTTCTGCAAAAACCCCACGCTACCTCCGAGAGTTGATGATTCTTAGAACCGCACAACTGCAAAATTCAGCTTATGAATGGCATCAGCATCGAAAAATGGCACACACGGTTGGTGTTGAAGAATACCAGATTGCCGAATTACCCATGTGGGAATCTTCTGATGCCTTTAATGCAAAAGAAAAGGCAGTACTAGGATTAACAGAAGCAATCGTGAATGGTCAGGTCAGTGAGACGACTCATTCCGCGGCTGCACAGCATTTTACTGCGGCAGAAATGATCGAATTAGTCATGACAGCAAGTTTCTACGCAATGGTTCCTCGCGTGCTGAATGCGTTGGATGTACCAATAGAGGAAGAGTAGTTAGGTTCGGAGACTCCAACCTGGTTATAGTGACTCTAATCCAATCTTAACGATTGCACTACTGTCCAAAATGCTTCCCATGGATCGTTTTTTAATGAGCTTAACCGCTTTAAAACGGTACGGAGGGTAAAAAACGTGTCTTCAAAATGCTCACTCAGCTCATCCCAATAAAGAGGGGTTGCAACCGGCGCATGAATTCGAGCACGAGTGGAGTAGGGAGCAATTGCTGTTGCATCATGTTGATTGCGTAAATAATCAATAAAAATTTTTCCTTTTCGCTTCGCTTTTGTCATTTTACTAATGTATTTTTCTGGATCTTTTCTTTCTAAGAACTCAACAAAAACACGCGTGAAATTTTTTACCTCCTCCCAGTCATATTCCGGTTTGATGGGTATAACGATATGAAGCCCTTTTCCGCCTGTCGTTTTAACGAACGAAGTTAATTGATACTGCCCTAACTGATCTTTGACCTCAAAAGCAGCCTCAACCACTGTTTTCCATTCCACATCCGGTGCGGGATCTAAATCGAAAATCAAAATATCAGGACACTCTAGATGTTTGATGGTGCTCCCCCAAGGATGAATCTCTAAAACCCCCATTTGTACTAAATTAAGCAATCCGTCTTTATTATCGAGGTAGATATACTGCTCTGTTTCGCCTCGCTTATTTCTAACGGGGACTGCATGCAATTTCGTCAATCCTTTATTGAGATGTTTTTGATAAAAACAGGATTCATAGGTATCAGGGCAACGGACTAAAGTTAAAGGGCGATTGCTAATGTAGGGTAAAATATAATCGCTGACTTCTTCGTAATAATCATAAAGATCTTGTTTACTAATCTTATCTTCCCTATAGAGAATTTTTCCAGCATTGGAAAGTTTCAATGGATTACCCTTTGTAGCAGGAGGATCAGTTTCTATTGATTCCACTGAAATTTCTTTTTCTTTAATCACTTCTTGCGCTTTTTTATCGGTACGAAGTCCTTTGAAACTAGGGTGTCTTAATCTTCCATCGCCAGTCCATTCAGAAAACTCAACCTCAACCACTATTTTGGGTTTCACCCACGTTGCCGTTTTTGCCTCAGGTGGCAACGCCTTGAAAGGGTTCTTTTTCACTATAAGGGGTTCTAATTCTTTGTACATGGCTTCTAGGGATTTATGCGTAAACCCTGTCCCCACATTACCCACAAATACGAATTCTCCTTTTTCATTAAAAAAGCCTAAATAAAGTGAACCAAAATACTCTCGAGAATGCTTAGGTTGAGAAAATCCTCCCACCACAAACTCCTGGCGTTTTGAACATTTAATTTTAAGCCAAGATTTACTGCGTTTACCGATGTAACGACTATCCGCGCGCTTAGATACAATGCCTTCCAATGCAAAGTCACAGGAATGCTTAAGCATGGACTCTCCTTCACCCTCCACGTGATCACTGTATTGAATGGAAGAAGGCGCATCCTCTAAGAGTGAAATTAAAATACTTTTTCGCTCGACAAGTGATAAAGCACGCAAATCATAGTTTTCAAGATATAAAAGATCAAAAATACAATAAAAAAGTGGAGGCTGCTTTTCTGATTTTATTGCGTTTTGTAATAATTGAAAATTGGAGCGACTATTTTCATCTAAAGCCACAATTTCTCCATCAAAAATTCCCTTTTCTACCGGTAATTTTTGCAAATCAGGAATGAGCTGCTGGAATTCGGTTGTCCAATCCTTTTGATTGCGAGAAATAAATTGCACTTGGTTTCCATTTTTAAAAACAATCATGCGATACCCATCAAACTTAATCTCATGAATCCACTCATCCCCTGGGGGTGGTTTATCCACTAACGTAGCTAATTGGACAGAAACCGATTTCGGAAAAGCACTCGTGTGTAGCTTTGTTTTTATTTCCGAAGTTATAAAATCAATCTTAGGATTAGCTTCCTTTTTACTCCAGACACCTTGATAGTTATGGCTAATCTCATCGATGGATTGATCACTCACTACGCTTCGGGGTTTTTCTACCGTAATATCATACTCTGAGAAAGGTTTGGCAAATTTATCGTTATATTTAATTAAAAACCATTGCTTTTCTTTAAAGCGAATAAGATCCCAACGGCCTTGTATTTTTTGGGCTTTTAATTCAAATCGAAGATGGCCCTGCTCATAGGCTTTTTCCGGATCATCATCCAGCGGAATCCAATGCCCTTGATCCCAAAGCATGACTGTTCCCCCGCCATATTCTCCTTTGGGAATAATTCCTTCAAATGTCCCATATTCGATAGGATGATCTTCGACATGTATCGCTAATCGTTTTACCTGAGGGTCAAGACAAGGACCCTTGGGAACTGCCCAACTTTTAAGAACACCATCAAGCTCTAAACGAAAATCATAATGAAGATGGCTTGCGGCATGTTTTTGAATCACAAAAAGAAAGGTTTTGGTTTTATGCACATGCCCTTTAGGCTCAGGGGTTTTCTTAAAATCCCTTTTTTTGCGATAGTGACCTAGGCTCATAAGGTATCCCTACCTAAGCATTTCTTCTTGTACTAGTATAGTTTACGACGTCACTAAATCAGCAAGACAACGTAAATAATCCCCCGAAATATCCAAGTTTGTCTCCGCGGCAATTTCGCGAATACACGTTGGGCTAGTCACATTGATTTCTGTTAGATAATTTCCGATGACATCGATCCCAACAAAATAAAGTCCCATTGATTGAAAAGTAGGAGCAATTTGCTGGCAAATCCATCTGTCTCTGTCGGTGAGCGGCACCACCTCACCGCGCGCTCCTGCAGCTAGATTACCTCGCAACTCGCCCTTGGCTGGAATACGCGCTAAAGCATAAGGCACTGGTTCTCCATTAATTAATAAAATACGCTTGTCACCGGAAGTGGTAATCTCCGGAATGTAATGTTGCGCCATAATACTCACTGTTTGACTTCGAGTGAGTACTTCCAAAATAACGGATAAATTTTCTGCTTTTTTATCCACGTGAAAAACGGAATTTCCTCCCATGCCCTCGAGCGGTTTAAAAATCACATCGTGATGCTCATGCCAAAAAGCACGCAAACGGCTAATGTCTCGACTGACTAAGGTGGGCGGGCAACATTGAGGAAAATTGAGTGTAAAAAATTTTTCATTGGCATCACGCAGGCTGCTGGGTTTATTGGCAACCAGAACTCCGTCGCGTTCGGCAAGTTGCAAGGCATAAGTCGCGTAAATATATTCCATATCAAAAGGGGGATCTTTGCGCATTAGAATAATATCGAATTCACTGAGTGGCTGTTCCCCGAGTATCTTAACTTCTGCCCAATTGCTCGATTTTTCATCTCCAATTCGAATTGAGGAGACTTGAGCATAAGCATGTCCCTCTCGGCAATACATTTTTTCTTGGGTAAAATAAACACACTCCCACTCAAGTGCTTGCGCACTTTTAATCATGGCCACGGTAGAATCTTTATACGCTTTTACCTTATGAACCGGATCCATTAATACAGCAAGCCTCATCATTCCCCTCCAATCGCAGCAATTTCTTTTGCTGCGGCAAGCGCCGCCAACCGAGCGATGACTCCGTAGGCATAAAAACGATTTGGGCATTCAATGGCGGCTAAGTCATTTCGTGGCATATTGCAGGCTTGCGCGAAAGCAAGGGGTTCAAAATGCATGCCTGGCGCATTGAGATTTTCATCAGCTCCACGACCTTGATGCACGCGATAAAAACCCCCAACAACAAATTGCCCTATCATATACACAACTGGTTCGGCCACAGCCCCATCAGGCATCGTTTCGTAGGTATACACACCTTCTTGAATCATCACCCTCTCCACTTTTCGCCCTCCTTTACTGGCAGCCATCCGCGTTCGCTGTTTTCGATTGAGTTGTCGTAGTTCTTCTCCTTCATGCACCATCATTACACTCATACCATAAGTGCCATTGTCCGCTTTCACTACCACGAACGGTTTATCTGAGATCCCATAAGTGGCGTATTTATCTCTTATCCTCTCTAACAATTGGTCCACTTGAAAGGCTAAATAATCAACCCCTTCCTGCGCCATAAAATCAACGCCATCCACTGCATTAAAATGGGGATTAATTAACCAAGAATCCATGTCGACTAACTTGGCAAATTCGCAAGCGACCTCGTCAAAAAATTGGAAATGACTTGATTTAAGCCTTAAAGCCCAGCCCAAGTTGGGAGCAGGCCTTATAGGCTGCTGTAAATTTTGTAAAATGGCGGGGATACCTGATGACAAATCATTGTTTAGCAAGATCATACACGGCTCAAAATCGTGCAATCCAACTTTATCGTTATTACGTTGGAGAGGCTCCATGAGGAGAGTCTGCCCCTCATCAGTAATCACCTCTGTCGCGGTCTGCACTTCAGGGTTTAAGCTTCCGATACGAACAACGAATCCTGCTTTCATAAAAATATCACGTAAAACTGCTAAACTGCGTAAATAATATTTATTGCGCGTATGACTTTCTGGAATAAGTAATATATTTTTGCATTTTGGCAAGTAATCGACCATTACGGATTGGGCTGCTTGTATACATAGTGGCAAAAAATCGTGATTAAGATTATTAAACCCGGCTGGAAATAAATTCGTATCAACTGGTGCAAGTTTAAATCCTGCATGGCGCAAATCCACTGAGGAGGTAATCGGTGGTGGTGTTTCTTGCCATTTTTGCCGAAACCAAGACTCAATAGTAACCACCTGATTTAAAAGTATTTTCTCAACATGATGCAATGGACCGCAATGAGCTGTGGTTAAATGAGGTACAGGAATATTTTCATGATGCATGTTCTCTCCCCAAAAAAGCATATCAAACGATGTTAACTCAGGTTCAAGATTGAATAAATTAAAACTTGTTGTAAATTCACTGTTGGGATGAATGGTCTTCTTTGAAAGCTTGCCAGCATGCATGCTTTACTCTTTTTCTGTTATTATGGCGACAATTAGAACTATCTTAGGGAGCATAGGACATGCTAACCGATTTTATTCAGCAATATGACAACCAAATACAGACTTTTCATTATTTACTCATTCTAATTAACGCGATCTTGCATGTCCTTTTCGCAGGCGCAGTCGCACGCGACGCAGGGAATCTTTATCAAATAGGTCAGCGCCCAGCCTTGGTTTCAGCAGCCACTTGGGCTTTCGCCACGTTAATTGGAGGGGTAGTAACAGCAGCTATTTACTGGTTTATCCATCATTCGACCCTCACACGACCAACAGTTAGAGAGAATCACTATGAACGATCTTAAAATAAATACGATTGATGTACACGAATTAAAAAAGCGACTAGATGCCAATCCTAATCTCTGTTTAATTGACGTACGAGAATTACATGAATGGCAAACCCTACGGATTCCCGGTGCCCTGCATATCCCTAAAGATGAATTACCGTTCTCCATTGAAGCAAAAATTCCCGATTGCGATACACCCATTTATTTGCATTGCAAGGGTGGTGTCCGCTCGCTTTATGCCGCAAACTGTTTGCTAACTAAAGGATATAAAGAAGTTTATTCGGTGGATGGCGGGATAGCTGAATGGGCTGCGTCTGGATATCCCATTGAAAAATAGCCCGGGACGAGAATCCAGATGAATACAGACGTACTGCCAATCACTGTGGAACCGAAATATATTTCAATAAAATAGGTAGGTTGGACCTTGGTACAACAAAAAGGGGTTAACGAGAGTCCGATGATGGTGAAATCAAGGCCTCCTACCTTACTTTTCTAGTTTTAATTTAAAGTAATTTTCGCTTGTTCTTCCTCGGTCAGAGTTGGATTTCCAACAGGAGGATTGCTTCCTTCATTAACCACCTTAGAGGAATCCACCGGGAGGGTAGTTTTTGCAGCCTGGGGATCTGCCTTTTTGGAAGTTAGAAAACCAAATACACCCGTAAGAGCACTACCCAAATACGAGGGTTGCGCATCACTCGGCGGAGCGCTAGCTTTCATTCGTTCTATCTGAGCCTGATGTTCTTTGCGTAAGATTTCTTCCTCTTCGGCTTGCTTTCTCCTCTTATCCATTTCTTTTTGCTTTACGTTTTGCTGAATTGTTTTATTAGCGGCCTCATGAATCACATTGTTGCACAGCTGCAAATAATAAGGAACATCCACACCCTCAATAGAAGAAAAAGGGTCATCCAGCTTAAATTTGCCGGTCGATGTCCCATTATCATAAACATAAGACTCAATAAATTGTTTCGCAATGCTCATAAAAACCTCCATATCATGAGAATCCATGTCATTGCCTTTTATTCTATCGATATTCGTTAGTGATCGACGAAAAAAATCACTTCCGTGGCCTAATTTGCCACCTAGACACGTGTAACTGGTCCCCTCAACATGCTTAGGATCTAAAATGCTTTCACCATATGCCTCGGTGATCTCAGCCCCAATCAGCGTAATCATGCTTGTCAGAATATATCGTTTTTCTAACTCATCTCGCGCAGGCTCTTCTTTGGTTAACAGTTCATCAACCTTTTTGATTAACAACACTTGATGTTTGCGCGGCTCAGGCAGGAATTCATCCGCAAGCACTTTTCCATGTTCCAATCGTAAAAGATCGGCATTATAAAAAAATCCTATTATTTGCTGACTACCTTCTTTCGGCATACTGCCATTGAGTATTTCGGTGTACGGTCTTACACGAAAAGTTGTTTTAAGCTCGACTCTACCTCTCATTTGCTGCTCTCCTTAGACTTCATGAAATAGGCTGGTAAATCACTTCACCGTCCTCAGTGTAAACTAATTAAATTCGTTCGTCATGATCTTTCTTTATACGAATTATTCAATTTACACGCTTATGATTGGATTTAAAAAAGGTTATCTGCTCAATACGGAAGCAGCAAGAGAAAAACAGCTTGGTCTTATTTAAGCATGATGACATTTTTATCCCGATTACTTTACCCTTCATCAAAACTCATTTAGGATGGCACCATTATCGCTTGCTGTGAGAGGATTATGAAAAAAGGGTTCCTTCTGATTCTATTGACTTTTTCTAGCGTACTATTGGCTACCCCTAAACCACCTAAACTGGTCGTGCAGCTTGTCATTGACCAATTACGCGGCGACTTAATCGAAAAATACCGTCATGAATTTGGAGCAACTGGCTTTAATTACTTACTTACGCACGGGCTTGACTACCATAATGCGCATCATCCTCATGCGAATACTGTAACCTGTGCTGGCCATGCCACTATTGCAACAGGTGCATACCCAGCGCTACATGGTATAGTCGATAATGAGTGGTATGATAGAAAAACGGGGCAGCCTCTTTATTGCGTAGCGGATGATAAAAGCACTATTTTGCCTACCCCCCGCTCACAAAAACCTTTAGAAGGGCGTTCTCCACGTCACCTAATGGCTTCTACCTTAAGTGACGAACTCGTCTTAGCGCAAATGGGCCGAGCATTTGCTGTTTCTTTAAAAGACCGCTCTGCAATTACTTTAGCGGGTCATGCAGGCAAAGCATTCTGGTTTGATAAAGAAAATGGAGGTTTCGTCACGAGTCAACATTATTATTCCGCTTACCCACAATGGGTCACTGAATGGAACAAGCAGTACGCCCCCAAAGAGGAGACTTGGAACTTAAGCCATCAAATAGACCACTATTATTTTGCTAAAGCCCCCCGATTTGCCAATCGATTTCCCGGTTTCGGACAAGATTTTCCGCATCATTTAGGGGCTCCTAGCTCAGCGGAATATTACAAATTTTTATCCATGAGTCCTCTTGCCGACGAGCTAACCGCTGATTTTGCTGCCAGGCTTTTGATTAACGAGAATTTAGGTCAATCTCCCGGTAAAACCGATTATTTGGCGATTAGTTTTTCTGCTGTTGATGCGATTGGACATCAATTCGGGCCTAATAGCCTCGAATCAGAAGATAATTTACTCCGTCTGGATAAAACTCTGGCTAAACTACTTGCAACGCTTGATCGACAAGTTGGGCTGGACAACACACTCATCGTGCTCACCGCCGATCATGGGGTCAGCGATTCACCGGTTTATCTTGCTGCCCATCATATTAATGAAAATCATTCCTTAAAAATTCCCCAGTTACAAAAAATAATTGAAAACACTTTAGCGAAGCGATACCAATTACCCGCAAATAGTTTACAGGCGATCTCATTACCCTACGTTTATCTTAACCATCAAATTATTAATGAACACCAATTAACAATCAATGAAGTGAATACCTATCTTGCAGAGGTTCTGCGCCAACATCAAGGTATCTTTCAAGTGTATACATTGCCTTTAGGGAATACCGAACGGGATTGGCTAAGCGCGAAAGTTGATAAAATGGCTTTTCCAAAAAGAGTAGGTGATCTTTATTTGGTCCCTCCACCCTACCAGGCATTAGGCGATAAAAACGAACAACGCGCTTCTCATGGTACCCCTTGGCAATATGACAGCTATGTTCCGTTATTGTTTGTCAATCCTGCATTTAAAGCAAAACGCATTAATCATGCAGTGAGCACGACCGATATCGCACCGACTTTAGCAGCCTTATTAGCAGTTAAATTACCTTCAGCAGCCGTGGGAAATCCCCTTCCAGAAGTTTTGCGTGCGTTTTTACCTAATTCAAACATGAAACAAAGAAGCTAAGCCTAAAAAAAAGGTTGGACCGTGGACTAGCATATCATGATTCCTGGCTTGAAATTACTCTGGGTTCTAGCTACTTTAATAAATAAAAGCTCTAAAATGACAAGAGTATTTAATGGAAAATAAAGCAAAAACATTTATTCTCTTAGCGGCCCTAACCGCTTTACTCCTAGTCGTAGGTCATTTGTTAGGAGGGCATACGGGTTTAATCATAGCCCTCGCTTTGGCAGTCATCATGAACTTTAGTGCTTACTGGTACTCTGATCAAATTGTATTACGAGCCTATCAAGCACAACCTCTCGATGAAACGCACCCCGTCTACAATATCGTCGCTGAATTAGCAAAAAAAGCACAAATACCCATGCCTAAAGTTTATTATGTCGACACCCCTGTGCCTAATGCTTTCGCCACGGGCCGTAATCCTGAACACGCCAGCGTGGCTGTAACCACTGGTATTTTGGGTCGCATGAATGAGCAGGAATTAGCAGGCGTACTCGCGCATGAGTTATCCCATGTGATTCATCGTGACACATTGATTAGTGCTGTCGCCGCGACCATCTCTGGAGCTATTGGTTCATTGGCTAATATTTTCATGTGGAGTTCGATTGCTCGCTCTTCTGAAGAGGAGCGGGTCAATCCTATTGCCGCTATCGCCATGACGATGCTTGCCCCCTTAGCAGCAGGTCTTATTCAAATGGCAGTGTCCCGTTCTTGTGAGTTCGATGCTGATGCAAGCGGCGCTAAATTATGTGGAAATCCTTTGTGGTTAGCCAGTGCTTTAGCAAAACTGGAAGAAGCGAACGGTCAAGGCCAGTTTCAAGCGGCTGATGAGCACCCTAATACAGCACACATGTTTATCGTTAATCCATTAAGTGCAGCAAAATTAACGCAGCTGTTTTCTACTCATCCACCCACTGAAGAACGGATTAGACGCCTTCAAGCAATGGCACGAGAAATTTAGGCAAAAATTAGGCCTTGACCCAACGAGAATATGATGCTTTAAAATTGTGGGCCAAGGCCCAACGTGAGAACAGAAGGAATAGGCGACAAGTTCAACAGGAAAAGGATGTGTATGATGACGTTTCTAAGGCCTTTACTTGGATTTACTCAAGGATTCATTACCTATTTAATCATTACTCAAGCTCATCTTACGGGAGCGGGAACGGTATTCGCTCTTATCGCACTGACCTTTCCTTTATGGGGATTACAAATCAAGCTCCCTTCCCAAAAAATGCTTTTTTTAGGGGTGGGGATTCTTATTTTAATGGGGCTTGTTTACGGTTATGCAGCCTATCATCTTATCCACATGATGCAAGCGTCTAATAGTTTCCTCCCTTATCTTCTAGCCTCTCAGGGTTTAACTAGCGCTTTTATCTTATTCGTATTTTATTGTGTCATTATGGAAGAGGAAGAGGTTCATTTTCCTTATCTCACATTATTTAGTGAGTCTTGGCAACTTATTCTAAAAGTACTCTTAGGACAATTTTTAGTCTATTTGACTTGGGGATTATTTTTTTTAGCCGCAAAACTTTTTGAATTATTGGGCATCTCCTTAATTGCTAACCTCGTATTCAGTAAACCCTTCACTTATATCATGCTTCCCTTTTTCTTTGGTATTGCAATGACCATCCTCACCCATTACGAAGAGCTTCTTACCAAACTAAGGAATATCTTATTGGCTTTTTGCCGCTTTCTGTACCCAATTTTTGTGGTCATTAGCTTAAGCTTTTTGCTCGTCATTCCCTTTGCTCACAAAGCGTTAGGCGATTTTTGGCCTGTCATCGCTGGATTAAGTATTATCAATATCGTGTTGTTTAATGGCATTTTCCAGGCGGGGTTTACGTTATCGCCTTATGCACGCTGGTTTTCAATTTTAATTTATGTCTCATTTATTATTTTTGCGCTATATTCCTTGTATATTTTGCGGTTCCCTCTCACGGACATGCACAATTATGGGTTCAAGCCCGAAATTTTTTTACTGTTCTTACAGCTTCTTTTTCTTTTTGCTTATCATTTCTGTTATAGCCTTGCTGTTTTTCTCAGCACCAAACCTTGGCTATCCATGATAAAAAATGTCAATACAACGATTGCCCTCATTATGGCACTCATTTATTTGATCCTCGCATTACCTCTTATCGATATTGGTAAAATTTCATCCAAAGCACAGCTCTCACGGCTACTAAATAATAAGGCACTTATCAATCCGCAAAATCCATTAAGCACCTCAGGCTATTTGGTTGGAGCTAATTTACGGAATGCTAATTTAGAAGGACGTGATTTGCGTCATATCAATTTTTCAGGGGCCGATTTACGAGGTGCCAATTTGGTCAAAGCAAACTTAGCAAATGCTGACTTCTCCAAAGCCAATTTGTCTGAAGCGAATTTAAACTGCGCTAATTTACAATTCGTCAATTTTAAAGAAGCTAATTTGTTTTTAGCAAGGTTAAGCAGTGCCAATTTATCTTTAGCTCAGTTTGACAAAACGAATCTTACTATGGCTAATTTTGCGGGTGCTAATTTAAAAAATGCTTGGTTTAATCAAGTTATCTTTCAGAAAACTAATTTCACTAATGCTGATTTAAGTAATACTTATGGTTTAAAACAAAACGATTTGGACAAAGCATGTGGCGGAAATGTTGCACTTCCTGATAAACTTTCCATTGAACCTTGCTCATACTGAGCTTCTGATCCAACGACTCGAATTTCTCTTAAAAAATGTTAGCTGCTTAGGTTGATAAACTTGCGTTGAACCACCATTCTAAGGATAATTCGTTTTTTGTGTTAAATGCTAGGTAGCGTATGGAACATTTAGGCCAATTTATTACTAATCACTGGGGACTTTGGCTCGCTTTAGCTATTGTTTTAGTGTTAATTTTCATTAATGAACTCTTCACACAGAGAAAAAAAGCAAAGGAAATCTCTCCTCAAACAGCAGTTAATTTAATTAATCATGAAAATGCTGTGATTGTGGACTTGCGTGATGCTGAGCTTTTTCGCAAAGGGCATATCATTGATGCAGTAAGAGCGACACCGGATGATTTTACCCAGCAGCGTATGGATAAATATAAAACAAAACCCATCATCCTGGTTTGTTCCCGTGGTTTGCAATCGGCGCAATTAGCAACTAAATTACAAACACAAGGTTTTTCAAAACTAATGGTTTTAGCAGGAGGCATTGCTGGATGGCAAACTGCAGAGCTACCGTTAGTAAAAGGGAAATAGACTATGGCAACAGTGATTATGTACAGTACCGCTTATTGTCCTTATTGTCGTTTAGCTCGGGAATTACTCGAAAAAAAGGGAGTAGAATACACTGATATCCGCATTGACGAAGATCCTAGCAAGCGTGAGGAAATGATTCAAAAAAGCGGCAGAAGAACGGTACCGCAAATATTCATAAACAGTCAGCACATTGGTGGCTGTGATGATATGTATGCCCTGGACCACCAAGGGCGATTAGATGAACTTTTACGAAAATAGGAAAAAACATGTCAGAACAAGCAAATAACCAACAAGAAGCCCAATTCATGATTCAGCGTATTTATGTAAAGGATTCTTCTTTTGAAGCCCCAGGCACCCCTGCCATTTTTCAACAAAAATGGGACCCTGAACTCACTCTGGATTTAAACACACAAAATGTTGAGCTTGAAAAAGGCGTGTATGAGGTTGTGTTAACAGTGACTGCGACAGTGAAAAATCAAAACAACATCGCATTCTTAGTTGAAGTTAAGCAAGCAGGCATTTTCTCCATCGATGGAGCTCCAGCCGAACAGCTCGACCATTTGTTAGGGAGTTTCTGCCCCAGTATTCTTTACCCTTATGCAAGAGAAACCATTACATCGCAAGTGATTCACGGTAGCTTCCCCCAATTAGTATTGGCGCCAATTAATTTTGATGCTTTATATATGCAGCAGCTCGAAGAAAAAAAGGCTAAGCAAAATGAGGCTGAAGAGACTACCCACTAAATCATGAACAGGAACCGCTCAAGTTCTCTCTCTCTATGTTTACGCAAACGGCCGGATTCGCTCACGCAATGCGCCAAGTGTGACTTTTCTCAAGCAGAGGCTGAGCACGTACTATGAAAAAAGCAATGATTGCTATACTCGGTACCGGCTCTTGGGGCACTGCCGTTGCTATTCATGTGGCAAAAAATAGTAATCAAGTCATGTTGTGGGGTCATAACCCCCAACATGTTCAAGATATGATTGAACAACGCTGTAATCAACGCTATCTACCTTCCATTCATTTTCCCGATTCACTGACTCCTACCACAGATCTTCAACATTGCTTAGAAGAGGCATCCGAAATTATTATTGCCGTCCCCTCACATGCCTTTGCGAATTTATTATCCCAAATAAGCAAACCCAAGCAGGGGCTGGCTTGGCTGACTAAAGGGGTTGATCCAGTTAGTCATCAATTGCTGAGTGAGCTAGTTTTTGATCGTTGGGGTACCGATTTCCCTATTGCAGTGATTTCTGGTCCCTCTTTCGCGCGTGAAGTGGCTCATTTTTTACCCACAGCTCTTACCTTGGCCTCTAATAATGTGATTTATCAAAAAACAATAAGAACACTACTGCATCATAATAACTTACGCGTCTATTCGAGTAATGACGTGATCGGAGTGCAATTGTGTGGAGCAGTAAAAAATGTCTTAGCTATCGCTTGCGGTATCAGTGATGGCTTAGGTTACGGTGCTAACGCCAAAGCAGCATTGATTACTCGCGGCTTAGCCGAAATGAAGCGTTTGGGAATAAAAATGGGAGCTCGAGAGGAAACGTTCATTGGTCTAGCGGGTGTGGGTGATTTAGTATTAACTTGTACTGATGATCAATCACGAAACCGGCGGTTCGGCTTATTTTTAGGAAAAGGGGTTGCGATTACTGAGGCTGAGCAGCAAATAGGACAGGTTGTAGAAGGAAAACATAATGCATCACAAATTTGCTATCTCGCAAATCAATTTGATGTGGAAATGCCAATATGCTCTCAGGTTAACGCACTTCTCTTGGAACAGATTACGCCTCAACAAGCAGTAATCAATCTGATGAGCCGCTCTCCAAGAGAAGAATAATCACCCGTAAGCAAGCTATTCCCCACATCCCCAGGCAGCACCACATCCAAGATCAAACTGCTTTAGGTTGGGGTTATCTACGAAAGCTGGGGTATTTGTAGATCCACACAAGCTTCGGATGGGGGCTGAATGCATAAACCCACCAATCTCTTGCTCAAGGGTTTCTAAACGTGCAATAGAGTGGGTATCCAGTGAGGTTAATTCCTCTTTCTTTGCATGAATGCAGGGGCTACATTCTAAACTTTGATGGGATAGGAGGGGAAAACCGGCTCTTTGAATTAGTGCCGTTAATTCTTGATGATCGGTTTGCCAAAGAGGATACCAAACCGTTCTTCCTTGATATAAATCCTCTTCTTGTTCAAACTCTTGTAAATTAGCATACCTTCTTGAATCACATTGACGCTTACCCGATACAATCATAGCCTCGCAAGCTGGATCAAAGTGATCTAAGAAATCAAGCAAGACTAACCCTTTAAGAAAACTAGCACACCATTGAAACTTACGGCTTGGAAATTGTTTGCGATCCTTAACCATTTCTGCGAACGTAGCTTGAGCATTTAATGAATGCACTTCTACGCCTTGACTCTTCGCATAATTAGAACAAGCAAACACCCTTTCAGGCCACGAAGCAGCTGCCCAACCAGTATTCACATAAACGAAATGAAGCCCAGGCATACCCTTTTCAATTAAGGCCTGCATCGCTGCAAGAGAATGGTTACCAAAATTACCAATGATTACATGCTGCATTGATTAGTGAGATTTAAGTAAAAGAATTCAGTTGAAATTAGCTAATTTAAACAATAAGCTTTTAAGCCCCATAACTTCGCTTCACATAATAACCGATTTGCAATGCTACGCAAAGCCACGAATATAAGTAGATCTTAATTGTCTTTACTATTCGAAGATTTTGATTATAGATAAAATAAGACAGTAAAGAATAGCACTGGTAACAGAAAAACTTAAGAAATTTTTTCGGTAGTAATAATTTGACTTTTATCCTGCACATCACCTAAAACTTATTTAAGTGGATTGGGGAATCCCAGTCGGCGTCTGGCCTCGGTGAATATCGGGGCCTTTCGCTTTCTAGGGGAAGCATTTGATACCCACCCTTCTTTTTTACCTTTCTCATTACAATAAAATTTTTTCACTATTATGGAATATGCCCGATTTTCTTGTTCGGGATTAAGAACATACCGTCCAATAGGACGAGCAATTAAATCAGCTAGCTGTAATCCACAAGAATTTGATTTCTTATCTGCAAGCACAATATCAAATGGCAGCTCACCCCATCGATTTGCCCCACCACAAACTCGCTTGAACTCAAGCTCTAAATCTTATCTTCTTTCTTGCCTCTGCTTTCAAAAATAATAGGAGTTCGTTTCTTTATCTGCTGTTGCTCTTTCATCCACTTAAACAACATAATCGCTAAATGCAGCGCTCATGTATCTTTCCTTTAAATACATTTCTAGTAAATATAATACATTAAAAGGGAGCCCATTATAAAAAATCTTTGCAACTGGTTTACCGCTCTACGAAAAGAGAAAGGATTACTTGATGATTTAATTCGTGGTCAACTCTATAGAGCATCAGCCCCTCAACAATCGATCCTCTATTAAAACGATTCGCCTAAAACTCTAAAGATAAAATTTGAAATGTAAGAAAATCATGAATTGGTGCCCAGGGCCGGAGTCGAACCGGCACGGAGTGATAAGCTCCGAGGGATTTTAAGTCCCTTGCGTCTACCTGTTTCGCCACCTGGGCATATTTTGGAGGCTGGGGTCGGAATCGAACCGGCGTCCACGGCTTTGCAGGCCGCTGCATAACCACTCTGCCACCCAGCCAAATGAGTGAATCCTATGGATTTTACCTACTTATTTCAGCGTTCACAAATTTACAAAGCCTAAATTCGAGGTCATAAACCAGTCAATGCTATTTTAGTTAACCCATTTAAAAAAAAAGCGACTGTCGTCGCTTTAATTTGGAGCGGGAAACGAGACTCGAACTCGCGACCCCAACCTTGGCAAGGTTGTGCTCTACCAACTGAGCTATTCCCGCGTCTCTACGGGGTGCCATTCTACCGAAATTTAGAGCGCTGTCAACTGGCCATGTGACCTTTTTTCATTAACTGTGGCCAAGCAATGCTAAGATAAATAATCATTGACCAAATAGTTAAGATTGCCGCCACATATAGCATAATAAAGCCCAAAACACCCCACCAAGATTCTGATGGCGTAAAGGCGATTAATAAAAATAAAGCCGACATCTGTAACGTCGTTTTTATCTTGCCAATATAACTGACAGTGACACTTGCTCGGCTGCCAATCTCAGCCATCCATTCACGTAACGCTGAAATAACAATTTCACGCCCAACAATCACAATTGCTGGTATGGTGATATACCCTACATCCTTTTCGCCTACTAAAAGGAGCAAGCTACAAGCCACTAATAACTTGTCCGCTACAGGATCAAGAAAAGCACCGAAAGGTGAAATTTGTTCAAGTTTTCGTGCCAGATAGCCATCCAACCAATCCGTAAAACTAGCCAAGGCAAAAACAGTCGCTGCTAAACTATGGGCCCAAGGAAACGGAAGGTAAAAAAGGATAATGAAGATCGGTATTAATATAATTCGCATTAAAGTCAATAAATTGGGCAAACTAGTTAATTTACTCACTCAAATCCCCTTCTAATTCAACTGCAAATACTCAGCAAGCTGTTGGTAATCATCAAACACTGCCAAAGCACCTGCTGCGAGCAGTGCTGCTTCTTGTTGATGATAAAAATCCACCCCGATGGCATCCACGCCAATACTTTTTGCCATTTCGATATCGCTCACCGAATCGCCTACCATCAAGGTCTCTTTCGCACTGACACCATAGGTATCCATGATCTCTTCCAACATCTGCGGGCAGGGTTTTGCTGGAGCCTGCCCTGCTGAACGTGTTACTTTGAACAATTTATCTAACCCACTGGCATGCAAAACACGCTGCAAAGACTGCTGCCCCTTATTACTAGCAATTCCCAAATGAATACCCGCATTGTCCAAGCGTTCAGCCATTTTTTTCGCGCCAGGAATTAAATAAACCTCCGTTGTCCTAGCAACTAAGGACTGATGTACAGCGAGTAGAAGTTGTTCCTGTTGTTCTTCGTTTAAGTGAGGAAAAGCTTTTTTTAAAGCGAGAACAAGCCCTAAACCAACCGATTGACGGGCAAGCTGCTCATCCAATTCACCAAACTGTAATCGTCTAGCCTCGGTAGAAACACTGTTTAAAATTTGTCCTAGGATGTCGCCTAAAGTCCCTTCCCAATCAAATACTACCAAGCGATATGGTTTACCCATGAGTCAATAAACTCCTCGCATTTAGGGTCTGTTGACAATTAATTTTCACTTTGCGGAATCCCTTGTCAATAGACTCAATTTTTTTAGCGTTTTTGCAAACTGTTCGTCCAACTTTGCTTCAAACAAATAATTTTTTCCGTTCAGGTTAAATTGAATTGCCCTAGCATGCAAATAAAGTCGTGATTTTGACTCCAAACCCTCAATGAGTTCTGGTTTGCCGTATTTCTGATCACCAACAATCGCATGGCCTAAATGAGCGCTGTGCACTCTAATTTGATGAGTACGTCCTGTCTTCGGTGAAGCCTCAACCCAACATGCTTGTTGATAATTCTCTAATAATTTAAAAACAGTCTGCGAAGCCCTACCCTCTTCATTGACCGTTACTATTCGTTCACCTGATTTAAGAATATTTTTCTCAAGGGGCGCATTAACCACCACCGTTTTTTTACCTTGCCAAGAAGAATACAGCAATGCCCAATAGATTTTCTCCACCTCACGCGCTTCCAGTAGAGCGTGAATTGCTCGTAACATGCTGCGTTTTTTTGCAAGGAGCAGGCAACCTGAAGTTTCTTTATCTAAACGATGCACTAGCTCAAGATAAGGTAAATCATGTCGTGTCTTGCGTAGCGCCTCAATTACACCTAAACTCAGACCGCTACCACCATGAACCGCAATTCCTGCGGGTTTATTAATGACTAAAAGACTATCGTCCTCAAAAATAATGCTCTCATGCAGTCTCTGTGCTAGCTTAGTTCCGACAAAAACCTCTTTTTCTTGCGCTGTGCGCACTGGAGGAATACGTACACAATCACCCTGCACCAATCGTGAAGATACCTGGGCTCTTTTTTTATTAATGCGAACTTCACCGGCGCGTATTATGCGATAGATATGACTTTTTGGCACTCCTTTTAGAATCCGCATTAAATAATTATCGAGGCGCTGGCCTTCATCTTCAACACCGATTTCAGTGTAACGTACATCACTCATTGTGCATTAACCTATTTGCTGGAGCTGTTTTTTTTTGATACTATTCTAAATCGTGTGAAACTATTCGCACGACCGGATTATAACGCATAAACAAATAAAAAGTTTATGGGTCGACAATAACTCGACTAATTTAATTGGGGTTTTGTTCTTTTGCCTACTAGAATGCGCTTTGAACGCGAGCTTTCGAGCACGATGACACAATGATTTAGAGCTATAATAGTAGAGTAGAAGACAAACCAAATACGCGCTTCCCTTAAGTATGTGATATAAGGAAGCAGCCCAGTACTAGAGCCAAATTGAAAACGAACTTATCAGATACCCGCGCATGTCAGACATGCTTTACATCAGTCACCAAACATTTTGCAGATTTAGGCAGAGGACGTTTTCACACGCATGAAACGACCATTCGCTCCTATTTATCACGAAATCGGTTAACACAGATGTATATTACCCAACATGCGCCGCAATATTTGCCGGTACCATGCGTGCGGTCTGTCTTTATGGTCCTGGGTGTTGCTTAAAGTGGATATTTTTTGTTATTGAGGGAACTGTTATTAGTCAATAAACTGATAATAGTTCAAAATGAGATACGAGTCATTGCTTAAAATAATGAAGCTCTTGGAGAATTCCAGTGAAGCTCGTGCCGTTGGGCATAAGCAAGAGCGTAACCTCAAAACACAAAATGGATAGCCTTACACTATCTTTGCTTAAGTGTGTTGCGCCCTTTTATGGGGTAAATAATGGAAAAAATGTTAATCAATGCAACCCAGACTGAAGAGATCCGGGTTGCGCTAGTAAAAGATAAAGAACTTTATGATTTGGACATCGAATGTCCTTCGGAAGTTAAGAAAAAAGGCAATATATACAAAGCGTTAGTGACGCGGCGAGAGCCTAGTTTAGATGCTGTTTTTGTTGAGTACGGTGCAAAACGCCAAGGGTTCTTACCCCTTAAAGAAATAGCACCTGAATATTTAAGCAAACATCCTGACGAATTCGGAGATGAAAAACCGCCTATTACGAGTTTAATTCGTGAAGGTCAGGAATTACTTATTCAAGTCGATAAGGAAGAGCGAGGAAATAAAGGCGCTGCGCTAACGACTTATATTACCTTAGCGGGCTGTTATCTTGTTTTAATGCCCAATAATCCTAATTCAGGAGGCATCTCACGACGTATTGAAGGTGACGATCGAGACGAGTTAAAAGAAACATTAAATGCACTCCAACTACCGGATGGAATGGGTCTTATTATTCGTACCGCCGGCGTTGGGAAAAACTTAGATGAGTTGCAGGCTGACCTTGATATGTTGTGTAATCAGTGGCAAGCAATTCGCCAGGCTTACAATACGCAGTTAGCCCCCTGTCTTATTCATCAAGAAGGAGACGTTATTATTCGCTCTATTCGCGATAATTTACGTAAATCCATTGGTGAAATTATCATCGATGACCAAGTTTCCTATGTCAAAGCAAAACAATACATTGAGCAAGTTAAACCTGATTTTCTACCGAACTTAAAGCTCTACAACAGCACAATACCACTTTTTAACTTCTATCAAATTGAAAGCCAAATAGAAACTGCTTATCAGCGCGAAGTGTTGTTGCCTTCAGGCGGTGCTTTAGTGATCGATCGTACCGAAGCACTCATTTCGATTGATATCAATTCGGCCAAAGCAACCAGTGGTGCCGACATTGAGGCAACTGCTTTAAACACTAACTTAGAAGCAGCCGATGAAATTGCTCGTCAATTACGTCTTCGCGATCTTGGTGGATTAGTTGTCATTGACTTTATTGACATGAGCTCAAGCAAAAACCAGCGCGAAGTCGAAAACCGCTTGAAAGAGGCACTTAAAGCAGACAGAGCACGTATCCAAGTCGGCCGCATTTCTCGGTTTGGCTTACTGGAGATGTCCCGTCAGCGCCTTCGACTCTCTTTAGGCGAAAATGCGCAAGAAGTCTGTCCGCGTTGCGAAGGAAGAGGCACTGTAAGAAATGTTCAATCTCAAGGATTAGCAATCACCCGCCTCATTGAAGAAGAAGCATTAAAAGAAAAAACCGCTGAAGTACAAGTGCAGTTGCCTGTGGAATTAGCCACATTCATTATCAATGAAAAAAGGGACTTTATCCTAAATATAGAAAAACGTCATAACGTTAACGTTTTGATTATTTCGAACCCTTACTTGCATTCGCCTCAATACAGCATTGTGCGTCTAAAAGAAGACAATGTCGGTAAGAATAAAAAACCAAGTTATACCTTAATTCAGCAACCCGAATTAACAATAGTACGTTCAGACCAGGGTGCGGTAAAACACGATGAGCCAGCAGTCAAGAGCTTTTCTTTACAGCAACCACCTAAAACTCCGCATAGTAGCTTTATTAAGCGTTTGTGGTCCAGTTTATTTGGTGGTACTTCTGAATCCTCGACCGAACCTGCTGAACCGCCCCGCCAAGAGAAAAGTACACGCGTTCATCACCATAAACCGTCCAGCCAAAGCACAAGTGGCGAGAAACGCCAATCCAATCAAGCGGGTCGCCGCCGGCGTTCAGGTGGAAATCAACAACGTGCGGGTAGCCCGCAGCGTCGAAGAAATCCAGCGGGTCAACAATCAGGTGGTGGCAGAGTAGTTCCTTTAAAAACCGACGCGAATAAAAAAAAAGAGCCGGTGAATAAAGAATAATATTAACCCCGGTCATTGCAGTTGGGTCGTTTAACCTAGTGGTACTGTCTTAAGCGATTTTAACTCAATTTTAACTCATCCCGATGGCTCGCGGCTTGTCCGCGGGACATCGATAGAAAAGGGGTTTTGTCCTTAGCACAGCACCATTAGGCGTTTGACTCCATACCATTTTTATAAAGCCATGATAAAAAAATTCCCTCTATTTTTAGTCCTTCTGTCGCTTTCTTTTAGCGTTCCAGCAGAAACTCACAAAGAAAATGCGTTCTCAGTTTCTGCTATTCCACCTCATTTTAAAAAACTCATGAAAGCTTACACCTGGCACACCGGTTGTCCCTTGCCCATCAACGATCTTCGTTACCTTCATCTAAGTTACTGGGGATTTGATAAAAAAACACATCAAGGGGTTTTAATTGTTAACAAAACGCTGGCAAAAGAGATGGTTCAAATTTTTAAAATCCTCTACTTGAATCAATTCCCTATTGGTAAAATGGAGCCTATGGAAACCTTCAAAGGCGACGACAATGCAGCACTTATAGCCAATAATACCAGCGCATTCAATTGCAGAGAAGTCACTGGCCAACCAGGCATTTACTCTCAACACAGCTACGGTCGTGCCATCGATATCAATCCTAAAATCAATCCCTACGTCAAAGGAAAGTTTGTTTTACCCCAAAACGGTGTTCCTTTTGTCGATCGCAATAAACCTTTTCCCGGGAAAATTACTAAAGCAAGTTTAATCTATAAAGTTTTTACTCAATATGGCTGGGATTGGGGCGGCAACTGGTATGATGTCCAAGATTATCAGCACTTTGAAAAGAGAGCGAATGGAGAAAAGCGAAACCCTTTTGGATATCCACAAAAATAGCGATAGTTAAACTTTCATCCCTCCTGAAAGATTAGATACATCTTCTTCCTCATCAGAGCTTTCCTGCCCAATATCATCATCATTAGATTCTGATTTAATCTCTTCCACAGATGAACGCAATGCCTTTTGAGCCTCTCGTACTTCTTCGGTTTTAGTTTTAGCCTCTGTAGTCTCTTTAAACTCAAACTCTCCCCAGCCGAGTGCATTATAAAGTGCACTAATGAGATTCTCTAGCCAGTTTTTTTCTCGTGGATTGGAGATTTCAATGTTAATACTAGAGCTTATTTCATCAATCTGCTGCTTATACCTTTCTTGATACTGACTCAGGGTTTGATCAATTTCCTCTGCTTTTGTATGAGAAAGTTTGTCCTTAAACCCTTCTGCTTGGTCATACAATCTTTCTAATCTATTGCTAATACCTTGCAATACTTTAATTGTTTGTCCATTAGTATCATTTTTTTCTGAGTTATCTTTTAATATCCCCCATTTTTGGAGAGAGCTAATATAAGCCTCTACTTTTCCCTTCACTTCCCAAACAACGTTTTGAAATTTTTCAATTTCTTTTGAAGCTTCTTCTTTTTTCTTCTCAACCCCAAGATCCTGTGTAGCTTTGGCGGAAAATTTTTCTTCAAGCAGTACTTGAGGATTTATCCGCTTTACAAAATTTTCTGAGGGCACTGTAACTTGTTCGCTTAATTTACGAAAGGCTTCATTCTGTTCGGCAGTCATTTGTTTGCCAGAATCAACGTCTTCCATTGTCATGCTTTGCTCTTTTTCAAAAGCCGAAGTTAATAATTGAGTATGCAAAGCAATCGTTGCTTGAAGCATTTTTTTTATTAACTCCTCTTTACTCCCACACGTTTCGACAAGCTTGTCATAATTTTGCTCGCCAATCGCGTTTTTGACCGAGGGATTAAGATCGGTAAGATCATCATTAAAAAGCTGGCGAGCACAACCTCTCGCAAACTGGCTTAAATAACCCTCTAAATTACCTGCCTCAGCCGCAGCTCTCGTATTCGCTAACAGTTCACTTCCATCAAACTTCATCTGATCAAATAATCGAGTAAGCATCCCTGGATCTTTATGCTCGATCGCGGTTCCAATTCGTTTCTGTGCATAGTCTTCTGTTAAATAGCCAGTTAACAACCTTTGAGTAAACTGAGCTATTATCTGAGACTCTTGCATCACAAAAGGATCATCCAAATGGTGAGGATTGTAATGAGTAGCTTGAGTTGCTTCCAAATAAGCAGGCTCACCCCCTGGGATACCTGCCCCACGAACTGAAGCAAAAACACCTATTTTTTTATCACTGTCGGCAAATTGACCAGGCTGGATGCCATGTTTCAGGAGTTTTTGCTCGATCTGGGCAGCCAGCTGATTGTATTGGTATTCTTTTCCCTTAGGAATATAAATAGTAATTTGAGCCCCTTCTGAGACACGCGACGACATTGCCGAATCTTCAGTCTCTGCTTTCTCTGCCCTACTTAGCCGAGTCACTTTGAAACTAGGCACCTCTTGCTCTAACAAAAAAGGATGAATTAAATCCCAAGCTTGTGCTAACTGATCTTTATTGACATTTAAATGAATTTTCCAAGGTGATTGATTGTCGGGTTTATCTGCCCATTCTGCCTGGGGTGGTTCAAAAATCGCGAAAGGAGAGTCATTGGTGATGTAATACTCATAACTCTTATTATTACTATTTTCGAATTTGGTTCTAGGAATATCTTGGGTCGTATTCAGAGTCTCGTATGAAAAATCAGACATGAGAGCTCCCAACTATACGCAAGGGATATATACAGTATAGTCGTAGCCTGGGTGAAGCGCAGCGTAACCCGGGATTTTTTCACATGAATCCTGGGTTACGCTGCGCTTCACTCAGGCTACAATATAAGCTTTGTCAAAGCCCTGTAAGTAGAATCTTATTCCGATTCTTTCAAACCAGTAGCAATGGGTGTGACACCAATATTGGGATTGACTCCACAATCATCGAGCAATTTAAGTAAATTATTCCCTCGGCGAGTTAATCGCTTAATGCAATACGCTTCGAGGTAACTTTGCAGAATATAGTAATATTCAGGTAGCGTAAGAATGGTTAATATTTTCTCAGCGCGCTTCACATGATATGCCTTACCATAATCGCAGGCTTGAAAAAGGACTGCTCCGAGCATGGCAGCAAAACTTGCTTTACGAATAGGATTTGCTAAATAAAAACGATGTATGCATTCATCAAGTGCCCGATCTTTATCCCACTCGACCCAATCATCGTAAAGTCTTATCGCCGTATGGGCATCAAATTCTTGATTCGTGGCTTGTGAAAGCTGTTGTAATGCATAAGCAACAGGCACAATGGCCTGCACATTAGCCCAAGAACAGTTACCCGTGATTTGAGGACTAATAGGCATTTTAGCAAAGGGGATTAACCCTAATTTTTGGTTAATCACTTGGTGAAAATAACGGCGAGGTTGTCTCTTATAAAGAAAGTCCTGCAAAAAACGAATGTCGAAGACTTTTGGATTAGTAATGCGGTAAATGTTAACAGTACCTTCCCTCAAACTATTCTCACCCCGGTCAATCTTAGCCCACCATTCTTTATAACGAATAAAACCAAGAGCATGTCCCTTGCTTGCTGCTGGTAAAATTAGCATCGGTGATTGTTGCAGTATGCGAGCAAGTATAGGTTTGTTAGTTTCCCCCAAATTCACAGAGAGATTATGTTGCAATTTTAATAATTCCCCTGCCACGGTAAAGGCATCCATTATCGGGTATATAAGAGAAAAATGATCTCGCAAATGACGTGTAGAATAACTGCTGGTAAAACGTCGCAGAGAATCTTTGACGACAGCTACAGTGAATTCAAGCATAAAGCCTTCATAATTAAGCTCAATAAATTCATTTTGAGCATTAACGATATCGACATACCCTTTTAATTCGTAACGGTGCCCTAGTAATTTGGCATTTATAAAATCAAGGGCAAAATCCAATTTTGCTCCATACTGATAAAGTAAATGCTTAAGATTGTCGTAACCTCTTAAAACTGGATAAACAAGGATAGAGAGGCCTGAACTGGTATAGGCATTAGGATCAGCACCATGCTGTAAAAACAACTCGGCTAATTCAAGGTTATTATTATCAGCTGCCCAATGAAGTGGCGTCCTTCCTGTAACGTCACCCTTATTGACATTAGCCCCCCGTATGAGTAATTGCTGAGCAATATCCACTTGGCCAATAATCGCACACTCAATCAGTGGCGTGAAACCGTATTCATCAATATCATCCAAAGATTCGCCTTGATTCAAATAATGATCGAAATCAGGCATACGGGAGCTAATAATATCATCAGCAATGGTCATTTAACGATCCTAAGGATTAGGGTTTGGATTAAATTTTGGTGCTGACACAAGCCCTAATTTTAATCTATGCTGATATTCCTGTTCCCTGCGTTCATTTTCAAATTTAGTTAAAACCTCGCGTGTACTCAAATGAGGGTTTTGATTTAAAATATCAGCAATACCATCAAAATAGGGATTATCCTTCAAAGAAGGGTGTTCTTTCATCCCATTTTGAAAATCCTCTTCTAACCCAGCTTGTGCTTGTTGGGGTTCATAATGTTCATTTTCATGAACCCTCACACCGAGTTTGCGATGGCCATTCTTTTCCTCAATACGTCGTTGATTCTCCATGTGCCATGTTTCGTCCTTCAATAAGGATTCGCCCCGATCACGAGTAGGTAATCGGGTAGGAAAATCAGTGTCTGGTCTACTTAATTCGCTCATAATTTAAAGTATAAATTATAAATACTCACGTTGCAGAATTTCTGCAATTTGCACCGCATTTGTTGCTGCGCCTTTACGGATGTTGTCAGCAACGACCCACAAATTTAATCCATTAGGATGAGAAATGTCCTTACGAATACGGCCAACAAAAACCTCATCGTGACCAATTGCATGGGTAATGGGTGTTGGATATTGTAATTTAGACGTTTTGTCTACTAATTTAACTCCTGGCGCGTTTAAAAGCAACCTGCGCGCTTCCTCTACAGTCATTGGCGCTTTTAATTCAAGATGAATGGCTTCGGAATGCCCATAAAGCACTGGAACGCGGACAGTTGTTGGGTTCACAAGGATGGTCTCATCTTCCATGATTTTTTTCGTTTCCCATACCATTTTCATCTCTTCGCGGGTATAGCCGTTCTCTTGAAATTCATCGATATGGGGCAACACATTAAATGCAATTTGATACGGATAAACAGAAGCACGTGTTGGACGTCCATTCAATAATTCACCCATTTGTGAAACTAATTCCGTAATGGCTTTTTTTCCAGTTCCCGAAACCGCTTGATAGGTAGCCACATTAATACGGCTAATGCCCACTGCATCATGTAACGGTTTCAAAGCCACAACCATTTGTATCGTCGAACAATTGGGATTAGCAATAATGCCCCGGTTTTTGTATTCAGCGATGCGATGCGGATTGACTTCGGGAACCACAAGCGGAATATCGGCGTCATAACGAAAGCAAGACGTGTTATCGACTACAATGCAACCAGCCTTAGCAGCAATAGGGGCATACTCTTTCGATACAGCACCACCTGCAGAAAATAAAGCAATATCCGCTTTACTGAAATCGAAGTCCGCTAAGTCAAGCACATCTAATTCACTGTTATTGAAAGTAACGGTATTGCCGACTGAGCGATGACTTGCGAGAGGATAGAGCTTATCAACCGGGAAATCGCGCTCTTCCAAAACCTTCAGCAGCGTTTCACCCACTGCACCCGTTGCACCAACAATTGCGATGTTGAGTCGTCTGTTCATTACTACCTCAAATTAAGGGTTAAATTATTTATTTTCCTTTGGGAATAATAACATTTATTGTTATGGAGCCTTTATCGCTAAGCCCCGCCACTTGTTCGCGAGACCTAGTAAGTCGTTTATGCTCCTAGCCATTTTGCGCTTTATCACGCAAATAATGGTCCATCAATACCAAAGCCATCATCGCCTCGGCAATCGGCACCGCCCGAATACCCACACAAGGGTCATGGCGGCCTTTAGTAACCACAGTGACTTCTTCACCTTGAGTATTAATCGACTTACCTGGCTTGATAATGCTCGACGTAGGCTTCAAAGCAATGCTTGCCACTATAGTCTGGCCAGTGGAGATACCACCGAGTACCCCTCCTGCATTGTTACTTAGGAATCCTTCGCGTGTCATCTCATCGCGATGTTCACTTCCTAATTGTGTTACAGCAGCAAATCCCGCACCGATCTCCACACCCTTTACTGCATTAATCGACATTAACGCATAAGCTAAAGTAGCATCTAGTTTATCGAAAACGGGATCACCCAATCCAATCGGCACACCACGTGCCATCACTGTCACTCGTGCGCCCACCGAATCACCTTGGCGCCGCAGTTGGTCGATGTATTCTGCTAAATCTTGTATTTGGTACTGGTTAGGACAAAAGAATGGATTATTATTTATTTCAGTTTCATCAACAAAATCCAGAGAGAGATTACCCATTTGCTGCAAATAACCCAAAATGTCTATACCGAGCACTCGTTGCAAATAAAGGCGAGCAATTGCACCTGCAGCAACCCTAGCCACCGTTTCTCGCGCAGAAGATCGCCCACCTCCACGATAATCACGATAGCCGTATTTATGATGGTAGGTAAAATCGGCATGCCCTGGGCGAAAAATGGTTTTGATGGCGTCGTAATCACTCGAGCGCTGATCACTGTTTTTAATCAGTAACGCAATGGGGGTTCCTGTGGTTAAACCTTCAAATACCCCAGAAAGAATTTCGACTTGGTCTTCTTCCCGCCTTTGAGTGGTGTATTTTGACTGGCCAGGTTTCCGTTTGTCGAGGAAGGGCTGAATATCTTTTTCTGATAAGACTAATCCTGGAGGACAACCATCTACTACACAACCCAGCGCCGTACCATGGCTTTCACCAAATGTGGTCACTGTAAATAATTTTCCGAATGTGTTTCCACTCATTTAGTTACCTTAAGGCGCAAAATGCGCTTTTAATTGCTGGCGCGTCAACAAAAATACACCATGTCCCCCGTATTCGAGATCAAGCCAGGTAAAAGGCACCTGCGGAAAGGCATCAACCAATGCATCTTCACTGTTGCCTACTTCTACAACCAGCACACCATGGTCTGTTAAGTAATCATGGGCTTTTATAAGAATTTTTTCAACAATTGCCAAACCATTGTTACCCGTTTCCAAAGCCAGTCGAGGTTCATGGAGATACTCCTCAGGCAGGGTCTGCATTTCTTCCGAGCCGACATACGGAGGATTAGAGACAATGATATCGTAACGTTTTTTTGGAACATTAGCCCAGCAATCCGATTCAATTAAGGTTAAGACTTCTTGTAGCCCGTGGCGCTCGCGATTGATTGCAGCAACCTCCAAGGCATCTGTAGAGAGATCAGTAGCATCAATTTGGGCTTCAGGGAAAGCGTAATGGCACGCAATAGCAATGCAAGCACTGCCTGTACACATGTCCAAAATATGCTCCACGCTATCTGCTTGTATCCAGGGGGAAAATTGCTGTTTGATAAGCTCAGCAATAGGCGAGCGCGGAATTAACACTCGTTCATCCACATAAAAAGGCAGCTCGCAAAAATAAGCCTCATTCGTAAGGTAAGGCACAGGAACCTTTTCAATGATTCGTCGGGATAAACGATTCATCAAAATTTGCTTTTCCACAGAAGTCAGCCGCGCTTGTAAAAGCATGGGCTCGCAATCAAGCGGTAAAGATAAACTTCCCAGAATCAATGCAAGCATGTCATCCCATGCATTGTCGGTTCCGTGACCGTAATAGAGATTAGAAGCATGCGCTTGACTGACACCAAACCGAAGAAAATCAATGATGGTTTCAAAATGGGCTGTTATTGTTGCGTAAGAATCATTCATAAATTATTTAACCTTTTACCTAACGTAGAGCACATAATTATCACAAATTGTACGTTATTTTAGAGACTTTGTCCTTTAACCTTTCCCATTTGATTGACCTTGAATTTTCTCAAAGTTCTCGACATCCCGCTGCTTGACCGTGGGATCAAGCAATCGTAAAGTCTCACCGACTCCGTGAGTCGCGACGAAAAACCTCACTTTAAGCGGATCCTAAGATACGAATCCTTTCGTTATTCTTATCATAAATGGGTTATACCCGTGATCTTTCAAAATGCTAGTTTTTGGTCTATTGCTTTTTCCGCCTGAATTATTTTAAAAACTCCCAATAGGGATTGCTATTACTCGTTTTTAAAATAATTCCAGCCAAAAAAATCAAGTCGTCCAAAAACTAGCATTTTGAAAGATCACGGGTATATACTCTTCATATATGCTTTCGGTTAATTCAGTATCCTTATGTCTGATGATTCTTTGTCCGAAGACGACAAAGCTTTGTTTCGTAAAATGATGGGCGATGTCAAGCCTCTAAAAAAGAGTGATAAGATTAACTTAGGCTCAACAGGGACCAAAAACCGTAAGCAAGAAAGAATACCTGTAGCTCGAACAACTACCGTTTATCTTTCTGATTATTATGCTGAGGAAGTACAGGCAAACACAATCTTGTTCTATAGTAGTCATCGTATTCCTAATAAGCGATTAAGAGAATTAAAAGCAGGAAGAATTCCTTGGCAAGCAAAATTGGACTTACACGGCCTTAGGCCGGATGATGCGAAGGAAGCATTAATTAAATTTATTGGGCAGCAAACTGATTTAGCTCGTCGGAGTCTTTTAATTATTCATGGTAAGGGCAGCCATCGAGGTGAGGCACCTGTATTAAAAAATCTGGTTAATCGCTGGTTAACTCAATTTCCGCAGGTTTTAGCCTTTCACAGTGCTTTGGCACGGGACGGTGGTGAAGGTGCTTTATACGTTCTTCTAAAGCGGCAAAAAGAAGAAACGAATTGAATTTATCGTCATAAAGCCTTACCATTTGCACAAAATTTCGAATAGTGGCGTCATGAACAAACAAGCAGCAATTATTATCGGGATTTCTGGTCCCTCCGCTTCTGGGAAAAGTCTTCTAGCTAACACGATTGTTACTGAATTGGGCTCTGAACAAGTCGTGGTAATCTCAGAAGACGCTTATTATAAAGACAATAGTCATCTCCCCTTCACAGAAAGAGAAAAAATTAATTACGACCACCCTGACGCCTTCGATCATGCCCTGCTTTGTGATCATCTTCGAAAATTACAACAAGGGGAATCCGTGGAGATTCCTATTTATTCCCATTCGAAGCATATTCGGTTATCCGAAACGCGTCGAGTAGGCCAGCATGCTATTATCGTCTTAGAAGGGATTCTCTTATTTACAGACAAAGCCTTGCGCGAAATCATGGACATCCGTATCTTTATGTCCACACCCTTGGATGTTTGCTTAACTCGCCGCTTGAAACGTGATGTGGTTGAGCGCCAGCGTTCTTTCGAATCGGTGGTCCATCAGTATGAAACGACAGTCAGACCAATGTATTTACAGTTCATTGAACCTTCCAGTCGGTATGCAGACATCATTGTTCCAAGAGGCGGAGAGAATCGTATCGCCATTGATATGATTCAGGCAAAAATGCGTGAGTTACTCGCAAAGCACACAAACGGTTAGAGGAGAAAACGATGGGATTTTTACGTGGAAAAAAAGCACTGATTGTTGGTCTAGCAAGCAATCGCTCTATCGCCTATGGCATTGCCAAAGCATTTTATGAACAAGGTGCTGAATTAGCATTCACTTATCAAAATGAGAAATTGCAAAGCCGTGTCGAAACAATGGCCGCTGAATTCAATTCTAAATTAACTTTTCCTTGTGATGTCGCCAATGATCTTGATATTCAAGCCGTTTTTGAACAATTGGGTAGTCATTGGGATCAATTGGACATTCTTATTCATTCCGTCGCTTTCGCACCAGCGGATCAAATCAGTGGTGATTTTATTGAGAGTGTGCATCGTGAAGGCTTCCATATTGCCCACGACATCAGCGCCTATAGCCTAATAGGCCTCGCTAAAGCAGCCCTACCTATGATGCAGGAGACTCAAGGCGCGATTCTAACACTGAGCTATTATGGGGCTGAGAAAGCAGTGCCCAATTACAATGTCATGGGTATTGCTAAAGCAAGCTTAGAAGCTTCAGTCCGCTACTTGGCCTCTAGCTTAGGGCCACGTGGCATTCGCGTTAATGCAATCTCTGCAGGCCCAATTAAAACGTTAGCAGCTGCTGGCATCAAGGATTTCCGTAAAATGCAAGCTGCCTATGCTGATACAACGCCCATGAAGCGTAATGTCACAGCAGAAGAAGTAGGCAATACCGCCGCTTTCTTATGCTCTGACTTAGCCTCTGGAATTACTGCAGAAGTGGTGCATGTGGATGCTGGTTATCATGCAGTAGCGATGTCCGATTTGGGTAAGATGGGTTAACCCTTTAACATCACAATATTTTAGACACACAAACGAACCCGAATCTAGCCTAAGCAAACACCTCTAATTTTTGAACCTAATCCCTGTTTTTTGCCTACTTCCCGCGCTTTATGCGCGGGTTATACATTCCGATCAGAATAGAAGTCTTTTTCCAATAAAGCGCGGAAAGTAGATTTTTTGATTTTATAAATACCCGTGATCCTTCAAAACGCTATTTTTGGGCAACTTGGTTTTTTTGGCTGGGATTATTTTAAAAACGAGTAATAGCAAGCCCTATTGCGAGGTTTTAAAATAATCCCGGGCGGAAAAAGCAATAGACCAAAAATAGCGTTTTGAAGGATCACGGGTATATTACTATTAGAGGCTTATCTTGGGTCTGGACGCTCTTAACACGGATACTCAAAAATTAGTAACTGAGTCACGACTACGCTTATTCTTCTACCCAACGGTAACACTCATTCTTACTTATCAAAACTTTATATGGTCTAATTTTTATAAAATTTGTTTGCTGAGAGAACTATTTTAATTGCTAGCTTCATGATATTTTGATGTACCACAGATTTGTAGAATTATGTTTCAATCTGAGTATCCAATACAAACAACTATCGTTGAGGAGCATTTATGAGTACACCTGAGCAAATGAAAATAAAGGAAGAGGATAATCCAAAGCTAGCCATTTCTTCAAAAGACTCCGAACCAAAAATACAGGAACGTCAACAGAGGCAACTGCAAAATAATCCGTTAAACAATAATCACTCAGCAAATGGACTTCATTTCACCCGCTCTTTTAAGAAAATGCCTAAACTTTCTACTAATCAAGAATCAACTGCCTCTTTATACGACGATGAAAAAGAGAAAAAGCTTAGCCTCTTACGGGAAGAACAAGCCAAAAAAAAAGTAAACACCTCTGTTTCAGATAAAGAATTTGAGTTAATCCTTCCTTTTCTGTCTAAGGATTCCGTAGAGTTAAGCCTTAATACAAATTGGGAGGAAAATTCACCCACTTTAAAGCAAATGGTTGAAAAATGGAAAAAAATGGGAACAACAGCAGCGTCTAATAGTCCTTTCGATTATTCATTCTTTAGTGAAATAAAATATTTAAGCATAGTGGATGCTCTCCCTTCGCACTCATTCCCTCCTCCTCCGGAAAAAAAAGAAGAATTTGCTGCCGCGTGTAGCATGTTGAAAGCAATGAAATTTCCCAAGCTTGAAAGCATCGTGATTCATGACTTCATTCCATCTCAAGAAAATTTAGCGAATCTCCTATCGTTGATTAAAAACAATGAAAAGACTTTAAAGAAAATAACCATTCTTAACGGTTTTACTGAGGAAGAATTACACATCATTCAACAAGAATTGGAACAGTATCCACATATCCACTTAAAGATCACCTACAGACCGATCATGAGCCCGGAAACGCTTAAGAAAAAATTTGATTTCTTTAATTCCAGTCAAGAGAAATCGATCAAGCTTCAGGAAAGCAGAACAACTCACCCAGACATTTCAGATAACAATAATTTCCAACCTCAATAAAAGCGGCGGGTCAAATGACCCGCCTCTGCTTTATTGATATCCAGGCCCATAATAAGGATGAGAGGGGTCTTGATATTGAGCCGGTTGCTCTGGATATGGGTGTTGAGAAGGCTGTCCCCCATAAGGGTATTGAGGAGGCTGTCCCCCATAAGGATATTGAGGAGGCTGTCCCCCGTAGGGTGAACCCATCGGAACATTGCCTGTATGCGAGTGCGAATAAGGATCAATGTTGTGCGGCGGGTAATAACTTGGCGGCTGATCAGCCATGGTAGCACCATAAGGCGCTGATGGCATAGGATTATATGAATGAACATACACAACGGGTGGCGCTTGGAAAGGACGAAAATCGAAGTGAAGTGTATTGTTATTATCAATCTTTATATCCAGCGAACGGAGTTCGCCACGACGCAATTTTCTAATTGTCTCAACGATTTCTTGATCCTTTCTATCACGGTAAAACCACCAATTGTTTGCACCGTCTTTACCAAGTTGTAGGCGAAGGGTTGCGATAGCACTTGTTATTTTAATCGGATCAAGCCCAGCCTCTGTTATGGCTTCTTCATCAATGGTGTAACGATGTGCATCTCGAGGATCGAGGGCATGGGGATTATAGTGTTGAATTGCTTTCGTCTGTGCAAAGTTGATAAGTGCAGTTCCCAGCGCAGCCCCAATCAGTGATAAGCAAATAATACTTACAACAAGTAGACCGATAGGGTTGGTAATACCAGCTGCAAAAAAAAGAGCAGTAAGTGGTGCAGTGAGGTATAAATAGGACAATACGCCTGACGCTGTAGCAAATGCAGCTACACTCAACATGGAAACCAGTGCTTGACGTATTCCCTCGTTATGCCATAAACGCTCCATACTATCAGCAAACGTTCTAAAAAGGTAAACTAATGCAAGGGTTGTCAGCACAACTCCTATCAAAATCAGAGCAATTAAAGCAAGTACCGCCCAAAGCTCAGCTTTCTTTTCATCATTGCCTCCACCACTGCTTGAATAACCATGGTTGTGAGAACCTGAATAGCCTATGCTTGGACTCACATATGAGCCATGATGGTGATGGGCGAAAAAGGCGTCAATCAATAACCAATCAAAAAGCAGGCTATCTGTTGGGCAATAACAGGAATGATGGCGCGGCAAGTAATTTTCAAAAACCTCGACTTTTATGATTGGCTGATAAGCTAACGGGGGTCTATAACTCTCTTCATCTAAAGTATCAGGTTGTGCAGCATTTAAAAATGTATTTAGAACGGTATAAACCTTCTGTGTTTCTAGAGGCTCAAGCCTGTATATGGAACTGCTGTTATTAAAGAATAAATCGTATTCAATTCGATTACGCAACTCAATACAAATTTGTTCGTATGTCTTTCTTTCCGCCTTTAAATCCTGATAATCTCTCACTAAGCCCATTTGCAGCTGAGCAAGCATATTGTTTGTTAGTTTACCTGGCATTTTTCCCCCTACTACTTAGGTTTTTCTATTTTAGCAGTTTGAATCAGATTGTTGATGTACAAATCATAATCCATTACCCCATAGCTCGCTTCAATTTGCTGAGCTATACTTGCCTGCTGCTCTTTATCCAACGACTCTAATTGGCCATCATTGATTTGCTTTAAACGCACAATCACGTAATTGCCATTATTTAAACCACGGCCATCACGGCTATTAATCTTTGGTAGACTAAACGCTAAATCATTGATTGCCGGATCTGCTTTATCAGTATCTCGGGTGGCCTTTTCTACTGCACGCCATTGCAATTGATTCGTCTGCATCAATTTAACTTGCTGGCTTTCATCTTCTTTGTCCGACAGTAACTCTGTACCCAATTGTTTCGCTTGCTGCTCAGCGTTCATTAGCGCAAGTTTCTTAGCGATAGAGTCTTTGACTTCAACCAATGGCTTTTCTGCTGCAGGAAAGTGCTGGTTTACTCGTAAAACAACCACACTGTCATTATCCACTTGTATAGGATCACTGTTATTGCCAAGATTCAGTACATCGTGACTAAAGGCCGCATTCACAACTTGCTTATTTTTAGTTAACTCGCTACTTCCACCTTGACGTGAAAAGGGTTCCGTATGTTCTATGGGTAATTTTAAAGCGTCTGCGACAGGGGTTAATGAATCTGGACTTTGGTAACTTAAATCACTCAGCTGCTCTAAAGCTTGAGCATATTGCGTTTGAGCACGATCAACGAGCAATTGCTCTTTAATACTAGACTCTACTTCGGTTAAGGGTTTTATGGTCGCCGGCTTATAAGCAATAAGCTTAAAAATCTCATACCCGTGCGGTGATTGTACTGGGGAAGAAATCTGCCCAGGTTGAGTTAAATTCGCCAATGACTTATCAAAACCGGATTGACCTGCAACCAACCACGGAAGCAACCCATTATTCGCAATGGATAATTTGTCATCCGATTTAGTTTTTACATACTCGTTAAATTGTTCCGGATTGCGTTGCAAGACTTGATAGGCTTCATCCGCTTTTTGTTTTATTTGATTTTGAGCCTCATCAGACGCGTCTTCTGGAACTGCGAAAAGAATGTGCGCTACTTGCCATTGCGCCGGGGTAAGGAAATTAGTCTTATTTTCTTCGTAATAAGCATTTATCTCTTCAGGAGTAATTTGAATCTTATCTTTTATTTGTTGCGTTGAGAGACGGACGTAATCGATGCTGACTGTCTCAGGGGATAAAAATGCTTTCTGATGGTGCTGATAATAATTATTGATTGCAGCATCCGAAATCGAATTATTTTTAATAAATAAAGAAGCAGGAATTTCTAAATACTCATAGTCCCTCGTTTGCATATAAAGTTTTACGAACCGCTTGATTTCATTAGGTAAGGCAAAAGCAGTGCCGATGAATGCGAAGCGTTGTTGATTCAATAGCATGCCTTGTTTTACTTCATTTCGAAAGGATTCGGGGGTAAACATAGCGCCGCTCAATGCTTGCTGATACCGCTCCGGTGAAAAGTGACCATCTTGTTGAAATTGGGGAATACTGAGAATGGCAGCATCTGCTTGCTGGTTGCCGACTGCAAAGCCCGCTTTTTTCGCTGCTTGCACGCTTACTTCATTGGTAATCATGGCGGTAAGCACTTGCTTCTTAAGAGCCGATTCGCTGGCAGCAGTCATTTGTGAAGGATCACGTTGCTGGCGAATTCGACGATAACTCATATCAAAAGCTTGTTTGCTAATCGCATGTCCATTCACATCGACTTCAACGTCCGATGCTTGGTGACCTTGCATGTAATAGTCTACTCCGAATAGGGTAAAGGTGATAGCAATTAGAATAATAACTACCCAGGCTATAATACCCTGTATGCGTTCGTTCAGCTTCTGCAACATGTTCGAAGTTCCATATTGGTCAATTCGCAAATTTTCGTAATGATCATTAGCCTCCTACCGCCGAACGGTGCAATTTGGGCGAAAACATAGGGGACTTGATCGATTACATTTAACACAGCTGATAAAAAAAACGCGCCCTTCGGCGCGTTAATCTGGCGGAGTGGACGGGACTCGAACCCGCGACCCCCGGCGTGACAGGCCGGTATTCTAACCTGCTGAACTACCACTCCTATTCTTGGTGGGTGCTGCAGGGATCGAACCTGCGACCCTCGCCTTGTAAGGGCGATGCTCTCCCAGCTGAGCTAAGCACCCAAAAAACTTAGCCTTCTTGTACAGCTTCTTTTAAAGATTTACCAGCTTTAAATTTAGCAACTCTTGACGCTTTAATCTCAATCGTCGCTCCAGTTTGTGGATTTCTGCCAGTGCGCGCAGAGCGATTGCCAGTGGAGAAAGAGCCGAAGCCTGGCAAAACAACCTGATCGCCTCTTTTGAGGGCGTCAGTGACGGTCATCATGAAAGTTTCGAGAACTCGACTAGCGTCTGCTTTTGTTACACCTGAGCCACTTGCAATTGCTTCAATCAATTCACTCTTATTCATCTTTTCCCCTATCAGTTATTCTTCCTTATCCGAGGTTTGATTAGAACAAAATCATCTACCTCAGTCAAGCAGTCACATCCTTGCATCGCCCGCCAGTAGCGGGCAACGGTGTGAAATATACCCGGTATTAATGGGCGTGTAAATCTTTATTTTTACTTTTTTTAGAAGTTTCGCTGGAAATAACCTCAGAGGGAGATGATTCAGTGGATTTCACGATAGGACTTCGTTGCAAAGCCAGTTCTAAAACCTCTTCCACTGTTTTTACTGGATGAATAGCCAGTTTCCTTAAGACATTATCTGGAATTTCTTCTAGATCTTTCCGATTTTCCTCAGGAATGATAACGTGTTTTATGCCACCGCGATGCGCAGCAAGAAGTTTTTCTTTCAAACCCCCAATCGGCAGAACCTGACCACGCAACGTAATTTCGCCTGTCATAGCCACATCCGCGCGCACAGGTATTTGGGTCACTACTGAAACAAGAGCAGTACACATGCCAATGCCCGCGCTGGGACCATCTTTAGGAGTAGCCCCTTCTGGAACGTGAACATGAAAATCATTTTTATCATAAAAATCATCGGATAGACCAAATGTCTTGGCACGGCTTCTAACCACAGTCATTGCTGCCTGAATAGATTCTTGCATCACTTCGCCTAACTGCCCAGTGTGCGTTGTTTTGCCCTTACCTGGCATCATAGATGCTTCAATAGTGAGCAACTCGCCTCCTACACTCGTCCAAGCGAGACCAGTCACTTGACCTACCTGATCAAACTCTTCGGCAAGGCCATAACGGAATTTCTTCACACCCAAGTATTTTTCGATGTTAGTACGTGACACAGAGACTTTTCTTACTCGTTTACCTGTTAAAATCTCCTTCACCACTTTACGGCAAATACTGGCGATATCACGCTCTAAATTACGTACGCCGGCTTCGCGAGTGTAATGGCGAACAATCTCGCGAATTGCGCTCTCACCAATACTTATTTCTTCTGGTTTAAGTCCATTCAGAACAAGCTGTTTGGGGACTAGATAGCTTGTCGCAATGTTTATTTTTTCATCTTCAGTGTAACCCGCTAAGCGAATTACCTCCATACGATCAAGCAATGGTGCGGGGATTTCTAAGGAATTAGCCGTCGCAATAAACATGACATCACTTAAGTCATAATCGACCTCAAGGTAATGGTCATTAAAGGTGTGGTTTTGCTCTGGATCCAGCACCTCAAGTAAAGCCGAAGCGGGATCCCCGCGGAAATCCATCGCCATTTTATCGACTTCGTCGAGCATAATGAGGGGGTTTTTTACCCCCGCCTTGCACAATTTTTGGATAATTTTACCGGGCATAGAACCAATATAGGTGCGTCGGTGACCGCGAATCTCTGCTTCATCTCTCACACCACCCAGTGCAATACGGATAAAAGTCCTTCCGGTCGCATTAGCAATCGATTGCCCTAAAGAGGTTTTACCCACTCCCGGAGGCCCTACTAAACATAAAATGGGGCCTTTTAAGCGTTTGACCCGCTGTTGTACAGCAAGGTATTCAATGATGCGCTCTTTAACCTTTTCAAGCCCATAGTGCTCTTTATCCAATAACTTTTCAGCTCGGCGTAAATCAAACTGAATTTTATTTTTTCTCTTCCAAGGTACACTAAGCATCCAATCCAAATAATTGCGGATTACGGTAGCTTCAGCCGACATTGGCGACATGAGCTTTAATTTTTGCAATTCAGATAAAGATTTTTCTTTGGCTTCCTTCGGCATACCTGCTTTTTTAATAGAGGCTTCCAATTGCTCTATTTCATTGCCTTCTTCACCCAGCTCACCCAATTCTTTTTGAATCGCTTTGATTTGCTCATTGAGATAGTATTCTCTTTGGCTTTTTTCCATCTGGCGTTTAACCCGACCACGCACTCTTTTTTCCACATGGAGCAGATCGATTTCACCTTCTATAGCAGCCATTAGTCGCTCTAAACGTGTGCCGATATCGATAGTCTCGAGCAACTCTTGCTTATCATCTACTTTCAAGCTTAAGTGTGCAGCAATGGTGTCTGCCAACCGGCCCGGCTCTTCAATGCTAGCTAAAGAGCTTAATACTTCGGGAGGAATTTTTTTGTTCAGTTTAATATACTGCTCAAATTGTGACATCAATGAACGCATTAAAATTTCGATTTCCTGCTCTTTTAATGCTTCGTTTGTCTCTTCAATGGGTTCCAGGTTTGCCTCGAGAAAACCCTGCTCGAGTGTATATGAGCTAACTCGGGCACGCTGCTCCCCCTCCACGAGCACTTTCACAGTACCGTCGGGAAGCTTTAATAGCTGCAAAACGCTGGAAACCGTTCCTACTGTATAAACGTCATTAACTCCAGGATCATCATTGGAGGATTTTCGCTGTGCAACTAAAAAAATTTGTTTATTATCTACCATTGACGCTTCGAGCGCTTTAATGGATTTTTCCCGGCCCACAAACAAAGGGATGACCATATGCGGGTAAACGACAACATCCCGAAGAGGTAAGACGGGTAAAGGTGACATTACTTCCTTTTCAGACGGCATGATTTCATTTTCGCTTTCGCTAGACATAATGAGCCCTTATTCAAAACGATAATCTATGAGAAACAGCACATATTTGGCACATCTTACAATTATCTGGCTGTAGCCTGGGTGGCACAGCATAACCCGGGATTTTATACCACGGATTCCCGGGTTACGCTGCGCTCCATCCAGGCTACAGGTGCCTGCCACGCGACTTCAAGAATCTGTTTACATTTTGCCATGTTTGGCTAAGATAGTAGAAAGTAAACAAGTCCTACTACTATTCCCTTCCACCTGCAGCAGTTTGTTTGCTTTCCTCACCTTCATAGATAAGGATGGGTTTACTGGTGTTATTAATGACGTTTTCGTCAATCACCACTTTTCTAACCCCTTCAAGCGAAGGTAACTCATACATGGTGTCTAAAAGTATATTTTCAAGGATGGCACGCAATCCTCGAGCACCTATTTTTCGTTCGAGTGCTTTCTTAGCGATCATGCGCAATGCTTCTTCACGGAATTCAAGCTCAACGTTTTCCATTTTAAATAGCGCATGGAATTGCTTAGTGAGTGCATTTTTAGGACAGGTCAGAATATCGACTAGCGCTTCTTCACTGAGTTCATGCAGGGTAGTTACTACGGGTAATCTTCCCACGAACTCTGGAATTAGCCCGTATTTAACCAAATCCTCAGACTCAAGTTGCTCAAGGATTTTTTCGATATCCTTGGGATTTTTCTGATTTTTCAGTTGTGCAGAAAAACCGATACCTGATTTATCACTGCGCTCGCGAATGATCTTATCGAGTCCAGCAAAAGCGCCTCCGCAAATAAATAGAATATTGGAGGTGTCCACTTGTAAAAATTCTTGCTGTGGATGTTTACGTCCCCCTTGGGGCGGTACAGAAGCAATCGTTCCTTCAATTAATTTTAGTAGCGCTTGTTGTACGCCCTCCCCTGAAACATCACGGGTAATCGAGGGATTGTCAGATTTACGTGAAATCTTATCGATTTCGTCGATATACACAATACCTTGTTGCGCTTTATCCACGTCGTAATCGCATTTTTGAAGCAGTTTCTGGATAATGTTTTCTACATCCTCACCCACATAACCTGCTTCGGTTAATGTCGTTGCATCTGCCATGGTAAAAGGTACGTTTAGCAATCGAGCGAGTGTTTGTGCAAGCAGCGTTTTACCACTTCCTGTAGGACCGATGAGCAGAATGTTGCTCTTGCCTAACTCAATCCCATCCTCTGTTTTATGCTGTAATCGTTTATAATGATTGTAAACAGCAACAGATAGTACTTTCTTGGCATGCGGTTGGCCGATGACATACTCATCAAGAAAGTTGGAAATTTCTTTGGGTGTAGGCAGGCGAGTTTCAGTCTCTTCTGGAGTATCTTGAGTCTCTTCACGGATGATGTCGTTACATAATTCGACGCACTCATCACAAACAAAAACAGAAGGACCAGCAATCAATTTTTTTACTTCATGCTGACTTTTTCCACAAAATGAACAATACAAGACTTTGTCGCCATCGCCGTTACCGGTTCTACTCATCTACAAACCCCTTCTTTACTGCTAGTAACAACTCACTCTGTACAGGAAACATCTTATTAGCCAACCTTTCTCATTGCATTTCGCAATTTCAGCATAAGATCGGAGTATTACATAACGAGTCTCCCTTCCCTGCGAATTATTACTTGCTAACTAGCTAAACTAAATACTCTAGTAAAATTTTAGACAATTGAAATAATAAAGCCAGCAAAATTGCCAACCTGTCATTAATTATAACAGATTGGCAATCCTATTACTCGGATTTAGTCATGGCTTCGCGATCGTAAAGAACCTTATCGATTAAACCATATTCGCAGGCTTGGGTGGCACTCATAAAATTATCACGGTCGGTATCTCGCAAGATTTGGTCAGGCGTTTTTTGAGTATGCTTAGCCATAATACTATTTAAACGTTCACGCACCGCTAACGTTTCACGGGCGTGGATTTCAATATCAGAAGCCTGTCCTCTATAACCACCTAAAGGCTGATGAATCATGACCCGAGAATTCGGCAAGCAAAATCGCTTGCCTTCAGCACCGGCGCAAAGCAAAAGTGCTGCAGCACTCGCAGCCTGACCTATGCACAGAGTACTTACATCCGGTTTAATAAATTGCATTGTGTCATAGATTGCCAGTCCCGCTGTCACGACACCACCCGGTGAATTAATATACAATGCAATATCCTTTTCAGGATTTTCTGATTCTAAGAACAGAAGTTGAGCGACAACCAAATTCGCCATATGATCTTCAACTTCGCCCAAAAGAAAGATAATTCTTTCTTTTAAAAGCCTTGAATAAATATCATAGGAACGCTCGCCTCTTGAGGTCTGCTCGACAACCATTGGCACCAAACCGCTGGCATTCCTAATCACATTTTCTGAATAACCCATCTATTTATTCTCCTTCGGTTTCACTTTCCTTAGTGGGATTCATTACTGCATCATAATTCATCGTTTTCTCGATAAGCTTAGCATTTTCACTGATTTTTTCAGCAACAACTTCTTCCATTACTAACGCCTCAATTTCTGCCAAGCGTTCTTTGCTCCCTTGATACCATCGGCGAAGCTCATCAGGATCTTCGTAGGCACTTGCCAATTTTTCAATCATGGCATCGACTCGTTCCTTATCCGCGACTAGTTCATGTTTCTTGACATATTCAGAAAAGAGCAAACCTAAATGCACTCTTCGTTTTGCTTGTTCCTCAAATAATGCACGAGGAAAGTCTGGGATCTTCTCATTGTCAGAATGTTCATGACCAAAGAGACGGTGGTACATGTCATGTTTGAGATGCTCAATTTCCTTGTCAATCAAGGCATTTGGCAATTCAAATGGATTGATAGCCAGTAATTTATCGAAAACGCGTTCACGATTCATTGCGTTAACGCGACGTTCAAGCTCACGCACCATGTTTTCTTTAATGTCCTTTTTCAGGGCTTCTACGCCGCCTTCGGTAATATTAAATTTTTCAGCGAAAGCATCATCTAAAGGTGGTAACTTTCCTTCCATCACTTGGTGTAGAGTGATTTTAAATGTAGCTTCTTGGCCCGCTAATGCTTGATGGCTATAGTTTTCAGGAAAGGTAACTTTAATATCGAATGACTTCCCTTTCTTACCACCAATTAATCCCTCTTCAAACCCTGGAATCATTGAACCTGAACCGATAATCACCTCGTATCCTTCGGCCTTACCCCCTTCAAAGGGTTTATCGTTTATGAATCCTTCGAAATCGATAATAACCTTATCGTCTTTCGCAGCAGCGCGTGAAACTTCATGCCACTCTTTGTTTTGCTCACGCAATTTGTCCAGCATAGCAGTTACATCACTATCCTTAACTTTCGCACGGATTACTTCGATTTCATCTTGGTTTAATTCGGTAATAGCCACTTCTGGGAATACTTCAAAAAAGGCCGTGTATTTGAAATCTTTACCTGACTCAATTTTTTCTGGCTCAACCGTGGGCATACCTGCAGGCACTAACTCGTTCTTTTGCAATGCTTCAAATAAAGTGGATTGCACCATTTCACGGGCAACTTCTTCGCGAACACTGTTAGAGAACCGGCTCTTTACGACATGCATGGGAACTTTGCCAGGACGAAAACCGTCTACTTTTACTTTGCGAGCAAGATTGCGGAGACGAAGGCTCACTTCTTCCTCTATTTTTTCGGTGGGCACTGAAACCGTTACTTTACGCTCCAAACCTTTCAAGGTCTCAACAGAAACTTGCATCTAGTCACCTCTCGGATATTGTCATAAATGGTGCGAAAGGAGAGACTCGAACTCTCACGGGTTACCCCACTGGAACCTAAATCCAGCGCGTCTACCAGTTCCGCCACTTTCGCAAAACAGGGTGGAATTATCGAACAGTAAGCCTATCTTGTAAAGACTCAGAATGAATCTTAAGCACAAACAGTCAGGTTAAAAGGGATCTGGGGTGAGCGATGGGACTTGAACCCACGACAACCGGGATCACAACCCGGGGCTCTACCAACTGAGCTACGCCCACCATTTTACAATTTGCCCTTAACTAGGAGGAGAATCTGCTCTAAGGCTGGCACGCCCGGCAGGATTCGAACCTGCTACCCTCGGCTTAGAAGGCCGATGCTCTATCCAGATGAGCTACGGGCGCAAATCTTGGTCGGGGTGGAGAGATTCGAACTCCCGACATCCTGCTCCCAAAGCAGGCGCGCTACCAGACTGCGCTACACCCCGTTTTTAAACCCGCCCCAAGGACAGAGCGCAAATGATACTCGGAGCTTTACTAGAGGTCAATAACCCCACTTAGATAATTTTAGGAAAGAATCATAAAATCGTCATTATTTGTGTAAAGAAAATATTGCTGTAGGGAGAGATTGTAAGCTAGCATTAACGTATTCTTATCCGCTGTCTTACTCATGAAAACACCTCTTTTACCCCTTTTTGATAATCTAGATAATTTGCATAAAAATAGAGAAAATGTTGTTCTGCCGGGTGCAGAATTCCAAGACGATTTTTATCATTGCCTGAATTTTCTTAAAAGTTACGCTGGTAGTCAGGGCACTTTTAATAGTTATCGACGTGAGACAGAACGCCTGCTTCAATGGTGCTGGAATATTAAAAAAAGCTCGCTTACCGCCTTAAAGCGCGACGATATTGAGCAATTTGTTCGCTTTTGCCAAAACCCACCAGAAAGTTGGATTAGCTTAAAAAAAGTGCCCCGTTTCATTGAGAAGGAAGGAAGACGTGTGCCCAATGAAGCATGGCGCCCCTTTGTGGCCACTATCAGCAAATCTGCCAGAAAAGAGGGAGCCACCGCATCCATTGAACAATTTAATTTGTCTCAAGGGGCAGTACAGGAAATTTTTGCAATCTTAAGCACTTTATTTAATTTTTTAATTGCTGAAGAATACCTTGTCTCTAACCCGGTTGCATTAATTCGGCAAAAAAGTAAATTTATCCGTAAGCGGCAACAAAATGCGCCTATCAGACGATTAAGTTTGCGTCAATGGGACGCGGTTCTTAGTGCGAGTGAAAAATTAGCTGCAGAGAATCCTGAAAAACATGAGCGCACGCGTTTTATTCTCAGTATGCTTTTTGGCATGTATCTCCGTATCTCTGAACTTGCCGCAAGCGAACGATGGATTCCTACAATGAATGACTTTGCGAAAGACAGCAATGGTTTTTGGTGGTTTACAACGGTGGGTAAAGGGAATAAGGAGCGCCAAATCGCCGTCAGTGAAGCCATGCTTGCGAGTCTTGTGCGTTGGCGAACGTTTTTAGGCTTAACGCCACTTCCCTCTCCTTCGGATAATTCACCACTTCTCCCTAAAATTAAAGGCACAGGACCCATGAGTGATACAGCGCCTATTCGTCGCATAGTCCAGCTTTGCTTTGATTTGGCCGCGGAAGAATTAAAGAGACAAGGCCAAAGGGAAGAGGCTGATAACTTAGCAGCTGCTACGGTGCACTGGTTAAGACATACCGGCATTTCAGAAGATGTGAAGAATAGACCACGAGAACATGTACGCGATGATGCGGGTCATAGTTCTAGCGTGACAACGGATCGTTACATTGATGTTGAAATGGAAGCACGTTATTTGTCAGCACGTGGTAAGCAGATTGAGCTTAAAAAGCAAGGTGGCAAGAAGGAGCTAGCAGAGTAGTTAGAGCCAGTGTTAGGCAGCTACGTCGTTCTGATCGCAATGAGGATCTTCTTCATCAGGGTACTGCCAAATTCGGAGGTCCCTCGCTTTGCTTGGGACCACAAAAAAACTATTTGCTCAGGATGACAGCGTTGAATAGGTTAAGAAGGTGACTGCGCATCGACTAATTCAATCTGATGAATCTGCAGTGGTTCGCCTAAGAAAATTTCCCCGACTGCTTGAAAGCGCTTGATGGAATCGGTGACTAAATAGCTTATCCTATTACCCTGCACTTGCTCCGTATTCAGCAAATTCGTCTGTTCAAGCGCTTGTTTTAAGGCTTTTGCTGTGGCTTCGGCGGAGTCGACTATAGTGACACTCTCTGGTAGAAGAGTCGCTAAAAGGGGTTTAAACACAGGGAAATGGGTGCAACCTAAAAGAAGAGTGTCCTCGCCACTGAGTTCCGATAAGTAATGCTTTAAAGTCTCCCGAGCAATCGCATTTCCCACCATGCCTTCTTCTGCTAAAGCCACTAGAAGACTACAAGCACGGGCACTAATTGTTGCCTGCGGTAGATGAGCCGTAATTAAGCGCTGATAGGCATTTGAAGCAATAGTGGTTTCTGTGGCCAACACCGCAATTCGATGATTTTTAGTAGCAGCAATCACCGCAGAAGCGCCAGGGGTGACAACACCTAACACGGGTATATCGGGAAGCATGGCCTGCAAGTGCGGTAGGGCCGCTGTGGTTGCTGTATTGCACGCAATCACTAAGGCTTTAATCTGCCTTTCAACTAGAACGCGCGCCATTTGAATAGCATATTGCTGAATGGTATTGGGGCTTTTAGTGCCGTAGGGTAAGCGCGCTGTATCACCCAAGTAAATAAATGATTCTTGTGCAAGTGTGGTTTTTAATGCCCGAAGCACCGTCAAACCACCCATTCCTGAATCAAAGACGCCGATAGGCAATTTATTATTATTCATCTCCATTGTTCTTAAATTTCCTTACCCACCTCAAGCAGCAGGTGATGCTGGTGGAGGTTCAATGGTGTCATCCATCTCTTTCACTTTTTGTTTTACACCAGTGAGTATACCTTGTTTACTTTTATAAAACTGCATGAGCTCTGCAGTGTCTTTTTTTGCAGTTTCCATGCCTTTTTGTTCTTGCTTGCCAAATTTAAGCTTATCGACTTCTTTTATCCCTTTTAATAAGCCCGTATAGCTTGAATTTGTCTCAAATTGCCTTTTAAAAAGCGAATCCCCTTTCCAGCGCCCAAACATCCCCAATTGGCTATCAGGACTAAATTGGGCATTGTCGATGATGATTGCCTTTTCATCAAAACGCAGGTTTGAATCATTTTTACCGATTGCCATTAACGCTGTCCAGACGTATTCAATCTGATAAAGGGGGCCATCTATTATAAGCGGGTGATCTGCCGTAGGCGCTTTATGGCGCGTCGCTAAAATATGTGTTGCCATTTCCATGGCGACACGAACACAGGCATCAGGTTCGCTAGGAGGAGGAAATTTATTTGCTGTCAATTTCACTTCTGCCGCGTAAGCCGATGCACCATCAGCACCCACTTTACCCGTTAAATTACCTACTCCACATTCCTTGATATACGCATACTTATTAGTTACCGGTCGCCCAGCTGGATCGGTTTTATCATGATAAACCGTATATTCACGGAATTTGCCCGGTTCCACCATATCGACCGTTTCAAAAGGCTCTGTAGGTAAATCAGTGGCAGTTATACTCACGTTGTTTTGGGCATTTGGCCGTACCCCTTCTCCCTGCCACGTTGCAGCAAAATGAGCTTCTTTTTGATCCACTGGGTAATCTTTAGCATAACTATGAAATCCTCGGATACGAATATCTTTTTTACCTTCTTCGGCTTGTTTCAGTGTAGTTAAAAGTCCTTGCTTTAGAAGGGGATGACGTGCATCAGGTTTACCTTTAAATAAAAGTTGAAGGCTTTCATATTCCTTTAATTCTTTATCCATTTGTTGGTAGAGATCAACTAACTCCTGTTGCTTCTCTGATACTTTTTCTGCAATTTCTTGTTTCTCAGCTGCCCCTGCTGCACTTCGCCTAATGTCTGTTTCAGAGGGCAAACTACGCCAGTGATCCTTAATTTGCTCCATTTGCTCTTTAAGATGCGCAATCATCGTGTCACAGTTTTCGGATAACTCGCGAAATTCTGAACCCATCTTTTTCGCATTTTCTTTTGCGGCACCTTGGAATGCTGGATGAAACCAATAAATTGGTTTTGCTTCAGCCAGACGTTTTAGTCGAGAAGTATTTCTGTTTAATTGTAAGTTAGCAAACGACTTTTTAAGACTTTCGATCGCGGTTTCCTGCTCCTCAAATTCAGTTTCATAGGTGTTGGGATCGAGTAGTGTTTGTTTCCTTGCATCCACCTTCATCTGAGCAAAAAATTTTGGGGTCAGTTGTTTGTCTAAGGAGGAAGCCGGCGGCGCAAAGGCAGCTATATGACCGGCGAAAGCAGGCTTTGTAATTTTCCCAATAAATTCACTGTGGGTTTTTGAGTCTTTTATCGCGTTATGAATTGCTGTCGCAGCCGCTTGGCTAAGGGGAGCAGATTTAGTTAATCCTGCGATGCCTTTATAGATGACTTTACTCTCACCTGATGCGGGAGTGTAGAGCGCCAAAACATGTTGATTGCGCGTTTCCTGATCACGAACCGCCGTTCGAATCGCTAGGTCATTCGGACCTACACCAAATCCAGTGCCTGGATTGTCCAGCCCAAACGCATTATAAATTTCCTGTTGGCGTTGGCCAATAAAACCAGCAATGGCTCGCACGCTTTGTATATAAGGAATATTAGGAGCCGCTCCCGCCAGATCAAATAAATTAGGGCCACTCAAAATACCGTTGCTTATTTGCGTGATCTGCTGAGGGCTTAAATTAAGTGCTGGCTCTATCTTTGCTAATATTTTGGCAACTTCCTTGTTTGGAATCCCCGTTAAATTAGCCAATTTCTTATTTTCTTGAATTAATGCGGTGACAAAAGCATCATCAACGACGTCGCTTGCGCCTAAGATACGGTCCACTTCCTTAGGATCAATCACCTGGCTCAAAGAAACTACGGCTTTATTGTTTTCCAATAAAGCACGCTGCTGAGCTAGAGGAAGTTGGTCGATTAATTGAATTAATTTGGGATGTATTTTGTTGTTCTCATTTCCTAAAGGTAGCCGTTGCTCACCATCCAGTTTGATTAATTGCACATAAGCGGCTTTCTGGATTTGCTCCATTGTTTTTGGATTGACCCAGTCGTGCTCAGTGACACCAATATCTCTTAAGGCATCTTTAAATTTATCGATATCCGCTGCTTTAGCGAGGGCGGTTAAACGATCCGGGGCGGGTGCCGCAGGAAGCGGAGGAATTCTGTCCGCAGGGAAATTACGCACTAAAGTTTCAACTAGACTTGCTCTAACGCGTTGTTTCTCTTTAACAGGAAAAGTGCCTGCAGTAATTAAAGGATCAAGGTGCGGGCTATTGGGATTATTGATTTTGTCTAATAAATGGGTATGGTTTTGATTGCTTACAGGGCTTGCAGTTGATAAATCAATAAGGGTAGCTTTTGCGGTTCTAGCGATGGCTTCAGCAGCCGCATAACTGCGAATTTGTAACCCTACACCACGATTCGCATCGGTTATTAAACGAGTTAATACAGGAGTAATTACCCCATCTTGCGAAAGATCGGCTGGTTGCGGTCTAAATAAAGGGGTAATAAGATTAATTACCTGTCCAGCATTACCTGCCGCACCCGCTAAATTTACGATATCAGGTGCTGATAATTGCGCAATTCTATGCTCCAAATACGTGAGCACAGCCTGTTCTCGAGCGGCATTCAGTTTTGCTGGGTCAGCAAAATAACTGGTTAAAACATTTTGTACTGCATTCGGTTGGCCCACAGCAAAGGTATTTAAATATTTAGCAGAAAAGTTGGGATCCAAGATAAGCTCTTTAAGCTTATTTAAATGGTTATCTCGTGCAGCAGAGTCTGTGGGGATAATAGCTAAACTCTTGCGAATTTGCGCCATTGCTACAATCTCAGCGATATCAGCAGCAGAAGAACCTGTGAGGGCCTCGCGAAATTCATTTTTGCCGGTATAGCCTAAGGCATTAAGCGTAGCTAATTTAGTTTTTAATTCATTATCGTTGGTTACAGAAATCAATTCAGTAAGCGCCGCTTCATCGTTGCATTGTGCGATTTTTAATTTTAACGCTTGCTTTGCGGCAGCTTGGCGAATGGCAGGTAAAGTAGCAGCAGTAATTGCGTGGTCAAAAGAAGCCCCTAATTCTGCCACTTCGGGCATCGCAGGGATACCACCAGGAGGGTTCCCGCGAATGACAGTTTTCAGTGAGACATCGCTTACCGCCTCAGCAATTCGTTCTAAATCGGCAGCTCTGCCGAGTAAGTTGGCATATTTCGCTGCAAGGTAGCGTGCTGCGAATTGGCCTTGCATCGGTAGAATATCTTCATTCTTTAGATAATGTACACAAGCCTCTGCTCTGAAGTGAGTACGGAAATCAACTGGATTGCCTAAAGGAGGATTAACTATCGAAGCCGCTTCACGCAAGACAGAAGCGTCTGGCATATGCTTAATAAATTGCTCAGTCCCTTTTTTAGCCGCAACCCATTGTATCTCTTGAGTTAGCACTGAGCCAACTTGCATCGCATTAACTATATTATCTGTTGACGTTGGAGGCACAGGGGCAACTGCCGGAAGGCCAAAAATATCCCTTACTGCGGCCGTAAACAAACCTTGATTACCGATACTCGCAAAGAGTGCATCAATTTTAGGTTTATCATTGTCACCCAGTGCTGCAATTTTTTTAATTAATAATTGCCGTTCGGCTTCTGCTTTAATCCGAGTGATGGCTTGATTCGTAATAATATTGTCGTTTGCAACATTCCATGAACCGACAGCTAGCGTTACCTGCGGTTGACCAAATGTACTGACGCCATTGTCTCCAAAAAGTTTTCTGCGGATTTCATTGTCGGTATTGGTGGGATCGGGATCTAAAATAGCCTCAAGTTGCGCTTCGGTAGCCTCTTTAAGTGTAAAAAGAACTCGCTTTTCAGCCGCAAGCTTAGTTAAAGCTGCAAAATCATAGAGAGGATCAGGGCCACCACCCCGTATCCTCGAATAACCATTTCCACCATCTGCTAATAAGAAACTATCTCTATTAGCCTCCCCTCGGCCATTAAAGGTATTTGGAGGTGCACCTAAACCATCCCAAACAATAGCACTACGGTTTAATATTGCCTGTCTAAATTGGTTCACATCGGCAGCGCCAGCAGCAAGGAGGTCATTAAGAGCATCAATTACATTGGGTTTGCTGGCAAGTTGAGAATCTGAAAGTGCAGCGTGAAAGGCTATATTTTTGGTCATTTGAACTACCGCTCCGGATTTTTGAAAACTATATACCCTAATTTTAATCTTTCTTTCTTAACTCCACCTTAAGTTTCCTGTGTTTTTGTTGAAAAGGCTGGAAATGAAAGAAAGTCCGTATAATTTGTATAGTATACCAAAGCTACAAGAATGTGGCATGAATAAAATGGTTATTCTTTATTTCTTCTTTTACTGACCCTACCTTTGCCCAAGGTTGCATTAGTGGGAATAAACCGATCATGTTTAGAGGTCTAACTTTATTTAATAGCGATAATCAATGGTGAACAGCACAGCAAAAATTAGCCATAAAACCGTAATTGTTAAACCGGGGTATTGATAAGATTGGTAGCTTCTCTTCCTCTTTATCCAATAATCAATAGCAATAACGGGAAGAAAGGATAAGATCATGAGAGTTAAAATTTTTGCCACACTGCTTGCGCCTTTATGAAAAGGCATCCAACTGGCTAATATTCCCGTTAGCCCTAGCCAAAAATCTTGAAATTTTATAAGGCCATAATAGGCCCAAGATTCATAATTAACCACTAAAGCCGTCGCTAAGGTAAGTGGCAAAAAGAGCTTCATGCCGGGAATGGCGAATATTTTTTTAAATAAGTCGCCAAATTCTTTCGAAAAAAACACCACAATCGAACTGAGCAAAACGACTAATGCAACCGTGAGCATACTGTCCATAGTTACCCTCTCTCTTCCAAAGCTTCCCAACGAGCATAGAGTTTCGCCAGTTCTTCTTCGTCCTGCAAGAGCTGTCGATTGCATTCGCTAATAATCTGCGCTTCTTGTTGATAAAATTCGGGCTCAGCCATTTTAAGTTGCAGTGCTGAAATTTTCTCCTCTAACGCTTCAATTTTTTTCGGTAATTGTGACAATTCGCGTTGCTCATTGAAGCTAAGTTTGGTGGAACTGCTGGCTCGTTTTGCAGGCTTGGGTGAAACCGCTTGTTCGCGTTGTTGTTTTTTCTGCGCGCGGTAATCCTCATATCCGCCAACGTATTCATTAAATTTCCCATCCTCTTCATAGACCAGCACCGAAGTAACGACTTGATTAATAAAGGCTCTGTCATGGCTAATTAAGAGTAGCGTTCCGCGGTATTCCATGAGCCTGTTTTCAAGTAGCTCGAGGGTTTCTATGTCTAAGTCATTAGTCGGCTCATCCATGACCAGAAGATTCACCGGTTTGGCGAATAATTTGGCCAATAACAAACGATTTCGTTCTCCTCCGGAAAGGGTTGAAACGGCTTGATTGAAGCGTTCGGGAGGGAATAAAAATTCACGTAGATAGGATGCCACATGCTTTTGTTTACCGTTAATGGTGACATGATCGGCTCCCTCGGCCACATTAGCCATCACGGTTTGCTGCTCGTCTAAGCGCCGGCGCAATTGATCAAAATAGGCGACCTCCAACGAGGTGCCATGTTTGAGTGTGCCAGAATCCGGCTTTAGCTCGCCTAGCAACAAGCGTATTAATGTGGTTTTCCCACAACCGTTGGGACCAATAATCCCTATTTTATCGCCGCGAGTCAGCAGCAGGGAGAAATCATTGATTAATGTTTTACCAGAAATCTGATAATTAAGATGCTTTGCTTCAAGAACAATCTCTCCTGAGCGCGTGACATCCAACGTCAGTCCCTGCATTTTGCCTAATTGTTCGCGACGAGCTTTATATTGTTCGCGCATGGCCTTAAGTGCACGAACTCGGCCTTCGTTACGAGTGCGGCGTGCTTTAATTCCTGTTCTTATCCAAGCTTCTTCCTCAGCTAAGCGCTTATCAAAAAGTTCATTCTGTTTTTGCTCGCTCAAGCGCATCGCTTCTCGTCTATCCAAATAAGTCTCATAATCACATTCGTAGGAATAGAGTTTCCCTCGATCGATTTCCACAATGCGATTGGCCACTTGGCTTAAAAACTCGCGATCATGAGTAACTACTAACACGCTGCCTGAATAGGTTTTTAAATAGGATTCTAACCACTCGATGGCATTCACATCCAAGTGGTTAGTAGGCTCATCAAGTAATAAAAGATCAGGAGAGACAATAAGCGCTGCTGCCAATAGAGCACGGCGCTTCATCCCACCCGATAATTTACTCATTTTAGCTTGGGTATCAACGCCTAAACGACTGGCCATCATTTCTACGCGTGGCAACAAATCCCAAGCATGCAGATGATCCATTTGCTGCTGACAATGCGCCAAAGCAGATGTATCGCTTGAATTTGATAACTGCTGAAATTGGCTTAACACTTCGCCAACTTCACCTAAGCTTTTCACCAGAAAATGATAGACCGTTTCGTCATTAGCATCCAACGGTACTTCTTGGGTTAAACCAGCGATGCGCAAACCACTCATCTGATTGATTTGCCCGCTATCCGGGACCAATTCGCCTTGCAAAAGACGCAATAAAGTGGACTTTCCCGCTCCATTTCGCCCCACCAATGCAACCCGATCACGAGGTTGGATTTGCCAGTCCACTTGATCAAGCAAACAATTACCCGCTAAATTTAAGAGGACATTGTGAAGGGAAACTATACTCATACAAACCTAAACTCACTTCTTTATCATTAAACGCTTATCTTGTTGCGATAAGTTAAACTGAGACAAAACATTCATCCCTAATAGCACTTCATCCTCTTTACCACCAGCAATAATCACTGCCTTGATATTATTCAGTGTAAACCTGCCAAAACTTAGTTTTTGCAAGCGTGTTAAGGAGCCTGTCACTTCACCACCCGCTGTCTGTAACCGGATAACGTAACGGCCTTGCAATCCTAATTGAGCAGCTAAATTCTGTGAAATAGCCACCAGACTAGCTCCTGTATCCACCAGGAATTTCACTGGATAATCATTGATATAGCCGTCTATACGGTAATGCCCTTCAGCATCTGGTGTGATTGTAATGGTTCCATGCTCAACTTGATAAGAGCCTTGCTCGCTTTCATTATAAGAGTAAAAAAAGACGAACAAGAGCACAAAAAGCATCAACCACGCAATAATAAACATTAAACGCCCAGTTTGGGCGTATTGTTTATTATTCACACGACTATCCTCGATGTGATGATTTTAGCACCATTATTCCATCGATTTCGATTTGAGCACCACGAGGGAGCGCGGACACACCGATCGCAGCTCTAGCGGGATAAGGCTCAGTAAAATAACGCGTCATTGCCTCATTAATTAAAGGGAAATGGTTTAAATCGGTGAGGTATACTGTAATTCTCACCAGGTCAGCCAAACCACCCCCTGCGGCCTCACAAACAGCAGCTAAATTGTCAAACACTTGATTAATCTGCATACGAATTTCGTCACTACAGAGCTGCATAGTATTAGGATCGAGCGGAATTTGACCTGATAAATAGACCGTGTTATCGCAACGAATTGCTTGACTATATGTACCAATTGCTGCGGGTGCCAAATCAGTTTGGATAGGTTGCATTGATTATTCTCCCTGCTTTTTACGATAAAGGCGCATGACTACTTTGTTGGCACGCAAACGACGCATCACTCGCGCCAAGTGAGATCTGTCGCGTACACTGATGGAAAAAGTGACTGCATTATGGCGTCCATCCCTCGGATCGACATTAATATTCCCTATATTAGACTCTGCTTCAGAAATAGCAGTAGCAAGAGCTGCCAACACCCCTCGTTGATTAGCTACCTCAACGGTAATATCAACCCAATACTCCCCTTCAACTTGCTCATCCCAACGCAATGAAATAAGTTGCTCAGGATGGCTACGTCCTTGGTTTATATTAGGGCAATCGCTGGCGTGTACCATAATTCCTCGTCCTTGTTGAAAACGACCCACAATGTTATCACCTGGAATAGGTTGGCAGCAATCAGCAAAATGCACCACCATCCCTTCAGTGCCTTTGATGGCTAAAGGACGGCTTTTGTCCGCTTTATCCAGTTCGCTGGCATCTTGATTTAAGAATAGCCGTTTGGCAATTACCATTGGCATTTGATTACCAATACCTATGGCGTACAGCAGCTCATCCTCTGATTTGTAGCTGAGATCGTGAAGTAATGCCTGTAAGGTCTCAGGAGGGACTTTATTATAGTCACTTCCTAATTCAGTGATGGATTGCTCAAGTAAGCGCTTGCCGAGAACGATGGACTCAGCATGTTGCTGACTCTTGAGAAAATGGCGGATGTTGGAACGGGCCTTACCCGTAACCACAAAATTTAACCAAGCAGGATTAGGATGGGCGCCAGGGGCAGTAATAATTTCGACAGTTTGCCCGTTGGTGAGAGGGACACTCAAAGGGACTAACCGGCGATTAACCTTGGCAGCCACACAACCGTTACCCACCCCTGAATGAACGGTATAAGCAAAATCAACCGGTGTTGCTCCTTTTGGTAGCTCCATAATATGGCCTTTCGGGGTGAAAACATAAACTTCATCTGGGAAAAGGTCAATTTTCACGTTTTCTATAAATTCTAAAGAGCTTCCTGTGATTCGCTGCATTTCTAACAATCGCTGCACCCATTCGCGAGCTCGCAATTGGGCTTCATTCACTTCCAAACCAGACGATTTATAAATCCAGTGAGCAGCCACTCCATTTTCAGCCACTTTATCCATGTCGCGCGTACGAATTTGTACCTCTAAAGGTACCCCGTAAGGGCCAAATAACGTCGTGTGTAATGATTGATATCCATTTGCTTTCGGTATACCAATGTAATCTTTAAACCGCTGCGGCACTGGCTTATAGGTGCGATGCAGGGCACCCATCACTCTATAACAGGAATCAATGTCTTCTGTAATTATCCGAAATGCAAAAACATCCGTGATTTCAGTGAAAGAAGCTTTTTTTTGCCGCATCTTGCGATAAATACTGTATAAATGTTTTTGCCGGCCAAAAACGTGTTCGTAGGGAATATTCAACCCATTTAGGGCCTCTTGTAAATCTTTTTCAATTTTCTGGGTTAGTTCACGTCGGTTGCCTCGTGCTTTTTCAACCGCTGATTTGATTGCTTGATAACGCATGGGATAAAGCGCTTGAAAGCCTAAATCTTCAAGACCGGTATAAATGGCGTGCATTCCTAGGCGATTCGCAATGGGTGCATAAATTTCCAAAGTCTCAATAGCAATTCTTCGTCGCTTAACGGAGGGCATTGAGCCTAAAGTATGCATATTGTGAAAGCGATCAGCGAGTTTTACGATAATAACTCGAATGTCTTTGACCATCGCCAACACCATTTTGCGAAAATTTTCCGCTTGTGCTTCGGCTCGCGATTCGAATTTAATCTTTGTTAACTTAGTTACCCCATCCACTAAAGCAGTGACATCCTCACCGAATTGCTGGATAAGATCCTCTTTACTGATGGAAGTGTCTTCGACTACATCATGCAGAAGGGTTGCCATGATGGTTTGATGATCAAGCCGCATACGGGCTAAAATTAATGCCGCTGCGACCGGGTGAGTAATATAGGGTTCACCTGAGCGGCGCATTTGGCCGCGGTGTGCTTTTTCAGCCACTAAATAAGCTTGATAGCATTTTTCAATAAGCGGTTGCTCAAGGTAGCATTTAAGCTCTTCATCCAGCTCCTTAAAGTAGCCCACGCCGTACTCCCCTATTCCACTACCGCTAACCTTTATTAGGCAAAGTCAACAGCAGATTATCATTCAACAAAAGCTTATGAGCACATGACAATAATCGCGTGCTCGAAAACCCAGGGCTACGCACGATTTATTAAATCCAATCTCACTCTTAACCCCACGCCCGTAACTTCTTCGCGGGATTCATCCATCGTGTAACATCACTCAATTCCGCCGATAACCGCAGAACGTAAGACGTATGTCATGCGAAGGCCCTTTAGTGCAAAACTTAATATTTACAAGGCCTTTATTAGTAATATAGTCAATTGGGGTTGTTAAATCCTAATCCTTTTCCAATATCTCTGGCGTAATTAACCCTTGCGCAATTTCTCGAAGAGCAACCACTGTGGGTTTATCATTTTCCCACTCCACTAAAGGTTGTTCTCCTCGCACTGCGATATCTCGAGCACGCTTTGTAGCAACCATTACCAGTTCAAAGCGATTTGCTACATGTTCTAAACAATCTTCCACAGTCACACGTGCCATATTCTTACCTCCGAATTAATAGCTCAAGCAGAATGCTTGTACGTTCTGAGCAGCCCCAGACAGGATAAAACGTCTGTCGGTTTGACAAATGCATCCCAAACTGAGGCGAAAATACTCTATTTTACTGCGATGCAAGCAGGAAAGAAAGTAATTTTCCTTGCTCTATTTTTTGGCGTGCCATCCGCAAGCGACTTGCCATAACAATGGATTGTAACTCTAAAGAAGCCTTATCGAAATCATCATTCACAATAAGGTAATCAAATTCAGAAAAATGGCTTAATTCGTCTTGGGCTCGTTTCATGCGATTACCAATCACTTCTTCGTCGTCTTGGCGTCGATCAAAGAGTCTTTTTTGTAAAATTTCCAGAGAAGGCGGAATAATAAACACTGAAATTGCATCGGGGAAAATTGTTTTGATCTGTTGAGCACCTTGCCAATCGATATCTAACACCACGTCAATCCCTGCTGCAAGTCGTGCATTAATTTGCTTCACTGAAGTGCCATAATAATGATTAAACACTTGCGCATGCTCAATAAAGGCATTGGCATTAATCATCTCTAAAAATTGCTGTTCATTGATAAAAAAATAATCCACACCATCCCTTTCTCCAGGACGCATTTTCCGAGTCGTATGAGAAATAGAGACCTCGATATGCTCCAAAGTGCTCACTAATTTTTTAACTAGGCTCGTTTTGCCTCCACCTGAAGGAGCAGCAACAATAATTAAATTACCCGGATAAGGTGCATCCATAGTTATCACTCTATATTTTGAATTTGTTCTCGCATTTGTTCGATTAGCACTTTCATTTCAACTGCACATTGAGTCAACACCATTGAATCTGATTTCGAGCTAAGTGTGTTTGCCTCTCGATTTAACTCTTGCATTAGAAAATCTAAACGCCGCCCAGCCGCTTCAGTATTTTTTAAAACGTTAGCCACTTCTTTAATGTGCATCTGCAGTCGATCCAATTCTTCACTGACGTCTAAACGCGTTAGCAATAGGGCAATTTCTTGCTCAATTCGAACATTATCCACATCCATTTGCAATGTTTTCAAACGATTAAGTAATTTGTCTCGAGCTTGTTGTGTATTAGCCGCCACATGAAGCATTGCATTGTTCACAACAACGCTTAAATTTTCCAGACGGCCTAGCACATAAGTTTGCAAAGCTTGTCCTTCTATTTCTCTCATTTTAAGCAATCGGGTTAATGCTTCATCGAATAATTGTTCCGCATATTGACCTAACATTTCAATATCAGGTTGCGTTGTTTGTGCAACGCCAGGCCAAGTCAGGAGAGCAGTTAAAGACAAATCATTCGCCAAATGGTGAGTGGCGGATAATTTATTTCCTGCATTAATTAACCCATTGACTAAATTTTCATTGATAAGGATAGCCTGATCATGACTACCGACATCTTGAAACTTAAGCTGACATTCTAATTTACCACGACTTATCTTGCCACGCAGCATGGCACGTAATGCGGTTTCCAAAAATCGAAATGCGTCAGGAATTCGAAAAGTCGCATCCAGATAACGATGATTTACCGATCGGATTTCCCAACAAAAAATACCTGTATCCAGTTCTTTTTGTACTCTGGCAAAAGCCGTCATGCTTTGAGTCATAATACTACTAACTAATCTAAGGTGGGGCGAATATAAACTAAATTTGTACAAATGCAAGGTTTTGCATGTGAGTAGATGGTTTGAAAGTGCCCTCAGCGTTTGATGACAGCTTACTTATGCGTCGATTATTGTTTGGATTTAACGTAAGCCATTGCTTAAACAATAGATTTGGTGTGTTTTATTTTTACCATATGGCAGCAATCATGACCTAATACTTACTAATTAGGATTTATTTTGTACAATAACCCTCAACTTAAACTCCTCTAAAATAAATAATTTATGCCAAAAAATTCAAATTTTGGGTTTCGCGTTTCAGAAGTCAATAATGAGACCGACTATACCTATAAAAAAGAGCCCCAAAAAGAGCATTTTGAGTCTCTTGGGTATGAATACCGAAGAGAGTTGGGTATAATTTCCCATTTTCATCGAGGATTATCATGCGCCCTAGTAATCGCGAACCCAATGCACTGCGTCCTATTAAAATTACACGAAATTATACCGCTCATGCCGAAGGTTCCGTGCTCATCGAATTTGGTCAAACTCGCGTGGTTTGCAATGTTTCAGTCATTGACGGCGTACCCCGCTTTCTTAAAGGTAAAAACCAGGGTTGGATAACTGCTGAATATGGCATGCTACCCCGTGCCACTCACAGCCGAACAGAGCGAGAAGCGAGTAAAGGCAAACAAGGCGGTAGAACGTTAGAAATTCAACGCCTTATCGGTCGTTCCTTACGCACTTGTATTGATTTAAAGGTTTTAGGTGAAGTCACCCTAACCATCGACTGCGATGTCATCCAAGCTGATGGAGGCACACGCACCGCAGCAATTACCGGCTCTTGCATCGCGCTGAAAGATGCATTGACGTGGATGGTGACCCGAGAAAAATTACGCAAAATGCCTGCTTTTAATTATGTCGCTGCAGTTTCGGTAGGTATTTATCGAGGCCAACCCGTTTTAGATTTGGATTACGCCGAAGACGTTCTTGCTGAAACAGACATGAATGTCGTGATGAATGAAGAAGGCCATTTCATTGAGATTCAAGGCACTGCTGAGGATAGAAGCTTTACTCGGGATCAGCTAAATAGCATGCTTTCATTGGCAGAAAGCGGCATTACCCAGTTAATTGAGTTGCAAAAAAATGCCGATTAAATGGGTTATCGAATGATGACCATTGCAGAACGGATCGCGCAAATTCAACAAGTGATTGCCACAACAGCCGAATCCTGCCAGCGCTCACCTCATGAGATTGAGTTACTGGCAGTAAGTAAAGGACAACCTACTAACGCAATTGCAGAGGCTGTTGCGGCAGGAATTTGCCATATTGGTGAAAATTATTGGCAAGAAGCAAAAACAAAAATGCGTGCTTTAACGCATTTACCCATTTGCTGGCATTTTATTGGTCCAATTCAAAGTAATAAGACGCAAGAAATAGCTCAAGCCTTCAGCTGGGTCCATAGTGTGAGCCGAGAAAAAATTGCTCGGCTCCTTGCCCAACACAGGCCAGCACATCTTCCCGCACTCAATGTGTGTCTGCAAGTGAATTTGGATGAAGAAGAAACTAAATCTGGGCTTCTCCCGCAGCAGGTGCATGAACTTGCTTTAATTGCTCATCAGCTACCTCGTTTAAAATTGCGTGGCTTGATGACTATTCCTAAACCACAGTTAGGCGAGCAACAGCAGTATGAGAGTTTATTGCGTTTAACGAATCTTTTTAACCAACTTAATCAAGAACTGGGTTTGAATCTCGATACATTATCGATGGGAATGACAGAGGATTTAGTTGCAGCAATTCGTGCAGGAAGTACAATGGTTCGTATTGGTAGAGCCATTTTTGGCGAACGAAGGTAATTTAATGAAAATTCATTTTATTGGTTTCGGTAATATGGCGAAAGCCATTGCGCACAGCTTATGCGGTCAACTTAACTATCATCTTACTGCCACCTCTCCTTCATTAAACGAAGGAAAAACCTCTGAAGGAATTATTACACATCCTCATAATCTAGTGGGTATTAAAGAAGCAGATCTGGTGATATTGGCAGTAAAGCCCACTAAGATGGCGACTGTTTTATCGGAAATTAAAGAAGCATTGCCTAAACATTGCCTGCTCATCTCGGTCGCTGCCGGCTTAAGTTTAAACTGGCTAGGGCAACACTGTCGTCCGGGACAACCGATAATCCGCTCCATGCCCAATATAGCTATTACCCTAGGCAAAGGCGCAACACCTCTGATTGCCAATTCGTTTGTCAACGACGAACAAAAAGGCATTGCAGAACAAATTTTCAAGAACTCAGGAATTGTTTCTTGGACAACAGAGGAAAAGGACATTGATGCCTTTACCGCTCTTTCTGGTAGCGGACCTGCTTATGTCTTTTTCTTTTTAGAGGCCCTGATTGATTCAGCAAAAAAATTAGGTCTGAATGAAGAAATTGCCAGAACTTTTACCTTGCAAACCGTTGTTGGTGCTTTAGAATTAGCCTCAAATTCGACACTTGAAATTAAAGAATTGCGAAAAAAGGTAACCTCACCTGCTGGCACAACGGCAGCCGCTATCGATATACTTGAGCAGCAAGGGTTTGCCGAATTGCTCTTTAAAGCCATGGAAGCGGCGTACGAACGCGCGAAACAGCTTGGTGCCTCACCCATGCTATAGTTGTATAGCTTAAGAATACTTTTTAACGAGGGGTAACATGTCAGGATTTATCGCTGTGGGTCATTTTTTAGTTTCACTCTTCTTCGGATTAGTGTTGCTCTTATTATGGGCGCGTATGTTTTTGCGCTACTTCAAAATTTCTCCACTTCATCCCGTTTCTCAGATGATTAACACCTTTGCGGATCCGTTAATAAAACCTGTTCAAGGTTTAATTCCTTCTGATAAAGCGCATCCAAGTCGTTATGATTGGGCTTGTTTAGCAGTCATCTTTATTGTTGAAGTCATTAAGTACATTCTACTTAGCTTCTTTCTTTATGGCACTATGATGCCTTTAACTTACTTATTTGTGTTTGTGTTGGCCGATCTCATCTCTCAGCCCTGCAATCTGCTTTTTTATCTCATTTTGATTCGAGTCGTTATGAGCTGGGTCAAGCCCGATTGGCATCATCCTGTTGAAGAGGTGATCAGAAAGATTACCGATCCTTTATTAGCACTCGGACGTTATTTAATCCCTGATATTTCTGGTTTTGATTTTTCACCTTTTATTATCATGATCATTCTAAAAGCCATTGTCTTATTCATGAGTGCATCATTACCATTGAGACTTATTTAACGTTTGCCATTCCCGCGAAAGCGGGAATCTTTTGCAAAGCAAATGAATAAAATTTTTTCCCTACAGAAAATTTAAGAGCGCTTTGTTGAAAAGTATCACAATTTAGCAGGAAGAGAGCTATACTAGAATCAAGTTGGACCATTTTGGATAAGCTCATGAGCAGCCGATTAGTCATCACTGTAGGAATTGTTTCTTTCTCAATGAATGCAATGGCCAGTGTACAATCCTATTATTGTCCTCAAAATCAGGGCTATATCAATGTAGGTATGACCCCGGATCAAGTTATTGCTGCTTGTGGGCAACCATTAAGCCAACAACAATCCAATCAACCTGTGATGCAAAAGGTACCCGTGCAGCAGCTCATGTATAATAACGCAGGAAGCCCAACAGCGTTTTATGGGGTATGGTCAATACCTACTGGTACTAGTGGCGGAGCCCAGCTGCAAGTCAACATTGTTGATAATAAAGTTCAATCGGTCAATATCAATGGTTCAGGGACTAATGCTTTCTCCGTTTGTGGAGGTACTAGCATTCAAGTTGGCGATCCTGCCTCTAAAGTCTACGGCGCATGCGGTAGTCCTTCTGTGGTGAATAATTCTTATATCAATCAACCCATCCAATCTAACCAAAAACCACAAATTTGGATTTACCAGCCGGGAGAATATCAATCGCCAATTACCTTGACATTTGTTAATGGCAAATTACAATCCATCGATTAATTTCTATTGTGGAATCAACCATGAGTGCATCGATCGATGATTTAACTATTGCTTATAGCGAAGACGGTACTGAAACAACAAGGGAATTGGGAAAACATATTTTATCCAAAGGCGCCTGGACAACCATTCTATTTCGCTATCAAGATTGGGATAACAGCAAAAACGATTTCGGACCGGTGAAATACTCGATTAGGCGTTATCAAAAGCGTAACAATCAATACTGGATGAAATCTAAATTCAATATTTCCAGCGAAGAGCAAGCACGAAAAATTATTGAAGTTCTGACCGATTGGCTTGCCCAGGACGCATCACCGTCGGCATAAGAAATCTCAGCAAGCACAGCAAACAATCTTCACGCTTGGAGATCTCACTCCGTCCGAAACGAGACATTTAGGCCCTCGCGTATGACCCTGTCATCATGCGTAAATGCTGTCATCACAGTAGAGTGCTGGGATCACATGTAGAGTACTAACATCACACATATATGCTAGCATCACACATGGCTGGCATCACACGTATAATGCTGGCATCACGCCTATAAATGCTGGCATCTCGGGGCATAATCTGGCTTCTCGGCATATTTCTGTCATCCCGAGCAAAGCGAGGGACCTCCGATTCTCGGTAGTCACCCCATCCACAACGATTCATCAAAAACCAACCCTAACTCGGCGCGTTTTTGAATCTTCACCCAAAGTGTTTTATAATTTCTTGCTATTCTATCCTCGGAGTGCCTGTTGCATGAAAAATCGCTCTATTCTCTTGCTTTCGACACTCATCCTCTTCACCACGCTTGGTTATATCTATACTAGCCATCACAAGAAAATAGACACCCATGGTAATGAAGTAAAAGCAATCACTGTCGAGACCGCTCAAGTGACTGAAAAAATTCTGGCTGAAAAATTCGAAACGCTAGGAAGTCTCGCAAGCACTGACAATATTGATATTAGTTCCGAATTGGCGGGGCAAATTGCTGCCATTTATTTTACACCCGGGGCCTACGTGAAAAAAGGAACTCTTCTTATCCAATTGGATGATACGGTATTAAAAAGTGAATTAGCGAGCGCAAAGGCCAATTTAACGTTAAGCGAAACCAATTACATTCGCACCAAAGAATTAGCTAAGCGCAGCCTTGCTTCTGAACAAGCTTTGGATAAAACGCTAGCTGATTTGCAGGAAAAGGAAAACACCGTCAAGGTAAAACAAGCTCAACTTGAAAAACTAAGTTTGCGTGCCCCTTTTTCTGGCACACTAGGCTCAAGGCAAGTGAGTGTTGGGCAATACGTTAAAGTTGGACAGCCCTTAGTTCGTTTAGTGGCTAATCAAAAACTGCGCGTCGAATATAATCTGCCAGAACGCTATTTGCCTAAACTCCATCTTGGACAAAAAGTTACCGTGCGTTCGGATGCCTTTCCCAATAAAACTTACCTAGGCATCGTCAATTATATCGATCCTGCGGTCGACAAACAAACACGTACCATTGCAGTCGAAGCCCTAATCGATAACGTAGAACGCCTATTATCCGCTGGATTATTCGTGCGCGTAAGTCATCAGTTCGGAGAAAGAAAAAAGCGGCTTCTTGTCCCAGAAGAAAGTTTGATTCCTACGATCAATGGCCAGAAAATTTTTATCTTACGCGGCAAAAAGGCAGTCGCAGTTCGCGTTAAAACGGGCGTACATCACGCTTCGATGACTGAAATTTGTAGTGGGCTTAATTCCAGCGATATTGTTATTATACGTGGCCAACATAAGCTAAAAGAAGGCAGTCGAGTTATTGATATTCGTAAAGGATAAAGCTCATGATCAATTTTCCAGAACGATGTATTAAACGCCCTGTTTTTACCATTGTTCTTACTTTGATTTTGGTCATCGCTGGTTTAATTCACTTCAGTAAACTACCCCTCAGGCATCTACCGAATATCGATAAGCCAATCGTGCATATTGCAACAGATTTTGATGGAGCAAGCCCTGAGTTAGTTGAGAAAGAAATCACTATTCCTATAGAGAATGCGATTTCAGGCATTTCAGGAATTGATACGCTTCGCTCGATGAGCCTTATTGGCAAGAGTCGAATCAATATTGATTTCCAACTCGGTGTCGATATTAATGAAGCAGTCAATGATATTCGTAATAAGCTTTCTGCTCTTTCAGCAAAATTACCGAATGATAGTCATTCGCCCACTGTGAGTAAAAACGATGCTGAGGCCAATCCTGTAGCCGTTATTGGTTTTAATGATCAATTAAAAACACCCCTGGAGATCACGGACTACGTGACGCGTAATATCAAACCCATTCTGCAAGAAATTAAAGGAGTTGGCGAAGTTATTTTCCACGGTGGGCGGGATTATGCGGTTAAGATTGCTTTAGATCCGGTTAGAATGGCCGCTCATCAGGTCACCGTTGCCGAGGTAAAAAATGCACTAATGCAGCAGAATATTGATGTCCCAAGTGGACAAATTAAAAGCACAAATCGTTATTATACCGTGGTTACGCATGCGCGCTTACAAGACGCTAAACACTTCTCTGATTTAGTGATTGCTCAACGCAATAATCAAGTCATTCGCTTAGCTGAAATTGCTCGAATTACGGTCGGTAGCGAAAATGAAGATAATTTGCTGCGTATTAACGGCAAACCTGCTGTGGGACTAGCAATATTGGCCCAATCCACAGCTAATCCAGTAGAAGTTGCCGCTGCAGTTCATAAGACGATTAATTCATTAAAACAAAACCTCCCTCCTGGGTTTAATATTCAATTTGTTTTTGATTCCACTCGCTACATTAAACAATCCATCCATGAGGTGTATAAAACCTTTATTGAAGCAGTGCTGTTTGTTGGTTTAGTGGTTTTTCTTTTTTTAGGAAATCTTCGCGCAGCCATTATTCCTATTATCACTATCCCAATTTGCTTAGTGAGTGCTTTTTGGCCCATGTATTTACTTGGATTTGAACTCAATACCCTTACTTTTTTGGCTATGGTCTTAGCCATAGGGCTTGTGGTGGATGATGCAATTGTCGTATTAGAAAACTGCCATCGCCACATGCAAGCAGGATTAAGTCCTATGCAAGCTGCAATCAAAGGATCCAACGAAATTATCTTTGTGGTCTTAGCAATGACAATCACTTTGGCCGCAGTTTATGCCCCCATGGGATTTGTTGCGGGTTTTACAGGAAAATTGTTCCTTCAATTTGGTACCACTCTGGCACTCAGTGTCATTATCTCGGGAATTGTTGCCTTAAGTTTATCTCCCATGATGTGCTCAAAATTGCTAAAACAAGAAGACGGGCGCTATAGTCGCTGGTTAGATCGCCAATTTGACAAATTAGGCTCTTGCTACCAGCAAAGCTTAAATCTTGCTCTCAATCATCCGCGACGTTTATCCCTTCTATTATTGTTTTCCTGTTTGCTAGGTTTGTTTTGCTATTTCCACTTAGGTGCAGAACTTGCACCAATTGAAGATCAATCTTACATCATGGGCCCCATTTCTTCCCCCACTAACTCCAGCACTAATTACACCGATCAATACAGTCGCGAACTTGAAGCGATTTATGAAACTATACCGGAAAAAGCAACTTATCTGACTTCTGTGAAACCAAACTCCGCATTCACCTTACTCAAACTCGTTCCTTGGGATAAGCGTCACCGTTCACAAAAAGAAATTAGCAATGAACTGAGTGATAAAATGCAAAAAATTACCGGCGTTAGCGTTTTTCCGGTTAGCCCCAACCCTTTTGGTCATCGAGGAGGAACGAATAGTCAGTTCAATGTAGCCCTTTTAGGAAATAGTTCCTATTTAAGGCTGAATGATATCAGCAGTGAAATTGTAAAAACACTCGCTGATGATCCTCGTTTAAGACACGTGAAAAACAATCTAGCACTCGATAGTGAACAGGTTGATATTGAAATTGACCGCCAATTAGCCGCTGATTTAGATGTCAATTTGGCCGATGTGGCTGAACTGCTTTCAACGATGTTAGGCGGAAACAATCCAGTCAATTTTAATTTTGATGGCCAATCCTATAAAGTCATTTTGCAACTGCAACAATCCGATCGGCGCGATGTTTCGGTACTTAATAAACTTTACGTGCGAAGCGGCCGTGGCCGTATGATCCCTCTGTCTACCCTTATACAAATTAAAAACACCATAGGACCAGACAGCCTCCCTCATTTAAATCGAATGCGTGCAGCCAACATCAGTGCCGAATTAACGCCAGGTGCTAGGCTTAATGAGGTCATCAAAGACGTCAAACGGCTGTTAAAAGAAAAGCTACCCGAAGACGTTCAATATCGCTTTATAGGTGCTGTTAAAGACTACATTGAATCATCTCACAATAGCTTTTATGCCTTTTTGCTTGCCTTACTGTTTATTTATCTTGTACTTGCGGCTCAATTCGAAAGTTTTATTGACCCACTCATTGTGCTTTTCAGTGTGCCCTTATGCCTAGTTGGGGCAATATCTGCTCTTTATTTGTTTGGGGAAAATTTATCCATTTATACCAATATTGGCATGGTTACTCTCATTGGTCTTATTACCAAACATGGCATTATGATTACCGAATTTGCTAATCATCAAATTAAGCGAGGACGTCATAAACGCGAAGCAATTATAGAGAGTGCACGGATTCGGTTACGCCCTATTTTAATGACTACTTTAGCCATGATTTTAGGTGCTCTACCCTTAGCTTTAGCATCCGGAGCCGGGGGTGAAAGCAGACAGCAATTAGGTCTAGTCATTATTAGCGGTATGATGGTGGGAACATTTTTTTCTTTATACATTGTTCCATTAGCTTATTTAATTATCTCTAAAAAATCCGTCCCTCTCACCGCAAATGAAAGTTCGGTGGTCACTCCCATTTCATTGGCAAGCTGATATCAGACAACGAGCTCTATTGCATTTAGTTTGATCTTGTTCAATTGACAAGATAAGACATCTGGACTAAATTGTTCGCTTTGATAATACTGAGCAAAAATTATTATCAGGACCTACGCAATAAAGCAGCATTGATTTCTGCGGTTTATCGCGAAATCCCAGACCACCAAGCCGCTTAATTTATGAATTCCGCACAGTTCGCGGGAGGGTAGGAATTAAGGACCACATTGGATTCATAAATGGTTTCATCTCATCCGAAATATCGTCCAGACATTGACGGGTTACGTGCAATAGCCGTCCTCTCTGTGGTTGGCTTTCATGCCTTTCCAGGTTTACTTAAAGGCGGCTTTATTGGTGTTGATATTTTTTTTGTCATTTCCGGATTTTTAATTTCGTCGATTATCTTTGGCAGCTTAGAGCAAAATAACTTTAAAATTACTGACTTTTACAGCAGACGCATAAGGCGGATCTTCCCTTCACTTTTACTCGTTTTACTAAGCTGTTTTTTATTGGGTTGGTTTGCCTTGTTTGCTAATGAATACAAGCAATTAGGCAAGCATATTTTTAGCGGCGCCAGTTTTATTTCAAATATTACCTTATGGACTGAAAGCGGCTATTTCGATAATTCGGCTGAAACAAAACCTCTACTGCATCTTTGGTCACTGGGTATCGAAGAACAATTTTATATTATTTGGCCTTTATTGCTGTATTTCGCATGGAAGCGAAAAATGAATCTCTTATCGATTGTCATCGCAGTCTGTTTTATTTCATTTGCCTTAAATATTGGCAGGGTGCACCGCGATGTGATTGGCGCATTCTACGCGCCGCAAACTCGCTTTTGGGAGCTGTTATTGGGTTCACTTTTAGCCTATCTGACGTTGTATCCCCAAAACTACTTCGCCTTTGTCGAAAAGCTTAACTTGAAATTCAAAAAAACCACTGTGCACTCCAATCGGCCTAATCTTTTTCTTATTTCACCTAATGCACGCTCAGCATTGGGTGGAATCCTAATTATTCTTGGCATTCTGTTTATTATCAAAGGACGTGCTTTTCCCGGATGGTGGGCATTATTACCTTGTGGCGGAGCTGCTTTAATCATTTCAGCAGGGCCGAACACATGGTTCAATCGTCATGTTCTCTCTAACAAGATATTGGTATGGTTTGGCTTAATTAGCTTTCCTTTATACCTCTGGCATTGGCCCATACTCTCTTTTGCCCGAATCATCGAAAGCCAAGTTCCTTCCCCTAAAACCCGTCTCTTCCTAATTTTACTTTCGATTGTATTAGCCTGGCTAACCTTTGAATTCATTGAAAAACCCATTCGTCGACGCGGGCAAAAAAAGATTGCTATCACTCTTCTTTTCTTCATGGCAATGGTAGGGTGTATTGGCCTTTACTGCTATAAGGAAAATGGTTTTTTTGCTGCTCGACCCTTCGTGCAATACACTGAAAAAGCGTACTCCCAATTTGTAGGTCCGCTATGGAAATACACTAAAAATGAGACTTGTTTAAAGCGCTTTCCTTTTGCCAAGGCGAAGGAGTACTCCTGGTGGTTTTGTATGCTCACTCGCGATGAAAAACCTAATCTTATCCTGCTTGGAGACAGTTTAGCCAATCAGCTTTATGCGGGACTTTCGCAAAACAGTGTCTTCTCAAAATACAACATTCTCTCCATAGGCACTTGTGACCCCGCTGAAGTGGATAAAACAAAATTGACTAAAGATTACACCCGTTCACCTTGCTCAGGTGACCGCCCCCTTCATCAACAGCAATTTATCAATCAACTCATTGAAAATAATGCGGACTCGCTGAAATATGCCATCTTAAGCTTAAGTGGGAGTATCAACGATCCCAGTTATATTTCGCGCTTGAAAAAACGAGTTGATTTTTTAGAGAAAAACCACATTAAAGTCATCGTGTTTTTAAGGCCCCTCCATTTTGATACCAACATTCAAAAATGTTTTTCTAGGCCCTTTAGCTCTACTCCCCCAGCAACCTGTGAATTCAGCCTTGCACAAAGGGAAGAAATAGAAACCCTTTTTAAGCCAATCAGGGAATCCTTTGCTAAATCGAATCCGGACGTTCTCTTCTTTGATCAAAACGATTTGTTTTGCAAAGGCGGAAAATGTTCGATGGTATACAATGGGATGCCCCTCATGAGAGATGACGTTCACATTTCTGAATATGCGAGTATTAAGGTTTCAAAACTTTTTGCAAAATGGGCAGCTAAACATGTTCCCGAGATGGTTGGTTGAGCCCCAGCCAAAATATCAGAAATACACCTATTTTAGGGGATGTTTACATAGAATATCGATTAAAGCACCAGAGGATGAATATGATCAAAAATTGACATAAATGACCGAATTATAATATTATGGCTCAACTATAAATCGGCCTAAGGTAGTTTCAAATGGGTTATAAATTAGAATCATTTATGTTAACAAATCTCGATATGTTAACTATACCACCTGACACCAAAGAGTTCAATTTGAGTAATTTACGTTTGAGTCCAGTGAGTGGTGGACATGTACCCCCTGAACTGTTTGTTAAAATTCTAAAAAAATCACCCAAAAAAGTCGAAGCTATCAAATTATCTCAAAATGATTTAGGAGGTTATTATGATGGACGGCGCCCGTTCTCAACTGATGATTTGATTACAATATTAAACGGATTGCCTAGAGATCTTGTGAACCTGGATTTATCGTATAATTATCTTCATTGGCTCCCAGCGGATGATTTAGTTAGAGTTATAAAAGTTTTGCCACCTCAGTTAGAATCTTTAAACCTAGCTTCAAATGCTTTAGAAAATTACTCTGCTAGTGACCTAATCAAAATTTTAAAAGCGCTTCCTCAAGGTTTAAAGTCTCTCAATCTGGACTGGATTAAACTCCATGAAAAATTTTCGGCTGCAGAAGTCGTTGAAGTTTTGAAGGTTCTACCTGAAAACCTAATCTCTCTTAGTTTTAGAGGCAATTATCTGGGTAATTATACCCATGAAGAACAAATTCAAATTATTTCATCGTTTCCAAAACAACTCAAACATTTAGATTTAGGCAATGCCATCGGAAGAACAACGGGTGCCAACCTCAATGAGCTGTTTGCAGTTTTGCCTAAAGGCTTGGTTTCGCTTGATTGGAGTGAAAATGGTTTAAATTCTTTATCCCTCACAGAATTGCAAGACGCTTTTTCTTGCCTATGCACTAGACATCTTACATCACTTTGCTTGTCAGCTAATCTCCTTGATGATAGCCAGATGGTTTCCTTACTCCCATTCTTAGCACACTCCAAAATAACACGGCTAGAACTAAAATCCACTTTTACGCAAAACTACAATGGGTATAAAGGCTTGAGCAAAGAAACTAGGGATCAAATTGAAAAAATTCTGTGGAATAATCAGAAAAAATCGTTCATCGATCCAGATCCAATGAATGAGCAAATAATTTATGGACTACAAGCTTTATGCGCAAAAGCTATTACTTTATTTGCAATCCCTAACTCTGCTAAGAACCCTACAAAGCCGGCTTTGGATATGCTTGAGGATTCTAAACGATTATTTGAAAGAGTAGGGTTGAAAGTAGGGCCATATTAGAATTTCGCTGCGTAAAACGGTTTTCCTCCAATTGAGTACAATCATCAAACACATAACTCATAGTGCTATAAACTGTTAACGTGATGAAAGATAAAGCAATAGCCCAGAATAGCGAAAACACTAAACCTGGTCATAATTTTTTGCAATAACTTGGTATCATGTCCGAAAGTAGACCTAAACTAATGAGAGGGATTAAATAATTTTTATCCAAGAAGATGAGTCTTAAAAAAATTTTTCTTTACGCAGCTCTTTATATTAAAGGAAAGAAGAATGCGCCGTTTTCATTTCAAGCAAGATTATCTGTTGGTTTTTTTCTTTATTGGATTAATCTTTCTTATCATTGCCCTGCTTGGTTGCCTATTATGGTTGAAACATCTCTCCACCCTGCAACTGCAAAGCAGCGATGAACGTTACGAATCCTATCGTATTGCTCAGGAACTGCGAACCTCATCAGACGATTTAACTAAGATGGTTCGTCTTTATGTGGTCACAGGGGACAAAAAATACCTTGATTATTTCAATGAAATTCTTTCCATTCGCAATGGCACAAGTCCGCGGCCAGAAAGATACGACACTGTCTATTGGGATCTGGTGTTCGACAATAAAAGACCAAAACCGTATGGGAAACCAAAATCGTTGGTACAGATGATGATAGAACGTGGTTTTTCTCTCCAGGAATTTGATCTTCTGCGACAAGCACAAGAATCGAGTAATGCACTTGCTGCAATTGAAATCAAAGCCATGAATGCTGCTGAAGGAAAATTTGATAATGGAACCGGTCAGTATACTCTGCAGGGAGAGCCCGATAAAAAACTAGCTATCAATTTAGTTTTTGGTAAGGAATACATGGAGGCCAAAGCAAAAATCATGGCTCCCATTCAATTGTTTATCGAAAAAGTAATTGAAAGAACGACTCAAAAAAACAAAGAGTTTTCTCAAGAGATTACCCGCATCATTTCACTTGCCATTATCCTTGCCGTCTTGTCCACTGTTTTTATGTTGATTTCAATTAGCAAAGCTTTACATCGTATTTCCAGCGCAGCCAAAGAAAATGAATTGCTTCTTCTTAACATCCTTCCCTCTGCTGTTGCAGAACGACTTAAAAAAGGTGAAAAAATTATTGCCGATGAATACCCTCAAGCCAGTATTCTGTTCTGTGATATCGTCGATTTCACTTCCATGATGGTGAAAATAGGCACGAGTAAAATGTTTGATATTCTAGGACATCTTTTTGATGAGCTTGATGATCTTGCCCAAAAGTATGGGGTTGAAAAGATTAAAACAATTGGTGACTCTTACATGGCCGCGGCGGGAATTCCTGAACCGGCCGCAGATCATGCTTTTCGCATGGCTGATTTCGCGCTTGCAATTAAGGAAAAAGCGAAAGAATTTTCTCAACTTTATGGAATAGCATTACAAGTTCGCATAGGGATGACCTGTGGAGCTGTCATTGCAGGGGTGATTGGCCATCGAAAAATTATCTACGATGTTTGGGGTGATGTAGTTAATACAGCAAGTCGGATGGAAGCGACTAATATTCCGGGAGAAATTCAGATTACCGAGAAGATGGCATTACTCCTTGAAGAGCATTTCGTTATTGAAGAAAGAGATGAGATTGAAGTGAAAGGCAAAGGCAAAATGCGCACTTATTTTCTTAAGGGACGGCGGTAGAATTTTGTGACTTCTCAAACAATTAAATCAAATTAAAGTAGGTTGGACCTTTGCCCAACCTTAGAATGAATCTCTAAACTTGTTAGGCCGAGGCCAACTTACCCAATAATCCTTTTTGCGACAGTACATGACCTTGATGAACGCTTACATTAATAACGATAATGATCGGGCTTGTAAGGTCCTTCGATTCGAACACCGATATAGGCAGCCTGTTCCTTAGTCAGTTGTGTTAACTTTGCACCAATACGATCTAAATGCAAGCGAGCAACTCGTTCATCCAGGTGTTTAGGCAAGACATAGACCTGTTTCTCATAATTTTGTCCATTTTGAAACAGTTCAATCTGAGCCAGAACTTGATTAGTGAACGAAGCAGACATCACAAAACTGGGGTGTCCAGTAGCACAGCCTAAATTAACTAATCGGCCCTCGGCAAGTATAATGATTCGCTTGCCATCCGGAAAAATCACATGATCGACTTGAGGCTTTATGTTTTCCCAGGTGTATTGACGTAAGCTTTGAATATCAATTTCGGAATCAAAATGGCCTATGTTGCATAAAATAGCCTGGTTGCGCATACGTCGCATGTGTTCGTGGCTTACGACGTGATAATTACCCGTTGCTGTCACGACGATATCCACTTGTTCAGCCACATCGTCCAGAGTCACAACGCGATAACCTTCCATCGCTGCTTGTAAAGCACAAATGGGATCAATCTCGCTTATCCATACGGTTGCACCTTGGCCTCGTAAAGCTTGTGCGCAGCCTTTGCCGACATCACCATAACCCAGAATAAGCGCAATTTTTCCTGCGATCATGACATCTGTAGCACGTTTTAGACCATCTAAAAGTGATTCACGGCACCCATATAAATTATCAAATTTAGACTTAGTGACGGAATTATTCACGTTAATGGCAGGGAGCTTTAATTGATCTATTTTCGCCATTTCATAAAGTCTAGCGACCCCTGTTGTGGTTTCCTCAGACACACCTTTAATTCCTTCGAGAAGATGAGGGTGTTTTTCATGAATAATCTGAGTTAAATCTCCTCCGTCATCCAAGAGTAAATTTGGGGTCCAACCATTTGGCCCATAAAGTGTTTGTTCGACGCACCACCAATATTCTTCTTCTGTTTCACCCTTCCAAGCAAAGACAGGAATACCCGCCTGTGCCATCGCTGCCGCAGCATGATCTTGAGTGGAAAAGATATTACACGATGACCATCTAACCTCAGCGCCCAACGCCAATAGCGTTTCAATTAAAACTGCTGTCTGAATAGTCATATGCAAGCATCCAGCGATACGAGCACCTTTCAATGGCTTTTTGTCAGCAAATTCTTCCCGCAAGGCCATTAATCCCGGCATTTCGGTCTCGGCGATCGCAATTTCCTTGCGTCCCCAGCCAGCAAGCGATAAGTCAGCTACTTTAAAATCATATTTTGTCTGATTTGTTGCTATCACAGCATCCTGTTTCATTTGGTGTCCTCATATCTAAAGTTAGGCTTACAATGCTTTCGCTAGAATTTCAGCTTTGTCTAAGCGTTCCCAGGGAAAGTTTTCCCGGCCATAGTGTCCATAAGCTGCCGTTTTGCGATAAATAGGCCGTAATAATTCGTGATGATCAATAATACCCTGCGGCGTTAAATCAAAATGGGTATTGATCAAATCAATGATCACATTATTGGGCAAATTCCCAGTACCAAAGGTATCCACGCTAATGGAGGTCGGCTCAGCGATACCAATTGCATAAGAAACTTGAATTTCACATTTATCGGCAATCCCCGCAGCCACAAGGTTTTTAGCCACGTAGCGTGCCGCATAAGCGGCAGAACGATCAACCTTAGAGGGGTCCTTACCCGAAAAACACCCACCCCCATGCCGAGCCATACCACCATAAGTATCGACAATGATTTTACGCCCAGTCAGGCCACAATCGCCAAGAGGTCCACCGATCACGAATCGACCAGTGGGATTAATAAAATAACGCGTTTTTGGAAGCAGCCATTCTGCTGGCAAAATGGGTTTAATGATTTCTTCGCGCACTGCCTCAATCAAATCTTTATGGCTGATATCGGGAGAGTGCTGGGTGGAGAATACAACGGTATCCACAGCCACAGGCTTTCCATCCATGTATTTCAGAGTAAGTTGGCATTTTGCATCAGGACGAAGCCAATCTAATTGCTTGCTTTTCCGAAGCTTGGCTTGTCTTTCCATTAATCGGTGTGAGTATGCAATAGGAGCTGGCATGTAGACATCAGTTTCGCGACTCGCATAACCAAACATTAAACCTTGATCACCGGCTCCTAGAATTTTTGTTTCTTGGTTATCGACACCACGAGCAATATCAGGAGATTGCTTACCTATCGCGGACAATACCGCACAGGATGCCCAATCGAAACCCATTTCCGAGCTGTCATAACCAATATCTTTAATGACTTCGCGGGTAATGGCTTCGACATCAACCCAAGCCGAAGTCGTGATTTCCCCCCCCACCAATACCATTCCTGTTTTAACGAATGTTTCACAAGCAACACGGGCTCTGGGATCTTTACCTAAAATGGCATCCAGGACAGCGTCAGAAATTTGATCGGCTATTTTATCTGGATGCCCTTCAGAAACGGATTCTGACGTAAAAACATGAAAATCACTCACACTATTTCCTCTTATCGTTATTTCACCCTGAAAACAGTAATAACTCCGTCTCATCTTTATTTCTACGTCCCGCGGACAAGCCGCGGATAAGAAGAGAGCTATTACGAAAAATAAGTGTTCAGCCCTATTAGAATTACCTAATACGTCGTTTAATATCGCTTAGTTAACCCATCATGGTAATAAATTCATCAAATAGAATATCGATGTCATGAGGTCCAGGGCTCGCTTCGGGATGTCCTTGGAAACCTAAAGCAGGTTTATGTTTATGTCGAATTCCCTGCAAACTTTGATCGAATAATGAACGATGAGTCACCTCTAACGAGTCAGGCAATGACGCTTCGTCAATAGCAAAACCATGGTTCTGGCTTGTGATGAAGACGCGTTTAGATTCATTCGTTTCTACGACAGGATGATTGCCACCATGATGACCAAATTTCATTTTCAATGACTTTGCACCACATGCTAATGCAAGTATTTGAAATCCTAAGCAAATACCGAATAAAGGAATACCAGCTTCTATAAATGTTTGCGTTGCTTTTATTGCATAATCACAAGCCAAAGGATCGCCAGGGCCGTTTGATAAGAAAATACCATTCGGATTAAGCGCTAAAGCTTCTTGTGCCGTGGTTTGCGCGGGAACCAGAGTGACATGGCAACCTTTATCATGCAATATTCGCAAGATAGTGTGTTTCACCCCAAAATCATAAGCCACAACGTGATACTGCGGTGGCTTAGAAGAAGTGCCCCACTCCCCGCGACCTAAATGCCAACGTTCGATCGCTTGCCTAGAAACTTCACAAGCTAAATCACTTCCTTCCATTCCTGTAAAAGAGCGGGCTTTTTCGAATGCGAGCTCTGGACGCTGAACATTGGTGCTAATGCATGCAGCAATTGCGCCTTGCTCACGTAAGCGAATCGTCAATTCGCGTGTATCTAATCCTGCAATAGCCACGACACCGTGTTTTTTTAGCCAATCGGGGAGAGATTGCTGCGAACGATAATTACTGGGTTGTAATGAACATTCACGCATGACCAAGCCTGCTGCCCAAATTCGTGAGGACTCCATATCGTCTGAATTACAACCGGTGTTTCCCACGTGAGCTGTTGTCAGAGTAATAATTTGTTTAGCATAAGAGGGATCGGTCAACATTTCTTGATAACCGGTCATGGAGGTATTAAAGACTAATTCCCCCACGCAATCACCATTAGCACCAACAGACATCCCGTGCAGCACTGTACCATCGGCAAGAACTAATATTGCTGGTTTATTAAACATACATGGCTCTTATTAGAGTATTGCACTGTGCAAAGCAAAATGACTGATTGTACCGCAGGCTTTGTAGTTATTTCCACTGTTTTAGCCAAAAAGCACGGCAATCGCACCAAACGAACATTATTCACTGCGTTCCGCTCTTTAAAACACTACACCTAGTCCAAATGGAGACGTCTAGTGTTGACCAAAAACTTCAATGATAAAAGCCCCAGCTACGGGTCCTTGTCCGCGGACGCAAAGAGGGACTAAGTGATCAAAACTTCATGTCTTCAAAAAATTTTTTAACTCCATCAAACCATGAACTCGAACGGGGGGAGTGGCTTTTGCTCGTAGCTAATGAATCTTGCAACTGGGTCAATAATTCTTTCTGCTCACGTGATAAGTTTACCGGGGTTTCAACGACTACTTTGCATAACAAATCGCCTGTGCCATAACCACGAACCGATTTCATTCCCTTTCCGCGTAAACGAAAAACTTTGCCCGTTTGCGTTTCATGAGGAATCTTTAGTGTCACCCTGCCTTCCAAAGTAGGTACTTCGATGGAGCCACCCAGTGCTGCTGTGGTAAAACTGATGGGCACTTCACAGTGAAGATCATTCTCATGGCGCTCAAAAATCGTGTGAGGTTTTACATTGATTTGGACATAAAGATCCCCCGGGCCTCCACCATACGCACCGGCTTCTCCTTCACCCGTTAAACGCACCCGATCGCCATTATCAACACCAGCCGGTATTTTAACGGTTAATTTTTTACTTTCTCTAACGCGGCCTTGTCCATGGCAATTAGGACAAGGATCGGTGATGACATGACCTTCACCGTGACAGCTTGGACAAGTTTGTTGAATTGAGAAAAAGCCTTGCTGAATTCTTATCTGGCCTACTCCATTACAGGTTTCACATGTTTTTGGCTGTGTTCCCTTTTTAGCACCCGACCCATTGCAAACCTGGCAACCGGTATGTCGCGGAACCGTGATCTCCAGTTGCTTGCCTAGTGCTGCTTCTTCTAGCGTTAAGCTCACATTAAATTGTAAATCCGCGCCGCGTTGGCCTCTAGATTGGCGCCCTTGGCCGCGGCCACCTGAGAAAATATTTTCAAAAATATCTTCAAATACATCCCCAAAGCCACCAAACCCACCAAAACCACCGCCAGCCCCCCCCATTGAAGGATCAACACCGGCATGGCCAAAGCGATCATAAGCCGCACGCTTCTGGGAATCAGACAATACCCCATAAGCCTTTTGGACTTCTTTGAATTTTTCCTCGGCCTCTTTGTTATTCGAGTTACGGTCGGGATGATATTTCATCGCCAATCTGCGATAAGCCTTCTTAATTTCTGATTCGTCAGCCCCGCGACTAACACCGAGAATTTCGTAATAATCCTTCTGATCCATAACTCAAACACCAATTAAAAATAGGGATCCAAAGCGAAACAAAGGACCCCCTCGTTAGGAGATCCCTCACTTCGTTCGGGACGGCACAATACGCATTAATAACTTAATACGTATTACTTCTTATCTTCTTCTTTAACTTCCTCAAACTCAGCATCGACCACCCCTTCTTCAGCCTTAGTTTCATGCTGGGTCTGATCGCTTTGAGCGGCTTCTTGGGCTGCAGTTTGACTTTCAGTTGATTTTTTTGCATAGATGCGTTCCGCCATTTTACCAGAAGCATTGGTTAAGACTTTCAATTTATCTTCGATGAGTGCTTTATCATTGCCTTTCACCGCCTCTTTTAACTCGGCAATCGCTTTTTCTATACTGGTTTTTTCCTCTGCAGATAATTCGCTCTCTAAATCTTTCAGCGATTTTTCACTGCTATGGATGAGACCATCAGCTTGATTACGAAGTTCAGCCATCTCTTTGAATTTTTTATCTTCCTCTGCATGAGACTGCGCATCTTTAACCATGGCTTGAACTTCTTCTTCGCTCAAACCACTTGATGCTTTAATGACGATGGACTGTGCCTTACCGGTTGCTTTATCTTTAGCAGAAACATTCAAGATACCGTTGGCATCAATATCAAAAGTCACCTCAATTTGAGGCACGCCACGGGGAGCAGGCGGAATATCGGTTAAGTCAAATCGACCTAACGATTTGTTCGCGGAAGCTTGCTCTCTCTCCCCTTGCAATACATGTACGGTTACGGCAGTTTGTCTATCATCTGCTGTAGAAAATACCTGATTGGCTTTTGTTGGAATGGTAGTGTTCTTTTCAATCAGTTTAGTCATGACGCCACCTAAGGTTTCAATACCTAAAGACAGTGGTGTAACATCAAGTAATAGGATGTCTTTTACTTCACCTGACAATACAGCCGCTTGAATAGCAGCACCAATAGCCACAGCCTCATCAGGGTTAACATCTTTACGCGGTTCTTTACCAAAGAAATCTTGTACGGTTTTTTGGACCATTGGCATGCGAGTTTGTCCCCCGACAAGAATCACTTCGTTAATTTGTGAAACGTTCAGTCCAGCATCTTTTAATGCAATTTTGCAAGGCTCAACCGTACGCTCAACCAATTTTTCCACGAGTGATTCCAATTTGGCTCGAGTTAACTTGATGTTTAAGTGTTTTGGCCCAGAAGCATCAGCAGTGATATAAGGCAGATTGACATCGGTTTGCTGCGCAGAAGATAACTCAATTTTGGCCTTTTCTGCTGCTTCTTTCAAACGCTGCAGCGCTAAAGGATCATTGTGCAAATCAATTCCAGTGTCTTTTTTAAACTCAGCGGCTAAGTACTCAATCAACGCTAAGTCAAAATCCTCACCACCAAGGAAAGTATCGCCATTAGTTGCTAACACCTCGAATTGATGTTCACCATCCACTTCAGCGATTTCAATAATGGAAATATCAAAAGTACCACCACCCAGATCATAGACTGCAATGACGGAATCACCGCGCTTTTTATCCATACCATAAGCAAGGGCTGCAGCTGTAGGTTCGTTAATGATCCGTTTGACCTCTAAACCAGCGATACGCCCAGCATCTTTAGTCGCTTGGCGTTGTGAGTCGTTGAAATAAGCAGGTACAGTAATGACCGCTTCTGTCACAAGTTCGCCCAAGTAATCTTCGGCTGTTTTTTTCATCTTGCGTAATACTTCAGCAGAAATTTGCGGAGGCGCCTTATCTTGACCTTTCACACGTACCCACGCATCACCATTATCGGCTTTAATGATTTTGTAAGGAACCATTTTGATGTCTTTTTGGACCACAGGATCATCATATCGGCGTCCAATTAAGCGTTTAACTGCGTAAAGCGTATTATCTGGATTGGTTACCGCTTGGCGTTTAGCAGCTTGCCCCACTAAAATTTCGTCATCATTCGTGTAAGCAACGATCGAAGGAGTCGTACGATGACCTTCATTATTTTCAATCACACGTGGTTTATCGCCTTCCATTATCGCCACACAAGAGTTTGTGGTGCCTAAGTCGATTCCAATAATTTTTGCCATTATCTTGCTCCAATCTATGTATTTATTGCAATGTTTCTCATATGGGGATGACGTTTGCTAATTTCAAGCTTTTTCGTTTATCGGTTTTGGCTTAGCAACAATCACCCTTGCTGGACGAATCACTCGGTCATTTAATTTGTATCCTTTTTGAAACACTGCCAGCACCGTATTGGGTTCAGCGTCTTTCGCTTCTTGCATTGACATCGCTTCATGCTCTTGGGGATTAAAGACAGCACCAAGCGGATCAATTTGTTCAACCTCGAGCTTTTTCAATGCGTCCATAAACAATTTTATTGTCAGTGATAATCCTTCACGCATGCTTTCATCCGCATGTTTTTCAGCAAGTTGTAATGCTTGTTCAAGACTATCGATCACGGGTAAAAAACCATGAATTAGCTTCTCGAGACCGTAGCGATGAGCATTAGCCACATCGCGCTCAGCGCGACGACGAACATTTTCTAATTCAGCCATAGCGCGAACCGCTTTTTCCCAGTTTTCATGCGCTTGTTGCTCGGCCAAGGTTAATTTCTCTTCTAAAACAGCGTAGCTCGGATGCTCTAAAGCTGCTTCACCACCCGAAGCACCGCCTTCTTCGTCGTCTTCCCTTTCTTCTTCGCTGGATTCCATTTCGTCTAATTCACTTTCTTTTTTTATTTTTCGCCAATCTTTGCTCTTATCTTTATTCATAGGAGTCTCCAAAAATATTGGTCAGTGTAGTTGGGGACTAATAAGAAAAATTCAAGTGCAATTCACGGGAATTTTATCTTTAGAGAATGAAAAGCAACGCATTCACTTGCGTGAAGTGTTCATTCATCGCATACTCAGTATTATAGATAATCAAGAGGTTTTGTTTTATGCGGGCATGGTCGCTTACTTCATGGCAGCAGTTCTCCTATGAACAAGCCGCTACCTATCCAGATCAAAATCAACTCGAGCGCGTCGTTGAACAATTAAGTCAACTTCCCCCCCTCGTCACCTCGGGCGAAGTTAAAAATTTAAAGCGAGCCATTGCAAAGGCGGGTCGGGGTGAAGCGTTTATTCTACAAGGTGGTGATTGCGCTGAATCGTTTAGTGACTGTCGCTCAGACATCATTAGTAACAAGCTTAAAATTTTGCTGCAAATGAGTCTCATCTTGATTTACGGAATGAGAAAACCAATTGTCCGAATTGGGCGTATTGCGGGGCAATATGCTAAACCACGCTCTTCTGACCAAGAAACAATTAATGGCGTCACGCTGCCCAGTTATCGGGGTGACTTGATAAACTCTCAACAATTCGATGCTGCCTCCCGCCTCCCTAATCCTAAATTGATGCTTCAAGGTTATAGCTGTGCAGCAATGACGCTTAACTTTGTTCGTGCATTGCTTGATGGTGGCTTTGCTGATTTAAACTACCCGCAACGCTGGGATCTACGCTTTGTAGAACACTCTCCTCAGGCCGATGAGTACCATGATATGGTACGCTCCTTGACAGAATCACTGGAGTTTATTGAAGCGATCGATGGCTTTCGCTCTAGCAACCTTAATAAGGTAGATTTCTACACTTCCCATGAGGCTTTGCATTTGCATTATGAACAAGCCTTAACTCGCCATTTGCATGATGGTCTGTGGTATGACTTATCTGCCCATCTCCCTTGGATTGGCATGCGCACTGCAAAAGTGGATAGCGCACACGTGGAATTTTTTCGTGGTGTCCAAAATCCGATTGGTATAAAAGTAGGACCAAATGCTACAAAAGAATGGTTAAAAGAAATCATCCAGATTTTAAATCCGGAACATCAAGAAGGCCGTTTGTTACTGATCACGCGCTTAGGTGCGAAACAAATTGATAAATTACTACCTCCTCTCATTGATATCGTACGTGAAACCAAATGCCCAGTGACCTGGTCATGCGATCCCATGCACGGCAATACCGAAACCACAGCGGATGGCATTAAAACCAGACACTTCGATAACATCTTAAGCGAGCTACGCCAAGCGGTTAAAATTCATCATGAGATGAGCAGTTATCTAGGCGGGGTTCACTTTGAACTAACGGGTGATAATGTCACTGAATGCATTGGCGGAGCCCGGGGTTTGAATGAGGACGATTTAAAGCATGCTTACCGAAGTCTGGTTGACCCGCGGCTCAATTACGAACAATCCCTCGAAATGGCAATCCAGCTGACAAGGGAATTTAAGACGTAGATAATGTGCTCAAAATAGTGCAAAATTCTTTTTTTATTCCTATGGATTGAACAATGAGTGATTTTTTTGTATAATGGGAAAATTTTAACCACGAATGGAGTTTAAGTATGCAAACAAGGCAAGACCGTTCTATACCATCTGAATCAACAGAACTAACTTTTGAGGAAATAAGGGCTCTCGCAATAACAGCTATGTCTGGCGAGGGAGCGGCGAAGGAGGAAGCGCAAGAAAGATTATGGAAAATTGCAATAGAGAAATACAAGAATCGCCCTGGATTTTTTACTCCTTATAAAAGTGGTCAGGACCTAGCAGGGACTGTGGCAGGACCTGTGACTATCCCCCTAACTTTAGGGATTGTTGCTGGTGTTATTGCAATCGGCGCTGCGGTAGCGGCTGCTGTATCCGCAGTAAGTTTACTCTTTGCAACAGGCGCGGGTGTTATTGGTATTTTTAATAAAGACGCTGCAAAGACTGCGAAAGGTGCAGCCGTTGTAGGTGGTATTGCAGCATTAGCTACTATTGGATGTGCTATCGCCGCTGCTGCATTGGTTTTAATCGCTGCTATTGCAACCCCTCTGGCAGTTGCTTCGATCTTTACTCGCGGTGGAGCTACTGTTGTTTCTGCAGTAAGTGACTGCTTCGCGGATTGCTTTCCCTCTTCATCGCAGCCTGAAGAAAGAAGCAACCTTGTTCCTCACTAATAGCTAGTACTGATTGAATTTGGCTTTCAAAGCAGATACAAATCAGGTGCATCAATAACACCACCTCCTTATCCTTAATTTCTCCGCCGGCGACAAGCGGGCCGATGCAAGGGAAGGAGGCTGGGTTATTCAGCCTAATAGCTTCATTGGCTCGATTTTTACCTTCTTAAGAGCCCTGGAACACGACAACTTATTATTGTTCTTATTTTCATCTAATTATCGAAAATCAACATAGTGTGGACTAATTTTGTAAACATGTAGTAATATGTCGCCATTTTGACTTTTATTTGGTGGTCCGATGGCTAATTTATCCTATAGCGCTGGCGCAAAACTACTCACCCTTCTAAATACCTGTAAACCTGAAGATCTAAAACAGCAGCTTACAACCTGCGCGCAAGATGCAAAAGTTTCTACGAAGGAATCTGTTCTAAGTGCGCTACTGCACCATCAATTTGCCACAAACCAAAAAGAAGGGGCTAATCTTTTCCCGCTCGTTTACCTAGTCAATAAATACCATACTGCACCTGATTCCCTTCGTGGCATATACTTAGCCCGAATCCAAGAAATACTTCATTTATTGGCTACTGAAAATAAAGAAAATTGGCGAGCAGAGGTGGCTTTTTCAGATATTGTTATTTTTGCTCTAAAAAACAATCTTCCTCGGGAGTTTCTTAATGCTCTTGTGCCTTATATTCCCGAAGAGAGAAAATTAGCATTACTTAAAGAGGTACTGATAGAAAATCATCCTACTGCGGTCTGCGTTTTTTTTGAGGCTTTTCATGAAAAAATTAATCTTAATAACTACATCGATCTAGTCGAACTCGCTCTTAAAGCGAATCATTTTTCTGTCCTCAATGGCCTCTTAAATAAAGAATTACTCCAACAAGCGGACATCCATATTAGAAAAAAATGGGCAGAACAATTAATCTTCACAGCGCAAGAAAATACTGATCATGCCTTGTTTATTAAAAAACTTCTTGATTCAGGCGTGTCTCTTGAGCCCACTTGGCTAAGTGTGGCCATTATACGAAAAAAACCGCATATCGCCGCTTTACTTCTCAAGGAAAAAGCGAATCCCAATTTTCAGGATGAAACTGGAAAAACAGCAGTTCATTATGCTGCAGCAACCGAGCAATCCAATTTTTTTACTCTCTTCAATTATTATGGTGCTGATTTTACAATTCCTGATGCAGAAGGAAATTTGCCAGAACACTTAACCGAAAATCCCACGATTAAAGCCCGATTAAAAAACCTCACTCACCCTTCGCTTGAGCCAGAATCTGCACTACACACCTCCGCTACGGGTAAATACACAAAGCTCGCTATCCGAGGAGGAGGCGTAAAAGGGGCTGCCTATCCTTATGCCATTAAAGAAGCGATACAAAAAGGCCTCTTTAAACTTGAAGAGATAGACGCTGTTGCTGGTGCTTCAGCCGGTGCAATCACAGCAGGATTAATCGCTTTAAACTATGATGAAAACGAATTCGAGCAAATCATGGGGAAAGTGAATTTACTCGACTTTGTTGATCCAATCGATCCCGCTTTTAACCAACAAAAAGAAGCTTTAGAACGCCTCATTGCCAATTTTTCAAGTGGGATTGCTAGTGGTGCTTTATGGACCGCACTTTCTCCTGGTGATGTAAGCAAAGCAAAAGCACTGATTGACACCATTACCGTGAATAAAGGCATTATGAAGGGGGATTTATTCTTAGATTGGATTAGAGCAAGAATCAAAGACAAAATTAAAGATTCAAAACTCAGCACCTTCTTGCAAGAGCACCCTGAGTTAGTCACTTTCCAAGATTTAGCCGATGCGGGGTTTAAAGATCTGCGTGTGGTGGCAACCGATGTGAACCGTGCACATGCGGTGTGGTTTTCAGCGAAGGAGACGCCTAACGCCATAGTGGCTGACGCGATTAGGGCTTCAATGTCCTTTCCTATCGCCTTTAGACCCCATAAATACTATATCCGGGTAGAAAAAGGAGGAGATTTCACACGCGAGATTCACCCAGACTATGTGGATGTTGATTTGATCGATGGCGGCGTCATGGATAACTATCCTGTGCGCGCTTTTGATAAAGACATGAGCAGCAAACAGCAAACGTATAATCCAAATGTCCTCGGATTCTACCTTGCTACCCCGGATGAAAAACTTGAATTTGAACGCGGAATTAAAGCCGCAGCTAAAAAAATTGATGGCGGGTTTGGCTATTTCTCAGCACTGATTAGTTCTCTGCTTTATCATCAAGAGCATACTCATTTGGAAAGCACCGATAATGAGCGCACTATTTATATCAATACACGTGATGTTGGCGCGATGGATTTTAATGCTTCCCCTGAAAAACTATTCCAGTTAGCACAAGAAGGAAGACAAGGTGTTCATGATTTCTTAAATCGCCGCTGTGGTCATCACCCGCTGCAAGCGCTTTCTCCAACCAGCTTACAATTATTGGTCGAATTTGGTGGAGCAAAAATTCAAAAAATAGAACCTCATCGCATTGCTATTCATTTAAGCCAACTGCAATTGCGACCTCAACAAATAGTTAGGCTCTATGCCAATTGCACCGATACTGAGTTATCGCATTTGCGCACTTTAGTTAATCCAAACAATAGCAGGGATGAAAAAGGCAATACGGCTTTACATCTTGCTTATCTGATATGTACTCAATTACAAGTACGTTTAGAAGTAGCAAGCAATACTACTGAACGAAAACAACTCCAAGCCCATCTTAGCAAAGCCCAAAAATTACGCGATAATTTGCTTTCTATTAATGCCAATCCCAACGCTAAAAATACCGCAGGAAAAACACCACAAGAAATGTCCTCGGAAGATCTCGTTCATGTGGATGAACGACATTTCCTAATGGATGAAGACAAACTAGCCATTGAACAACTTACAGTGAGGCTAGAGTCCGCCGAAACCCAATCAAAATTTTTTGCTGAAACGGGTCAGAGATTGACATCAGAGAAATCCGTTTTATTAAGACAGCTTCAAATTAAAGAAGAAGAAACAAAATGCCTCTCTGAAAGCAATGAGCGGCAAAAGGCAGCCACTTTAGAACGAGATCAAAAGCTGATTGAAATAAATCAAACCCTCGATACGCTAAGAAAAGATAATTTGGCCAAACTTCAAGAAATCGAATCGCTTCGTCAGCAATTTTTGCAAAAAAATCATGACCATGAGCAGCTGAGCTTCCAATGTCAAAAGCTGAAAGAAGAACTTAGAGAATTACAGCTCCATAAGATGCGCTTGGAAGAAGAACAGGCCGAACTTTTGCGATTACGTCAGGTTCAAGACGAGAAACACATCGCTCTTAGTAAGCAGCACCAGCTTGTTGCAGAAGAATTACAAGCTCAGCGGCAACTGTGCGAGACCCGCGCTCTCGAAGTAAGCACTCATCTTTCACAGCGTAGTCGTCAGGAAAGGGAAATCACTGATCTTCGTTTACAATGCAAAGCTCGCGAAGAAGACCTGTTTAAACTTCAGCAACTGCATGAGGCTCGTGGCGAGAAATTAGCCACTCTTCGATCGGAGCATGAGAGCCAAAAGACAGAATTATCCGAGCTTAGGCAACAGTACACCACTTTAGGGAAGGAACAAGAGGAGCTTCGCCGGCAGCTTTCCAATAAAGAGAGGGATAATGGAGAGCTTCAGCGACAAGTGAGCAATAAAGATTTGCAGATTGCGGAATTACGAGCGCGTTTACGTACCCAGATTCGTACCCAACAACATGGTTTTTTCAAAACAGCGCTTGATAAGTTGGCCGCTCATTCACAGACCTTAGCAGAGGAAAAAGAGAGCTTCTTTTCGATGAATCATAAGCGTAAAGATGGCAAAACAGCAGCTATTGCATGTTTAGTTAAAAAAATAACCGATGAAATCAATAGCAGCAAAACACTGACGCAACTCATTGAGGAAAGTGATTCAGAAAGGGTGCTTCGCGCGGGCTTTTTTAGCCGTCGCACTTCGGCCATGCTTGACCAGTTAATTGAAGCGGAAAATCGCGAAATTCTGGCTCTTTCTTAACACCTCTGAATAACCGCAGTGGGGGCAATGACGGATTATCCGGTTTTTGAGCCCCTCACACCACAAACACCTGACTAAGATAATCAGGAATTCTTTGCTCTAACCAATAAACAGGCTTACCGGGCAGATTACCCATGATGAAACCCACGTGGCCTCCTTTTGCACTGAGCTCTAAAGTCACCTCGTTGGATAATTCTTCCTCTGAGGGCACTACTTCAGGTGTCATGAACGGATCATCCAGCGCGTGAATAATTAATGTGGGCGTGGCAATTTTAGCGATATAGGGTCTGGAACTGGCCTCTCTGTAATAATCATGCACGTGCGGAAAACCATTTAACGGAGCTGTTACATATTCATCAAAAGTCCAAAAGCATTGCCATTTATCCATGTCTTTGAATGCTTGAGGCATGTCATCATCGAACAGGGTTTTCTTGCGCTCAAAAACGCGTTTCATACGGCGCAACAAATACGCTTGGTAAATGCGGGAGAATCCGCGGCCGATTCGATCAGCGACTAAACGCAATTCGAAGGGAACAGACACGGCCACAGCAGCATTCACCAAGGTTTGCGACCCCTGCTCGCCTAACCATTTCAATAAGACATTGCCCCCTAGCGAAACCCCAACCACTGCTTTTTTAGTGTTAGGCTCACGCTGAGCAAGTAATTTAAGAAAATAATCGACATCCCCTGTATCACCGGAATGATAGGCTCGTGGTAAACGGTTGGGTTCTGGGCTTGCACCTCTGAAATGCATAAGTACGGCACGCCAACCGCAGCGATTAAAGGCCTGCATGAAGCCACCAGCATATGTCGATTCAACCGATCCACCTAAGCCATGCAATAAAATCACTAACGGGGCTTGGCTATCCAACCCATTAATCGCCCACGCCAAATCAATAAAATCGCCATCAGGCAATTCAAGTCGTTCCACTAAATCCACAGGAGCACTAATGTAGCGAGCTAATGTAGGATAAACCGTTTGACCGTGTGAACTGGTTAACCACCAAGCAGGCTTAAAATTGCTATTGATTATCATCATTTTCACCATGATAACGAGGGCTAAATTCATGCACCGCCTCTATCATCACTGCGACATGCTCAGGCGGTACCTCCGGTGTTATACCATGTCCAAGATTAAAGACATGACCTGAACCATGGCCAAAAGACGCCAAAACTTGCTTCACTTGATGCCGTATACTTTCAGTATTGGCGAGTAATACCGAAGGATCAAGGTTTCCCTGCAAAGCGACTGTTTGCCCCACTTGTTGGCGCGCCAAACCAAGATCAGTTGTCCAATCCAGACCCAGTGCATCGCAACCACTGGCAGCCATTTGCTTTAGCCACTGCCCGCCGCCTTTAGTAAAAAGAATAATGGGTATTAAAGGGTATTTATTTTTTAAGCGATTCACGATGTCTGTCATGGCGCTAAGCGAAAATTCTTGGTAAGACTGGGAGGTTAAAATGCCCCCCCAAGTATCAAAAAGCATGAGTGCATTCACGCCCGCTTTTATTTGCTCCTCCAGGTAAAAACTGACAGCCTCAGCAAGTTTATCGAGAAGAAGATGCATGGCTTGAGGCTCGGTATAAAGCAACTGTTTAACCTTGTTAAACTCCCGACTAGAAGCTCCTTCCACCATGTAGCAAGCCAAAGTCCAAGGGCTTCCTGAAAAACCAATCAACGGTAAATGCGCAGGCATTTCCTGGCGAATGAGACGCGCAGCATCCATCACATAACTTAATTCATCGGTGGGAATCGGCAGCGTATCGATTGTTTTGATATCACGCACCGGTTTTTCAAAGCAAGGTCCCTCTCCTTCAACAAAATAGAGTCCTAAACCCATTGCATCAGGAATGGTGAGAATATCAGAAAATAAAATGGCGGCATCAAGAGGAAAACGCCTTAGCGGCTGTAAAGTCACTTCACAAGCCAATTCCGGTGTCTTGCATAAGTTTAAAAAATCACCAGCCTGAGCGCGAACTTTGCGATATTCGGGTAAATAACGGCCTGCTTGGCGCATAAACCAAACAGGCGTACGCGGTACTGTTTTCCGTTGCAGCGCCCGAATAAATAAAGATTCACCCATATCGTTCATAATGACTCAATTTTAAATAAGATTGAATGCGTAGATTAGGGCTTTAGCCTAGCAATTTAGAACATCACATCATCCTAATATTGGACCTAAGTCCCAACCCACATGAAAATTATCCATTGTAACATGTTTATCGGTTTAATATTGTGTTAATTTTTATCAATTAAAATACTTACACTGCAACTTATAAAGCGGCAAATGGAAACGAACGAACATAAACAAATTGGTGATCAGATTCGTATTGAAACCCTCAATAACCCCTATCTAAAAAAAAGCACAAGCCTATCTGAGGACCCTAAGAATGATCTCCTCGTCACTGTGATGAGCACGGTCAACGGCATTCCCATACCCCTGGCATTGGAATTAAGTGCCGGTGATATTGTCGCAATGGCTGGCGACTACTACACCAAAGCAGGTTGGGGATATCAATTGACCCTTCCTCCAAGGACAGGCGATGTCATTGCCGAGAATGAAGCACTATTTAAAATCCCAGTCTCTCCAAAAGAATCCCGTGCTTTTCGGGAAGCCTATGATGATCTCGCTTCGCCCGCAGTAAAAAAAGCAGATATTGATAAAATCTATGACATTGAAACCACCACTTATATTCCCTTTTTTAAATCGCTCAATAGCCTCTTTCAGCAACTGGTATATTCTTTCTCTGTTAAAGGATACAGTGATAAGTTAAACCAAAATGCAGCCCACTTTGCACCGTGGTCGGCACGAGCCTATATAGTGGGTCACGAATCCGCTTTGCGTATGGCAACATTGGCCTTTTATTTTAAACAATTAGCCGAGAACCATCGCGGAAGAATACCTAAAGCTGCATTTCCAGAATTACAACGTATCGTTGAGCAAATTAAGGCTAATCCAGCGCAGTATCATTTCACCTCCAAGCAAATTACCGATGAAAGAGCGCTCTATACTGAGCTTTGGCGCCGTTACCATGCATTAGCCGTTAGTCGTGACCTGTTTGCCATGCATTTTTATTCAGACCATTTTGCTGGTGGCCATATAAGTCGTATTGGTTTACTTCGTGAAGAAATGCCCAAACGCTTTGGTGTGCTAGGTGGCATTTTAATTAACAACATGCATAACGAAGATAATACGGACAGTGTCAAAGTAGTTAATCCCTATGAAATTAACGGTTCGTCGAAATACATTACTCTCCGTGAAGATTCTCAAGCTTATGGGGACGGTACATATTTTAAGCGAGGGAATGACGAAACCAGCAATTTGCTTATCAATGGGATGGATAACTCCTTAGGTGACATTACTCGGTTAATGAAAACAGGCAAGCCATTAGAAGCGGCTAACTACGGTGGCTTAACCTTTTTACCTGAGATTGATTACACCAAAGCTCAACCCCAACCCTTACTGATTTATGGTCTTGACCAAAAAATCTATTTTCGCACTAACGTGAGCCAGATAGACATGTTGTCTTCAAAAGACTATAAAAAGACATTGAAAAACCCTGCTGAGCACGGTTATAAAGAATTAACTTTCTTTGAAGCAATTAAATTGGTGTTCAAATTAAGAATTCTCGGATTCATCTACTCCCCTAAACCAACTACCCCTCAAGTTAAACTCGGCATTTCCTTACCGATAAAAGCAGACACCGAAAACAAAGCTGATTTAACCTTGAGCAATGTGAATACTGCTGAATCCTCATTCACTGGAGTACATCGAAAAGCACTCAGAGCGTCTTATGAGGATGTAACGAATTTAACTCTTTTTTCTACGCCTAAAGAAGAACCAGCAGACTTTACTTCAGAGCACTTGTTAACAGTTAATCCCTAGTTTCACGAAGCGCCTAAGGCCACATTGCTCTTCAGAAGAGGAATTGTTATTCTAGCGCCATCGTTAAAGAACAGCTCTCTAAGTAGGTTGGGACTTGGCCGACATTGGACTCTGCTTAAATCACCCATTTTTGTTGGGCCAAGCCCAATCTACTTTATGGCAATAGAGATTAGAGGGCTTATGTGGAGCAAGCAGTGGATAGCCTACAAATCAAAGCCTTAGCGGTCGCAACGCGCATTGGTGTTTATCAATGGGAACAACAGATTTCTCAACGGTTGCTGCTTGATATTACTATTCCTACCGATTTGAGTGGGTGTGATGATCGCTTAGAGACGACCATTGATTATGACAAACTTTGTCAGCGCGTGACTCATCATGTTGAAGCGAATGCCTTTCAGCTGATTGAAACAGTTGCCAATGAAGTGGCGCAGTTAATTAAAACCGAATTTCATCTCCCTCAAGTTACTGTCTCGGTGAGCAAACCTTGCGCGATTAAAAATGCAGCGGATGTGCGAGTTACTGTTACTCGCTAAGTACCTTATTTGCAATTTTTATGTGGTAATTTAGAACGAATTATCTTAATCTTCACCAGCATGCCTCTTTCAAGGGATCGGCGATGACTAAAAAGGTAATCCTGCAAAAGAAAATTTTAATTGAGAAAATCATGTGTGGAGGATGTGGGAGTAGCGTCAACCACATCCTTACTACCCTATTTGAAGAGTTTAGGGACAAAGGCCATCTCCCCAAAGATGCTGAACTGTGCAAATACCCGCAACCTGACGAATTGGGCATTCATAGTTTAAAAATAAAGATTAAAAGTGAAGAAGCTTTGCTTCAAGAACATGTAGAAACAGCTTTTTTTGAGGAATTAACAACGCGTTTAACCGATGCCAATTTGCGAATTATTACTGATCTTCATGATACGCAATCAGAAGTTTCAGGAAAGGCTAATTGGGTCAATATATTAATCAATTTATTGGCGATGGGGGTAATGATTGCTTTATGGTTTGCCTTTCCTCCTTCCTTACCACTCACTATTGCATTAACGAGTATTAGTTTCTTAACCACTGCTTTCACAGCAAGAGAATACCTGCTTAATTTTTTCCGCAATTTGCGTGATAAAAATTTAGCGAACATGACTACCACAATCAGCTTTGGTTGGTTTTTATCGTTAGCGCATACCCTCTATCACTCCATTCACATGCCCCATGTGGGCAGTTTTTCCATGGCATTCATGAGTTTTATCATGCCTGTGATGCTCATAACCATAATTAACGGCATGGATGAAATTAAACGCGTTGTCCTTAATAAATCAAAGAAAATGCAGCTTAAAGGGATGCAAACGTTATTTCCACAAATGGAAAATGAATACGACTGCTATGCATTATCGCCATCGGAACAAAGTGAATTAGCCCACTTAATCCAGTCTGCTGTGGGTACTGAACAATTTCTTGAGGCAACTCATGGCTTGTTTACCAGCGAAAAATTGACTCAAGAAAATACGGATGAGCTTAAAGAGGGGATGTGTATTGTTGTCAAACACGGAGAATGTTTTCCAGTCGATTGCATTCTCATCAACGGGGACACGATGGTTGATGCGTCCATTCTCTCAGGAGAGTCTCAACTTGAAAAAACCGTGTTGAGTTCTATTCCCGCGGGCGCAATTAATTTAGGGCGCACCGTTACTGTGTATGCACAAAATGAAGCTTATGACAGTACAATCAATCGGATATTATTTCGTGCCAATCGAGCCCAAAACAAGGTCACTCGCCTCCATTTGATCTCCGAATTACCTACAAGTCCTGCAAAATACATCAACAGCTATCTATTGATCAAAAAGGAACATACTCAGAAACTGTATTACGTTAAGCCCGATGGGGAATATGAAAAAGTAAAAATTATTGATTTCCATTTATTCGAAAAAAAAATCAATGCCATTAAAAAGAAAGATGAGATTAAATTACATCTCAATGAGGAGCAAATTAAAGAAATTATAACCTCAAACCGAGAACCCGCCCCGGCAACAAAACCCACGTTTACCTATCTTTATACCGGTTTGATTTTTGCAGGAATTATCGCGTCGATCGCCGCTCCCTTAGCCTTAGGGATACTTACGCTGCCTTTACTACTGCAAAATGTAATGGGCATTTTATTTGCAGTTTGCCCTTGCACGATTGCTATTGCCCACCAACTGCCTCATTTAGTGAGTGTTTTTCATCGCGGGAATAGAGGAATCCACTTGCGTGATGAGGAGCTGTATACCCATTCCCATAACATACATACGGTGGTCTTTGATAAAACGGGGACATTGACTACAGGCCAGAGTACCATTGCCCATTTTGAAGGCATTACCAATTCATTATGGGAACGAATTTACTTGTTAGAAAAAACGCACGGTGGGGCACATCCGATCGCTAAAGCAATTACCCATTATTGGAAAAATAAGCCCGCTCCTCTTTTTGCCGAAGTAAAAGATGAAATTCTGGACACTAAAAATCGCGGGTTATCAGCCAATGTGCAAGGAATAAGAATTCACCTCGGCAATGCTGAGTTTTTTAAGCAGGCGAATATCCCTTTACCTGAAATGGAAATCCCCCCAGGGCTTTCTCCTCTTTTTGTCGCGGAAAACAATGCGTACCAAGGGGTTATTTTTATTCGCCATGAACCCAGGAAAAACATTGAAAAAACACTTAAACGCCTGAAAGAACAACCAGTCAATATCATTATGTTGACGGGAGACAGTGAATCATCGGCAAAAGGTTTTAACCACCAGATTGGCTCTGTGTTTGATGAGGAGAAAAATATTCATGCAGCAAACACACCTCAAGATAAAGAAAATTTTCTTTTGAAATTAATGAATGAAACAGAAAACCCAGAGGGAATTTGGTTTGTTGGTGATGGCTTAAATGACGCGCCCTGCGCTAGAATTGTGTCTGAACGAGGTGGGGTAAGCTGCGCAATATCGCCCGATGATAAAGCTGCTTTTTTTACGGATATCAGTTTAAATGGTTCATTCGATTATCTCTTTCAGCATAATAAGCTGAATCGTTTTTTGAAAAAGAATGTTCTGCAAAATCAAGGGTTATTAGCATACAGCTCAGTGGCTTTTCTCGCGTTTATTATCAGTTTTTCAATCGCAGGGATCGCTGTCTCCCCACTCATCCCTTTAGTCATTATGCTTTCCACGACCTTTTTTATTTTATTTAATTCCTACCGAGTCCAATTGTCTATTGATAGTGCTTTAGATGAAAATGCGAGCTGGCCAACGCGTTTTTTGGCTTCTGATGGATCGATTGGCTTGCTGGTTAGTGCGAGCAGTTTGCTTATTTGTGCAGTACTCATCGCCACCATCGCAACAGGGGGATTAGCCCTGCCGATAGTATTTACCGCAGGGGCAGCTTTAGCAGTAAGTAGCGCTTGTGCGGTAGGAGGTGCTACCTTGTTTGGTCTGTTTGGTTTATTGATTGCTTCTCATTTGGTGGTGAATCATTGCATGATTACTTCAGCGGAGGAAGAAGCCGTTAACTCAACCCATCACTTAACAAAAAAGAGCGATTTACAGTTTCCGGTTACCCAGGATCCGAGCTTTTCTTTTGCGATTACCGAACATCTTCGAGCCGATAAACGCATAACGCAATCCTCAAATGATCAGGACGCTCTGCTAACACATTCGAAAACGCATTCTTTTCAATGTTGAGTTATTGAATCGTTAGCATAGAGCTGGGAAATTCATCTCATAGCTTAGTTGCTAAGACAAAATTCAGGACGTTAATCAACCCGATGTGCGCCCCACAGCGGGGCCTCGAAAACAAATTGAGCACCTCATACTTCCTCACGGTCTGCATCATGTAGCTATCACTGGACAAGAACTGCGAAGCAGCGGCTCTCAAGCTTCTCAAGCGTCCATCTTACGAATCATTCCCTTAATATGTTCACTTTGTGCCAAAGTGAGCTGTGCCTTTTCAGCCGCTGTGCGCGAACCAAAGGGGCCGACAATCACTCTGAACCAAGTGCCTTGAGGTTGTGAGACAGGAACAACACTGATATCAAAACCCTTTAAAGTCAGCGCGGCTTTCATGTGTTCGGCATCTTGCCTTTTTTTAAATGAGGCAATTTGAATTTGATAAGAGTCTTTGCTGGCACTTGCAGAGGCAACCGGTTTACTTTCCACCACAGCTACCGCTCCAGGCTGTTTAGAAGGAACTCCTACCTGTTTAATGGGTGTTATGGGAGCATTACCGATTGCTGGGGCTGATTGTGTTACAGGTTTGGGTTGTGCAGGTACAACTGCTCTCGGTGCTGGGTTCGGAGTACTTCCGTCCTTGGCTAAGAGAGTATAAAACTCAAATTTTGGTTTGGGCACTTGGGGCTCTTTAGCGGCTACTTTAACCGCCGGCTTTTCATTGGTATGAGCCAATATATTTGTTCTTACCCAGCTGCTTAAGCTGGTAAAATCAAAGACGGTTGCAGCGAGATAACCGCTTAGAAAAGAAGCAAGCATCCAAAATAATTGTTTTGGAGCACTGCTTTTTTGTCTTACTGGCCTTCTTCTTCCGTAATCCCTTGCCATCACATACTCTCAGGAGTCGATACTCCAATTAGTTGTAAACCGTTTCTCAGTACTTGACGTACGGCTTTTAATAAACATAACCGGGCTGATCTTAGCATCTCTTGCTCGCACAGCAATTGTACTGCATTGTAATAACTGTGCAAGCCAGTCGCTAATTCACGTAAATAATAAGCAAGTTGATGAGGCTCGCACGCTTTGGCCGAAGCTTCAATAACTTCTGGGTAGCGGCTAATTAACGAAATTAAAGCCACCTCATGGGGCTCAACCAATAAATCAAGGCTCTCAAGACCTTTTGCTTCATCCCAACTTAAACCCCGCTCATGCAATTGGCGTAAAACTGAGCTTATACGCGCATGGGCATATTGAATGTAGTAAACAGGGTTATCATTCGATTCTGATTTCGCTAAATCCAAATCAAAATCCATGTGTTGTTCGGGTTTACGCAGAATATAGAAGAAGCGAGCAGCATCATTCCCTACTTCTTCACGCAGTTCACGAAGGGTGACAAAGGAACCGCTACGGGTTGACATTTGTACTCGTTCTCCACCGCGATAAAGGATGGCAAATTGCACCAAGACCACATCTAGCGCATTATCATCGTGGCCTAATGCTCTGACTGCTGCTCTTACTCGAGTGACATATCCATGATGATCAGCGCCAAAAATATCCACAACACGTGCAAAACCACGATCGTATTTATTCCAATGATAAGCCACATCCGAAGCAAAATAAGTCGTATGACCGTTTGCTCGCATCAGCACGCGATCTTTTTCATCACCAAAATCAGTAGCACGAAACCACAATGCGCCTTCTTTCTCATAAGTATGCCCCGCCTCTTTCAGTGCTTTGATACCCTTCTCTATCGCGCCTCCATCTAATAAGGATTGCTCAGAAAACCAATAATCATAATGCACACCGAATTCCGCTAAATCTTCTTTAATATCATCCAAGACAGAGTCCAAGGCATGCCGATGAAATAGCTTAAAGCCCTGTTCACTAATCAATTCTCTTGCGCGTGCGATCATCGCATCGATGTAAAGTTCTTTATCGCCACCATCCGGTTCGTCAAGAGGTAGTCCTTTTTGAATAATATCCCAAGAATGCACGTATTCGCGCTCATATTGCTCCAAAATTTGTTGAGCAATGTCTAAGACATAATCACCACGATAACCGTTCGCCGGGAAAGTGATTTCCTCACCCGCTAAACTTAAGTAGCGAAGCCAAACACTGACGGCGAGGATATTCATTTGTCGACCGGCGTCATTCACATAATATTCACTGGTGACATTGAAACCCGCAGCAGCCAAGACATTTGCCAATGTCGCCCCAAAAGCAGCCCCGCGGCCATGCCCCACATGTAAAGGGCCCGTTGGGTTCGCAGAGACATACTCTAAAATCATTTTCTGCCCTTGACCTAAATTGCTACGGCCAAAGTGTTCACCGCGCTGAAGTACTTCAGCAATCACTTGCGAGCGGGTTTCATCACGCATGAAAAAATTAATAAAGCCGGGACCCGCTATTTCAACTTGCTCGACCGCTTGATTTGCGGGTAAATGTTTTACGATTAATTCAGCCAGTTGTCTTGGCGCTTGACGACAGGGTTTAGCTAACATTAAGGCCAAGTTTGTAGCGAAATCACCATGGCTTTTATCTTTAGCCCGTTCTACCTTAATATCAGTATCAAGATCATGTGGTACAACAGAAGACTTCTTGAGAACTTCGAGAGCCTGTGCGAGTAATTGTTCGACAGTTTGTTTCATAGCGGCGTTTTTAATTCGTCAAAAAGCAGCTATTATGCGCTTTTTTGATGCCAGTTGCAAAGCAAGGCGCATACCGTATGGGCAAATTTGAAGTAATAAGTCACCTAACTATCGCTTCGTGATGAGCCCAGATTAAATTTGATTCTGAAATCCTAATCAAACAGTAAACTGTATTAGATGGCAACAATACGTCATGCGCATGTTCACACAAGAAGCGATTTTTTGACAAATAAAAACCATAAAGTATAAAATATGCTCTTTTTATGAGAGCAGGATATCCTAAAGATGCCCACACAACACCCTACCCGAAACACTAGAGTTCAGCTCGAATCACTCATTCAAAAAGAGAATACTCTTGCTGCCTGTCAATCCAGCACTGGACTCTCTGAAGTGAAGTCAGCTGAAGCCTCGCCAAGCAATCCTGTGGCAGTTCATGACTGGCCGAACGCATTGCTGATTTTATTCCTACCGCCGATGTACTCCCCAGTATCGATGAAGAAACCGGTGAGAAAAGCACAAGTGAAATCACCCCGCTTGCCAATTTTGTCTCAGTAAACCGCTTTTTTTACCATTTAACCCAACCCCGGCATTTAGCCAGCAAACTGTTATTGTTCACTGCGCAAGGCAAAGAAGCGGAGGTGGTAAATTTCTTTGCGATGTCCCCCCACTTAATTCGCAGCTTAACTGCCAAAAACGATGTTGAAGATTATTCAGGAAGGTGCTTTAAAAACATCTCTGCTTTCCAGTATGCATTATGGGCAAGGGATTGGCATCTATGGGAGAGGATGTTGAAAGCCTTAGATGAGGCTTATGCTCGCGCATTGACGACTGAAGAATGGGAGGCACTTCCAGAACACCAACGAAACCAAGTGATGACGCTGACTAAAGTCGAGGTAGCGGACATACGAACCCGTTTAAAGCAACAATATGATGAGGTAGTGGGTAAAGGGCTTGATTATACGATTACCAGAATGGGTGAAAACGGTGAACCCATGGTTGTGCACGTTAAAGGGGAAACCCACTTTGACTTAATAGGCCCTGAGTTTTGTTTGATGCCACAAGAAGCTAACTTTGTCCCTGAAAAAGGCAAAATTTATATCAAGATTGGACAAGATTCTCTGCATTACACGCTGGTTAGTTTATCGGGCGAAGCAGTGAGCGATAGCATTCCTTTAGAGCAGCTAGCACCACTTACGCAATTAAACACTGCTGAAGACATAAAACCTTTTATTACTCCTCTCTTAAAAATTACTTCGATGCGCGGACATACCCATCCCCAAGCACTGATTAGTAGTTTGAACACCTATTGTGAACAATACAACAACTGGAATTGGTCTCAGAGAGAAAATCACTGGTGTCATCAGGTGGGTATGGCTCAGCGTGAGGTGCCTGCCCATATTGCCCAGGAATACTGCCGTACCGATTTGGCATTAACGAAAAAACGCTCATTTACTGAACTTGAATTTCCCAGGACGCTAGAATTTTATAGTTGGGTAACGGATAGTAAAGACACATGGTTCCCTCTACACAAGGAGAAAGAACTCGGCAATGATTTTGGCATATTTAATTACAATAATGCTCCGGGCGATCGACGGGTTAAGCGCATAGGAGGCTGGGGTAGCGCCAAGAAATGGGGAGATCCGCAGATATTACAAGAAAATTTGGCGGGCTTGTTAACGCTATGTAAAGTAAGATTTAAACAACTTATAGAGCTAGGTGAACGCTTGTTAAAACAGGCGCAACAAGAAATGGATTTGGAAGTAGAGAAGGATAATTCCATATCCTATTCATAGCTTGGTATTCTGAGGCATCCCTGCTCCCTTAGTGTTATCCGAGAGATGCGTTCTGGATAGGTAAAGATTCAATGGAAGTGATAAGCTTTGTGAGCAGAAGATTTCAATATTGTTACAGAAACAAAACAACTGTTCGGCCAAGACTCAACCTACGCCCGTTTTTTTATCCCTCTATTGCATCACTAAAAGACTAGCCCGGAAGACGCTCAGTGAAAAAATCAAGAAAAGCCCTTATTTTGGGTAATTCAAAATCATAAGCACGATAGAACATAAAAATTTCATAATAACGAAAGCGATATTGAGGTAATACCTGCATCAAATCCCCTTTATCCAACCATTCTTTTACTAAACTATCCCCGGTTAAAAATAAACCGATGCCGGCTAAACAAGCTTTATTAAGAGCATCAAAATCATTCATATAAATAATAGGCTTTGCACAACGTAAGCGCCCACCGTCTGCTAAAGGTAAAAAATGGGCGGGTTTGCGTAAGCTATGAGAAATAATTTTAAACTGAGGTAAATCCTCGGCAGTCAGTGGCTTGCCATAACGGCTAACGAAGTCTTTGGATGCGCAGAGAATATTATTGCAACTGAACATTTTTCGATACTTCAATGATTCCGTGGCTGGCGGAATGACAGGAAAACCAACCATAATGTCAATGTCTGGACGGGAAAGCGCTTCATCTTGTTCTGAAAAAATGAGCTCCAAATGAAGCAGTGGGTATTTCGCGATAAAATCCTGCAAATGCTCAAGCACCCATTCTTTTGAAGTGATCGTTGATACCAGAACTTTTAATTCACCTTGTGGCTGCTCCTTATTCGACTCAATCAATTGACTGACAGCAGTTATTTGTTCCTCCACTAATTTGCATCGCTCATAAAATAACTGGCCAAATTCCGTTAAACGCACTGTTCGAGTCGTTCTTAAAAACAACTGCTCTCCTATGATTTCTTCAAGATGCTTAACTTGTTTGCTGACAGCCGTGGGACTTAAATGCAATAGATTTGCAGCGAGAGAAAAACTCTCCAATTCAGCTACTTTTAAAAAACAATGAATTTGGCGCAAGTTATACATTATTCTCAAACCACTATTATGAACTAATAGTTCATAATGAATGAATTTTAAGTCAATTTACACGTTTTTCTCCTAAATAATATAATTTAAGTAAGAAAACAGGAGATAAGTAATGACTATCAAAACAATAAATTATTCGTTTCATCACATAGGAATTCCCACTGAAATACCGCAACCCGGAGAGCGCTATAGTTCGACTTTTAAAATGTATACGAGCGGTGGCGAAAACAGTGAGTTTAGAGTGCAATATCACCGCTTTGAAGCCGATTGCCCATTGCATCCTTTGATTAAAACCAAAACGCATGTTGCCTTTAAAGTAGACAATATCGCTGCGGCCATTGCCGGAAAGGAAGTCATTTTAGGACCTTATGAACCCTTTCCTGGTTTCAAAGTGGCTATGATCGCTGAATGTGGCACGCCTATTGAACTGATAGAGACTGAATTAAGTGAAGAAGAAATTTGGTACGCTGAACATAAAAATTCAGTGATCTATCCTGAAACCGAGTAGTACCTGTTGACATAAGGCTTTGATTTTTTTAAATCAAGGCCTTTTTTTGACATTTCTTATCAGGTATCTTTATTATTCCTTCAAGCATTAAGTTCCCCTCTAAACACCATGACAAAACAATTCGTCGGGCGGCCTAAAACAGAACTGGATACCCCTTGCCTCGTTATTGATCGCGACAAGCTTCTCTTTAATTTACAACAAATGCAGCAGCATGGAATCAAACACAAGATTAACATAAGACCGCACTGTAAAACTCATAAATGCAGTGAATTAGCTAAATTGCAGCTTGAGCATGGGGCAATTGGCCTTAGTGTGGCAAAAGTTTCAGAAGCTGAAGCGCTTATTGACAAAGGATTAAGAGGGATTTTAATCACCTCTCCAGTGGTAAGCCAATACAAGATTGCTCGCTTGCTTCGTTGTCTAAAAAAGGCACCTGATACGCTTGTGGTTTTAGACAATCCGCAAAACTTAAGCGATCTCAATAATGCAGGCGCTTCAATTCAGCAAAAAATCAACGTACTAGTCGATGTGGATGCTGGGATTGGTAGGACCGGCGTTAAACCGCATCTTGCTTTGGATTTAGGTCGCCACATTGCTCGCGCGCCGTGGCTCAGCCTCAAAGGTATCCAATGTTATGCAGGCAATTTACAGCATATTTTTTCCTATGAGGAGCGTAAGGAACGATCATTACAGATCATGCAACTTGCCAGCGAGATTGTTAAAGATTTTCGCAATGACCATCTCTCTTGTGAAATTCTTACTGGCTCCGGAACGGGTACTTATGACATTGATGTTGCTGCAACAGAACTCACTGAAATTCAACCCGGTTCTTATACAGTGATGGATGTCGAATACGCCTCCATTGGCTCAAAAACCCACCCATCACGCTTCAATCATTTTCATCACGCAATGACGTTACTGACCACAGTAATATCCAGCAATCACAGTGAACATGTCACTGTTGATGCAGGAACTAAAGCCATTTATATCGATCTGCATCTCAAACCTCAAATTATTAGCCATCCTAACCTCATCTATGATTGGGGCGGTTTCGGCGACGAACATGGAAAAATAATGACTGTGGACAATGGGCAATTACCGACCAATAAAGAGGTCCTCGAGCTCATTGTGCCACATTGTGATCCTACGATTAACTTGCACGATAAATTTTACCTTGTAAGCAAGGGTATCGTTGTGGATGTTTGGGACATCGACTTAAGAGGCGCATGCCAATAAAAAGTACCAGAAAAAATTCAAGCCTCTAAAGCGCGAGGCTTGGATTCTTAAATTGCCCTTCTAATCCACCGCGAGTCCAATCGTTCTCGAACCTCTGTCTTCCTGTTATGGTTGCGATTAAAGCGAAGTGTAGCGGTTATTATTGAAATTTTAATACTCTCTTAAGGTTAATAAAATATACTTCGATGTTGGGAGGTAATATGCACGTAAATAATGAGTTTTCTGTTTCAACCTCAGAGCATGTAAAAACATTTTGTAAGCCTTTTTTAAAAGAATACCAACTGACAACCTTTAATTATGCGCGAATTTATCCCGATAAAAGTCTTTTAGCATTGCATAGTGAACCCTTATTCGCACAGCTTTATTTAGAATTAAACTCGCCACCGATGGCTCCTATTCCCACTCCCTATTGGCAATATCAATCCTTCTTTTATTTAACAAAAATTTGTAATGAAAAAAATTACAATACGCTTTTAAAGCAATCCATATTAATTTTAAATAGCGATAATCCTCTCTATTTAGTTAATCAAACTTTAGAGTACGTTGAAGTAGCTGTATTTTGTTCTGCCCCAGGTGATAATCCTGTTATTAATCGTTACTTAAATCATATGAAAGACTTGATGTTTTTTGTAACTGATTTTTCTGAAAAAATGGATCCCTTATTTAAAGATAATGAGGAAAACCACTTGATTTTACCTCCCCATTTGGCCCCTATTGTTCCCGTTACATCTGAACAGGACGGCCGACTTTTTCATTTTGACGAATTTTTCAGACAACTTAAGTTAAGAAAAATATTTCCCATGGCTCTATTAAATCGTTTAACGCCTCGCGAAATCCAATGTCTTTATTATTTAAGTCGTGGCCATGGTTATAAAACTATCGGCAATCAGCTGGAAATATCGCATAGAACCGTAGAAACGCATATTACTAATGCAAAAACAAAATTGAATATCACCCTAACTTCAAAGCTTTTAATGCATTTATCAAAGGTTTGGTAGCGAAATGATTACCCTAAGGCCTCTATTCGCCGCAGTTCATTATCGATCAGCGGTACTGTTTTCCTTACTATCTTCAAACACAACGTTTGCTGAAAGCGTATTATTTTAGCTGGTTATCTAGCTGCTGATTAACCTACCCCTGCGATTTGCAATTAGGGTTTAAATATTCCCTTACATAGCATCTAATTTTTACGTTGAGCCATATTACTCCGTGATTTTCCCGTATGTTTTTTTCATAGAACCCTCTGATAAGATTAAATTTTAAACAAAATGAGAGGTCACAGTGTATGTATTCAATATGAAATTAAATGACGGTTGTGCCCACCCCAATCAATTACTCAAGAAATTAATCCACAATTTTAGGTGATATTTATGCCATATACTGACACATCAAAAGATTCAATGGATGCGATTAAGCAATTAGAGGACCAATATTTAAAGGATACGCTCACTGACGAGGAGTTCACTAGCGAAGTAATCGAGTTAGTGTTGTCTGATGAAAACCTTTCTAAAACATTAAGGGAACAAGCGCAAAAATCTGGCGATACCTTAGAAAATGCGATTGTTAAGCGTTTTATTCAACCGGTGAAAACTTCGAAGGCTCTAAACAAATTACAGGAGCAATATTTTAATGACACACTCACCGACGAAGCGCTCACTAGCGAAGTAATCAAGTTAGTGTTGTCTAATGAAAATCTTTCTCAAAGATTGAGGGAAAAAGCGCAAAGTTCTGGCGATACACTAGAACACACAATTGATAAGCTATTTATTCAACCCATGAAGACTGCTAAAACTGCTTGTAAGAAAATAGAAGAAAATGGTGAAGAAGAGCTTCGAAGAGCGGAAGCGGCTCGGAAAGCCGTAGAAGAGCAAGTAAGACGTTCAAGTGCTTTCTTAGCTGCACACTATGATGCCCAAAATTCAAGCTGCACTACCTCGCCCATTAGTGGTTCAGCACCGCTCTTGCAAAGTCCCTTGATGCTAAACCAAAATCCGGCTATTTCATCATCACCCTCATCCAAAGAAATTAGACCTTCTTTTATGCTGAAAGCACTAGCCGGCATAGCCTTGTTAGGTGGCATTGCAATGACGATTGTGGGTTGTCTTTTAGTACAGCCATGGGTGATTGCTGTAGGTGCGGCAGTCACGTTCGGGGGCGCTTATGGATTGGGATTCTTTGACTCTAAACCAAAAGTAACTGTTCAAGATACTCGGGATAGAGAATTTAATTTAACCACTTCCCCGGTACATGTAACAAGTTGAATTGGGTTACTATTAAGCTACAGCTCTGATATTTAGCTTAGGGCTGTGGCTTAGTCATTCTATAGATTTATCCTTCAGATTCTATAAATAGCAAAAAAGCCAAAACTCTTGTTTACCAATCAACGGTTTTACCTTCATAAGTGTGGAGCACATCAGCATGAGCATTTGCCTTCTGCGTTTCAATCACGTTGAGCATGGAAGCGACACTGGTGGGTGCATCGATCTCCGCTTGTGGGCCTCCTAAATCCGTTTTTACCCAACCCGGATGAAGAAGCAATACCTTAACGCCTAAATCGGCCACATCGACGGCAAAAGAATGCATGACACAATTCAAAGCAGCTTTACTTGCACGATAGGCATAAGCACGGCCCCTTTGATTCTCAGAGATTGTTCCTAAGCGGGAGCTCATACAAATAATTAACTTATCTGTCCCTATTTGGAGATTAGGTAATAATGCCTCACTGATTTTCAGTGCGCTTAAACAATTGACATTCATCACATTCAAAAAATTATCTCTGGCGATGTTACCGACAGTGACCCCTTGCTCGCCGATAATCCCTGCATTATTAATGAGCCAATCGATAGGAGTATCGCCGAGCATGGTCATTAATCTGGCAATGCTTTGGTCATCGCTGACATCTAATGTAATGATGGAAAAATTCTCATTCTTTTTAGCTAATTCCTGCAATACCTCTGCTCGATGCGGTTGGCGGCAGGTAGCAATCACATTGTCACCTTGCACCGCTAGCTGCTTTGCGAACTCGAGTCCTAAACCACGGTTTGAACCGGTAATTAATATCGTCTTCACAGAGAAATCCTTTAAGCCTATTTTCTCAAAGTTTAGCACAGCTAATTGTTTATCTTGGTCTTCAATTGGTTTCGATTTGTGATCACTGCTTCGCATTGGGTTCCCCGACAAACATACGCACAACACGACCCTTGTACATTTTTTAGCGCGAGTGCTTGAGGAAGATCAGTGACTTCTGCTGGAATGGCAAAGCTATAATTGTTGATTGCTTGCACCTCATCCTGCCAAGCTTTCATTTCATTTCGATCGCCTCGAATAACGATAATTTCTGGAGGCTTTAAGAAATCGTTCAATCCTAATAACAGGGTACAGTGTTCGCCAGGATAGCGCATTAAAAAGGGCCATGCCGCTTTCAGTGTTTTTTCCGCTGCATTTAAATAGCGTGTCTCACCCAATAAATGCCCTAACACAAGGAGTACGCGAACAAAAACCCCATTACCCGCAGGAGTAGCATCATCCATCATGGTTTTGGGCCGATAAAGTAGAGCTTCATGGTTTTCCGGGGTAAAAAAGAATCCACCGTTAGGCTGATCCGCAAAAGAGTCCAACACGCGATCGGCAAGGGCGATGGCAAACTGCAATTGCTCCGAATCCCAATTGAACTGAAGTGCAGTAATGAGCGCGTCCAGTAAAAAAGCATAATCATCTAAATACGCCGACAGATAAGCTTTTCCTTCTTTATAGCTCGCCAGTAAATAGCCATTTTTCCACATTTTTTGTCTAACAAAACGGAGTGATTGCTGGGCAGACGCAATAAAGCGTTCCTCGTCTAAAAGGCGCCCTGCCAATAATAACCCCTTAATCATTAAACTATTCCAAGACGTTAAAATTTTCTCATCGCGAAAAGGGGGAGTTCGCTGGTTGCGCGCCTGTAGAAGTTTTCTTTTTGCGCTAAGCAATCGAGCTGTGGCCTCCTCTAGACTAATCGCTAGTAATTTTGCAGTTTCTTCTAAAGAAGACGCCACATAAAAATGCCAATATCCCTCAAAATTAGGAGGCTTATTTAATCCAAAATGAAGCCTTACCACAGCTTGTTCCTGCGGTGTTAATAATCGTTGAATTTCTTTCTCATCCCAGCGATAAAATTTACCCTCTTCACCTTCCGAATCGGCATCAAAACTGGCAAAAAAACCTCCTTCATGATCTTGTAACTGCTCCAAAACCCATTCCGATGTTTCACGAACAATTTCCTTAAAAAAAAGATCATCATATTGCTTACTCGCTAGCGCGTAAAGCGATAGCAATTGGCCATTATCGTAAAGCATTTTTTCGAAATGTGGGATTCGCCATTTTTGGTCCACTGAATAGCGATAAAACCCGCCAGCCAACTGATCATAAATCCCGCCCTGAGCCATGTGCATTAAGGTAGAAAACGCCATGGGTGACTTATGGCGTAACAAGTACTCCAATTTACTGGCTTGAGGAAATTTAGGCGCACCTCCAAATCCGCCATATTCCTCATCGAAATTCTCTCGCAAATAATCAAAACCAATCGCCAGCGGTTTTTCATTTAAATGAACATCCGAACTGGTCGATTGTTGCTGTTGCAAAATACGCCTTAATTCTTGGTTTTGCTGCTTGATTTCATTGGGTTTATCCTGATAAAGATCCGCAATAAGCTGTAAAATTCGTTTAAAAGACGGTAATTGATGATGTTCTTTTAGTGGAAAATAAGTACCGCTAAAAAAGGGAGTTAGATCAGGCGTCAGAAAAACAGTCAATGGCCAACCCCCACTTTGTTGGCTCAAAAAATAATGCGCAGTTTGATAGATTTTGTCTAAATCAGGGCGTTCTTCCTTATCCACTTTAATGTTAACGAACAGCTTATTCATTAGTTCTGCTGTTTCCCTATCTTCAAACGATTCATGCGCCATGACATGACACCAATGACAAGCAGCATAGCCAATGGAAAGAAGAATAGGTTTCTTTTCTTTTTGGGCTTTCTCTAAGGCCTCTTTACTCCAGGGGTACCAATTTACGGGATTATGGGCATGTTGCTGTAAATAGGGGCTGGGTTCGTTAATCAAATGATTTGGTTTTTGCATCAATTATTCCCTATCGCTTCGTAAGCTTTTTTAATTTGTCCGTCTTGGGATAAAAGAATTGCCAACGGTCTAGTCGACTCAAAATGCGCAAAAACAATCATCATCATAACGGTGATCGGAACGGAGAGAAACATCCCCAAAATACCCCAGATTGCTCCCCATAATGCTAAAGAAAATAAAATCACCAGCGCGCTTAAATTTAAGGATTTTCCTAAGAACCGCGGCTCCACCAAATTACCCACTACAAATTGAATGGCTACAATCCCAGAAGTGACAATAATAAATGGCCACCAACTTTCAAATTGAATCAGTGCAAGCAAGGCAGGAAAGGCTGTTGCAATGATGGCACCAATATTAGGGATAAAATTAAGAAAAAAGATCAATAATCCCCAAAATTCCGCAAAATCCAAACCCACGGCTCTCATGATGATCCAACTGGATGTTGCTGTAAAAAGACTCATCAGTGTTTTCAAACCCAGGTAAATTTGCGTGTCGTTAATGATGTGGCTCATAATATTATTCACGAGATCACGATGCTCTTTATGAGGAAAAAGGGCGTTAAGTTTTTCCTTGAAAAAATGCTGCTCTACAAATAAAAAACCGACATACAGCGTAATTAACACTGCCGAACTAGTGATGGTGCTAAAAACGGCGTAAATATTCATTATCATGCTCTGCACACTTAGGCTCTTAAGCACCTGATCCACAGAGACTAATGCTTTAATATGGAAACGCTGATCAATGACATTATAAATTTTGTTTAAATGCTCTTGGTAACGCGGTGTTGCAGCAATGACTTCACTGACATTGTTAGAAATAATGTCAATCAAAATTTTAATAAGAAGAGCAACGATGGCTAAGGCCAAGAACATACTTAACCAGTAAGGTAATCGTGCACCAATGAAAGGAATACGTCGTACGCCTTCCCTAACAGTATTCAGCAAATGCCAAATAAAAATAGCGATAACAATTGGAATCAATAAATTGCGGCCAATAATTAGCAAATAACCAATAATCCATACCAAGATTAATCCGGCGGTAAAAGTAACGGTACGGTTATTCATGCCTTTGCTTCCCGTTTTAATGAAGCTTTTTCTCACTGAAATCACCTAATCGCTAAGTTTCTATCAACTCTAACTTATTTTCCTGCTATTATCAGTTTTTTTCTCTTAAATTTAAGAATCGTGCTTCAACAATCGTGTGAAACACTACCGGGTGTCGGTCCTACCCTCAGTGATAAACTGAGCAAATGCGGAATAAATTCGATAGCCGATCTCTTGTTTCATCTGCCCTACCGTTATCAAGACAGGACGCGGATTACACCGATTTGTGATTTACGCCCTAATGATTGGTGTGTTATTGCAGGTAGGGTATGTAAAACCGAAATTAAATACGGTAAGCGCATGATGCTTTACTGTTATGTGGAGGATAAAACAGGCGTTTTGAAATTGCGTTTTTTTCATTTTAACAAGCAACAAATCAAAGCCCTCAATGAAAGCAGCCGAATTAGCGCTTTTGGCGAAGTGCGTGAATTTGCAAACGCGTTGGAAATGATCCATCCCGAATATCAGTTATTTGCGGATGAAGAAAATTACACGGTAGCAGAGACACTAACCCCTATTTATCCGACCACGCAAGGCTTAACTCAAACTCGATTACGCCAATTAGTCAAATTGGCTTTAGCCAATTATCAAGCTCAGCTACACGACTTAGAATGGATGACTCCAGAACGCTTAGAAAAACATCATTTTTACCCATTAGCAGCTGCTTTAGAATTGCTACATAACCCACCCCCGGATATTGCTTTACAGGCTTTGGAAGATGGCTCCCATCCTGCTTTGCAACGGCTTGTCTTTGATGAATTATTAGGCCAACGCTTAAGCATGCAATTTGCCAGACTTCATCGAAGCCATCTCAGTGCCCCGATGATTTCCCTCGATTGCAATTTACGCGAACGCTTTCTGAAGCAACTGCCTTTTCACTTAACCGCTGCACAGCAGCGGGTTGTTGATGAAATTGCTGAGGATTTAGCACAAACTAAACCCATGCTGCGCTTAGTGCAAGGTGATGTCGGTTCTGGAAAAACAGTTGTTGCCGCCCTTTCTGCTTTGCAAGCCATTGCCAATGGGTACCAAGTTGCTTTCATGGCGCCTACCGAATTACTTAGCGAGCAACATGCAGCCAATTTACAAGCTTGGTTTGCGCCACTGGGTCTTCATTGTCGACGACTCAATGGGAAAATGAAATCCAGTGAACGACGTGAAACATTGGCCCAGCTCGCGAATCAAGAATGTCAGTTACTTGTTGGCACACATGCGCTTTTTCAAGAAGACGTTTCTTTCGCAAAGCTGGGTTTAGTGATCATTGATGAACAACACCGCTTTGGGGTCGAGCAACGCTTACTCCTTCAACAAAAGGGCCAGCAAGCCGAGCTTCTCCCTCACCAATTACTCATGACAGCCACCCCTATTCCAAGGACGCTCGCCATGACTCAGTTTGCTCATTTGGATCTGTCTATCATTGATGAATTGCCACCCGGACGCACTGCAGTCACTACTGCCGTCATCAATCAAGAAAAAAGAGAGTCCATTATTGATCGTTTGCGGACTGCTATCGCCAGTGGACGACAAGCTTATTGGATATGCACTTTGATTGAAGAATCTGAAAAATTACAATGCATGGCGGCAACTGCAACGGCCACAACTTTACAAGAACAATTACCTCAGGTGCGAGTCAGTTTAGTGCATGGGCGTATGAAAGCCATGGAAAAAGAAGCGACCATGGCTGCTTTCAAACAAGGTGAAATTGATTTGCTCGTTGCCACTACGGTCATCGAGGTTGGTGTTGATGTTCCGAATGCGAGTTTGATGATTGTTGAGAATGCGGAACGTTTAGGATTATCGCAACTCCATCAATTACGCGGTCGAGTTGGACGGGGAAGCACTCAATCTCATTGTCTATTGCTTTATCAATCCCCGCTATCACAACTAGGTGCAGAGCGGTTACGTGTCATGCGCGCTACTACGGATGGTTTTGTCATCGCAGAAAAAGATTTGCAGCTTCGAGGGGCAGGAGAAATTTTAGGCACCCGACAGACAGGTTATCGTCAATTTAAAATTGCTAACTTACAACGCGATCAGAAACTCTTGCCTTTAGTGGCTTCCTTAGCAAAAGAATTAGTGCTGCAAAATCCTGAGCTGGCCCGTACCATTGCCAAACGCTGGCTCGGAGATTTTGAACAGTTTCTACAAAGCTAGACACTTCGATTTATTCTAATTTGCTTTCGAGATAAATCATTTCACTTCTCATTTCATTTGGATAAGAATCTTATTTTTTAAGATATAATCACCTGTTTTATCGCTATTAATTCAGCAGGTGTACCATGGGCAAAAAAACTTTAGGCAGTCTTTTACTCGCCAATACAATAGAGGATCCATTTGGTGCGAGTGCCATTTTCAATCCAATGTATCCGACGATTCAGGAAGTAGAGGAATTAGCGGAGTCCCTATTAAGCCCGCTCAATGTCTCGCAAAGCGTATTTATGCAGCAATATAACTGGCATCGAGAGAGAGTCCAACTGCCTCAGGTTAAGGAAGAGGGCTGGTGCCATGGTTTAACTTTGACCTGGTTAAAGTATGCAGCTAGAAATCAACAAAAGGAGTTTTTTAATCTTTACAATGAGGTTGTTAGAGGGCTCGAAACAACCGCGATGAATAGCGAAAAAATAGAAGAATTTTATACTGAAATAGATAAGGCCCAACACCCATGGGAATATTATCCAAACACCAACCAAGAAAGCATTGATGTCATTCTAGGTGTGCCTACAATAATAACCTGGTTTGATCCAGACGGAGAGGGCTTTACTGCACGCAAGTGGCAAAATATTCTTACCAAGGTTATGGCAGAATACGAGATGATCCGTATCAGTGCTTATAATAAAGAAAAAAGTCATACTATCGGTATGTTTAGGGATAAAGAGGGAACTTATCTTTTCAATTGCAATGGCAAATCTAAAATCGTTACTTTATTTAAACAATTTAGTTCTCTTCAGGCCATTAACTGGATCAAAAGTAATCTATACACTCAATTAGGCCTCCAAATCGACCAATCGACGCCTATGAAATTAACCATTACAGGCGTTAAATCCTCCTTGTTTTTGGAAAATGATAGACAACCCCTCTCTACCTCACCGACACTTCTTCCCAGAACGACACAAGGAACCGAAAATGCGTTACCTCCAAATAACCGGAAACGTAAGCGAGACTTAACTGAGGGTAACCCGGCATCAATGCCAACTGCTCATTCTCCTTTGAGAGATCTTTCACTTTTTAATCCAAGACCTAGTAAAAAGCCATATTCTAACGATGTGCCTACAACTAAGTGCTCCATTTAATAATTAAATAAGGCAGTCACTCGATAATGAAGGCACAAGAACTATTGTTGCCCTGTATACTTTGAGGATGCAAATTGAGCAAAATTTTCGAGATATACCCGTGATCCTTCAAAATGCTATGTTTTGGGCAACTTGATTTTTTTTGGCCAGGCGGAAAAAGCAATAGACCAAACATAGCGTTTTGAAGGATCACGGGTATATAGCGTTAGTCTCAAAGAGGATTCTGAACAAAGACTTTTCAAATTTAAGATCATATTCTCGCCCCAGGGTCTTATTCGAGGTAAAAGAACTGTGTTCTTTGTTTTGAACTATTTGCCTGCTTCTGTATAATGCAGTATCTTTTTTATCCATATTTAATATGCCACCTAAATGTACTTTAGCTTTCGACAGAAAAAATCAGGATTCTTCTTTAATACAAAAAATTATCAATGGAAAACTCTGTCGGCTAAAGAAGCTGAGAATGCTCAAGAAATAGCGCCCATATTAGAGCAATTTGCGCAGTCAAATTATCGGTATCGTCCGCGTCGCTTTTTTTCCAATCAACTAAAATCGATATTTTTGAAAGAAAAGATAACCTCAGATTTTCTGAAAATTTCTCTTAACGATTTTAGCGAGAGCTGTCAAATCCCGGCTCTTATTCATGTGATTGAAGTAGTTGCTGATATGGGATATTGCATCGCCTTTGATTTTAACGAAATTGATTTACCTTCCGAAGGGAAGTCCTTGAGTGCAGAGGACAAGGAACGTCTTCTAAAGAGTGTTCCTTATCAAGTAGCAAGGGCTTTATTTAATCAATTTAGACCTCAAATTGATGCAGACAGTTCAAAAACAGACAAACTCATAGCTTCACAATACACGAGTATTAAAAGCCAGTGTGAAAAAGATCCGGTCACTGATCTTGAAGTTTCACTCAATAAAATACCTCACTTTGGTTCCATTGATGAAGCGATTATTTACCATAAAATTACCACCAGAAATCAGTATTTGTCCAATAGGGATTTAGTTATAGTCTCTTTTAAGTTGCAAAATGTCTCTATTGATTTAGAATCCTGCGTTGACTATTATTACCAGTTTTATTCCGAAATCATTATTATTCTTCAAGGAAAAATTTATGAAAACCCGGAAGAGAGAAAGCAGCTCTCTCAGAGTATCTTAAGGTTTCTTAAATTAAAGCCTTGCACAAATTTTTTTCATTTATTTTTATTAACTAAAAATTCAGAATCCCTAAAAACGGAGGACACGCTACTTTCTCTTGCACCTGTTTATCATAAAGAGGATGATCCTTTCAGTCCACTACCGAATGGATCAGGCTATTATTTAAGTGATCCTCACGTTTTTGCTTCCATCAATGAATATATTCAGGAGCAGCAGAATAAAGCTCTCAGCCCAGAGTGTCTAATAAAAGCAGAACTGTCTGTAAAAGAATCACTCGTTGAAGTCGAACCAGACAAAATCTCGCCGGAAGGTTATATCTATGGCCATGAACCGATTGAGGTTACCCGAGCTTCTAAGCACTGTGGAAAAAAACAATTAGCAGCAAAAGCTGGTCTAACCTTTACTTACCACGTCGATTTGCATGAAGAAGTCAAGCAATCTCAATCATTGGAACAAGCTCAGCAGCTATCCAAGCAGCAAACTCTTAATCAACAAAGGCAACAAGTGCTCAATCAACAGGTGGATTACCCTTTTTTTACTCCACCAATTCCTTTATCACTCACCTTTGTAGCCCTGCAAGGATCTGCAAGACAAGCTTTAAAACGTTGGACTAAGGAAAAACAACTACAAGAAGAGATCTATTACACTTCTTGGTATCGCACGAATTTTTCTGCGCGCACACTTTTAAAGCAGCTAGCGCAAGATCATCCTTCTGAATTTGTTGCTGAGCTAGTAGCAAGAACCATGGGCCTTGGGTATAGCATTTCTCCGGAATCAGAGCGAATACTTTCGGATGCGCCGTTTTCATCGATTGTTCAAACAGCTAAAGATATTAATTATGTCGCCCAAAGAACAGCAACAACTCCTTTTCATTTTTTCCTCGGGAAGTTCGTTATGCAACCTCTCCCTGGGTATTCTGCAGAAAGTATTGAGGCTTATCTATTTGAGCCTATCTTCAATCGGTTCAGTGATTTTGAGGATGGCTTAGATCCAACTTCTCGCGGTCTTGGGCATTCGCTTATTTTCAGAAATTCGCTAATGCAAGGTTGGTATAATGTGTCCACTACTCGAGACCCATCAGAGTTTGATACTAAAAACTTGCCTATTTATGTTTCTAACTTAGGTTTGAGAGCCAATCGATCTGATCGAGGCTATCAGAGCCATCTTAAAGCGAACTTTTTAAAGGAATATCCCTCAGAATCACTTTACCTTGAATCTTTGTTAGAAATTTTAACACCAAGTTCACACCAAAGCTTACCAAATAGGTTCGAAGATCCCCATTATATCGCAAGTAAAGAAGCCGATTTTTTGGCGCTAATCAAATCAGCTTTTCCAGATCATGTTTATATTTTAAACCGACTTTACGAAAATTTTGATGAACACAATCTGGACAATATTCGTATTCTTTTGCAATTTTTTATCTCTGTCAATAAAGAAAAATTTACCGTATTTTTAAATTATCTTGTCTACCTTGATCAGAAGTGTTTGTTAAAACCTTTTTATAAAATTTATTTCAGTTATGCTCCAACCATTTTCTCTCTTGCTAATTTGTTTTCAATGAGAAAAGAATGGATTGCTACCAGTCATAGTCATCATGGTAAAGAATTAGACCCTACGTGTGCTTACGTAGAGATAAATGAAGCAAAAGAAGCTTGTTTTTTAACGCTGGTCGAGCGTACCCCCATTTCTTCGTCGACTAAGAGTTGGCCTGCGTACGAAAAATTTGCCCATAGTGTTTTAGTGTTCGCAGCCAAACACCACATGCTGCTTACTGCTGCTCATTTAGAGGACATAGAATCATTCTGGTATAGAGTTAGCGCAAAATTCCTAGCCTATAGTGAAGGAGATGTAAAACAACAGCAGCTATTAATTGCACATTTTCTCGATAATCTTATCACAGAAGATGGCCTATCATTGGCACGTCTTAGAAAAATTGACACATTACTCGTTTGTTTAGAAAACTTGCTGGACCACGCCATAGCAAACCATTGCTTACGCGAACAGATTTCTGAATTAGAGGACATTTCCTTAAGATGGACAGATGTTCCTTACGCGACTGCCTATAATGGTTTTCCCGTAGTTTGCAAAGAAATGGAGATTAAAGCAGGTTCGATCGGTTGGGACAGACACAGTTATGTTGTTTCATTGAGCGAATTAGAAAAAATTATTCTTGAATTCAATCTCAGCGCTTCAAATAAAAAATTTTTGCCGTTAAAAACCGCTGTATTTCGTTATCTTGGCAAAGAAACTTTTCGTGAAGAGCTCAATTTCTATCGAAAATTATATCCTCCCCACGATCCAAAAGAGCCGCTTGAGGTATCAAGACTGAATCAATTGATTTGGGCTTATTATGTGACAAGATGCACAGGCAGCCGCTACAATCCTTATCCTGAGGATATCCATTTTATTGAGCAATGCTTTAACTTTTTGGGAGAAAAACATCCGCATGCTAAAAAATCAACTGCGGACAAAATTATTCTAATTAGCCGATTTTTAACAAGACTCGAACAAACTAAAACACCAGAGACGAATGGGAGTTTAAGCTTATGGGCGCTTTGGCAAAAGGATGATCTTTTTTTTCATTTCCCAAACCAACCTATACCCAAGGTTCTAGGCTATAAATTCGAACGAAATCAATTACAAACATTTCTGTTAAAACAGTCTACGGATTTAAAGGAAGCCCTTCCAACTCTATTACAAAACGTGATGATTAGAGGAGGGTCAAAGCCCCTTTCATGGCAGCAAGCTGATAGGCTGCTTGCAGAGTCGCTAATCGCTAACCTTTTTGATCCTGCTGACAAGTCAAGGATTGAGAGGTGTTTTCAATTGCTTAATCTCTTGCTGACTCCAAACTTCAGTTTGAGCGCTTTTCTTGAGCAGCATTTGGACATGTTAATATTAATTGAGAACCTTAAGAATCTAAAAAATGCTGACAGCAATTTATTTATAGCTCTACAAGCAATTCTAAGAAAAAACCCTGATGTAAATATGGCGATTACTTTAGTAAAACTCTGCAGGGCAAAAATTGAACAGAATCCTAAGCATCTAAAACCTTGTATTCATTTTCTTCAGGGACTATCAGCAAATCATAAACTTTTAATTTATTGTACGCAGTCGAGTTCACAACTCGAGCTTGTTTTAGATTATTGCCTGAATGCCTCTGCTGATGAAATATCGCTAGAGATTGGTTTTAAACTAGCCAATGAACTGAGAGATGATGAAGAAACGCTGAAATCAATTTTAGGACTTTTATCGGATAAAAAAGTTTATGCTTTTTTTCAACGTCATCGAGAGCTTAAGGTTCCTGCACCTTTATTACAAAAAATAACAAAACTACTCAAAGAAACAAATAATCGTGTTAGTGTGCTCCGTTTTATTGAATCTGTTCTTGAAATAGAAGATCAAGATCCTGATTCAGTGATTGAAAAGATTGTAGGTCTTGAAGCCAATCAACTGTCTGCTATCTTATCCCTTTGCAATACAATTTATAATCAGCAAAAAGTATCATTACCTAACTTAGTCGACAGTTTGAAAAAGGCGCCAGAAAACTGCTTACAGACCTTAGTCCATGTTGCTAAGCACCCTAAAATAACCATACCTCGATTAATGGAAGTAGTGAATTCTTCAGTGCTAGAAGTGGCTATTGATAATCTGGAAGAAGAACTTTACGAGGACGATTTAAGCTGTTATGTCTATGATGAAGAACAGATTAAGTTAAAAATAGCAGAAATTGCCTACAACTCCTGTGACAATGGTCCCCCGCAAACTCTTTCCCCCGCCGCACAAAAAGCACTATTGCGTGATTACAAAATTCTGATGGGCTACATTCATAAGCACCCTGTCTATATTGAAAAAAAAGACGGTATATCGCAAACTTTCACCGCTCATCAACTCAAAAGCCGACATTTTCCTATCCTTTTCAAAGCATTGCAGGCGAAGATCTGTCGAGGAGAGAATAAAAAAGAGAACCAGCTTAGACTGCTGGCTATTAGCTGTGTTGCACTCCAACGCACTTGTCAAAAATTTCCCCGCTCAACCCAACTGCTCCCATTATTGCATAGTCTAGATGAGCATGGACAACTTGTGCAGGAACTGAAAACAGGAGCAGGAAAAAGTATTATCGCTGCCATACATGCCGTTTTAAGAGTAGCTGCAGGGAGAACAGCACTTATACCTACTGAGAACGAAGAGCTAGGCCGAACAGGTGTTGCTGAGTATACGAATTTTTATAATTACTTTGATATTCCTTGTGGCCGCCGTATTATTGAGGCTCATAGCCCTTATTCGGATTTTGTAGCTAATGGTGTAAATTATTCCACGCCTTATGGTCTGGCCTTGTTTTTTATCACAATGGCTATACAAAAAATACGGCTCGCTAAAAACTGTGATCTAATCTGGGACGAAATCGACGCAAGCCTTACTTCGACTGTACCTTTTCGTCTCGCAGCGACCTTAGATCCCATTCTGCTTGACACACAAAGCTGGTCGCAAATTTATAACTATATTTTGGATTTTGTTCGAGAAAAAGAACTTTTCCTAAATAACCATTGTACCCAAAACGCAGATATCCATAACTTCCGATTGTATTTTTTTTCTAAAAACACCGATAAAAAGCTTACCGCTTTTTTCAAACGCGTCCCCGATTCATTCTTCAATATGATTATTGACTCTGCCAGGCTTGCAGTGCAATTAGAAGATAAAGTTGATTATATGGTGGTGGAGAAAAAAGAAGCGGATAAAAAGAGCCTTTATTGCGCACCCTTTTTGCCCCACACTAGCCGCCCTGAGCCACGAGCAGGGTACGGTTCTGGAGCTCAACCGATACTGCATGCTGAAAAAAATAGAACCCGTCTATCCGACTCAGGGTTATCTTTTAGTGTTGCTCCAGACACCGAAACAGTTGTTACTATGACGCCTAAAAACTTGGCTGACTTAATAAAAACATTAGGGGGATGTCTTATAGGTCTAACTGCGACACCAGGTATGCCAAATCAGTTACAAGAATTTCGCCAGCTGTATGACATTAAAGCGGTTCATTATCCCAGTTTTTACCCCGATCGCTGTGAAGACTTAGGTCTTAAAGCTGCTGATGGGTGGGAAGATCAAAAAACAGTTGTCCTGTCTCTAATAAAAGAGTCTCGAGAAAAGAGACAAAATCAACCCATTTTAATTTTTTGTGAGAACGCGCAACTAGCGACGGAGCTTCATGATGAACTGAACTCACCTACTCACCCCTGGCAGACTCAATGTTATTATGGTTATAGTCCAAATCATCATGACGAAGAAAATTTTATTGCGGATGCGAGTAATCCGCATGTAATTAGCATAACAACCAAATGTGAAACTCGGGGCGCTGACTTTGATTCTGAGCATAGTTTTGGCCATTTCGGAATTAATTTGTGTACTCATCTGACTGAAGAAGAGCTGGTACAGATCAAAGGACGTGTTGCAAGAAATGGTAAACCAGGGCAATTTTGCTCAGTCATTGATGTTAAGCAACTTGGTTTACAAAAAAATACTGCGCCTAAGGAGCTTGCCGCTGCATTCAAAACGTTCCAACAAAATATTGGAATAAGAAATCAAAAAGAACGCGCTAGAACACGCCTTTTAGAGGATGCTCGCTTCTTTGTTACTTGGCATTTATTTGATCTGAGACGCAAAGCAGATCAAATTCTTAGTCAGCAACAAGGGCAAGGATATTCTCTCGTGCCTACGCTAGAATTGATGAAAACTTTGAGGGATTTAAACAAAAAAGTCGAAACTTTCTATGAGGGGCTTCTTAAGCAAGATGAAATACCCCTAGAGACGAGGACCCAACAATTTTTAGAGTACGTAGCGACTGAATACAATCAAATTCTAGATCAGAAATCTTGGCTACCCAATGACCGATTTAATGATTACAAACCGGTTGAACCATTGATTCCTTTAAACAAACTGTACGAACTTAAAGGAATTAACGGAGTAAAAATCAGTCAATTGCTGAAGTTTAGCGAATTGCTTTCCAAGGGATGGGAGGCTATCGGCAATCAGGCTATTCACCAAGGTCTCTCTAAAATTGAACCCATTATGGCTAAGCTAGATGGATATACAAGCGATCAATGTGGACCGAAAACAATCGCTGTAAAAATGCTCTCTGGCTTTGAGTTGATCAGTTTCGCCGAGCTCATCCCGAATCTTGAAAGTTTAGAAGCTGATTGCCTCCAATTTCTTGATGAACTTCCCACTGCTGCTGAAGTATTTATTTCCAGGGAAAAAGCGCGAGCTTATGTAAAAAAATATTTTTCAGAAACTAAAACATGTATTCGGGAAGAACGTTGGGATGAGCTAGCTCTTCCGACGTTGTCAGATGATATCTTTTCGAGTGATGACAACATCGCTTCTTCCTTATTGCAGAGTATTGCTAAAAAAAGCATAAAAAGCGGCATGTCGGGTGCTTTTCATTTAGTCATCAAACTTTATGTGGTGCCTAAAATAACTAAACTCCTCGCCCAATGGTTTCCTAATGATGAAGAAACTCAGATCCAGCTCAAGAAAATTATGCAAGAAATTGAGCCGCAAATTCTTGATTTTTTGTTGGCTATCCCTTCAAGCCTACAATCTGAGGAGGGAATTTGGTCGTTGGTTTTCGATAAATTGTTACCTATTTTACAGCATCCAAGTATTAAAGGAGCTGTAGGTCTCTTTAATAAAGAAGGAGGTAAGGTACTTGATTCACTTCTACGCTTCTTGGAATACCTAAAACCCTATCGACAACAGCCCCTAAAAGAACTAGTTAGCATAAAAAACTTGCTTCCCCTTATAAAGCAAGCTTGCCAACTTGATCTAGTTCAGTTGTTGGTAAAAACGCCTATACTCAAAGAGGTTTTAACGCAACTTTCATCACTGGATTCTGAATTTTTCAGTGCATTTTATCATTTTGATTTTCTCTCTCTTTTTCATCTGGTTCATCTACTTGCCCATCCTATTTTTTATAATTTTTTAAAAGTTCTACCTGCAGAAGCGAATTTTGGTCACCTAAAAGTTTGGCTTAATTCAGCGGAAGCGCCAATGAATAAAGAGGTTAAGCAAGCTCGACAGGAACTTCTTGAATTTCAAACAAATCGAGAGCGTATTGAAGAAAACAATCGTTTGAAACTACAGAGACTGAAAACCAAATTTACTTTGACACCTGAAAAGCTTCGTGCGGAGCTTGATGCACTTAAACCAATACCTAATAGGACTCCAACTCCCAAACCAGCCTCGTGGAATGTGCTTCCCTGGATTTCGCAGCATCCGCTCCAAAGCTTAGCTTTGCTGGTTGTTGGCTTACTCTTATCCTGGATCATTCTTCCTATCGCATTGGTCGGGGCAGTGATTTATGCAAGTATTGTTCTTTATCAAAAGATTCAAAGGCATATTGAAGCAATTAAACCTCTTGAAGAGCACTATCTTGAGCCCATTACTGTCTATTTGAACACTTCTGATCAAGAGTCTACTCTATTACCCGAATTGGATTTAGAAGAATCGGAGCAATTAAAAATTAGCCCCTTCTCACTTGCTGGTTTAGTTCAAAATATTGACCGAAAACTCCCCGAAACCCTATCTCTTCAGGAAATGGGTACCGCAGTAATTGAAACGTTAAAAACTACTGATAATACAGTCAAATTAACAAGTGTGGATTCCAGTGTTCAACCTCTTGATCTTATTAAGGTTACAGAAACCGCGATAAATACTTTAGATGTTGGTAAACCCGCTAATACTCCTGAAATCTCTCAAGTTAAAATGCGCAAATCAGTACAACCCAATCCTCAAAGTTTCTTTTCTCATATACAAAAAGGTGGCGAACAAATTTTAAATCAAATAAAAGGTGCTTTTAATGAAATTAGCTTACGGTAAATTGATTTTAACAATGTGTAGCGCCTTGATTTAGAAAGTCAATGTCAATTACACGGCGCATTGAAGATTTTCACAAAGCATGGAAATCGGCGGCTGATGCTGAAGAACAACGTATGCAATCGATTTACAGCAGCAGGTTGATTTTGTGCGACTACTTCACCTAGGCTCAGCATTATAGACATAAAAATCCCTCTTTTTTTATTTTAACTTTAAACGATTAAAGCGATATTTCTGGGAATCCAACTTAACTAAGCTCCCATCAATCGATCATTGTTATTGACTAAGTCTTCATTTTCCAGGATTTGACGAACACTTAAGATGGTTGCTATTGATTGTTGTTCTTGTTCAAGCATCGCTATGCTTAAATTGCCTTCAGTATCTTTAAAACTCTTACTTAAGTGTTCTATACGAGTAATCTCAGCGACCCAGTAGCCGCCAGACAAGTATTCCAAAAGCATTGAAAAAAAATCATTTATAATAAAACTAACCTGCCTAATTGCTGACGCGGTATTTCTCGCTATAGCCCCATTTAATAAGTTTAAGTGGGCTTCGAGTACCTGTTCAGGTAACGTTAGGTCGGTAAATTCAACCTCTTTAAGCCTTTTGATGGCATCTGCTAATGATTGGTAGGCACTGGCTAAATAAACAAATTTTTCATTATTCTCCCGGTCATAGCGCCGCGCTCCGATAATTTCGGATATTAGGCGTTGGCAAAGCTCGCAATCGACTTTTTGGCTTTCAGAAGATAACACCTCTTTAACCAGCATTTTAGCTTCATCCTCATTTACTTTTTGAATTGCTCGGACTATTTGCTCCATAAGCTCTAAGATAAAGCTACTGTCTTGTCTGGTATGAACCAGGATTTTACGTATATCATCTATTTTTCTACATAAGTTTTCTTCACGGATGGAAACCACCTGCCTTTGTATCGCTTCATCCGACTGAAATTTAGACTTCCATTCATCCGAGCGGAGTGATGCACTGTTCCCATAATTTCTACCTTTTGAATTACTAAAGCGATTATATACGTTAAGTGCGTTACTATAGGCTGGCTTAATAGCATACTCACCAATGAGCTCTCTTATTCGAGTATTAACCCGATCCGGGCGAAACCATGGATTCATAGTTCCTGAGCAATACTCTTCATGAAAGCAGGCGATAACATCGGACAATTTCACCTTATGTTTCGTTGCATAATAATTGCAGATTGATTCAACCTGCTCAGCCGTTGTCACCGCAAGCGATTGTCGAGCATGCTCAAGAATCCAGTCTAATAAAATCGTATCGATTATATTGCTAGTTGAACATCCTTTAATCGCTACTTGATTAGTCATCATGTTAAGTTGTTGCTCTCGAATCGCTTGTGGACCTGGATTATTTTGAACTTCCTTTCCATCCAAACAACGCATAGCATTCGCCAAAGAGTAAGGACCACAGGAAGAGCCGTCGGCTTGTAGCCAGCTGTAAGGGTAAACCGATGTGACAATGTTTAATTGTCTAAAAGAGTATTTTGTACGGAAAACTTTTTCAATTCGATTGATCTCATCTCTGATACTTGAGTCAAGCTGATTTAGATTTGCCTTGGTGTTTAAAGAATCTATGTACGATATATTGATATTGATTGCGTTGTCAGGCCCCTCATTCAAGGTAATAGCAATAGCAGCCCAGTGATTTTTACCTTTATTTAAAGGCAACAGCATTTTTTTGGGTAAGGAGTATAATGGAGGTGCATCGGAAGTTTCTAAAGAAGTTCGATTAGGAACTTCTCTATTGGAATATAAAAATATTCTGTCGCGGCTCGATTGTGCCCAGGCAGTTCCCACATCAATAATTTGAGCCGAGGTATACCAATAATCTTTACGTACACGTCGATAACTTGTATTACCCATTTGTAGCCCCTAGCTAATTACGCTTCCCATATTGGATAAAGCACAACGCTATTAATAGCTTTATATAAAACGCTTTATCAGTCAACAAGTCTGACAGTAAAATGTAAATTTTGCTCTTTATTATATACCCATGAAAAAAAATCTTCCTAATTTCTTGATAAATGCCCTATTAATAGTGGTAATCCAATGAACCCGTACACAGCTTAATTCAGTTAGACATACCCTTCCTTATAAAGGAAAAGCGCTATTAGGCAATGACTGACTAACCTTTTCTTCCTAGAAAGCCAAGATTTAGTCAGGTATTGAACCTGGGTAGGGTGGCGACCTTTTTATCAAAGTCAAGTCTCATGGTCGAAATAAATATGTCAAAAATTTTCAGTCAAGACTATTTTTTCGTTTTTTCTTTAGCTAAGATAGCTGCGCTAATACTCTTATCTTTTTATTCATCCCTTGTGGATAATTTTTTCCCTTTTTTCCTAGAGCATTTCATTTTTAGCTCCTATTTCTTTACACGACCCAGACAAAATAAGGGTTTTCTTCTTTTTACTTCATTTCATTGCGAAATGCTTTATCCACAAAATCTGTGGATAATCCTGTGTAAAGGATGTAAAACACCTTGAAAATAAAGCCTAAAGTGGCGTTGCCCGAGAACTTACCAACATTGCCTAAGGTAAATCTAAATGCAACTTTAATGCAGAATTGATCTTAGATAAGATTAAATTGCTAACCTTGCCTTGAAGCTGCCTATTAGAAATTCTATTTTTGGAAATAGTTCTAATCTGATGACATTGTACTTTTGAGGTTTTCAACAAGCCACTCTCATTACTATTAAGCAGAACTTCAAAAGGATAAACTTTGTTTACATTTGATGTAATTGGTACAACGGTAATTGTGTTAGCAACATTATTATTAGCATTATTGCTAATAATAAGTACCGGTCGAATTTTTTTAGTTTCATCGCCCATGGTAGGATCTAGGTCCGCATAATAAATTTCACCACGTTTCATTTTCTTCAAGTCCATCTAAAGAGGTCTTTTCGAATGCTACATCCATTTCTTGATTCGCTTCTCTGTAATAAGATTCAAGTTGCTTTTGTTGCAACAAGTAAAGGGCCTCTTTAATAACCTCAGAACGACTTTTTAGATGATGCTCAGTAAGGTAACTCTCAATAAATTCACATTGTTGTTGAGGCAAGGAAATAGATAGTTTTTGAACAAGCATAATATCCTCTTCTTTTATTTTCCTACTTTTAATCTTACCACAAGTAGGAATAACTTCAAATAAGTGTTAACGCGCTGACCGAATCTCATATATTGTGAACTTTAGTAGCAGGTGCTTGGTGGTCTTCAGAAGTATGCTATCTCTTCGAGTGATGCGCGCTAATAATCTATGGAATTTATATCGGAAAAAATGTAGCATGAGGCACGATCCTAAACCCTTACCCGACGCTTCGCTTTGACCTCTTCCGCAAGCAGGCGAGGCGAAGCAGATTTAACCGCACTTAAAATCACACCCGATAAGTGTCCCTATTTGATTAGCCTCTCTATTTGGGTAGAATATTGGCCATTTTATTATCAGGTTTTCTCATGTCGTTAAAACGTAAAGCGGTAGCGTTGATTTCTGGTGGTTTAGACTCTATGTTGGCGGTAAAAGTCATGCAAGAGCAAGGGATTTATGTGGAAGGAATCAATTTCTATACGGGATTTTGTCATTCTGGCCACACGTCCGCGATTCGCAATAAAAAAATGGAAAAACCGCTACGCAACGACGCATTGTGGGTAGCGGAGCAACTTGGGATCAAGCTTCATATTATCGATGTTGTTGAACCTTATAAGAACGTTCTCCTTAATCCCAAATACGGTTATGGAAAAAATATCAACCCTTGTTTGAATTGCAAAATTTTCATGGTACAACACGCTTATCAATGGATGTTGGAACAGGGTTTTGATTTTATTATTACTGGCGAAGTCATAGGTCAGCGTCCTAAATCGCAACGCAAAGCGACCATGCCCATTGTTGCTCGGGAGTCAGGGGCAGAAGATCGCTTATTGCGCCCTTTATGTGCAAAACTTCTATCACCCACTCTGCCTGAGCGAGAAGGCTGGGTTGATCGTGAAGCACTTTATGATTTCAGAGGACGTAATCGTAAGCCTCAACTTGGTCTTGCTGCTTCGATGTCCATTGAAGAATTTGCGCAACCTGCCGGTGGTTGCTGTGTATTGACGGACGAAAATTATACCCGTCGCCTGCGTGATATGTGGGCGCATCGTGAGACGAAGGATTACGACCTAGAAGACATTATTCTCTTAAAAGCAGGGAGACATTTGCGTCTCGAACCTCATTACAAAATGATCATTGCTCGAGATGAATCAGAAAGTAATTTTTTAATGGGCTATCGTAAGCAGTTTATCCACATGCAAGTGGTCGAACATCGTGGTCCTGTGATTTTAATTGAAGGTCAACCTAACGAAGAGGATCTCATGACTTGTGCACGGATTGCTGGACGATTTTGCTCCGGGCGCGAAGAAGCTGAGATTAAAATTAATTTGCATTATCTCGATGGTCAATCCCAAACGTTAAAGGTGCAGCCAATGCGAGCTGATGAGATTCAACAAGATTGGTATGTGTGAGCGATAAAATGGCCCATTATGAATTAGATGCCAGACGATTACTCTGTCCGATGCCCGTCATAAAAACACAAAACATGAGTAAAAATTTGCAACATGGTGATACCATCACTATCATTGCAACCGATCCTGGCGCTCATCATGATTTACCCTGTTGGTGCCGGATTAACGGGCATCTCTTGATTGAATCCAAAGAAATCAATGGGGAATTTCATCTTACGCTACAACTGGTAAAGGACAACACATGATTCAGCAGGAGCGATATCAGCAGGCAAAAAGGATTACCCTGATTGGTGCACTTAAAAATGCTTTTTTAGGTTGCATTAAAGTGGTGGGTGGCACTTTTTCTCACTCTCATGCGCTTATTGCTGACGGCGTTCATTCTTTTTCGGATTTGCTCACCGATTTCATGGTTGTTTTTGCCTCCAAATACGGCAGTCAAGATGCGGATGCTTCTCATCCCTATGGTCATCAGCGCATCGAAACCGCTGCGACCTTACTTTTAGCCCTACTCTTGATTCTTGCTGGTGCAGGAATTGCTTGGGATTCTCTCGATGAGTTGATTAATTCCGCTGTGGATAAACCAGGTCTATTTGCCCTTCCTATTGCTTTGTTATCGATAGCAGCTAACGAAGGCTTATTTCATTATACCCACCATATCGGCAAACGGATTCAATCTTCTTTGATCATTGCGAATGCTTGGCATCACCGTTCAGACGCTGCATCCTCTATTGTCGTTGCTCTTGGTTTATTAGGCAGCCTATTCGGTTTTTTCTATCTCGATGCGATAGCAGCGATTATCGTAGGACTCATGATCATTAAAATGGGTATGAGCTACGGTTGGAATAGCGTCAAAGAATTAGTCGATAGTGCTGTTGAACCCAGTGTGTTAGAAAAAATCAAACAGATTATTCAATCTGTCGACGGTGTGGAAAAAATTCATCAACTCCGTAGTCGCTCGATGGGAGGTGATATCTATATCGATGTCCATATTCTGGTAAACCCCTATATCTCAGTATCAGAGGGGCATTACATCGCACAACACGTTGACAAGATTCTCGTCGAACAACTCGATGCGGTGAAAGACGTCACAGTACACGTGGATCCTGAAGACGACGAGCAGTGCTGCCCTTCCCTGCATTTGAAGAATCGCAACGCCTTGCAACAACAACTCTTTTCAAGATGGCAGAAAAAATATCCAGGGTTGCAAACGTGGACCCTCCATTACCTTGACGGCAAAATGATCATCGAGCTTGAGTGTGCGAAAGACTTCTCCGAGTGGCAAGCTTTAAACGAATATATCCAGCGTGACTTAAAATCACATGAGGACATAAAACAGGTACGTCTCATTAGCCTGCATGAGGTCATTCATTGTGAAAATGCCTAATATTGTGATGCTTGATGCTAAACCGTTAGTGAATGATGGGCTTGATCTGGCTAAATTACATGATATAGGTCATGTTACCCTCTTTGACCATACGACTTCGGATCAGGAAATTATTGAACGCACTCAAGAGGCCGAAATTGTATTGGTCAATAAAGTAAAACTAAACGATACGCATTTCGCGCATTTACCCCAATTACAATACATTGGTGAAACCGCCACAGGAGTAGACAATATTGACGTGCTGGCCGCAGCTAAGCGCGGCATTGTGGTCACTCATGTTCCTCACTACGCCACAGACAGTGTTGCTCAGCATGTGATTGCTTTACTGCTTGCGCACACTAATCATATTGAGCTTCATAATCACTCGGTCAAACGAGGAGAATGGCAGGCTCAGCCTTATTTTTCTTATTGGTTAAATCCAATTATTGAGTTAACTGATTTAACATTAGGATTACTTGGCTTTGGCAGGGTTGCACAAAAAGTGGCTTTGATTGCGTCCACTTTGGGGATGCAGGTGATTGGTTATAAGCCTTCTGGCTTTCAAAGCTCCCTTGCGCAATCCGTTTCTTTTTCTGAACTTTTACACCGCGCTGACGTCTTGAGTTTACACTGCCCTCTTAACAAAACAACTCAGCAAATTATTAATAGTGATACTCTAAGTCAAATGAAAGCAACCAGTGCATTAATAAACACAAGCCGAGGAGGGTTAATTGATGAAGCCGCTTTAGCACAGGCTTTAGCGCGCAAACAAATTACAGCGGCCTATCTCGACGTACTGAGTCAAGAGCCACCTGTGGATAATCCCCTGTTAGCATTACAGAATTGCTTTATTACCCCACACATGGCCTGGGCCTCCTTTACTACAAGAAAACGCTTGCTAAATACGGTATGTGAAAATATTATTCATTTTCTTAATCGACAACCCATTAATGTCGTGCAATCCCGCCTTTACGGGACTGACACCTAAAACTGAATGTGGGAGTTGAGCACACACCACAGAGAGAGCACCTATGTCTACGGGTATTTTAAAATTAATTTTTGCCATAATCACGGTGATAGTCATTTTGCTCGCAGGCTGGTATCCCTTCAAAAAGCGAGTGAAGGACGATACGCATCTCGATTTCCCTGTAGGTGAAACATTAGCAACAGGAGTCTTCTTAGGTGCAGCCCTTCTCCACATGCTTCCCGAAGCAAATGCTTTATTTCTTGAAATGGGTTACCAATATCCCCTTGCTTACATTATTACAGGCGCCGTCTTCTTATTCTTTTTATGGTTTGAACACTTAGGGAAAGAACTCTATCACCACCAAAATGCCGCACATCCCACGTTTGCTATTCTTGCCTGGGGCATGCTTTCCGTGCATTCGATCATGTTAGGTGCGGCATTGGGTTTGAATCACAGCAATTCAATGGTCATTATGTTATTTCTCGCCATTATTACCCATAAATGGGCAGAAAGCTTCGCTATTGCTGTACAATTGAATAAAAGTAGCTTAACGACCACTCAAAGTTTGTGGTTCTTTCTCAGTTTCAGTTTAATGACACCGCTTGGGATTCTTTTTGGCTGGTATTTTGGTCATGGTGTAGAAACCCATTCCCTTTTCGATCCCATTTTAATTGCCGCTTCGGCGGGTACTTTTCTCTACTTAGGGACTTTACATGGCCTTGAACGTTGCGTCATGGTTGAACGCTGCTGCAACTTAGGCGATTTTAGTTTCGTTATCATTGGCTTTGGGCTAATGGCTGCGGTCGCTGCTTATGTCTGACTTTATCCACCAGCAACATCCCCTTATTTTAGCGTCGGCATCAAAAGCCCGCTTTGAGCTATTAAGTTCTTTAAACCTGCGTTTTGAGGTCATCCCCTCGAATTGTGATGAAGAAAAAATTAAGCAATGCTTTAATTCAGGGACTTTCTTAGAGATGGCTCTTCTTCTTGCTAGTACCAAAGCATTAGAGCTAAGCCAGCTTTATCCTCAACATTTTGTGATTGCCGCTGATCAGCTTTGCGTCATTGATGACCAGTACCTTGATAAACCATTGACTCACGCCAACGCGGTAAACCAACTTCGTTTACTAAGTGGTAAGTCGCATCGGCAAATAGCAACCACCTGCATTGCTAAGAGAGGAAGTGTGGTTTGGAATCATTCTGATGTGGCAACACTGACGATGCATGAGTTGAGTGACAAAACCATCGAAGCTTACCTTCGCTTAGCAAAACCCTATCAAAGTTGTGGTGCCTATCACTATGAAGGAGCAGCAAAATGGTTATTTAAAGACGTGCAAGGTAGCGATAGTACTATTTTAGGCTTACCTTTACTCCCACTAACGCAAGCGTTCATCCATTTAGAAATCGTTAAAATGCCTTAGCTGTAAATACAAATTCTACGCAGCGGCAATGACTTACGGCTTTTTAATTCCTATTAGCGCCTTGCCAATTTGCAGCGTTTTTGTCAACCAACTACTAACCGCGTGCCATTCTTTGTCAGAACAACACGTTGTAATAAATGACTCTGAAGTAGTCCTACTTGCAGATTTCTCCTCCATTATCCGACAAATCAGCACAGGACCTATTTCCATAAAACTTTAGCCTTTATATGTGTTGCTTCTGCACGCTTCAGAAATTTCTTCTAGCGCCTCGAGCGCATGTTTGTTATTTTGCTCATTTTCTTTTTGCGCTTGAGCTGAAGCAAAAAATATTAATCTTGGCGCTGAAGAAGTCGCAAAGATTTCATCTGAAAAAAGCTGAGCATCTCTAGGCGCTGGATTGAAGATATTGACTCTCTCCCGTGCTTTCTGTGCTGCCCCTTTGTTGGGCCTCTATAGCGCTTGTCCATATTCCCCCTGTCTGCGTAGGATGTCTTACCAAACTCCAATCAGCATTTTCGGGGACAAATCAGAGCGCCATGAAAGCAGTAAAATCACTTAATTTTAGCTCATGTTTTAAGAAACAATATAAATTGAGTTGAAACCAGACATCAGAATGCGCTGGCGTATCGCTTTATCCTGCGAATTATCAAAAAATCATCACTGGGTATATACTTGTAAAATACAGAGCTGAGGAAGGGAGAATTATCCATGGCGAAAAGCAAGAAGAGGGTTAAGCAAGAATCCCATAAAAAAGCCCTTGGCCTAATTAATAAACCTGCTCAGGCCACCAAAGAAAAACAAACCTATGACCGAATTGCCTGCGTGTTCCAAGGTGGCGGAGCACTGGGTGCTTATCAAGTAGGGGCGTTTCGCGCGATTCATGAGCGGGGTTATCATCCTAATTTTCTTGCTGGGGTTTCTATCGGTTCAATTAATTGTGCCATTATAGCTGGCAATCCCCGACACAAGCAGCTCGAAAAATTGAATGAATTTTGGGATACCATTACCCCCAAAATTTGGTGTGATGAATTACCCGATCATCTTACCTTTGATCCTATCCATCATTTGCATAATCGTATGGGTGCTTTGTATTCGTTATTTTTTGGATTGGATGGTTTTTTCAAACCTCGACCTATTCCCCCCACCCTCTTCTCGCACAATACGCCTGACCAATTAAGTTATTATGAAACTTCACAATTGCGAGGTACTTTAGAGCGATTGATTGATTTTGATCGGATTAATGCTAAAGAAGTGACACTCTGTTTGGGAGCAGTGAATATTGTCTCAGGCGAGATGGAGTTCTTTAATAATCAAAAAATAAAAATCACTCCGGAACACGTCATGGCAAGTGGTGCGCTACCCCCAGGTCTCCCTGGCATCAAAATTGGGGACGATTACTATTGGGATGGCGGTATTTATGCAAACACCCCACTCGTCACTGTCCTCGATGCCTTACCAGAACAAGATACACTCTGTTTCGTTGTCGATTGTTTCAGCCTAAAAGGCCGTTTGCCTGAAACCATGGATGAGCTTGAGGAACGTCAAAAAGATATCCGATACGCGAGCCATTCCCGCCGCTTAACCAATGTCTATACTAGTCGGCAAAATTTACAAGCAGCAGTGCAAATATTAGGCGAACACCTCACTCCTGAGGCAAAAGCAAACCCAGAAATCCAAGAATTGCTCAAACTAGGCCACGAAAAACGCTTTAGCGTAGTGCATATTATTTATCGAGGTACCCCTTTTTCGCATTCCTTTAAAGATTATAATTTTGTCCGCTCAGCCATCGATTACCGTCTCGAAACAGGGTATAAAAACGCCCTCGATGTGCTGAATAATCCCGAGTGGGAAAGGAAATCAAACAAACGCTTAGCCTGTTCAATCTATGGCGTTCCCCCTGACTATTTCAATCAACACTAGGTCTACCCACAATTGGTTTTAACAGTGAAAAAAGATTGTATCCTTAAAAAAAACTTATCTTGGAGCGCAACTCATGAAACAACATTCACCTCAGTTTTTAGCGTTGGTCGCGGATGCCAAAAAACGCATCAACGAAATAACCCCACAAAAGCTTAAAAATAAAATTGACCAGCACGAACCACTTCATGTGATTGATGTTCGCGAAGATAATGAATGGCCTTCAGGACATATCCCTACAGCAATTCATATGAGCAAGGGTATTATTGAACGCGATATTGAAAAAACAATTCCCGATCCTCACACTCCTATCGTTGTTTATTGTAGTGGGGGATTCCGATGCGCCTTGGTGGCCGATAGCTTGCAAAAAATGGGTTATGATCAAATTTACTCTTTAGAAACTGGGTTGCAAGGTTGGCTAGATGCGGGCTATGCGTTGAAAAAAGAGAAATAATTAAGCGTGCCGTACGCGAAACCAATTTAAGGCTATTAATGTAGCGGCATCGATAATTTTCATTTCATCCATTAACTGATAGATGGTTTCTCGCGAGATAATGTGAGTCATTATCTCTTCGTCTCCTACTCCATGTAATCCGCTTTCAGGAACGCCATTCACCTCTGCATAATAGATATACATTTTTTCGGTCAGAATGCCTGGACTCTTATAGGCAGTCGCAATGTGCTCTACTGTATCCACGGTAAGCCCTGTTTCTTCATGGACTTCAATTTTTGCTGTTTCGTCTGGTTTTTTGTCAGAATCAATGGTTCCGGAAACGCATTCCAATATAAATGGGTCCTCTTTGTCTTGGCCTGTATTAAAAAAAACACCTGGGCGAAATTCTCGACACATGACTAAACTATCAATCTTTGGCGCATAGACGAGCACTAACACAGAATCATAAGTTTGAACTATTTCACGCTTTTTAGACTTAATAGGACTTTTTTCATCCTTAAAGCTTGGTAGTTCTAAGTCATATTTGTAGAGTTGCAAATACCCTTTATAAAGCGCTTCTTTTGTAATAGTCTTTATTTTCTTGTTCATTGGGTTAGTCAATTTGTCTGCTCAAGAATAGAGTAACTGAATTTGTTTGAGTTGCAAAATAAAGCTGAAGAAAGCAATGACTAACATCAGGGTCTGTATTAGTATAGTAAGCGCACCTAAGGCGGCAGATATTTAACCAAGAGGGATAACATGACAACAAAGGGTTTTTCAGTGGCTTTACTAAGCCTTTTCTCTTCAATCGTTTTCGGAGGAACTGTAGGAGAAGCCAAACCCGCGTCGGCATGGTCCCCATTAATTGGCTTAAGCGTAGGTCCCCAATGGACTCAAACCGGCAGAACCCAGACTCTTTTCTTAACACCAGAGATTCAAAAGACTTACACAGCGCGCAGAGGAAACCATGCCATTGTTGAAGGTGAAGTTTTTTTAGGCGTTCAGCACTCCTTATTTCACATCGTGCAAGCGCAAATGGGCGTAGCCGCAGCGCTTGCCAGTTATACTAGGCTTTCAGGTCTAATCCTCGATGATGCTAATTCACAGTTTGCCAACCATGTTTACCGTTATCAATTAAGGCATTCACAAGTCACTTTAAAGGCCAGACTGCTAGCCGATATGAATCTATTTGTAACGCCTTGGATTGGCGCAAGCGCAGGGGTAGGATTTAATAATGCAAATGAATTTTCAAATGCTCCCCTTATCCCTGAAGCATTACCCAATAATAATTTTTATGCTTACACCAAAAATGGCTTCACCTATAATCTTGAGGTGGGTATACAACGAAAAGTCATGAATAATTGGCAAATTGGGTTCGGATATCAATTTGCTGACTGGGGTAAAAGCCAATTGGGCCAAGCCATAGGACAATCTGTGGGAAAAAGAGGTCCAGCGCTCAATCATCTTTATACCAGTGGAATTTTATTTAATATGACCTATATTGCATAAGGACACTTCAATATGAAAATTGCTTCCCATCTCATGAAGCTACTGACGAGTCTCGTTGGGATGCTGTTGATAAATTCGGCGCAAGCAGGTATTCCTTTATGGGCCTTCATTCCTTTAACCGACACAGCCATTTCTGTGCAACGTAATGAAACAACGCGAATTGAATATTTAGTTGTCAATCAATCCGATAAAGTGCACACCTTGTTGATGACACCTATCATGGGAATCACCCAAATTCCTTCACCCGGGTATTGCTCTACCCTATTTACATTAGCTCCGCAACAATTCTGTACTTTATCGCTACTCGTTGTAGGTAGCGCACTAGGAGATACAGTGGAAGGAGGTCCGGTAGTTTGTGAATTAGGTAACCCTTTACAGTGTTATCAACCCAATGTTGATGATCGCTTGGATGTTTCGATTAAAAAGGAAAAAACCTGAGATATATTCATCTGGAAGTAATAAATCACCCCTACTTTCTTATGCGAAAGTCTTCCTGCACCCGAAGCCTAGCGAAGAATCTCCTACTACAAGAGTCAAGTGGTCCTTCGCTAGGCACAGGATGACAAGAGAGCCAAAAAGAAGCCCGCTGATGCCCTAATTATGTAACTTCGTCCCGTAAAGTCGATCTCCTGCATCGCCTAAGCCCGGTAAGATATATCCTTTTTCATTAATTCTTTCATCAACAGCAGCCGAATAAACAACCACATCCGGATGCTCCTCATGAAAAGTGGAAATTCCCTCTGGAGCTGCTAATAAGCATAAAAATTTAATTGATTTAGGATTCGTCTCTTTCACCTCTTTTACCGCAGCAATCGCGCTATTCCCGGTTGCTAACATGGGATCCACAACAATCACATCGCGATCCTCCATATTTTCAGGGAGTTTGGAATAATATTCGATAGCACTTAGAGTCTTAGGATCCCGATATAAACCAATATGGCCGACACGAGCGGAAGGGATTAATTGCAGCATGCCATCCAAAATACCATTTCCAGCGCGTAAAATAGAAACAAAAACAAGTTTTTTACCTTTTAAAACAGGCGCTTGCATAGTCGCTAAAGGAGTTTCAATTTCCTCATATTCAATTTCAAGATCACGCGTTAATTCATAAGCCAATAGCATGCTAATTTCCTGCACTAACGTGCGAAATTTGACTGTACTCGTGTCTTTTTTTCGCAAAATTGTTAATTTGTGTTGAATAAGGGGATGCTTAATTACGATTACTTGCTTCTCGTTCATTTTCGGTCCTTGACCAAGCTTAGATTAAAAAATAGTACCATCACTGACAATTTGAATAGGAGGCGTGCCCTCCTTCCGTTTTTGTTTGGCAATTCGACGTCCTGCTTCCCATGTTCCACCTTGTAAAATCTTAGCGAGAGGTAACTCAGCAGCATTCATTTTAAGGCGGTGACGAATGGCCTCAGCTAATTCATCCAACACAGCAACGGTTAAAGCACGCCATTCAACAATCATTTCGGAATCGGGAGCTTGCAACTGCTGCAACAAGTGCTTATCCTTTACTTCTAATAGGCCTGTGTCAATAAGCAAACCACCATTTCGATATTCAGGTAGTCCAGTAAGTTCATCCACATCAGTTACTTTTATACCGAATTGCTCTAAAGGTTCAATCAAAGAATAAGTTAACCATTGAGATAATTTATGAAAAGGAACCCATTCAGATCCTAGCTCATCATTTTTTAGTGCTGAATGGATCCAAACATCCCCGAGTGGCGTACCCTCATAGCGTAGACGCTCTGGCCAGATCTCAGTAAAAACAGTAAGCACTGCTTGAAAAATTCGACGGACTGAAATGCAGTGGTTATCTTTAAGGCTTAGAATATACGAATAAAAATGGCCTAAGCGTCCCTCCTTGCCAAAATACTGAGGGTATTTGTTCACGACAGCACCGAGGCGATTTAATAAAGCGACCCTGCCTTCCACCCCTTCAAGTGGATTTTCGGCATTCACCTGGAACCCTTTTATAAACGTGTCTTTGTTAAAGGTGAGAAGTTGGGAGGCATCCACACGCCAAGGCTCACTGGGTTTCGCACTGAAAATTCCATTTAAATAAAGGGATAAACTAGCTATCGCTAACCCTTCAGAGCGACTGTATTCATGACCTGTGCTGGCTTCTCGATAGTGCCAATGTTTACCAGCTCCCGCATCAAGTAAGACGCTGATAATCACCAATTCATAAAGAATTTTTCCCTGTTCTTCTTGGGGTAAAAGGTCAAGAGTAGCTCGCATTGTTTGCAGGCGATCAATGCCTCCCACTTCAAAATGTCGCCAGCGGCTGTGATAAGGAATAACGAGATCGGGGTATTGGTCATAAATCACCTGCAGAATATAGTCCACTGCAGCAGGCATTCTCTCTTCCACAAAGGAAAAATAAGTTAACTTATTCTGACGGGCTAACGCTAACATCCGTTTTGCTTGTTTGCGAATAGTCTGCAAATCACCCAACGATTGCAATAATTTGCTTGCGTCCTGATTATTATTCATGAAGCCCACGCCCTTTGGGTTTAGCCAATTCATTGATATCAATTATTTGATCCGGTGAATAGTAGCCTGCGGCTCGTTTTGCGTCCATCTCCACCTGAGCTTCCGGCGAAATCAAGTCGTCAGGAATTTTAATTCGATTCATTACCTCTATCCCTGCTCTTGTTAATGCATCGTATTTCATATTCGACATGGAAACAAAACGGTGAATTTTGGTGATGCCTAGCCATTGCAAAACATCCGTGCTTAACTCCTGGAAACGCATATCTTGGATACCGGCAACACATTCTGTGCGCTCAAAATACTTCGCCGCGGTATCCCCGCCTTTTTGTCTTTTGCGCGCATTGTAGACAAGAAATTTGGTGACTTCACCCAAAGCACGGCCTTCCTTGCGATTGTAAACAATCAAGCCTGCTCCCCCTCGTTGAGCCGATTCAATACATAATTCAATTCCGTGCACAAGGTAGGGACGACAAGTACAAATGTCAGAACCAAATACATCAGAACCATTGCATTCATCATGGATGCGACAAGATAATTCAATTTTTGGATCATGAATCGTGGTCACATCACCAAAGAAGTAAGCGGTTAAACCACCAATCGGAGGCAAAAATACACTGAGATCACTTCTCGTTACTAACTCGGGGAACATTCCTGCTGTGTATTGAAAAAGAATATGCCGTAATTCTGATTCTGAAATTTGAAATCGCTCAGCGATACCGGGTAAATACCAAACGGGATCAATTGCTGCCTTAGTGACCACCACATCTCCTGATTCTTCTAGTATTTTCCCATCAGGCTTGAGTCTCCCCATACGAATAGCATTATGAATCTCAGGTAAATTAATGTGTGCTTTGGTGACAGCGATGGTTGGCCTTATATCGTAACCTCCTGCAATTTCTTCAGCAAAAACCTCTGCTACCCTGTGCCCCCAAGGATCAATAGAAACAATTTTGGTAGGATCAAACCACTGCTCGTGTGGGCCAATGACCACCGGAGGCATGGTATCAGTTAAATCCGGCTTATGTTCTGGATCCAAAACACCTGCCGCAACGGCCAATGCTCGATAGAGTGAATAGGAGCCAGAATGAGTGCCAATTGCATTACGATGCTTCATGTTCGTAAGAGAAGCAATAATTGGCCCGCGCTCTTTAGGATCCCTCGCTCCCCACTTAATAGGCAATGGTACAGTTCGATGACCGGAAGGATGAGAAGTTAAAATGATGTGCCCCTTCGATTTATTTTTCATATTACTTGTCGTCGACATGGCCATTTCCTTCCAATAATAAATAAACTTAATATTCTTAATTTTAGTTCATTCGGTTTATCATTTTATTCAAATTAACCTCTTACACCGACTGCAACCCCATTCTTGCCAGGTATTACTAGCAAAAATCATGACAAGTAGAGCCACACTCCTTTTTTGTGTTCAAAATAGGCGTGTCATGGAATTTTATAGGGGTACAGAATCCATTATGCAGATAATCAGTGAGGCAATTCCAATCAGCTAAGCAAAACACCTTGGCATTACCCATTAAATCCTGTTAAATGATAGTTCTATCGAAAGATTCAGGGGGACACTATGATAATAGAAAAGCATTTTGCTTATAAAATAACCAATGATTCTAAAGGTGTTAACGCCCAAATTCATTCTGATTTTGAAGAAGAGAAAATGATCGACATGCTAAAAGACATTAACGCGGCTAATTCAGAAGGACTTTATTGGATTTTTAAGCAACGGGATGGGGAACCGAAAGAACCGCTTTGCATCATCGACTGCCAATATAAACGAATTTACTATCATTATTCCGGAGATGTCGAAGATATCGATACGATGATTAAAAAGCTGAGCAAATAAGAATTCACTAATCACCGAGAAGAGTTCCCTCGGTGATTAGTTATACCCGTTTGGCTTAGTATCCAGTGGTTCCTCCACTCGAACCGCCTGGAGTAGTTGTTGTTCCTGTGCCAGTACCCGTTGTTCCTGTGCCAGTAGTACCTGTGCCAGTTGTACCCGTTCCAGTTGTACCTGTGCCAGTGCTACCAGTCCCTGTAGTGCCTGTGTCCATTCCTGTTCCGGAAGTGGTTCCAGTCCCGGTTGAGGATCCAGTACTTGTGCTTGTTCCTGTTGCTAAACCCACTGAAGAGAAAGCAAGTATTGCTAATGCAACCAATGTCCTTTTCATAATTTTCTCCTACCCTTATGGCTGTTATTTTTTGCTTTATGTAAAAAACTATTTCCACGCTTGGCTATTAACTAAAGAGCGGTGTATTTACTCCATAAGTAAATACACCGCTTTGGCTTACTGCTATTTACCACGGGATGGATTTTGCTGACCAGGACGTTGTGATTCTCCTTTACCATGTTGTCCTTGCCCTTGTTGTCCTGGACGTTGCTGACCAGGGCTTTGATGTTTAGGATCTTGTTGATTTTGATTCCATTCTTTATTTTCCATTGTAAATCTCCTTATTGGTTACCCATCTATAGGGATAGAACAATAAAATAAATAACGCAAATGTTAAGTGAAAAATTTAATGGGAAATTCGTATAGAATGCTATGAATTTAATTGCATTTTTTTTTGAAAAATTTATTTATAATCTTTTAGGATTGTTAATGAAAAAAATAATTTCATCAGTTATAAATTATGATCTTTCTAGTTGAAGCAGGAGGTTGGAAAGCGTAGCAATTTTATTGAATATCATCAAATGATTGCCACGCTCTTTATTAAGCTCAGCGCGTTAAACTGGAATTTACTGAACTGTCCAGATCAAAAAACTCTTTACCCTGAATTACTAAGCCAGGATAGGCTTTCTCTACAGTTTGTATGACTGCTGGCGTAACTTCTTTATTGAAAATAACCTGAAGGCGTTGATCAAGGGGGCCGTAGCCAATTTGTTTGGTTTTAAAATCCACGTTAGGCTTTAAATTATGCAGGGCAATGGCTTCTCGCAAAGCATGATAAGCAATAATGCAATCACCTAATTTTTCTAACCGACCATCCGTTAGCACTAATTCTTCCTGCATAACTTGAGCTAATGTTTTAAATTTCCTCTGCTGTTCCTCTCATTTTACGCAGGTAATTATATTTTATAAACATTAAGGAACTATTAATTACATTATGCAAGATAATAAATCACAATCTGTGAGCGAGATTTACTAAAATCTATATATAATTTTAGTTTTTATTGGAATAGCGCTTATGCATACGGACGTCTATAAAAAGTTAATTAAATTGCTTAACAATGCAATTATTCCTTTAAAAAATACCAATAAAAGATATTCTTCCTTATTAGAAGAAATAGAAGACAAGCGATTTGTTTTGATTGGTGAAGCCTCTCATGGAACGCAAGAGTTTTATCAAGCGCGTATAGAGATTACGCAGAAACTTATCGAAGAAAAAGGGTTTATGGCTATCGCCATTGAGGGGGACTGGCCTGATGCTTATAACATCCATCGCTATGTGCAAGGCAAAGGCTCCAAAGAGAGTTGGCAAGACGCTTTACATCATTTTACTCGCTTTCCTACCTGGATGTGGTGTAACACCTCTATCGCTCAATTTATCCAATGGCTTCGTGATTACAACGATAACTTACTTCCCTCCGAAAAAATTGGCTTTTTTGGGCTGGATTTATATAGTCTTAACGCTTCTATGGAAGCAGTAATCGATTACTTAATGAAAGTTGATCGGGAAGCGGCCCGGAGGGCGAAATCAAGATACGCCTGTTTCGATCATACTGAACCGCAAACCTATGGGTATTTAGCGAATTTGGGAGTTAAAAAAACATGTATCAATGAAGCAATTTCCGTCTTAATCGAATTACAAAAAAAATCATTGGACTATATTCACAAGGATGGGATTCGCGCTGAAGATGAATATTTTTTTGCTGCACAGAATGCTCGTTTAGTTAAAAATGCCGAAAAGTATTATCGCACGATGTTTGCAGGACGTGCTTCCTCCTGGAATATACGCGACAAACATATGATGGAAACATTACAACAATTAGTTGACCATTTGGAAAATCGTTTTAAAAAGCCCGCAAAAATCATTATCTGGGCCCATAATTCACACATCGGTGACGCACGGGCTACCGAAATGAGCCAACAAGGCGAAGTGAATATTGGCCAATTAATTCGTGAAGCGTACGACAAGCAATGTTATTCAATCGGATTTTCAACGTATGACGGCTTTGTGACCGCGGCTGATGATTGGGATATGCCTTATGAATATAAACGGATTACACCCGGACTTGAGGGAAGTTACGAAGATTTATTTCATCAATTAAAATACGACACTTTTATTTTGCACCTTCATAATGAAGAACTGGAGCATTTTCTAAAAATTCCACGACTACAAAGGGCAATCGGAGTGATTTATCGTCCTGAAACTGAACGATTAAGCCACTATTTTTTTACGCATTTAACCCATCAATTCGATTGCATTATCCACTTTGACACAACGCAAGCATTAAAGCCGTTAACTCTGGGCCTGAAAGTTTCTCACTAAATCTAAACCAATTACGGCAACCACAAGATTCGAATAGAGCTAAGTGTGTCTGCGCGCTTAAAGATTGCACTCCACAAGATCATTATTTAAAATCAAGCTTCATTTTTTAAACCCGCGCTTACTTTATGCTTTTTTCAAGTCCATTCTTCCTATTCCTCTTTATGCCTCTTGTCTTATTTCTGTTTTTTATGGTGCCGTTAAAAGCCAAAAACACTGTTTTATTGATAGCTAGTTTTCTATTTTATTTTTGGGGTGAGCCACGGTTCTTCTTTATTGCTGTGTTGTCCACCTGCTGTGACTATTACTTATGTCAGCAAATTTATCGTGCAAAGAAAAAGCATCAAGCACTTATCTCTTTGAATATAGGGATAATTTTAAACGTCTTCCTATTATTTTATTACAAATACCTCGATTTTTTTATTAGTTCCACGAATGCCTTCTTTTCCTATTTAAATATCCAATCTCTGCCTCTGTTAAATATCGCATTACCCATTGGCATTTCCTTCATTGTTTTTGAAAAAATTACTTATTTAGTGGATGTGTATCGTGGTATTTCTACTCCAGCCAATTCATTAAAAAACTATCTTCTCTATATCTTTTTTTTCCCGAAACTCTTAGCGGGGCCAATTGTCAAATATCATGACATTGCCACTCAATTAAAAAATCATCATCAAAGCATAGAAAATTTTATTCAAGGCTTTAAGCGCTTTCTTTTGGGCATTATTAAAAAAGTGCTGATTGCTGACACCGTAGCCGAACTCGCCGATCAGGTCTTTTCTCTTCCTGGCGATCAGCTCGGATTTTACAATGCTTGGCTTGGACTCATCTGCTTTAGCTTACAAATTTATTTAGATTTTTCAGCGTATTCTGACATGGCCATTGGCCTTGCTAAAATGTTTGGGTTTAATCTGCTTGAAAATTTCAACATGCCTTATCTTGCAACGAGCTTTACTGATTTTTGGCGACGATGGCATATCTCTCTATCCACATGGATTCGTGAATACCTTTATTTCCCCTTAGGCGGCAATCGATACGGAACACTACGTACTTATTTTAATTTGTGGACCTGTTTTTTAATTTCAGGATTGTGGCACGGAGCAAATTGGAACTTTGTCATTTGGGGAGCCTATAACGGTTTATTTTTAGTCTTGGATAAACTTGGGTGGTTACGTGTTAGCAGCTATTTACCGCGCTATGTCAACATTGCACTTACTTTTCTTTTGGTGATGTTCGGATGGGCAATCTTCCGCACCAATTCACTAGCACAGTTAGAACATTTTTTAAGCGCACTTTTTCATCCTTCCCAGCAAAGCAGTTTTATTTATATTACTCATGATATTTGGGCGGCTATGATTGCTGCTATCATTGTCAGTTTCATCCCGAGCATAAATTCAATAAAGCCCTGGCGCTTAGTAAAAAATAATCGCCTCATAGAACACTGGATGATTAGCACACTCTCCTTTTTTGCAATTTCCAGGGTAGTGGCTGCAACTTTCAAATCGTTTCTCTACTTTAGGTTTTAATTATGAGCATAGAACACACTTCTAATGAACTTCCGAAAGAAGCATCGGAAAATTGGCTCATTTCTGTTAGAAAATTCTTAAAAACCTATCGACAATTTATTCCCTTTTTTGTCGTCATGATCGTTTTAGCACTGCCACTTAATTTATTTGTTATAAAGCAATTAGGGCGAATGCTTTCTTTTCAGACCAAACATACCCAAAAACTACCTGATTTCAGCATGGAAAAATTGCTGAATAATCGCTTACAAAAGGAATATGAAACTTGGTTTAATGATCATAATCCTCTGAAATCAACTTTCACTAAATTTAACAATCAATTCTATTACAGTCTTTTTTCAACCTCGCTTATGTTTAACTCCAATATTGTTGTAGGCAAAAAAGGGTTTCTTTATGAAAAAATCTACACCGATCAATACACTAATCCGCATCATCTGCCTTATACTCCAAAGCAATTTGATAAATGGGCAATGGACCTTAAAGAGTTAGCTGATTTTTTTTCAAAACGCGGACAGACATTTATTTATCTTATTACTCCTTCAAAAGCAACATTTTATCCGGAATATTTGCCAGAGAGTTACGCAAAAATCATTACGAATCCTCGTCCTGATTATTTCTTAAAACTTGAAGCCTTAAAAAAAATTCAGGTTCCTTATGTCGACGCAAGCGAATTGATGCTGGCTCATAAACAAAAACCATACGGCAATTTGCTTTTTACGCGCGGAGGAACCCATTGGACCATGCTTGGTGCTGCATTAGCTGGACAAAAAATAATTGATGTAATTGCTCAACAAACACAAACTGTTTTTCCGCCCTTGGCTTTTACGTACACAGTGAGTACCCGACCGCTTGGTGTGGATAAAGATTTATTACATCTCTGTAAGCTACTTTTTCCACCAAAGCACTACCAAGTTCCTTATGTTACGTTTAAAGCAAATGAGAAGCCCTCTCCGTTAAAACTCGCCATTATTGGAGGCAGTTTTACGCATTTTTTTAAGGAGATGTTTACTGAATCGAACTATTTTAGCAAACTGGATCATTATTATTATTTAATATTAAATCATTACCAATTTGCGGAAAAAGGGAAAAAGATTGAAATGCCGATTAATCGAGAGGATCCAGCTTCTTATCAAGATATTCTCGATGCTGACATCGTCCTTCTGGAAGAGAATGAAATACTTCCCTATTCCAACCACTTTAGGGAGCTTTATTATAGAGTATTAGGAAAACTCCCTAATTGATTCATGAATTTAGATTCATTTCGGTTGTTTCAGCGAAATCAATATTTAATTTCCCGGCTAAATTAGCAATAGCCAAATCAAGGAGCTCGAAAAATTGCTGTCGCTTCGCATAGTCCCCCAAGTCTATGGATTGATTATTGAGTGATAAAGCGGATGAAGCGTCATCAAAAGCAGTTTGTGCCTCACGAATGGGGATCAATTCATAACGGTTATTCATTTCATAGGCTAGCGTGTTCATCGCCTGACTAAACACCTCGCGCACTAAACTCAAAGGAAGCATCGTGGAAGAGTAGGTATTTAAGGAAGTGGGGTTATTATAAAGTTGATCCAAATAAACGCGAATTTGACGAGGATATAGGATAAAAGTACTCCCTGCGGATTCATTCGTACCAACAGCCTGTTGGTATTCGATATCAGCTAAAGAATAATCGTTAATGTGTTTAATTTTATCCGCATAGGAGGGATTAGTTAAATTAGCACACAAATTAATATATGTTTTTGTAATATTAGCCCAAGGACCCGCGTTATAAGCTGCGTTTAAAATCATGTCCAAGAAATTATTTGGATTTGCTTTTAGATTAGCCATACAATCGCCAAAATCGTTTGCAGAAGGTCCCCATGGATCCTTATTGATGGCCTCCAAACGGAGCATGGTATTGTATTGAAAAAAAGCAGCCGCTAAAGGGCCAAAATATTTATTATCAAGCATAATCGGCCCTTGCTTGAGAGTTTGCTCTCCACTGTCTTGATCCTCAATACGATAATCTAAGCTTTTCTGCAATACTACGAAATTGATTAAGCCCAGACCATGTTCTAACCGTTTACCATAATCGTTAATTTGATAAGGACCTCCTTGGCCGGGTGCCAACAACATATTACGAATCGCCTCATCGGGATTAATCCAATTGGACTCGGCTTTATAGCCATTTGTTTGCAGGTTTTCTTGCAATAATTGCGCAAACAATGATCCCTTCAAATATTCTTGATTAAAATAGAGATTAGGGTAACGATGATTTATTAGATAAGCATACATGGCTCCAGCAACGAAATTAGAGATAACTAAATCAGCTGTATTGGAATCAAGGGTTAAACTTTCAGTCTGCTCAGTAATCGCTGTAGGAAAATTCAGATGATAATATATTCGACCCATTACCTCTTGATTTTGCGCACTTGGATAACACAGCAACGTATTGATAATTAAGCAGAAAACGATAACTGCCTTTACTGATTGATAATTAGCAAGCATTAATCAAAAACAATTTTCTCAAAATAAGCTCTTATTATCCATTAAATGATAATTATGTCAAATTATCTATCATTCCGTCGCGACCAAGGAAATAAAAGGATAATACGTTAATTATTTAGCAATTCGCCATCAGTGATTTCGGGCTCAAAAACGCTGAATGGGCTAAAGAAATAGCACTATCCTTCGAGGTATCGCGTGAGCTATTGTCTTGATCAAACGGAACTTTTCTCCCGAGAGAGGCTTTTTCGCTAGCGGCAAAACTTTAAGGTTGTTCCTAGTATTTTTTTGCTTATAAATATTGTATGCTGATTTTCTCTTCCCAAAATCAAATAAGGATATACGATGAAACTGAAACTAGCGATGTCTTTACTCATTGGTACGGTTATTGCGTTACCGGCCTGTACCCCTGTTACTAACTATAATAATCCTCCTCCTGTGAATGGCACACTCACTCCCGCTCAAGCTCAAACCGACGCCAAAATTTTAGGTGCAGTAGCTACTCTCAATCAGAATGAAATTGCACTTGCGACACTTGCACAAAATAGAGCGAGCAATATGGCGGTCAGAAGATATGCAGACTGGATGTATAAAGAACATAGCAAAAATTTACAAGACACACTTGCCTTAAGTAAGACAATAGGTGTTATGCCACAAAATGGCCCTGTAGCAATGAAGCTCCAGAAGAAAGGCAAGCAAGAGCTAGTTACTCTAAACCATGCAAATGGTGTGAAATTTGATCAAATGTATATAAACATGATGGTAAAAGGCCACACAGAAGCAGTTAATTTGCTCAACGGCCTCATTAAAATGACATCTAATCCTGTGGTCGTGAGAGATCTAGAGGCAACGCGTCATCACGTTATGGCCCACCTTCAAAAAGCACAAGCCATTCAAAAAGAAATGGCACTTTCTTAACAATCTAAAGGCAGAAGGGTTCGCTTCTTCTGCCTTTATTCATTCGCTTTCCCTTCCTTCCATTTGACGAAATTTGATTCAGAAACTATCCTTACTTGTGCAATGCAGCATAAGGAGAATGCCATGCAAACTGAAACTTTTCGCAACAGAAGAAATCTTTTTAATTCGATGCAAAATCCAGTTCCCGAATTAATTGAACTGAACATGCAAACATTAAGAAACATAAGTTTTATTCAACCGGGGGATTTGTCAAGTTTAAAAAATCCTCAAGAGCTATTTGACAAAAGCATGAGAATGTTTATCAATAATGGCCACAAAATGCTTGAATATTTTCAACATGCGACCGAGATTTTAGAGAAAAATTGGCTTTCTTCTTCTCATCAAGCCATGACCAATTTAAGACAAGGGATGCAGCAATCTCGGGAGGCTATGGATCAACCGATCAGAAAACGCCCAAGCTCTCGACGAAAAGCACACTAAGTTCATTCCAATAGACGGTAAGAGCAAACCACTCTTATCGTCCATTGATAGCTCAGTAAGGGTAATGATGATGGTTGAAAAGAGGATTGTTTTCTAATTTCATCTTTCTCCTCTCTTCAGCAGTAGGTACAGTCAGCAACGGTGCCGGATTTTCTAAGGCTTCCGATAGACTAATGAATTTATAACCGTTTTTTCGATATAGCTCTAAAACATCTTTCAATAAATAGCTATTTAGCAGATTGGCATGGAGTAACAGTATCTGCCTCGTGCCTTGCCCTTCTTCCTCTGCTCTTTTCTCAGCCTGCAACGTTTTCTGCCAAATATAAATTAAATAAAATGGCTTAAGCCCCTTAATATAATAGGCTCTTAAATGAAACGGAATTTTATAAATTAAGGCGTTAAAATCATAATCCCTGCTGTCAATGGTTACAGGAGCAATCGTGTAGTGGTGTTTACTTAGATAAGCACCTACCTTCTGCTTTGAAACTGAATCACCTTCCGCAAGGTAGGGGTAACGAAAATATTTGGGTTTAGAAATAAGAGGAGAGAGTTTTTTTTCCGCCCGTTCTATGTCTGCAATGTATTGTTCAGCGCTCATTTGATTCAAGTTATAGTGCGAATAAGTGTGATTACCGAGTAAGAAACCGGCATGTCTAAATTGCTCTAAAAATCGCCATTGCCCCCTTTCAATCGCACCCGCTATGACAAAACCTGTAGCAGGAACCTTGTATTCCACTAATGCGCTCACAATATTGGTGAACCGTTCCATAGCGAGCAATTGATCATGCAGCGTACTCATTTTTGAAGCGACGAGAGGCAAATCATCAATGGTAATAGCGATTTCGCGTTCTTGAGCAAAACAAAATGAAGAGAATAAAGAAGCATAGAGAAACAATGATTTAATCATAGATAATCCATTACCCAGATTTCACTATAGCTCACCAATTTATCTAATTGTAGTCAAAAAATGCACAAATACCTAATTGAGAATTTTTGCACAATCCTCTACGATGAGTTCATTCATTGAGAGTAATGCAGCCCAGAAGGACATTATCCATACTAGGCAGCGGCCCTAAACGTTATTGCTGACAGCAAAACTCGAGGAATAACCTATCCTGATTTGGATAAAGTATCCGCCGAACCCTCTGGTAAGGATTCAATTTGAAACCGGGGGTCGGCATTTATCTCTTTTGCTAGTTGTTGCGTAAAAAATCGTGGATCATTTCTTTTTATTTTATCTTCTTTTTCCGGCTCTTTCTCCGCAACTTTTCTTACATCCGTGGAAAAGGATAGCAATTCCTTCTCTTTGCTATCAAGTAACTCTCTTATTTTTCGTAATTTCTCTAATTTTTCTTCCGTCTTTGAAATCGCATCATTATTGCCTTGTTCTTTATATTTTAAATGTAAATTAATTAAAATACTTACTGCCATTTTGGGCGTAACTTTTCGCTGATTAGGTAAATATAAATTAAGAAGAGAGAAACAAGGTATTTTGCAGAATTCCTCGACACCTTCAACACATAACGTCTTAATAAAATGATGTAAAATTGAATCCTTATTCTCGTCAATCGCCTCGATAAACATCGAATTTTGCGTACTGCAAAAAGGGGGATCTTCTTTTTCTAGACTGCATAATTCATTTAACACCCTAAATTTGACGGGAGAATTTTCTTTTTGCAGGAGATTTTTTAATAATAATTCATCAATGGTGGGTTCAGAGTGATCCCATGCCTTGCCTAGACCTCGTATATAAAATTTTTTCTCAGCGCCTTTAATTTGCTTTAATAACCCTTCTCTGAGACCAAACTCCTTAGAAAGGAACAAATCAACCAGCAATAGACCATTTTTCGGTCTAAACAATCGTTCTAGCCAGTGATAAGTTTGAGTGACCGGATTTGACGGTGTTGATTTTTTATTTAAATATTCAAAATCCAGATGCGCAAATAAAAGTTTGTTTGCTTTCAGAAACTCAAGCAACACTTGTGTTTTTTTATCGTCTTGGAGAACATGATAAATTAATCGTGCGGAGAGTTTTTTCCCCTTTGCTGTCGGCATTTCCAGCGGTGAAATTTTCATTTTAAAGAAAACCTGCATAAAATTAGCAGCTAAATCACGTAACTTCTCTGGACTAAGTGTCTCAATATCATTATTACCAATAAACATTTCCTTTAAATAAGCAACCGAAAAATTTTTAAGTAAATGAACATCAGGCTGCTTGTTATGAACGACTCCTTCTCTTATATTTTTTAACAATACGTGAAGGTTTTTATAAGCTTGGCGCATAGCCGGCTGTGATTCTGCGGCCAATGACAACCTTTCAGCATATTGCTCAGGCGTTTCTTGTGCATTATTTTTATGATCCAATAATCGATGACACTCTCCTGAACGAAAATCTAACTGGGTAATTAATGCATAATTACATCGTGAAACACAATAATGAAGAAAATTATCTCCTGCTTTATCGATTAAAAAAATCGCTTCTTTTAATTCATTCGCTAATAAGTTGCTTAATAAAGGACCGGCAATACTGGAGTTGAGTAAATACATGAACCATTCGTTTTCTGGATTGAGTTCTCGCCATCTTTGCTTTTGCATATTCTTTGGCATAAGTAATATACGGGCAGTCATGCCTAACTCAAATTTCAGCGTGTTTTTTTGAAAAAAATTTATAATATTATTTAACAGCCTAGGGCCATAAGCGGATCTAAGAAATATTTCTATGGGGAAATAATATTGTGCCCGTTGGCGGTTCCAATCGCTCACTAGCCATTCCCGACAAATAAAAATGGATTGCAGGACATCAAATAATTCCTTTTTTTCCTCTAAAAACCGCCATAATATGCTTGTTTTTTCTGCATTCTGTAATATTTCTTCCAGTAAGCAATTGTTTTTTTGCCGTGCTTGAGAGAGAGGGAGTAGTGTTTTAAAAAATAAAGCAAAGAATTTTTCTTTACTTCCTATCCTTTTTTCATATTGTTGGCGCAAATTCTCAAGAGTAAATTGCTGTGATAAATTCTGAGCAAGCCCTTGTAAATCTTTTGTTACTGGGATTTCATCTTCAATAAATTCGATGCGCTTTAATGTTTCTTTAGGTAATGCTGGCAACCCCTCTTCCTCGCAATCATCGTCAGAATCATCCAAATCGAATAGGCCTTCTGGAAAAGAAGATGAATTGAGGAATACTTTTTTAATAATGTCTATTCCCTTATTTAAATCCTTAAAAAACGCATTATCTTCTGAGGTCAGGCTAGAGGGCTTGGCTAAACTCGTCTTTTTGTTTTTTTCCTTTTTCGTTGGCGGTGTACTTTTTGCTTTAGGCAAGGATGGAAGTGGTGGAGTTGGAGCAGCATCAGGCAGTCTCAGGCCTTTCTCCGTTAGGAAAGCATCAAAATCTTCAATTTTTCGTTTTAGCTCCCTGACAAAAATATTACGGCTCATCTCTTTTTGCCCAAGCTTGTACAAACGTACCAGTTCGTTTTCCCAATCTGCATTCGTGCAGAGAACGCGAGTCGCTTCCACAGCATCCACATGTTTAAACGTGCATTGACTGTATAAATAGTTCAACAAATCTTTATTAAAATGCGTAATCCATTGAATCACCCAGACTGCCTTTCGTGCACGCGTCTTTCCTATATATATCCCATCAAAAATGCGATCGAATTCGGTATTCTTTTGTCCTGGTTTTGCAAAATTTACTTTCTGACTCCCATATTCATTTGTCGGAATTTTAGTTTTATCTTCCGAGTCTTTCGTTGCATTTGCCTGCGCAAAAAGAGGAGCTACCTTGATAAGATTTTTATTATTCAGCGGCAAATAAATAATAACCTCGTCGTATTCTAAACCCGTGGCCTCATCGAAGGTAAACACTAACGACGTTCCAAGTTTCTCTTGCGCTTCCTTGCGATAACACTCCCAGGTCAAAACAGCAAAATGAAGATTCCCACTCACGTGCGCTCTTAATTTCTCCCAATCATCTGGCATTAATTGCGGAAAAAACTTCACTTCGCCGAGAACGTTTTCCATCTCCCGTGAAGGTCTAATAAATGAAATATCCGTCTCTGAACTAGCTCCAGGAGAAGCTATTCGCTTTGCTGACACAACCTGATTCGCCGATTCAATGACTTTTTTAGGGCAACGATGCGTTTTGGTTAGCGTATACATCGGGAATCGACTACTGACAAAATCTGCATTACTCAGTGGGCTATACGAGCCCTGCTGATGCGTACCAATGGAGACAACAAAAAAAGGCTCTTCGTTTTTCCCTTCCCGCGGACACATCGAAGCTCTTATAAAGTTTTCCAACATCGCTAAGGAGACTTGCTGAGCCTCATCCAGATAGCCACCGCAGAACTCCCCCTTGTTTGTCCAGCGAAAAAACTCAAGATTAAATTGTCGCTTCTCGGCTAATTTTTGGAGGTAGCGACAATACACGTAAAAAAGAAAATCGCGTTTTTGTTCGCTGTTGGAATAATGACTATGGTGCTCCGCACTACTATAAGCTAAATAATTTTTCTTTCCGTCTCGCTCTTGCGCATAACCACTGATGATGCGAAATTCTTGGTATACCTTTTCAACATCGGCTTGTTGTAACTCATCAAAGACTTCTAAACTAATAAGGGGGTACTCCTTCGCTGGCGGAGGGATTGCCTCGCCTTTCTTTTTCGCTTTTGTCGCCTCATTTCGCTTACTCAGATTGGCCAAAAGAACATGACGCTCACTCTTCATGAAATTCTTATACCAACGCGTACAGTCGTCCTTCTCAACCGCTGTTAAGGCTGTTAATTCCGGGTGCAGCCTTAAAGTTAATTTCTTATAGGTCATCGAAAACACTAAATGACCAATCTCTTTAAATTCCGGCGCTGTCCTAAGCTTCTCCTCCATCTCCTGCTGCAGGGCTTCCGACAGGGTTAAATAGCAGAGAAAACTTCCCTCAGGCAAAAGCCCCACCTTTATTGCTTCCAATAATTGATAAGCCATCTTCTCAATTAAATAAAGGGTACCCACCGACGTCTTACCGCCACCAGGAGCGCCGGTTAACCCAAAACCAGGCGCTGCTCTTAATGGCTCTTCTTGCTCTGAGGTCAGCTCTAATCGTTGACCGAGGTAGTAATCACGCACCCACTGCGCCTCCTCTCGCTTATCACCCGTCTTCGGCAATAAATGCGCATCTTCTTCCGTTAATGGAACAAACGTATACGCCGTGGATTTAGCTAATACTTGATAATCTTCACTAAGACCGTTACGTGCACACATTGCCTCGATATCTTTACGGCCTTGAACCAAACTGTTACTCGCGTGTTTATGATTATCCATCTGCCCTATATAATGGTAGTGCCGATGACCCAAATCATCCTTCTTTACTATCAAAATTAAACGAATTTCGTCGTTGTACCTCACCGATATAGTATTTTTCGTCCCCTTCAGTTTCTCCCGACCTAATCCCTTGCCCTGATATCCGTCCGCTAACTTCTGCAAGATCTCTTTGACTTTATCGCTTACTTTTTCATATATATGTACTGTCGGCATCACCTTCACCTCATAACAAAATGCCATATTTTGCGCTGTATAGTCTCAAAATAAAATACACAGAAACGCCATTCTGATTGTGGATAAAATAACTTAATTAACTGGATTTCCATTCACTAAAATTAGATCCTCTTCCGTATGGGACCACCCAGGGGATTCAATGAAATCTTTAATAGTGGTCGAATGAATTATTCTATGAAAAAAAACTTGTTTTACACTCATCTTGCGATAAAAAATCGTTTAATTCTTCATAAAAACCTCATTGTATAATGAGCATGGCGCTTAAAAATTACTTATTGCAATGTAAACACTTGGCATGTACAAGAAGATCTCTTAAACTACAACATGCTCTTTAATACTTAAGCGCATGAAATCATACCACTAGACTATGCAAATTTATCCTGTTCATCCCAGTTTACAGCTTTACGTTAATTCCATTGAAGCGCACACCACCCTTTCTATAGAACCTTATCGCGTTTTTCCAAGCCTTTATCCCGCACTTGGATACCAATATGAAGGAGAATTAGCGGTGATGGATTCTCTAAAAGGCATTCATAAGCTTAAAAAAATTGGCATGACAGGATTATTACTCAACTCAAGGGATTTTCAGGCTCTATCACCAAACACTAAAACCATCCTGGTAAAACTTTATCCTTGGGGTATTCCAAAATTATTTCGGGAATCCGCGCACACCTTGTGCAATGCGTCGATTGGATTATCAGAAATCTTGGATGAAACATTCCTTCATTCGCTTGAAGAAAAAATTGCTTACTCTCGTTCTCCAAATGAAATAGTCCATAAGATCCAAGATTTTCTTTTAAAACAGTATTCCCTCAACGAAGATTTTGAACCTAAGCGAATTATAAGTATTGCCAATACACTCAGCAGACAACCGCATTTGATAAAAATTTCCGAAATAGGAGCACATTATGGATATAGTCAGCGCACCCTGGAAAGGCATTTTCTAAATTGTGTGGGGATAACACCCAAGAAATTTATTATTTCAGCTCGGTTTCAGCAAGCACTCGAATCATTAAAAACAGCGGCCTCCTGGACAGAACTTGCTCAAAATCTCAGTTATTATGATCAGTCCCATTTTATTAAAGAATTTAAACAACTCACGGGAATGACACCCAATCAATTCCTTGACAAAGAGACAACTCAATAAGTTTGGATTATTAATAAGTCACAAGGGACACTTAATTTGTCGTTTTTTTACAATTTTTCCCCCTCTCATTCTTTCATACTTTCCGAATTGAAAAGGAGATTACAAAGCAAAAGGAATTCAGTTACCTACTAATGTGGAGAGAAATAATGAGAGTCGATTTATATAAGTTTGTGCACAAAGCCCAACGCTACCATCTATTTAATTTATCTATAAAAATTGGAAAAATAGATGTTAATGATTCCCTTCAATACACACAATTAAAGTCTGAGCTTCAAGGAATGATCAATCACTTAAAAGAGCATATGGAACATGAAGAAACTTTTATTCACTCGTATTACCAACCTTTTAAAGAAAAATTGGCGTTACTAGACTCCCAACACGAGACACTTGAACCATTACTCAATAAGCTGGAAAAAAGCTTAGCCGATGAACCTGAAGTGTTATATTCCTTATTTAATCAATTTGTAGCTGCTTATCTGCAACATATCGATGAAGAAGAACAGCTGCAAAAAGAAATCTTGTGGACGAATTACAGTGATGAAGCACTTGCTGAAATAATGATAAAATTTACTCAAAGTTTGTCAAAAGAACAATTTGCTGAAGGAATGGAATTCACTCTTCCCAGTTTAAGCGTAAATGAGGTCATTAATATGATAACTACCGCTAAAGATCTTATTTCAGAAAACCATTGGCTTAAAATAATGTCCGTGCTCGCGCAATGTTTTTCAAAACAAGAGATGGATACTATCTATAAGCATTGTTTCATCTGATTCATCCTATGATAAAAGGGCTAAGTGCAGAATTTAGCTCTTTTTTAACCCGACAATAGCTTAATCTCAGTAATAACTTCACTGTGCATACTGGGCATCACTATCAAGTTGGCGGGGTTTAACGTTCCCTAGTAGGGTAGCTACATTAAAATAGCACTATATAAAACCTAAAAAGTCTACATTACGCGCATAAAGCGCTGAAAGCAGGCAAAAAAAGGTATTTTGTTCAAAAATTAAAGGCGTTTTCTGTTCCATAGGTTATCTTTAATTTGAGTCACTTATCCATCGCTTCTTTTCTTACGCCGACTTCTGCGACTTAAGGCAGCATCAAACACTTCGCTAACGTCTTTCACCAAAATGAAGTTCATTTTCTTACTCACTTCTGCGGGCAGATCCTCTAAATCTTTTTCGTTTCGTTTAGGTAAAATTACTGTTTTTAAGCCTGCCCGATGTGCTGCAAGAACTTTTTCTTTAATCCCTCCCACAGGAAGCACTCGTCCCCGCAAAGTAATTTCCCCTGTCATCGCCACTTCACTCTTGACTAAACGATTGGTCATGAGGGAGGCCAATGCTGTGGCCATAGCCACCCCAGCACTAGGCCCGTCTTTAGGGGTTGCTCCTTCTGGAACATGCAGGTGAATATCGCTTTCTTCAAAAGCTTGACTCTCAATTCCAAGGGTAGGAGCCTTAGAGCGAACATAAGAGAGCGCTGCTTGAGCTGACTCTTTCATGATATCGCCAAGTTGCCCTGTCACAATAAATCTTTTTGAACCAGGCATTTTTGTTGCTTCAATGAATAAAATGTCACCGCCACTAGACGTCACTGCAAGCCCGGTGGCAACCCCAGGAATTGTCGTGCGCTCAGCCACTTCTGAATAAAATTTAGGTAATCCTAATAATTCCGCGATCTTCTCTTTCGTAATCACAGCAGATGAGGGTGTTCCTTGCGCAATCATGGTTGCAATTTTCCTACAGATTGCTCCTATTTCACGCTCCAGTTGCCGGACACCCGCTTCACGAGTGTATTCTCTTATAATGAGTCTAATGACTTCATCCTTAAATTTAATTTCTTTAGGCTTTAACCCATTCTCAATCACTTGGCGTGGAATGAGGTAATCTTTTGCAATATGCAATTTTTCATCTTCGGTATAGCCAGCAAGCGTAATCACTTCCATCCGATCTCTTAAAGCCGGTTGAATCAAATCAAGTTGGTTTGCCGTACAAATAAAAATGACTTTTGAGAGATCAAAATCAACATCAAGATAGTGATCATGAAATGATTTATTTTGTGCAGGATCAAGCACTTCAAGCAAGGCCGATGAAGGATCACCACGAAAGTCCTTGCCTAGTTTATCTACCTCGTCCAGCATCATTACTGGATTTCGCGATTGCACCCGCTTAATCGATTGAATAATTCTACCAGGTAATGCACCGATATAAGTACGACGATGTCCACGAATCTCACTTTCGTCGTGCATACCGCCCAATGACATTCGGACAAACTTGCGACCAAGCGCCCGAGCAATAGACTGACCAAGGGATGTTTTACCTACGCCTGGAGGCCCAACAAAGCATAGAATAGAACCCTGATGCGCTTGCGATTCATCGGATTTACTACGCTCAAGCCGAAGTTTATGCACTGACAGATACTCTAATATTCTTTCTTTGATTTTTTTCAAGTCGTAATGATCCTCGTCCAGAATTTGCCTTGCACGTGCAATCTCAAGATCATCTTTAGTCATGGTTTCCCAAGGTAATTCAACTAGCCAATCCAGATAAGTCTTTATAATGGGGTATTCAGCTGAAGCAGGTGGAATTGTTTTCATGCGATTAAGTTCACGCGTAGCCTCTTTCTCTGCTTCTTGAGACATAGGTGTGGAATTAATTTTTTTCTCATATTCCTTAATCTCGAGCGCTCCTTCACTTTCTTCGCCCAACTCTTTTTTTATTTGTTTCAACTGTTCGCGCAAAATATATTCGCGCTGAGTTTTGTCGAGCTGAAGTTGTGCTTGGAGCTGAATTCTCTTTCCCAACTCAAGAATTTCCACCTCTTTCGTTAACAGCGCATTGAGCTTGGTTAGTTTTTGCTCAATTGAATTAAGCTCTAAGATTTCTTGCGCGTCTTGCAACCCTACCCGAAAACCACTCGCAACGACATAAACAAGCTGGCGAGGATCTTCAATATTTAAAGCCAATGGAAGTAATTCTTCCGGCAAATGAGGGGCAAGCGCCGTTAATTTTCGAAGCAATTCAATGGTGTTTCTCATTAACGCTTCAATTTCTTTATCTTTATAAGCAAGTTCCTTATACACTTCTATTGCTGCTTTAAGATAAGGATCAGAGGTTATAAATTTTTTAATGCGAATGCGGTCAATCCCTTGAACTATCAAGCGCATCGTATTGTCTGGTGCATGAAAGAGCCGCTGAATCACTGCGACAGTCCCTATAGAGTACAAATTATTTGAATTACCCGCTTCTTTGGCGCCCTCCTTCATCGCCACCAATCCAATAACCCGAGGTTGTTTAACCACCACTTCATTGATTAAGTTAATGACATGTGGTTGACCAATATTGAGCGGCATCATCGTCAATGGATAAACAACTGTATCTTGCAAGGGCAAAATAGGAAGCTCAGATGGAATCTCCAGTCCCATTAGGGATTTTTGGTCTTCAGATTCTTTTTTTTCTGGTAATATTTCCATAAAAATCCCGTCAATTCCTTATTGTTCGCGACGCTTACGACCTGGTTTCGTTATTTTAGGTAGCTCGATGTACAAGTATCCGTTTTCGTAGGTGAGATCAGCGTGCTCTCCAACGAAAGAACCAGGAATTAACACGCGTAATTGAAATTCACCATAGGGAATTTCTAAGCAGTGGTAACTCAATTTAGCTTCTGTGTCTCTGCGTATTCCTTGAATCGTTAGTACAGAGTTTGCAAACGCAATTTGAAAATCGTTGAGGTGCATTCCTGCAGCTTCAACTTTCACAATAACTGCTTTGTCTGTTTCATAAATATCCGTACACGGTCGCCAGGCTCGTAACTGCAACACATTCCCACAAGGAATTAATAATGAATCATGTAGCTTGCATATTTGCCGCTCAATAAAATCGAGCTCTTGATTAAGCTTTTCATTAAATTCATCCATTCTATTTTCATCCTCTCAGCTACAAGTCCTGCAATCATCAAATCCACACCAATCGGCACTTGTTGAGTATTTTGCTATGCGACTATCACTAAATTACCGACAGGAGGAGTGCGCATTAGCTCTGCGGCTGCTTTGACAGACTCCTTACTTCTATAACAATAATAACTTCCGATTGCAGCATCCTCCGATTCTCCTAGCACACCTCCGAAATTGAATTAAAATTCCCTTTTATCTCATGCTAAAACGCATACAATTGCTTGTCATTTATCCTTATTCGCTGATGGTGTTTTTGAGTAAAGTGGTGATATAACATCAGTATAGATGATAGAAATTAAAAGAGTGCTCTCTTCGGACTTAAGGCTAAGACTATTCATAAGAGTTGGGTTTTTTTCTTAACTCTTTTATCTCACTTTGTTTAAATTTTTCAGCCAAAATCTTTTGCTTTGCGCGCCGCGAGCGTCTTCTTTTTTGACGCTTTATTTTCTCAACTTGTTGTTGCTCTTTTGTTTTTTCATCACTGACAATTGAATGTAATTTTTCACAAAGCCGCACCCTCGCGAAATATCGGTTATCTTCACGGCTCCTTGATTCCTGGCATTTAATTTCAAGACCAGAAAGCACATGCTTCAAATAAACCGTCGAAGCTGTTTTATGAAGCTTCTGCCCGCCTTTTCCACTACCTAAGATAAATTTTTCGATGAGATCAGCATCGGTGATTTGAAGTTTATGCATCCATACTGCTAATTTTTCCCATTTTTCCTTTGTAATCATGATGATTAAAAATTAAGGAGTTATAGGTGTGGCATAGAGTTGGCCTCTTCTTGAGAATCTTTAGAATCGGTAGGAGCGGATAAATCCTGTTTTTTATAATGCTCAACCGTTTCTTTAAATGATTTATCTGCCTTCTCCAAAAATTCTTGTTTATCCATTTTAGGACCGCCGATTTTTGCGTTATCCACGTGATTTTTCCAATTTTTATTAAACTCTTCTTTCTGCTTCTGATCACAGTTATCCGCATAATTTTGTGCAAGCTTGTTTATGTTTGAATTTTCGTCGGCCAGATTTTTAGAAGGACGATTTATCCAAGTGATTTGAAAAACTTGGGGAGGGCCCGGGTCGTAGTGAGTTTGTAGATTGTCTTTATCGACATTGAGCCCGAGACCTTTCATCAAGTTGAAAGCCAGCTCTTTGCCTGCCTCTTCGCCAGAAAGGGGTTCTTTTTTATCTTTTAATGTATTAAAGATATCCAAAAGTCCGTTTTGAAATTTTGTATCGACAGTTTCAGCTCTCTTCCTGACTTCATCCTCTATAAATTTTTTTCTCTCAACCATTTGGATAGGGTTTGGATAGCGTTCTTGAGCTTCTTTGGCTATTCGTGCTGCCTCTTTTTCACCTTCCTCATCAGCAAAAAGGAAAGCCATTTGATTAGCTATATTATCTTCTTGAAACTTATACCCCTCAAACTTACCTTTAGAGAAGCCTTTTTTCTCAAGTTTATCTTTTGCCATACTCTCCAACCTTTTTGAGCTATTTTAATTCATTATAGCATTGATTATTTAGACAATAAGGCTTATAGCTCATAAGGCTAATTGTCTAAAACAATACGGTAACGTGCTTTGCCAGCTCGTAAATGTTCAATTGCCTGATTAAGGTCCTTCATAGCAAAGTGTTCTGTTAATGGGTTGATGTTGTGACGGACACAAAACTCGAGCATATCCTCAATGGTTGAGGGGCTTCCGAGTGGTGAACCTGATACACTTCGTTGCTTAAAAATAAGGGAAAAAGCTGGAGCAGGTAGGGGATTAGGAACCACACCTACTGTGTGCAATCGCCCGCGGGTGCCCAATAGATTAAGGTAAGCGGGCCAATCAAGATCAGCATTTGTCGTATTAAGAATAAAATCAAATCTTCCGGCTAATTTTTTAAGCGCGTTACTATCACTTGTATTAACCACATCGTGAGCTCCCATCCGCTTCGCTTCAGCTTCTTTAGCCGGTGTAGAGGAAAATGCAGTCACCTCACACCCCCACTTATTAAGAAACTGCAACGCCATATGGCCAAGACCACCAATACCTATTACAGCAACACGGTGAGTTGGACGCACATCAAATTGCACAATGGGATTAAACACTGTGATACCCCCGCATAGCAAAGGGCCTGCATCATTAACATTCAGCTTATCAGGCAGCGCAATAGCCCATAGAGAGTTGCAACGTACTAAGTTTGCAAATCCGCCATGTCGCCCGACAATAGTCTGTTCTGCTGTTGGACAAAGATTATGATCGCCATGAAGACAGCTATGACAATACATACAGCTTCCGCTAAACCATCCAAGGCCAACTCGCTGGCCAACCTTGACATTTTTAACATGCTCTCCGATGGCAGTAATCGTCCCCACTATCTCATGACCAGGTACAACAGGATAACGACTAAACCCCCATTCATTATCGATCATGGAAAGATCGGAGTGGCAGATACCACACGACTCGACTTGAATATCGACCTCCTGTGGGCCAATTTCACCTAGAGTATACTCAAAAGGGGTAAGGCGACCGGACTTTTCATGGGTTGCATAAGCATGAACTTTTGTCATAAAGATCTTCCTTGAGCTGGCTATCATACGTTTTTAATCAGTTTTTATCCACTGACTAAAATAAGACTGGCATAGCACACTGAACCTGTCAACCACAGTAACTCTGCCCTCACGGACCTCAGGAGAAGCAGAAACATAGTATACTAAAGGAATCAGGCCGTAAGCCGCTATGGAAGGGAACTGATATCATGAGCAGTAAACATAAAACGATTAATCTTGCGCTACAAGGTGGAGGAACCCATGGTGCTCTGGCATGGGGAGTACTGGATAAACTATTAGAAGATGGTAGGGTGCAATTTGAGGGGATCTCAGCAACCAGTGCTGGTGCAACAAACGCAGCTATTCTTGCTCATGGACTAGTCACTGGCGGCAATGATGGCGCCCGGGCATCTTTGTATAAGTTTTGGAAAGCCATCAGTGATGTGGGACAAATTTACAGCCCAATTCAAATTACTCCTTTAGAAGAGTTATTAGGAATAAAACCTGAAAATTCTTTCACCTATTTATTCTTCAATATACTTACGAAGATCTTCTCTCCCGCGCAATTAAACCCTTTTAATATTAATCCTTTGATGACTATATTAAATGAGCAAGTGGATTTCGATAAAATTAAATCATCCAATAAAGTAAAGATTTTTATCTCGGCAACCAATATTAGAACAGGGAAAATCAAGATTTTCGATAACAAAGAATTCTCCGTTGAGGCCATCATGGCTTCAGCATGCCTTCCTTTCTTGTTCCAATCGGTCAAAATAGAGGATGACTATTATTGGGACGGCGGATTTATGGGGAATCCAGCTCTTTTTCCGCTGATTTATAATGCTCAATGCACAGATATTCTCATTCTCCACATCAACCCCATTTACCGTGAGAAAGTGCCTGAAACTGCTACGGAAATTTTAAATCGCATGAATGAAATTAGTTTTAATTCTTCACTAATGCGAGAAATGCGGGCGGTGGCATTTGTAAGTAAATTGCTTGACGAAGGATGGTTTAAAGATGCCTATAAAAAAAGAATGAAGCGCATGCTTATCCACGCCATTCGAACCGATGTCAGCATGGAGGATTATTCTGTTGCAAGCAAATTAAGCCCCTCTTGGTCTTTTATCAGACGATTATTTGAAGCGGGACGGAACGAGGCCGAGAAATGGTTGCAACAAAATTTTCGCCATATCGGAAAAAAAACAAGTATTGATATTACAGAATACCTTTAAGGGATTAAGCCAAAATCAGAATTTACTTTTCCTACGATTCTTCAATCTGATGCAGCTAACTAAAATTTTTATTAAACAATGGTTTCATGATTACCAGCGATTTACCTCAGGCACTCCCTCTTGGATTTTTAATGGTACAACCTCATATGAATTATACCCACTGATTTGATAAATTACTTTTTCTTCAAGAAGTTGAAGTAAGATTCGCGCTACTTAATTATCCAAAAACTCGATTTTTTATAAGGTATTATCCCCATTCACTAGCTGCCTTAGGATTTATCTGGGACCACATCAGCAGCTCCTTTAGTACTCGACAAGGATAGGCCTGTCTGCACTTATTCGCTTGCTTTTTCTATGATTCACAACCCAAAATAGGCCAATCTCAGTTTATTGCTCCGTACTCACCGTGGGTTGCTTATTAATCAGGCGGTTAAATGTCTCTTCACAGACTGGTGCCGTTCCTCTTGTTTCAAAATAGCTTAAGGGGGTAAGCAGTGCAATATCTATATTCAATGCAGGACACAAAGTGACCCATTCTGCAAAACACTGCTCATCAAACTCATTAACACCATAGCCCTCTTGTGAATTCCCCAACTTGCAATAGGCGATAGAAGCCATTGCATTGATAAGTTTTGGTCCCGCTTCCGTAGTAATAGGAACTTGGTCCTTTTGGTAAAACATCAAATGTGTACCACAAAAGAGAAGGGCTGTCTTTAAACCAGCTTGATATCGATTAAACAATTCAGGATTGTTAATCTCTTCTTGATGAATACGCTCATCCGATTGGGATATGCGACCTTGAGCAAAATCTTGGTAAAACCAAATTAATCGTCTTATTGCAATGGCGGTATTTAAGTTTACTTTTCCTGGCGTTAATTCGCCCTCTTGCCCCTCTAAAAACTCCGTATCATAACTCTGATTTTGAGCTAAATGAAATGCATTAAATAACCGATCGGCAGAGGTTTGAGTTAGTCCAAAATTCGTTTGATAATTCAGTTTAATTCGACTTTGGATCGTAAGATCTAATATATTTTTCCAGTGATCTAAATCGGTTTTAGGTTCATAAGTGGACACTGTATTGCCACTCATATCAGTGATATTACTCGAATCACCGCTGCTTTCTTTAAGAATCATGGCAAGCATATGCGCCCATTGATGCGCGGTTTGCTCATTAAAATAAATATTTTGCGCATTTGCCATCTGTTGGTAAATAGCAAAATGTTGGAAAATCAACATTCTTAAGCGCGGGTCTATTGCTTTACACTGACTATCGTTTTCTGCTGTTATGATGTCAACGATATGCTGAGTGAGACGAGCAATCTGAGCTTCATCAGGCAAACCAGTGAGATCAGGAAGCCAGCCGCCATCTATAGGATCTTGTGATTTTGATAAGTGGAGATGGTCTGCAATCGAAGGCGGGGCGTTTTCTTCAAAATTTGGAGAAGTAAATCCCAGCAATGGAACAAAAAAAAGAATCATCAATACGATAATATATTGCTTTTTCATACACACAACTAAAGTTAATTCGTTCTATTCTCTTCTCCTTGAAATGGGTTTCGTCCTGAATTAAAACCAGCGTAAACGGATTAATTTTCAGATCCTCTTAGATAAATATGCGCAGTATTTGTTCATTATAGACCCTGTGAGGGTAAATATCGTTTTGAGAAATTCGCAAGAATTTTGCCGAGCAGCGACTTGTAAACTAAAAAAAGCGAAAACCTCCACGCGATGATTCGCTTAAAAATGCACTGTTACTTCAATAGCGTTTACCAGGATGAATCACCTTTTATGTCTTAATGACCCTGGCCAATTAAAACATAGCTTTTTAATCGAAGAGAAAATTGATGCAATACATCAAGTCCTGATTCTTCTGCGTTTTTGCACCATTGACTTAAAGAGTCAATTAACTCATTTTGAGAAGACACTTTCTTTAGCCAAATTTGTTGTAATGATTGGCGATAACTATAAACAAGTTGTAATTGTTCAAAACGGTTGAGTAAGGCTGGCAAATGGATGCTAGCATTTGAGCTTTCTTGACGTAATACCCGTTTAGCATACTTGAATAAATGCCATTCTTTTTTATTTTTTGGGTTGCGCTTTTCATTTTTCAAAACAGGGACAGTTACTCTTTTATAGTAATCGGACATAATTTGAAAGCGGTTATTAATAACGGCTTTTATGGTGTTTAAGTCAACATTCAGTTTGGTATTGTCTCTGACCAATTTGGGTGGTAATTTTTTTACTTTTGCAAGTCTTAAAAAGGTTAGGCAACGGATATAAAACCAGCCCAAATCAAATTCCCACCATTTGACAGAAAACTTAGCAGAAGAAGCATAGGTGTGATGATTATTATGAAGCTCTTCGCCACCTATTAAAAAACCCAAAGGAAATACATTAGTTGACCTATCCGCACATTCAAAATTACGATATCCCCAATAATGACCTACACCATTTACCACACCTGCTGACAACGGAATCCAAATCATTTGTATTGCCCAAATAGTAATTCCAGGACATCCAAACAGCAGTAAATTAATTAGAAACATTAGCAGTATACCTTTGTCAGAACAGCGAGAGTACAGATTGCGTTCAATCCAATCATTTGGAGTGCCATGAGAGTATTTTTCTATCATCTCTTTGTCTTTTGCTGCTTCGCGATATAATTCAGGAACCTGCCAAAAAACCTTTTTTATACTAAAGACTTGAGGACTATGCGGATCCCCTTCAACATCTGTCATTGCATGATGTTTCCGATGAATAGCAACCCATACTTTTGTCATCATCCCAGTTGTTAACCAAATCCAGAATCGAAAAAAATGACTTACCACCGGATGCAAGTGTAAAGCTCTATGGGTTTGGTAACGGTGTAGATAAAGCGTGACTGACGCAATGGTGATTTGAGTTAGAAAAAGGGTTGCTAAAATATATCCCCAAAGTGATAGATTTAAAATACCAAAAAACATAAGAGCCTCGCTTACAATTCTTAACTCATTTCATTGCATCATTTTTAATTAAAGTTTAGTTAATAAATGCATCTTTGATGTTGAATCAACATCAGTAACTAGTATCACATTGATTTCACAGATAATCGAGAAAGATTTTTCTTTCTTTCCTAAAATATCCATGCCTCCTTTTTCTTTAATGACTCCAGTAATCTGTTAATAAGGCTGAAAACTGTCATTCTACTCTACTGTAAAACATAAACTTGCTGACATACAACATTCTATGGTTAGATTTAACAAACTTTGTCATTCTGTAAAAACCAAAAATAAGCGGGAAGCTAACTATTCTCTAGGGAAAATAATGCAATTATTGAATTTACTGCCTCGATTAAGTCTTAGTTTAATTATTTTTGGCTTCCTCACCTTAGTGCAAGCGGCAGGTAGCGGATTTGTAGATAAACTACCCAACACTGCGGTTTGCAATCAAGATAACCTCTCACAGTGTTCTCAACCGAGTTTGCCCATTATTAATGACTATGCAACAACACTTTATGTGAATGGTAATAGACCAGAGAATGGTAATGGCAGCAGTTGGTTAAATGCGTTTAATAATTTAGATTCTGCACTGGAAGCGGCTGCAATCTATCCACATCCTGTGGAAATCTGGGTCGCAACCGGCGTGTATAAGCCTTCTCAAGTCTATGCGCCGCAGGGGGTTATTGGTGGTGCTTATGGGGTGAATACCCCTAAGCTAAGAACATTTAATTTACCGAGTGACACGGCCATCTTCGGGGGTTTTTCCGGCAATGAAATTAGCCGTGAAGAAAGAAACGGTGTACTTTACCCAACCATTTTATGTGGGGATATGACCTCCAGCTGTCTGACTCCCTATATACCTAACAGTAACAATGATCGGGTTTGGCATGTGCTTACGGCCGGAAGTGATCTCTTTCCCGGCACAGGAGTTAAGAATGTTAGACTTGATAATCTGATTGTTAGAGGAGGTTATGCAAACGGTCCAGATAATGGCATTTTAGGCGCTCACAATGTGCTCCAGAGTTTGTCCTATGAGCATGCTGCTGGAGGAGGTCTTTTGGCGCGTTATGGCTCAACCATCGAACTCAATGGAATGCTTTTTGATCAGAATAGCAGTGATGGTTCGACTGCAACAGTGTCAGAGATCTTGGAGGGAGGGTTGCTTGTATTAGCATCGGGAGGGGGCGCTGTCGCAGCAATCGATCCTAACTCCTTCATTTCTATTACCAAATCCAGATTTACAAATAATACAGCACTATTCCCTGGCGGGAGTGGCGGTGCTTTGGAAAATCTGATGGGCGCTTCATACTCTATTAGTTTAAGCCAATTTGATCAAAACTCTTCCTCTCGTAATGGAGGCGCTATTCGAAGTAAGGATGCTGGTGATATTAATGTATTGTCCTGTTACTTCAACAATAACGTGGTAGGCCCTGTTCCCGATGCTAGCGGTGGTGCTATTGGTATTATCAATTCCAATTTATCCGTATACAATTCCACTTTTGCAGAAAACTCAACTGCTTCTACCGGTTTTGGTGGAGGCGCTATTTTTTTCCATATCCCTTTTAACGATGGCAACCCTCATTTTTTAAATGTTACTCTATCCACGTTCATAACTAATTTTGCTGCGGCATTTGGAGGGGGAGGCATTAATGTGTTTGGAATCCTCCCCAATTCAGGCTCGCAAGCCATGATCAGCAATTGTGAATTTACTAACAATATTGGCGGTGTTGGGGGAGCCATTTACCTGGACTCAATAGCCACAAAAATAACAAACTCTACTTTTGTGGCCAATAAAGCGCAAGTGCAAGGTGGGGCAATTTTTTCTTCTAATTTTGGAAATGCCATATTTAATTCTGCCATACCCACACTAGCGCAAATTTCAAATAACCGATTTTTAAATAATACCATTGTGGGTGTTCCAGGGGGAATCTTTCCTCCTCTCGCTTTCTTTAACTTTATAGCCAATACCTTTAGTCATAACGCATCTTCAGTTATCTCTATGGCGCCTGGAGGGGGCGCAATTGCTGTTGAGTTTTTAGGAAACGCTCAGATTTTTGGCAATACTTTCACACAGAATATTGCCTTGAGTAGTCCGCTGGAAGAATACAGTCGAGGGGGAGCACTATTAGTTGGTGGCGGCATCGGAACCCCCCTGATTATGAATCTAGCTCATGCTTGTATCGCCTCCAATTTATTTTCCGACAATCAAGCGAACAGTGATTATAATATTTCAGTCTATAACCCAGCAAATATACCAGACGGCGTAACACTCAGTACCTGCCCATTTTTCGCTAAAAAGTAGCAACTAGACGCTCTACTTTCTGAAGATTCTAAAAAGTGCTTTACTCTATCCATACGGTAGGCAACCAACGAGTTACTTTCGGTAAAGCGCTTTTCCAGCAGCCTCTTTGAAATGCCCTCAACTCTTTCGATGTCAAGCAGCTCTCCAGTAGTCTTGACATTGAATTTATTTCGTTCACGTATAAGGTTATGTGTTGTTTCGGCTTTACACACCATGCGCGGCCTTGTTCTTAATGGTCTTTGAAGCAAATTAAGCCTTAGATAAAAGAAACAATTGCTATATTTGGAGCTTCGTGCTGTATGCTTGGCAATCCTCTTCCTATTGAAAATTTTTCTCAATGTATTTCTATTTTATAGAATACCTGCCAAGATAGTGTGTTAGATCCATTCCTAAAAAAAGCAAACAATGAGAAACGGCCTTTTCTAAAACATTCTATACATTACGAGATGCGAATGTAATGAGTTAAGTGACGTGGGCAGATGGTTATTATGCGCAAATTAACTACGCCTACAAAACCCGTTTTATTGAATCTGAACCACCAGTTCTTGGCCCTATGATGTCTTCCATTACTGCGAAAAAAAGTGACTTCATCGGCAAGGTGAAACTAGGTTTAAGGAATGGGTTCATGGGATGACATCTGCTGGTGCTTCATCTTATTTGATAAACATAAAAGATAGAAAAGTCACTTATATTTTAATCAAAATAAAACTGAATCAATTGTCGGTGCCTGAGCAATAAAATGGATAAAAATTTACTTAATTTAAAACAAACTTTTTTGGAATTAGCGAATAAAGAATTAGCCTTCAAAATGTCTGCTTACATGCTCAATCAGTTCGATTTTTTAGGTATCCAAACTCCTATGAGACGCAAACTATCAAATGAATTCATTAAAATCACTAGTGATTACAACGCATCTCAACTCTTAAATTTAGTTAATTCATTGTGGGAGATCCCTTATCGAGAATTTCAATATATTGCAATCGATTTGATGATGAAGAATAATACAAAATTTACATTGAATGATATTCCTCAACTTTTTGATATTGCCATACAAAAAGCTTGGTGGGATTCGATAGATGGGCTGGCAGCGGTTGTTAGTAAAATATTGAAATGCCATCGCTCATCTACAGATGAATTTCAGCAAATATTGGAGCATGCAATAACATCAGAGAATTTATGGATTAGAAGAATTGCTCTATTGCATCAGCTAGGTTGGAAGGAACTGACTGATGTTAAACGTCTTTTTGCTTTTGCATTACAAAATGCAAATAATAAAAATTTTTTTATTCGTAAAGCCATAGGATGGTCATTACGCGATTATGCAAAATATGATCCTATAAGGGTATATGAGTTTGTTAAAATACATAAAAATCAGTTTTCATCATTAACCCTCAGAGAAGCAACCAAACATCAAAAAAAACATGATTTATTACAGGGGCCTACTACAAGTTAATAAAGTATTTTTATGAGCGATTACGTATAATCAATTAAAATTACCCCTATCACTTCTCTCATATTTAACATCAAAAAATTCCCTATTTTGCTTATACTTTAATTATCTCTAATTGTGAGAGTTTTTATGAAAAAGAAACAATTAATTTTAGTTTTTTTAATTCTAGTTTTTGTGCTTATTCGCATTATTCCTTTATTCATCATTACTCCATCACAAGATGTTATTGGCCAGATTGATCCTAATCAGATTGGTTACATTGGTTTGTTAAGAAATTCGATCATTCAGTTACTCTTCTGTCTTTCTTTAATCATTATGCTAGGAGGTTTTATGTATGTTTTCTCTAGTCTCAAGACATTAGATCCTGGGTTATTAAAACATACAAATACTATTTTGTTTTTAATTGGGATCTTAGTCTGCATTTCGTTAATTATTTTATGGAAAAATTGGGATTATATTTATTCAGAATTCACCGCCCTCGTAACAATGCTTTACTATGAAGCTTTTAATCCTCAAGGAGAGCCTAACCTAAATTACTATCAATGGAGATATTCTCCAAATCCAGCTAAAGTTATCATGGGATTGCTTCTTATACCCCTTTTTATCCCTTTTTTTTATAAACTTAAAAAAACCTATAAAAATAAAAAGATTTCTCGTCGTTAATAATCTGCTTCATACCTTCAAAATGCTAGGTTTTGGATGACGTGATTTTTACAGCGGTTATTTGAAAAAAATGATATCGATTTAATTAAAACATTCTGAATTTAAGAATATTTTTCCTAATAACCTTATGTCGTATACTTTCACATTAAAAGAGGATTGAGAAATAGATAAAAGTTCTAGCTAGCTCTTTAAATATGAACGAAGATAAAAATGAAAAAACTACAAGTTGGCATTATGTCACGAAATAAATTTCAAAGTCGAGCTATGGAAATTGCTTGTAGCGAATAACAAGGTCAGGTCCTGAGCTAGGATTATAAAAAACAAAGAATGGACATGCATCAGTTCGTGATCTAATTCGGTTCACGAAAAAAGATTAGAAAAAGGTGCTTTAAGAACATAAAAAATAAGCGCTATGGATTCAGATTACCTGGATCAGGAACAAAAAACATCATGCGTTTAGCAAACCTGATTGTGATAACACTTCTAGCAATATTTAAAGAAATTGGGGGCTAGCGAAAGCCGACAAATTAACTTCTTTGACTCACCCCAAAAATTAGGATGGCTTCCACCAATATATCACCATAAATTCATTATCAGTTATCCCAGTGTGATAGAAGTTTTTTATCTTTTAATTTTTTTCAAGTAAATAAGTAGAGTGATTTCTATGGCTATTTTACTCTTCAAAAATACAGCTGTTAACAAGTGAAACTCGCATCGTTATCGGATTCGCTATCACCGAACAAAACTTGCTCAAGCACATCATAGGCTGCTACCAACTGACGACTCAGCAAATCGCCTTGCTGCAACAAGCGACTTTCTCCGGCAGGAAGCCCCATAGGGTTTGCGTGCTGATTTGGTGGTTGAAAGAGCGTGTATCCAGAACAACCCAATGAATTAGCCTGCGCAACATCTTGCATCAATCGTGTTTGCCGCGCTTCCGGCAGGGCATCAGTACTTTGGGTGCTGCTAAAGCCACCCTCTAACTCAGCAAGAATTCGATCATAGGAGTATGCTAATGTACTTCTCTGTCCTGTGGTTTTCACGCAAGCGGAGTTAACACTTCCATTAGACTGCGGAACTTCCTGCATCAATTGTATTTCCCCAGCTTGCTGCAAATTATCAGTGCTTTGGTTGGTGCTAAAGCTCTCTAACTCAGCAAGATGATTATAGTATTCTGTTAATGCATTTTCTTCCCCAATGGTTTGCAGGCAAGCACGTTTAACACCCCTCTCCTCTTCTTCCGGTTGTTGTAATGCAGGCTGCCGTCGCTTTAATTGGTTTCTGTTGAACACTTCTGTCTTGATGCCATTGATGACAACAAAATGTTTGGTGCTGTTCGCTTTGCCTTCCTTGCTGTGGGTGGCAAGAATGGCTGCATCAGTGATTTCTTTGCCCTGATGAAATAAACGGTTTTTAGTGCGTTGATTGGCATTCATAACCTCCGTTTTAACGCCATTGATGACTACAAAATGTTTGGTGTTGTTTCCCTTTCCCTCTTTGCTGTAGGTGGCAAGAATGGCCGCACAAGGATTTTCTTACCCTTGTTGGATAAGCGGTTTTGAGTACGTTGAGCTGCAGTGATAACCTCCGTTTTAACGCCATTGATGACTACAAAATGTTTGCTGCTAGACCCTTTGCTTTCCTTGCTGTGAGTGGCAAGAATAGCTGCATCAGTAATTTCCCTGTCCTGGTAAAATAAACGGTTTTGGGTGCGTTGAGCTGCAGTGATAACCTCCGTTTTAATGCCATTGATAACTACAAAATGCTTGCTACCAGGGCCTTTGCCCTCCTTGCGGTGGGTGGCAAGAATGGTCGCATCAGTGATTTCCTTTCCCTGATGGAATAAGCGGTTTTTGGAGCGTTGCTCTATTGTCATCACCTCAGTTTTAACGCCATTGATGACTACAAAATGTTTGGTGCTAGGTCCTGTGCCCTCTTTGCTGTGGGTGGCAAGAATGACCGCGTTGATTATTTCTTCTCCATTATGAAAGAGCCGTAATGGAACTTTTCTATTGACAGGCATAGTTAGCAACCCCTTAATACAAGCATTAAAGGCCGATTATTTTACTTAATCAATAATTTTAGATCAATTAGTATTTTTTATAATCTATCCTTTTATGCCTACGTTCTAAATTTTTGATGGTATGCTGCTATTTTTTCCGAAACGCGAATAAGAAACGTATTATCATACGCGACTGCCCAGATTAAGATCTATTTTTTGAGACTTAACTCATTACTCAAACGCAAGGCTAACGTTAGCAAGTAAAACTCGCATCGTTATCGGATTCGCTATTATCGAACAAAATTCGTTCAAGGACATCATAGGCTTCTACCAAACGACAGCTCAGCAAATCGTCTTGCTGCAACAAGCGACTTTCTCCGGCAGGAAGCTCCCTAGGGTTTGCGTGCTGATTTGGGGGTTGAAAGAGCGTGTACCCAATCCAGTGAATTAGCCTGCGCAACGTCTTGCGTCAATCGTGTTTGCCGCACTTCCGGCAAGGCATCAGTACTTTGGGTGCTGCTAAGGCCATCCTCTAACTCAGCAAGGATTCGATCATAGGAGCTTGTTAAAGCACTTCGCTGCCCTGTGGTTTGCAGGCAAACGTGGTTAACAGACTCATCGGATTGTGCCGCTTCCGGTGTCAATTGCGTTTGCCAAACTTGCGGCAGGGCATCAATGCTTTGGTTGGTGCTAAAGCCCTCTAACTCAGCAAGATGATCATAGTATTCTGTCAATGCACTCTCCTTCACAGTGATTTGTAGGCGAGCACGTTTAACACCCCTCTCCTCTTCTTCCGGTTGTTGCGATAGAAGCTGCCGCCGCTTTAATTGGTTTTTGTTGAACACTTCTGTCTTGATGCCATTGATGACAATAAAATGTTTGCTGCTAGGCCCTTTGCCTTTCTTGCTGTGGGTGGTAAGAATGGCTGCGTCGATTATTTGCTCTCGATTATGATAGAGCCGTAATGGAGCTTTTCTATGGACAGGCCTGTTTAGCTGCCTTAATATAAGCACAAAGGTCGATTACTTTACTTTGTTATTAATTTTAGGTCAATCAGCGTTGTTTGTAGCCTCGTCATTTATGCCTGGTCTTCTAAATTGTGATGGTTATGTTGCTGAACCACTCGTCTTTTTTGCCTTCTTTTTTTCCCTTAATGCATTAGATAATGAGCTCGAGCACCAGTTTCATATCAATATCTTCCGACATACGATAAAAATACACTATCGAGCTCAATTATCGACTGTCTAAGATTTAGAATCCCTTCCCCCTACCCCTGCTTGTTTGTGTTAATAAGCGGGGGATTATTTTAGTGGAGAGTATGACAGTTAAGGGGTAAACGATTTATCATCTTCAATATTTGACGATGATGATCATTTTCAATTAAAAGAATTGCAAATCTAAATTTCGCCTTTTTATGCCTGAATTAAATGGCGTGCTTGGAAGGACTCGACCCGCCGACACCTTGGTTCGCAGTCCGGCCATTAAAAATTAACTTATTGATTTTATTATTAAACAATGTAGTCGCCCCCTACAAAGGCACGACAAAGCATAACAAAGCAGGACTGAGACCGACAAAATCCCGACAGTATATTACGCAATACTTCATAAGCTCCCATCCTTGGCCCACAAAGAGAATCAACGCGTGCTAAAGTGATTTTATAATCACTTTCATTATGAATTACCATTTTCAGCCTTCGAAGCACTCACCGATCATACTCGATGATTTCGCGCTCGTCCGAATTTCTGCCTCAACACATAGATCTCCAAAGCAGCAGAACATGATAGATAATCCTCGATGGAAAGACAGCGATTAAAAATCAGAAATCAATTCCAAGACCCAGAATTGATGCTCATATCTCCACCCTTAGGCTGATTAAGTAACATCACCGTAGAAGCAACAGAGCCGCTAAGATAAATTTCCCTATTATGACATCCAAACCTAAAATCAAGAGCAATTCCATTCATATCCGTGAGCGTAATGTATCCTGAAGGAGGACGAGGGACCAATCCGCCGACACCCGCATATGAAATGCTTATTTGACTCTTAGGATGAATAGTACAACCAAAACTTGTTTTTTCATTACAAGGAGTAAACCAAACTGAACTATAACCTGCCCCAGGTATTGAATTCCCTTTTCCATTAATAAACCACTTTTGTGTAGAATAATTATAAATGGTACGTTGATGAAGAGAATTATCCTCACACACATCGCTAGCAGCCGAGGCTGTTGATATGCAGAATACATTCAAAATTAGAGGAATGGCCAGTCTATATGAAGCTAATTTGTGCATTTTAAGAATAAATTATAAAAATTCTATTGTAACTATTTCTAATTTTTTTTCAAAAAGATTTTAAAGTGTCCAATCAAAATTAAAATGTCCTTTTTTGTTTAAAAAATATTTTTATTGGGCATGTAGGTGAGCGAAAAACTTGCGTGTGCCAGCCGGGGTCAATTCGTTAGCATGCATTGGCGCTCATAAATAACTTTCTTGCCTGCTCGGTGCAAGTTATCTAAAAATATATTCATAAAAATCCTACAGAAACTCGATCATCTATGCTGTAATGCTCCCCAATTAAACCGGTCCACTAGTTATAGACAAAAATAAAAATTAAGGACTTGAAACGGGAATTATTATTGATCCGTTTTTAAAAAACAAGTTAAGACTATTAGGATTTTGTAATCCTTATTTTATAGCTTGAAAATAGATTTTAAAGGTGAATAATAAAGTGCTTTTTATATTAATCCATTGTTTATTAATTTAATTTTTGGGTCAGACCCCTAAATAACTAAATAAAAGCCTTTTTAAAGGGCTCATCATCGGTTTTGGCCTTGCTTAGAGACTTAAAATGAAAGCCCTTTAGTAGATAATTTAGATAGATCTGCAGGATCTTCTGATTTAATTGCTGTGGCATAGAGTGGTGAGAATTGCGTTATTGTTTCGGCAATTTTAGGTTGAGCCTCTGTCTGCGGTGAACCCGCGTGAGAAGAGAATATAAGGGTCCCATGTTGACCATTCTGTTTCCATTTCTCAAAGGCAGTCTTGAGTTCATCTCTAATGACAACACAGCCATAATTAGTATGAAGACCTGATTCTAAATGCAGCCCAGGGTATTCACCTTTCCCGATTAGATTTTGTTTCTTATCATCATAAGTAAGATGGAAGGTATAGAGTATCGAATAGATGGTGATTTCTTTCCGAGATGGAGAATCACAGACTGAAAAAAAGGGAGGGATGTCATTTTTTGCATATACTTGCATTTTTGCATGTGCTAAATGGATTACCTTCCAAAGATCTTCCTTACTATGAACGTTAGGTAAGTATCTATTATCAGGAGACCACGCAGAAGCAAAAGTTGAATCTACTAGATTATCGACTAGAAAACCAACATCTTTCTCTAATCTTTTTTGGTCCTCTTCTGAAATGTTATCAACCTGTGATTGAAATCTTGGTAAAATATTTTGAATTGTGCGAAATGCAGGCATCCTTGATGATATCTTTATTTTTGCTTTCTCAAACTCTGCTGGCTCCATTATCTCTTTTCTTTTATCTAAGACTGTTTGTAACTGAGTGATTGGTAGTTTGTTATAAGTGCTATCCTCTTTTCCATTAATATACAATGTATCAATACATAATTGGGGTTGTATAGTTTCGATGCGTTTAATGAATTGGGAATCAGTTGCTGAAAACTCATACTCTAGCAGGAGTGACCACATAAAATTATCCTTACGAAACTAGTAATAAGCCCGCATTATATCTCAAAATCTATTGCTAACCCCAATAAGTTACCCGAATTCTCCATTAGCTGGCGGCTGTTCGCTGTACATCACGTCAATTCCATTGACTCTTTGCAAGTGCGTATTATGCTCTTAGATAACAAATAGATGGCAAATAAATTTAAAATCAATAAGTTACCATCTAAATATGAACTCAACTAGGCTTGTCCTAGTTTCATGTAATGATCGATAATTACTTTATTAACAAAAATATGCTGTTAATCAGCGCACTAATGCCTCCATTCCAACCGCCGATAATGCCCCCACCACAACCGCAGTATAAAGCCCCACCTGATCAGCGGATAAAGCATTAATGTTTCTAAACAAATAAAAATCTAATAGTTCTTCTCGATAAGTCCGATTAAATCACTCGATGAATGAGTTTTTGGTTAGTTTTCCAGGCTAAATAAATTCTAAGATTATTTCATGAAGTTCAGCCAATTCTGCTAGTGCCAAGGAAATAAATTCACGACTGTTATCCAGGCGAAATTTCATTGGATAACCTCTAATTAAAGCGATATTATCGAGCACCCGAATCACTCTTTGAGCTGCTAATTTCAAAAAAATATACTTGAAGTAACAGTTCGATGCACCACGAAAATGTGGGAATTAAGAATCAGCTATAGATAGGCATCATTAAATAGCTTCTGGACCTTACTCCGAATAAGGCTATTATTAAAAGTCCAAAATTATTTCTTGGTTGTCTTTCTTATTCTTTGAGAGTTCATGATTTAAAACACGCGTTTACTCTGAGTTATAATGTCTATTCTTTTTAATTTTTTTCCTTAATAATTTATTAATTTTTTACAAATATAATATCCAATTTAATGTGAAACTATATGAAAACTAAATTAGAATGGAAAGATAGGCCTCAAGAAATAAAAACCAAGATAAAAGAAGCATGGGATAATTTAGCAAAGCACTCTAATGACTTGTGGGTATATTCCGGAAAATCTAATTACGATTTATGTGGTGTAGATGAGTTTTTGCTAATAAAAAAGATTATAGAAAATAATCGTGAAAGGAAACTGTTCTATATTTTAGATATTGGTGCTGGGGATTTTTCACTTTGCTCTCATTTAACTAGGGAAATTAACGAATCCCAAGAAATTTCAAAAGATATCGAAATTAATATTATTGGTATCCGCGGGGAAAGTTATGAAGGCCCAGAAATAGAAAAAATAGGTATATGTAACCTATATAAATTTGGCCGCTTTCAAATAGAAAATTTGATTGATGAATTTAATTTAAGAAACCTCAACTTGATTCAGGAAATAGATATAATTTTATCTCGATGGACTTTCATTCATTTAGTAGACGGTATAGGAACTTTGTTACAAGCCTACAATCTTTTAAAACCTTTTACAGGAATTTTATTAGCTGATGCCTGCTATTATCTACGCAATAATAAGAAACCTTCAGAATATGTTCCTGAAGATATGGCACATTTGCTTATTGAGTTAGAAGTACCTTTTTTAATTCGTCCCTATGATATAGGTGGCTCTTTAGATCAATTTATGATTAGAAGAAAGGATAATAAGGAATGCGAGTTACCATATCGTTATGCATCTATTCAGCCTATACCCAAATCATCTCAATCCTATTCGGGATATGTCGTTTCGTTTGAGGCTCCTAGGAATACCATCTTGGATGATTCTAAGATGGAAAGATGCCAGCTCTGTGGTGATAAAGAATTATATGAGTATATTTTTGACACATTAGATACAAATCCCAGATTTCGGCTCAAGTACACAGGGGATTTAAAATTAGATTACAAAGAGCAGAAAGATTTATTCATTAAAAGTGATCGACAAGAAGTTACGAATGAAAAAACAACTATAAATCTTTATTCCCCTCTTTTATTTAAAACTAATCCAAGTAACAGCGAGGAGACTGATATAGTTTCTAATAGAACCTCAGTTATGGGGTTTTAGATAATAAGGACACTATTGATAACAATGATTTTGAACAAGAACTAGATTGCTTATAAATGTAAGCTAAAACAGTGACCACTCCAAGAGTTAGGTTCCTATTTCAGAAGTATCATAAGGAATGGTATGCAGGGAAAAATCTCGATAAATCTATGGCCAACTAGCCGTCAAGATACATTGCTCAATAAACTTTATAAACTAGGGATTGGCAATGGGATCAGTTTATCTCTTCATTTTGGCGACTACATTGAGATCGTCTCTTTTGGAGCAGATCTTGATAATCATGGGATGAAAAATTTTTATATCAATCATATTCAGTTACTAAAGAGGTTCGTTATTTATTTTAGAATGCAAGCAAAGAAATTTATTCATGACTTATGCTGTAATAATCTGATAATATTAAAAGAAAAATTAACTTTTTGTAGTAGCCATGCGGATTGTTTACCGAAAAGTTAAGTCGTTTCAGAGAAGAAATTCTCCCAAGATAATTGGTTATTCAGCACTATGAACAAAAAATACATCTTTCCTTAGAGAAACAACGTTTTTGCTACTCATGCTAGAAGGAAAAAGCATGAAATCAATAGCAAAAAGCTTAAACCTTTCACCTAAAATCGTAGAAACTATTACAAAAAGTAAATGGAAAACCGGTTGTAGAACAAAAGTAAGTTTGCTTTTCTTTTTGTTAGATAAAAAACTAATTAGCGGAGTAATTTGATGGCTGATCTAATTGATATTGATAAACTTAAAACCACATTAGATGCTTTTGTAAAAGTAAGCTTCTCAAAGTTTTTCTCAACAAGTTCATTACGCGCCGCATCTGGTCCGAAAATGCAAAATAAAAATTCAACTAATTGAATCGTAATTGAATAATTTGTTCACTAATAAAATGGTATCTTAAAACTAATAGACCAAGGGTTTCGCAATTTACGCCTATCCCAAACATTCAAACTAGCGTGAAAGGGAGTTCTTAAAGGCTTAACGACATGCAAAAGATATAGTGGGTTGATTTTCAAGTTCGACTTTGAATCGATTATGAATTATATAATGGCACTCAGTCAGGTATTCACCATTTAGATCATCAAACAAATATTCCGCTCCAATGTCAGTTAAAATAGGATCCGTACTATATAATCGATCAATTTCGAAATAAAAAACATTTTCGGCCGTCGCTAAAAAGGCAATAACATGCCCTTCTTTACTATTATAGCAATCGATAAAATCTAATTGACCAATCAATGCCATTTGATTTTGCGCGGCTTTATCTTTTAATTCAGTATTCACTTGATCATATCGAACGCGTTGAAACGGCACTTGATCCGGATCAATATGAATTTCGGTTTTTGCATCCTCTTTAGGGTTATCAATATCGCAAACTTCATATTCCTGAAAAAATGGCAAAGCCGAATGTAATCCTTTAGTACATCTCATAGCGACTGCATTAATACGTAAATGATTCGTTTGCTCTTGCTTAATCGCAGTGAGATATTGAATGCTTTGTGTTGATTGATCTTTGCCGGTGTCCCTCCGACTAATACTAAGCTTCTCAACCGATTCTCCCTTAATTAGCTTTTCTAAGGTAAGAATGCATTGGTAAGTCACATTTCCACAATTTCTCTTAGCGGTTTTATCTTTTATATAAGGCAAAAGTAATTTTCGCATTTGAGCTATTATATTATCGGTATTCAATTTAAATATTTCTTGTTTAATTGGCCGAGGAACAAATGGTTCCGAAGAAGATTGTATTTCTAGTTCTTGCTTAAATCGCTTATTGGAGGTGTTATGAAATGATCCAGAAAAGGTTGTTAATAATCTAGCAGCCACGGCTAATTCATTTGACTGATCGACTTGTGAAAACTCGCCATTAGCATTATGTTGGAATTCAGGAGATGAGGGAGGAGACTCTATAAACCTTTTTCTTGGCTGTCGAAGAGCAGGTGGATTCATCTGCTGTGCTGATGGCATTGAAATTTGCTGCTTGAATACAGGTGAATCGGGAGGGCTTTCTATTAGACGTTTACTTTTAACTCGCGACGAAGTATCCGTCTTTAACTTTTTATTCTGTGCGAAATCTGTTTTATTAAGCGCGGGAGATGGCAGTAAAGCTGCTTTTTGCTTCACCTCTTCAATAGCAATTGGCGCTGTACTGGGTGTAGCTGATTGATTAAGTGCTGAAGCCAAATCTTGCTTTGCTTCTAGTAGCGCTAAGTATCTTTTTTTAGATCGGCTGCCATGTTGAAAATTACTTTCTAAGGATAGAGAACCTTTTAATAGTTTACTTACTGGATGAGGGATTGAGCGACTATGTTTAACTTGAATTAGTTTTGCAAATTCGCGAATAGAAACCGGCTCACGCACTCTTTGATCTTTATCTGCAAAATAATTCACATAGCGTGCATATTGCTCTTCTGAATAAATAAATGAGTTATCCTCAATATTGATTTCAGGCATTACTATCTTTCTGAGAAACGGTTTACAGTTTTGAACTTCCTGGTTGCCTAAGAGGAAACTAATATATTGAGTTTTGCCACCAGAATTGTGTTTAACAAAAAAACGAGATGCATAATTGGATGCTTTTTCTAAGCCAAATAAATCAACTTCTTCTGACTTATCTTTAATAATACGTTTTTCTTTTTTGCTTACAAAAATGGCAGTTCTAACATTATTATTTTCATCGGTATAATCTTCCAGACGTAAGGTAGTTAGGTTGATCCCCCATTTACTAAATTTTCTTTTAATACTTTTAATTCTATATACTGGATTATCACAATGCTTATCGACAAAATATTTATCCTCAGAATGCTTCTCAAAGACCAGCCAAGCAGCAGATAACGGAGTATAAACTTTCTTGACCGGATCAAATACCCGCTTACCCTCTTTGAGCTCCATCAATTTCGGTAGTATTTCTTGGCTTAACCTATAAGGGTATTTTGTTACGGTAGTAATTAAGTCATCAAGACTGAGCAACTCAGGTAGAAAAGACAATTTTTCATTGATGTATTTGCTGAAAAGCTCATAATTTGCTTTACTCAAAAATAAACAACGATATTCTCGAGATTCTTGAAATATTAGCTTTATCTGAGAGTCAGAAAACTCTTTGATCCAACTATTAACTGAACCCACTTGCGGTAATTCACGAAAATGAAAACTTAAAAACCATTCTTGGCCTTGGTTACCCAGAACCTTCACAAAACGACGCATGTATACAGGCTGACGATCAAAAAATCCAGGTATAATTAACGATAATTGCTTAACTTCATCATACTTTTTTTTATTCTTCTCTGAAATCCAGATACCTGTAAGACTATAATAACTTAATCCCTCTACTTCAAAACAATTATCCGGTAACCCAAACACGCGTGAGGCAACATCATTAATTTGAAAATTTTCAGAATAAACGCGATATTTTCCGTTTTCTTCGGGCTCATCGGAAAATTTAAGTTCGAGAAAATGAGATCGAGAATTGTGAGGCATGATCTTTATCTTTTTTTAATTCATTTATGGAGCAAACACGGGAATAGCATCTATCATCTCATTTTCTAAGCGACAAAAATCCACTTTAGGTAGCTTTAATACCGTTTCTAAGCGTTGATATAACTGCGCAAAATAGCGAAACTCGGTATGATTAATTTTATTTTTTCCATAAAACTTGGTATGGGCTTCTTTCCAATTTTCATAGCTATCATGAATAAAAAAACAATAGGAAAATTTTTCCCGCTCTTCTGTTAAGTGAACATTTATATTTTTATAGTTTTTTTTAATTGCTTTTTCCCAATTTTGATCAAATATGAAATGAAATAAATAGGAAAAATTTTTCTCGACATTTTTATTATTTATTATCCGCATAGCAAATAGAGTAAGAAATGCATTAGAATCAAATAAATTAAATAGCGTAGCAATTTCTAAGCGATAAGCTAGGTCTTTAAAATCTTTTTCCTTGATGAATATCTTTGTGGATATACGATTATCTTCAACATAGAATAGCTTTCTACCCATCTTAAAATAGTCATTTACCCAGTCGTTTAATTGAGTTGTAAATGCATTTACATCTGATAGTTCACCAAAAATACGAAATCTATTTCCAGCGTGAGGTATTAAATACAGTTTGCTCCTCGGTTTACGATGTAAGCTATTGATAAAACCACTAATTAATAATGCCCCGTCTACATTCCAGGAGTGTTTTGTTTTTTCCTTGTTTGCATATTTATTATCCAAAATACTTTTTGCGCTACATACTACCTCTTCAGTAACCAGATGAGTTCTTTTCGATGGAGCGGTTGCTTCTTGTGGCGGTATAGTTGTTGAGCTGCTACTTCTTACCAAAGAACTAGTCGTTGAAGAGGATTGTAACTCTTCACTCAAGGAAGAAAAAAAGAGAGAATTCGGCAAACTCGCAACGCTGTAACGGGGCGCTTTTTGCGGTGTTTTGGTAGCTGGAGGCCTTCCATTTCGTGGACATTTTGTTGCCTTGGGTCTTTCATCTAAGCCGGAATTATTATCAGATTTGGATGAGGAGGATGCAGTCTCACTTTGTGCTGCTAAATTTTTTCTTCCTTGAGGTGGATGACTTGTCTTAACAGATTCCTCTAATGAATCCGCACTACGCTTACCTTTACCCGACATAAATACCGTAACTCATAAAAAGTCCAATTTTATCAAAATTAACATATATTGCAACATTAAAATACATGGTTCATTCTCAAAAAAGGGGCACTTTAATCGAGTTAGTATAGACTAACCCTTTGATTTCGCATTCAAAAGGAGATTAAAGTGCCGAAAAATGATCTTATCCTAAATTTACCTGGATTTACTATCAAAAAATAAGTGGTTATCAGCCCTAAATTTTGGAGTTATCTTATAATCGCAAAGCACTTTGTAGCCATTGCGCAAGTAAGGAGGTTCGTAAAAAAGCATCGTACATAAGACGTGTAGCACATGAATTAATTGGCCATCGTCGAAGCGAGTTACACTTTAAAGCGTATAAAGTGTATTGCAATCGCTGTAAGCGTTATGGGAACCAGCAATTTCCCGGAATAAAAAAGTATCAACGCTCGACCTGGCGTTTGCAGGCTGCGGTTTTCCACGACCATACTCGTGGAATATCGCAGAAAGATTTGGCTTTGCAATACAACAAAGGTAAAGCAACGATTGAACGTTGGTATCAGCAACATTATCGCGAACAAGAAGGCGAACTAAAAAATACACCTTGCCCGATTGTCCTTGGGATAGATGAGCATTCCTTTAGCCGTAAACAAGGCTATGCCACGACACTTTGCGACCTTAAAAAACATAAAGTATACGATATTGTTAAAGGGCGCTCTTCGGCAGACTTAAAGGACTATTTTAAAAACTTAGAGGGCAAAGAGCGAGTGAAAGTCGTTTGTATTGATTTAAGCACGAGCTATCGAGCACTCGTGAAACAACACTTTCCCAATGCCCACATCGTAGCGGATAGGTTCCATGTGATAAGGCTTATTAATCAGTTTACCTTACAAACCTATCATCAAATTGACCCCACTCTAGAATATCAGCGAGGTTTATTAGCAGCGCTTAAAACCAACTCAGAGAACTTAACTGCTAAACGAGTGGCTCTGCGTAATAACTATCTTGAGCATCAGCCAGCTATTGCCGCAATTTATGATTTTAAACAAGAATTACATCAGCTATTGTCCAAAAAGCATTGCACCGCTAAAGAGTGCAAACGATTATTACCTCGTTTCCTGGAAATGATTAATGACCTGCGACAAAGCCCTTTTCAACCGTTACAAACCTTGGGAAATACCTTGTTTAAATGGAGAGAGGAAGTCGCTAGAATGCTGCGGTTTACTAAAAATAATGGAATAACTGAAGGCTTTCATCGAAAAATGAAACTCATTCAACGTAGAGCCTATGGATTTAAAAACTTTGAAAATTATAGAACGCGTGTTAGGGTGCTCTGTGGCTGATTAAAGATGCCCCCGGAAATGGGAAAGACCCGACTTTAAGGCACGTTTTAGTCACAGTGACTAAAAATATACAATTGAGAGATATAAAAATATTACATAACTCATTGATTTAAAACAGTTAAATGGCGCGCTCGGAGGGACTCGAACCCCCGACACCTTGGTTCGAAGCCAAGTACTCTATCCAGCTGAGCTACGAGCGCATTATGGTGATATTTTAAGAAATATTCTGTCACGAATGGTGGGCCGTATAGGATTCGAACCTATGACACAGAGGTTAAAAGCCTCCTGCTCTACCACCTGAGCTAACGGCCCTTATAGAACATTTTTTTAACGCTTTATTTTGACAAAACATTTTATTGCTCAGCTGATTTTTCAAATCCAACAGTTAAGCTGAGCTATTACAAAGTGTTGGTCAAAATGGTGGGCCGTATAGGATTCGAACCTATGACACAGAGGTTAAAAGCCTCCTGCTCTACCACCTGAGCTAACGGCCCTAAAGAGGCTGGAATCATACCGGATTAAGGCAAAATTTCAAGTGTTTTATATGGTTTATTTTTCATTAAAGCACGCCCAGTATACAGATTCTCGCTCGTGGCTAAAATGGTCCACCCTTCAACGGCAAGACTTTTTGCTTTTAATTTTAAATAATTACTAGGCACTATTAACAATAAAACATCAGCACCTAAAGCGCCACACCCTTTCGCTGCTAACACCTCAGGTTGGGATCTGAAAATTTCAATATACTCTAAGCTATGCGGAGCCACCAAATGCAAATCGGCTAACTGCTGCTGATAAGTGTTTACCGCCTTGACCAATTCTTCGCTATTGGCTTGTTCAAATGCGGCTTGAGCAAGTTCTACGGTCGCTGATAATTGATTCATTTTAGGTGGAAGACTCATGCTTCTCAAATGATAATGAGTGGCTAGCTTCTGACCGCTATGCAAGAGTAAAAACGAAATATCCTTAAAAAGCCAATCATAAGACTGTATGGTTTTCTGTTCGCGATTAATATAGACACAACGATTTTGTGATTGAGCTAATACATCATAACCACTGGGCTTTAATCCATCTCCTCGCCAAGCACACTGATAATAAGCATCCAATAAAGCCCTATGACTAGGTTCGATATGGAGTGAGCGACAGCTTGCCAAATAAGCACCAAGAAATTGGGCACTGGACGCACCAAGACCGCCTTTACCTTGATAAGGGTCACACCAGACCACGCCTTGTGCTGGAAGGCGATGATGTGCCCACCAAAGCCCTGCGGGTGAATCCGGATGAATTCCCTGGATTCTATTATCATTAGTAAGAGATAACTCGAAGCAAGGCGACGTGGTTAAAAGGATAGCAGGGCCTCCCGCTACCGCTGCATATTCACCGAGTAAAAATGTTTTTGCCGGGATACGCCATTTCATGTTGCAGTCTGTACTTGTCGAATTTCAGTAAGGAGAGCACATGCGTTATTTACGCTGATTCGCTTATTTGTGGTTAACCATCTTTGCAACTGCTCTTTTAACACGGGCATTTCGCTATCTGTTGCTCCAGCAACTAATAACAGATTATCGATATGCAATTTCATATGCCCCTGGATGATGCCCTCAGTACACAAGGCTCTAAGCGCACCTAAATTCTGTACCAGGCCAACAGCAGCAATTACCCGGGATAAATGATTAGCCGATTCAATCCCCATCATGCGTAAACACAGTTTCGCCGTCGGGTGCAAAGCAGTTACTCCCCCGACGGTGCCAACAATAATAGGGGCAGTAAGATGACCCGTTAAGGTACCTTGCGCGTACCGCCAGCAAGTAATTGCCTGATAACGGCCGTTGCGCGTTGCATAGGCGTGAACACCTGCCTCAACAGCACGCCAATCATTACCCGTAGCAATGAGAACAGGATCGATGCCATTCATAACCCCTTTATTGTGTGTAGCTGCCCGATAGGGATCCATTTCAGCAAATAACGACGCTTCCTGAATACGCTCACCAAGCTCTGGCTCAACATCATAAATGGCAACTTTAGCTGTTGTTAATTTTTGATCATTTAAATTGGATAAAATACACATGGTGACTTGCTCACCCGTTAATTTCTCCAAAGGTTCTTTTAAATATTCTAAAGCCTGGTTGATGATGTTCGCTCCCATGGCATCACAACTATTCATCATTAGATGAATAACAATCATTTCACCTTCGTCTTCTCGTTTAAGACGACGAAGCTGGAGATCAACGACGCCTCCACCTCGTTTTACCATGCTAGCAGCGACTTCTTCATTTGCTTTTTCTATTAAAAACTGCTTATTTTCGTGGAAAATGGCTTCAAAACGCGGTAAGTCATTTACTTTTGCTAATTGTATTTGGCCAATAATGCATTCACCCTCGACTTGCGTAGTGATCTCACCCTGTTGCCTAATCCATTTGGCTGTTTTTGACAGGGCGGCGATGATTGATGTTTCTTCCACTGCTAAAGGAATCACATAATCTCTACCATCGATTGAAAAATTAGTGGCGACGCCTAAGGGAAGTTGAAAATAGCCAATGACATTCTCTATGAGTTTATCCGCGAGAACAGTGTCTTGTACACCACCGTTGCTTAAATAATAGACATCTTCCGTAGTCAAAGCGCCTAGCTCCAATAGACGTTGAAATCTTTCCTCACGAGTTAATTTAGAAAACCCCTGAAATAACTGACCTGCTTGATTGCTTAACGGCATGCCTTCTCCTTCAGCTCACTGAGTACGCGGCTACCAGTACAAAACATAGCAACCTTTAATTCATATTCGATTAACTGCATAAGCTCATTGACGGATGAAGCGCTCTCCAATGCCGCATCCAGCATTGGTTTCGCAAAACCCACGGATGTCGCCCCAAGTGCAATTAATTTTGCTGCGTCCAAACCATTACGGACACCGCCTGATCCCCAAATTTCAAAGCGTGGGTTTAAAGATGCAGCCTGAATAACCGTTTGCACCGAATCAATACCCCAATTGCGAAAAGTAACCGCTGTTTTCTGTTTGATACTGCCCTCACTGGCACGATGTCCTTCGATTCTTCCCCAATGGGTACCACCGAGACCACTTACATCCACTGCTGCCACACCAATGTCATTTAAACGCTTTAACGTTTCTAAGGAAAAACCACAACCTGTTTCTTTCACAATCACAGGTACAGCCAGGTTTTTGACTAAATTAGCTAATGCATCCCAACAACCTTTAAATTGGGGAGTACCCTCAGGTTGAATCGCTTCTTGTAGGGGATTGCAATGAATAATCAGCGCCTCAGCTTGTAAAGCCTCAGTGAGGCCTTCAATTTGTACCAAAGGAGTATGGATTAACTGAGCGATTCCTAAGTTACTGAAAAGATTAACTTGAGGGAAGTCACGACGCAAACTAGCCCATTCGCTAGCTGCTTGATTATCAGTGAGCTCACGTCGCTGAGAACCAACACCCATTGCCCAATCATTCTTTGCACAGGCTTCGACAAGATTACGATTAATGTTGACCGAACCACGATGCCCAGCGGTCATTGAGCTCACAAAAAAAGGCTTAGCCACTTGTTTGCCAAAACGGTGGCTTGTAAGTGTAATTTCTACAAAATCAAGATCAGGAAGTGCTTCATGGATTAATGTTAAATTATCCAAAACATTTAATTCGCTCGCTTGATTTGCTTTCATCAAAGCCAACTCAATATGATCCTGTTTGCGCTTTTCAAATTGGCTATAGTCGTCTTGCATACCCGTCTACTGCATCAGGAAAAATGGCCTGGATTTTAACACATATTAATTTTTTCAACTAGACGGAAGTGTTGTTCATGAAGTGTTGTTCGGAATGGACGAATCCCCGAAGAGAGTGGTTACAAGAGTAAGGAGTTCCTTCGCTGCGCGAAGGATGACCTACTTATTTTTGCAAAAATAACTTCAAGTAACTCTAGGCCTTTGTGTAAACTACTCATTCGTATTATGCTAAGCTTTTCCGCTCAATTGAGTGACCATGCTTAAAGCAAAAACGCAAACGCATTTTATTTTTGATAAGGAAAATCACTGCTATCAATGTGAAGGACCTTGGTCTGTTTTAAAACTGAATGATTTGCTAAATCAAATTGATCTCACTTCAATTCCCGCCGAAAAAACAGTAAAAATTAGCGGTGCTTCTATTACTCGATTTGATAGCTCCGGTGCTTTAGCATTGATGCATTGTATTGCACTATTAAAAGACCAAGATAAAGAAATTGAATTAATTCATTTCTCTGAGGAGCAGCAAGCTTTATTAAACCTCGTCGATGAAAAAAAAGAAGTACTGGAATATAGACCTCCTCCAATCAAGCAGCGCAATATACTTGATCGAATTGGTGAAGAAACCATTCATAAAATAAGACAAATGGATGGTTTGATTATTTTAATTGGGGATTTAAGCACTAAATTTGTCGAGGCAATAGGCTATTGGCGACGATTCCAATTTCCAAGCATTGTGTCTAATATTCATTCAGCTGGTATTCAAGCCTTACCCATTATTGCGCTTCTGTCTTTTCTTATTGGTGTCGTGCTTGCCTACCAAATGGGTTTACAATTGCAAACGTACGGCGCCAATATTTTTATCGCTTACTTATCAGGGATGGCTATATTCCGCGAATTCTCGCCACTAATTACTGCCATTATTGTTGCTGGAAGAACCAGCTCTGCCTTCACTGCCCAATTGGGTAGCATGAAAATAAACGAAGAAGTCGATGCCCTTTTAACCATGGGACTTTCTCCCACTGAGCTACTGGTCATGCCGAAGGTCATTGGTTTATTACTTATCTTTCCACTGATCATCTTCTGGTCAGATGTTTTTAGCATTATCGGCGCCCTCTTAATGTCTAAATGGATGCTTAATGTGGGGTATCTCGACTTTTTAGCGCGCCTTAAAGATTCCGTGGGGTTGGATCAATTACTTTTGGGCTTATACAAGGCACCGGCCTTTGCTATTCTCATTGCACTGGTTGGTTGCTTTCAGGGTTTCAGAGTTCAACCAAGCGGTGATACCATTGGTCCTCAGACCACTAAAAGCGTAGTCCAGGCTTTATTTTTAATTATTGTTGCCGATGCCATATATTCGGTTGTGTACAGCTGGATGGGTATTTAATGAGTGAACCAGTCATTGAAATTTCCGGATTAAAAAATTACCTGGGTGGGCAATGGGTGCATTCTGATGTTAATCTCACTGTGGAAAAAAACGAGATTGTTGCCATTATTGGCGGAAGCGGCAGCGGTAAGACAACTATTCTTCGCAGCTTGCTGATGCTTTTAAAACCAACTGCGGGTTCTTTAAAAATTTTTGGGGAAGACATACAAAATCTCAGTGCACATCAAGCTAACGCGCTTCGCCGGCGTTGGGGTATGATGTTTCAACATAGTGCGCTTTTTTCTGCAATGAATGTACTCGAAAACATCATGTTTCCGATGCACGAATTTACTGCATTGAAAAAAAGCTTCATGGAAGAACTCGCCATGCTTAAAATTGCTTTAGTCGGCCTACCTAAAGAATCGGCAGGAAAATACCCTGCTGAATTAAGTGGAGGTATGCAACGACGAGCCGCAGCAGCACGTGCATTAGCAATGGATCCTGAATTACTGTTTTTAGATGAGCCGACCACCGGACTTGACCCACGCAGTGCAAGGCAATTCGATCAGCTCATACTCTTCTTACGAGATGCGCTAAACCTTACCATTGTGATGGTAAGTCATGATTTAGAGTCATTAAAAATAGCAGATCGAATTGCCTTTATTGGAGAGGGGAAAATATTATGCGCCGCCCCTTTTGATGAACTTATAAAAAATCCGCATCCATTGATTGCTGATTATTTCAGTAGACTTTAAACTGGTATATACCCAGAATACTTTAGAGTATCTTGGTTATATTCTGTGGAAAAAATAAAAATAACGGGAGCACTTTTTTTGGAAGCAAAAACCAATTACACAATGGTTGGCTTAGCAGTATTGATTCTTGCAGGCGCGTTAGTGGCTGCAGGACTGTGGCTGTCCGTTGGCTTCAACCAAAAGAAGTACTATACCTATGCCGTATTTATGCGTGAAGCCGTATCAGGTTTAAGTGAACAATCTCCTGTTAAGTACAACGGCGTTAAAGTGGGTTTTGTTAGCAAAATTGAGCTCAATCGCCAGGACCCACGACAAGTTGAAATTCTTCTGAATATTGAAGAAGGAACCCCCATCACAGTAAGTACCATGGCCACCTTGATTTCACAAGGAATTACTGGCAATACTTATGTAGGACTATCAGCAACATCCTCCGATCTGACGCCATTAAGAGCTGCACCTAATCAGCCATACCCTATTATTCCCGCAAAACCCTCTCTATTTAATCAGCTGGATAAAGTCCTTAAAGAGGTTTCTGTTAACGTTAACAAGGTGAGCCTAAAAATCAGCCAGGTCTTTAGCAAAGAAAATGTAGACAATTTACATAGAACACTTGCGAATATAAGATCATTTACCGATGTTCTTGCTAAAAACGGTTCAAGCATTAACCACTCCATAAAGAGTGCAGAAATTTTTCTCCATAATTCAGCAGATGTGAGTGATGACTTTCCCGAAATTGTGACCGATCTTAAATCAGGCCTGAAAAAATTCAGTAAGATGGCTACTTCACTCGCTACTGCCGGCGATAAAGTCTCTACAACTATGGAATCAGGCAAGACAGCAATTGACAAAATCTCTCAACAGACTGTTCCTCCTGTGATTACTTTAGTGCGTCGTCTGGATGTTATCGCAGCTAATCTTGAGAAAATAAGTAAACAAATGCGGCAAAATCCTGCAGTGATTATCCGAGGCACTACGCCCCCACGACCAGGACCAGGAGAATAATTGTGAATAAATTGACTATCTGGGTTCTGCTTTTGTTTTTAGCAGGTTGCTCCCCAATTAAAACACCTGTTTCTAATGAATACAAACTAGGCGAATACAGTAACAAACGACTGGCTTCTTCTCCTTCAAAATTATCCATTTTTGTTGCTACGCCAGAAGCGGTCGCTGGTTATGGCAATGAAGACATGTTATACGTTAACAAACCCTTTGAGCTAAGTTCATTCGTTAACAATGCATGGGTTGACCCGCCAGCGGCAATGTTGTTACCCCTCATTGCGCAAAGCTTACAGCATAGCGGCTATTTTTATGCAGTAACCTCCAGCCCTCATTCGGAGTCTACTGATTATCGTTTAGATACCCAACTTATTGAATTGCAACAAAATTTTTTAACAAAACCCAGCCATGTCGATTTGGTTGTTAAAGTGGTCTTGTCGAATGTCAATGATAACCGTGTTGTTGCTTCGCGATTAATTAGCCAACAGGTAAAATGCCCAACCGATACGCCTTATGGTGGTGTAACTGCTGCAAATATCGCCGCAAAAAACTTTACGGCTGAGGCAACTACTTTTGTGGTATCACAGGTCAAACTTGACTCTCATCGCAGCTAACAGAGTTTGACTTATTCGCATTGGGATAATGGCGAAATGGATAAAACAATTGTACAATGAGCCGCCATTGGGTAATAGCTCAAAATAGGAAGGGCAATTTATTTGCATAAACCGTTCAGACTTAGCCGCCATTACGTATGCAAAAAATGGGAACATTTTTGAGCGGAGTGGGTTGATTTCCTATTGTGGCTCTTTATATCGATTTGTAATTATGAATAAGAAGGAGAAAAACGGATGAAAGCCAGATCGTTTAAGCTAGGACTTGTTGTTGCAGGCGTCGTGCTGCTTGCATCCTGTTCCAAGCACCATGGTAACGCTGACGTTGGTTATGGTGAAGGTGGGGCTTCCGCTCACGGTTTAGGTCAATTTACTCAATTTGCGGGTCAAGCTCCTGGTGAATCCTACACTACGCAAGCACCACACAATCAACGTTATCTCTTCGCTTATGACGATGCTTCATTTGCGCCCAAATACAAGCCCTCGCTAATGGCACAAGCAGACTATTTACAATCACATCCAGGCGCACGTGTTCTACTGGCAGGCCATACGGATGAACGAGGTAGCCGCGAATACAACGTTGCTCTGGGTGAACGTCGTGCTAACACAGTGGCTAATTTACTGCGCATGGCAGGCGTTTCTCGAGAACAAATTCGTGTAGTGAGCTATGGTAAGGAGCGCCCTCTTTACACTGGTCACGACGAAGAAGCGCATAAAATGAATCGTCGTGTTGAGTTAACTTATGAGGCAACACGATGATTAAGCTCCATCGACTTCTACTCAGCCTATGCATTACCTGCGTTTTTCCTTTGCAAGGTTTTGCTGAAGCGCCTGTAGTTGATGACAGTGAAAATTTTGCTATCCTTGACGATCAACAGGCTGCTGTAGAGCAGCCTGTTGCCAAAGCACAACTTGATGAATACACTGATACCGGTGATGAAGTTGCGCTTGCGCACGATAATCATGATAGCGATCACACGAACGATAACGCTGAATTACTCAATAAACTACAAGGTTTACAACAAGATATTCAAGAGTTACGCGGCCAATTAGAAGTCCAAGCGCACGATTTAAAATCACTGCAACAGCAACAATTAGCTTTCTATAAAGATTTGGATGCACGCCTCCGCCCTGATGCGACGAAGCCCATTCAATCCGCACAATCCACACCGATGGAGCAACCTCAAGAATTAACTCTAGGACCTAAAGTAGCGGCAGCAGCAACTCCTGCGGTACCTGCGGTCTCTTCGACCCAACCTGCATCGCAACCACAAGAAAAACAAATTACTGCAGGGGTAGTTAATTCTTCGCACAGTAATCCCGCAAATGAGCAAATAAGTTATCTAGCAGCTTACGAATTGGTGAAAAATAAGCGCTTTGACGATGCTCTCGTTGCCATGCAAGCATTCATAGCCCAATACCCTCAAGGGGGTTACACAGCAAATGCTCAGTATTGGCTGGGTGAACTTTACATGGTTAAAAATAATTACCCGAAAGCAATCGACCATTTTGAAACGGTGTTAAAGCAATTTCCTTCGTCCAGTAAAGCAGCAGCAAGTACCCTAAAAATCGGTTATGCACTTGCAGCCTCAGGGAAAGAAAGGGAAGCAAGGCTTCGTCTTCAACAGGTGTTAAAAAACTATCCTGATACACCTACTGCACAATTAGCAGCAACAAAATTGGAGTCTTTAGGCGTCTCATGAAGCAAGTTAGTAACCAACTACGTATTACTGAAATTTTTCATTCTTTACAAGGCGAATCAACTACCGTGGGTCTTCCCACGGTTTTTATTCGTTTAACAGGCTGTCCACTACGCTGCCAATATTGCGATACAGCCTATGCTTTTAATGGCGGAGAACTCACTCAGGTCAGCGACGTTTTAACTAAAATTGCGGCTTATGAATGTTCATATGTCTGTGTAACCGGAGGAGAGCCTCTCGCACAACCAGGCTGTATCCCTCTTTTACAACAGTTGTGTGATAAAGGCTATCAAGTTTCATTAGAAACAAGTGGAGCGCGTGATATTTCTCAGGTGGATAAACGCGTCATGGTTGTGATGGATTTAAAAACACCGGACTCAGGTGAAAGTGCAAAAAATTTATTATCCAATTTGGATCACCTGAAACAAAGCGATCAAATCAAGTTTGTATTGTGTAGTCGAGGAGATTACGAATGGGCTTGCCAAATGATGAAAGAATACCGTTTATCAGGGCGCGCACAAATACTTTTTTCTCCTAGCTGGAATGAATTAAATCCAACCACACTTGCTGACTGGATAGTAAACGATAAATTGCCCGTGCGCTTTCAATTACAATTGCATAAAATTCTTTGGAATGATGCCCCCGGACATTAGTAAGCCTTCCTTTATGCGTCCCATGCCTTGTATGGGATCCTATTGACGAACGTTTCTAGAATTTGTCCGCGGAATGTGGAAATGAATCAGTTGAGAAGGAGAAGTCGGCATGCAATGGTTTGCCCAAGCACCCGCTAATATTGCCCTTATAAAATATATGGGTAAAAAAGATGATAAAAACAATAGTCCGGATAATCCATCCTTGTCTTATACGTTAAATAATCTTTTAACTAGCGTCTTGCTTGAAAGTCATGCAGGAAAAAAAGATTTTTGGGAGCCTTTAGAAATCCCAGGAGCTCCTCCCTTTGTGTTATCCTCTCAGGCTCAGGAGCGTTTTCTTCAACATTTAGCTCGCATCAAGGCTTATTTTAATTACTCAGGATCTTTTGTTGTCCGTTCGAGCAATAATTTCCCGACAAGCAGTGGCCTAGCCAGTTCGGCATCTAGTTTTGCCGCCTTGACCAAGTGCGCAGCACTGGCTCTTAGTGAACTGACTTCTCAACCTCTTCCTGCAATTGAGGAGCAGGCACGGCTAAGTATGTTAGGTTCGGGTTCATCGTGTCGTTCTTTTTTCTCTCCCTGGGCACTTTGGCAAGATGAAACAGTTAAAGCAATAGATCTTCCTTATACGCAATTGCATCATGAAGTCATTGTGATCAGTCATTTAGAAAAGCATGTGCCCTCCAGTGAAGCCCATAGACGAGTAAAAAACTCAAGTCATTATCAAGGCCGTAGCCAACGGGCATCTGAAAATCTAAAAAATCTGCTAAGAGCCCTGAAAGAAAAAGATTGGCCAAGTGCTTACCATATTTGCTGGCTCGAGTTTCATGATATGCATAATTTATTTGCAACCAGCGTCCCACCTTTTACCTATATCAATGAAAAAGTAGAAGAAGCACTGCAAGTTTTACATAACTTATGGGGTCGCGAAGGCGATGGGCCCATTATCACCATGGATGCCGGTCCTAATATCCATTTACTCTACCGCCCTGAACAAGCAGAATTGGCACTTCGATTTAAACAAGATTATTTAATTGGCAATTATGATGTCCTATGATTTTCAAACAACGACTTATGGCAAATGGATTCTTGCGGGTGAGCACGCTGTTCTTCGCAAACACGGAGCTCTCGTTTTTCCTATTGAAGAAAAAAAACTACATTTAAGCTATCGCAATTTAGGCTCCGAATTAAGTGCAGATTATGAAGGCACCCATGGTTCAGACATGCACCTATTATTCTGGAGCGTATTGGAGCAAGGCCAACAATTGCTAGGGAAATCGCTCAATGGCTTAAGCGGGCACTTTCATCTTTACAATGATATCCCTATTGGCGTGGGCTTAGGCGCATCTGCAGCCCTGTGTGTGGCGGTGGCACGATGGTTCGAAGCACAAAATGTCTTGGGAAATGAATCCGTTTTTTCATTTGCTAAGAATTTAGAGGATTTATTTCATGGCAAAAGCAGCGGTCTCGATATTGCAGGTGTAGCTGCTAAGACAGGTATGTATTTTCAGCAAGGTCAGATAACCCCTCTAAAGCCTACCTGGTCTCCTCATTGGTTTTTATCTTCTTGTGGACAAATCGGAATCACTTCACATTGCATTCACCAAGTTCGCCAATTATGGCAAGCAGATCCTATTAAGGCGGCTTTAATCGATCAAATGATGCATGAAAGCGCCATCAAAGCAAAATTTGCTTTAGAAAAAAACACACCCCATTCTTTGAGTGAATTGGCTGCAGCGATGCAGCAAGCTGCTCACTGCTTTAAAGAATGGGGCCTCATTAGCGAGACCTTACAACAACATATGCAAATGTTACTTGATTTAGGGGCTTTGGCAGTTAAGCCAACGGGTTCCGGAGGCGGAGGATATGTGGTCAGTCTATGGGACAATCCACCTGCTACCCTGCCTAAAGAGTTTATTGCCATTTAGAGTACTTTTATCTTACTGAGCGATTTTACAAAACTCAAAGAACTGTCTAAAGTTTAAAACAAAAGCAGTAATATCTCACTGTATCTTGAGGTCTCGCAAGCCACTTTGCAGTGAATGCAAGGGATTGATAGAATGAAAGTTAACATTCATTTATTAGGATTGCTCCTTTCTTTTTCTCTTCACACGCCTGTTTATGCGAACATCAAAGTAGGTACTGTATTTTTCTATCCCCCTTTTGTCATGTCGACAGGTGATGGATTCGATATTGATTTAATACGAACAATCTGCCAACGTTTACAAGAAACCTGTGAATTTTATCCCATGAATTACAACCAATTATTTACCTCTATAGACATGGGAAAAGTCGATATCGCTATCGCCGGGATTGCAATCTCTCCAGAACGACTAACAAAATATACTTTTAGCCTGCCTTATATGCTCAGTAAAGGTCAATTCCTGACTTTAAAAAGCAGTAATATCCACTCGATTGAAGATTTAAAAAATAAAAAAGTCGGTGTGATTAAGGGAGAACTGGAAGGAAGCGCTATTTACAATTTTTTAATACATAACTTTAGTGATCTATTTCAAGTCGTACAATTTAATGACATGGAAGATTTAATCACAGCCGTAAATGATGGGGATATTTCCGCGGCATTTATTCATCGCTCAGCAGCCAATTATTGGGTGCAAAATGGAGGTAATCAATTTCAAACATTGAGTACTCCATTGACTTACGGAGATGGCATAGGCATTATGGCCCTGCCGGCTAAGGCATCTTTGATTCAACGAATTAATCAGCAATTACAAACAATGGAAGAAGATAATTCCTATGTTAATTTATATAAAATTTATTTTGGTAATGAATAGGCTCTTAGTTCAGTTATCAATAAATTGATAATAAACCTCATCGCTTTTTATCATTCCTAACTCATAACGCGCTTGCTCTTCTAAAGCCTGATCACCACTTTTAAGCTCAATAATGTCGGCCTCAATAGCGCGATTACGGGCCAAGAGCTTTTCATTTTCACTCTCCTGAACAGTCAATTTTTTCTCAAGCTCAATCCACTGGAATATTCCCCCATCACCAAGCCACAATTTATATTGTAAGCCAATGAGGGCTAATACCAGGATGATAAGAATGGAGCGCATATAAAACCCGAAAAAAGATCATGCTATACAGTAACATACGAAATCAAAGTGTAATATACCTCTTTAACACTTTGATTTCACCTAGTCGATATCTTATTGACCTATTAAAACCTTACGTCCTGCATAAGCAATAGAAGCTGATTCATTAATACGCAATAACTGATTATATTTAGCGATACGATCGGTACGGCACAAAGACCCTGTTTTTATTTGGCCGCATCCAGTTGCTACCGCTAAATCGGCAATGAACGCATCCTCTGTTTCTCCAGAACGATGAGACATGACACAGCGATAACCATTATTATGAGCAAGCGCAATTGCTTGTCGGGTCTCCGTTAAGGTGCCAATTTGATTCGGTTTGATTAGGATGGCGTTTGCCATTTTCTGGGTAATGCCTTCTTGTAAAATACGCGCATTCGTTACAAATAAATCATCGCCCACTAGTTGCAATTTAGCACCAAAACGAGCAGTTAGCTGTTGCCAGCCTTGCCAATCGTGCTCATCCAAACCGTCTTCGATACTAACAATAGGATAGCTGGAGAGTAAATCACTATAATAATCAATTAACTCACTGCTACTGAGCTTTTTATTTTCAGAAGAGAGGTGATAAAAATCATCACGAAATAACTCAGAAGCGGCGACGTCCAAGGCAAACACCACGTCTTGACCTAATTTATAATCCGATTGCTCTACTGCCTCCGCTAACATATCCAAAGCATGGCGATTGGATTTTAAATCCGGTGCAAAACCCCCTTCATCACCTACTGCTGTGCTTAATCCTTGTTTTTTGAGCACTGATTTCAGCACATGAAAAATTTCCGCCCCCATTTGCAATGCCGTCGAAAAATCGGGAGCCCCTACCGGCATTAACATGAACTCTTGAATATCCACATTATTATCAGCATGCGCACCGCCATTGAGTACATTCATCATGGGCACGGGCATTGACATAGACTCGCCCTGATTGAGAGCCTGGAATAACGGCAATCTCGCCGCATTCGCTTGAGCACGAGCACTGGCTAGAGAAACAGCAAGAAGCGCATTCGCTCCTAAACGAGATTTATTTTCGCTACCGTCTAAACGGCATAGGCACTCATCGATTTGCTGTTGGTCTTTAACTGAAAATCCTGTGAGGGCTTGGTTAATCTCATGGTTAATGTGTTCAACTGCTTGGCGTACTCCCTTTCCAGCATAACGGGACATGTCTTTATCACGCAGCTCGCAAGCTTCACGGCTTCCCGTCGAAGCACCTGAGGGAACACTGGCTCTCCCCATTTCCCCATTCGTTAAAATAACATCGGCTTCTACTGTTGGATTACCTCGTGAATCAAGGATTTCACGTCCTTTAATACTGGCTATTTGCATTATTTATCCTCAGCAAGTGATCTGAGGGGCTATTGTTTTTCTATCAAGGAGTAATGTCAAGCAATGAGAAACCCATCCCTTTAAATTTACTCATGCATAAACTGTTGATGATTAGAATTACTTTTGCAATACATAAGTTCCAGGCGCAGGAGGTAAGGAAGGATCCAGCTTAGGTGGAGCCACACGTTTAGGAGAAGATTGTTTAACTAGCCATTTATGCCAAGAAAACCACCATGATCCCTTTTTTGTTTGCGCAATTTCAAACCAAGTTTCAGGATCAACATAAGGTTCTTCTTTTTTTCGTGTATGAATGCGATAACCGCGTCCTTTGTGCCCGGGCTCACTCACAATTCCCGCGTTATGGCCGCCATTTGTTAAAACAAAAGTCATGACGCTATTTAACATTAAATGGAGTTTATACACCGACTTCCAAGGAGCAACGTGATCTTTTTCTGTACTGACTACAAAAGCTGGAAGGTGAATATTTTCGGGAGCAATCGTCCTTCCTTCAACCTTATAGCGTCCTCCCGCAAGATCATTATGCAAAAAAAGCTTTTCAAGGTATTCGCTATGCATTCTACTCGGCATACGTGTCGCATCCGCATTCCAAGCCAGTAAATCAATCATCCCTCTTTGCTGACCGTTCATGTAATCATGAATCATTTTAGACCAAATGAGGTCGTAAGAACGAAGCATTTGGAATGAGCCGGCCATTTGCTTGGTATCCAAATAACCTTGCTCCCACATCATGTTTTTAAGAAAGGCGATTTCTCCTTGAGTAATAAATAACATCAACTCGCCGGCATTGGTAAAATCCCCTTGAGCTGCTAATAAGGAGAGGCTTTTTAAGCGGTTATCCTTATTTCTCGCCATGGCTGCTGCCGTAATAATCGCTAACGTTCCTCCAAGGCAATATCCCATCAAATGTATTTTTCTTCTTGGCAACAGGGAAGAAACCTTATCAATAGCTGCCATAGCACCGAGTCGATAATAGTCATCCATGCTTAAATTACGATCTTTTGAGGTTGGATTAAGCCATGAGATGATAAACACCGTATGCCCCTGTTCAACAAGCCATTTCACCAGGGAATTGTGAGGAGAAAGATCAAGAATATAATATTTCATAATCCAAGCAGGTAACATCAATACAGGTTCTTTGTAAACCGTTTTCGTCTGAGGTTCATATTGAATCAGCTCAATAAGTCGATTTTTAAAAATTACTTTACCCGGTGTAATCGCCACCTGTTTACCAGGAATAAAATTTTCTACACCGGCAGGAGGAACACCGGCTAGCTTTCCGAGTATATCTTCCATAGCGAGCTTGGTCCCATGGATGAGATTAAAGCCATGAGATTTTATTGTCTCATTCAATAAATCAGGATTTGTGAGCACAAAATTTGAAGGCGATAAAGCATCTAAAATTTGCCTCGTACAAAAGGCAACGACACGTGAAGCAGGTACAGGTACTCCAGGCAATTTTGAGGTGGCTCTTTTCCACCAGTCTTCCGTTTGTAAAAAACTTTCTGCTAAAAAGCGCCAGGGTAAATATTGCCAATTCTCCGTATGAAAGCGCACATCTTTACCATCGCTTGCTCGCTCCTCACAGTAAATTTTATTCGTGCAATCTTGAGAGTGGACAATTGGGTAAAGCGCCAATTCTAATAGTCGTCCCGGGCTTATGGCTAATTGAGAAAGCCAAGAGCCATAAGCACTGATTAATGCAGCAGGGCTTATGCCAGCAGTTACTTTCGCAAGATTGCTTTGAAAAAAACGGTCAAGAAAATTAAATAAATCGCTTAATTTTTGTGTGCCCGTGAGCAAATTAGCCAGATCCCTCTCCACTGAGAATGCGGAGGTCACAGATTCTGATTCACTTTGCTCAACAAGTTTATCTTTTTCCTTTGCCATAGAGTACCTCTGTCAATGCTCAATTATTATTAGAAACCGGTTGTTGTACGGGATTTACTTTAATATAGAGGGTGGAGTTTTGGATAAATTGGTTACCTGCTCGGATAATTATTGTTGACGAATCCACAGGCTCGCTCCCTTGTGGACTGAATAATGGCATCCATTTGTTTAAAGGCACCATCACCGTAGTCACCATTTGTTGGCTGTCAAACTGTTGGTTAACCACAGGACTATTTTGTTCACGGATACGACGGACTTTAAGCTTCACTTGCTGCCTGTGTAAAGTAGGCTCTACCAATAAGCCATTTTGCTTTAATCGCCTATCATAAGATACGCCCGCCCCCCAAAAACCAATACCGGCAGAGCTCAAGACAGGTTGATCCTCGCCAGTGCTTACAAAAGCGGATTCCCCATTCATTACTGTTACTGTTTGATGTTGCAACTGATCCGAATGAGAAGGAGTAGTAATAGTAATGGCATTATCGCCATTTTGACTTAACCAATCGGGATCACCTTGGTAAATGCTGATTTGAAAAGTAACAGGAGGCTGATCAAGTTTATGAAGTACCGCACGCAATTGCGTCATTGTATCTGGAGAGACTTTTACGACTAACGTTTGGCCTGAACCACTAATTTGCTCACCCTCTTCAAGCAGAGGTTGAATGAGTTGAATGATATGATCCGCATTTTGATAATTCAGTTGCATGACTTTAGTCATCATGGTCGGTTGTGCAAACGCAGTAATGGCAATAAACATCCAGAGGAAGATCCTTTTCTTCATAATAAATATGCTTCTCCTGCTCAGACCTCGGAATACAAACTCCTTTTCAAGTGTAGCAGAAATTGTTTTGTTCTGATCAAAGTTTAGTTATAATCGCCGAAATCTTCTTACCGATGTGTATTTATAATGGGTAGCATATTTAATATGTTCGGGCCATCGCCTATTAGGCCCATTGAACAACACATGCGTAAAGCACACCAATGTGCCAAACAACTGGATCCTTTTTTTGAAGCCGTACTCAATCAAGATTGGCAAACGGCTGAAAGTATAAAGAAGAAGATATCCGCTCTTGAGAAAGAAGCGGATGTAATTAAGCGTGATCTCCGATTGCATTTGCCCACCGGGCTTTTCCTTCCAGTCTCTCGTACTGATTTGCTCGAGTTATTAAGCGCTCAAGATCGTATTGCTAACAAAGCGCAAGACATCGCTGGTCTTATCGTAAGTAGGCGAATGATCATTCCCGATAATCTGGCTTCTGTTTTTATTCCCTTTTTACACCGTTGCTTAGATGCTTCTAAACAAGCGTGTAAAGCGATTAATGAGCTAGATGAGTTGCTCGAAAGTGGTTTTCGCGGTAATGAAGTGAAAATCGTTGAAGAAATGATCATGACTCTTGATGAAATAGAACACGACAGTGACGAGAAGCTAGCTGACATTAGACATCGTATTTTTGAGCTGGAAAAGGATTTACCTGCAATTGAAATAGTTTTTCTCTACAAGCTAGTTCAATGGATTGGTGACTTGGCCGATCATGCCCAAACAGTGGGCGGTCGGCTGCAAATTCTCATTGCTAGGTAGTAAATTCCCATGGATTATTCTCTTATTTTGCTTTTTATCGCTATTGGTTTCTGCTTCTTCATGACTTGGGGAGTGGGTGCAAATGACTTGGCTAATGTCATGAGCACAACAATGGGCTCAAAAGCGATTACTGTTCAACAGGCGATGATCATTGCCATTGTTTTTGAATTTGCGGGTGCTTTTCTTGGTGGAAGCGGTGTTACCGAGACAATGCGAGATGGCATTATCAATAGCAGCGAATTATCCAACCAGCCCTTAATTTTGATTGAAGGCATGCTGGGCGTTTTGGTGGCTTGTACAGTGTGGATGAATCTCGCAAGCTACTTAGGAGTGCCGGTTTCCATTACCAATGCGTTGGTAGGCTCAATGGTAGGTTTTGGTTCTGTTGTTTTAGGCCCGAATGCCATTCACTGGCAACAGGTCTCTCACATCGCTATAGGCTGGATAACCTCTCCACTTATTGCGGGAATCACAGCTTACGCTCTTTTTGTCAGCATTCAACAAGTCATCTTCATTAAAAGTGACCCTCTTGAAAAAGCCAAATTATACGTACCAATCTATCTCTTTTTAGTCGGTACTATTCTCTCTTTTATTACTGTATTTAAAGGGTTGAATCATTTTCATATTCACTTGAATTTGAAGCAAGATTTAGCAGTAACTTTAGCAACAAGCATTTCTATCACCATTATTGGTATGAGTTTTATCCGACGTATTCCAGAAATGCCAAGGATTAGACGGCGAGAGCGCTTCATTCAGGTTGAAAAGTATTTTGCGGTATTGATGGCATTAACTGCCTGTGCCATGGTTTTTGCCCATGGTTCAAACGATGTTGCCTTGGCAGTGGGCCCGCTTACGATTGTTCATAGTTTGGTCATACATGCCAACCAACCCATTGGTGCCGCCAGTTATCCGGCATGGATTATTTTATTGGGTTGTATAGGGGTAATAGCAGGCTTTTTAATTTACGGCAGAAGGGTCATTGAAACCGTAGGTAGCTCCATTACTGCCTTAACCCCAAGCCGCGCTTTTGCCGCCACTTTGGCTGCAGCAACAACAGTGGTAGTGGCTACTAGCACAGGTATTCCTGTCTCAGCAACCCAGACCCTCGTGGGAGCGGTATTAGGCGTCGGATTAGCGCGTGGTATTGGTGCGTTGAACCTGCGCGTCATTCGAAATATTTTCATGTCCTGGATATTAACACTACCGGTGGCCTCGTTATTAACGATCTTGGCTTTTAAAGTGTTGCATTATCTTATTGGCTAATAATGTCTATTTGTTGCACATGGACAATGCGGTTTCTACCCTATTTTTTAGGCTGATAAAGGGCTTTATCAGCCTCTTGAGTCAGCACAGAGGTTTCATCGCTTTTTAAGATAAGTAAAATTCCTGCGCTAAATAGGGCATTAAAAGTCAAGTTCTGCTCTTTGAATAGGTAATGATTAAATTGAGTACGCACTTTTTGCTAAATGACCAATATCGACTTTAACAAAAATAGAGTCTCCCAAAACAGTCAATACATCGTTTGCATAAACCTCACAAAGGATTCGTGTTTTACGCCCAATTTCTCCTTCGACGCGTGCTTTAAGGAACAGCGGCACACCCATAGGTGTTGGCTTAATATACTTGATTCCTAATGAGCCTGTTACGCAATCAATACGCGGTAAAGTCCCTGGCTCTCGATTTTCAGCCCGATAATGATTTGCCATGGCGGTCCAATTCGAATGACAATCGATAAGGCAGCTGATTAAACCACCATAAACCAGTGATGGCCAGCCAACATAACGTTCATCTGGCGTATATTTCATAATCACATGCTCACCATCGATATCCCAATGGCTTTTAATTTGCAATCCTTGTTTGTTTGTGGCGCCACAACCAAAACAAACGCCATCTGTCGCTACAATATCTTGTAATGCTTGGTTTGTGTGAACCATTTCTGAAGACATTGTTTGTTTTTCCCAAATTCATTGATCATTGTTTTTATGAGTAATGCGGTTCTTACCCACCAGGTGACCCAACGATGCAAGGAACTGCTGCCCATAGACGGCCCAGGACGCATATTTAATTCCAGCGCGACTAAAAAGACTCCCAGATTTCGCCTTTAGCATCTTTTGATTGAGCATGATCACGAAGATAGGAAATGCGTGCATGCTTTTTAATTTCCTGTTCTTGAGACGCTGACTTTTCATGTTTAGCATCAAACTCGAAAAGGAATTGGTCGTATGGGCTCACATAAGCCTTATCGATATCGTTATTACGCATGATCTATCCTAAATAGCATATACTAAATACAAGATGGCAATTTTATCGGTTTTTAGCGGAAGATGCCATCTTCATTATATTGGAATTATAGCATCTAGGAAGGGCATCATGACAATAAAGAAAGCTGAGCTACACGTCCATCTAGAGGGAACTATTAAGCCAGATTTAGCCCAAAAATTGGCTAAACGAAATCAGATTTCTTTTCCAAAAGCGTTAATTGCTTCTGATGGCCAAAGTTATTCTTATCCCGATTTTCTTGGCTTTCTTAAAGCATTCGATGAAGTGGCCGCAGTGATAAAACAACCACGTGATTATTACGACATTACCTTTGATTACCTTAAAGAGAATGCCTTACAAAATACAATTTATGTGGAAATGATGTACTCTCCAGATCACGCTGAACGTTCAAGTGGCATTCCCTCCACTGAGCATTTACAAGCGATTCAACAAGCAATTGATGATGCCGAAGCGCAATTTAATATCATAGGTCGAATTATAATTGTTGCTGTCCGTCATTTCGGCGCGGAGGCAGTGACTAAAGTTGCAAAACAAGCGATTAAAGAAACAATGCCATATATTGTGGGTTTCGGTCTAGGAGGAGATGAAATCAATTATCCACCCAAACTATTTCAAAAAGCTTTTAAAATTGCCGCTGAAGGAGGTCTTCTCTGTACCGTTCACGCGGGTGAATTTGCTCCAGCTAGTGGGATGCTTGAAGCAATCAAGCATCTCCCCATCAAGCGTATCGGCCATGGTGTCCAAGCAATGCATTCGGTAGAAACACTCACCCAATTAAAAGAGCGCGGTATTGCACTCGAAATTTGTCCATCCAGCAATATTGCCTTGGGGCTATTTAAAGATATGTTGGAGCACCCCTTAACTCAACTGATGGCCTCAGGTATCTCGGTAAGTTTAGGTTCAGATGATCCGCCTTTTTTTCATACCAATCTGGCCGAAGAATACAAAAGAGTACAGCAAACTTATCAATACTCTGATAGCAAAATGAGTGATTTCACCTCAATGGCAATTAAATCCTCTTTTGCTGATGAAGCAACGAAACTCAAACTCACTCGTTTATTGGGCTAAATCATTTGGACTCCAACATGTAACAAGCTTGTTACAATTATTGTTGCTCTTGTTATATTCCTATTACATTCATTTCCTAGACTAGTCTGATATTAATTGCAATCGAGGAGATGTAACAATGAGAACTAAGAAATGGCTTTTGTGCGGTACTTTAGGCTTATCTGCCCTATTCTCCAGTTCGTCCTTTGCTTATCACCACACTTATCCTGTCGTTCAGGAAGTGAGAGTCAACCATTATTATGGAAATCCATGGCGATACCCCAAATTTCACCGCTGGGCTCCACCGCGTAACTACGTAGTCGTGCACAACAGACCTACTCATTTTTGGTTTCGATATGGGTATTGGTAATCAGTGACATTGCTTTTTTGGAGAGTAGGTTAGGGTCTGTTGACAGACCCTAACCTTTTTTAGTCAGTTTTTATTCTTATGCAACCGCTTCCATGTACTGGCGAAGTTTTTTCATGGCATTTTTTTCTAATTGACGTACCCGTTCTGCAGAAACACCGTATTTATCTGCTAAATCGTGTAAAGTCGCTTTTTCGTCTGCCAACCAACGTTGCTGCAAAATATCCTGACTGCGTTCATCGAGACGCTCCAAAGCCGAGAATAATTGCTCACGGCCATGTTCATCGCTTGTCTCTTGTTCAATTAAATGGGCAGGATCACTATTGGTATCATGTAAATAATGAACAGGCGCTTTAAAGCTTTCGTCCTCATCATCTGAGACAGGCGCGTCAAAAGAAGTGTCCATGGCATTCAGTCGTTGCTCCATGATCAATACATCCTCAGGGCTTACGCCTAAATCGCGGGCCACTGCATTGACTTCCTCCGTATTAAACCAGCCTAAGCGATTTTTCATTTGACGAAGGTTAAAGAATAGCTTGCGTTGCGTTTTTGTCGTAGCCACTTTGACAATTCGCCAGTTTTTTAGGACGAATTCATGGATTTCCGCTTTTATCCAATGGACGGCAAAAGAAACTAATCGCACCCCCATTGTGGGATCGAAGCGTTTTACTGCCTTCATTAAACCGATATTGCCTTCTTGAATTAAATCATTCAGCGGCAAACCATAGCCTAAGTAACCTCGCGCTACGCGCACAACATAGCGTAAATGCGCAAGGACTAAGCGACGAGCCGCCTCCAAATCACCTTGATTATGAAAGCGCTCTGCGCATTCATATTCTTCTTCAGCAGAGAGCATCGGAATCTGATTAACCCGATGGATGTAAGCATCTAAACTGCCTATGGGCAAATTTAATGACGCCAGCTGTAACTGCTGATTCATGCTATTACCTCCGTAATAAGTAAAAACCATAGCACATTAATAACTGATCAATTTATTATAGATCAGTTATAGGGTTCAATAGAAGCAAGTTGTCTTTTTACAGATAATCTAGCTCCTAGCCAACCCAACAAAGTAGAGATAAACACCAGTAAATAAGCCTGTTTAACAGATAAACTGGTTATAGGGTAATGCATCTGATACGCAGATGCTAATTGTTTTACTGCGACGGCAAGACTTAGCATAAAGATGTTAACAAAAAGCACGGCAAGAATTGCACCTGCTAAGCTATACCATATTCCCGAATACAAGAAAGGCCGAGCAATGTATGGGTCTGTCGCACCAATTAATTTTAAAACTTGAATCTCTTCGTGACGATTATGAATTGCTAGCCGCAAGGTATTACCCACAATAAGCACTACGGCAGAAGCCAGTAAAGCAATAAGAGCATGCGCAGTTTTACTGATAAAACTTAAAATGGCATGTAATCGATTGATCCATTGCATATCAAGCTTAGCCTGTTCTACTTGAGAAAAATTTTTCAAACGAAGAAATAATTGCTCCATCTGCGCCGGTGAATTCATAGAAAGGGAGGGGACCACATCAATAACAGCCGGTAGCGGGTTTTCGGGTAAATAGCGCATGATATCATGCATCCCCTCTTGCTGTTGTAATTCAGCAAGTCCATCGACGGCAGATTTTAGGCTGGCATGACCAACCCCTGCCGTGGCCTGCACACGCTCTAATAATGCTGACTCCTCTTCTGCTGAAAGAGGCGATTTAAGGTACAACGAAATATGACCACCCCGCTGCCAGCTGCCAGTTAATTGAGCAAGATTATCAGTAAAGACCCAAAACAGTGTAGGCAGAGTCAATGCAATAGCAATCACTACCACAGTCATTGTTGTGGCTAGAGGTTGGCGACAGAGAAGATTAAGGCTACTGCTGGCTGCTTGCAAATGATAAGAAAGCAAAGCGCGCAGATTATTTAACATACCCGGCCTCCCTTTAACATCACAATACGGTGTTTCATGCGAGCGATTAAGGCAAGATCATGAGTAGCAATAAGGATACTCACTCCGACTTGGTTAAATTGCTCAAAAAGCTTCATGATTTCAGTTGAAAGGCTAGGATCTAAATTACCCGTAGGTTCATCAGCCAATAATAAGGAAGGTTTATGCACTACTGCACGAGCAATGCCTACCCGTTGCTGTTCACCCGCCGATAAATGCGCAGGCAGCATTTTTTCTTTCGCTAATAAACCCACCATATCAAGTGCAGCATGGACTCGCTTAGCGAGCATTACTGGGGTCATCCCTTGAATCTGCAGGGGTAATGCAACATTATCAAACACCGTTCTATCATTTAATAAGTGAGGCGATTGGAATGTAATGCCTAAGCTGCTTCGGTGAACAGCAATGTCGTGTTTTTTTAATTGATTTAAACGGACATTATTGACTATCAGTTGACCGGAAGAGGGAAGCTCAAGCATAGCAATTAATTTTAGGAAAGTTGTTTTGCCTGCCCCGGAATGACCTGTTAAAAAGACCATTTCTCCTTTTTGTAAGCAAAAATTAACCTGGCTTAATGCTTCGAAGCCTCCTGGATAGCGTTTACTCACTTGGTCAAATCTAATCATCATTAAAAATTGCTCTGACAAATTGCTGGGCATCAAAGGGACGCAAATCGTCAATTCCTTCACCGACACCTAAGTAACGAAATGGTATCCCTAATTCATTCGCGATAGCAAACAAAATTCCACCTTTTGCAGTTCCATCAAGCTTTGTCATGGTAATACCTGTAACCCCAATAGCTTGATGAAACTGACGCGCTTGATTAAGTGCATTTTGTCCTATGCTTGCATCTAAAATTAACATGGTTTCGTGTGGCGCACTGGCATCGAGCTTATGCAGCACTCGCTTCACCTTTTTCAACTCTTCCATTAAGTTGCCTTGAGTATGCAAGCGACCAGCAGTATCGGCAATTAAAATGTCAATATTTCTTGCCTTCGCTGCTTGCAAAGCATCGTAAATCACTGAGGCACTGTCTGCTCCTGTATGTTGAGCAATGACGGGTATCTGATTACGCTCACCCCAAACTTGCAGTTGCTCAACAGCAGCGGCACGAAAAGTATCTCCAGCTGCCAGCATCACCTTCTTGCCTTGTTGCTGAAATTGTTTAGCCATTTTACCAATGGAGGTTGTTTTACCGGCTCCGTTCACACCCACGAATAAGATAACAAACGGTGATTTATCGGGGGTCTCTAGTTCCAAAGGCTTTTCGCTGGTTAATAAGATGGTCTCCAAACGCTTTTTCAGCTCTTGAAAAACAGCATTGCCATCAGCCAATTGTTTTCTTGCCAACCCCTCACTCAGCTGCTTTAAAATGGACTGCGACGTCTCAACGCCTAAGTCTGCACCCAGCAAGATAAGCTCTAGCTCTTCCAGTAAAGAAGCATCAATCTCTTTTTTCCCAAGCAATAATCGACCAATTCCATCGCCAAATTGTTGACGTGTTTTAGTCAATCCGCGTTTAATACGCGCAAAGAAGCCTTGTTTTGGCGCTTCATCGCTAGGAGAACTGGGAGCATGAGCCAATTTATCCTCATAATGCTGCTCTTCAGTAAGTACGGGTGAAACCTCAACAGGCGGTTCTTCTGGGGTGCTCTCACCCTGATTTCTTTTAAACCATTTAATCATAAGGTATACAAAACGAAGGAAATATGGAATTCTATCACTTTTTTTGCTTTGGAGTTAATCTGTGCGCATTCTATTATTCATTCAGAACCCCTCAATGAAAAATAGAGAAGTTAGGTTTTTGGCCAAAAACCCCGAAAGCCCTGGAAGGCTTTCGCGAGCGACAGGGAAGTTTCGTGCGTTTTTTGAACGAAAACGTCACTTCTCTATTTTTCACCGAAAATACCTGTTCCTGTTTCTAGCCGTCTTCTCTTGCGCATCATACAGCCAAGTAAAAGAATTTACCTTGGATAATGGCTTAAAAGTGCTGGTAAAGGAAGATCATCGTGCCCCTGTTGCCGTATCCATGGTGTGGTATAACGTAGGATCTGCTGATGAACCTGGTGGCATAACGGGTATTTCTCATGCCTTAGAGCATATTATGTTTAAAGGGACTGAAAAATACCCTCTAGGCGCCTTTTCAAAGACCATTGCTGCTGTTGGCGGTCAAGAAAATGCCTTTACTAATTATGATTATACGGCTTATTTTGAAAAGACAGCGGCTGATCAATTGCCGATTAGTTTCGAATTGGAAGCAGACCGCATGCAAAATCTACTGTTAAACGAAGCCGAATTTGCAAAAGAAATTAAAGTCATACGTGAAGAGCGGCGCCTACGCACCGATGACAACCCGCAAGCACTTGCTTTTGAGCGTTACTTGGCCGCTGCTCATTTAACAGCACCGTATCATCATCCAGTGATTGGTTGGATGAGCGATTTACACCAAATGACTATTCAAGACGTAAAATCTTGGTATCAGCGATTCTATGCTCCCAATAATGCCACCTTGGTTGTAGTGGGTGATGTTAATCCAGATAACGTCTATCAGTTAGCCAAACAGTATTTTGGTCCCATCAGCAAACAAACCCACTATGAACGCAAACCTCAAGTTGAACCACCTGCATTAGGTCCTAAAACAGTACAAATTTATGCCCCCGCCCAACTCCCTTTAATGATGTTTGGCTATTCTGTCCCTAGCACAAAAACAGCAAAAACGGCTTGGGAACCTTACGCGTTAGAGGTGATCGCAAGTATTCTAAGTGCGGGTGAAAGTGCACGATTTGCTAAAAATCTTATTCGTGGTACACATGTCGCTAGCGATGCAAATACTTATTACAATCTGTATACTCGCTACCCCACGCAATTTATTTTTTTAGGTACCCCTTCGCAATCTCATACGCTGGATGATGTGAAAACGGCTATCCTAAAAGAGATTAAGCAACTACAGACTGAGCTCGTCAAACCCGCTGAATTGCAGCGGATTAAAACACAACTCATTGCACAAAAGACCTATGAAAAAGACTCTATTTTTGGCCAAGCCATGGAGCTGGGTTTGTTGGAGACCATTGGTCTTGGCTGGAAAGGAGCTGACACTTACACTACTTTCATTAACAACGTTACCCCTGAGCAAGTGCAACAAGTTGCCCAACGTTATTTCAAAGATGATGCAATGACTGAAGCACAATTAATTCCTTTACCGCCTGAGGAACAAGAATGAAGTTATCATCCCAATTACGCGTTTTAAAACACATTCTAGTAGCAGGGCTCGCATTTGCTCTAGCGCAACCGCTCTATGCAAATACCTTTCAAACAGAACAATGGCAAACGACTAACGGAGCGCGCGTTGTTTTTTATCGAGCCGATGAAGTCCCTATGCTAAATATCAGTATTGCCTTTGCAGCAGGCTCTGCTTACGATGGTAACCAGTTCGGGCTTAGCACCTTGACTACCAATCTGATCAATCAAGGCAATGCAGGAATGGATGCCACGCAAATTGCAGAACATTTGGCCGATACAGGAGCTCAGTTTATCAGTGAGAACAGCCGCGATATGGCTGTTTTAAATCTCAAAACACTCACCAACCCTGACGCGATGAAAAAGGCATTGGGCATTTTCACCGCAATTATCACTAAGCCTGATTTCCCCAAAGAAGCATTCGAGCGAGAAAAAAGCCAACAACTATTAGCGATTGCTCAAACACAAGAATCTCCTGAGGATGTTGCTAATCAAATTCTTTTTGAAAAACTCTACTTAAATCATCCTTATGCCCACCCCATTAGCGGTACTAAAAACACTGTGCTCGCAATGAGTACGACAGATGTACGAAATTTTTACAAACAATATTTTGTTGGAAAAAATGCGGTAGTCGTCATTGTTGGCGCAATTGATTCGGCGACAGCCCATCAATTTGCTGAGCAAATAACAACAGGATTGCCCAAAGGACAGCCTGCATCCACAATCCCTAAAGCCCCAGCACTTAAAACAGGGGAAAATATAACCATTGATTTTCCTTCTTCACAAACGATGCTTCGGCTAAGCGAAATTGGCATTGATCATCATGATCCCGATTATTTTCCACTCACTGTAGGCAATTATATTTTGGGTGGAGGGGCTTTAGTTTCCATACTTTCCCATGAAGTAAGAGAAAAACGGGGGTTAACCTATGGTGTTACAAGCCAATTCATGCCTATGCCAGGTAACGGCCCTTTTATCATTAGCTTATCCACTGAAAACAAAGAAGCGGCTACTGCATTAAAAGTAACGCAAGACATCTTAGCCACTTACCTCAAGGAAGGGCCGACTGAAAAAGAACTTGCTGATGCTAAACAATATTTAATGGGTAGTTTTCCCTTATCCTTATCAAGCAGTGCCAGCATCGCAAACATGCTGCTACGCATTGCCTTCTATCATTTACCCAACGATTATTTGAATACCTATGTCGCGCGTATTAATGCCGTCACCACCACGCAAATAAAACAGGCGCTGCAAAGAAATATTCATCCCAACAAGATGCTCGTTATCGCAGTAGGTAAAATGTGAAGCAAACAGTTCGTATCATTGGCGGCCAATATCGAGGGAAAAAATTGCATTTCCCTCCAATCGATGGGCTAAGGCCAACCCCCGATCGTGTCAAAGAAACTTTATTTAATTGGCTCATGCACGACATTCGCGATGCCCGCTGCCTCGATGCATTTGCTGGCAGTGGAGCCCTCGGTTTTGAAGCGTTTTCACGCGGAGCAAAGCGAGTGGTACTCGTTGAATCTTCTTCTCAAGTCTACAATAACCTTAAACAAATAGCCTTATCATTCAACACCCATTGCCTATGGGTCGTTCATGCTAAGGCAGAGGATTATTTTCAACAAACAACAGAGCGTTTTGACCTTGTTTTCCTTGATCCTCCTTTTACATCAAACTACCTACCCCAATGCCTCAATTTCTTAGCGCATTCCAATTTGTTGGTCCATGGCGGTTTAGTTTATCTTGAATCCGCCGAAAAACCGCATCTCGATCCTCTTGTTTGGCGAGAGAAAAAAGCAAAACAAGCCGGGAATGTTCATTACGGGCTTTATGAAAAAATCACTGAATGATGACCGTTATTTTTTTGTTTTGTCCCAGGTCAGTTATCTCTAAACCTTATTCTGCTTGACAATAAACCATGCTCCTGTTTCAATCAGTGCAGTACTTCTCGATTTCAAGCTCATAAGATGATCAACAAGTTTTTCATACTTATTTTTGCGGTAATTATGCTCAATGGATGTGGTGGCATAAAGATTTTTAAGAAACCGCCAATGAATGCGCCTAGCGATGATGCAACGATTAAACTTGCAGAAGCTGCCGTATCGGTAAGCGATTCCATGTTAGAAATGGCCAAAGTGGAAAAAGTGATTACTCCTCCTAAACGAGACAACGTTTTGACCATTCCCAATGCTTATAATTTGCAAGCCAGAGCTTCGGTCGATTGGTCTGGTCCCATTGAAGAATTAACCGCACGAATCGCCAAAGCGGCACATTTTCGTTTTCGTGTTTTAGGAAAAGAGCCTGCGGTCCCTGTTTTAATTGATCTTAATGTTAAGGATGAAAGCTTAGCTGAAATCTTGCGTGATATTGACTATCAAGCTGGAAAGAAAGCCAACATCCATGTTTATCCAAATAGTCAAGTTGTTGAATTACGCTATGCCAAAATTTATTCGTAACCTCTTTATCATTTGCTTGGCCTTATTATTAGTTGCCTGTAGTCGCAACAATACTGATCAGCTCCCGGGCAACACTGCCTCACTCGCTGGATTACAAGCCATGGGAAATGTCCAGCATAAGAAGAAAAAGACGCGTAAAAAGAAAAGAAATAACAAAATTAGGGAAACCGCTTTAAAAGAAACGGCCCTGAGCATAGGGGCGCAATCCGGGCTAGCCTGGCGCGCCAGAATGATTGATGATCAATTAACTCGGTTAGCACGTAGACTCGACGCCATATATGATTTTAATGCGCTCTTGCTCGAGCATAATATTTTGCCCCCCGTATTGCTTGAGGGGCGTAATGCCTTTAATTTAGCCGATACACAAACTATTCGTATTTCTAATCGCACCTATAAAATCGCTAAACAGGCACGCTTCGTCACCACTGCTCCCAACTGGCGACAATATTTATGGATGGATTACCAACAACCTGAATACCCCAATGCGGCTTTACTTCCTAAAACAAGAAGAGAAAAACAGGTTTGGGATTATTACGTTGAAAAAGGTTGGAAAAACGGTATTGAACAAGCAGCCACTATCCTCGAAGAGAGCATTGCCCGTATCAAAGAAGACTATACTGGAATGATTTTATATCGAAAATTACTCGCGATGAACATGGTTTCTCCTCCCTATGTTTCTCACACTGATTTAGGAGTCACAGGGGATACCAATGAATTGCATATTGACGACAGAGTGTTACGAATTACTGCCCTTCCTCTGCTTAATGTTAATGCTAAAGAATGGATTGCTCCGGTTGCTAAAGACGAAAATGCACTAGAAAAGTTCAAAAACATGGAAAAATTAGCACAAAACACTAAAATTATAATTACTAGCAAAGCATGGCAGCCGGTCATAGCGCCTGTAAACACAACTGATCGTGACAAATATTAATTTGATATGACTAACACTAATTTAATGCCAGACGAGCCGACGCGTTTTTCTCCTGTTTTCATGGATAAAATGCTACAGCACGCAGAGAATCTCAGTGCCTCTGATATCACCATTCAGACAGGCGAGCCTATCTATGCCGAGGTCTATGGAAGATTGTTGCAAATCACCAACCGCCGGCTTTCAAATACTGAGCTTGGGGATTTGATTAATTCAATTTACGGACCTAATGCCACTACCCAGTTGCTTTCAGGTAAGGATATCGATACCCACTATGAATTCCGCCCGAATCGTGGCGTACGTTATCGCTATCGCGTGAACGCCACTGCCTGCTTGGTTGAAGGCCATGATGCGATACAAATTACCTTAAGAACCATTCCTACGACGCCTCCCCGGTTAGAGACAATGAATTTACCGCAAAATATTCTCGAAGCTATTGCACCCCAGGAAGGAATTGTCTTTATTACAGGTGCAACCGGCTCTGGTAAATCTACCCTTTTAGCTTCCATCATTCGCGAACTGATTGAGACCGAAGACTCGCATCGCAAAGTCTTAACCTACGAGTCACCCATTGAATTCGTTTACGATGAAATTGAAACCATTTCAGCAGTCGTAAGTCAATCAGAAATTCCCCGCCATTTGCCAGACTTTGCCGATGGGGTGCGTAATGCGCTTCGTCGAAAACCCCGCTTAATCATGGTTGGAGAATGTCGAGATGCTGAGACGATCAGCGCTGCACTCGAAGCCGCATTAACAGGCCATCCCGTTTACACCACTCTACACACTTCGGGAGTGGCTGAGACGATGCGCCGTTTAGTGACTTCATTTGCGGGTGAAGAGCGACTTGGCCGGACTATTGATATTTTGGAGACAATTCGACTTTGTATTTGGCAGAAATTAGTCCCCACGGTGGATGGCAAACGCGTTGCCTTGCGTGAATACCTTGTGTTTGATGAAGAAGTACGCGATGCTTTGCTAGAAGGCGATCCCAATGAAGTCACTTCAATGACACGAAAATTAGTACGGCAACGTGGGCAGCTTATGACGGTTGATGCTAAAAATAAATTCGAACAAGGCGTTATTTCTGAGCGTGTTTATAAACTGATTATCGCTGGCACTAAAGAGTACCAACGATAACCTCATTCCACCACGTTATGAAAACTAATTGCCAGGCGGTTATAGGCATTAATTAAGCCAATAGCAAAAGTAAGATACGCAATTTCCTTAGAAGAAAAATGGGCCTCCAATGCTTTAAATTCGTGTTCGGGAACATGAGTTTGATGCACCAAAGTGACTGACTCTGTCCATGCCAAAGCAGCTCGTTCTCGCTCACTGAAAAGAGCCGTTTCGCGCCAGGCAGTCAATGTGTGTAGACGTCGTTCATTTTCTCCTCTTTTTAGCGCCTCCTGCGAATGCATATCACAGCAATACGCACAACCATTAATCTGAGAGGCACGTAAAAATATTAGGCTGAGTAACCGTTGTTCTAATCCAGAATTGACGATGGTTTGATAGAGTGCTGCCATTGCTTTAAAGCTATCCGCTGCTAATGTTTGGTAGTCGAGAAGCGATTGCTGTTTCATGGTGGCTTCCTTATCCCTAAATTTGCCTTATAAAGTATAGATTATTAATTCAAGGGATTAAAAATTTTTTGTCAGAGCAGGTAGCCGCACGTAATAGCTAGCCAAGCATCTTCCTTGCTTAAATACAATAAATCGTTTAGGATTTTTTTGCCCCCTTAAATTCTGATAAGTTCCTATGCTCTCTTTCATTTTTCGTATAATAGGCCTTCTTTTCATAGTCCATACTAACTATGCATCCACTCATTTTTTAACCATTTCTGATATTCATTACAGTAGCCAAAATCCCTCAGGCGAAGGCTATGACACCGATGATCATTTATTGCAACTGGCAATGAACAAGTTTAGCCAACTGACGAAAAAAGTGGATTTTGTCATTCATTTAGGTGATATGCCAACGCATGGTAATTACCCAGCCTCTGAAAAAGAGATTTATGAAAAGAGAGTTTTTCAAAGCTTATATCAAGCCAATACCACGGCTAAACCTCTATTTTATGTGGTGGGCAATAACGACTCTTTATTGGGTAACTATCAACCTTTTTCAGATAATGGCTATTCGCCCCTGAATCTTGCAGAAAATTGGAATGGAGCTTGCGCCTATTGTGAAAATCTACTCATTAACAAAGATCACATGTACGATGGAGGATATTATTCCAGTTATGTTATCCTTGACAATCACGACATCCTGTTCATCGCGTTAAATTCAATACAATTTGCCGATTTTTCCGCACATCAGCATAAATACCCTAATCAAGCAGAAGAGGCCTCAGCACAATTATCTTGGCTTCAAGGCCAATTGTTACACCATCAAGCAAAACAGCTTCTTATTGCCATGCACATGCCGCCCGGAAAAGACTATCAGGGAAACCCTTACTGGGAAGAAACTTATTTAAATCGATTTGTACAGATCTTAAAGCGCAATCAAGCAAATTACCAACAGATTACCTTACTTACCTCTCATTCGCATATGGACGAAATACGAAAGCTTAACCTCGATCAAGTACAAACGATCTATGCTTTTTCGACCCCTTCTATTAGCCGAATTCACCATAATAATTCAGCAATTAAACTCTTTACATTGGATAAAAGTGAACTCCTTAGTAATTTTACCACTTACTACACCTCATCTGTTGAGCGATGGGAGGACGAAAAATATACGGCTATTCATCGGGAAGGTATTTTTCCAGAATGCGAGGGACGTCATTTAGCAGGGTGCTTAAATTCACTCAGTCCAGAATTGATTTGTGCGGATATTGAAAAAGGCAATTATTACAGCGTAAAAACTGATCGCGTGAAAAATTCCGCTTGCAGAAAAATAGTTCAAGTTAACTAGGGTGAACTGACCCAACGCAAGCATTTTTTATGGAACCTCTAAAGGCAGAAATGGATGAAAACACTGGGTGTGGTTGTTTATGAGAATGCGCAAGCAATGGATATTATTGGTCCTTGGGAGGTCTTTGCTTGTTGGCGAAATACATTAAAAGCGCCTATTGAAATGTTCCTCATTTCTGAGCAAGGGAATTATGTCCAGTGCATGAATGACATTAGCTTAAAAACGCATTATCTTTTTACCAATTCGCCTCAAATTGATTACCTGCTTGTCCCGGGAGGAACCGGAAGGCTTAAAGAAATTGAAAATAAACGAATGATTTCTTTTCTACAACAGCAAGCGCAAAATGCTGAGTATATTCTCTCAGTGTGTACAGGTATGTTCCTTCTTCACAAAGCAGGTCTTCTTAATCATCAATCCATCACCACTTATTGGCGCGCCCTCCCTGAAGCCGTTTTACTTCCGGATATACACATTGTGGAGGAACGTATTGTTAAGAATGACAAGATTTGGCTAGCAGGGGGTATCTCAAGCGGCATTGATTTAGCCTTTGAATTCATTAAAGAAATCGCTGGAGAGGAAATGGCCGGAAAAGTGCAATTACTTTTCGAATATTTTCCCAGACAACACACCTACTGTACTCCCGAATTACTTCATTCATTACCTTTGTACTACGGCAATGAAGCGAATCAAACTCATTTACCCACCTATGTTAATAACTATTTATCAGAAAATGAGAAGAAAAAATAATTTTTCACCGCTTAACCCCCCTCTAATTTTGAGCACTAGGAGACTTGATTTGCCTACCTGCCGTGGACCGGTAGTTTCATTCAACAGCGTCATCTTCGCTTTTTACGGATTGCAAGATATGCTGAAGTTCTATCGATGTTAAACCTTATTGATCAGGAAAAATATGAATAAAAATCCTCAAGCGTTTTATACCACCGAAGTAACCACTATTGATGGACAAAACACCACCCTAGAACTTTATAGAGGAAAGGTATTGCTTATCGTGAATGTAGCAAGCCGATGTGGCTTTACTCCTCAATACAGTGAACTTGAAATCCTTTACCGTGAATTTAAAGAACGAGGATTGACCATATTGGGTTTCCCTTGTGATCAATTTTTACATCAAGAACCTGGTTCCAATAAAGAAATTCAACATTTTGCAGAAAGTTGCTTTCATATTACTTTTCCATTATTTGCCAAAATTGATGTAAAAGGGAAAAATCAAGCACCCTTGTATGCTTATCTTGCTAAACATATCGAAAAAAAGCCTTTGAAATTCATTCCTTGGAATTTTACTAAAATTCTAGTTGATCAGCAGGGAAGAGTTTTAAAGCGTTATTTACCTACCACCTCATTTAAAAAAATACGAAAAGAGCTGGAATCACTTCTACCCAATTAACGGCGAGGTACCTAAGCACGAAAGGCATTGCGCTATTAGAGGCTTGGGACTACCCCATCTAAAAGAAAGGCCTGTGTATCCAGGCCTTCTTTCACTTTGCTAATCTTAACTTGCACCAGCATCAGGTCCAAGCCCAACATCGGTTTTACCTTTAGATGAGCCGCCTTTAAGTTTTGCAACGCCTTTTTCAGCATAACCTTGCAATTGTGAATCCCTAGAAGAGGCTGCCTTACTTGTTTCCTTACCACCTGCCTCTACCTTACCTTCTGCTTTTTCACCCCATTGAGCAGCCTCACCGCCATAACTTTCAGGCTGTCCTCCAATCCAACGTAACACCCTGTCGGGCAAAATAGTGATCAAGGTGAAAGCTTTCTGCACGACAATAAGGTACATTGTTGTGTAGATTAGAACCGCGAAGAAAAAGCCATAAATGCCTGCCCAGCCACTGTAACCCGTATTCATCGAGCTAAAGTTATTAGCTGCAGCTTGCGCAGCAGCCTGTGCAGCCGATTGACCAGCAGCCCCACCTGTTGATGTAGTGCCTCCCGTCCAATTATTACCACTGGTAGGCACAGAATTAGCTACCCCTTGACCAGCAGATTTCGTATCTTGCCACCAACTTGAAGGGGATTGCATATTGTTTTGGGCGCTATAATTCCATTGCGTTCCTGACGCGGTACCTTGAATAAAGGCTGCTGCGTTGGCAAACCCAGCATTAATAATCCATACCGACACATAAGACAGCGCTATTGCAGCGATATATCCGATAATCATCATCGCTGGACGCAAAAAGACATTCAGGATAATCATGATCGCTTGTTCGCCTTTACCAAAGGCCTCATGCCCTTCAGGATGGGTAACTCCCAAAGCGACAATGGGCGCTGCAACCATGGCTTCGATCACTGCCATGAGCCAAGCTATCGAGCCAAAGGTAAAAATCATGTAGGGTAAAAACGGGATATAATAGGCAGTAATAAAACCTATGCCTACCATCACACCCATCCAAGAAAGTAATAGCGGCATTGCTAATGCAATCAGCGGGAAGATAAATATTCCAAATAGAGGAATCATGACAGTTGTCACCGACAAACCAATCAGTAAAACCCATAAGTCATTAGCAAAGTTAATGTAGTTGACACCCATATTGGCAAGGGCGACAACGGGATTAACCGTGGGTTGCTGGATAATAGCAACCCCTTGCTGGAAGATCTGCGCGATACCAAGCAAAGGCGCTGCTAGGAAACTCATAATGACAGCATTAATAATTGGAGCAACCATGCTTAGGAAGAAATTGAATAGGTTCTTAATAATAAGGTTATAGAAAATATTACCCAGCAAGGATCCTAAGCAGAAACTAAAGAACAAGATCTTAACGCTTCCACAAGGGAAATCTTGCGATTGCAATTGGAATTGCCCCAGATTGATATCGATATTAAATTTCATTGCAAACTGCGGAGGTGTTAATCCTGGCTGACCTGGCAAATTAACCATACTGGAATTATTAGCAAAGCCAAAAACAGTATTTGCCCCAGGAGTTGGTATTGCCTGAGTACTGGTGGGACTAAAATTAGGGGGAGAAAGAGTTGGCATGAGCCCTGAACCATTAATCAAGGTAATAATGTTTCCAACAGAGTTTGAGGCTTGTTGAATTATCGTCGTATTCGGAATACCACCGGTCAGCCAGGTACATAAGGTGGCATAATTCCCAGAACACCCAATATTGCCATTACTACCGAAAGCAGAGGTCGGTTGACTGGGATCAAACGAACTACCATCAAGTCCTGTATTCGTGTCGGTGAGGTTCGCATTATTGATTGCCGAAGCATTTAACATAGCCAGGTTAAAGAAATAGCTACCCGCCATTATCCATCCTTGGGAGTTTGCTTGTTGAATAAAGGCACGGAGGTTACTTGCGTTTTGTGCATTACCCGCCTGCTGCATTAAATTAAGGGTAGGCAACATAATACCATTGTAATCTGAAATCGCCCCTAAGAACTCTGTACCACTAAATAATGCGCTTGTGGCAGTTGTTGGAGCTCCCCATGAGGTACAGTTGGCGCTCACTGTTGTACAAGGCCCTCCCGTATTTAAGAGAGGGATTCCAAAAGGTTCTGTTGCCGTAGTGGGAATACCTTGAGAACCCATCGTTGGCGGGTTCAATTGAGGGTCATTATTTACCATGATTTGCGCAACAGTCGCCAAATCAAGATACATCTGTTGAACTGCTGCTGCTCTTGACAGTTGTACTGTTTGAATATCGCTCTGGCTTAGTGTGTTAATCGAATTGATACTGCTCGTGTTAAGTGGTGCCCAGGTGATTTTACCGCAGATACCATTTAAAAACGCGTAAGGGCCACCAGAAAAATTAGGCATAGGTACAGAATAATTTTGGGTGGTGTTATTTGCATTTAAACTTTGCACTGTTGTCGCATTAACTGTGCTCAGAAAATCAGGGATTTGCGAATTACAAAAATCTTGCATGGTTTGGGAAGGTGAACCGGCACAGGCACCAGAGTCTGATTGCTTAGCGTTTTGAAATTGTTTTTGTTGATTTTGGAGCACGGTTTGCAGACCCAGCATACAAACCTGGCCGGCGAGGATTGTCGAAGCGCCTTGGGCAACTGTTGTCGACGCACTACTGGTTAAAGTAAATGGCGTCATGTTCGTCTGGACAATCACGCCCCCCCGATTTAAATAACTTAACGCCGCACCCCATACTTTATCCGCCGCCCCCACCCCTTGCACCACAATCCACATTACAAAAACTTGCATTAAACAATACCCTGTGGCTTTGGGGATGAGCAAAGCCAAACCTAAGGTAGAGCGTAGGGGAACCCATATGGATGACCACTTCTGGCCTAACATTTGGCCTTCGTGTGCTGTGTTCATTGTCGACACGAGCAAGGTATACATAATAATGATACCGCCTAGTGCTAACACAGCGGAGTTAAATACGCCAAACATCTGTCCCATGATTTGGCTGCCGGTGCCATGTAATACGCCATCCACAATGCCAAAGATGTTTCCTAGGAATATAACCGACACGTCACTGGGCGGAGGAGCAAAACTCAATCCAGTACCACTTGGAGATGAGGCAAAAGCCAATGCTGGGAAAAGCAAGGACAGTACGATTAATACTATTTTTTTCATCATTTTTCACCTAACAGGCCTTTCCTATACCATTCTTGCATAGTGCAACCCAACTTTCGTTCCTTGATTTGGAAATACCAAAAGTGGTATCGAAAAGCTAGAACTAAAGCAATTAGCATCACTACCAAACTAATTATCACTGCCTTGTAACCCCCATAAACCAAATGGTAGATTGCATAGGCAAAAATAAATAGAGCGGCCGCACACATCAGAAGGCTTAACCGGTACAACGCTGTTTTTTTATCTTGAAGCTCCTTCTCACTGATGTTTAACCTCAACATAGCATCCTCAAATGACTCTCCAGGGCCAGTAAGTTTCTGCGGCACGAACATTTTCCTAAAGCCATCTGCTAGATAGACTGTAAATGACTTTATACGATCAAAATCTATCCATGCCCTTACGTTAAATATACGCGAAAAAATGGTAATTAATCTGGAACCTTGCTGTTTTTTCATAATTTTTACTTTTTATAAATAGACTTTTACTCTTCTTACTATACTATAGTAGTTAGAATACCTATCGTCCATCAATGAATAGCACAGTAAAAAAAGAGTAAAAAATGCCCGACTTAAGCCACGAAGCCTCCGCAAATTACTGGCACGAGTATGTAGACCCGATGATCTATCGCGTCATTACGTTTATGGAAAGTGTCGAAGACTGGACTCTTGACGGGGAGCCTGAATTAGAAGCCGCAATTGCTCAACTGGGTAAAGAATTAGACGACATCGAAAAAATTGACATGGGTGCATTGGGTCAAGAAGATAGTTTTATCCGTTTGGTGGGTAATATTAAATCAGGTAGGGGTCTACGCCTACTTCAAGCAATTGACACCGTGCATCCGGGCAGTGCTTCTCGAATCTTAATTCACGCGGAAGAAACAAGTACCGGAAGCCATGATCCTGCCGGCTTTTTTCTAAAACGAAATATCGTCTTTGAACGATTACGTTTGTTAGCCCGCGTTTTTTCTGAATATCGATTAAAACTTGTAGCTCGCGCTCTTGAAGGGGATGAATAATGAAACCATTAAGTCGTATAGTATTGCCCGGTGTTTTTTTGCTTGCCACATCGTCGTCAGCTTTTGCTTCCAGTAATAGCACAAACGATAGTTTAAATGATTTGACTAACTATCTCCTTAATTTAGGAGCCTATTTAGGATATAATCTTCAAGGCCCTCCTTCCGCAACCGATTCAAGCGGCAATCAACAACCCATAGCCATTAGCCAAACTTTAATTAATAACGGTACACAACCCCAGCTTTTCACCAACTACACCATTAATAGTTATTTAGGTGCCTTATTAATCAATTCTGCCGTGTCCAATTCGTCACCAATAGTTTCAACCACTGCATCATCTAACATTCCTAATGCTTCGTCGCTGAACGCTTTTGCCAATTACACGTTTTCACAACCGTCACCTTATTCAACTGTGTCTCAAGATAGTGTTTCGGTTTCGCCGTTGATGGATCAACCTCCTTATCAAGCAGATCCCGTCAGTCAGGCAGTTTTAAATATTTTGTCCACACCTGATTTCAGTTATTGCTTAAATAACGATCAAACACAAGTGATCTCTTGCACTTATCCTTCTGGAATGATGGATACGAATAAAGTACTATCGAACACTGTAGGTACCCTCCCTACCTCCCAGAAATATTTTACTTACAATCAAGTACAGCCGCTTTTGGCGGAGTTGAACGTCAATAGTTTAATTACGCCTATGCTTTATTCATCACAAGCCAGCGGGGGAACAGGTACTCCTGTTTCAGCGGGCGCTTCACCGCTCATTGGAGGTAGCCAACAGCAACAGCAAGGTCTCGTTGCGACAAGTCCAGAGCAGCAAGCGGCCAATTTCATTCGCTTTGCTACTGGCGCAGTCTCCCCCATGCCGATGCCTAATCGTAATGATTACGATGCCTTGGTTATGCAAGCACAGGATACGAGCAAACCCGTGCAACAAGCCCAAGCCCAGGCCACTTTAGCGAGTTACCTAAACAGCATCAGAATCTATGCGGCTCAAAGTTCTGTTGGAGTCGCCAATCTCTATTACATTTTGTCCAAACGATTACCGCAAAATTTGAGTGGCAATACTTCAGGCCAATCAGGGCAAATAACCAGCCAAGCCTTGAATGAATTCACTATGGCGACTTGGCGTCTTTATAACACCGACTCCAGCCCAAATACGCAATGGGTCTCTCAAATTAACAATGCGTCCGCTGCGACCGTGCAAAAAGAAATGGCCATTTTACTTGCCGAAATTAATTATCAACTCTATTTAACCCGGCAGCAGCAAGAGCGCCTTTTATTAACTAACACGATGCTGCTGATTCAGAATGCTCGCGCTACTCAACCAAGTCCTACTTTCACTGCAGCCGGCTCTTCTGCTGCTTCGACTGCAACGGGCACACAGCAATGACAGGTAAGTTGCCTCGCGGCATCGCCGCGGGACCCAACCAAGATGCTTGTTCCCCCTCCACTATGTCCCGCGGCTTGTCCGGGGGACATCGAATTATCGCTTCGGACAAGCCACGAGCTGAGAATAAAGGAAGCTACGTTTTGGGCTTATAAGGCACGTATTCTGGCTTCCATACATGACGTTGAATGCATTCTTCAATTTCTTGATCAGTAAAATTATCAGCTAAATTAGACTTAACCGCTTCCTTCACCACTGCAGTAGCTACCTTGAATGAAATCTCTCTGACTTGAGTGAGTGGAGGTAAAAGATTTGCATTCGGATCATGCTTTGCTGGCGAGCAATCGGCCAGTGCTTTGGCAGCTGCCATAAACATTTTATCCGTCACTTTTTTTACTTTTCCAGCAATTAAACCTAATCCCATGCCCGGGAAAATATAAACATTATTGGTTTGATCCACACGAAACAAATGGCCATTTTTTACAATATTACCAAAAGGACTTCCTGTTCCAATGACGGCACGATTATCTGTCCAAATCATGAGATCACTTGGCTTCGCTTCACTGCGAGTTATCGGATTGGATAACGGCATGATAATCGGCTGTTTCACATGAGCTGCCATCTCTCGGATTAAATCCTCAGTGAATAAGCCAGGCTGGCCTGACACCCCAAGTAAGGCATTGGGATGTAAATTTTTGATGACGTCTTTCAAACTAATGGTATCACTGTTTTCCAGACGCCAATTAGCAACAATGGCTTTGGATTTTAAAAGCTTTTGTTGAAACGGCAGTAAATTTTTCATCCCTTCCACCAAAAGGCCATAACGATCCACCATAAAGATATGATCTCTTGCTTCTTGTTCGGAAAGACCTTCTTCCATCATGGCATGCACAATAAGTTCAGCAATACCACAACCTGCCGTACCAGCACCTAAAATAACTATACGTTGTTCTGTTAACCGCACACCAGTGACTTGAACAGCAGCAAATAAAGTCCCCGTAGCAATTGCGGCAGTTCCTTGAACATCGTCATTAAACGTACAGAGTTGGTCACGATATTTTTCCAATAATCGCGTTGCATTTTGCAAGGCGAAGTCTTCCCATTGCAAAAGGATGTGTGGAAAGCGTTTCTTTAAAGCGACGACAAAAGCCTCCACAAAATCATCGTATTCTTGATCGCGTACGCGCTCATGCCGCCAACCCAGGTATAAAGGGTCTTTAATTAATTCAGAATTGTTTGTTCCAGTATCTAATAAAACAGGTAACGTTCCCGAAGGATGAATTCCTGAGCAGGCACAATAGAGCGCAAGCTTACCAATTGGAATTCCCATACCCCCTGCGCCTTGATCACCTAATCCTAAAATCCGCTCGCCATCCGACACCACGATAGCTTTCACACAATCGAAGCGGGGGTTTGCTAATATTTGTTCGATTCGATCACGATAAGGATAGGCAACAAAAATACCGCGTGGTCGGCGATAAATATGACTAAATTGTAAACACGCATCGCCCACGGTAGGGGTATAAACAATGGGCATCATTTCCGTAATATGCGCACAGAGCAAATTATAATAGAGGGTTTCATTCGAGTCTTGAAGATCACGTAAATAAATGTACTTCTCCAGGTCAGTCTCTTTGCTTTTAAATGCTTTGTAAGATCGATCCCGCTGCTCAATGATGGTGCTTTCTTCAGGGGGTAAAAGACCAAATAATTTAAAATCTTCTCGTTCCTGATCGGAAAAACCTGTCCCCTTATTAAGCAAAGGATTTAAGATAAGCTTGTAATCGCTCGAACTCACTTCAAAATAGGGATTTCCATTTTTATCGACGCGTCGTTCGTAATCCATCGAACTTTCTCCTTCTTCTTCGTATTGTTTCCTAATTACAGCTTAGCATTGTTAAACTTCTGCTGCTTGTTCCTTTATCAACTTTTCTATAAAGTGGGGGACAAAATTTACCGGTGAAAAAAGATGATTGTGACCAGTGAAATCAAATATAAAGATGAAGAAACCATCTGCCATGGCTTTCTGGCTTATGATAACGACACCACTCACCCAAGGCCTTGCGTCCTTATCGCTCACGATTGGGGTGGACGAGGTCAGGCCGTCTGTGAAAAAGCGAAGCAATTAGCCAATAGCGGTTTGGTAGGCTTTGCGGTGGACATGTATGGCCAAGCAAAACTTGGGAAAGACAAAGTGGAAAAAAGAGCGCTAATGACCCCTCTGAGAGAAGATAGAGCGCGTCTAGCCGCTCGGATAGTGACCGCTTTTAATACTGTTGCCCAATTGCCCCAAGTTGATCCCCAAAAGATTGCTGCCATGGGATATTGCTTCGGGGGATTATGTGTTTTAGATCTTGCCCGCGCCGGAGTCGATGTGAAAGGAGTTATCAGTTTTCATGGGACTCTTTACGCACCCGAAGACACGATTTTTATGCCTATTTCAGCCAAAATCTTAGTCTTGCATGGTTACGATGATCCGCTTGTACCACCCCAAGAAGTCATTCAATTTGCCAATGAAATGACTCAAAGAAAAGCGGATTGGCAAATTCATTTGTACGGACTCACAGCGCATTCATTTACTGATCCGACAGCGAACGATGATGAAATGGGTTTACATTATAATCCTACCGCTGATCATCGCTCCTGGAAAAGTACTGAGTTATTCTTAAAAGAAATCTTTCATGAAAGCGAATCCTAGAGCACTAAGTTATCCTAAATATCGGGCAGACATTGATGGTTTGCGCGCCATAGCGGTTTTATCCGTTATTGGTTTTCATGCTTTTCCCAAACTGTTTAAAGGGGGTTTCATCGGCGTCGATGTCTTTTTTGTTATTTCGGGATTTCTCATTTCTACCATCTTGTTTGAAAGTTTAGAGCGAGAAACCTTTAGTTTTATCGACTTCTATCGAAAGCGAATTAAACGAATCTTTCCAGCACTATTACTTATACTGAGCTTTTGCGTAGCATTGGGTTGGTTTGTATTACTTCCTGATGAATACACACAGCTTGGAAAACATATCGCTGGTGGAGCTGGTTTTATTTCTAATTTCTTACTTTGGAATGAATCCGGTTATTTTGATGCTGCAGCAGAGACTAAGCCTTTGTTACATTTATGGAGCCTAGGCATAGAAGAACAATTCTACATTATTTGGCCCTTGCTATTATGGGTCACATGGAAAAATCGCATCAATTTACCCGCAATTATCATGATAATCGCTTTAAGCTCATTTATTCTTAACCTAAAAAACATTCATTCTAACGCAACGGCGGTTTTCTATTCCCCACAAACTCGTTTTTGGGAATTATTAAGTGGGAGCTTACTGGCGTGGTTAATCCTCTATAAACAAGCCGCTTTTGCGAAATTGAGTCAAAAACTAACCCTTTGGATAAGCAAAACCCCCTTTAAAAAATGGAATATAAACACATCGGTGATCAATCATAGTATCTCAGTACTGGGATTCTTGTTCATTGAATATGGCATCTATCAATTCACTAAAGTCGGTTTTCCTGGCATCAGGGCATTACTGCCTACTGTGGGTGCCGTATTAATCATTTTAGCAGGCACACAAGCTTGGATAAATCGTGTCATTCTCTCTAATCGTATTCTCATCTGGCTTGGCTTAATTAGCTTTCCTTTGTATTTATGGCACTGGCCTTTGTTGGCGTTTGCACGCATCATTGAAGACGAAAAGCCTAATAAAAAAATCCGTATCGCCGCCGTTATTATTTCAATCGTTTTAGCCTGGCTTACTTACCTATTCATTGAAAAACCCATTCGCTTTGGCAATCGTTCAAATCAATTTAAAGCTGTTTTATTGCTTATCTTAATGTCTTTTATGGGTTGCGTAGGCTCTTACATCTACATGCACCAGGGATTCAAATCTCGATTTACTCACTTAAACGATTTAAATGCATTGGTTAATTTAATGGATCACCCCTACCCAAGTGGTAGGGATTATTTTTGCGCTCATTTAATACCAGAGTTGAAAGAGTTAGACTTTGATGGGGGTTGCCGGTTATCCAAAGAATCAGCACCAACCGTCTTGTTTTTGGGCGATTCGCACACAGCGCATTACTACAATGCGGTGTGGACACAATTCCCCCAAGAATCCGTTTTAATGATTGTACAAACCTCTTGTTTACCCTTTTCGAGCAATTATTTCTTGCAAGGGGAATGCAAAAAGAAATTCGATGCTGTTCTTTCTTTTCTTAAAACAAATTCCACTATTAAAAAAATCTATTTATCCGGCTACTGGGCCTACTTAATGTCCGGCGGTTTTGGTGAAATAGGCGAACGCTGGCGTCATGCAAAAGCCCTTGATAAAGAAGGAGCTCGAAGCTTTAAAGAAAATGGGAAGTATTTCCTCACACACGCCCTTAAAACAAATAAAGAAATCATTTTTTTAAAAGACATTCCGGATCTGAATTTTAATATTAAATCGTGTTTTAAAATAAGACCTTTCCAATTTGCTTCGGAAACGAGAAAGGAATGTTGGATTGATGTTGCAGATTACAGCAAGCGAGTTGCTGATTATGATAAAATCATTGATGAACTCTTGGCTGGATTTCCACAAATTAAAGTTTACGACCCCCGCACTTTACTCTGCAACAATCAGAAATGCTTAGCTCGTGATGATAAGCTGCCCTATTATTTTAATGGCGATCATTTAAATCATTACGGTGCAGAATGGGTTATTAAAGATTTGTTAAGCAAACAACTCTCTAAAACCGTATGAACATCTGCGCTATAAAGGAAAATAATCGAACTGATTAGCGGTCGAATAAAATGAATAAACAGTCATAGTCGTTGTTTTCCGACTTTAACGAATCAACAAATATCTGGTTTCTGGGGGGCTGATTTGACCCTCCATAATCAAATGCCCGGCCAAAGATTTTACGCGTATAAATAATTCCCCACCTTAAAAAATTATCAATATATACATGCAGTTACTAGTAATCACATCAAAAAATGGTTTATACTGCTTTTACATAGCAGCAACCTCTCGCATAGAAGTAAATAAGGACAATGGCAAAGTTTTTAATTAAAACATTGAAAGGACAATAACATGTTAAAAAAATTCATCATCCCTGTTTTATTTGGATTAACCACTCAGAGTTTTTCCGCTGAGGCTAATTATCTTTTCTTTCAAACTGCTTCGCAAGGCACTCTACAGAAAATGGGGCAAAGTGATTATCTTTTAACTCTCGACTATCCATCTGAATATATTAATTATTTTAGCGAAAGACCCGTGCGCAAAGCCGGTGTGTCCCGTCTGAAAGAATTTTTCTCTCTGTGGGATAGCAATAGCAAAGTTGATTTTTCCAAAAACCCTCCCAATGCAGCAATAACAATGATTCCTACTAAAGGAAGTAATACTCAAGAACTCATCGCTACCATTTCCAAACCTAGTTTTTCTCGCAACAGTGTCAGTTATCATCTTAAATCCATCAATGACACTCATATAGAAACAGGCAATTATAAACATGTGGTGCTGTTTTTCGACAGCATACCCTGGAATTCGGGTGGCTTCTAAATACCCTAAGCAAAGCAATAAACAATGTTTGCGTTTCCTCGTTGAATTGAATGATTTGTTTTTGAAACCTTATCGACCATCAAAACTGTGGTCATAAGAATTTAAAAACAAAAAAATGTCAGTTCGCGGGTGTGATTTGCGGCTTTTAAGTTTCTCAAGTTCTTGATACCCAGCGGCTTTACCGCGAGATCCAGTGATCGTAAAGATTCCTGATCCCCGCAGTCAAGCCACGGGGACGTCGACTAAGAACAATCGCACCCTCAGTTTAGGCAAAAGAATAGCAATGCAAATCGTAGCAGGCTAATTCACTATAAAACAAAAAATGGGATTGCATGAAAACAAAAAAATACCAACAACCTCAAGAAGACGATTCTGAGATTATTGTGCTTAATGGAGAGGAAAATGAGAAGCAAGGGGAAATACAGCTCTTGTTGAATAAAAAATCTCAAGAGGAAGAACCTATTCCCATCGCTATTAAGATAAGTAAAGGGGTCGTGAATGTTTTATACCTCGTTCCTACAGCGAATGCTGTTCTAATTGGGATGATGCAAGTATATATCCCTGTAAGCTTATTACCACTTTTAGGAATCGTTCCCTCTGGCCTTTGGCTTTTAGCTCCCGTCGGTTTTGGTGGGGCAATGGGGCTTAGTGAAGAAATACTTAAGTATTGCCAAAATCGTTTTCCTGAAAACAATAAATTCAAATTTCTTGGAAAAGTGTCCAAAATAATTAACCATGGGCTCCTTGGTTTTTTACAAGACTTTGGTTTTACATGGACAACGTTAATTCTCATGGCGGGCCCCATAAAACCTCAAGATACAACGAATATTTTTGCAAAAATTATTGCACCAAGTGCCAGTGTGATACCTGCAGCGTTGCTCCGCTGTTTTCGATATTCTGATTTTGCACGGATAGTAAATAATAGAGCCATTGCCACTTTAGCCTACGCAAGTTGGGGTGGAATGTGTCCGACATTTCTCTTGAGGGAATTGATATTACAAGATGTGGTATCAGAGGATTCTTATATTCCAATCATGGTTATTTTGGGTTGTTCCCTGTTCGGTGGTGCTGCCGGGATACTGAGAAAAAATCATTTGTTTTGGACAATGAGCTTAATTTTCTTGCTTGAATTTTTTGCTGCGAATACTTCTCTAGCTACCGCCGCCTTTTCTTTTTTAAATGATTGGGATAGTGCCTCAGATGGCGAGGTATCCGATGGTTTTTTTTATGGCAACTTAGGAGTTCAAAGTGGCTATTTGATGATGCTTGGTGCACTTTCTTTAATAACCTACATCACCTCCTATAAGAAATTAAAACAGCGAGTAGAAGAGTATCACCCAAAAAATATAGATAAATTTCATCGTTTAGGAGATAGTGAATCGGATGAAGAGATTGATCCTGAAGAGGTATTAGTTTCCACAGGAGATAGTGAACCAAATAATGAGAATGATTCTTACGAGGTATTAGCTTCCTCAGAAAAATCTAGCACGAATAGCTTTGCTACCAAAACCGAGGACGAGGTGATAGTTGCTCGTGATGCTCATGATAGCAAGGCTTGTGAGAAGCAAGAACGTGGCGGTTTTTGGCGGCTTTTTTCAGCTGTTCCAGCCAGATTAACTAGAAAGGACTCTCTAATAGTTAGTCTCTACCTTGATCCTGAAGAACGTGAAAGAGAGGACTCTCTAATTGTACGTCTCTACCCTGATCCCGAAAAACGTGAAATGGTAGACGGTTTTGTTTCGATGAAAATAAAACCTTCTTCTTATACTCCTCAATTTTTTTCTTCAGATTCGCAAGAAACTCCTCGGTCACTAGCGCGCCAATCCGAAATACAGGTAATGGACGAAGATTTTTTTCTAGAGTATAAATAAATACACAATAAAGCTGATTAATAATTAATCAGCTTTCATTTTGTCGCCTTATTTGGGAGGCTCCTTGGCTTAGCCACTTAGGAGCATTAATGCATTCCTTCGCCAAAGCGCCTCTTTGCGTTCCGGTGACAAATTCATTTCATCAAATAAAGCCGTTGAATAATCCAACCAGGTTTTAATATCCATTTGATTGGTTTGTCCTAAATCAGAACTATAAATTACCCGAGGTAAACAGCATAATACTTCTGTGAAGTCGTCTCTCGTTTGATGACCAAGCAAATAGGTGAGCGCCGTTTGCTCAATCCATACAAAATCCTGTTTTGCTATTTCCTTTAGTTCCATCGCTGGTAGATTGGTTAAAGGATTCGCGGGCTGATTGAGCAATAAAGCCGATACATGATAGGTTATGCAAGCATCAATTAAACAATCGATTTCTTCTTTTGCAGCGTGGCCAGTGGATAAGACAATTGGGAAATCAGCAGCCATTTTCAAAATGTCTATGACTTCTTTCTTGAGTTTATATGTATTGTCAAACAGGGTTTCGCCGACAAAAGTGTGCTCAGCGAAATGTTCATGACATACTTGTCGGGTCAATTTAGAGCGATATTTACGGCCGGTAATAGTAGGAAAATCAACAATGAGTTTCGATGGGATTTGCGGCTGATATTCAGCAAGCGCCTGCATAATCACTCGGTAACTGATCCCTCCTGCAATCGCATTTAGAACGACAGAAGGAAAAACAGGTAACCCTTGTCTTTGAGCCAGTGTCGCTTGCACAGCAGTAGCCCCTAAGTGGCTTTTAAGTACAACTGCTCCATCTAATGCTTGGTAATGATTTCCTGCTTCTAATGCATTGAAACGCCGCAGATAAAGATCAGGAGAAGCATGATAATGAATATCAATGAATTGATAATCGTGTAAAGCTTTCACGTTATTTTTTGTTGTTAAGCCAGGGCTGGTCATAGCGGAAATCCTTACGGGCTTGCTCTAAACTTAGGCCGGTCTTTACTGCCGTGATAATTTTGTTTTCAGTCGATTGTATATTTTCTGCCTTGTCTAATACCTCATTGATTAGGTGCTGCGGAATAACTAACACCCCATCATCATCACCAAAGATAAGGTCTCCGGGATTAATTGTGACGTCATTTATAAGTAAAGGGCATTGTTCTCCTGATTTATAAACACGATTTTTGCCCGAACGCATATAAACCGCAGCACAATATACGGGGTATTTCGCTGCACGGATACACGCGACATCTCGCACTGCGCCATTCACTACTGTGCCGGCTATTTTCTTATGAATAGCCACTTGGGTTAAAATATCTCCCCATGTTGTGCAATCACTTCGCCCTTTATTATCAATGACAATAACTGAGTTTGCAGGTACCGCATCAATGTAGTCAGCAGCCCCTTTAAAGGTATCGGGCTTTTTTTCATACAGGGAATATTGAATGGTGTAAGCAGGGCCAATTAGTTTGGTACCTGCAATAAGCGGCTTGATATGAAATAAGGCGCCTTCCACTCCACAAGCATCCAAGGCGTCAGATATTTCCGTCGTACTTAAGCCTAGTAATCGTTGATATTGGTTCATTTTTATTCATCATTCAAATTATACAAACTGTCTACTTTTCATTGGCAACCCCATGAGTGCAATAATCGATTATTGCCTTTGCCATTTCTTCCGTCGTGCTGTTCCCACCGAGATCATAGCTCACAAAACGGCACTCTTTTATCACTTGAGTGACTGCTCGTTTTATCTTGTCGGCTTGTTTTGCGTAACCCAAATGGTTCAGCAAAAGACCAATGGTTAAAAACATAGCACTTGGATTAGCGGAGCGTGCTTTTATTCGCGGTGCACTACCATGAACGGGTTCAAAATAACCGCTTTGTTGGCCTAGATTAGCACTCGGAGCAAACCCAAGTCCCCCCATGATTCCCGCACCAACATCTGACAAAATATCCCCAAACATATTCTCTGCGACAATAACACCAAACTCCTCAGGGCGTCTCACTAACCATAATCCTACTGCGTCAACATTTAAAATATCCGCCTTAATCTGTGGGTAATCACTTGCCACTGATTCAAAAATTTCGCGTGCAAAAGCACCGCTTTGCCTCAGTACATTTGGCTTATCGGCTAAGGTAACACGACTCATATGCTGACATGTTGCATAGTTAAAAGCGAACCTAAAAATGCGCATCAACCCTTTCTTAGTCTGCAAGCGTAAACTGCAGCTGATCTCATTTTTTGGGATCTCTCGCCAAGCTGACTTTTTACCCAACAGACTTTGAATCTCTGGGGGAGGAGGATAATAATCAAACCCTGAATAAAGTCCTTCGGTGTTTTCCCTGATCACACAAAAGTTAAAATCGGGCCCCTCCTCCTTGATGTTAAAACAGGGCCTAACATTGGCAAATAAATCTAATTGCTGCCTCAACTGAATAATAGGAGAGACATACTGCAACTTCGTCTGTTTTAATTCGCCCGCTAACTCCGCTACCGCTTCTCTTTCAGGCTTGCTCGTCGTTGCGCCCAATAAAGTGGCATCCGCTTGCTTAATGAGTTCCCACGTTCTTTCAGGTATGGGGTTGCCTTCTTTTTGCCAAAACGTCCAACCAATATCTCCAAAACTTAATTCCACGGGGATATTGAGGGCATTTAAAACAGGTATTGCCGCCATTGTCACTTCAGCACCAATCCCATCGCCTGGCAAAACCGCTATCTTTATCAAGGACTAACCCCACGATTTAATTGTTCTAGAATTCGATTTTTACAATAGACTGGATTATCTTGCAGTACTCGCATGCTCGCTTCAGGAACAATGACTAAACGGCCCACTTCAGGAGCTACCACATTACCTTTGTTCACCAACTGTGAAAATTCACCAATCAAATGCAAATGATCAACGGTTGCATCGCGAAGCTTATCACGAGAGTCAGTATCTAACGCCCGCTGCAACCCAAAAATCAACCGTTTGGATGCGATTTCTAAATCGTATTTTTGATAATCAATCAGTGGTGCTTTATTAGGATAAAACACATCTTCATAAAGCGTTTGCAGTGCTTCCTCCACGCGATTTTCTTTGCACAATTGAATCACTTTACCTAATTTTTCCCGTAATTTGTCATCAGCAAAAGTGGGAGTGGAAAATAAGACAAGCGGCTTTCTAATGCGCTCAAAGAGAGTAAAGCATTGTTGTAAAATAACGCCACCGAAAGAAAACCCCAAAAACGCATCATAATTTAAGCAACGCTTCTCTAATTCGTTTTGCCAAAGGTGATAATACGCTTCATTAGGAAGTTCTTCAGCAATAATCAGTGGATCAATAAAGTCAATCTGATAGGTTTCGTTAAGGAATGATAACGTCTTGGCAATCTCTTTAATATCAGATTCACAAGGCATCACTGGCGCAATGGTTAGTATTCTTTTTTTCATTTCATTTCATGTTGAGCCTTTCGGCTATCGATTATAACGCGAGATTATCTACCCAAGATACGTTCTTTATGGATTTTAAGATCGGCTGTTGAGAAATCAGAAATTCCTCGAATAAATTCGTCCATCTCAATATCTTCTTGGCCAATTCCTAGCGCGCTGCGAACATAATTAGCGGCCGCTAAAATCTCAGGTAATTTGTATTTTTTTATATCTATTGCATGCAAATAAGCGGTAAAAAATTCGGTTTTAAGGTTACCTATTCCCTTACCCATACCCGCAAGGGACACATCAATGTATTGAACTCCATTGCTTAACGCAGCTAAGGCATTAGCCTGTGCTAACCCTAAATTATCATGGGCATGAAATCCAAAAGGAATAGGATATTGCCTGGTGTATTTTTTATAAATCGTTTGGATTCGGGAAGGCAGCATGCTGCCGTTTGAATCAGCAAAATAAATCATATCCGGATTATGATAGGCAATGGCTTCAACAGCCTTGTCTAATTCATCTTCCTGATAATAAGACATATGAATTAAATTAGCCGAAGTTTCTAAATCTAACTCTTTCGCCCAAGCGAGCACCGGATAAGCTGGCTCCACCTGCCCCTTAGCAATGCAAATGCGCAATAAGGAAACCCCACACGCCTTTAATTCTTTAAGATCCGACTTTTTGACATTTTCAGGATGGGCCATAACCGCAATCTTCGCTTTTTTTATTAATGAACGACAAAAGAGAAGATAATCTTTTTCACAAAGACCTGCCCTGCCTAAATTTTCAATAGGATGTAAAGAGCCGTTACGATAACCGATTTCAATGTATTCAAGTCCTGAGTTATCGAGCAATTGCAAAATGGTTTCTAAGTCATTATCGTTAAAATGAAAATTAGTTCGATGCCCACCATCTCTTAATGAAACATCTAAAACATTAATTTTATCCATTGTCATACTGCCAACTTCGCTTTAAATCTATGCTTACGAAAAGTAAGTAAATATCCCATAGATAAGGCCCAAAAGGATTATTAAAAGAAGACTTCTTGTATAAAAATGAGCTCCTTTATTAGTATATAGCACATGAAGGTAGGAAAAAGGATGACGGTATATAAGGCTACGCATGATCTTTTTAGTGACTCGAGTAGGAATTCCACTCATCGGGATTTCATGAATTTTAACACTCGGATTAACATTCATTTCGATAATAACTCCTCTCGACTGCTCAATTGGTACATTAATATCTTCGCATTCCACATCAATACCGACTATATTTAAATTCAATCTCGCTGCAGCGCGAATCATCAATCGGCTGTTTTCTTTACAAATTTGGGTGCCTAGCGATTTAAAAGTACCACCTCTCGTTGCATTACAAGTGTAAGCCAAGAAAATCCGCTCATCTTGCTGAGGGATATAATCCACACTGAGGTTTAATTCATTTAATTTAATACGGCATTCATCATCAATAACAATGTTGCCTAAGGCATCATTCAACTTCGCCCTCCACACGTTGGTAAGTCCCACCAATTCTTCTATCGTGTGTTTGCCATCCCCAACCACATGCGCGGGGTACCGACGGATAACACCAATGACCTGTTTGTTAAAAACAAGAATGCGGTAAGACTTTAATTTAGCATGAAACTCTTCAATGGTGAGGTATTCATAATACGGGAACGTTTTTTCTAAATAGTGTTTTAATTGCCCGAGGGTTTGAATATTGCATAGAACGTCACGGCCACGGTAACCGTTTTTTGTTGGCTTTGCCACTAAGGGAAACTTCAAATCAACTATGCTTGCCTCAAGTTCACCTTGCTCAAACTCTTTGACATGCAAGACAATTGCTTTAGGGACTGGAATTCCGTCCTTCTCTAGCACCTTATTCATGCAATACTTATTTAAAGCAATATTTGCACTGCAATAATCATTAAATGGCGTGTCACCACCTCGAAAATAATACTGTCTTTTACCCAGCCTTACTGCGAACCCTTCAATCGTATTAATCAATTCGGTAGGTAGTAATAACTCCAATGCGCTTTTGTAATAAAGTTGTGCATTCTTGTCTATAGCGGGATCCCCTCGTTAAAAATTAAGCTAATGCTAGCATATTTTAGAGAATAGGGAGAACCTCTCAGAGACACAAACATACACCAAGCTATTATGAATAAGACATGCCATTATCCTTCCCTGCTTCCAAGTCCACCTCTTGTTGCACCTGTTTTGATAAACGCTCTCCTAGCTCTATCACCTGTTTAGCTCTTACTTCACATAGAGCTAGCAATCCCGCCAAATTTTCGAGCCACCTCAGTGCAACAAACGGCGCGCTGCGCCCCACTCCAGCCCATTCCTGTCGCCACATTCCATCCACCTCCTTCCCCTCACGAGGGAAATTAGCGATGGCAAAATCATAGCCAAGTTTATGATTCTTATGCAGAGGAAACCACAATTCAGTTTCATTATTTATCCAATTATCAAAGTCTAGCGTCCTGGGAAATTCAAACTCCGTGAATGACCGTTTTTCTTTCCTCAACGGTAAATCGTTACGGCAATATTCCTGAGCAATATGGGCAGGTACTTCACGCTGTGCCATACCTACTTCATAACACCAGTAGTTTTCTATCTCAAGCCAATCCTTTGCCCCTATCGCATACTGGAAAGCAGAGATGTTTTTAAAGCGCCTTCCAGAATAATCTTCAACATCATTTTTGACGATTAAGCTGCGAATTAAGTGGGGTGACATCGCAAAGAAGTTTACCACCTCCTCTTCTTTGCCTTGCGCAGTGAACAATAACAGTTTGCTGGCTAAATGCCGGGGTTGGGTTAACTGGTAAAAAAAGCGGTTTACTGAGACAAAATTGGCAAGCGGGGTGATTTCCCTTGTGCTTTTCTCACCGGTTTCTTCATCGATACTGGGGAGTACATCGGCGGTAGGAATAAAATCAGCAATGCGTTCGGCCAGTTCATGAACTGCCACAGGATTGCTTGGCGAGGCTTCAGCTGACTTCACTTCAGAGAGTCCAGTGCTGGGTTGACTAGCAACATTCTCTTTTTCAATGAGGGAGTCAGCTTGGGGGAACCCAGTGTTTCGGGCATGGTGTGTGGGCATCTTTAAGTATCCTGACCATAAAAAAGTGCGCATTTTATGCTTTATGACTTTTATTTATCAAAGTGCTCTGGATTTCGTGGAACCCAGCTACGTCTTAAGAAAGTAATCATTTAGGGAAGAGTTATATCATTTAAGCCCAAAGGTATTCGATGAATTTGGCTCTTCTGGTCCTTTTGCTTCACTAAGCCTTTTTTTAAAATCAACGCTCGCGCTAATCGTTGGAGCGTCTTTTTCTGCAGGTTCTTGTTGATTTTTAAGTAATGTGCTCTTTTTTTGCTCTTCAGTTAAATGAGTAAGAGTCTGCACAGGCTTTGCATGAAAAAAATGGCTACCATTCGCTGTCTCATAATGACCAATCCATTGCATCTGCGTAGGAGGAACTAAATATTCAAATTCATCCGGTTTACGAGCGATGCTTGCAACATACTTACCTCGTAAATCTGAAAGTAGAACTCCTGTGCCTCCTCCTGAATTCAGCAATTCAGTATACATTTCATTAGTATCTTTGTCGTCAGAAGGTGCAAATGCCGTACTAAAAAAGCCCATTTCCTGAGTGATTTCTCCACCACTGTTTACCGCATCAATTCTTTTTTGGGTGAAGTCAGGATCAAAATTTTCTTCAATGCGGAAGGTCTGATGTGGTTCTGATTCAGATACTTTATTAAGACCGGCACACCCCATGGCTGAAGTTGCTAAAATTTCGCCAATTTCTTGCGAGCTACAACCCGTTAATCCCGATACATTTCCTCGCAAAACCTTATTACAAACTCCATAAAACCCCCCAGTGTAAATATTAATCGCCGACTTCTCTGCCAAATTCAACTCTTTCAAGGCCTCAGGATGTTTCCCTTTTTTCTCTTGCTCTTCATAATCCGCCATAGTAGGTATTGAGCTCGAACCTTTTAAAGCAGGTGGGTATTGGCATTTGTCTGACTTAAGTAGCGCCATATAGCTATCAGCATCTTTATCATTAAATTGCAAATGATTCATATTCGCATTTTTAATAAGTTCACTGACGTCGTATTTTTGTTTGTCAAATGTGGCGAATAATTTATCATTTTCAACTTCAAAGTCCACTGGAGGCGCACTAGGATTAGTTTGTGTTGCTAGAACAGCCTTAATAAGTTTTTCAAATTGGATAGTTGCATCATTTTTTATCAGTGGACCGTATTCAAGAGCAACTGTGGTGGTCGCTTTAGTTGCTTGTTTTAACTCTTCGCCTCGTTGTTCGACAAAGGCTTTAATGACCTCTTCATCTTTACTGGACATAGCTAATCGTCTATTACAAACTTAACTATTATAATAATAGTACAGTTAGATAAATAATCTATCATTCAAGGCGCATTCTGGCTTTGGTGGCTGAAAAATTACAATTTTATGCAATGTCCTGAAAGGCTATTTAATTTCATAATCCATCCAATCCATGATACAATTGAATCAAAATTAATCAGATTGAGTTGGGTATGGCGAACGATAGCTTCTTTATATCCCTCCCCCCTAAATTGTCATCGCATAACGTTTAGGATGACACAAGCTGAAAGATCTTCAGCAAATTATTGATAAGGAAACAACATGAGTTTTGCATTATTGGGTTTAACAGATCCTTTAGTTCGTGCGGTTAACGAATTAGGGTATCTTCAGCCCTCACCCATTCAAACCCAAGCGATCCCTGCCATTTTACGTGGTAAAGATATCCTAGCCTCCGCTCAAACGGGAACAGGTAAAACGGCCGGTTTTGTCCTACCTATTTTGCAAAAATTAACCGATAAACCACGTGCTAAGCATAATCGAACTAGGGTTTTGATAATCACTCCCACACGCGAATTAGCGGCTCAAGTTCATGAAAGCATTATTCAATATGGACGCCATTTATCCTTACGCTCTGCGGTAGTTTTTGGTGGAGTAAAAATCAACCCACAAATGATGAAATTACGTGGAGGTGTAGAGTTACTAGTAGCGACGCCAGGGCGGTTAATAGATCTACACCAACAGCGAGCTATTTTATTTGATGAAGTCGATGCGTTGATTTTGGATGAAGCCGATCGGATGTTAGATATGGGATTTATTCATGACATAAAGCGCATCATTAAATTATTGCCCGCAAATCGGCAAAATCTCCTTTTTTCAGCTACTTTTTCTGAAGAAATTCGGGCCCTTGTTAAAGGCCTATTACGAGACCCCGTAGTCATTGACGTGGCACCGCGCAATACCACTGCGGCTACCATAAAACAAACCGTTCATCCTGTAGATAAAAGCCGTAAACCTGCATTATTAAGCCATTTAATCCATAAAAATAAATTGGGACAAACATTGGTATTTTCTCGCACCAAACATGGGGCAAACCGATTGGTAAAACAATTAGCTCAAGATCATATTCATGCTGCCGCCATTCATGGGAATAAATCCCAATCTCAGCGCACCAAAGCTTTGGCTGAATTTAAATCGGGTGAGTTACATATTTTAGTAGCAACAGATATTGCAGCGCGTGGCATCGATATTGACCAACTTCCTTGTGTGATTAATTTTGATCTTCCACAGGTTGCAGAAGACTACGTGCATCGCATTGGCCGAACAGGCCGAGCTGGCGCTTCGGGTCTGGCAATTTCTTTAGTGAGTGCCGATGAAGTGGATCAATTAAATGCAATAGAACGATTGATTAAGCGTAAATTGGATCGAGTTGAGATTGAAAATTTTGAGCCCAACCATAATCTGCCCACTAGGACATCATCTACTCAAGCTCAAAAGCCTTTCTCTAAAAAGAAGAAGCCAACCGTTGAGGGCAAAAAAACTCACAAACAACGGTTTGGCAGACGTACTTAATGAAAGGAAAATCTTAAAATTAGATTAAACGATTTCAACTTCTTCTGCTTGAGGGCCTTTTTGTCCTTTTCCTGCTTTAAATAAAACAGAAGCTCCTTCTGGAAGGGTTTTAAAACCACTGCTTTGAATAGCACTAAAGTGCACAAAATAATCCTTACCACCACTTTCTATAAAGCCAAACCCTTTAGCTTCATTAAACCACTTTACGGTACCGCGAATTTTATCCGACATGAAATTATTCCTATGGAAATTAAAAAATCCTAGTATTTTTACCAGAATCATCAGTATACCACGAACTATAGCGCATGTAACCTAATTATCTAATCATTTCATAGAAGTTAAGAATAAATTACATCCACCCTGCTCTACCGCCAATACCGATCCGATTTCCTTCATTAACACAAAATAGTTCGCCTCCTCTGGACGAAACTTGCAAAGCATGCAAATTATCTTTCTTAAGTTCCTTTGACCAATAAGGAACTAAGGCGCAATGCGATGCACCCGTCACTGCATCTTCCCAATCGGGTTTATGGGGATAGAAGGTTCGGGAAACAAAATCAGCGGTTTCTCCCCGAGCAGTAATCACGATGCCTGACGGAGTCAATGTTTTTAAAATTCCAATGTTTGGTTTCATTTCCCGAACCTGTTGGCCATTTTTCAGAACAATGAGAAGCCTGTCCTCAGCGTCATAAATCTCTGTTGGCTCTATACCAGCCAAGCCTTTAACTAGATTATCCGAACATGCTATTGGCGTTAACTGTTTCGCAGGAAAATTAAGAAAAATAAGATTTTCTTGCCGCTTTGCTTTTAATTCACCCGATTGCGGAGAATAAAAGGTTATCTCAGGTGTAGGATTCAAATGGCGTTGATATATTACATAAGATGCTGCCAGCGTCCCATGACCGCAAAGAGGTAATTCCGATACAGGAGTAAACCAGCGGATGAAAAATTTATTTTCAAGCAAACAGATAAAAGCGGTAACGGGTAATTGATTCTCAACTGCGGTAAGTTGACAAATTTCAGTATCCATTGGCTTTTCAGAAACAAAAACTGCCGCAGGATTACCTAATAGAGTTTGCCCTATAAACGCATTGACTTTTAAGGTCAGCTTCATTTTAAGCTCACTTATCAGTGGGACCAGCCATTAGCCCCCTTGGATTGACTCAGAACAAGAGGTCGCAACTGAATCAATTTGAGCATCATATTCTTTATCAGTCATATTGCTCGAGTTTTTAAGCAAAGCCACTAACTTCGGTTGGGAACAATTGCAAAAACTTGTAGCGGTTTCTTTGACTTGGGGAGTCATTTTTGGAAAAACAAGATTCCAAGTGTCCTGGCAAAATTGACTGATGTCTTTATCATTGGCTTTTTCCAAACCAATCTCTTCTTCTAAAGAATCCATGGTATTATGCAGCAAAGTGCGAGACATGCAAACTTGGATTGCTTTATCGACAGCTGCATCAGTATCTAAAGGTTGAGTTAAAGCACAAGCGCAATATTTTTCCCCGAAACTTTTATATCCTGTCATATTGCCCACATCACTTACCCTTTTCATCCAAGAGGAAAGACAAATGGCCTGAAAAGACTCAGCTTGTTTGTTAGCATCATCCGTGGTTTCAGCAGCGGTCAAAAGTGGAAAAAAGCCAGTAATTATCACTGCTAATACGATTTTTATATAAAACTGCATGTCGCCTCCCCTCCATTGGATGATGATGTGCCTTCTTTATTATTCAATTTATCATAACTGAAAGAGAACAAATAAGCTAATTCAGCGAATGATGCGATTTAGGCAAAATGCAGCATTTTAAGTTGAGCCACCATTTCTCCATAACCCGATTCAATGTTAATGTAATTTTTTTTAGCCAGGTAGTAAGAAAGAGAGCCATCGTCTTGCGCATGCCTTGCTTGTAAAGCCACATTGAAATTAAGTCGCTTTAGACGTTCATAGTCTTCTTTTTTAGTCACAAAATAAAAATTGCGATGATTTGTCCTAGGACGATAATGGAGCTCTCTCGCATCTTTGGCTAACGAATGGTTAGGAAAGTACTCTTTAATGGAATAATTTCGATTATTATGCACAGCAATTACTTTGCCCTTAGGAAGTAACCTAATGATTTTATTAGCTAGTTTTTTAACTTCGCGATGTGCTGCCAATGAATAGGGTCCATATTTTTTCAGCGTTTTCTTGATGCCAATGTCAGTAAAAATACGGTTTGGGTCAAACTCATAGCGAACCCCTTTTAAGTAAAATTCGACATTACGTTTGCCTGAGTGATGGAGCGTGATTAATGCTCCCCCCTCTCTTTTAATAAAACATTTAGCAGCCGCTAAGGCAGTAAATTCACTTTCATGCAGATGAACAAAGGTTTTACCCCGTCCGTTTATCTTTATCACCTTTACTCTCGTGTCACCCAATTTAACCACATGGGTTTGAGCATGGACTAAACTGCTAACAATCAGGAATAGGTATAAAAAATATTTCATAAATGTTGTTTATTTTGAAACTGGGCAATTATTATACTGTGTTAAGGGTAATTTAGGCAACTTCTATGCGACGTAGGAATCGGTTGAAGTTATTGCAAAGTGAAAAAAAATTTAAAATTAAACCTAAAGGCTAAATTAGAACCTTTAGTCCTAAGTCGATATAATCCTTAAATTTTGAGTCAGTACTGACAAGAGTCAAGTTTTGCATGAGGCATTGCCATACGATTAGTCTATCAAAGGGATCCTTATGTCCATCCACAGAGGGTAATTTAAAAAAACTAGCAAATTCATTAGGGCTAAGATTAGCAACTGGTATTCCCATCTGTTTTGCAGAATCGAGTAACTCATCGGGAAGAATACCGGATAGACTTAGTTTACCTAGTTGGTATTTCAAGGAAATTTCCCAAAAACTAATAACACTTACAGAAACTTGATTTTTCCTATCTTGCAACTGATCGAGAAGGTTTTGTGCTAACTTTTCAGGTGAAAAATTTAACCACAAGAATACATGGGTATCGATAAGAAAATTATTCATCGCCTAAAAGCTCTTCATCAGTCATTTTAAAATCCTCATGCATCTTAAAAGAGCCTCGATTTTTCAAATAACCAAAGGTCCTTCGCGGTTGCTGCTCTAATGATTCTTGATAAGGGATAAGCACAGCTACTTTTTTATGATTTTTCCCATATTCGATGATAAATGATTCACCCTCTTTCACTTTCTGTAGAATTTCAGAAAATTCTGCCTTAAAGACACCCACCTGTACTGATTTCATAGCATTACTTTAATTTTTTAGTCATTAATAATGATAAAGTAGTTTTTATTTGACAAGTTGTCAAGAAGCGAACTTGGTCAGTTGCTTCTTTAACTAAGTCGCTTAAATGAGCTTTCGCTTGCTGTAATTGCCAATTTTGCATCTTTAACCACAATATGACTAGTCAAACTAGCTTTATTGTCGGTTTCATTTTATCGAATGTAAAGTTTTAACCTACTACATAATAATGCATTCTTCCTTGTCTTCTTCCGATTCACCTTCTTGCTGATGCCCAGTCCCTGCAAAAAATAAATTACCTGTTCGTATTAATTTTGACAATGTACTTGCACTCCGGTTTAAAGCTAATGGATTACCAAGAGAGGAGTTAGTCTTCTTACTCAGGGGAATTGTTAACTTTGTAGGTCTCATTTCTTCTGGTATCGAACTTGCAACCTGAGTTAAGTTATGGAATGAAGGATTAATATTAGCTGTTCTTAGGGTGATTCCCTCTAATTGATTTTCCTCTTTTGTCTCTAAAAAAATATTTTCTTGCTTTTTAATTAGCTCTAAAGCACATTCAAGATCGGAAACAATAAAAGAAAAACAATTAGTTCCATCCATTTGCCGTGGTTGATTGTATCCTGTGACGATCATGCCAAGTCCTTGCGTTTTTTGAATGCTATCCAATAAATAATAAAGAGCTGTATTATATTCACTGATTTTGCTTAATTGCGTTGTTGAAGGAAACGCTCCTAAAGAATCAAATAATTGAGCATGAATTGAATCTTTATTTTTTATAAGTCTTATAAGTGTTAAATGGAACATTCCTTTATAACCTAAAATAATCCAGATAGAATCATTACATTGGAGACTTTTACCTAGATTATCTAGGTCTTGTTCACTTTCTGGGGCACGTATAAAATGAATTAAGATTTCTGGAAAACAAGCAGAAACAGCTAATTTTGCTCCGTCTAACAACCAAACATGATTACTGTTGCCATTGACTTGATTTGAAAAAATACCTGCTTTTCGTAAATTCGAAACACGTCTCGAAAGCATAATGACCTCAATTCCAGATAAAATATACTTTCGCATACGGATGGTAGTATCTTGTTGTATTGTTTGTAGACCCTCTAGTGCCGCAAGTACCCACTGTTCTTTGCCCCTCTCATCCTTAATCAGCCCCTTTTTAATCGCTTGTTTTGCGTAGTTACGAATATCAGAGAAAGACGAGTCTTCAGTAAGAACCGATAAAAAAAACTCAACAAGATTATCAGGAGTTTCTTGATCATTGACTTGTTCGTTTCTCGTATTCTGTTGAGGAGTATGAGCTGCTAAAGTTTGTTGTGTGATACCTTTCTGTGTCTGCGGTCGTGCTCGCTGCTTAACTGACTGAACCATTGGAGGTTTAGCTTCTTCTTTCTTCGCCTCTTTTTGCGCGTGTTGAGCGTTTTGTTGTGCGCAAGTTTGTAGCCGTAATGGATTTCTCTGGGATTGCCGCCTTTGGACATGTTGCTGGAATGCTCGCTGTTGGGCTTGCTGAACTCTTGTCATTTGTTGTTGCTGAATGTGATCCGCAGTTTCTATGGAAATATTCTGAGGGTCTTTAGAAGTGGCTCTATGGTTGATAAGTTCTCGTCCTTTTTTATTCTTAGCCTTTTCTAGCTCAGTTTTGGATAGCATATAAAATCTTCAAAAATTTGTTTGCGCGAGTATGGGGTCGAAGCTTGATTTTGAAAGCAAAATTCAAGCCTTGCCCCTTACTTTGCGACATCATTTAGAAGCGTTGAAGTATGAAAGAATTCAATCATTGCAGCAAGAGTGGATTGTGATCTCTTGACTGTATTAATTACAACCATCCTTATAAGCCGCCACTAAACTATGTGCATTGGACACGGGCAAATCGGTATCCGCACTCCACATAATGGCGCCTTTCAATCCTTTCTGTTTCACAAATTCACAGACTGATTTAACCACTTCTGGGGATTGGTAACCCACGAATTGCTTAGCAGAAAAACTATAAAGATAGGCTCCAGTGACGAATGAGGTATTTTCAACATCCGAGGCCCGAACAAGATAAGGCTTATAACCGAGCTCGTTAATCACTCTATCAACTGATTTATAAGGTAACATACCCTCCTGATTGGTATAAGTTGCAGTAAATTGACTTGGGCCTGCCCAAGGCTGCTCAAAACCAGGGTGCTCGCTATCTTCCCCTTGAGGAACACCAGAAAATCCACGGCCGTAAGCGGCGAGGCCAATTTGTAATTTTTCCTTTGGCATCCCATAAGCTAATACCTGTTCAGTGACCGAATCAGTCGCATAGTTTATTGCAAACTCATCTTTGCGGCTGGTTTCGGGTTGCTTAAGGTAAGCATGTATGGATGTATAAGGATCGCTACTCTGACTCCAAGGGCCATGCAAGTCATAAGTCATCAAATTAACACTATCCGCATATTGTGCGATTTGCTTGAACCAACCGCCCTCCACAGACTGATTAATCGCAGCTAAATATTCTTTATTCACCGTAATAGTGACTGAAATATAGGTATCAGGCCCTAACGTTTGCCGACTGGCTTTGACCAGTTCATACAGATGGTTATAGTCGGCTAAAGTTTTTGCATCCGGAAGCAATTGCGCGCCTGTTTGTGAATCAATCGGCGGTTCGAAATCATAATCGACTCCTTTTAAATTTTTAAACTGCGTCATCCATGCTTTGAACTGATTTAAGAATTTGCTTTGATTAGCAAAAATAGCATCAAAAGTATGGCTGCTGATGCCCTTATTACTCACTGTATTTGCACCACCAATAGCAATAATTCGTTTTGCCGTGTATTTGTTTGAGTGAATGAATGCCCCGAAGCTATTCAGCTGACCCACCCCTTTTTGATCCGTATAGGTAAATAACTCCTTTACACCCGTATTCCCATTGACTTGCACGGAAGAACAGGCTCCTTCATTGGCTCTACAAAAGGTTAAAAACTCATTGGTTTCAGGGGGTAACGATACCCAGGACGCTTCAAAGGGCAATTCGCCCCATAAATCAGAAAAGTGCATTAGCCCATCCCACGAGGCAGGAATTGGGTATTGCGCTTGATTAGGATCTTTGCTGTTCCAAACCTGCATAAAACTCCAAGCCACAATATCCGCTTTATTAAATTGAGCGACCATATCCGGATTAGCGACATACTTTAACTGGCCATAAGGCTGACCATTTTTATAAGCCCCATCATATTCATAGGCATTATCCCCATACATTGACCATCCGGTGGTATAGAGTGTCAGCGAGGCATTAGCAATCATAGGAAAAAATAGTGCTGTGAATACAGGAAAAATCATTTTTTTATAACGCTTCATAACCACCTCTTCATCATCTAGTTGTTCAAATTTTATCTTCGAGAGCAATTAATGAACTACTGATATTTTTGACAGGGGTCATAACGTGAGCAAATGCTCTTCCAAGGCTTTTGCTAAAGACTGATACTTATTGCGGGTACCTAATTTTTTATTGATTTTCTGGATATGAAAATTAATTGTTCTTTCACTTAATTCCAGCAATTGTGCCATTTGTTTCACTGAATAGTGTTTGGCAATAAGCAATAAGCACTGAACTTCACGCTGAGTTAAATGAAACGATTTCCTTTCGGGTGTGTCATTCAGGAGATGAATTTGAATGTAATGATAATAGAGATGTGCAGCCACAAAAAATTCGTACTGTAACTCTTGTTGCTGCAGATTGCACTGCTCATTCTGCATGCGCACGAGCAATAAAATTGCAAAATTATTTTGCGGACCATGAATGGGTATCGATAACCCCGCTTCAGTACCAAACGCAATCGAATCCAAGCGCATTTTGCGCTCAGAAGCGGAAACAGCCCGAGCCAATTGCTGTTTTATATCCCAGTATATAGGCAAATGGCTCTTATAAACAAAACTTAAAGTGCTGTCGATATCATTATAATGCTCCGCAAGGTAATGCTTATGCCAATTTCTAAAATTAGCCGAACTCATATCGTATTTTAATTTATTGGCGGAATTGGGATGGTAGGCATAATAAGTAAAAGAATAAGTAGTTATCCCTTTTTGGAATAAATAATGCCCTAAAGCCTCATCACATTGATTAATTTGATCGGCTTGAGCGAGTTGATTTTCAAATTGCTTTAAATCCTGCATGATCTCTCAATGTCTTAAAGGTAATGATGACCAGTCCACAATTCGCCACAAAAATATAGAAAAAAAATCCACAATAACCAAATTGTTGCTCGAGTAAGCCACTTAAGGATCCAAAAAGAACATAGCTTAAGGCCATAATCGCAGTACACAGCGTATACATCGACATGGGATATCTACTTTGATTAGCGACTGAGAGTAAATAACCCATATAAGCACCGTTTACCAAGCCAAAAACAAATTGACTTAATGCTATTACACCCCAAACAAGCAAGGAATGAATTTCCCAGTAAGCAACGATCAGAAAAAGCAAATGGCTTAAAAGGAGGAGAAGGGTTAATTTGCTGAGGCAATGCTCAATTTTATAACGGGTCATCAAAAACCCCGTAGTAAAAATACCAAGCATCAAAGCCAACCCACCTAAAATTCCGTACAGTTCGCCTACACGAGGCAAACTCAAATCCAGTCCGACACTATCCAGAAGAAATAAAGGAACTATTTTTTGCATTTGCGCTTCGGAAAAAGGGTAAATGAAAATAAAAAATAAAACGGAATATATGGACCTCTCTGTTAATAGACTATGCAAAATAGAAAAATATTCTTTTTTAACTCTGGGAGAACCCCTTTCCACTTCAGGTATTTTTATGAGGTGATAGATTGCTAGCACAAGACTTATCAACGATAAAGAGTAAAAAAATATTTTCCAAGCATTCACATGCCAATAAAACGCATAATACCCCACAGCAACCAATAGCCCGCCTTTGATGACTAAACGCCCCATTTGATAAAAAAAACTACGCAAAGCCACATAACGCTTTTGATTGGACTCATCCAAATTAATCATGTACAACCCATCCGAAACAATATCATGGATTGAAGAAGTGAACGCCAAACACGTTAATCCTAATACACTAATGATTAAAAAATGTTCCCTATTTACACTGCAAGCTAAAGCAAAAAATAACAGCGCAATCACAGTTTGCGAGAGAATAGTTAAACGTTTTTTAGTTAAAAATCTTTCCAGAAATGGCGCAAAGAGGGGTTTAATGGCCCAAGGCAATGCTAATAAGCTGGTTATTAAAGCGGACTGGGTATTATTGACACCTTGTTGCTGATACATCATCGTCGCAATTAAACTGACAACAACAAAAGGCATGCTTTGAAAAAAATAAAGGCTTGCTATCCATTGATAATAAGGTTTGCGGACTTGTAATGAAAACAAAATTCCATGCCAAAAGATAGAAATAGAATCATATTGTACTACAAACAATCATTTTTAAGAAATAACGATTCCAGTTTAGCAAGCACCGCATCGACCTTAATCAATTTCATGGTTTCTTCACCATGCGCATGAGTACCCCACGTATTTGTTTCAGCAGTCTTATTGAGAATGGTCGACACTGCCTCAGGATAACAATCCACAGCCAAATGCCTGAAAGTATAAGGACCGGAGACTTCAGCGCTCGTTACTGCATGCAAGGCTACGACAGGTGTGCCCACTGCAGCACCCATGTGCGAAGGGCCTGTATCAGGGCATAATACGGCGTGGGCATGACTAATCACTGCGAGCAGTTGTTTAGGTTTGGTTTTTCCTACTAAATCCGTGCATGCGACTTGTTTCATTATTTCATTCGCTAAGGTCCTGTCATAATCGCTCGGTCCGCCCGTTAACACCACTTGCACCTGCCAACGTTTTTGCGCTTCTTTTATAACCTCCACATAACGCTCTAGAGGCCAACTGCGCTCAGGCTTACTGGCTGCAGGATTAACCACTAAAATGGGGGATGAAGCGGGTAGATGAGCACGTGCCCATGCATGATCGGCTTGACTAATGGGTAAATCCCAGCGCAATTCTTTTTTTTCAATCCCTAAAGCAGAAGCAAATTTTAAAAACCCATCCAAGGTATGATCCTGTCCAGAGGCAATGGTTTCATTAATCACCCAGTGATGTCCGTCTTTTGCACGAATTTTGTCATAGCCAATTTTCCTTGGCGCACGAATCAAGGGATAGAGTAGGTTTGCTCGAAAGCTAGCTTGTGATGCCAATAACACATCAAATTTCCTTCCCTTAAGTTGCTTTTTAAAACGCCAATAATCAGCTAAGTTATTCGGTTTATTAATCACAATAAACTCAACGCCGTCCATACCCGCTACTAAATCGTAAGCTGGAGGAGAAATGACCCAGGTAATGGATGCATCAGGTAAATTAGCTTGCAGCGTACGCACTAATGGAACAAACATCAGCACATCACCTAAGGCCGATAAGCGCACTACGCAAATTGATTTTATCATTCTAAAACAAACTCAGATCCACAATAGGGGCAAACTTCTGTACCCGTTTTCTCAATAGGCAAATAGACCTTTGGATGAGCATTCCACAATATCATTTCATCAGTAGGACAACTCAGCGGTAAATCACGATGATGAACAATGTATTTCTTTTTAGTGCATGCTGGTTTTTCTTTTGTTTCTGCCATCTATTTTTCCCCACGAATCATTTTCTTGTGTGTTGGTTTCTTTACAGGAGTTGTTATTGCTTTTTGCTTACTCGAATCCGCCATATTATCTAATATTTCACTCACAAGCGCTATGATTTCTCCGTGACTCGCTGGATTTTCGCATGCAAAAACCATGGCGTTGGGCCAAGAGCGTAACCAAGTTAATTGTCTTTTTGCCAGTTGGCGAGTGGCAGCAATCCCTTTTTGGCGCAAGGTCTCATAATCATAATCCCCAGCTAAATAATCGACCACTTGCCGATAACCCACACAACGTATCGCAGGACAGGTTAACGTTAAATGCCATTTCTGGAGTAATTGAGCGACTTCGTAAACAAAACCCTGCTCTAGCATATGCTCAAAGCGGGCTGCAATACGTGCATGCAGCCAGTTCCTGTCTTGCGGAAATAAAACTAAATTCACAAAATGATAATTCTGATTTTCTTTTTGTTCTGACCAGAAAGAAGAAAGTGGTTTTCCGGTTAAATGATACACCTCCAACGCACGTTGAATACGCTGAGCATCATTTGGATGGATTCTTAGTGCTGACTGAGGGTCAACTTGGGCTAATTGTTCATGCAGGTAAGCCCAACCATGTAAATTGGCTTGCTGAGAAAGCGACGCGCGCAACTCCTCATCCGCGTGAGGCAGAGGGGATAACCCCTGTTGCAGTGCATGGAAGTACATCATAGTCCCACCTACCATTAATGGGAATCGTTGACGACTGTAAATTTCCTCCACAAGCTTTACCGCATCCTCACAAAATTGCGCTGCCGAGTAGCTTTCAGGTGGATCAATAATATCAATTAAGTGATGCGGTGCTATGGCAAGTTCTTCAGGACTTGGTTTTGCCGTCCCAATATCCATTTCTCGGTAAATCATTGCAGAATCAACACTGATGATTTCGAAAGGGAATCGTTTGACAAGTTCACACGCCAAAGCCGTTTTTCCTGAGGCAGTTGGACCCATTAGGCAAAAAATAGTTTTAGGCATTTAGCAAGCCCCTGCAGGTTTCCATGGATAAATGCTTGCACCACATGTCTAGTTTATCATTACCTAAAGTTTCTAAATAGCCAATTAACGTTTCAATTTCTTCTTCTCTGGCATTTTGAGCACTAAAAGATTGGCACATTGTTAGTAATTCAATCAACCTGGTGATGGTAGGCGGCGCAGAACTAAGTATCGACAAAAGAAATTGCTTGAGATCCAAATGAGGAATCGCGGTAGGTAAAGAGCGAATTAGCACTGTCTGTTCACCGGCCAAATCTAACTCCATTCCAATTTGGCTTAATGCTTCCCTATAAGAATCGATGCGCTCTAAACTTAATGCATTCACTGGATAACTTACCGGTACAAGTAATGGACGACTGGGTAAAGGCAAGGATTCCCTTGAAAGAACCGAAAAAAGCCAAGCGCGCTGTAACTCAATGACATTCACTACATAAGGCTCTTTATTGAGGAAAATTAACGCAAATGAAGAATTTAAAACAAGCCAATTTTTCTTCGAATTGGACACATCAGTTACTTTTGTCGCTGGGTGTAGTAAAGGTAAATAAAGTTCGCGAACTTGAGAGCTCGACGTTTCAACGGGGAGAGCTGCATGAGTATAATCCACAGCCAACTGAGATTGATGCAGCGCTTTTTGAATGTGAGAACAAATAAAATCATGGACCAATCTAGGTTGCTGAAAGCGCACTTCATGCTTCGTGGGGTGCACATTAACATCAACCTCCTCAGGATTAATGGTTAAATAGAGTAGGCAGGCAGGGTAACGCCCTGGGTATAATACACCTTCGTAGGCTTGTTTGATGGCATGATTTAGTAATTTATCCTTTACCATACGCTTATTCACATACACCCACTGCTTGTCATTTTGACTGCGCTGGTACGCGCTAGTACTGATCCATCCCTTAAGCTGTAGACCCGCATGCTCAATATCCAAATATTGTGACTGCTCAATAAAATTTTTGCCCAAAAGCTTACGAATGCGTGCTAACTGTGTTTTATCATTGTTTGCAGCCGGTAAATTGAATTGCTGCTTACCATTATGGCTTAAACTTATTGCGATACCTGGTGCGCTCAAAGCAAAGCGTCTCACCATCATTTCAATCGCTTGAAATTCGATTTGCTCGGATTTTAAAAATTTTTTTCGAACAGGCGCATTAAAAAAGATATCGCGCACATCGATAGTTGTTCCTTGGCTACGGGCACAGGGTGTAAGTTGAATATCCCCATCAGTCATAGAAAGCATCATTGCATGAGGTTGATTGGCAGGCTTAGAGCTAATCATTAACCGCGAAACGGAGGCAATACTTGCCAACGCTTCACCGCGAAACCCCATACTAGAAATGGCGTATAAATCCTTTAATTCGTTAATCTTGCTCGTTGCATGAGCAGCGATGGCGAGAGGTAAATCTTCAGCCACAATGCCGATGCCATTATCACTTATCTTGATTTGATTTAACCCGCCATAGCTAATATCAATAGTGATGATATCTGCTTGTGCATCGAAGGCATTTTCTAATAACTCTTTGACCACCGAGGCAGGTCGTTCAATCACTTCACCTGCAGCAATTTGATTAGCGACGGCCGTTGGTAACTGCTGAATTCTCATGTGATCGAGACAGGTACGATAAGTTTTTGCCCAGCCAGAATTCGAGAATCAGGCAAATGATTGGCTGCCTGAAGGACAGCGACAGGCACATGGTATTTTTTAGCAATTTTTGGCAATGACTCTCCTCTTTGCACCAAATGAATAACCTTTTTTTCACTCGCTACGGCACCCATTGATGTGCTGGAATCCTCTCCTCGCAGTTCCTCCCTTACGGCGCGTTTCGACAGCAGGTTAATGTTGTTTTTTTGCACTTGAACATTGCCATTCCCAGCTAAGACCTCAATTCGTGTACCGTGGGGTGGGTAATCCCAAAAATAGCGTTTAAGCCCCTGGAAAATCGCTTGCGTGAGTTGGGTTTGATAAGCAGTGCTTGTCAAATTTCGTTCCTCGCGAGGGTTCGAAATAAACCCGGTCTCAATGAGAATTGAAGGGATGTCTGGTGATTTAAGCACCATGAATCGCGCTTGCTCAACCTTATTATTGTGCAAGGTAGTAATCGTATCTAAGTTACGTAGCACTCTTTCACCCATATGCAAACTTGAACCAATTGTGGCAGTTTGAGACAAATCGATTAGCACGGTGCGCACTAAGCCACTCTGATCATCCAAATCTGCTAAATTAACTCCTCCCAATTCAGAATAGTTCTCTTTTTCTGCTAACCAACGGGCTGCCTCACTTGTCGCTCCTGATTGTGATAAGGCAAATACGGAAGCACCATGTGAATGTTGGTTAATGAAAGCATCCGCGTGGATTGAAATAAATACGTCAGCATTGTATTTTCTAGCAATATTTAGGCGTTCACGTAAGCCAATATAGTAATCCCCTTTACGAGTCAGCACTGCACGCATGCCGGGTTGTCTATCGATGATTTGTTTGAGCTTTAACGCTATCGCTAAAGTCACGTCCTTCTCCGAAGTGTTTCTTGGCCCACTTGCGCCAGGATCTTTCCCACCATGCCCTGGATCCAATGCAACAATAACGTCCCGTAAATTTCGATTCGGAGCATGGCGCACTGAAATAGGGGCCACCACAGCTTTGTTAGTCTCAGATAATTTTATTGTGGAGGGCGACTTAGCAAGCGATACTGGTTTTATACTTCGCTCCCCATTCGCAGACAAATCGAGCGAAAAGCCATGTTTTGCTGCCGATGGGTTTAATGGATTTGTTTTTGTTTGTACAACCTGACTCACTTCTAATACTAAACGTAATGTTTTAGGATTAGGATGACCACTTCGCAGATACTTAATCAATGGGTTTTTCAAACTGACTCGGTTAAGGTCAAGCGCTAAATCAGTATCTTCAAAATCGATTACTACGCGGTTGGGATTAGTGAGCGTAAATACTTTATGGGCCACTGCACTATCTAACTTAAAAAGCACTGAAGGATGGCCTGCCTCCTGCTTGACTTCCACGGATAGTAATTTTGCTGCCATTAATGTAGGGCACATTACCATCAATAAACTAAAGCAAAAAATTCGCATTTTCATTGTTTACCTACAAGGCAAGATAGCATTGTTTCTCCAGCGGGGCTTAGTGGATGTATCGTCAATAAGCGCCCACTCCCCCTGATCTCAAATGCAAAATTCATATCCACATAATCTAAACTATGACGAGCCCGCTCTGGCCATTCAATACAACAGATCGAATTCGCCAAAAAATAATCTCTAAATCCAATATACTCCAGCTCTGTTTCATCATGAATACGATACAGATCAAAATGATGTATTTGCAAGTGCTGACACTGATAACTCTCCACTATTGAGAAAGTTGGGCTCTTAATTGCTGTTGTCACGCCTAGAGCACGAAGCATTGCACGAATAAAAGCCGTCTTACCAGCACCTATTTCACCACTAAAAGTCATTATTAGAGGAGTGGTCAGGCAATTAGCTAATCGCGCCGCGAGGCTTTCCGAGGTGCTTTCATCAGGTAAATTAAACGTATTAACAGTCGTCATGCCCTGTCCAATTGACTAAACGATGTAAACAAGGCATTAGATCCCCTGCTAATAAACCCCGCTCTCCTTTTTCAAGAGCAGCAGCATCACCTGCTGCAGCATGCAGCCACGTACCTAATTTGGCTGCATCCGCAAGAAGTAGTCCTTGAGCAACTAATCCCGCAATAACACCACTCAGTGCATCGCCCATTCCAGCACTTGCCATTCCTGGATTGCCGGCATTACATAGATAAATTTCTGATTCATCTGTTGCCACTAAAGAGCCTGCTCCTTTTAGGATGACATTACCACCGTATTGATCTTGCAAACGAATAGCTGCTTGATAACGGTCTTCTTGAATTTCATCCGTTGTGCAATTCAATAAATTTGCTGCCTCACCAGGATGTGGAGTCAAAATCCAGTTATCATCATGCTGGGGATTTTTTGCCAATAGGCGTAAAGCTGAAGCATCAATTACCATGGGTAATTGTGAAGCAAGCGCTGTGGCAAACAACGCCTTAGCCCACTCATCCTCTCCAAGGCCAGGACCAAGAATACAAACAGTTGCTTTCGCTATGAGTGGCAGTAACGCTTCAATCGCCTCGATTCCATGTAACATCGCTTCCGGGAGGTTAGGCAAAGCTTGTCTGGCGTGTTCAGGACGTGTCGCTATAGTAACGAGCCCCGCTCCCACGCGTAAAGCTGCATTTGCTGCCAGATAAACAGCACCTGGCATTCCGTAATTGCCACCAATCACTAATACATGGCCAAATTTTCCTTTATGTGAATTTTTTAAGCGCCGGGGCAGAAGAATTTTAGGTAATTTTTCATCTAAAAGATAGGCAGCAGGCTGTATCGATGCTAGGCACTTATCCAAGTGTAAATTGTGGCAAACCACCTGACCACAGTGATCAGGTCCATCCAAAGTCATTAACCCTAACTTATACCCAATAAACGTGACCGTCACAGACGCCTGCACGCAAACACCCATTACACGCCCTGTGTCGGCGTCCAATCCCGAAGGAACATCAATCGCCAAAACAGGAAGTTGAGCATCATTGATTTGATTAATTGCAGTGGCAATTGGGCCTTGCACCTTCCCTTTTATACCAATCCCTAACAATGCATCCACAATTAATTCTGCATCGCTATCGATAGGGTCATCCAAGCATTGACAAGGCACTCCCGCAGCGATGGCTTGAGCAGCAGCATGACGAGCCGTCGGAGGCAAATGGTCAATCGCTTTATATTGATTAATGATAACTGAATATCCTTTTTCCTTAGCCAAGCGAGCTAATACATAACCATCACCGGCATTATTACCGCTGCCGCAAAATACGGAAATTGTCCTCACGTCAGGATGTAACATGGTTAAGGTCGAAAAAGCACTAGAACCAGACCGTTCCATTAATTCCTCTTCGGTCAAACCCAATTCATCCATAGCCATTTGTTCGCAAGTACGAATATGAGGAGTTTGATAAAGGGCAGTTTTTGCTGATATCATCGCTAGTGCTCCATTTGATCAATTGAAGCGTTAATAGAAATTAATCTTTCCGAGGCGCTGTTGACAATAGGTTTTACGGTGAAATAAGTTTGGCCAATATTGGAATCATATCCAAATCGATGCTGAGCCAAACGGCTTAATGGCGCTGCCTTAAGGATTTATCACTCCTGCGTCCCGTGGCTTGCTGCGTGGACGTAGAGATTCTACTCTGGCATTTAGCTCCCTCCGTGGATACCTCTGCGAACAAACCACGGCACGTAAACGGAGGGCCTTTTAATCCTTAAGGCAGCGCCATTGTCAAACAATCCACCCTACTTAGTTAACCTTTCTGACTAAAAGTCGTCACATTTATTTGTCGACAGCCCCTAGAAATCTTAATCTTTTTCGTCTTTTTTCACTAGAGTTAATGACGGCTTGCCGCGCCTTGTAGAGGCTGCACTTGCTGGCTTAGGAGGAGGGGGAGGTTCATTACTGTACTCTTCACCAAACTCCATTCCGCGGCCATTTTCTTTTGCATAAATGGCAAGCACAGCAGCGGGAATAACAAAAATTTGTACACTTTGTCCTGAAAACCGCGCAGTAAAAACGATTCTATCGTTTTCAAGATGTAGGCCTCGACAAGCTTTGGGCGAAATATTGAGTACTATACGACCACCATTCACATGTTCTCTCGGCACTTGAACATTAGGATAGTCAGCGTTGACTAGAATGTAAGGCGTTAAATCATTGTCTACTATCCAATCATAAATTGCTCGAATCAGATATGGCTTGTTGGAAGTCATAGTAGTCATCATTAGGCCGCTCTTAGTTGTCTCTCAACATCCGATAAACTCGCTTGAAAAGAATCACGTTTAAATAATCGCTGCATGTAAGCATTTAAGCCCTTTAATTTCGCCGGTATCTCTATTCCTAGCTGGGGTAATCGCCACAATAAAGGAGCAAGCGCACAATCCAATAAAGAAAATTCATCGCTTAGGAAATAAGCCTTATCAGCAAAAACAGGCTCAAGACTAGTTAAGCTGTCTAATAAATATTGACGAGATTGCTCAATCTCGATATCCCCTTTTATGCGTTGCAAAAGGTAATACCAATCCTGCTCTATACGAAACATCATTTTACGCGCTTCGGCACGAGCAACAGGATAAACAGGTAAAAGAGGAGGATGAGGAAATCGCTCATCTAAATATTCCATAATGATTCGTGCTTCATACAACACGAGCTCTCGATCAAGCAGTGTAGGAACCGATCCATAGGGATTAATTGTATACAAATCTTCGGGAGCTTCACCTTGCTTAGCATGAAGGATTTCAACATTGACTCCCTTCTCTGCTAAAACTATACGCACTTGATGACTGTAAACATCATCATTGTCAGAATACAAAGACATAATTGTACGCTTTGTTACAATGGCCATCGCGACTCCTCTGAAAATGTAAGTGCTCAAATCCGACCATTCGAGTAAACATTCATAAGGGGGATTTGAGCTTTTACCTAACCCATACTTTGCAGTATGTCAAAAGGCACTATTCTATCACAATTTTTTATTGGAATGAGGTGAGAATTTAAATTTATTAAACCTTTTTCCAGTAACTTCTTTTGAGCAAGTAAGCCACAACCAAAAAAATAAGCAAAAAGATAATCACTTTAATGCCAATACTATAACGGACTAGTTTCGCCGGCTCAGCGACATAAACAAGAAAAGTCACTAAATCTTCAAGCATTTCATCAAATTGCTGCGGACTCATTTCTCCTTTTTGCTTAAGCACTAATCGCGGTATTTGCCAAGAACTCTCTGTCCTGGCAATCACCTCTCCTTCAAGAGGAGCCAAAATATTAGGCATTGCTGTATCTAGAACAAGTAAATTATTCGTACCAAAAGGACGGGCGCTGTCTGCATAAAAGCTTTTTAAGTACGTGTAAATCCAGGCAGCTCCGCGTTCTCGAGCAGTTAAGGACAAATCGGGAGGAACAAGTCCGAACCATTGTCGTGCATCAGCAACAGGCATACTGACTTGAATAGGATCCTGCACTTTTGCATGAGTAAACACCAAGTTGTTAATGAGTAAACGGGTATCCAACTGGCCATTAAATGTGACTAAACCCAAATCCTTACCCATACGACTATAACGTAAATACTGTAATGAATGACAACCAGAGCAATAATTCATGAAAATTTTTGCACCACGCTGAAGTTTTGTTTGATCATGAACATCTATTTTTACTGGTAACAGCGCTACCGCACTTTGAGTCATTTGCAGCGCTAAAAGCGCAAAACAACCAATTAGGTATTTAATGTATTTACTCACCCTTTAATCCTCTTGGGTGGAAATCGAGAGGTTTCATAACGACTGTAAACCGGCATCAATAAGAAATAAGCAAAATAAACTGCTGTACAAACCCGTGCCAAATATTGATTTAAAGGAGTTACATTAACCGTACCTAAATACCCTAAAATAAAGAAACAGATGACAAATACACCTAAAGCAAATCTTGAGTAACATCCTTTATACCGCATCGATCGCACCGGGCTTTTATCTAGCCACGGCATGAATAATAAAATTAAAATTGCGCCGCCCACGGCAATAACACCCATTAATTTATCGGGAATGGCGCGCAAAATGGAATAAAAGGGTGTCATATACCACACGGGAGCAATATGCTCTGGAGTGACTAAAGGATTAGCAGGAGCAAAATTCTCTCGCTCTAAAAAATACCCGCCCATCTCCGGGAAAAAAAAGACAATAGCAAAAAAAAGAATTAAAAAGCCGAGAATACCGACGAAATCCTTTACCGAAAAATAGGGATGCAGCGGAATTCCATCCAAAGGTTTACCTCGTGAATCAAGTGCTGCCTTAATTTCGATTCCTTCAGGGTTATTAGAACCCACTTTATGTAGCGCAATGAGATGTAAGAAAACCAAAAATAACAATAAAAGAGGGACGCCAATCACATGGAGAGCAAAAAAGCGCTGTAACGTTGCATTTGCGACATTGTAATCGCCCCTAAGCCAAGTGACTAAGTGATCACCAATATAAGGAATCGCACTTAATAGAGAAGTAATAACTTGGGCCCCCCAATAGGACATTTGCCCCCAGGGAAGTAAATAACCCAAAAAAGCCTCCGCCATTAATAGAACGAATAATGCCATCCCTAACAGCCATATCAATTCTCTCGGCTTCTGGTAAGAACCATATAATAAGGCTTTAAACAAGTGCAGATAGATCACAATAAAAAAAGCCGATGCTCCTGTAGAATGCATATAACGCAGTAGCCACCCATAATTAACATCTCGCATGATGTATTCAATGGAGCTAAACGCTTGCTGTGCGGTAGGCACATAAAACATAGTCAACCATAATCCTGTCATGAGCTGCATAGCCAGAATAAGCAAGGCTAAGGAACCAAATAAATAAAAGAAATTAAGGTTTTTAGGCACATAATAATCACTGAAATGTTCTTTCCAAGTGCACAAAAGAGGGAAGCGTTCGTCCAACCAATTCACTACTTTTTTCATACTAAGTTACTCATGTTCTTGATCTTGACCAATCACGATGACATTCTCGCTGATAAATTGATAAGGCGGTACTTCCAAATTGATAGGTGCTGGAACACCTTTAAATACTCGTCCTGCAAGATCAAAGGTTGAGCCATGACAAGGGCAATAAAAACCGCCGGGCCAATGAGAGCCTAATTCATTTTTAGTGGGAGTATATTTCGGAGAACAACCCAAATGAGTACAAATACCGACGAGCACCAAATATTCTGGATTAATTGAACGGTATTGATTTTTTGCATAACTAGGCTGTTGTTCAACCAATGACTCTGGATCACGCAATTGAGCATCATGTCCATTGATCTGTGCCAACATTTCCTTGGTCCGCCGGATTATCCACACAGGCTTGCCTCGCCACTCCACAGTCACTTGCTGCCCAGGTTCGAGCTTGCTGAGATCGACCGTCACAGGCGCTCCAGCCGCTTGGGCTTTAGCACTCGGTAACCAAGAAGAAATGAAAGGAGTTAAAGCGCAAGCAGCCCCAATTCCACCTAGGACACCTGTTGTAGCGAGTAAAAATCGGCGTCTTTGCTCATCTATCGTGTCATTATCGGAGTCTTCGCGATGACAATTATTTTTAGTAATAGATCACCTCCCATACCACTGCCATTAAGTTAATGGCACAGCTCGTTTACCTACGCCGCGCAGCTTGTCTACGGGATCCAGCGATGGTGAGAGGTTCTTGGATCGCACGGACAAGCCGCGAGACGTAGCGATAGCGTCCGATTCCTTAACTTAATGACAATACCCCATACTAAAGGGTATAAAAAACCCCGCTTGATGCGGGGTAGATAATGACAATTAACGCTTGGAGTACTGGGTTGCACGTCGTGCTTTGTGCAAACCGACTTTCTTTCTTTCTACGCGACGAGAATCACGAGTCAACAGTCCACGTGCACGTAATTTTCTTCGGAAAGAATTAGGGTTGGGTTCTGCATCTTCAGCCAAATCATGCTCATCATAAGCAACAAGGGCACGAGCGATGCCAAGGCGCACGGCACCGGCTTGCCCGGAGATTCCGCCACCCACAACAGTGGCATAAATATCAAATTTGCCGATTACGTCAACTGTTTCAAGAGGTTGACGAACAATCATGCAAGAAGTTTCGCGACCGAAGTAATCTTCCAAGGCGCGATTATTGACTTTGATTTCGCCCTTACCAGGACGCAAAAAGACCCTAGCCGTTGAACTTTTTCTACGACCAGTACCATAGTATTGCTGTCTATCAGCCATAATACTTATTCCTCAATCTCAAGTTGCTTAGGTTGCTGTGCAGCATGTGGATGCTCATTACCGATATAAACCTTAAGCTTACGATACATTTCTCGACCCAAAGGATTTTTGGGAAGCATACCTTTTACCGCTAGCTCAATAATACGCGCAGGATTTTTTGCCTGTAATTTATCGAAAGAAGTCGATTTAATACCACCAGGAAATCCAGAATGATGATAGTACATCTTCTCTTTAAATTTTCGGCCGGTTACAGTTACCTTTTCTGCATTAGTTACAATAATATAATCACCAGTGTCAACGTGTGGGGTGTACTCTGCTTTGTGCTTGCCGCGCAGACGACGGGCAATCTCGGTAGCAAGACGACCTAAAACCTTATCACTCGCATCGATCACGTACCAGTCACGTTTGACTTCGTGTGCCTTGGCGCTAAATGTTTTCATTAAATTAACTCCGTACCGCCTTTATTGGTAATCTTTCAATCAGACGGGCGATTTTAACTAAAACTAGGATAACCTACAAGTAAAAATGTTATAAATTCTTGCAATATCCGGCTAATTGGGAATTAGCAAGCGTTCTACAGGCTCGCCTGCAATAAGATGGCTGTTTATAATTTCATCAATATCAGCCAGGGTGGCGTAAGTATACCATACTCCTTCGGGATAGATCACGATGCAGGGTCCCTCACCACAACGACCCAAACACGCTGTTTTACTCATTCTGATTTTGCCAGGTCCGTGCAGCTCAAGCTCCAGCAATTTCGATTTCATATAATCAAAAAAGGGCTCTCCACCGGAAGTTGCACAGCATTTTTTTCCAGGTATTTTCTGGTTTGTGCACAAAAAGATATGCTTACTATAGTAGGTCAACCGCTTACTTACCCCGCTGTTCTATTTTGGTTTTTAACTTGAGGCCTGGTTTAAAGGTAACAACACGACGGGCTACCACAGGAATTTCCTCACCTGTCTTAGGGTTTCTCCCTGGGCGTTGAGCTTTATCACGTAAAGTGAAGTTACCAAACCCTGACAATTTGACGTTTTCACCACTTTCAAGTGCATGTCTTAATGTCTCGTAAAATTGCTCTACCATCTCTTTAGCATCAGGTTTAGTGAGATTTAGCTCATTACACAAAGCTTCCGCAATCATTGCTTTACTTAGCGCATTCACGATTAGTCCCTCAATATTATAGAAAATTCCTCGTTTAGTTTTTTGATTATAGCACTAATTATTGCATTGATCTCGCTGTCAACCATCGTTCGTTGATTGTCTTGTAAAGTCAGGGCGATCGCTAAACTTTTCTTGCCTGCCGGAATTGATTCACCCGTGTATACATCGAAAACATCGAATGCTTTTAGCTTGTCATCGCTAACCACCTTTCGCACTTGTGATTCGATTTGAGCCGCAGTGATTTCTTCATTAACTAGCATCGATAAATCACGACGTATCTGAGGGAATTTTGAAATGGGCAAATAGCGAATAGGCGTTGCTGCAACTAACTCTTTTATCCGTAATTCAAACAAAATGACCTCATGACTCAGATCCAGCGCGTCAGCTATACGCGGGTGCAATACGCCACACCAGCCAATCTGTTGTCCATCAATAATAATGACCGCTGATTTGCCTGGATGCAGTGCCGAATGATCGGCACTTTCAAAGCTTATGTTTTTGAGGTGAAGCGAAGCAAAAAGCGCCTCTAAATCACCCTTTAGATCATAGAAATCAAATTTTCTAGCCTTTTCACTCCAATTCAACGCGCCATATTCACCGGCTAATATACCAGCTACACACGGATGCTCTTGTAATGAATCCCCTTGCCCTTCAAAAATCACCCCATTCTCAAAGAATTTGATCGCTGTTTGTTGCCGATGCACATTATACACCATAGAAGCAAGCAATCCGGGCCATAGGCTGACTCGCATCTGTGAAAGTTCGGAAGAAATGGGATTAAGTAGTTGAAAAACTTCTGCATGAGGGAAAAGTGTTTGTTGTAACTCAGGGTCAACGAAACTATAGCTAATCGTTTCATGGTACCCTCTGGCTGTGAATATACGGGCAATTTGCGCAGACAGCGCTTCTAGGGGATTAATTGTCCCAGCTTGGACTTCAGTGGTTATTTTTTCTCCAAGCATTTTATCATAGCCATACAAACGGATGATTTCTTCTACTAAATCCGCCTCGAGACTAATGTCAAAACGATGGGATGGGACATCGACTTTCCATAAGGTCGACTCTTTATTTACCGTCATCCCTAGCCCCTGGAGCATGTTCAGCATCTCTTCTTCAGCGATGCTCATGCCGGTAATTCGTTTTACTTTTTCCGGGTTAAACAGCACATTCACCTTTGCCGGTAAAGCTTGAGGCTCAGAAGCTAAAGTAATAGGGCCTGCCTGGCCTCCGACAATATCCAATAAAAGCGCTGTGGCACGCTCTAATGCCAAAACTTGTAAATTGGGATCAACCCCACGTTCAAAACGCTGCGAAGAATCACTGCTGAGACCGAATCCTCGGGCGACGCCAGCAATTGTTAATGGGTTAAAATAGGCACTTTCTAAGAAAATATCTTGAGTCTCTTCCTTCACAGAACTTGCTTGCCCACCCATAACCCCAGCCATGGCTAAAGGTTTTTCGCTATCGGCAATCACCAAGACATTATTATTTAGCTTCACTTGCTGACCGTCTAACAGTTCAAGCGTTTCATTGTCGTTACCAAAACGAGCAATGATATCCCCTTTAATGGTTTGTAAGTCAAAAGCGTGCATCGGTTGCCCCAGCTCGAGCATGACATAATTCGTCACATCGACTACCGGATGAATAGCGCGTAACCCTGCACGACGCAATCGCTCGCTCATCCAGCTTGGCGTTCGGGCTTGAAAGTTGATACCACGAATTATTCGCCCAGCATATTTTGGACAGGCTTCTTTTGCATGTAGTTGAATCGCTAATGTTTCGTCCGTGGTGGGTTGACTAATGTGTTGCGGAATGGCTTTGCGTGGCAATCGGGTTAGCGCTGACACTTCGCGCGCGATACCCAAAACACTAAAACAATCGGCTCGGTTAGGGGTTAAATCAATATCAAACACATGATCATCAAGCGTGAGGTATGTCCGTAAATTAGTTCCTATGGGTGCATCATCCTCCAACTCCATAATTCCGTCTGAAGTATCGGTTAAGCCAAGTTCAGTAGTAGAGCAAAGCATCCCTTGAGACAGTTCTCCCCGTAGCGTTGTCTCCTTAATCACTAAACCACCGGGAAGGTTTGCGCCAATCTGGGCAAGCGCTACTTTTAATCCGGTTCGAACATTTGCAGCACCACAAACTACTTTTAATGGATTTCCATTACCGGTATTCACTTCGCATAAAGTTAATTTATCCGCTTGCGGGTGAGGTTTTGTGTTCGTTACCTGTGCGACAATGACCCGATCAAAGGCACCGGCAACAGGAGTCACTGCATCAACCTCTAAACCAGCCATGGTTAAGAGCGACGCAAGTTGCTGCTCATTTAAAGAAGGATTTACCCACTCGCGTAACCACAATTCACTCACTTTCATAAAAAATCCGCCTAATATCGACTTGGCTTGTTACCTTTTTCTATTTTGGCCAAAATTCGGCCACGCCTTCTAGAACTGCCTTAAAAAAGTTAAATCGTTCTCGAACATCATTCGCAAATCATCAATACCAAAATACAACATTGCTAATCTATCCATACCCATACCAAATGCCCAGCCTTGGTACTCTTCCGGTGAAATGTTGACTGCCGTCAGTACATTGGGGTGTACCATACCGCAACCCAACACCTCTAGCCATCCGGTGAATTTGCAAGAGCGACAGCCTTTGCCGGCACACTGGGTGCACTCAATATCCACTTCAGCCGAGGGTTCAGTAAAGGGAAAATAAGAAGGTCTAAACCGCAATGCGAGTTCGCGGCCAAAGAAATGCGCAAAGAAATCTTGTAATACACCTTTTAATCCAGCAAGCGTCGCCTGTTTATCAATTAACAATCCTTCCACCTGATGAAACATGGGAGTATGAGTTAAATCCGAGTCACAACGATAGACCCGCCCTGGAGCAATTAATCGCATGGGGGGCTTTCGCTTTTCCATGGTGCGTATTTGTACCGGTGAAGTGTGTGTACGTAATAACCGTCCATCACCAAAGTAGAAGGTATCATGCATTGCCCGAGCAGGATGGTGCCCAGGAATATTAAGGGCTTCGAAATTATAAAATTCCGTTTCAACTTCAGGCCCTTCAACAATATCAAAGCCCAAACGGCTGAAATAATCGTTGACGCGTTGTTTTACTTGGGTGACTGGATGTAGAGAACCCGATTTGTGATTGCGTCCGGGAAGTGACACATCGATCCGTTCGGCCGATAATTTTTTTTGCAGCTGCATCTCTTTGAGATACGCCATTTTTTCTTCAATTAATTTACTGATATCAATCTTTGCTTGATTGACTAATTGCCCTACTTTGGGTCTTTCTTCTGTAGATAAGCCTGCTAATCCTTTAAGAATCTCGGTCAAATGGCCTTTTTTTCCTAAATATTCGACACGGATAGTCTCCAAGGCTGTAACGTCTTGTGCTTGAGAAATCGCATCAGCAGCTTTTTGCCGTAGCAGGATAATATCTTGCATGATTAAACCCACATGTAAAAAAGGAGGCTATAGCCTCCCTTAGTAAATTATACAGATAGAAACCAGGTATTGTTATCAATTCTACTAACTTGTTCCTTAGGCCACAAGTTAGCGAATTGGCAACAAACTCTTAGGGTAAATGCCTCGGCCGTTCCAGTAGACATAAATAGAGGGCCTGAGCTATCCCTTTTAACCGAGCGCCGCTTTAGCCTTTTCAGCCACTGCAGCGAACGCCTGTTTATCATATACGGCCATATCAGCCAATATTTTGCGATCTAATTCAATTCCTGCTTTCTTTAAACCATCGATTAGACGGCTATAAGACATTCCACATTCACGAGCTTGTGCATTAATTCGAGTAATCCACAATGCACGAAATTGGCGTCTTCTTTGACGTCGATCACGGTAGGCGTATTGACCCGCTTTAATCACAGCCTGCTTGGCAACACGGTAAGTCCGGCTACGGGCACCGTAATAACCTTTGGCTTGATCTAAAATTTTCTTATGACGCGCTTTAGCAGTCACACCACGTTTAACTCTTGGCATCTCTCAATCCTCCCCTTAACTACCGTGTAACATGCGTTTGGCCAAACGCGCATCACACTCTTTCAAAGCACCTGAAGAAACACGCAAATGACGTTTTTGCTTCGGTGATTTTTTAGTGAGGATATGGTTTCTGTAAGCACCGCGGCGCTTAACTCGACCACTTGCCGTTTTTCGGAAGCGTTTTGCCGCTCCACTATGTGTTTTCAATTTAGGCATAACATTTTACTCCGCATTCACATTACTGCTAATTATGATGTAGCGCTTTCAATCCATTTGTGGATCAGAATGAATCCATCAAATCAAGATATTCAACAACTACTATTGCTTTTTCTTCGGCGCTAAAACCATCAACAATTGACGACCTTCACGTTTTGCATGCTGTTCAATAACTGCGTGTTCGGCAGTATCGCGCTGCAAGCGCTCCATGATTTTCATACCAATTTCCTGATGAGCCATCTCTCTACCGCGAAACCGCAGAGTGATTTTCACCTTGTCGCCATGATTTAGGAAACGGATCAGGTTGCGTAGCTTGACCTGATAATCTCCATCTTCCGTCGTTGGACGGAATTTCAGTTCTTTGACTTGAATCTGCTTCTGCTTTTTCTTTGCTTCAGCTTGTTTTTTACTCAACTCAAAGAGAAATTTACCATAATCCATGATGCGGCACACAGGGGGCTTTGCCGTGGGGGAAATCTCCACCAAATCAAAACCGCCTTCTTCTGCTGCACGCAGGGCTTCTCGCGTTGATACAATTCCCACCTGATTGCCATCGACATCAATTAAGCGTACCTCAGGTACATTGATCTGTTCATTAATACGCGCGCGATCGCCGTCACGCTTACTTGATGCACTAATAGTTCATTCCTCCAAGTAGTTTGGGATCTCTTTCTATTTCTACTATCTCGCCAAATTGTTTATATTTTGGCTCAAACTAGCGAAATGTAAAACAGTCCTAGTCATTTTTAACACGACCTTTTGCTGCAATTTCTTTATCCAAGACATCGCAAATTGTATCAACACTCATCACACCTAGATCATTACCTTCACGAGTTCGTACTGCAACAGCGTTTTTTTCGACCTCTTTGTCACCAATAACGAGCAAATAAGGGACTTTTTGCAAGGTGTGCTCGCGGATTTTAAAGCCAATCTTCTCATTTCTCAAGTCAAAATTTGCACGAATCCCTTGTTTCTGCAAAATATTAGTCACTTTTTGCGCAAAATCATGCTGCTTATCACTAATTGTGAGCACCGAAACCTGCAATGGGGCTAACCAAAGTGGCAGTCTCCCTGCGTAATGCTCAATTAAAATTCCCATGAAACGTTCGAGAGAACCTAAAATAGCACGATGCAACATCACTGGAGTCTGTTTGGATCCATCTTCAGCGACGTATTGCGCCCCTAAGCGCTCAGGCATGGAAAAATCAACTTGGATTGTACCACATTGCCAAATACGGCCTAAGCAATCTGCTAAAGAGCACTCAATTTTAGGCCCATAAAATGCGCCCTCTCCCGGAGCATCTATCCACTTAATACTATGGCTGCTCATTGCTTCTTTTAATGCATTTTCAGCTTTTTCCCAAACAGCATCGCTCCCCACTCGTTTTTCTGGGCGTAATGCTAATCGATACTTTATTTCTGTGAAACCAAAATCAGCATACACTGATTTTACCAGCTCCAACATCATTGCCACTTCGGATTGAATTTGCTCTTCAGTACAAAAAATGTGTGCATCATCTTGAACCATATTGCGTACACGCATCAAACCGTGTAGAGCGCCAGAGGGTTCGCAGCGATGGCAATTTCCAAATTCGGCAAGACGCATTGGCAAATCGCGGTAACTTCTTAATCCTTGATTGTAAATTTGCACATGGCAAGGGCAATTCATTGGTTTGACCGCATATTGGCGATTCTCTGTTTCTGTAACAAACATCTCCTCGCGGAAGTTTTCCCAGTGCCCTGACTTTTCCCACAAAACTTTATCGACAAGTTGGGGGGTTCTGATTTCTTGGTATCCGAAATCAACTAAACGATCTCGCATGTATTGCTCAAGCAATTTATAAACAGTCCACCCTTTTGGGTGCCAAAATACCATACCCGGTGCAATGTCTTGAAAATGAAAGAAATCCAGAGCCTTTCCCAGCTTGCGATGATCGCGTTTTTCTGCCTCTTCTAAGCGATGCAAATAATCCGCAAGCGCTTTCTTATCTGCCCATGCAGTCCCATAAATCCGCTGCAACATTTCATTGCGCGCATCACCGCGCCAATAAGCTCCTGCGACTTTAGTTAATTTAAATGCTTTTAAGCGACCCGTGGAGGGCACGTGAGGACCACGACAAAGATCTTCAAAATCCCCTTGCTTATAAAGCGATATCACTTCGCCAGCAGGAATATCAGCAATAATTTTAGCTTTGTACTCCTCTCCCAAACTGCGAAAATACTCAACGGCTTCATCGCGAGGCAGCTCTCGACGCGTAATTGGGAAATCAGCCTTCGCCAATTCCTGCATTTTTTCTTCGATGCGCTCCAAATCCTCGGGTGTAAATGGTCTGCCAAAAGCGAAATCATAATAGAACCCATCTTCGATGACTGGGCCAATAGTAACCTGCGCGTTAGGAAATAAACTTTTAACCGCTTGTGCCAATAAATGCGCAGTAGAATGCCGAATCACTTCCAAACTGTCTTTTTCTTGTTTCTCAGTAATAATCACTAATTCACAATCGTGAGAGAGGGTATAGCTTGTATCAACCAGTTGCCCATTGACACGGCCTGCGAGAGCTGCTTTAGCCAAGCTAGGACTTATGCTTTGAGCCACATCATGGATAGTGATGGGGTGCTCAAAATGTTTGACGTTTCCGTCGGGTAGTTTAATATTTGGCATCTGTTATCCCTCCATTCCCCCAAGCATGCATCAATATTAATGATTGTATGGGAAAAAAAAACCCTGCGCAGCAGGGTTATTTGGTAGGCACGAGTGGGATCGAACCACCGACCACCACCATGTCAAGGTGGTGCTCTACCACTGAGCTACGTGCCTATTATTCGTTCTACCATGTGAAATGGCGTTGATTATATAGAAGCCGGGATCACAAAGCAATAACTACCTAGGCAAGATACACGTTGAATAGTGCTCTCACCTATCCACGCGTCATTAATTATTAAAAGAGAGGCCTGAATGGATGTTCAATCGATTCAAGCCACAAATTTACGAGGTTAACTGCTAAGGTTAAACCACTTTCTTTCCTTAGTTGGACTATCTGTAAGACAATGTTCCATCGGCCCTACAGTGTTTAGACTCTAGTTTGAAACTACTCCTTAGCTTCATGAGCAGTATGACATAGCCATTTCTTAATTGCAACAGTTAATTTCTAAAAGAAACTATAAATTTCGTTTAATCTTCATTTATTTGCAGGAATTAAAACACTTTGTTACCATTTGGTTACTTTATCATTCGAATCTCTGCATGGAAAAAGTTGACTTAACAAAACAGTTTGCTTATCGCTTACGTGATGCAATGATTGCGGCTGGATACAATTCACAGCGATCAACATCCGGTGTTTGCATTCATAAATTAGCTGAAATTACGGGTTATTCGGTTCAAATATGTCGGAAATACCTTCGTGGAGAAGCAATTCCTGAACCGGTTAAGCTCGTTGAAATCGCTGCGAAACTGAATGTTTCAGCGGGGTGGTTGTTATTTGGTGACAGCCATACCGACATTGCCCCATCTGAAAATAAAGTGACGATAACGAAGAATTTACTCCTCTATATTCTCACTCGTGCTGCAAATCTATATAATACCCCTCACTTAGGAAAAGAAACTCCTGGTTTTCTTCTTGATTTAATCAATGATGTAAGTCAAATCAATGCCAGTGAAGAGCAATCCAAAAAAATTATCGACTTAGCTTTATCTTCCATAAAGCACTTTAGTCATTAACATGGAGCCTGTTTGAGAGTCACTCATGGAAACTAATTGCATAGAAGCAACACCTCACCCGCAATTGCTGGAAGCTCTTTTCGCCTTCCGCTCCAAAGTATCAAATGTGTTCAGAGATGTGCTGGGCATTCATGAAATTAGTCATATTGCTATTGCCCGAATTGATGAACAACATCAGATACTCAGCTTTTCCTCTACTCCTGCTTTGGAGTTTAACTTATTTAGCAGTAGTCTTTGGCGTTATGACAAGTCGTATCAAGCAGACTGGTTTCGCGCTTGCGGCCAAGCCAATTGGCAATCCTTATACACTCCAGAGCGATATGACGAACTTTATTATTTAAAGCAAATCAAACATCGTTACCCCATTGCTTACTCTTTAGCTGCAAAGTTTGGAAATCATTTTTTCGTTTATTCTTTAGCAAGTAACCGTGCCTGCAATCACACGCGTGACGTGTTTGCTAGTCAACACGAGGACTTTTACAAAATAGGCCAATATTGTTCCAATATGCTAAGCGAACTCTTTCGGGTATACGACTACTTGCCCAAATCACAGGTTGAATATGAAACATCAAACTAAAATCATTTGGGGTGGCTTCATGGGGAACGTTGTTGAAGCTTATGACGTCTCAATCTGCTATTTTCTATCCGCTGAGCTTTCGCGGGTATTAATAGGCGATAATCAAGGTACTCCAACGGTTATCCTGTCACTCATTTTCCTCGCCTATTTAGCCAAACCTGTCGGTGCTTTCATTTTAGGGTTATTGTCTGATCTTTATGGACGGAAAAACGTATTAATGGGCTCTATTCTCATTATGGGTTTATCCACAGTGCTCATTGGTTTAATCCCGAAATACCAGCAAATCGGTTTTTTTGCTGCCGGACTCTTACTTCTGTTTCGCATAATCCAGAGCATGGCCTTAGGGTCTGAATTTTTAAACTCAGCCTCTTTTTTAGTGGAAAGTGGCGATAGTGAGCAGCGAGGCTTTCGCGGATGCTGGCCATCCGTCGGAGTAAAAGCAGGATATCTTCTTGCTTCCATTGTTGTCGAAATGACTCACTCGCTCAATAATACTTCCACGCAAAGTTGGTTATGGCGAATACCTTTCTTGCTCGCCTTATTTACTACACTTATTGGTTTTTATATCCGCTATCGGATGCCTGAGAGTTTAGCTTACATCATGTACTATGCTGGACGTACAAAACCAACGACTCGAGTCATTTATAATCAATCACTCGATTTCGTTAAAAGAAATCCTTTCATGTTTAACTACGCTTTTTTTGCCAGTTTCCTGTCCGTTGCTACAGGGTTTTTCTACTATCTTTATATTCCTTTGCATGCCACTCAATACTCACATGTCCCGCGAACTTTCATTGTGATGTCCACGACATTTTCGCTCGCTTTTGTCACTGTCCTTATTCCCTTTTTTGGGTGGTTCTCAGATAAGCAAGACCGCCTAAAAATGTTAGCGTGGGCAACCGCTGGACTTCTGTTTCTTTCTTATCCATTCATGTATGCCATTAATTATGGCAACACAAGTCATATCCTTCTGATGCAAATGCTGATCTCTGTCCCTTGTGCCTGCTACTACAGCGTCTCCTCTGTGTTACTCACCGAATTGTTTCCCTTACAAATTCGCTGTACTGCACTTTCTATTGTTTTTTCAGTAGCAGCCAGCCTCGCATCCGGATTGCCCCCTCTCTTATCTGATTATTTAGCTCGCAAAACTCAGCTTCCCAATTCACCGTGTTTTATTATGATGAGTCTTGCATGCATTGTGCTAATGAATGTAAGCATTTTAACAAAACGCTATCGGCTGCAAAAAAATCACTACAAGATTGATTCGCTCTATGAAGAAGAGCCCGAACTTACTCTTCATTATCAGAAGACTGTTGCGGATTAATGCTTTGAAATGGAGAACGATAGGTGGAATAGGAAATAAAACTATTGCGATCCTGACTTGATTTCTCTTGTTCAGGATCGCTATTTGGTTTTTTATACAGTGACCGTTTCTTTATGGAATTCAGGAAGATTTAGCTGGGATTCGCTGTGGCGATCAAGAATATGGCAAGAATTTTGGCGCTTTACAGGATCTTTTTCCTTAGCACATTGCTCTTGAAACATGTCTATTGTTCTATTAGGAGGGACATTGGCGGCAAATGATAATACTGGAATAAACAAACCCATTACTAGTGCTAATGTTTTCATTCAATACCCTTATGTTAAGTTAGGACTTAAACATCTAAAAAACCCTATTCATAGTTTTTTTAAATGCGCTTGACTACTACTTTCCATCAGTGTAGAGAGCTCAAATTGGGTATTTTTACCACTGACATCCTGCATTTATAACCCAGCAGATGCGTACGACCTCTCTAACAACTGGCGCATTATAACACAGTAATGCGTTTTTCTCAATGTTAAGCTGAGTTATGTCCAGAAAACGGGGCATTTAAATTGCAGTTAAATGTGACCTCGACCACTTGCGGGAGAGATCGAGGCGAAGCGCGGGTGAGAGCCGAACTTGAAAAATGAGGTGATTTTGTTGTGCAGAAATAGGCCAAATCCTTAACTCTGAATCGAATAAAGAAGTTTAAATTACACAATAAGCCCATTCCATGGACCGAGTTTAGAGAGAGCTTTGGCTTGAGTAAGTATTACTGACCATAGGCTCCTGTAAATAGAAATTGGATCCTCTAGGTCTATCTAATCTCTGTAAGAAACCATATCGATTTGGAAGTGTGTTTGGGCTATTTACCAGGCTCCTATATTGTTGGAATATCGTAAAATATTCACCAGAAACCTTCTTAAACTGCTCTGTCAGAGTTCTTTGCACTGAGGCATCCGTCAGCAATTGCTTTAGCAATGCAGAGGAATGAGAATGTACAGCGTTCAATACATTTTGAAATGCATCAACGGTAAATAAACGCGCTTTCAAGGGATCTTGATGCCCTTCTTGCAGGCCGATCACTTCATTTAAAAAAGTCCCAATCAGATTAAATACTTTTCCACGCTGGTCTTTCCAATTTTTTTTTAGCACTCGATTTTCACTTAAAAGCCCTTGTACCCACTCTTGTTCATTAGAGTCCAGAGCCTTCATCAATAAAATCAGGTGCTTAGACAAGCTGTAATTCAACTTGTTATGCCGAAACATCGCTGAATAATGCTTAAAAGGACGCTGCTTTTCAACAGCATTTAAGAGCTCGAGGTAAATAACCTCTCGGTTGTAGGTATAATAATCAGGATGTGCCATTATTAATGCATCTTCATCTTTGTATATTTCCTGAATATCAAACAATAAATCGTCATCAGTAAGCATGTACGCTATCTTTTCAGGATAGTCTGAATTGAGCCGTAAACCTCTCCCCGCCATTTGTGAATGGTTTTCCACACCAACACCATTGTTTTTTGCAAACAGGCCCCAGACTACATCTTTATCATCGTACCCTGTACCTAACATATCCACTACGACTAGAATGGCAGGTGTTTCCAGGCTTTTTTTGCGGAACAGCTCTATCCATTTTTTATAATCTTTAACCTGCGAATGAATCGCTTGCGCAAGTTGTTCACCTGCCTCCTCGTTAATTGCAGAGGTCAGATCATTTGCCTCTTCTATACTGCTGGTGTATATAATTCCTTTATAACAGGCTAAAGGTTTACCCATGGGGTGTCGATGATGCCTAATCAGTACCGCTATTTTGTTATGCTTTTTTTCGTTCTTTTCCAGATTCAATGAATAGGATAAACGGTCTATAATCAAAGGTGCTGTGCGCAAAGCTGCCCGTGAATCAGCGCGATTAAATTCGTACAAGGGTACAATATCAGGGCCAGGAGTCGCTGAAAATCCAAGCGTAGAAACACCGCTATCCATCAAAATGCGGGCTTTATGCTTATAAAGATGAAACTCATCCAACATGATAAGCAACGGTGCGCGATGGTTTGCCAAATTTTTCTCAGCAGTCGCTAACATTTTTGAGTAACTGGCTTCACAAAAAATATAAACACTCGCTTCACTTCTAAAAATTGTATTTAGTGTAATCAGGCCAGCGGCGACTCCATTCTCTTTACTATGCACCGGAACAATATTTTCCTTCTTAATTGCCCCTGACTCCTCTAATGTGTCCAGCGTTTGCACAAATTCTTGGTAGAATTGATTAACCAGTTGAACAGTGGGTACCACAATATGAATGACAGCGTTCGGATTTCTTTTTATTAGAAAATTAGCGAATACAATTTGCACCCGCGTTTTACCACTTCCGGTAGCCATTTTTAGTACACCATGCGACTGATTACATCGACTAATCATTTTTATAGCGGCGAGTTGATGAGGATAAAGGGAATCAGAAACTGGCTTTTCCTGCAAATAAGTATCTACAACCTCAGCAGGCGCTAATGCACTAATTTGACACCCCACCCAATTGGTGCGCAAAAAATTGTCATTAATCGGTATTGGCTTTGCACTTTTTTTTGGCTTTTTCGCATTTTTCTCCAACAATTCTGGCTCTAGATTATTGAATGATTCTGAAGGAGCAATTTGATTATTAGCCTGCACAATACTCCGAAAATCTCTGGTTACCAGCTCGCGACGTTTCTTAGACATTAAATTAAAGCTACGTTTAATTTCGTTATGTAAATGCATCAAACTTTCTTTCATTAATTGAACATATTCTTCTCTAATTCCCTGGGGCACAAACTCATCTGTAGTAATCGTCAGAATATCCTCTATCAACCCACGCGTGTAGGCTTTAGCTGCATTCTGGTTTTGTTTCATCCGCTTTAAGCTAATTGACTCCATCGGGGGTAAGTAAACTAGTTTTTTCATTAAATGCCCTGTTTCCTGCTTTGAATTTGCAGCATACAGCGCGAAATCTATAATCATCTGAAAGTAGAAATCCTGCATACAGTAACCAGAATATTTGGCTGGATACCCTAAGATAAAAACATCGTCCGCAGTTTCTAAATGCAATAGCTGAGTCAATTGTTGAAAATCGAGGTTGAACAATTTATAACAATAGTCAGGCTCTACGTAGTAATGGGGCTTATAAGAAAAGGTTTGCATCCCGCACAATACGGCTTTCTCCTTGTCTCGATCAGCTTTCAAGACATCAGTTATCTCAGCCCAGGTGGATAATGCAGGATAATTAGGCGTGGACTGAATTAACTCAAGATTGTCATCGAGATAAACACAATGCTTAAGCTGCCAATGAAAGGAAAGAATAAAGGCAGCAAGCCGGCGTGCCTGGATGTCTTCAATTTGGTAGCTACCGTGGGTGCTCGACTCTAAAGAATCTATGATTAGAAACTCAACTGCGTCTGTATAATTTAGATTGCTAAACGACTTGTATTCTCCAGCACTAACCACCAGCAGTAGTCTTTGCTTATCGCCAAGCGCCGCGGGGTGGGGTAACATTGCATTTTCTTTTCGGCCTGCAAAAATAAATGTAACCGTTTCATCACTTGCAGGATGCTCCCTTTTCATTGTGGAAAGTCTAAAGGTCGATTGCCCAATGGATAAACTGATTAGCCTGCGAGCCCCCATAGTATTTTCCGATAGCTCACAAGATTCCAATGTCTTAAAGTCAAACACCTGAGAGTAATTATTGCGATGGGTATGGAATAACCTAATAGGCGCAGGCGGCAAACGTTCATACTTAGCCGAATATTTCGCGCTAAATAGTGCATTTTTCTGCCAAGGCTTTTTAAACTCTTTCGTCGTCCTGCTCGTTTCTTCTCCAGAATTCTGAGATCCTGTCGAGGACCCGGCCTGTTCCTCAGTATTAATTGAGCCAAATGCAAGATTATCTGTTTCCATAGGTGTGGGTGTTAAGCTTAAACCTGAGGTTTCTGGTAACACTTGCTCATCACTTGCTTCAATACGGATTGGATTGGAAGAAAAATCCTTGCTTACCAAGCTTTCTTTTGGGGTTGGTTCAGAAGATGTTTCTTCTTCGGCAATCTCAGCGACTTGCACGAACTCTGCTACATGCTCCTCTGACTGGGACTCCCATGCATCCAGATCGTTTAAGGCTGCATCGTTTTTATTTTGTTGCCAATAAACCAAACTTCTTTGGTGCAGAATAAAACCGTCTTGCGGACTATTATCGAAGGCCTTATTGAGATCAACAAGAGCATTATCCAAATCGCCCATTTGTCGATAGACTGCCCCCCGTCTTGCTAAAGCAAACACATCATTCGGCTGTAGAGCTAACGCGGCATTTAAATCCGTTAAGGCATTATCGAATTGGTTCGATTGTCGATAAACCTCTCCCCGTCTTGCTAAAGCAAATACATCATTCGGCTGTAGAGCTAACGCGGCATTAAAATCCGTTAAGGCATCGAATGGGTT